>NZ_CP075567.1:2838750-4258125 GCF_021018765.1 Pseudomonas fitomaticsae | reverse complement strand
GCTCTCTATCGCGTAGGTACCATCGCCACTGTTCTGCAACTGCTGAAACTGCCGGACGGAACCGTCAAGGTTCTAGTCGAGGGCGAGCAGCGTGGCGCTGTCGAGCGCTTCAGCGAAGTCGATGGCCACTGCCGTGCCGAAGTGTCGCTGATCGACGAAGTCGACGCCGCCGAGCGCGAATCCGAAGTATTCGTGCGCAGCCTGCTGTCGCAGTTCGAACAATATGTGCAGCTGGGCAAGAAAGTCCCGGCTGAAGTCCTGTCGTCGCTCAACAGCATCGACGAGCCTGGCCGCCTGGTGGATACCATGGCCGCGCACATGGCGCTTAAGATCGAGCAGAAGCAGGAGATCCTCGAAATCATCGATTTGTCGGCCCGGGTCGAGCACGTTCTGGCCCTGCTGGACGCCGAGATCGACCTGCTGCAAGTCGAAAAACGCATTCGTGGCCGCGTCAAAAAGCAAATGGAGCGCAGTCAGCGCGAGTACTACCTGAATGAGCAGATGAAGGCCATTCAGAAAGAACTCGGCGACAGCGACGAAGGCCACAACGAAATCGAAGACCTGAAAAAGCGCATCGACGCTGCCGGTCTGCCGAAAGATGCCCTCGCAAAAGCCACCGCCGAGCTGAACAAGCTCAAGCAGATGTCGCCGATGTCCGCCGAAGCCACCGTGGTGCGCTCGTACATCGACTGGCTGGTTCAGGTGCCGTGGAAGGCCCAGAGCAAGGTGCGTCTGGACCTGGCCCGTGCCGAAGACATTCTCGACGCCGATCACTACGGCCTGGAAGAGGTCAAGGAACGCATCCTTGAATACCTCGCCGTGCAGAAACGCGTGAAGAAAATCCGTGGCCCGGTGTTGTGCCTGGTCGGTCCTCCGGGCGTGGGTAAAACCTCGCTGGCCGAGTCGATCGCCCATGCCACCAACCGAAAATTCGTGCGCATGGCCCTCGGTGGCGTGCGTGACGAAGCGGAAATCCGTGGTCACCGTCGGACTTACATCGGTTCGATGCCAGGAAGATTGATTCAAAAGATGACAAAGGTGGGTGTGCGCAACCCGCTGTTCCTGCTCGATGAAATCGACAAAATGGGCAGCGACATGCGTGGCGACCCGGCGTCGGCGTTGCTGGAAGTGCTTGATCCCGAGCAGAACCACAACTTCAACGACCACTATCTGGAAGTCGATTACGACCTCTCGGATGTGATGTTCCTGTGCACCTCGAACTCGATGAACATTCCGCCGGCGCTGCTGGACCGGATGGAAGTCATCCGTCTGCCGGGCTACACCGAAGACGAGAAGATCAACATCGCGGTCAAGTACCTGTCGCCCAAGCAGATTGCAGCCAACGGCCTGAAGAAGGGCGAGCTGGAATTCGACGAAGAAGCGATCCGCGACATCATCCGTTACTACACCCGCGAAGCCGGTGTGCGTGGCCTCGAGCGGCAGATTGCCAAGGTCTGCCGCAAGGCGGTCAAAGAGCACGCGCTGGAAAAACGCTTCTCGGTAAAAGTGACAGCTGATCTGCTGGAGCATTTCCTCGGCGTTCGCAAGTTCCGCTACGGTCTGGCCGAGCAGCAGGATCAGATCGGTCAAGTGACCGGCCTGGCCTGGACTCAGGTGGGCGGCGAACTGCTGACCATCGAAGCCGCTGTGGTGCCGGGTAAAGGTCAACTGATCAAGACCGGTTCGCTGGGTGACGTAATGGTCGAATCGATCACTGCGGCCCTGACCGTGGTGCGCAGCCGTGCCAAGAGCCTGGGCATTCCCCTGGACTTCCACGAGAAGCGCGACACGCACATCCACATGCCGGAAGGTGCTACGCCGAAAGACGGTCCGAGCGCCGGTGTAGGCATGTGTACTGCGCTGGTGTCGGCGTTGACGGGTATTCCTGTGCGTGCCGATGTCGCCATGACCGGCGAGATCACCCTGCGTGGTCAAGTCCTCGCCATTGGCGGCCTGAAGGAAAAACTGCTGGCCGCTCACCGTGGCGGAATCAAGACAGTGATTATTCCGGAAGAGAACGTGCGTGATCTGAAGGAGATTCCTGACAATATCAAGCAGGATCTGCAGATCAAACCGGTTAAATGGATTGACGAGGTCCTGCAAATTGCGCTGCAATACGCGCCGGAGCCCTTGCCGGATGTGGCTCCGGAGATAGTTGCCAAGGACGAAAAACGTGAGTCTGACTCTAAGGAAAGAATTAGCACGCATTAATACGCTTTTGCCTGGGGGGCTTCCTTGACAGCTTTTTAGAGCCCTTGTTATAAAGCGGCTCTTAAGTGTCTGTAGGCCATTCAGCACTCGTTTTTGCTTTCACCAAAAAACTTAGAATCATACTCAAATAGATATAAGGGGACTTAGAGTGAACAAGTCGGAACTGATTGATGCTATCGCTGCATCCGCTGATATCCCGAAAGCTGCTGCTGGCCGTGCGCTGGACGCTGTAATCGAATCCGTCACTGGCGCTCTCAAGGCTGGCGACTCCGTTGTTCTGGTTGGCTTCGGTACTTTCTCCGTGACTGATCGTCCAGCTCGCATCGGTCGTAACCCACAGACCGGCAAGACTCTGGAAATCGCGGCAGCCAAAAAGCCAGGTTTCAAAGCCGGTAAAGCCCTGAAAGAAGCCGTCAACTAAGTTTGATTCAGGTTTTTACCCATCCGGGTCGGGGTCATGCCTGACCTGGCAGCGGAGCGGTAGAGCAGGCGGTTGGAATAGCTGCCTGTCAAACCGGGATCGAGGGTTCGAGCCCTGTCCGCTCCGCCAGTTACGAGAAGGCGCATCCTCGGATGCGCCTTTCTTCTATCCGGATTCTACCCACGCTCCACGGTTGCCTAATTTTGAAGTTCAACCGTTTCTGGGGGACGCATGCTGCAGAATATCAGGGACAATTCACAAGGCTGGATTGCCAAGACCATTATCGGAGTCATCGTTGCACTGATGGCTCTGACCGGTTTCGACGCCATTTTCCAGGCCACGACTCACAAGAACGAGGCGGCCAAGGTCAATGGTGAAGAAATCAGCCAGAACGAGCTGAGCCAGGCGGTGGATATGCAACGCCGTCAGCTGATGCAACAACTGGGCAAGGATTTCGACGCTTCCTTGCTGGACGAAAAAATGTTGCGCGAATCGGCCCTTAAAGGTCTGATCGACCGCAAACTGCTGCTGCAAGGCGCAGAAAAATCGAAATTCGCTTTCTCCGAAGCGGCCCTGGACCAAGTGATCCTGCAGACGCCTGAATTCCAGGTCGACGGCAAGTTCAGCTCCGACCGCTTCGATCAGGTGATCCGTCAACTGGGTTACAGCCGCATGCAGTTCCGCCAGATGCTGGCTCAGGAAATGCTGATCGGCCAACTGCGTGCCGGTGTGGCGGGTAGCGGTTTCGTGACCGACGCTCAGGTGCTGGCCTTCGCCCGTCTGGAAAAACAGACCCGCGACTTCGCCACGCTGAACATCAAGGCTGACCCTTCCGCCGTGAAGCTGACCGATGATGAGGTCAAGGCTTACTACGACGAGCACGCCAAGGAATTCATGACCCCGGATCAAGTGGTCATCGATTACCTGGAGCTGAAGAAGGCTTCGTTCTTCGATCAGGTCGCCGTCAAGGACGAAGACCTGCAGGCGGCGTATCAGAAAGAGATCGCCAACCTGTCGGAACAGCGTCGTGCGGCGCACATTCTGATCGAAGTCAACGACAAGACCACCGAAGCCCAGGCCAAGGCGAAGATCGAAGAAGTCCAGGCGCGTCTGGCCAAGGGCGAGAAATTCGAAGCGCTGGCCAAGGAGTTCTCGCAGGATCCGGGTTCGGCCAACAACGGCGGTGACCTCGGTTATGCCGGTCCTGGCGTTTACGATCCAGCCTTCGAGAAAGCCCTGTATTCGTTGAACAAGGATCAGGTATCCGAGCCGGTTCGTACCGACTTCGGTTTCCACCTGATCAAGCTGCTGGGTGTCGAGGCGCCTGAAGTGCCGACGCTGGCCAGCCTGAAAGACAAGCTGACCCGCGAGCTGAAAACCCAGCAGGTCGAGCAGCGTTTCGTCGAAGCGACCAAGCAACTGGAAGACTCTTCGTTCGAAGCGTCCGACCTGGCACAGCCGGCGCAGGATCTGAAACTGACCGTGCACACCTCCAAGCCGTTCGGCCGTGAAGGTGGTGAAGGCGTTGCAGCCAACCGTGCTGTAGTGACTGCGGCGTTCAGCACCGAAGTGCTGGAGGAGGGTGCCAACAGCACCGCCATCGAGCTGGATCCGGAAACCGTGATCGTGCTGCGCGCCAAGGAGCACCTGAAGCCTGCTCAATTGCCGCTGGAAAGCGTGGCTACCGCCATTCGCGCCCAGTTGACCAAAGAGCACGCCAGCGCAGCTGCCAAGACCCGCGCGGAGCAACTGATCGCCAGTCTGCGTGATGGCAAGACCCCGCTGGACAAGGCGGTGGACGGTCAGAGCTGGAAAGTCACTGAAGCGGCGAACCGCGCTCAGGAAGGCGTTGATCCGGCCGTACTGCAAGCGTTGTTCCGCATGCCGAAACCGGCTGCCAAGGACAAGCCGACCTTCACCAGCGTAACGCTGGCGGACGGCAGCCTGACCATCGTGCGCCTGAACGGCGTGAACGAAGCGGCGGCTCCGACCGATGAAGAGAAAGCGCAATACCGTCGCTTCCTCGCATCGCGCGTGGGCCAGCAGGACTTCGCGGCGTACCGCAAGCAGCTGGAAGCCGAAGCCGACATCAAGCGTTTCTGATGCCTGGCTGAGCCGCAAGACCCGAGCCCCGGATGAAAATCCGGGGCTTTTTTGTGCGCGCTATCCGGCGTTCGGGAAGCCATGACTTCGGGCGTTGATGGTCGCATACAAGGTCAGCAGCAACAGAGCTGCGACAATCCACGGGTAAGTCCCGACACCCAGGTTGTTCAGCAACAGGCCTCCTGCAAGTCCACCGCCGGCAATGCCGACATTCCACAGGGTCACCAGCATCGATTGCGCGGTATCGGCAGCCTCCTTGGCGGTTTTCGCCAGAGCCGTCTGCAACAGCGAGGGCATCGCGCCGAACGCCAGGCCCCAGACGGCGGTGGCGGTGTAGATCACGCCCGGCGATTCGCGCCACAGGCCCAGTGTGATCGCCGACAGCAGGAACAGCGTGGCGCTGACCAGTACCAGCTGACGCAGCCAGCGATCAATCAGGCTGCCGACGATCCACAGGCTCAGTACCGACGCCAGGCCAAACACCAACAACACTCGATCGATTTCTGCGCCAAGTCCCGATGGCTCCAGAAAGGGCGCGATGTAGGTGTACAGAAGGTTGTGCGCGACGACGTAGGACAAGGTCACAAACAACACGGATCGCACGCCCGGCAAGGTAAACACCTGATGCAGTGGCAGGCGTTTGCCGGCGCGCTCGCCGGCGAAATCCGGCACTTGCCAACGTACCCAGATCACCAGCAGCACGGTCAGCCCTGTCATGATCGCGAAGCTCAGGCGCCAGCCGACCGCCGTGCCCAGCAAGGTGCCGGCCGGAATGCCCAGCGACAGCGCAAGCGGCGCCCCGAGCATGGCCACCGTAATGGCCCGGCCTTGCAAGTGAGGGGCGACCATCCGGCTTGCATACCCGGCCAGCAAAGCCCACAGCAGCCCCGCGAACACGCCAGCGATCAAGCGTGCAATCAGGGTCAGCCAGTACAGCTCCGACAGCGCAGTGATGCTGTTGGCAATGGCAAACCCACCAATGGCCGACAGCAGAAGCGGGCGCCGACGCCAGCCTCGGGTGGCGATGGTCAGGGGAATCGCCGCCAGCATCGAACCGATGGCGTACAGCGTGACCAGTTGCCCGATCAGTGCCTGAGAGACATCAAGCCCCGCGCTCATCTGCGGCAGCAGGCCGGCGGGCATCGCCTCGGTCAGTACGGTGATGAACCCGGCGGTGGCCAGCGCAAGCAGTGCGCCCAGTGGTAATCGTTCTGCGGGTTCGACGGTGTCGGCGAGCGTGGGGGAAGTGAGTGGCGCATCGTTCATGGGCGGGTTTCCATTTTGCCAAAGGAGACGAAGGCCATAGGGTAGGGCGCTGCACATTCGGGAAAAACAGGTTAGGGTTCTGAACATCTCGGACAAGAATGTCGTGAATCAGGGAGGGGAGAATGGACAGTCTTGGCAGTATTTCGGTGTTCGTGCAGGTGGCGGAAACCCGCAGTTTTACCGAGGCCGGCCGCTTGCAGGGCGTGTCTTCCTCGGCGGTCGGCAAAAGCATCGCCCGCCTGGAAGCACGGCTCAATGTGCGGTTGTTTCACCGCACCACCCGCAGCATCACGCTGACCAGCGAAGGCGCGCTGTTTCTTGAGCGTTGCCGCAAGATCCTCGCCGAAGTGGAAGCGGCGGAATTCGAGTTGTGCGATGCGGCGGCGGCGCCTCACGGCAAGTTGCGAGTCAGCCTGCCGCAGGTGCATGACCTGGTGATGCCGGTCATGAACGAGTTCATGGCGCTGTACCCGCAGATCGAACTGGATCTGGACCTGACCGATCGCATGGTCGATGTGGTTGAAGAAGGCTTTGATGCTGTGATCCGTACGGGCAAGCCTCGTGATTCGCGATTGATGGCACGACCGTTGGGCGAATTTCACATGGTGTTGGTGGCCAGCCCCGCCTACTTGCGCGAGCGCGGCGAACCGCAGACCCCGGCCGATCTGGCGGAGCACGCCTGTCTTCGCCATACGTTTCACGCCACCGGCAAACTGGAGCCCTGGCCGCTCAAGCGCGAGGAGGGCGCGCCTGAGCCGGTCTTGCCGACACGTCTGGTCAGTACCTCGATCGAAGCCGTGCGGCATGCAGCGCTGGCGGGCATGGGCATCGCCTGTCTGCCAGACTTCATGATTTTTGAGGCGCAGCAGCAGGGTCGCTTGCAACGCGTGCTGGATGAGCATCTTGAGCACGTCGGGCAGTTCTGGGTCCTGTGGCCATCAAGCCGGCACGCAACCGCCAAATTGCGTGTGTTCATCGATCATTTATCGGCGCGACTTTTTCCTGTCGCCCATGACCGGTAGAGTTGTAACTGTTTTAAGACACTAATCCATACGCCGCGGGGCAGCGATCTGTTGCACAATACGCCCCGGACCGTTTTCCCTCAGGATGTTCAATGTTGAATTCTATTCCCGTGCGTTTTTTCGGGTTGGCGTTGTTGCTGACCGCCGCTGCCGGCTGCTCCAAGGACAAGCCCATCTACGAGCATGAGAATTTCGACGATTCCGGCACCTTTTCGCGCAATTACCCGGTGACCGACACCGCCAGTTGCGAAGCGGCCCGCCGAGCGTTGCTCAGCCAGGGCTACATCATTACCAGCAACGACCCGAAACTGGTCAGCGGGCACAAGAGCTTCCAGCAGACCGGCGAAACCCACCTGGAGATCAGCTTCAACGTGGTGTGCGCCGATGATGGCAGCGCCGGCCATCACGCCACCGTGTTCGCCAACGCCCTGCAGGACCGCTACGCGCTGAAGAAGACCAACAACTCGGCGAGCCTTGGGGTTGGCGTGTTGGGCTCGGTCTCGATGCCGATCGGCTCGTCTGACGATTCGATGGTCAAGGTGGCCAGCGAAACCGTGTCGTCGCAGAAGTTCTACGAGCGTTTCTTCACGCTGGTCGAGCTGTTCCTGCCGGCCGACGCGAAGAAAGCCGCGCACATCACCGAAAAACCGAAGACCGACCTGGGTGTGCCGGAAGCCAAGGCGACACCGGCTCCGCTGGCTCCAGCCCCTGCGGCTGAACCGGCCCCGACCCCAGCGCCGGCGGCCGAGCCCGCGGCGGCACCGACGCCAGCGCCTGCAGAAGCGACCCCGGCCAGTTCCGAGCCGGTAGCACCGCCGGCCGAAGCTGCACCGATCACCCCGGCACCGGTTGCCGAGCCTGCGCCCGCGACGGAAACCATCACGCCGCCGGCCAACCCGACGGACATGCCGCCGCCCTCCGAACCGATTCCGGCCATGCCTGCCTCTGGGCAGTAAACTTTACGCCACGCCTCCGACCCCTGTCGGAAGCGTGGCGTTTTGTTGTTTCCCTTGAGCTTCTTCCTGCAAGCCCCGTCGAAAAATATCCCGCGATAAATTCCTGACCGCCTGCTACGTTTATTTTATGAAGGACGCGTTTCATTTTTCCTTCACACGGGCACTTTATGCTCGAGGCACTGGTCATTTGTTCCAGGCCATTTCAAGCAAGCGTCAGGGGGATTACGCAATGGATGACTATCAAGAAGAACTGCTCGAATTCCAGGCCTACGAACTGGATTCACCCGAGCCTGCGGAAGACGCCACCGAGCTGTGACGCGTCAGCCTGTCTTGCGGTGACTGCGGCGAAATTCGCCCGGTGTCTGGCCGTTCCAGCGCTTGAAGGCGCGCTGGAAAGCTTCGGCCGAGGCAAAGCCCAGCAGGTAGGCAATTTCACCGAATGCCAGTTCGGTGTCGCGGATGTAGGTCATCGCCAGATCACGGCGAGTGTCGTTGAGGACCGCGCGAAACTGCGTGCCTTCCTCGGCGAGTTTGCGCCGTAACGTCCAGGTCGGCAGCTTCAGTCGTGCCGCCACTTCTTCCAGATCCGGTTCCCGGCCGCCATTGAGCAACGGCCCGAGCAATTGTGTGATGCGTTCACGCAGGCTGCGGGTGCGGGTCAATTGCTCGAGTTCCCGTTCACACAGACCGAGCAAATGTTTCCAGGTGCTGGGGCAATGCTCCGGGTTGCGTTGGGCCAGGCTGGTGAGGCTCAGGCGCAGTTGATTGTGTTCGGCGCCGAACTGGACCGGACAGTCGCCCAGCACGGTGTAGGCGTCGCGATAATCCGGAGTGTCGAATTCGATCTCGATCCGTTCAGCACGCAACGGCTCGGGGCTGATGCTGGACAATTGATGCAGCCAGCCGGCGATGATCGAATCCACCACAAAGCGGTTGTAGGCGTTGTACGGGCTGATCGAGTAGAACCGCAGCCACGCACCGCTGGCGTCTTCGTGGAAACTCGACTGACCGCGATAATTGGAACCGTACAACGGTTCGAAGCGAATCAGGCAGCGGGCCGCTTCGCGCACGGTCGGGGCCTGCGCGGCGGTCACACCGGCCAGCCCGGCCTGACTCAAGCGACTGAGTTGGCCCATGCGCAAACCCAGTGCGAGATCGCCGGTCAGCTGGATCGCGCCATGCCCCAGGCGCATGTAGCGCGGGATCGACAGGCGGGCGCCGGCTTCGGCCAGGCGTGCGGCATCCAGGCCGTACTGTTCGAGCAATGGCAGCGGATCGACATCATGGCTGCGCACCGCATCGGCCAGGCTGTGGACGAAGCCCACCGACAGATCCCCGAGACGCATCGGCTGCGGTTTCATGGGTTACAACCAGAGGTTCAGCAGGCGCGCGCCACGGGCTTCGCTGTCGGCGAATTGCTGGCCGTTGCTGCTGAGGAAGCTTTGTCCGGCGCTCGGTTTGTCCCAGAACTGCCCGCGCAGGAACACGCTCATGCCGGCCATTGCGTTGCTCGCCGGTGGTTGTGCGGTCAGGGTCAGGCGGTGCCAGGCCTGGCCTTCGCTGACTTCGCCCGGTTTCAGGCTGACCGAGTCCGGCACGATCAAGCCTCTGTAACCCCGCCAGGGTTGATCCCATACGCTGTGACCAGTGAGGAACGCCGGCACTGCGATCAGTTGCGCGCCTTGCTCGTCCAGTTTGCGGTAATTGTCCGGATACCAGCTGTCTTTGCCGATCAGCACGCCGAGGCGCCCGGCCGGGGTATCGACCACATTGATCCGGGAAGCGTCGTAGGTGCTGGAGTCGTCCTGATCGAAGATCGGGCGCATCTGGCGCTGTGGCTGGCCGAGCGGGGCGCCGTCACGACCGAATACCACCGTGCTGTTGTACAGCGCACCACTGCCGGCCTTGAGCCGGCCTTCGGTGATGTTCGGTTCAGGCAAAACGATCGAACCGGCCACCAGGGTGATGTGGAATTCCTTGGCCAACCCACCGAACAGCGCCTGATAGTCCTTGGCCATGTCCCGGGATTTCATCCGCAGGTGCGCGTCATCCAGACGGCTGCTGCCCTTGGCGGTGAGCCAGGCGCGAGCAAATTGCACCGGGTTGCTCGCTGCCAGCCAGTTCATCGCTTCGGCGAAAGTGGCGGCCTGGTACAGCTCGTCTTTCTCGCCACTGATCATCAGCCAGGTGCCGACATGCTCCGGCAGGATGACCACGGTTTTTTCATTCAACAGGCCCTGATCCTGCGCCTGCTGCAGATAGGCGGCGAGCTTGCGGTGCAGGCGTTCGGGGCTTTGGTAGTCGGTGGGGAACAGCTCGGGCTGGATGCCCAGCAGGTTGCCGCGGTCGGCGGGCGTGCCCTGATCAACCGCGAGTTTGATCCGCAGATCCGACAGGTAATGACCGGCCGGGCGGTCAGCCGCCCACATGGCGTAGAAGGTGAGCGCGGCGATGAGCGCCATGGAAAAGGTGAGGTACAGAAGTTTGCGCATGAAATCCAACAACAACCGGGTACAGGGTGTGCGGACAGGGTAGGGCGCCAGCCCCGGCTTGCCAAGGGGCGCTGCGCATTTGGATCAATAACTTGTCAGTTACGGTCATTGAGTGACAGCGATGCGACTCCTAATCTGTCGAGCATGACTGACGGGGGACGCAGAGCTCCCGCATTTTCCGTGATCGCTCGCTGTGGAGTTAACGATGACCGCCACTCAATACCCGCACCTGTTGGCCCCGCTGGACCTGGGATTCACCACGTTGCGCAACCGCACCCTGATGGGTTCGATGCACACCGGCCTTGAAGAGAAGCCGGGTGGTTTCGAACGCATGGCGGCGTATTTCGCCGAGCGTGCCCGTGGCGGTGTCGGCCTGATGGTCACCGGCGGTATCGGTCCGAACGACGAGGGCGGCGTGTACTCCGGCGCGGCCAAGCTGACCACCGAGGAAGAAGCGCTCAAGCACCGCATCGTGACGCGCGCCGTGCATGATGCGGGCGGCAAGATCTGCATGCAGATCCTCCACGCCGGCCGTTATGCCTACAGCCCGAAACAGGTCGCGCCGAGCGCCATTCAAGCGCCGATCAACCCGTTCAAGCCCAAAGAACTGGACGAGGAAGGCATCGAGAAACAGATCAGCGATTTCGTCACCTGCTCGGTACTGGCCCAGACCGCCGAGTACGACGGCGTGGAGATCATGGGCTCGGAAGGTTATTTCATTAACCAGTTCCTCGCGGCCCACACCAACCACCGCACCGACCGTTGGGGCGGCAGCTACGAAAACCGCATGCGCCTGCCGGTGGAAATCGTTCGTCGCGTACGTGAAGCGGTCGGCCCGAACTTCATCATCATCTTCCGTCTGTCGATGCTCGATCTGGTGGAAGGCGGCAGCACCTGGGAAGAAATCGTCACCCTGGCCAAAGCCATCGAGCAGGCCGGCGCGACCATCATCAACACCGGCATCGGCTGGCACGAAGCGCGGATCCCGACCATCGCCACCAAAGTGCCGCGTGCGGCATTCAGCAAGGTCACGGCCAAGCTGCGTGGCTCGGTGAGTATTCCGCTGATCACCACCAACCGCATCAACACCCCGGAAATCGCCGAGCAGATTCTGGCTGAAGGCGATGCCGACATGGTGTCGATGGCGCGGCCGTTCCTCGCCGATCCGGACTTCGTCAACAAGGCTGCCGAGGGCCGCGCCGACGAAATCAACACCTGCATCGGCTGCAACCAGGCCTGCCTCGATCACACCTTCGGCGGCAAGCTCACCAGCTGCCTGGTCAACCCGCGTGCCTGCCACGAGACCGAACTCAACTACCTGCCGGTCAAGCAGATCAAGAAAATCGCCGTGGTCGGTGCCGGTCCTGCCGGTCTGTCCGCCGCCACCGTGGCCGCCGAGCGCGGGCATCAGGTGACGCTGTTCGATTCGGCCAGCGAAATCGGTGGCCAGTTCAACGTCGCCAAGCGCGTGCCGGGCAAGGAAGAGTTCTACGAAACCCTGCGCTACTTCAAACGCAAACTGCAGACCACCAACGTCGAGGTGTGCCTGAACACCCGCGTCGACGTGGCAAAACTGGTCGAGGGCGGTTACGACGAAGTCATTCTGGCGACCGGCATTGCGCCGCGTCTGCCGGCGATTCCGGGTGTCGAGAACGCCAAAGTGCTGAGCTATCTGGATGTGCTGCTCGAGCGCAAACCGGTCGGCAAGCGCGTAGCGGTAATCGGTGCCGGCGGTATCGGTTTTGACGTGTCGGAATTCCTCGTCCATGAAGGTGTGGCCACCAGTCAGGATCGCGCCGCGTTCTGGAAAGAGTGGGGCATCGACACGAATCTGGAAGCCCGTGGTGGCGTAGCCGGGATCAAGGCTGCACCGCACGCACCGGCCCGCGACGTGTTCCTGCTGCAACGCAAGAAATCCAAGGTCGGCGACGGTCTGGGCAAGACCACCGGCTGGATTCATCGCACCGGTCTGAAGAACAAGCAGGTGCAGATGCTCAACAGCGTCGAGTACCTGAAGATCGACGACGAAGGCCTGCATATCCGCATCGGCGAAACCGGCGAGCCGCAAGTGCTGTCGGTGGACAACATCGTCATCTGCGCCGGCCAGGATCCACTGCGTGAGCTGCACGACGGTCTGGTCGCAGCCGGGCAGAACGTGCACCTGATCGGTGGCGCCGATGTGGCGGCCGAGCTGGATGCCAAACGCGCGATCAATCAGGGTTCGCGTCTGGCCGCCGAGCTCTGATCCACCCTAGAATGCCGGCTCTTTGCACAGAGCCGGCCTTCATGTTTCTGCCTCCCACCGACTGGCTACCTCAAGCCCCCCTCGAACCGCTTCATCTGGACTGGCTCACCGCCGCCGGCATTGAAGCCGCGATCCTGCGTCTGGACCGGATCGACCCGCTGATCAGCGGCAACAAGTGGTTCAAACTTGTCGAGCATCTCAAAGCCGCCAATAACGCGGGTGCCGAAGGCATCATCAGCCTGGGCGGTGCGCACTCCAATCATCTGCATGCACTGGCGGCTGCGGGCAAGCGCCTGGGATTCGCAACGGTCGGGCTGTTGCGCGGGCATCCGCAGGACACGCCGACGGTGAGGGATCTGCAGGACTTCGGCATGCAACTGCACTGGCTCGGTTACGGCGGCTATCGGGCGCGGCACGAGCCGGGGTTCTGGCAGCCGTGGCTGGCGCAATATCCTACGCTGCATCCGGTGCCCGAAGGGGGCGGCGGTTTGCCGGGCGCGCAGGGTTGCGCGGCGCTGAAGGATCAGGTCAGTCAACAAATCGGCACGCTCGGCTGGGACGACTATCACGGTTGGTGGCTGGCCTGCGGCACGGGCACCACGCTCGCGGGATTGGTGTTGGCCGAGGCCGGACAACATGCGGTGTACGGCGCAATGGCCGTGCCAGACGATCACGGCGTCGCGGCCAAAGTCGAGGCCATTGTCGGTGAGACCGGGCGCTACGAGCTGATCGACGCCAGCCGTGGTGGTTTCGCCAAGGTCGATCCGGCGTTGCTTGAATTCATCGCGCAAACCGAGCAGGCCAGCGGCATTCCCCTCGAACCGCTGTACACCGGCAAAGCCTTGCTGGCGCTCAAACAACAGATCGAGGCGGGCCGCTTTGTCCGGGGTTCACGCTTGATCTTCGTCCACACTGGCGGCTTGCAGGGCCGGCGCGGATTCGACGGTTAACCCTGGCTGCGCTTGGGCATCATCCGCAGCAACGTGTTATCGCGCACCACGTAATGGTGATAGATCCCCGCCAGCGCATGCAGGCCGATCAGCCAGTAGCCGATGGTGCTGATCAGCACATGCCAGTGCTCAACCTCTTTGGCGAACACCTTGTCTTCACTCACCAGCAACGGCAGGTCGAAACCGTAGAACATCACCTGATGACCTTCGGCGCTGGTGATCAGCCAGCCGAGGATCGGCATGCTGATCATGAACAGGTACAACGCCCAGTGCATCAAGCGTGCGAGGGTGGTTTGCCACTGTGGCGAGGCCGGGAAGATTTTCGGCGCCGGGCCCAGGCTGCGGGCGAACAGGCGAAACCAGACCAGCACGAACACGGTCAGCCCGAGCATGTAATGCACTTCGCGGATCAGCGTGCGGCCACCGCTGCCCTTGGGAAACAGCCCGCGCAATTCCATGCTGGCGTACACCAGCACCAACAGCACCAGCATCAGCCAGTGCAACAGGATCGACACGGTGCTGTAACGGGATTCGGAATTTGTCCACGGCATACGGCGTTCCTCACGGTTCAGGGCTCAAGCGTGCCGTTCTGCGACGGCATGCCTTAACTGTAATCCCCTTTGGCGCGTTTGCCCGAGGCTAAAAAAGCTTTCACTGAGCTGAATCAGCGATTTGACTGAAAACACCCATGAAAAAACGCCAGTGTCGGGCAGACACTGGCGTTTTTGTTTGCCGCGATGGATGTAATCAGCTGCTTTGCGGCATCTCGCCGTTGGCCAGGCGCTTGTTGATGTCGGCAATCACTTCCGGCAGATCGCTGATGGTGTCGATCATGTAGTGCGGACGCGAACCTTCGAACAGCGCGTGAATGCGCTTGCGCTCACTGGCCAGCGCGTCGCTGCCCAGTGCGCGGTAGCCTTCGTAATCCAGGCCCAGCGCATTGCCGGAGCAGATCAGCGCCACGGTCCACATCCCGGCACGCCGACCTTCAAGAATGCCCGGCACGGTGTCGTCGATCTTCACGCAGGCGGCGACATCGTCGATGCCCAGCGCAATCACGTTGGCCAGCGCTTGGGCCGGCCATGGGCGGCCGTTCGGCACTTCGTCGGTGGCCACGACGTGGTCGGCGATGTAGCCGTTGGTGGCGGCCAGTGCCACGACCTTGTCCATCACTTGCTTCGGATAACCCGAGCAGGAACCGATCTTGATCCCTTGCTGACGCAGGTTGGCGATGGTCTCCAGCGCGCCGGGAATCAGCGCCGAATGCTCGGCGATTTTCTCGATCTGCAGCGGCATGAAGCGGTTGTAGATCGCGGTCACGTCATCGTCGGTCGGGGTGCGACCGAATGCTTTGCGATAGCGCTCGGCAACCTGCGGTTGATCGCACAGGGTACGGATGTGATCCCACTTGCCCATGCCCATCGGGCCACGGGCTTCTTCGATGGAAACCTGGACATCGAACTCGGCGAAGGCTTCGACAAAGATCTGGGTCGGTGCGAAAGAACCGAAGTCGACCACGGTGCCGGCCCAGTCGAGGATGGCGGCTTGCAGCTGGGTTGGGTTGTTGTAGTTCATGGCAAAAATTCCTGTGATAACACGCAATTCGGAGTTCGCTGTCCCTGTGGGAGCGGGCTTTGTGGTGTTGATTAAATTTCCAGGACTTCCATCTCGCGCAGCACTTCACCCACCGCCGCGACGGCTTCGCGCATCTGTGCCGGGGTGACGTGGCCGATACAGCCGACGCGGAAGGTTTCGACCTGGGTCAGCTTGCCGGGGTAGAGGATGTAACCCTTGGCCTTGACCCGTTCGTAGAAGTCCTTGAACTGGTAGCGCGGATCTTTCGGGGCGTGGAAGGTCGCGATGATCGGCGCCTGGATCGCAGCAGGCAGGAAACTGCGCAAGCCGAGTTTGCCCATCTCCTCCATTAACGCCTGGCAGTTGGCGGCGTAACGCGCATGCCGCGCCGGCAGGCCGCCTTCTTCGTTGTATTGCAGCAGGGCTTCATGCAACGCGGCGACCACGTGGGTCGGCGGGGTGAAGCGCCATTGGCCGGTCTTCTTCATGTAGCTGTGCTGATCGAACAGGTCCATCGCCAGCGAATGCGAATTGCCGGCGACTGCGGCCAGGGATTCCTTGCGGGCAAACACGAAGCCCATGCCCGGCACGCCTTCCAGACATTTGCCGGACGCGGCGATCAGCGCGTCGAACGGGACGTTTTGCGCATCCACCGGCAATGCGCCGAAGGAACTCATGGCATCAATGATCAGGCGTTTGCCGTGTTGCTCGACGACCTGGGCAATTTCCGGCAGCGGGTTAAGGATGCCGGTGCTGGTTTCGCAGTGGATCAGCGCGACGTGGGTAACGTCGCTGTCGGCGCGCAGCAGGCGGTCGACGTCGGCGGCGGTGGTCGGCTCGTCTTCAGCGGTTTCAAAGGTGCTGAACGAGCGGCCGAGCACTTCGCAGATTTTCGCCAGACGCTTGCCGTAGGCGCCGTTGATCAGCACCAGCACCTTGCCGTCGCGGGGGACGAGGGTACCGATCGCGGCTTCGACGGCGAAGGTGCCGCTGCCCTGCAAAGGTACGCAGTGATGGCTGTCGGCGCCGTTGAGGATCGCCAGCAGTTGCTCGCACAGGCTGGCGGTCAGTTGGTTGAAGCGGTCATCCCATGAACCCCAGTCGACCATCATCGCCTGGCGGGTGCGGGCCGAGGTGGTCAACGGGCCGGGAGTGAGCAGGATGGGTGCGGCAGTACTCATTCGTGTGTCCTCGCGATAGCGCTGTGGGATGAAGCTACGGGGCATACGTTGCAATTCGGCGGATCATCAATCAAATTGTTTGTTGTTATGCCAGCCATCAGTGAGGGTTATCCATGAACCTGTTCCAGCTCCGCGCCTTTGACGCCGTGGCCCGGGAGGGCAGCTTCACCCGTGCCGCCGCGCGGTTGTTCATCAGCCAGCCGGCGGTCACCGGGCACATCAAGGCGCTGGAGGAGCATTACCAGATCACCCTGTTGCGACGGACGGCGCGTCGGGTCGAGCTGACCGAGGAGGGCACCAAACTGGCGGCGATCACCCGGGCAATGTTCGGCATGGCCGAAGAGGCACAGGCGCTGCTGGAAGCCAATCGGCAATTGCTGACTGGACGTCTTGAGGTGGCGGCGGACGGCCCGCACATGGTCATGCCGATGCTCGCCAGCCTGCGGGCGCGGTATCCGGGAATCACGGTGAATCTGCGGTTGGGCAATGCTCAGGAAACGTTGGCGGCGTTGTTGTCCGAGCATGCCGATGTGGCGGTGCTGACCGAGGTGGAGCCGCGCAAGGGCTTGCATCTGCAAGCGTTGAGTGAATCGCGGATCTGCGCACTGGTGCCGGCGGGGCATCCGTGGGCGACGCGTTCCGGCGAGGTCAGGCTCAAGGAGCTGGATCAGGTGATCATGGTGTTGCGCGAGCCCAGTTCGATTACCCGGCGCACGTTCGATCAGGCCTGTGCGCAGGCTTCGGTCAGTCCACGGGTGTTGCTGGAACTGGACAGCCGCGAGGCGGTGACAGAGGCGGTGGCGGCTGAACTGGGGGTCGGGGTGGTGTCATCGGTCGAGGTCAGCCACGATCCCCGCGTCGTCGCGATTCCCATTGCGGGAGAAGGGCTGGTGAACCGGCACATGATCGGCTGCGTGGAGCGGCGGCGGGAACTGCGCTTGATTCAGGCGTTTTTCGGGTTGGCCCCTGTCTGAACAAGGCTTTCGCGCACCATCTCGAGAAACGTCGCCACCACCCGCCGCGAACTCTGCTCGCGCAGGCACACCAGCGTCTCGGTCAAGCGCCGGGTGCAATCGGTGATCGGCAACGCGCAAACCCGCGAGTCCGCACCAAACTCCGCCGCCGACACCACACCCACGCCAATCCCCACCACCACTGCCTCCCGCGCCGCTTCCCGGCCTTCGACCTGGATCGCCGGGCGGATGCGGAAACCGGCGCGGGCCATTTCTTCTTCCAGGGTCTGGCGGGTGACCGAGCCGTGTTCGCGCAGCACCAGCGGCGTGTCGTCCAGATCTTCCAGACAGATCGACTCACGCTCGGCCCACGGATGATGGCGTGATACGAACGCCACCATCGGGTCGTTGCGCAGTGGCACGCATAACAGGCGCTCATCGCTGACATCACGCCCGAGCAACGCCAGATCAGCCTGATAGTTGAACAGTCGAAACAGCGATTCATCGGTGTTACCGGTCTCGATCTTCACGCTGATCCCCGGATAGCGCTCACAGAACCGGGCGATCTGTGGCAGCACATGCACCGGCGCATCCACCGCCAGAATCAGGCTGCCGGTCTGCAAGGCCTGGGATTCCTGCAACAACTCCTGGGCTTCGGCCTCGACCACAAACAGACGCTGGGTGATTGCCAGCAAGCGCTCGCCCAGATCCGTCAGGCGCACCGAGCGCTTGTTGCGATGGAACAGCAACACACCGAAGCGCTCTTCCAGCTTGCGCACCTGGTCGGAAATCGCCGGTTGCGTCAGATAAAGCCGCTCGGCGGCCTTGGTGAAGCTTCCGTGCACGGCCACGGCGTGAAAGGCTTTGAGCTGTGCGTGTGAAACCGACATGGTTGATTCCTTGTTTACAGGTGCAGTTCAGTAACAAGCTGAGCTTATGTGTGAAATACGATAAATCGATTTTATTTATTAAACAGTAATTGCTTTGATCGGCTCACGCCAACGCTGACTGCCCGGTCGGGCAGCGACGCTGGCCATGAGCCTGTGCGTGCAACACCGGGACTCATCTGACCGGTATCGCCGAAGGGACGGGGTGATATCGCAGTGCTCAACAATAAAAAACACAGGCGTTTACTCATCGATTCTGCCGGCACACTCACACCCTGAGGTCAGAACCACAATGAACAAGCACATCGGCACCATTGCGCGTTGGCGCATGCAGATCTTCGCTGTCACCTGGCTCGCTTACGCCGCGTTCTATTTCACCCGCAAAGCCTTTTCGGTGGCCAAACTGGGCATCGCCGAAGACCCCGGCTTCACCCTCGACAAAATGGCGATGGCCAACCTCGACGCGATTTACCTGGCGGCCTACGCCATCGGCCAATTCACCTGGGGCATGCTCGCCGACCGCTTCGGGCCGCGGGTCGTGGTGCTCGGCGGCTTGCTGATTTCCGCTGCGGCGGCGCTGGTGATGGGCAGTTTCGCGACCTTGCCGATCTTCGCCACCTGCATGCTGATTCAGGGGCTGGCGCAGTCCACCGGCTGGTCGGGGCTGTGCAAGAACCTCGGCAGTTTCTTCCCCTCCGAACAACGCGGGCGAGTGCTCGGGTTGTGGAGCTCCTGTTATGCATTCGGCGGTCTGGTGGCCTCGCCGTTCGCCGGCTGGTGGGCGTACACGCTGATCGGGTCGTGGCACGCGGCGTTCATTTCCAGTGCGGTGGTGGTGGCCGTGGTGGCGCTGTTGTTCTTCATCTTCCAGCGCGACAAGCCGGAAGACGTCGGCTTGCCGGCCGTGGAGCCGGAGCCGGTCATCAGCGCCGAAGAGGCCGAAGCCAACAGCAAGCTCAGCGTATGGGAGCCACTCAAGGAAATCCTGCGCAACCGTACGGTGCTGGTACTCGGGCTGGCGTATTTCCTGTTGAAACCGGCGCGTTACGCGATTCTGCTGTGGGGCCCGGTGATCGTGTTCGAACAGATGCCCTCGGTCGGCAAGGTCGGCGCGGCGATCATCCCCACGGCGTTTGAACTGGCCGGGTTGCTGGGCCCGATCATGATCGGCCTGGCCTCGGACAAACTGTTCGGCGCCCGGCGCATGCCGGCCTGCGTGTTGAGTCTGCTGGCGCTGACCGTGACCCTCGCGCTGTTCATGGGCGCCCTGCACACCGGTAGCGTGATGCTGGTGGTCGCACTGTTGTTCGTGATGGGCCTGACCCTGTACGGCCCGGACTCGATGATCAGCGGCGCCGCCGCGATCGATTTCGGCAAGGCCAAGGCCGGCGCCACGGCGGCCGGATTCGTCAACGGCTGCGGCTCGGTCGGTGCGGTGCTCGGTGGTTTGCTGCCGGGCTACTTCGACTCGGTGACGGTGTTCATCGTGTTCGCCGGTTGTGCGCTGTTCTCGGCGCTGGTGCTGATCCCGCACTGGAACAGCCGCCCGGTCGGCGTCATGGAGCCACGTGCCTGCGTGCCCAATCGCGCCCTGACCATCAAACCCCTGCGTAACTGAATAAACCCTGCCTCGCGGCCTGCTGCGGCACTCGCGGCAGGCTGTGCCGTGGCCGATTGACTGGAGAATTTTCATGAGACCGTTTTGGCTGGAGCAGGCTTTGCAGCTCGACACGTCCGAACCTTGCCCGCCGCTGCCAGGCGATGTGCGCACCGACGTGTGCATCGTCGGCGGCGGTTACACCGGGTTGTGGACGGCGATCATGCTCAAGCAGCAGAACCCCGAACTCGACGTGTTGCTGATCGAAGCCGACATCTGTGGCGCCGGCGCCAGTGGGCGCAATGGCGGTTGTGCGCTGTCGTGGTCGGCAAAGTATTTCACCCTCGAGCGGCTGTTCGGCGTCGAAGAGGCGGTGCGGCTGGTCAAGGAATCGGAGCGCAGCATCCACGCCATCGGCGAGTTCTGCGAGCAGTACGGCATTGATGCTGATTACCGCCTCGATGGCACGCTTTACACCGCCACCAATCGCGCGCAATGCGGCTCGACCGATGCGGTGATCGCGGCGCTGGAGCGCAACGGCATCAACTCGTTTACCCAGCGGCCGGTCGCCGATGTGCAGCGCATGGCCGGCTCGGAAAAACACCTGGAAGGCTGGTTCTCGCCGGCCGCCGCCAGCGTGCAGCCAGGCAAACTGGTGCGCGGCTTGCGCCGGGTGGCGTTGCAACTGGGCGTGCGGATCCATGAAGGCACGGCGATGACCGGGCTGGAGGAGGGCCGTCCGGCGCGCCTTCACACGGCGAACGGCCAGGTGACCGCCGACCGCGTGGTGCTGGCGATGAACGCGTGGATGGCCCGTGCTTTCCCGCAGTTCGAGCGCAGCGTGGCGATCGTTTCCAGCGACATGCTGATCACCGAACCGCGTCCGGATCTGTTGCAGGAAATCGGTTTGACCAGCGGCGTGACCGTGCTCGATTCGCGGATTTTCGTGCACTACTACCACAACACCCCGGACGGCCGGATCATGCTCGGCAAGGGCGGCAACACCTTTGCCTATGGCGGGCGGATGCTGCCGGTGTTCGATCAGCCCTCGCCCTATACCGGATTGCTCAAGCGCAGTCTCGACGATTTCTTCCCGGCATTCGCCGATGTGAAAGTCGACGCAACCTGGAACGGCCCTTCGGATCGCTCGGTCACCGGCCTGCCGTTCTTCGGCCAGATGAGTGCCAGCGGCAACGTGTTCTACGGTTTCGGTTATTCGGGTAGCGGCGTCGGGCCGTGCCACATGGGCGGGCAGATTCTCGCCTCGCTGGTGCAAGGCCTCGACAATCCGTGGACGCGTTCGCCGCTGGTCAACGGGCCGCTGGGTTACTTTCCACCGGAGCCGATCCGCTACCTCGGCTCGCTGATGGTGCGCAACGCCATTCGCCGCAAGGAACGCGCCGAGGATCACGGTCGGCGGCCCCGGCACCTTGATGTGCGTCTGGCGAAATTTGCTGCGGCGGCGGGCAAGGCCGACAAAGGTTGATCGTCAGCGCGGCGGGGCGGAGCGGTTGAGCAGCCATTCGAGCAAGAGGTCGTCGTCGGGCTCGGTTTCTGTGGGCTGCGACGTTCGCGGGCGGCAGGCGTCCAGGCAGAGGATTGGCCGGTCGGGATCGCTGTCGAGAAAACTTACCCAGACCTCGCTGCCGGCGCGGGGCAGATTTTCCCGAGGCAGGTCACCACCGGCGTGGGGCATGACCACCGGCAACCACAGTCCTTCGCTTGCGCCAGCATGAAGCTGACCGGGCCATAACCGGACGGCGATGCGCCCCTGATCGTCCACTTGCGCCGGTTGCCCCGGCACGCCAAGCACTAGCGCCGGCTGATACCCCGGGATGTCCGGGCGCAGTTGTTTCGGCGGCGGGCGAAACGGGGTCGACCAGGGCAGCGCCGTGAAGTCGTTGTGATAGCGACGAACCGTCGGCACGGGATCGAGTATCGATGGATGCTGGCCTTGATGGCGCAAGTCGGTGATCAGCCACTGCTCGTTGAAGGCGCTCACCGGGTGATCCATGACCTGCAACAGGCGCCCGCTGAGCAGTCGCAGGCAATCGCTGCGGCCCTGAATCGTGCGTGCCCGGCAGCGTTGGCGTTCCAGCAGGCGACGACTGCGCTGGGCCGCGTGACGTTGCGCCGTCGGCAGAAAACCCGCCGGCGCGACGGCACTGCCCAGCGTGTGATTGGCGGCTTCCTGGCCCGTAATCGAGTGTCCTCGCTCACGCACGCCGGCGGGCATCTGAGGCAGCACTGCCTCATGGCGCTGGAACAGGCTGCTTAGGCCGGTTGATGGCGCATCGATCTGTGTGTTGAAAGCAATCGCCGTCAGTTGCTGCGGCAGGCTCAGGCTGTCATCGGCGAACACCACCGCATGGCCATCCGGCTGATGTTCGAAGTGATAGTGGATGCCTTCCTCCTCGCAGAGCCGTTGCAAAAAGGCCAGGTCGGTTTCTTCGTACTGAATGCAGAACGGGCGGGGCGGGTAGTGGCCGACGGTCATCTCGATCCGGTAGCTGTGGGCGGGCAGATGATGTGCAATGAGCAGTTGCTCGAGGATGGCCGGCACGCTCAGTTGCGTGAAGACCCGGCGCACGGGATGTTGTTCCAGCGCTTGCAGATGCGGCATCAGCACCAGTTGGTAGGCGATCCGGTGCGTCGCCCGGTGTTCGCAGCTGGCACTTTGAATGATCCCGTGAATCCCGTGGTCGTCATCCAGGTGCAGAAACGCTGCCTGATGCAGCAACGTACCGGGTGACCAGGCGGGCGCCAGGCCCATGACTTCGATCTCGAACCGATAGGGCTGATTCAGTGCTTCATGACCGCTGAAGCGCAGGACCGGCAGGCTTATCCCGCCTTCGGCCAGGGTCAGCGAAAACGGACTTTCCTTGTCATTGAGCATTCGGGCGGGCTCTGTTCAGGCAATACGGGCCACAGAGGGTACGAAAACGCGACGTTGAATGGACGTAGCAAACCGGTTTTTCAGAATCGCCCTACAAGGCATGTAGAAGATGTCGATGCGCATCGGATTTTTTGGTCGATTGCCGACTTTAGGCCGTATAAACTTGGCGCCATGCGTCGGCCAATAGATGTCTCGGCGCCACAGATCAAGAGAGTGAGTAATGGGCGCACAGTGGAAGGTTAAACACAAAGAAGCGGCAGCCAACGCCAAGGGCAAGATCTTCGGCAAACTGGTGAAGGAAATCACCATTGCTGCGCGTAACGGTGCCGATACCGCCACCAACGCACACCTGCGTCTGGTGGTCGAACAGGCCAAGAAAGCCTCGATGCCCAAGGAAACCCTGGACCGCGCCATCAAGAAGGGTGCTGGCCTGCTGGGCGAAACCGTTCAGTACCATCGCGTGACCTACGAAGGTTTCGCGCCGCATCAGGTGCCGCTGATCGTCGAGTGCGTGACCGACAACATCAACCGCACCGTGGCGGAAATCCGCGTGGCGTTCCGCAAGGGCCAACTGGGTGCTTCCGGTTCCGTTGCCTGGGACTTCAACCATGTCGGCATGATCGAAGCGTCGCCGGACACCCCGGACGCCGATCCGGAAATGGCCGCGATCGAAGCCGGCGCCCAGGATTTCGAGCCGGGCGAAGAGGGCGCGACCCTGTTCCTGACCGACCCGACTGACCTGGACTCGGTGCAGAAAGCCCTGCCGGAACAAGGTTTCACCGTACTGTCGGCCAAACTGGGCTACCAGCCGAAGAACCCGGTCAGCGGCCTGAGCGACGAGCAGATGGCAGAAGTCGAGGCGTTCCTCGAAGGCCTGGACAACCATGACGACGTGCAGGACATGTTCGTCGGTCTGGCCGGCTGACAAATCAGAAAATCGCAGCCCTCGGGCTGCGATTTTTTTCAGGCGTCTTGCAACGCCAGACTGATCTCGCCAAACCCCGGCCGCGCCAGCACATCCGGCTGACAGCAGCGCTGTTCCAGGGCTTCCAGCACCTGACGCCCTTCATCGCTCAACCCCGAGTCGATGCGCGCCAGCAGTTCCCCCAGCAAGATCCCGAACGCCCGCACTTCGAGGCGCTGCAGCGCGCGGGTTTCAAGCGTGTCTGCCGTGGTATGGAACGACGCCGCGCCAAAATCCCCCAGCAGACAATCGCCCTGATCGTTCAACAGAATGTTGTGTCCGTAGAGATCGCCATGGGTGATACCGTGACGGTGCAGATGCCCGGCGACCGAAGCAATGCCCCGTGCGATGCGCAAGGCAACGTCGGCACTGAAGCGGCAATCGTCGGCATACACATCCCGTGAACAGGACGCCAGGCTCGGCAACCCGGCCAGGTTGCGGTAGCTCGGATCGATCAACTGCATCACCAGGCCTTGCTGGCCATCGGGATGCTGGTCGATGCGGCCTTCGACGCGGATCAGGTTCGGGTGCAGCCCGGCAGTGATGCACGCGTTCATTTCGTGCAGCGGCGAGCCGTCGCTGGTCATTTCACCCTTGTACAACTTGACCGCCACGGGCGTGGCCGGCTGATTCGCGAGTTGCCACTGCGCCCGGTAAATGATCCCGGAAGCTCCTTCGCCCAGCTGTTGTTCCAGCTGCAGCGCCGACCAGTCGATCAGGGGCGCTTTGTTGAGGGCCGCGGCATCGGCTTCGGTTTCCAGCGGGTTGCCGGCGTAGGCCAGCCAGGTCAGGCTCGGCAGGGTCAACAGCCATTGCGGCAACTCGGTCAACTGGTTGGCGGCGATGCGGATCAGCTCCAGCCGATGGCACTGGCTCAATGACGGCGGCAGGGTGCGCAGGTGATTGCCGGCGAGCATGAGTTTTTGCAGCAACGGACGTTCGCCCAGTTCCGTGGGCAGGGTTTCGATGGCGTTGTCGGTCAGGATCAGCCAGCGCAACTGCGGTGGCAGCGCTGCGCCGGGCACCTCAGTGATGCGGTTGGCCTTGAAACCGACCATCGTCAGCGCCTGACACTGGCCCAGGCACGCCGGCAATTGTGTGAACCGATTGTCGGAGCAGAACAGCACGCGCAGGCGCGTCAGACGGTGCAGGTCGTCCGGCAGGCTGTTCAACGCGTTGCCGCTGAGGTTGAGCACTTCCAGCGTATCGGCCAGGTTGAAAATCTCCGGCGGAAATTCGCTGAGGCCTTCAGCCAGATCCAGGCGGGTGATGCCCGACAGTTCGCCGGCGCGCAGTTGTGCAAGGGTGTGCATGAAAGGAATCGCTATCGAGAAGGCGCAGGGCGCCGGAAATGGGCGGCATGATACCGGCAAATCAGTCCGGCTCGTGCACTTCCCGCAATTGTCCGAGCCGGCTGCGGGTCCGGGCCAGATCGATCGCCTGGCCGCCGAGGCTTTCGTGCAAGGGCAAATGGCCGAGCAACGTCAGGTGTTTGTCCTGGTCGTAGAGCACGTCGATCAGGTTGATGAAGCGTTGCTGGGCGGCGATCGAACATTCGCCCAGCTCCGGCAGGTCATCGATGATCCAGTGGTCGAAACGCCGGCACAGTTCCAGATAATCCATCACGGCCGTGGGCTGTTCGCAGAGATCGTCGAAGGTGAAACCGACGCGCCGGTCCTCGCACAGCCGCGCCTGCAAATGCCGGCTGCCGACTGCCAGAGGCAACGGCGTGGCATCGAGGGGCGGCAGGTTCAAGGCGAGGCGCTGCGCCGGGGTAGCCGGCCAGACGTAATGGCCCTGGGTGAACACCTGATGCGCATGCCGGCGGGCCTGGCTGCGGTAATCGTGCGGACCGCCGACTTCCATGACCTGCATACGCGCATTGATCAGGTCGATCACCGGTTTGAACCGCGCGTGGTACAGCGGGTTGGGCAGCAAGCCTTCCGGCGGGTAGTTGGAGGTCACCAGCAGCAGGATTCCGCGCTTGAACAGTGCCTTGAACAGGCGGGTGATGAGCATCGCATCGCCAATGTCATGCACATGAAACTCATCGAAACACAGTACCCGACAGTCCATCAGCAGCGCGTCGAGGGTCACGGCGAGGGCGTCGTCGCGGTCGCGGTGCTCGAACATGCCTTGATGCAACCGGGCGAAGAACCCGTGGAAGTGCAGACGGCGCTTCTGCTGGATCGGCAACGCCTGGAAGAATCCGTCCAGCAGCCAGCTCTTGCCGCGCCCGACCGCCCCGTGCAGATACAGGCTGGGCGGGGTTTGCGCAGGGGTGCCGAACAACAGGCCGGCCTGCTGCGCCATGCAGTCGATGACCCGTTGCTGGCTGTGGCTGAGGGTGTAGCCCTGGCCGTGGGCCTTTTGCCGGAAATAGTCACGCACCGATTGCGCACTGGCGGCGCACTGGCCTGCGTTTGTAACGGAGCGTTTGCCTAAGAAGCGGCGCAAGGCTGACCAGCGCTGGGGCAGACGCGAACGTTCGGGCGGTCGGTCGGGCACTGCAATCACTCCGTCATCATTGGGCCGGCTCCCCCCGAGCGCGGCGGCGTAGTGTAACCAGACGGGTAGTTTTGCTTCCACTGCGCTTTATCGTTTTTCCGGACAGTAATCTGCGGCGTGTACAGGTTTTTTCAACACTTTAAATCGCCTTGTTGCCAACCTTTCGAAACAAATCCCGGCCGGTGACTGGATCCAATCGACTGGCGCAATCGGCGTCCGTTGCTAACCTGAAACATTGTAACGGCAGAGACGCTGTCGCCATAAAGGAACGGGCGGTGAATGCAAGGATGGTCTGGGCATTGCTGGGCGGGCTCGCGATACCGGTCCACGCCGCCGACCTTCAGGTCGAGGTGCGGGTCGATGTGCAGCGCGGTTGCCAGTTGATCGGCCAGCAACGCGAGGCCGGTATCGAGCAACTGGGCGTGCTCGACTTCGGCAGCACGGCGCGGCTCGCCGACCAGGACGGGCCACTCGGCGCGGCGCTGACCAATTCCCGCCTGCCGCGTCTGGAATGCAATCCGGACACCCCGTACCAGTTGCGCGTCGATGGCGGCCTGCACGGTGGCGTTGGCGAGGTGCGTTATATGGCGGGAGAGGCCGGCAGTAAGCCGATTCCTTATCGCCTGTATCAGGACGCCGCGCGGCGGGTGCCGCTGGTGGTGGATGTGCCGGTCAGTGGCCGGGTGCCGGACAGCGGCACGGTGGACTTGCCGTTATACGGGCGGATCGAGCGGATGGCCGAAGTGCCTCGGGTCAGCCGGTATTCGGATCTGGTGAAGGTGACGGTCACCTGGTGATCGCGCAGTTTTTCAGCCATTCGGTGGAACCGGGTGGCGCAGGGAAGGGCGTTCAATGACGAGCGCAATGGTCGAGTGATCCTGAAGGAGTAGGGGCTCAATGATGGGCAGACACGGGCGGGTAATCGCCACAGCCACGTTGCTGTTGTTCACCGAGGTCGCGGCAGCGGCGGTCAGTGGGCAGATCCTTGCGCGGCTGACGCTGATTGCCGGCTGCGAAGTGACCAACGCCACCGGCCCCGTCAGCCCGGTGGATGGACTGGGCTCTCTCGATTTCGGCCAGCAAGGCCCGACCTGGAACGCACCGATCAAGGCCAGCCTCAGCGAAGCGGGCAGCGGCCAGCTCAACGTCGCCTGCAACCCTTCGGTTACCGGGTTCACCGTGACCATCGACGGCGGCACCCATGGCGACGGCACCACACGCCGGTTGAGCAACGGGCGCCAGACACTTCCCTATCAGCTGTTTCTCGATGCCTCCGGCAGCCAGAGCTACAGCATCGGTCAACAACACAATTTCGCTGTCACCAGCGGCGCACAGATACCCATCCCGGTATTTGGCTCGGTGGTGGCGAACACCCGTGCGGTACCGGCCGGTGTCTATACCGACACCCTGACGGTGACGCTCGACTGGTAACCCCGTAGAGGACGGACACCATGCGTACGATTGCATCAAGGATAGGTTTGTCGTTGCTAGGCCTGACGCTCGCTTCCAGCGTCAATGCCGCCACCACGGTCACCGGCCAGATCACCTCCAGCCTGATCCTGATCAGCAGTTGCCAGGTCAACGGTTCCGGTGGTTCTACCGGGCTGAACTTCGGTGCGTTGAACTTCGGCACCGCCAACAGCCTGTTCACCACGGCCACCGGACAGGTGCTGGGCGGCGGAGGCGGGGCGCTGTCGATCCTGTGCTCGGCCGGCACCACGCCGACGGTCAAGGTCCGGGCCGGCGCCCATGACGGGCTCTCGCCGGGCGGTACTCGCGCGCTGTACGACGGGGTTGCCAACTACGTGCCGTACGACCTGTACACCGACGCCGGGCACTCGCAATTGCTGGCCATCGACGGGGTCATCAACCTCGCCGCCAGCACCGGTGTGGCGCAGACCGTGAACATCTACGGTCAGGCGGTCGGCAAGGCCGGGCTGCCGGCGGGTACTTATACCGACACGATTTCCGTTGAACTGACGTTCTAGCGCCATGGGCCGGCATGGCTGTGCGGGGCTGTTGCTGCTGTGTGCGGGCAGCTTGCCGCTGCCGTTGGCGGCGGTGACCAGCCAGAGTTTTCAGGTCAGTGCCACAGTGACGCCGGGCTGTCTGGTGGTGGGGGGCGTATCGAACTATGGCGGGCTGAATTTCGGTTCGCGTTCGGCGCTGGCCACCGGCACGGTGCAGGTCGCGTTGACCGGCGGCGTCACGCTGCAATGCACGCCGGGGGTGGCGCTGAACATGACGGTCGATGGCGGCCAGTACGACAGCGGCGGGCGGCGCATGCAGATCAGCGGAGGCAGCGCGAAGGTGGCCTATGCGTTGTTTCGCGATGCGGCATACAGCCAGAGCCTGGGCATCGGCCAGAGTGTGGCGGTGGCCTACAGCGACGCGAACAACATCAGTCTGCCGATCTACGGTCAGGTGCAATTGCCGGGCAATCAGCCCGGGGGGACATACAGCGATGTGTTGCAGGTGCAACTGTCGTGGTGATGTGAAATGACAAGGAGCAGGTTTATGGGGTTTTTCACGTCACGCCATTCGTCCGTGTGTTGCGCCGTACTGGCGCTGGTCATGTTCGGGACGCTCAAGGCCCAGGCCGCCAGTTCGGTGCTGATCTGGCCGATCGATCCGGTGTTGGAGGCCGATCAACAGGCCAGTGCGCTGTGGCTGGAAAATCGCGGCACGGAAACCGCCAACCTGCAGATCCGCGTGTTCGGCTGGAGCCAGAGCGGTTTCGAAGAGCAGTACCGCAATCAGCGCGAGGTGATCGGCAGCCCGCCGGTGGCGAAGATCGAGCCGGGTCAGAAGCAATTGGTGCGCCTGACCCGCACCAAGGACGTGCCGCCAGGTCAGGAACTGGCGTACCGGATCATCATCGATGAAATCCCCTCGGCTCAGCCGCCCGTCGCCGAAGACGGCAAGACTGCTGCGGCGATCCGCTTCCAGATGCGCTATTCGGTGCCGCTGTTCGCCTATGGCGCTGGGCTGTGGAGCAAGGAAGACAGCGCCCGCCAGCGTGACCCCAAGGGCATCGGCCTGCCGCAATTGAGCTGGCGCACGGTGGCGGTGGAGGGCCGTCCTTACGTGGAAGTGCGCAATCAGGGCGCGGTCCATGCGCGACTGACCGATGTGGCCGTCACCCAGGGCGGTCAAAGCAAACCGCTGGCCGAGGGATTGCTCGGCTACGTATTGCCCGGCGCGGTGATGCGCTGGCCGGCACCGGGACCGGTGACGGGAGAATTGGCTGGGCGAATCAATGGCGCGGCAAAGGTGCAGAGCATTCCGCCGGCGCGATAGCCGTAGCGAGCCATGTCGAAGTGTTCAGGCTTCGGCGCCAGCGGTTTCAGGAGGAATCAGTCCATTGACGGACGTAACACGCTAATGAGTCCGGGATGGGCTCGCCGTATTCAGCGTCCGTTGTGGCTCATGACCGGCGCGTGGTGCCTGATGTTCATTCATCCATCCGGGGCCGGTGAACTGCCGCCGCCTCCCAGCGGCATGGAGGCCGTGAGTGATGCACAGTTGTTTCTGGAACTGGTGGTCAACCAGATGAATACCGGCCGGGTGGTGGCGGTGGAGCAGCGTGGCGGTCGCCTGTTCCTGCCGGCCAGCGTATTGCGCGACACCGGCATGAAGCTGCCGGAAGAGGCCGGTGCCGAAGTCGATCTCGACGGCCTCCCGGGCCTGCACAGCGATTACGACAGCGTCAGCCAGCGACTGCTGCTCGACGTGCCGCCGCACTGGCTGCCGGAGCAGTTCATCGGTAACCGTGAAGTCTATCCGCGCACTCCGGCGCTGAGCAGTTTCGGCGCACTGTTCAACTATGACCTGTACCTCAATGACACCGACGACGCCGGCACCTATCTGGCGGCGTGGAACGAGGTGCGGGTGTTCGACAGTTGGGGCACGTTGTCGAACACCGGGCAATATCGCCGCACGTTGTCGGGGGATGCGGTCAGCACGCTGGACAACGGCTATCTGCGTTACGACACCACCTGGCGCTACTCCGATGACGAGCGGATGCTGACCTACGAGGCCGGGGACGTGGTCAGCGGCGCCTTGCCCTGGAGTAGTTCGGTGCGCCTGGGCGGCGTGCAGTTCTCGCGGGATTTTGCAGTGCGTCCGGATCTGGTGACCTATCCGCTGCCGCAGTTCGCCGGGGAAGCGGCGGTGCCGTCCTCGGTGGATCTGTTCATCAACGGCTACAAGTCCAGCAGCACCGACCTGCAACCGGGGCCGTACACCTTGACCAACATTCCGTTTATCAACGGCGCGGGTGAGGCGGTGGTGGTGACCACCGATGCACTGGGCCGGCAGGTGTCGACCACGGTGCCGTTCTATGTCACCAGCAGCCTGTTGCAAAAAGGCCTGAGCGATTTTTCGGTGGCCGCCGGTACGCTACGCCGGGATTACGGCCTGAAGGATTTCAGCTATGGGCCGGGCGTGACCTCGGGCAGTCTGCGTTACGGCGTCAGCGACACCTTTACTCTGGAAAGCCACGCCGAAGCAGCGGACTCCCTGACCCTCGGCGGGCTGGGCGGCAACTTGCGGCTGGGCAATTTCGGGGTGCTCAACAGCGCGATCAGCCAGAGCCGTTTCGATGGCGACGGCGGTCAGCAATTGAGCCTCGGTTATCAATACAGCGGCCAACGCTACAGCTTTTCCTATCAGCGTCTGCAACGCCGCGACCGTTACGCCGACCTGACCGTGGTCGACAGCCCTTACACCACACTCAGCAAACGCAGTGAGCAGGCGACCCTGAGCCTCAACCTCGAACGCTGGGGCAGTCTCGGCGTCGGGTATTTCGACATTCGCGCGGCAGACGAAACCCGCACGCGGCTGCTCAACCTGAGCTGGAGCAAACCGCTATGGCGCAACAGCAGTTTCTACTTGTCGGCCAACCGCGAAATCGGCGACAGCAACTGGGCGGTGCAGGCGCAACTGGTGATTCCGTTCGACCTGCGCGGCAGCCTGGCCATCAGCAGCGAGCGCAGCAAGACCGGGCAGACACAGCAGCGGGTCAACTACAGTCGCGCCGTGCCGTCCGAGGGCGGAGTGGGTTTCAATCTGGGCTACGCCAAGGGCGACGGCGCCGATTACCGTCAGGCTGATGTGACCTGGCGTCTGCAATCGGTGCAATTGCAGGCTGGCGTCTATGGGACGTCCGACGCCGAAACCCGTTGGGCCGATGCCAGCGGCTCGCTGGTATGGATGGACGATCAAGTGTTCGCCGCCAACCGCATCGACGATGCGTTCGTGGTGGTCAGCACCGACGGCTACGCGGACATTCCGGTGCGCTACGAGAACCAGCAGGTCGGCCAGACCGACCGTAACGGCCACTTGCTGGTGCCATGGAGCAGCGCCTATTACCGCGGCAAGTACGAAATCGATCCGCTGAACCTGCCGGCCAATGTGCGCAGCCCGAATGTCGAACAACGTGTTGCCGTACGTCGGGGCAGCGGCTATCTGCTGGAGTTTCCGCTGAGCCGGGTGATCGCCGCGAGCATCGTGCTGGTGGATGCGCAGCAGAAGGAATTGCCGCTGGGCAGTGGCGTACTGCATGAGCAGAGCGGCACGCGGACGGTGGTCGGCTGGGACGGGCTGGTCTATCTGGAAAACCTCCAGGCGCAGAATTCGCTGCGGGTGACTCTCGCGGACGGCAAGACCTGCCAGGCGCAATTCAGCGTCGATCTGCAGCAGGATGAAGTGCCGCTGATCGGCCCGTTGGTGTGCCAATGATCCGGGCGCGGCTTGCTCTGTGGCTGTTGTTGCTGCTGCCGGGGCTGGCGCAGGCGCTGTGTTCGGTGGTCACCACCACGCCGGCCGGGTTCGGGAACATCAGTTCGATTGCCGTGCGCACCACCTCGCAACCCAGTTCCACCTTGAATGGAGGCTTGAGTTGCACCGGTTCGCTGCTGTCGCTGTTGACCAACAATGATCATTTCTGGGCCACCGTCACCTCGACCCAAAGCGGTTTGCTCGGGCCCACCGGCGACGTGATCGGTTACACGATCTACGCCAACAACAGCACCAGTTACCCGCTGACGCGCGGCACCGCCTATGACTTCGCCCGCAACGGCATCATCGATGCCCTGGGGTTGCTGGGGGGCACGGTGCCGAAAACCGTTCCGCTGTATTTCGGTACCACCATCGGCAGCAACGTGGCGGCCGGCGCGTATACCGAGACCCTGAGCATTTTCTGGAACTGGAATTATTGTTCGGGCATCGGTGTCGGCGGGCTTTGCCTGGGCCGCGACATCAACAGCGGCACTACGACGCTGACGGTGAACCTGACGGTGTCCAACGACTGCACCATCACCGCGCCGAACATCGCTTTCGGCAGTGCGCCGGTGGTCAGCGCGTTCACCCCGGTGACCGGGCAGACCATCAACCTCGCCTGCACCAAGGGCAGCGCCTATACCGTGGGTTTGAACGACGGACAGAACGCGGTCAGCGTTGGCGGACGGCGGCGGATGATTTCCGGCAGCAACTATCTGGCCTACGACATTTTCAAAAGTGCTGGCACCACCCGTTGGGGCAGTGTCGGCGCGGCCCGTCGGGCCAGCAGCGATGCCGAGGTCAACCCCGGCAACGGGCTGGGCACCGGCAGCCAGATCTTCAATTACAACGCGAAAATCTACACCGACCAGACCACACCGCCCGCCGGAACCTACCTGGACAATGTGGTGCTGGATGTGGGGTTCTGAAGCGGCTAGAAACTCACGGATTGCTTGAGGATTTTCGCCGCCGGGGTATCGGTCGGGCTGACCATCGCGTAGTTGTAGCCCTTGCCGGACCAGTACTCGGCCTGCAGATCCCCGTCCTGGCGGCTGCCCCGGGGCAGGAAGGTATTTTTCGGTCCCGGTGGACGCACGTAGAAACTGACCTTGTGCCCGCTCTGGTCTTCATACATCACCATCGCCGCCGGGCCTTCATCGGTGCTCAGCAGGCGACCGCTGACCGGCGTAAACCCGGCCGACGTCAGGTCCGGCAGGCGATTGGCCTGAGTGAAATAACGGTCGAGCCAGCGCTGGATGTCGCCGTCACCATCGACCTTGTAGTCCGCCGGCAGAAGTCCTTGCTGGGCGATCAAACGGTACGCCTGCAAGGCATCGGTCATCGGTGCCGGGGGATGAAACACGGTCATGTCCCGGGCCTTCCAGCCTCCGACACCGCCGAGGCTGACGGCAATCAGCAGGACCGCCGCGCTGGCCCACTGGCGGCGCGATTGGCGTTTGAGCCGCTGGCGAATCAGCGACGGATCGAGGTCCGGATTGGCCGGTTGTTGCAAGGCACCGCCGAGGGTGGCGCGCAGGTGCTGGGCGTCCTGTTGCCAGGCGCGAACCTGCGCCGCTTCGTCCGGATGGCTGGCGAGCCAGGTTTCCATTACATGTCGGTCGGCCTCGCTGAGCTGGTGGTCGACGTAGGCGTGCAGGTCACGTTCGTTGGGGGGCAGACTGATCATTTGAGTATCCGCAAGGAAGGGCTGCTGATTTCCCCGTCGCTGAGCTGGCGCAGGGCCTGGCGAGCACGGGACAGGCGCGACATCACGGTGCCGGTGGGGACGTCGAGAATCTCGGCGACCTCCTTATAGGTCAGGCCTTCCACCGACACCATCAGTAGCAGCGCGCGCTGTTCGGTGGGCAGTCGGTCGAAGGCCTGCAAGGTCGATTGGGCAATGACGATGCGTTCCACCGAGGGCTCGGCGTCATCGCGGCCGGTGAAGAATTCGAGCATCCGCGCATACCGCCGCGAACGCCGATGCGCATCGAGAAACTGTCGGTACAGGATCGAAAACAGCCAGGCGCGCAGATCGCCGTCGGCGCGTTTGTCGCCCCAACCCGACAGCGCCTTCTCCAGGCTGGCCTGTACCAGGTCGTCGGCGCTGCTGCTGTTGCGTGTCAGCGAAAGCGCGAAGCGGCGCAATCTGGGAATCAGATCGCGTAATTGCTCGTCGAGTGTATTCATGACAGGGACATGCTCTGGGCCAGAAGCGCGGTAGTGATGGAAAGACGCTTCTCGACACAGCTTATTCCATTCCAGGAGTTGAAAGATTTCATTACTGGCGACGTAGGAAAGTTCGCCGCGTTCTGTAGTGCATGTAATGGATTCAAATCTCCCGGCTCAACCCGTCCGACAAGCGCGGAGAGTCACCGATACCGCCAACAGGCAATCGGTGGCCGAAGCGGCTGAAACGATGATTTGAGCAAAAGGGATGTTTGAGATGCATGCAATCGTAATGAATACCCCAGCCACACCGAGCGCGGTACCTGACTCCTGGCGGACATTCGGCTGCGGTCCGGTGGCCGAGCCCGAGTTTTTGTTGATCCATCGTGCGATCGAAGTGCGGGCGGCGACTCATCCGCAGCATGTGGCCGCACGTTTTCAGGGGCAGAGCGTCACGTACGGCGAGTTGAACCGTCAGGCCAACCGGTTGGCCAGATTGTTGTTAAGCCATGGCGTAGCGCCGGGCGATCACGTGGCGCTGTTTGTCGAACGTTCGATCCCGATGCTGGTGGGCATGCTCGCGACCTTGAAGGTGGGAGCGGCCTATATTCCCCAACATGTCGGCATCACCCCGGCCACGCAGCTGAGCCACATCATGTCGGTTGCTTCGACGCAGGTGGTGTTGACGCTTTCAACGCTGGCCCACGGGATTCCGCTGACGGACGGACAACATTGCATTCATCTGGATACGTTCATCGACTCGCCGGGCTCGGCCGCCGATGACGTCAATGTGGGGGAGGATATTTCGTTACCGGATGCCTTGTGTTTTGTATTGTTTACGTCCGGGACGACCGGTCAGCCCAACGGTGTCAGGGTGACCCAGCGCAATGTCTGCAACATTCTGCTGACCAGCCCCGGCAATCTCGGCATGGGGCCGGGCATGAACGTCGGGCAGATTCTCAATATCGCCTTTGACATGGCCGCCTGGGAAATCCTCGGGTGCCTGGCCCATGGCGCGACGCTGCTGATCCGGGGCAAGGACATTGCCGAAACCGCCGAGCAGTGTGACGTGCTGATCGCGACCCCATCGATTCTCGCCACGCTGGATCCGGAGCGTTGCAGTCAGGTGAAGGTGGTGGCCCTGGCCGGCGAACCGTGCCCGCAGCCCCTGGCTGATCGCTGGGCGTCCTTTTGCGATTTCTACAATGCTTGTGGCCCCACAGAAACCACCATCGTCAATACCATGCAGCATTACCGAGGCACGGGCCCGTTGACGATCGGCAAGCCAACGCCCAACAACACCGTGTATGTGCTGGATGAAACGGGCCAACTGTGCGCGCCGGGTGAGCAGGGCGAAATGTGGGCCGGTGGCGATTGTGTGACGGCCGGGTATCTGGGCAATCCTGCTCTGACTGCCGAGCGATACCGCCTCGATCCGTTTTTGGGACAGGGTCGCATGATGTTTCGAACCCGTGATCTGGGTCGCTGGACCGCTGACGGCGAACTGGAACACCTGGGCCGGGTGGACGATCAGGTGAAAGTCCGGGGCTTTCGCGTTGAACTGGACTCGGTGTCGACTGTGCTGGAGTCTGCGCCGGGCTGCGAGCGCGCGGTGACCTTGAAGTTCGATAACCGTCATCTGGTGGCTTTCGTCTTCCCTGCATCCACGGACATCGATGTGGCGCGACGCCGTTGCGAGGAACGACTGGCCTATTACTGCGTGCCTTCGATGATTCTGCCGGTGGACGACATCCCGCTGACTTCAAGGGGCAAGGTCGACAAACGCTTGTTGCTTGAACGGGCACAGGCTTATCAGACACAACTCGTTGCCGCCACGCAGGAGGCGGGGCAATGAGTGAAGTCGACAGCGTTTTTACCCTGCCGCCTCGACCGCCGCTTTGGCAACGCTTGGGAACGCTGCCGCTGTTTTCACATTACAACCGCCTGGTTGCGCTGGTATTGCTGGCGAACCTCGGGGCTCTGGTGTACGGGATCACTGTCGGACAGTGGTGGTCAGCTTCGGGAGTTGCCTTGGAGGTATTGTCGCAGCTGGTATTGGCGAATCTGTCGATGGCAATCCTGATTCGCCAGCAATACCTGATCAATCTGCTGTTCTGGCTGGCGACGCGTGCTCCCACGAGCTGGCCGCTGGCGATTCGTCGCTCGCTGGCCAAGGTCTATCACTTCGGCGGTTTGCACAGTGGCGGGGCGATGGCCGCGATTGCTTGGTTCGTTGCGCTGCTCGGTTCGATGATCTGGCAAAGGACCGAGGGGACAGGTGGAGTTTTGCTGACGTTGCTGGCTATCAGTGCCGCGCTTCTGGGGGTGTTGCTGCTGATGGCGATCATGGCGTTGCCGGGGATTCGCTCACGGTTTCACAACGCTTTCGAACGCACACATCGGTTCGCCGGTTGGGTTGCGCTGCTGCTGTTCTGGGCCATGACGCTGGTGTTTGCCCGGGATCGTCATCCTGGCGCGGACTTGGCGCAAGTACTGTTGACGTCCGTTTCATTCTGGATGCTGCCGCTCCTGACGCTCAGCATTGCCTTGCCCTGGTTGCGCCTGCGCAAGGTGCCTGTGACGCTGGTCAAACCGTCATCGCATGCGGTGATTGCCCGGTTCAATCACCACACGCCGTTCGCCGGATCTTCCACCGCAATCAGTCGCCATCCGCTGTGGGAATGGCACTCGTTTGCCAATATTCCTGCACCGGACGAAGACGGTTTTCGCCTGATCATTTCCCGGGCCGGTGACTGGACCGGTGAACTGATCGAACAGCCGCCGAGCCATGTCTGGGTCAAGGGCATCACCACGGCAGGCGTCGCCCATATCGAAACCCTGTTCAAGTCGGTGGTGTATGTCGCCACCGGCAGTGGCATTGGTCCGGTGCTGCCGCATCTGCTGGCGGGGCAGGTGCCGATTCACCTGATCTGGTCCACCCGCAGCCCGCGCGCGACCTATGGTGATGCGCTGGTGGAGGAAATCCTGCAGGCACAACCCGACGCCCATATTTGGGACACCGACCGGTTGGGCAAACCGGATCTGGTAGCGCTGGCGTATGCCGCCGTTCGAACCCACGGTGCGGAGGCGGTGATCTGTATTTCCAATCAGAAGCTGACCGAGCGAGTGGTCGAGGAAATGGAATCCCGGGGTATTCCGGCCTACGGCGCGATCTGGGATTCCTGACGGCGCGTCGGCGTTTTTCCACTCACTCCACTATTCAAAGAGATTGCGATGAACCTATTGATTGAACGACACGGCCCCGTAGTACAGATCCGCCTCAACCGCCCGCACGCACGAAATGCGCTCGATACATCACTGATGCGCGAAATGCTGGAGACCCTGCAACCGCTGGACAGTGATCCGGGTGTCGGATGTTTCCTCATCACCGGTACCCGGGATTATTTTGCTGCGGGAGCCGACATCAAGGAGATGTACGAAAAGTCCTGCCTGGAAATGATCGAGGAAGACCATTTCGCCGGATGGGATGCGTTTGCCGCTCTGCGCACGCCAAAAGTCGCGGCGGTGGCGGGCTTCGCATTCGGAGGGGGATGCGAATTGGCAATGATGTGCGACGTGATCGTGGCATCTGAGTTCGCGAAGTTCGCATTGCCGGAAATCACTCTGGGGGTGATGCCGGGCATGGGCGGTACACAACGCCTTACCCGGTTGATTGGCCGCGCCAAAGCCATGGACATGATACTGACCGGTCGCACAATGTCCGCCCGTGAGGCCGAGCAGGCAGGGTTGGTGTCGCGGGTGACAGACGCCGATCACTTGTTGAAGCAGGCCATGGACATTGCACAGCGCATCGGCGGATTTCCCCGCACGGCGACACGGGCTGCGCGGGAAGCGGTGGACCGGGCGTCCGAGTCGGGATTGCGCGAAGGCATTCTGTTTGAACGACGCTCGTTTCACGGACTGTTCGCGACACTTGGACAGAAGGAGGGCATGCAGGCGTTTCTGGAAAAACGCGAGCCGCGTTTCGATCAGATTTAACGAGTCTCGATCGGACTCCGACGCCACTGCATGAAAGAAACTACAGTTCAGAGGGAATAATCCTACGAGACGTGCGTCTCATAGCACCTTTCCCTATGGCCGATGGCCCTGGAGTCTTTCATGGTTGATCGCAGCTCACCGCCCGGCGGGCCTCAACGCCCGCCACTGAGTGCCGCGAGCCTGGTGTTGCGTCTTGGCGGTATCGCCGTGGTGGTCGCAGCCCTGGCCGGGGCGTTTGCCTACGTTCATGGTTCATTTGACCCACAACGCCTGACGCCGAAAGCGTTGGTCGATGTGCTGGAAAAGAACAACGGCGTGCATCCCGGCTTTCGCCGCAATCACGCCAAAGGTGTTTGCGTGATCGGACATTTCGAGAGCAGCGGCGAGGCTCGCTCGTATTCTGTCGCGCAAGTGTTCAATGAGCCGCGCACCCCGGTGGTCGGGCGCTTTGCGTTGCCGGCCGGCAGTCCGTATGCGCCGGACAGCGCCGTACCGATCCGCAGTCTGGCGCTGCGTTTCACTCAGGCCAACGGCCAGCAGTGGCGCACCGGGATGAACAGCATGCCGGTGTTCCCGGTCGGCACGCCCGAGGCGTTCTATCAGTTGCAGCAGGCGCAGTCGCCGGATCCTGCCACCGGTAAACCGGATCCGACCAAGGTGCCGGCATTTTTTGCCTCACACCCGGAAGCCGTGCCGTTTCTGACCTGGATAAAAACCGCAAAACCTTCGGCCAGTTACGCGACGGAAACCTACAACAGCGTCAATGCGTTCTACCTGGTGGATGCCAGCGGCAAGAAGCAGGCGGTACGCTGGAGCATGACGCCTCTGGCCCAGGACGCTGCCGGCGCGACTGCGCCCGAAGGTAGCGACTTCCTTGAAAAGGACCTGGTGCAACGCCTGGCCGAAGGGCCGCTGCGCTTTCAGTTGAACATCACCTTGGCCAACGCCGACGATCCGGTGAACGATGCGAGCAAGACCTGGCCCGCCGGTCGCAAGATGTTGAACGCCGGCACCCTGGTGCTGGAAAAGACTCAGCCGCAGCTCAGCGGCGAATGCCGTGATATCAATTACGATCCGCTGGTGCTGCCGGCCGGCATTCAGGGTTCCGACGATCCTTTGCTGGCCGCGCGCTCGGCCGGTTACGCCGATTCCTACCTGCGTCGCACCAGCGAAGTCAGCCAACTGCCAACCGGCAAAAAGGAGGCTCGCCCATGAGCACGCAACGGACTCATTTCAATCCGCTGGCGCGGTTGCTGCACTGGTTGATGGCGTTGATGATCATCGCGATGTTGTTTATCGGCGCCGGCATGGTGACCTCGGTGTCGGCGCGGCATGAATGGCTGATCAATCTGCACAAACCATTGGGCATCGCGATACTCGCTTTGGTGATCGTGCGCATTCTGGTGCGACTGTGCACTCGTCAGCCGCCGCTGCCGGCGGATCTGCCGGGCTGGCAGGTGATGGCGGCCAAGGCCTCTCATCTGTTGTTGTATGCGCTGATGCTGATGTTGCCGCTACTGGGTTGGGCGATGATCAGCGCGGCGGGGGATCCGGTGATGCTCGGCACGTCGCTGCAATTGCCGTCGATCGTGCCGGCGGATGCGCAGGTGTTTGCGTTGCTGCGCAAGGCTCATGGGTATCTGGCGTATCTGTTGTTCCTGACCGTGCTGCTGCACCTGGCGGCGGCGCTGTTCCATGGCTGGGTGCGCCGCGACGAGGTGCTCGACAGCATGCTGCGGGGACGCAATCGCGGTTGATCGTGTGTCAGTCCGACGTGGCGAGGGCGCAAGCAGCCTCGCCACGTTTCGGTGTGGCCGCCGTTCGCCACCAGTACAGCAACGCGACCATGTTGATTGCGGCACCCAGCCAGCAGACGCCCGGCCATCCTGCCCAGGCGTACATGGCCGTCGAGGCGATTGAGCCCAAGGCGCTGCCAATCGAGTAAAACAGCATGTAGCCGGCGGTCAGTCGGCTCTGCGCCTGTGGGCGGACGCTATAGATCATGCTCTGGCTGGTGACGTGCACGGCCTGCAAGCCCAGATCCAGGGTGATGACACCAAGCAGCAGTGCCCACAACGAAGACTGGGTGAGTGCGATCGGCAGCCACGAGCCCAGCATCAGCAGCAGCGACAGGCCGCTGACCCATTGCCCCCATCCTCGATCCGCCAGATGTCCGGCTCTGGCAGCGGCCAGTGCGCCTGCCGCGCCGGCGAGTCCGAACAATCCGATTTCACTGTGGGAAAGCGACAGCGGCGGGGCGGCCAGCGGCAACACCATCGGCGTCCACAGCACCATGGCGCTGGCGAAGGTGAGCAGGGCGAGGATCGCTCGTTGGCGCAGCACCGGTTCCTCACGAAACAGACTGAACACTGAGGCGATCAATGCCACGTAACGGGTAGTCGGCCGTTCTTCCTCATCTTTGGGCAACACCCGAAACAGCAGCGCGGCCATCACCAGCGTCAATCCCGCCGACAGCAGATAGATCGAGCGCCAGCCGGCCAGATCAGCCATGCCGCCCGCCACCGTGCGTGCGAGCAGAATGCCGACCACGATGCCGCTGGTGATCACGCCGACCACCTTTCCGCGTTGTGCCGGGACGGCGAGGGTTGCGGCGTAGGCGACCAGCACCTGGGTGACCACGGCCAGCAGACCGGTCAGGGTGACCCCGATCAGCAGCCAGGCACTGTTCGAGGCCAGAGCAATCATCAGCAAGGCTGCGGCGGACAACAGCGTTTGCGTGACGATCAGCCGCCGGCGGTTGAGCAGGTCGCCGAGGGGCACCAGCAATAAAAGCCCGAGGCCGTAGCCGACCTGGGTCAGCGTCATGACGATGCCGATGCTGCCCGGCGACAGGCCGAAGGCCTCGGCCATCGCATCCAGCAGCGGCTGGGCGTAATACACGTTGCCCACCGCGAGGCCACAAGCGATGGCGAAAAGCAGCACGACACCTTTATCGAGTGTTGCAGTGTTCATGTCCCGGATCCTTTCAGGTTTCAAGTTGAAACTTGATTGACGGTAAGTAATCCAGTTTTGATTTGCAACCTGATTGGGTAAAAGTCAGTGCAAAAAAAAGATCGCAGACAGGCTGCGATCTTTCGTGAAGCGAAAATCAGGGGGCGATCAGCGCAGGGTGTCGACCATGTCCGCGATGGTGGTCAGCACGTCCTTGCCCAGTTGCATGGAACGCTTGCCCGACCAGCCGGTGAGCGGGTTCGGTGCATCATCGTGATCCTTGAACGGCATCTCCAGGGTCAGCGACAGGCAGTCGAACTTCTGGCCGACGCTGTTGCAGGCCAGAGTCATGTTGGCCTGGCCCGGTTCGTCGCGGGTGTAACCGTACTTGGTCTGGAAGTCTTTGGTGGTGTGCTTCAGGTGGCTGCGGAAGTGCTCTTCGAGTTTCTCGATCCGCGGGGTGTAGCCCGGGTTGCCTTCGCAACCGGCAGTGAACACGTGGGGGATTTCTTCGTCACCGTGTACGTCGAGGAACAGATCGACGCCGTACTTTTCCATCTGCTGCTGTACGAAAAGCACTTCCGGGCTGATTTCCTGACTGGCGTTCTGCCAGGCGCGGTTCAGGTCCTGGCCCATGGCGTTGGTGCGCAAGTGACCGTGGAAGGCGCCGTCGGGGTTCATGTTCGGCACCAGGTACAGATCGGCACTTTCCAGCAGTTTGTTCAGCACCGGATCGCCATGATGTTCCAGGCGTTCGATCACGCCTTCCATGAACCACTCGGCCATGTGCTCGCCGGGATGTTGCTGGGCGATGATCCAGATCTTGCGTCGACCTTCGGCGCCAGTGCCTTTGCGCAGCAGCTGGATGTCGCGGCCTTCGACGCTTTTACCGGTGGCCAGCAATTCGGTGCCGGCCTTGGTCAGCGCTTGCTCGATCAGCCAGTCATGACGGCCACGGCTGTAAGGTTCGAAATAGGCGAACCAGGCGTGGGTTTGCTCGGCTTCGAGGCAGAAGCGCAGGCTGTCGCCTTCGAATTGGGTCGGAATACGGAACCAGTTGACGTGGTCGTAGGAAGCGACCGCTTGATAGCCGGTCCAGGCTTTGTTGTAGGAAGACTGGCTGGCGTTGACCAGGCGGAACCAGTGTTCCTGATGGACGTGCAGGCCGCTGGCCTTGAAGTGGAACCACTGGAAATGAGCGCTGCGGGTATCTGGCCGAATTGCCAGAACCGGGTTGAGCGGATTGCTGATGTCGATGACTTGGATGTTGCCGCTGTCGAAGTTGGCGCTGATGTCGAACGAAGATTTGGCCACGGTCATAATCGGTTCCTGAATATGATTTTTATGGCGGCTACTTTACACGCAAGACAGGGGTGAAACCGAGGGAAATTGCGGGTTGTGGCGGGGGGCGTCCTCCATGACGCGGATGCAGCTTAGTGGCTGTGCGATTGATTCTCAAGTGCTAATTGGCATTACTTTGCCCCAATGTGGCCGGGGTCTGCTTGCCAAGCAATATTCTTTTGATATTATCCGCGCCATCGAATTTGCGGCATCCAAAGACTTCATTAGCCTGAAGCCACAAGCCAGAAAACTGGCAAAAAAAAGACCCGGCAAAAAGCCGGGTCAAAAACCGTGATTAGCCTGATGAGGAGATAGTCCAGAAGACCGACCTAAGGTCTCTGGTCCATCGACTGATCTCGCGACCAGCTGCTTGCAATAATAATCATTATCATTTGCAAGTCAAATGTTTTTATCTGCGCGATTGGAAAATTCTTTCCCGTCCGTCCGAACTCCCGTCTTCAGCGAACCGCGCCATCGAGCGAGTGATCAACCATCGCCCGCGCCATGTCCACCATATGCACGACCGAAAACGCCAGATCCCGACTAACGCCCTGCAAGCCGTCCGCCGCCTTGAACGCCGTAGCCGCTGCACATCGCAGCAGATCGGAGGCGTGGACCAGGGATTCTTCGCCACTCAGATTGCTGTTCACGCCGAAAAAGCGCTCATCCACTTCCGGTTCTGACACAGCTGGTTTCAAGTAATAGTCCAACGCCCGTTGCGCAGCGGCGCACCCTTGCGGGGACGTGAAGGTGGTGTCCATTTCCAGGTCGGGCAAGTCTTTGCTGGTGATGTTCATTGTGAAAGGTCACTCCTTGGTCGATTCAAATCCGTGACTCAAGAATAGTACTATCGGTATTTGTGACCAGAATTTAAATACTACAATATGTGTTTTGCCGGCCGCAGGCGTCCACGTATGGTGCCGCACATGGATAAATGGATTGAATTGGTCAAGGCCAAAATGAGTGAACTCAAAGTCACTCAAGTCGAACTCGGCGAACGCGTGGGCATGTCCCAGGGCGGTATCGGCCATTGGCTGAACAAGCGCCGCGAGCCCGGCATCACGCAGATGAACCGCGTGCTGAAGGCGCTGGGCATGGAGTATCTCGAGGTCGCGGTGGTCATTCGTGAACCGCAGACCGATGCGGACGACGAAATGCCCCTGGCACAAAAATACAACCCTTACTTTCGCTATCCGGTCAGCGAGTGGAATGCGCCGGTCGAGGCCCGTGAGAGCCAGCCAGCGTATTCGAGTGCCAAGGACAAGCGACGTTTCGAACTGACGGACTACCACGCCCGTGGCCCGGCGTTCTGGCTCACGGTGACGGGGAATGCGATGACCGCGCCCACCGGGCAGAGCATCGGCGAAGGGATGATGATTCTGGTGGACCCGGCGCTGGAAGCCGAGCCCGGAAAACTGGTGATCGCCCAGTGGCCGGACAGCGACGAGGCGATTTTCCGCAAACTGATCGAAGAGGGCGGCCAGCGTTACCTGGTGCCGCTCAATCCGACCTGGCCGAAAGCCTTGTTGACCGACGAGTGCCGAATTGTCGGTGTCGTGGTTCAGGCAACGGCCAAATACTAGTCAGATCGATCCTCGCCAGGCGTAGGATCGATCCACCTTTCAAGCTTCTTCCAACTCGACCAGCGCGCTGCCTTCACTGACCATTTCGCCTTCCTGGCAATACAGCGCCTTGATCACGCCGGCATGGGGCGCGCGGATGCTGTGCTCCATCTTCATCGCTTCCAGCACCACCAGTTGCGCACCGGCTTCAACCGCTTGCCCGGCCTCCACCAACACCCGCACGATGCTGCCGTTCATCGGTGCCGTCAGACCGCCCTGATGGCTGTGACTGGCTTCGACAGCGCTGATCGGGTCGTACGTTTCAACGCGTCGCAGCTCGCCGTCCCATTGCAGAAACAGAACCTCTCCACGACGAATTGCTCGCAGCTGTCGGCGCAGCCCATCGTGCTCGATCACCAGTTGTTCGCCGACCAGTTTTGCATTGCCGCCAGCACCGAGCGTCAGCGCCCGATCCTGTCCCTCGCAACTCAAATGCAGAGTGATTTCACGAGGCAACCCGGCGCGCAAACCGCTGTGAAGCGCCCAAGGCGAAGCCGGATCATCCGCTCGAGCCATCCCCGGCAGACTCTGCGCAAAAGCCTGCGCTGCCGCCTCCCAGAACTCATCGCTCAGCGCAGCAGGCGCTGGCAGCAGTTGCTCCTGATAGCGCGGAATGAACCCGGTATCCAGCTCCGCCGCCGCGAACGCCGGATGACCGATGATCCGCCGCAGGAAGTTGATGTTGGTCTTCAACCCGCCAATCGCAAACTCATCGAGCATGCTCAGCAACCGCAACCGCGCCTGCTCACGATCCTCGCCCCAGGCAATCAGCTTGCCGAGCATCGGGTCATAGAACGGCGAAATCTCATCGCCTTCCTCAACGCCACTGTCCACACGGCGCCCCGGCCCTGCGGCGGATTCGCGATACAGATCAAGACGTCCGGTCGCCGGCAGGAAATCATTCGACGGGTCTTCCGCATACAACCGCACTTCAATCGCATGCCCGTTCAGCGGCACTTGATCCTGAGTGATCGGCAGCGCTTCGCCACGGGCGACGCGAATCTGCCAGGCCACCAGATCGAGCCCGGTGATGGCTTCGGTGACCGGGTGTTCAACCTGCAACCGCGTGTTCATCTCCATAAAGAAGAACTCACCGCGCGCATCCAGCAAAAACTCCACCGTGCCTGCACCGACGTAACCGATGGCCTGCGCCGAACGCACAGCCGCTTCACCCATGGCCCGGCGCAGCTCCGGGCTCAAACCCGGTGCCGGCGCTTCTTCGACGACCTTCTGGTGCCGACGCTGAATCGAGCAGTCGCGCTCGTTCAGGTACAGGCAATTGCCGTGCTGGTCGGCGAACACCTGGATTTCTACGTGACGCGGCTTGAGCAGGTATTTCTCCACCAGCATCCGCGAATCGCCGAACGATGACTGCGCTTCACGCTGGGCGGAGGCCAACGCTTCAGCCAGTTGGCTGACGTCCTCGACCACTTTCATGCCCTTGCCACCACCGCCGGCAGTGGCCTTGAGCAGCACCGGATAACCGATGCGCTCGCAAGCATCGCGGAAGGTGTCCAGATCCTGAGCTTCGCCGTGATATCCCGGAACCAGCGGCACGCCGGCAGTTTCCATCAAGGCTTTGGCGGCAGATTTGCTGCCCATCGCATCGATGGCCGAGGCCGGCGGGCCGAGGAAGATCAGGCCCGCCGCTTCAATGGCGCGAGCAAAACCAGCGTTCTCCGACAGAAAGCCATACCCCGGATGAATCGCCTGAGCACCGCTGGCCTTGGCCGCTGCGATCAGCTTGTCGATTTGCAGGTAGCTGTCGGCCGCTTTGCTGCCGCCCAGATCGACGCGGATGTCGGCTTCACGGCTGTGCCGCGCCTCGCGGTCGGTGGCGCTGTGCACGGCGACGGTGGTCAGGCCCAGGGCCTTGGCGGTGCGCATGACCCGGCAAGCGATTTCGCCACGGTTGGCCACCAGCAGGGTGGTGAGAACAGGTGCGCTCATCAACGCGGCTCCTTGGTGGTGGTTGCGGCTTGCCAGCTCGGTGGACGCTTCTGCAAAAAGGCCCGCAGACCTTCCTGGCCTTCCGGGCTGACGCGGATGCGGGCGATGGCGTTTTCGGTGTAACGGCGCAGGGCCGGCGTCAGCGCGCCGTTGCCGACTTCACGCAGCAGATCCTTGCTGGCGCGCATGGCGGCGGGGCTGTTGAGCAGCAGGTTGTCGATCCATTGTTCGACTTTCTGTTCAAGCTCGGTCGCCGGATAGCTTTCCGACAACAAACCGATTTCCCGCGCCCGCTGCCCGCCGAAACGCTCGGCCGTCAGCGCATAACGCCGTGCCGCGCGCTCGCCGATGGCTTGCACCACGAACGGGCTGATCACCGCCGGCGCCAGGCCAATGCGCACTTCCGACAGGCAGAACTGCGCGTCATCGGCGCCAATCGCCATGTCGCAGCAACTGATCAGGCCCAGCGCGCCGCCGAACGCCGCGCCTTGCACCACGGCCACGGTCGGGATTTTCAGTTTGGCGAGGTTGTACATCAGCTCCGCCAGTTCCCGGGCATCGTCGAGGTTGGTGTGGTAATCGAGTTCGGCCGATTGCTGCATCCAGGCCAGATCCGCGCCGGCGCTGAAGTGTTTGCCGCGTCCGCGCACCAGCAGGAAACGCAGGCTGGCGTCGCTGGCGACCTTGTCCAGCGCCAGGATCAGTTCGCGGATCATCTCGGCGTTGAACGCGTTGTTCTTTTCTTCGCGGCTGAGCCACAGGGTCGCGAAACCCCGTGGATCGCTGTGCAACTCGAGGGTGTTGAAGTCGCTCATGAGGTTCTCCCGATCACATCCGGAACACGCCGAAGCGGCTCGGTTCGATAGGCGCGTTCAACGACGCGGACAAGGCCAGGGCCAGCACATCGCGGGTCTGCGCCGGGTCGATGACGCCGTCGTCCCACAGCCGTGCGCTGGAGTAGTAGGGGTGTCCCTGCTCTTCGTACTGGTCGAGAATCGGTTGCTTGATCTCGCTTTCCTGCTCGGCGCTGAACGCCTGGCCGCTGCGTTCGGCCTGTTCGCGCTTGACCTGAACCAGCACGCCAGCCGCCTGTTCGGCGCCCATCACGCCGATCCGCGCGTTCGGCCACATCCACAGGAAACGCGGATCGTAGGCCCGCCCGCACATGCCGTAGTTACCGGCGCCGAAGCTGCCGCCGATGATCACGGTGAATTTCGGCACCTTGGCGCACGCCACGGCGGTCACCAGTTTGGCGCCGTGTTTGGCGATGCCGCCGGCCTCGTATTTCTGACCGACCATGAAGCCGGTAATGTTCTGCAGGAACAGCAGCGGGATGCCGCGCTGGCAGGCCAGTTCGATGAAGTGCGCGCCTTTTTGCGCGGCTTCGGCGAACAGGATGCCGTTGTTGGCGAGGATCGCGATCGGGTAACCGTGCAGATGGGCGAAACCGCACACCAGCGTGGTGCCAAACAAGGCTTTGAATTCATCGAACACTGAACCGTCGACCAGCCGCGCAATCACTTCGCGCACATCGAACGGCTGCTTGGCATCTGCCGACACCACGCCGTACAACTCGTCGCTGGCGTACAGCGGCGCAATCGGCGCGCGCTGCTGCACTTCGCCGAGCTTGCGCCAGTTGAGGTTGGCGACGCTGCGGCGGGCGAGGGCGAGGGCATGCTCATCGCTTTCGGCGTAGTGGTCGGCGACTCCGGAGGTCTTGCAATGCACATCGGCCCCGCCGAGGTCTTCGGCGCTGACCACTTCACCGGTCGCGGCTTTCACCAAGGGCGGGCCGGCTAGGAAAATCGTTGCCTGATTGCGCACCATGATCGCTTCGTCAGCCATCGCCGGCACGTAGGCGCCGCCGGCGGTGCAGGAGCCCATGACCACCGCAATCTGCGGAATGCCCATGGCGCTCATGTTGGCCTGATTGAAGAAGATCCGCCCGAAGTGCTCGCGATCCGGGAACACTTCGTCCTGACGCGGCAGGTTGGCGCCGCCCGAGTCCACCAGATAGATGCACGGCAGGCGATTCTGCTGGGCGATGGTCTGGGCGCGCAGGTGTTTCTTCACGGTCAGCGGGTAGTACGAGCCACCTTTCACCGTCGCGTCGTTGGCGACGATCATGCACTCGACGCCTTCCACGCGGCCGATCCCGGCAATCACGCCAGCGGCGGGCACGTCTTCGCCATACACGGCGTGGGCGGCCAACTGGCTGATTTCCAGAAACGGCGAGCCCGGATCGAGCAAGCGGTTGATCCGCTCACGGGGCAGCAGTTTGCCGCGCGAGGTGTGACGTTCCTGAGCTTTCGCGCCGCCGCCCTGAGCCACTTGGGCGAGCAGGGTGTGCAGGGCGTCGACCTGTGTGAGCATCGCCGCGCTATTGGCGGCGAACTCCGCTGAACGGGGGTTGAGCTGGGTATGCAGGATAGCCATGGACAGCTCCGTTTAGCGGGTTTCGTTGAACAGTTCGCGACCGATCAGCATGCGACGGATCTCACTGGTGCCGGCGCCGATTTCGTACAGCTTGGCGTCACGCAGCAGACGACCGGCCGGGAATTCGTTGATGTAGCCGTTGCCGCCGAGAATCTGGATCGCGTCCAGAGCCATTTGTGTGGCGCGTTCGGCGGTGTAGAGGATCACGCCGGCGGCGTCCTTGCGCGTGGTTTCGTTGCGCTCGCAGGCCTGGGCCACGGCGTAGAGGTAGGCGCGGCTGGCGTTGAGCTGGGTGTACATGTCGGCGACTTTGCCCTGGATCAGCTGGAATTCGCCGATGCTCTGGCCGAACTGTTTGCGGTCGTGGATGTACGGCACGATCAGGTCCATGCACGATTGCATGATCCCGGTCGGGCCACCGGACAGCACGACGCGCTCGTAATCGAGGCCGCTCATCAGCACTTTCACGCCGCCGTTGAGCACGCCGAGGATGTTTTCTTCCGGCACTTCGACGTCATCGAAGAACAGCTCGCAGGTGTTGGAACCGCGCATGCCGAGCTTGTCGAACTTGTTGCTGCGGCTGAAGCCTTTCCAGTCGCGCTCGACGATGAATGCGGTGATGCCGTGCGGGCCTTTTTCCAGGTCGGTCTTGGCGTAGATCACGTAGGTGTTGGCGTCGGGGCCGTTGGTGATCCAGGTCTTGCTGCCGTTGAGCACGAAACGGTCGCCGCGTTTATCGGCGCGCAGCTTCATTGAGACCACGTCGGAACCGGCGTTCGGTTCGCTCATCGCCAGAGCACCGACGTGTTCGCCGCTGATCAGCTTCGGCAGATATTTGGATTTCTGTTCGTGATTACCGTTGCGGTTGATCTGGTTCACGCAGAGATTGGAGTGGGCGCCGTAGGACAACGCTACGGAAGCCGAGCCACGGCTGATTTCTTCCATCGCCACCACGTGCGCCAGGTAACCCAGGCCAGCGCCGCCGTACTCTTCCGGCACGGTGATGCCGAGCAGGCCCATGTCACCGAACTTGCGCCACAGATCGGCAGGGAACAGGTTGTCGCTGTCGATCTGCGCGGCACGCGGGGCGATCTCCTTGGCGACAAAGGACTGAACCTGATCGCGCAGCATGTCGATGGTTTCGCCGAGGGCAAAGTTCAGGGATGGGTAGCTCATGGGTCACCTTTTGGCTTTTTTGTAGGGTAGGGAGAAGGGCGTTTCAGTTCTCACCTTTACGTTAACGTAAGCCTGTGACGAATGGCTGTCAATCACCCTTTACGTTAACGTCAACTTGAGCGAGAGTAGAGCCAGTTCTGAATGGTCGGAGCTGCTGTAGCTCCGGTCCAACACCCACTAATAAAGACAATAGGGGTCGTCATGGATCAACCCAGTGCAAACCCGCAGCGCAGCTATACCCGTGGTTCCCAGGACAAAGCCTTGCTGGCGATGACCATCGGGCAGAGGTTCGACGAGACCGTCGCGCAGTACCCGGAAGGCGAGGCGCTGGTGGTGCGTCATCAGCAGCTGCGTTACACCTGGCGGCAACTGGCCGACGCGGTGGACGTGCATGCCAGAGCTCTGCTGGCGTTGGGTTTGCAGGCCGGTGACCGGCTTGGCATCTGGGCACCGAATTGCGCGCAGTGGTGCATCACTCAATTCGCCACCGCGAAGCTCGGCGTGATCCTGGTCAACATCAACCCGGCCTACCGCAGCTCCGAACTCGAATACGTGCTCAAGCAATCCGGTTGCCAATGGCTGGTCTGCGCTGGGTCGTTCAAGAGCTCCAACTATCACGGCATGTTGCAAGGCTTGCTGCCGGAACTGGCCGAGCAATCCATCGGCGAACTGCGCAGCGAGCGCCTGCCGGAGATGCGCGGTCTGATCAGTCTCGATCCGCAGCCGCCTTCGGGTTTTCTCCCGTGGTCGCAACTGGCAGATCTGGCCGCCAGTGTCTCTCCAGAACAATTGCGTGAACGCAGCGACAGCCTGCACTTCGATCAACCGGTCAACATCCAGTACACCTCCGGCACCACCGGTTTCCCCAAGGGCGCGACCCTCAGTCACTACAACATCCTCAACAACGGCTACATGGTCGGCGAAAGCCTCGGCCTGACTGCGGCTGATCGGCTGGTGATCCCGGTGCCGCTGTACCACTGCTTCGGCATGGTCATGGGCAACCTCGGCTGCATCACCCACGGCAGCACCATGATTTATCCCAACGATGCCTTCGATCCGCTGCTGACCCTGAGCACCGTTGCCGAAGAAAAGGCCACCGCGCTGTACGGCGTGCCGACCATGTTCATCGCCATGCTCGATCAGCCGCAGCGTGCCGAGTTCGACCTGTCGACCCTGCGCACCGGAATCATGGCCGGCGCCACTTGCCCGATCGAAGTGATGCGCCGGGTCATCAGCGAAATGCACATGAGTGAAGTGCAGATCGCCTACGGCATGACCGAAACCAGCCCGGTATCGCTACAGACCGGGCCATCGGACGAACTGGAACTGCGCGTCACCACCGTCGGCCGCACCCAGCCACAACTCGAAAGCAAGATCATCGACGAGGCCGGAAATCCGGTGCCACGCGGCATCATCGGCGAACTGTGCACCCGTGGTTACAGCGTGATGCTCGGCTACTGGAACAACCCGAATGCCACCGCCGAAGCCATCGACGCGGCAGGCTGGATGCACACCGGCGACCTGGCGAGCATGAACGACGAGGGTTACGTCTGCATCGCCGGCCGTAACAAGGACATGATCATCCGCGGCGGCGAAAATATTTACCCGCGTGAACTGGAAGAGTTCTTCTTCACTCACCCGGCGGTGGCGGACGTGCAGGTGATCGGCATTCCCTGCTCGCGTTACGGCGAGGAAATCGTCGCGTGGATCAAATTCCATCCCGGCCACAGCGCCACCGAACAAGAGCTGCAAGCGTGGTGCAAGGAGCGCATCGCCCACTTCAAGACGCCGCGATACTTCAAGTTCGTCGAGGAGTTTCCGATGACGGTGACGGGCAAGATCCAGAAATTCCGGATGCGTGAGATCAGTATCGAGGAGTTGCGAGAAAAGCAGGCCTGACAAAGATCGAATGTGGGAGCGGGCTTGCTCGCGGATGCAGTGTGCCATTCACCCAGCATGTTGACTGACCTGACGCATTCGCGAGCAAGCCCGCTCCCACAAGGGGGCGGCGGTGATAACAGGAATCGTAGAAAGCACAAAGGGGAGCCGAAGCTCCCCTTTAATTTTGTCGTCGCGTGCTCTTTTTTATTATTGAGGGGCGGTCTGTTGTTGTTTTTGGCAACCGTGGCCCTTTACCGCTGTTTTTGGCGACCCCCATCCGGGGTCAAGAGCAAACGTATTTTTTTGAGCGCTGATCTGCTTTCTCGTCTAGCGATCCAACCGATTCGGGAGCTACCTGAAGGTAGTTTTATTGTTCTCTGCCCGGTTGCGGGTCATTCCGAGGAATACCCTGAAAAGCACACCTTCTCCAAAAAAATCTGTTAGCTGCGTCTCTGCCGTGTTGTTTTTGTTATGTCAGAGTCGGTACGTCTTATTTTTATTGGTTTGCTGCTTTTTATTCTTGTTATGCCATAGAGATAGCAGAAGCCGTGCCAACTTTTAAAAACCCTTGTAAATCAATGTCTTGAGATTTTTGAAGGATTTTTCCTTCAGGCAAAACCAGACAATTTGTTTCCGTGTTACTCGCTTGTGCCCACGTTTCGCGCTCGGCGGTAACACCATCCCCTCACTGTGCGCTGCGAGCCTTGGCCACGCGCGAACCGGTCGGGCGACCCAGCACCGCACTGATCTGTTGGCCGGCGGCAATCAAGGCGTCTAGGTCGATGCCGGTCTCGATGCCCAGGCCGTTGAGCAGGTACACCACGTCTTCGGTGGCGACGTTACCGCTGGCGCCTTTGGCGTACGGGCAGCCGCCCAGCCCGGCGATCGAGCTGTCGAACACCGCGATGCCTTCCAGCAGGCTGGCGTAGATGTTGGCCATGGCCTGACCGTAGGTGTCGTGGAAGTGGCCGGCGAGTTTTTCTCGGGGCACCTGCTTCGAGACCACTTCGAACAGCCGGCGGGTGGCACCAGCGGTGCCGGTGCCGATGGTGTCACCCAGCGAAACTTCGTAGCAGCCCATCGCATACAGCTCGCGGGCGACCATAGCGACTTGTTCCGGCGCGACCTCGCCTTCATAAGGGCAGCCGAGTACACAGGACACATAACCGCGCACGGTAACGCCGTGCTGTTTCGCCGACTCCATGATCGGCGCGAACCGCGCGAGGCTTTCACTGATCGAGCAATTGATGTTGCGTTGCGAGAACGCTTCGGACGCAGCGGCAAACACCGCGACTTCCTTGACCCCGGCGGCCAGCGCATCCTCAAAACCACGCAGGTTCGGCGCCAGCGCGCCGTAGGTCACGCCGGGCTTGCGCTGGATCTGCGCGAACACGTCGGCGGAACCGGCCATCTGCGGCACCCACTTGGGCGAAACGAAACTGCCGACTTCTATATAGCCGAGGCCGGCGGCGCTCAGCGCGTCGACCAGTTGCACCTTGTCGGCGACGCTGATGGGCTGGGCTTCGTTCTGCAGGCCGTCACGGGGGCCGACTTCGATCAGGCGTACTTGGGAGGGGAGGGACATGGCATTGACCTGCTCTTTGAATTCCTGCGGAGACCTTGTGGGAGCGGGCTTGCTCGCGAACGCGGAGTGTCAGTCGACAAATCTGTTTCTGAAACACCGCTTTCGCGAGCAAGCCCGCTCCCACATTGGGATTTATTTGGATTACTGAACTGATTGCTGACTCTTGAGCGTCTGCTCCAGCGCCTGCACACAGCGTTCTTCGGCGGTGTCGAGTTCCAGCTTCATCTGTTCGATGTCCAGCAGTTGCTGCTCAAGCTGTTCCCGGCGCTCGCTGATTTTCGCCAGCATGCTGTTGAGTTGTTTGGTGTTACCGCTGGAGGGGTCGTAGAGCTCGATCAGTTCGCGGCACTCGGCCAGGGAGAAACCGATGCGCTTGCCCCGCAGGATCAGCTTCAGGCTGACCTTGTCGCGCGGCGAATAGATGCGTTCCTGGCCTCGGCGCTCGGGGCTGAGCAGGCCTTGTTCTTCATAGAAGCGGATCGCCCGGGTGGTGATGTCCAGCTCGCGGGCGAGGTCGGAAATGCTGTAGGTCTGGCTGCTCATGAAAGCGCTCGAAATAAGGTCTTGGCGCTAAGCTAATGGCAGGTTGACGTTTACGTCAAGTGGCGGGCGCCTGCAGCTTGTCGAGCTTCTTCTCGTGCGCTGTCACTTGCTGGCACAACTCGATCATCTGCTCGCGCATCCAGCGGTTGGCCGGGTCCTGATCGGTGCTTTCGTGCCAGTACAAATGGGTTTCCACCGGTGGCACATCGTTGACCGGCAGATTGAATGCATGCAGGTCATGGCGACGGGCGAAACGCTCCGGCACGGTCATCACCATGTCGGTCTGCTGCAACACCTGGGACGCCATCAGATAGTGCTGCGAGCGCAGGGCGATCTTGCGCTGGATGCCCATCTTGCCCAGCGCCAGATCGACATGGCCCAGGCCACTGCGACGGCTGGAAATATGAATGTGGGTCAGCGACAGGTAATCGTCGAGGGTGAATTTTTCCTTGGTCGCCAGCGGATGGCCCTTGCGCATCGCACAGACGTAACGGTCTTCCATCAGCTTGACGTGGCGCACCTGCGGGTCGGTGTTGAGCGGCGCGTCGACCGCGAAGTCGAGACGCCCGGCGGCCAGTTCCTTGGTGGTTTCCCGACGTTTGGACAGGAAGCTTTCGATAATCACCGTCGGCGCCAGGCGACGCAGGCGCTGGAACAGTGGCGGCAGAATCACCGCTTCGGTCAGGTCGGTCATGCTGATGCGGTAGGTCTTGACCGCTTGCGAGGGGTTGAAAATGCGACTTTCCTGAACCGATACCCGCAGCAGCGACAGTGCGTTGCGCACCGGGCCGATGATGTTCTGCGCCATGGGTGTCGGCACCATGCCCTGGGCCGTGCGTACGAAGAGCGGGTCGTTGAAGGTTTCGCGCAACCGCGCCAATGCGTTGGACACCGCAGGCTGGGTAATGCCGACGATCTGCCCGGCGCGGGTCAGGTTGGCTTCGGTGTAGATCGCGTCGAAGACGATGAAAAGGTTGAGGTCGACCTTGCTCAGATTCATTACGCGGCTCTCTTGTTATAGGTGGAGGGTACAGGTCAGGGCTGCCCGGAAAATCAACCAATCATATATCGGTGATGAATGTTTATACACGCCGAGAATAGGCTAGGTAAATTATCAACGCTGTTCTAGCATCGATTGCATGACTTAAACAACCTGCCGAAAAAAAGGTAATTGCTCATGGATTTCGCTTATTCGCCCAAGGTGCAAGAACTGCGTGAGCGCGTGACCGCGTTCATGGACACTTACGTTTACCCGGCCGAAGCCGTGTTCGAACGGCAGGTTGCCGAAGGCGATCGCTGGCAGCCGACGGCGATCATGGAAGAACTCAAAGCCAAGGCAAAGGCTGAAGGGCTGTGGAATTTGTTTCTGCCTGAGTCGGAACTGGGCGCCGGCCTGACCAACCTCGAATACGCGCCATTGGCGGAAATCATGGGCCGTTCGCTGCTCGGTCCCGAGCCGTTCAACTGCTCGGCGCCGGACACCGGCAACATGGAAGTGCTGGTGCGATACGCCAACGAAGAACAGAAACAGCGCTGGCTCGAACCGCTGCTGCGTGGCGAGATCCGCTCTGCGTTCGCCATGACCGAGCCGGACGTCGCGTCCTCCGATGCCACCAATATGGCCGCCCGTGCCGTGCGCGATGGCGACGAGTGGGTGATCAACGGCAAGAAATGGTGGACCTCCGGCGCCTGCGATCCGCGCTGCAAGATCCTGATCTTCATGGGCCTGAGCAACCCCGACGCCCCGCGCCACGCCCAGCACTCGATGATCCTGGTGCCGGTCGACACCCCCGGTGTGAAGATCGTCCGTCCGTTGCCGGTGTTCGGTTACGACGACGCACCTCACGGTCACGCCGAAGTGCTGTTCGACAACGTGCGGGTGCCGTACGAAAACGTCCTGCTCGGTGAAGGACGCGGCTTCGAAATCGCTCAAGGTCGTCTCGGCCCTGGCCGGATTCACCACTGCATGCGTTCGATCGGCATGGCCGAGCGCGCACTGGAACTGATGTGCAAGCGTTCGGTGAGCCGAACTGCGTTCGGCAAACCGCTGGCGCGTTTGGGCGGTAACGTCGACAAGATCGCCGACTCGCGGATGGAAATCGACATGGCGCGCCTGCTGACCCTGAAAGCGGCGTACATGATGGACACCGTGGGTAACAAAGTCGCCAAGAGCGAGATTGCGCAGATCAAGGTCGTGGCACCGAACGTCGCGTTGCGGGTGATCGACCGGGCGATCCAGATTCATGGCGGGGCAGGGGTGTCGAATGATTTCCCGCTGGCTTACATGTACGCTATGCAGCGCACCCTGCGCCTGGCCGACGGCCCGGACGAAGTGCACCGCGCGGCGATCGGCAAGTTCGAGATCGGCAAGTATGTGCCGAAGGAAATGCTGCGTAGCGGTCATTAAGACCGCGGCGCCTCCATCGTCGGATCGCCGCCCGGACCAAGCCCGCTCCCACAGGTTTTTCTAGTGTTCACGACAATGCGTTCACCGAAGATCCCTGTGGGAGCGGGCTTGGTCCGGGCGGCGATCCGACGAAGGCGTCAGTGCCTGCAACGCATCAATATCAGATTCAATAAACCCAAACCTCAACCCGCCGATTCTTGATCCTGCCTTCATCCCCGCTGTTGGTCGCCACCGGCATCAGCGCGCCAAACCCGCGCACTTCGCGCAACACCACGCCGTTTTTCACCAACTCCCGGCGGACCGCCATCGCCCGCAGCTTCGACAGCAAATCCGCCCGTGCCGGGTCGTCCTTGGCATCGCCGAATCCCACCAGTGTTACCGCGCGGTCGATCTTGTCGTGGTGCTTTATATAGTCGAACACCCGGGCCAGATCCTGGCGGGCCTTGTTGTCGAGGCTGGCGCTGCCTTCTTCAAAGCGGAAGTTCACCGTCAGACGCTGGGCGTGGCGGCTGAGGGATTGATAACCCTCGGGCATCAGTGCATTCGGCGTAACGGCAATGGCCTGCACGGTCTGGGCGATAAAACCGTTGGCCGCGACAATCGCCTGACCCCGGCGGCTCTGTGCAAATTCCACCAAGGCCCTGGCCCAGGGATTGTTGTTGTCGGGCGGCAGATAGAAGAACAGCCGCCGCGACAGCGGATAGTCTTCGGTGGCGATCAGGCTGGCGAGTGGCAACATCGCCTGGGATTGCCCGTCGACAATCGCCACGGCCTTGGCCTGGCGCACATACGGCAGGCCGATGAAACCGATGGCCTGCGGATCGGCACTCACGGCGTCGGACAACTGCTCGCTGGATTCAAACCGCTTCGCGGCATTGCTCAGGGATTTCCCACGACGGCTGAGGACAAGTTCCTTGAACGTGTCGTAGGTGCCGGACTGATCATCCCGCGCATATAAATGAATCGTCCCACCCTTGCCGCCGACGTCTTCCCACGTCTTCGCCTCGCCGCTGAAGATTCGCGCCAGTTGTTCGGTGTTCAGTTGATTCAGCGAATTGCCGGGATGAAGAATGATCGCCAGGCCATCGATGGCGATCACTTGCTCGGCGCCGGGGCTTTTCAGATCGCCCCGGGCTTGCAGGTTCAGCAGTTCGCTGTCCTTGATCGGACGCGACGAGGCAGCCAGATCCGCGCTGGCGTTCTTGAGTGCAGTGAAACCGGTGCTCGAACCGTGGGCGGCGATCTCCACCACGACTCTTTGGCCTTGAGCCGTCAGGCCGACGACTCGTTGTTCGTTGGCGGTGTCCGGGGTTTCGCTGTGGACTTTCAACAGTCCCTGATCTTGAAGCAGGCCTTCAACCAGCGCCGGGCCGAGCGCCGCGCCAATGGTGTTGGAACCCTGGATGCGCAATACCGGGCCGTTCTCGGGAATGGGCAACGCCGCAAACCCAACCTGCAGCCAGGCGCTCAGGAGAAAGACGAACAGAACACGCAGGGTCATGCCGGCACCGATTGCAGCCAAGGGGATTGCCGGGGAGATTAAGTCAGTGAGGTTGCTGAAAGATGACAGTGCTCAAACTGTGGGAGCGAACTCCCACAGCGATTTCAGATGATTGCGGTATCAGCTCAATTCCAGCCAGATCGGCGCATGGTCCGAAGGCTTTTCCATCCCGCGCAGTTCATAGTCGACACCGGCCGCCTTCACCCGTGGCAGCAAGCCGTGGGACGCCAGGATCACGTCGATGCGCAGACCTCGCTTCGGCTCGTCTTCAAACCCGCGGCTGCGGTAGTCGAACCAGCTGAACGTGTCAGTCACGTCCGGGTTCAGGTGACGGAAACTGTCGGTCAGGCCCCAGTTTTTCAGGCGGGCCATCCACTCGCGCTCTTCCGGCAGGAAGCTGCATTTGCCGGTTTTCAGCCAGCGTTTCATGTTGTCCGGGCCGATGCCGATGTCGCAGTCTTCCGGAGAAATGTTCACGTCGCCCATCACCACCAGCGGCTGTTCGTTGTTGAACTGGCTTTCCAGCAGCGCTTGCAGATCGCTGTAGAAGCGCTGTTTGGCGGGGAATTTGGTCGGGTGGTCGCGGCTTTCGCCCTGTGGGAAATAGCCGTTCATGATCGTCACCGGAACGCCGTTGGCGTCGGCGAAAGTGCCCCAGATGAAGCGCCGCTGCGCGTCTTCTTCATCGGTGGCGAAGCCTTTGTGCACGGCAATCGGTTCCTGGCGCGAGAGCAGGGCGACACCGTAATGGCCTTTCTGGCCGTGGAAATACACGTGATAACCCAGGGCCCGCACCTCTTCCAGCGGGAACTGGTCGTCGTGGACCTTGGTTTCCTGCAGGCCGATGACGTCCGGCTGATGCTTTTCGATCAGCGCCGCCAGCTGATGCGGACGGGCCCGCAGTCCGTTGATGTTGAAGGAAACGATCTTCATGGTCGGCAGTCCTGGCAAAAGGGCGATGCTAGCTGACATGTAGGATCTGGGCCAGCGTGGCGGTAGTCCATATGCGCTGCTAATGTCTTTCGGGTGTGGGAACGATCCCTTCAGCCCAAGGCTCGTATAACAAGAACGGGGCCTGTTGAGTCCCGTCCAGGGAGAATCACCGTCATGCCTGAAACCCAAACCGCCATCGCCGACATTCATATGCTCGACCGCGGCTATTCCCGGGAAGCGCGATCCCTTCTTTATCAGGCCTACCGCCACGAGCCGACCTTCGCTTACCTGTTCGAAGCCGAGCGTCCGGGTTACGAGCAGCGGGTACGCGCCACGGTGCGGGAGCTGGTCAAACAGCATTTCCTCCAGGATCTGCCGGCCATCGGCCTGTTGGTCAACGACCGCTTGATCGGCATCGCCCTGATCGCGCCACCGCAACGGCGCCTGGGTGTTACCGAAAGTTGGGCCTGGCGTTTGCGCATGGTGCTGAGCACCGGTTTCCGCTGCACGCGCCGTTATCTGGAATACCACGCCGCCGTTGAGGCCTGCGTGCCGACCGACTCGGTGCACATGCTGCCGCTGCTCGGTGTGCACCCGCAATTTCAGGGCAAGCATTTCGGCGAACAGCTGCTGCAAGCGGTGCACAACTGGTGCGCGGTGGACGAAAGCTCCCAAGGCGTGATCCTCGACACCGGCAACCCGCGGTATCTGGAGTTCTACAAGCGTCAGGGTTACGAGGAAATCGGCGAAGTGGCCGTCGGCCCGGTGCGCGAGCACGTGTTTTTCCACGCCAATCCGCAGGTGTTACAAACAGCAACGGGATGACCATCGAACTTTTGGGAGAACTTCCTGTTCTATCACCCTCCCAAGCCCGTGATAGCATCCGCGCCTATGAAGTTTCCAGGAAGATTTACCAGTGGCGTGCTCATGCTGTTAACCAGCTGCGCGGCGCTGGCGCAAAGTGAATTGGATGTGCGGATCAAACCGTCCAACGATGAACTGAAAGCCAATATAGAAGGCTATATCGGCAGCCTCGGCGATCGTGACGAAGAAGCCTTGCAGCGCTTCAGTCGCGGCGCCGAAGAACAGGCGCGCAAGGCCGCCCAGGCCTTGGGTTATTACCAGCCGCAGATCGAAAGTGACGTCAAGGGCGGTGAAAAACCGCGTCTGGTGCTGAACATCGATCCCGGCGAGCCGATCCGCCTGCGCAACGTAACCGTGCGGGTCGACGGCCCGGCGGCCTCCCTCAAATCCTTCCGAGTCCCGAAAAGTGACGTGCTCAAGCCCGGCGCGGTGCTCAACCATGGGCGTTACGAGGACGCCAAGCGTCTGATCCAGAACCAGGCGTCGCGCTACGGCTTTTTCAGCGGCCGCTTCACCAGCCAGAAATTGATGGTCGATCCCCGCGCCGGGGTCGCCGACGTCGAACTGATCTACGAAAGCGGCCCGCGTTATGCGCTGGGCACAGTCAGCTTTGAAGGCGACACACCGTTCGACGAAGACCTGCTGCAACGCATGGTGCCGTTCAAGGCCGGCGAGCCGTATGACTCCGAGCTGATCGCCGAACTCAACCGCGACCTGCAATCGAGTGGCTATTTCGAAGGCGTGCGGGTCGACGCCGCGCCGACCGCCGCGAAAAACGACGTGATCCCGGTGGACGTCAAACTCGACACCCGCAAGCCGCGCACCATGGGCCTGGGCCTTGGTTATTCCACCGACGTCGGCCCGCGAATCAAGGCCAACTGGACCCGCCACTGGGTCAACCCCCAGGGCGACAGTTATGGCTGGGAGGCCGAACTGTCGGCGCCACGGCAAAACGTCGGCCTGTTCTATGACATCCCGCTGGACCCGCCGCTGACCGACAAGCTGCGTTGGGCCGGCGGTTATCAATACGAGGACATCGACGGTTCCGACACCTTGAGCAAGCTGCTGACCTTCGGCCCGGAATGGCACAGCAAACTGCCGAGCGGCTGGCAGCGGGTGATCTCGCTGAAATGGCAGCGCGAGGAATACCAGCTCGGCGACGACTCCGGTCTGAGCACCTTGCTGATGCCCGGCGTCAGCTATTCCTACCTCAAGAGCGACAACCGCATCGACCCGCACAATGGCTATCGCCTGACCTTCGAAAGCAAGGTTGCGAAAGAAGGCCTCGGCTCGGACACCAACCTTTTATATGGCACGGCGCTGATCAAGGGCCTGACCACGGTGTTCGACAAACACCGCCTGCTCGGTCGGGTACAGGTCGGCGGCAGCGCCACCAACGGCTACAAATCGGTGCCGCCGTCGCTGCGCTTCTTCGCCGGTGGCGATCAAAGCGTGCGCGGCTACGACTATCAGAGCCTGTCGCCGGAAAACTCCGAGGGCGACCGCATCGGCGGGCGCTACATGGTGGCCGGCAGCGTCGAGTATCAATATTCGATTGCCGAAAAGTGGCGCGTGGCGACCTTCGTCGATCAGGGCAACTCCTTCAACAAACTCGAACTGCCGAACCTCAAGACCGGGGTCGGTATCGGTGTGCGCTGGGTTTCGCCGGTGGGGCCGATCCGCCTCGACCTGGCCCATGCGCTGGACGACGATGGCGGCATCCGGCTGCACTTTTCCATGGGGCCTGAGCTGTGAAGCGTGGTTTGAAAATATCGGCGCTGGCGTTGTTGTCGCTGGTGCTGCTGATTGTATTGAGCATTACCGCTGTACTCGGAACGCAGGCCGGCAGCCGTTGGGTGCTGGGGCTGGTGCCGGGCCTGAGCGTCGACAACTTCCAGGGTCGCCTCGGCGGGCAGTGGAGCGCCGATCACCTGTTGTGGCAGCAGGACACCAGCCGCGTCGAGCTGAGCAAACCGATCTTCGAATGGTCGCCTCTGTGCCTGACGCGCATGACGTTGTGCATCGAACAGCTCAAGGCCGATACCGTCAGCCTGCAATTCCCGCCGAGCGAAGAAGTCACTGACAGCGGCCCGATCAAGCTTCCTGATCTGCAATTGCCCGTGGCCATCGAGCTGGGCGACGTGCAGGTGGGCAGCCTGCTGTTCAACGGCAGCGAAGAATTGAAAGGCCTGCAACTGGCGGCGCACTGGACCGCCAAGGGCCTGCAGATCGACAGCGTGAAACTGCAACGCGACGAGTTGAGCCTGAACCTGTCCGGCCTGTTGCAACCCACTGGCAACTGGCCGCTGAGCATCACCGGTGATCTGACCTTGCCGTCGCCGGCTCCCGAGCCGTGGACGCTGGCGCTGAAAATCGACGGCGACCTGCTGAAAACCCTCAACCTGCACGCCGACAGCCGTGGTTACCTCAACGGCCAGTTGAGCGGCGAGCTGCAACCACTGGTGGAAAACCTGCCGGCCAAGGTGCGGATCACCTCGGAGGCGTTCAAGCCAAGCGCCGATCTGCCGGACACCCTGCAATTCAATCAACTGGTATTGACCGGCGAAGGCGACCTGAAAAACGGTTACCAATTGCTCGGCAACGCAACGCTGCCTGCCGAGAAAGGCCCGGTGGCGCTGTTGCTCAAAGGCAAGGTCGACGCCAAAGGTGCGCAGATTGCCGGCCTCGACCTGACGGCCAACGACAAGCAAAGCCTCAAGCTCACCGGCAATGTCGACTGGAGCAAAGGCCTCAGCGCCCAGGCCAATATCAACTGGCTGGATTTTCCGTGGCACCGGCTCTATCCGGAGATCGACGAGCCGCAGGTCACGTTGCGTACCTTCACCGGCGAAGTCTCCTACACCGACGGTCAATACATCGGTAACTTCGCCGCCGCCGCAGATGGGCCGGCGGGGGCGTTCACCCTGAGCAGTCCGTTCAGCGGCAATCTCAAGCAGATCTTCCTGCCACAACTGAAACTCGAAGCCGGGCAGGGCAAGGCCGAAGGCCATGTGAACGTGCAGTTCGCCGATGGCATCGCCTGGGACACCGCGCTGGAACTGTCGGCGCTCAACCCGGCGTATTGGGTCGCGGAGCTGCCGGGCACGCTGGCCGGTCCGTTGAAGAGCAAAGGCGAAATGAAAAACGAACGCCTGAGCCTGAATGCCGATCTCGATCTGAAGGGCAAGCTGCGCGGGCAACCGGCGATCCTGCAAGCCAAGGCTGACGGCGCTGGCGAGCAATGGAATCTGAATGCCCTGCAAATCCGCCTTGGCGACAACAGCATCAATGGCAAAGGCAGCCTGCAACAGAAGCTCACCGGGCAGATCGACATCAAACTGGCGCGTCTCGCCCAGCTCTGGCCGCAATTGCGTGGGCAGGTCAACGGTCGGGTCGATGTCGCGGGTACGCTGAAAGCCCCGCAAGGCAAACTCGATCTACAAGGCTCGCAACTGGTGTTCCAGGACAATCGCCTGCAAAGCCTCAACCTCGACGCCACCCTCGACAGCGCGCAACGGGCGAAAATCGACCTCAAGGGCAGCGGCATCCAGGCCGGCGACACATCACTGGGCACCCTGACCGCCAGCGCCCAGGGCGATATCAAAAACCAGAAACTCAACCTCGACCTGCTCGGGCCGAAGCTGAAGCTCGCGCTGGGCCTGGACGGCAATCTGGACAAGGGCAACTGGCGCGGGCGTCTGGCCAGCGGCGACATTCAGGCCGGCGGTCAGGACTGGAAGCTGCAAAACCCGGCCAAGCTCGAGCGTCTGTCCGACGGCAAGATCAACTTCGGCGCCCATTGCTGGATGTCCGGCAATGCCAGCCTGTGCGGCGAAGACCAGCGCCTGATGCCGGAACCGAAGCTGCGTTACCACCTCAAGCAGTTCCCGATCGAAAGCCTGGCGCAGTGGCTGCCGAAGGATTTCGCCTGGCAGGGCAAGCTCAATGCCGACCTGCAACTGGACCTGCCGGCCAGCGGCCCGAACGGCGTGGTCAGCATCGATGCCAGCGGCGGCACCTTGCGCATGAAGGAAAAGGATCAGTGGCTGGACTTCCCGTACCAGACCCTCAAGCTCACCAGCAAACTCACGCCCAAGCGTATCGACACCGACCTCAACTTCGTCGGCGGCAAGCTCGGTGAGTTGATGGTGCAGGCGCAGCTCAATCCGCTGCCGAAGAACAAGCCGCTCAGCGGTACATTCCGCCTCAGCGGGCTGGATCTGTCGGTGGCACGGCCGTTTGTGCCGATGGTCGAGAAACTCACCGGGCGCCTGAACGGCAGCGGCACGATTTCCGGCGGGCTGCTCGCGCCTCTGGTCAACGGCACCGTGCAACTGAGCGACGGCGAAGTGTCCGGGCCGGAATTGCCTATCGAACTGCAAGCGTTGCAACTGCAAGCGGTGATCGCCGGTGAAGCCGTGCAATTGAACGGCGGCTGGAAAAGCGGCAAGAGCGGGCAGGGCAGTCTGAACGGCAACATCGCCTGGGGGCAGGCGCTGGTGGTGGATCTGGCGCTCAAGGGCACGCAATTGCCGGTGACGGTCGAGCCCTACGCCAAACTGGAAGTGGCGCCGGACCTGAAGATTTCCATGGCCGGCGATGAGCTGGCGATTGCCGGCAAGGTGCTGGTACCGAAAGGCGAAATCACCGTGCGCGAACTGCCGCCATCGACGGTGAAAGTCTCCGATGACACGATCATCGTCGGCGCGCAGACCGAAGAGGGCAAACCGCCGCTGGCGATGAAAATGGACATCGACGTGGTGGTCGGCCAGGACAAGTTGAGCTTCGCCGGGTTCGGCCTGACCGCCAATCTGCAAGGTCACGTGCACATCGGCGACAACATGGACACCCGTGGCGAGCTGTGGCTCAACGACGGCAAATACCGCGCCTACGGTCAGCGCCTGACGGTGCGTCGCGCGCGTCTGCTGTTTGCCGGCCCGATCGATCAGCCGTACCTGGACATTGAAGCGATTCGCCAGACCGATGATGTGATCGCCGGTATTCGCCTGAGCGGCAGCGCCGAGCAGCCGACCACGCAGATTTTCTCGGAACCGGCCATGAGCCAGGAACAGGCGCTGTCCTATCTGGTGCTGGGGCGTCCGCTGAGCACCACCGGCGAGGACAACAACATGCTCGCGCAGGCGGCGCTCGGTCTGGGCCTGATGGGCAGTTCGGGGGTCACCAGCGGTCTGGCCAAGGATCTGGGGATTCAAGATTTCCAGCTCGACACTCAGGGCAGCGGCAACACCACCAGCGTGGTGGCCAGTGGCAACATCTCGGAAAAACTCAGCCTGCGCTATGGCGTCGGCGTGTTCGAGCCGGCCAACACCATCGCCTTGCGCTACAAACTGAGCAAAAAGGTCTACCTCGAAGCCGCCAGCGGCGTGGCCAGTTCGCTGGACATCTTCTACAAGCGGGATTTCTAGCCCGCGTTCCCCATCGCCGAATTGCCTGATCGTTCCCACGCAGAGTGTGGGAACGATCAGGCGCGGTCAGTTATCGGCTAATTACAAAGCAACCTAACTATTACGTTGACATTCGCTGCCTAGGCAGTAACATCTCGACATACATTCACTGCCTAGGCAGTTATTAGGTGAGCACATGAAGCATTTCACCCCCGACGAATTCAAGCATTGCCATCTCGGCCTGTTGCTCGGCCGTGCCGCCTTGCTCAAGGACAAGATCATCGACACCCACATGGAACCCCACGGCATCACCGCCGCGCAGTTCAAGGTGTTGATCATCATGGCCCAGTTCGGCGTCGACACCCCGGCCGAGCTGTGCCGGCACCTGTCGCTGGACAGCGGTTCGATGACTCGCATGCTCGACCGTCTGGAACAGAAAGGTTTCCTGGTTCGCCAACGCAGCGAAGGCGATCGCCGTCAGGTGCAACTCAAACTCACCGAGCAGGGCCAGCAACTGGCCGATCGCCTGCCGCACATCGGCGCCGATGCCATGAATGAACTGGCCGGCGCCGTCACTACGGACGAGCTGAAAACCCTGGAATACATCCTCAAGAAAATTTTGCTGGCAGCCGGTGACCCGATCACCATCCAGCGGTTAGGTGAACACAATGAGCGGTAAAACCTTGCGCAGCAGCCTGACACTGGTGCTGTCGGCGATGATCCTCGCCGGTTGCGCCAACTACAGTGGCCTAGATACCCAGGGTGCCAGCCTCGATGCGAAAACCCTGCAGACCGGGCAATCGCTCAACGGCGTGACCCTGTCCCAGGCCGCGTGGCCGAAGAGCGACTGGTGGACCAGCCTCGGCGATCCGCAGCTCGACGGTCTGATCCGCGAAGCGCTGAAAGACAGCCCGGACATGCAGATCGCCGACGCCCGTGCCCATCAGGCCAGCGCCGCTGCGTATGCCGCCGATGCCGAGCGTTATCCGACCCTCGACGCCAGCGCCGGCATCAGCCGTTCGCGTCTGGCCAAGGATCAGGACCCGCGAGGGCAGGGCGATGCGTACGCCACCGTGCGCAACATCAGTGCCGGCTTCAATTACAACTTCGACCTGTGGGGCGGTCAGCGTGATGCCTGGGAAGCCGCACTCGGTCAGGCCCGCGCTGCCGAAGTCGACCGTCAGGCCGCGCAACTGACCCTCGCCGCCGATGTGGCCCGGGCTTACAGCGATCTGGGTCAGGCGCACATCGTTTATGACCTGGCCAACGAAGACCTCAAACGCACCAAACAGATGCTCGACCTGAGCCAGCGTCGTTTGAACTCGGGGATCGACAGCCAGTACCAGTTCCAGCAGACCCAAAGCCTGGAAGCCAGCTCCGAGGCCAGCCTGATCGACGCCGAAAAGCGCCTGAACAGCGCGAAAATCGCTCTGGCCGTGTTGCTCGGCAAAGGCCCGGATCGCGGCAACGAAATCGCTCGGCCGAAAGTCCTGCAAGCCAGCGCCGTGGCACTGCCATCGGTGCTTCCGGCCGAACTGCTGGGCCGTCGCCCGGATCTGGTCGCCGCGCGCTGGCGTGTCGAGGCGGCGAGCAAGGACATCGACTCGGCCAAGACCCGCTTCTATCCGAACTTGAACCTGTCGGCCTCCGCCGGTGCCGAATCCTTGTTGGGGGACGCGATGTTCGGTTCCGCCAGTCGCTTCTTCAACATTGCCCCGACGATTTCGGTGCCGATCTTCGATGGCGGACGCCTGCGCGCCAACCTCGATGCCCGCGACGCCGATTACGACCTCGCCGTGGCGCAGTACAACAAAAGCCTGGTGAAAGCCCTGGGCGATGTCAGCGACACCATCAACCAGCTGCGTGACATCGGCCGACAGATCGGCGCACAGCAGCACGCGACCGAGATTGCCCGGGACTCTTACAACACCGTCGTCCAGCGATACGGTTCCGGCATCGGCAACTACCTGGACGTGCTCAGCATCGAGCAGCAATTGCTGCAGGCCCAGCGTCAGCTGGCCAACCTGAATGCCGAGCAGATCGACCTGTCGATTCAACTGATGCAAGCGCTGGGCGGCGGCTTCCAGGGGCAAACCCTGACCGCAGCCAACGCCACCCCAGCCACGCCGCACAACTAATTCAAGGTATTTGTCATGGCCACTGCCGAAAACACACAAGCTCAAGACAACGCCCAGGACACTGGCAATCCGCGCAAACGCAAGGTGATGCTGCTGGTGCTGGCCGTTGTGGTTGCCCTCGCCGGTGCCGGTGTCTGGGCGTATCACGAATTCATCGGGCGCTGGAGCGAAAGCACCGACGACGCCTACGTCAACGGCAACGTGGTGGAAATCACCCCGTTGGTGACCGGCACCGTGGTCAGCATCGGTGCTGACGATGGCGATCTGGTGCATGAAGGCCAGGTGCTGATCAACTTCGACCCGAACGACGCCGAAGTCGGCCTGCAAAGTGCCAAGGCCAATCTGGCCCGCACCGTGCGTCAGGTGCGCGGCCTGTACAGCAACGTCGACGGCATGAAGGCCCAGGTCAATGCGCAACAGGCCGAAGTGCAGAAAGCCCAGGACAACTTCAACCGGCGGAAAAATCTCGCGGCCGGCGGGGCGATTTCCCAGGAAGAACTGTCCCACGCCCGCGATGACCTGACCTCGGCACAGAACGCCCTGGCCAACGCCAAACAGCAACTGAAAACCACCAGCGCGCTGGTCGATGACACCGTGGTCTCGTCGCATCCCGACGTGATGGCTGCCGCCGCGCAGCTGCGTCAGGCCTACCTGACCAACGCTCGCAGCACCTTGATTGCGCCGGTCACCGGTTATGTCGCCAAACGCACCGTGCAACTCGGCCAGCGTGTGCAGCCGGGCACCGCGCTGATGGCGGTGATCCCGCTGGATCAGTTGTGGATCGACGCCAACTTCAAGGAAACCCAACTGCGTGACATGCGCATCGGCCAACCGGTGGAGATCGAGTCGGACATCTATGGCAGCGACGTGAAGTTCAGCGGCACCATCGACAGCCTCGGCGCGGGCACCGGCAGCGCGTTTGCCCTGTTGCCGGCACAGAACGCCACCGGTAACTGGATCAAGATCGTGCAACGTGTGCCGGTACGGATTCACGTCAACGCCGAAGAGCTGGCCAAGCACCCGCTGCGCGTCGGTCTGTCGACCAATGTCGAGGTCAACCTGCACGACCAGAGCGGCCCGGTTCTGGCCCAGCAACCGCCGCAACAGGCCTCGTTCAGCACCAACGTCTACGACCGCCAACTGGCCGAAGCCGACGCGATGATCACCCAGTTGATCCACGACAACAGCGCGGCGGTCAGCAAGACTGCGCAACGCTGATCCACCACTGACCCTGTGGGAGCAAGCCCGCTCCCACAAAGGTGACTGCGTCTGTAACAAGCGCGGCACCCGCCGAGTTCCAAAGGATTCGCGATGAGCAATAACGCCTCTTTTACGCCGCCCAGCCTGTTGCTCAGCACCATCGGCCTGTCGCTGGCGACCTTCATGCAGGTGCTCGACACCACCATCGCCAACGTGGCGCTGCCGACCATTTCCGGCAACCTCGGCGTAAGTTCGGAGCAGGGCACCTGGGTCATCACTTCGTTTGCCGTGAGCAACGCCATCGCACTGCCGCTCACCGGCTGGCTGAGCCGTCGCTTTGGCGAGGTGAAGCTGTTTCTGTGGGCGACCATCCTGTTTGTGCTGGCTTCGTTCCTCTGCGGTATTTCCACATCGATGCCGGAACTGATCGGCTTCCGAGTGCTGCAAGGTCTGGTGGCCGGGCCGTTGTACCCGATGACCCAGACGCTGCTGATCGCGGTCTATCCGCCGGCGAGGCGGGGCATGGCCCTGGCGTTGCTGGCGATGGTCACGGTGGTGGCGCCGATTGCCGGGCCGATCCTCGGCGGCTGGATCACCGACAGTTACAGCTGGCCGTGGATCTTCTTCATCAACGTGCCGATCGGGATCTTCGCGGTGATGGTGGTGCGCCAGCAGCTGGCCAAACGCCCGGTGGTCACCAGCCATCAACCGATGGATTACGTCGGGCTGATCACGCTGATCATCGGCGTGGGGGCGTTGCAGGTGATCCTCGACAAGGGCAACGACCTGGACTGGTTCGAGTCGAACTTCATCATCATTGGCGCGGCGATTTCGGTGATCGCGCTGGCGGTGTTCGTGATCTGGGAAATGACCGACCAGCATCCGGTGGTCAACCTGCGGCTGTTTGCCTATCGCAACTTCCGCATCGGCACGCTGGTGCTGGTGCTGGGTTACGCCGGGTTCTTCGGCATCAACCTGATCCTGCCGCAGTGGTTGCAGACCCAGATGGGCTACACCGCGACCTGGGCCGGGCTGGCGGTGGCACCGATCGGCATTCTGCCGGTGCTGTTGTCACCGTTTGTCGGCAAGTACGCGCACAAGTTCGACCTGCGTCTGCTGGCCGGTCTGGCGTTCCTGGCGATCGGCCTGAGCTGCTTCATGCGCGCCGAGTTCACCAACGAAGTGGACTTCCAGCACATCGCGCTGGTGCAACTGTTCATGGGGATTGGCGTGGCGCTGTTCTTTATGCCGACCCTGAGCATTCTGATGTCGGACTTGCCGCCGAGCCAGATTGCCGATGGCGCTGGTCTGGCGACGTTCCTGCGGACATTGGGCGGCAGTTTTGCGGCGTCGTTGACGACGTGGATCTGGATTCGCCGGGCGGATCAGCATCATGCCTATATGAGCGAGAGCATCAGCACCTATGAACCGGCGACCCGTGAGGCGTTGAATCAGTTGGGTGGGGCGAGCAATCCGGCGTATGCGCAGCTTGATCACGTGCTGACGAGTCAGGCGTATATGCTTTCGACCGTGGATTACTTCACGCTATTGGGGTGGGGGTTCATGGGGTTGATTCTGATTGTGTGGCTAGCTAAGCCGCCGTTTGCTGCGAAGGCAGGGCCGGCGGCCAGCGGTCACTAACTTAGCCAGATCGTTCCCACGCAGGGCGTGGGAACGATCATGCAGTTGGGGCGGGTAGTGCTGGCGGCGGCGCGAAATCGAACGGCGCCAACGCAAACCCGTTCTCATCCACCTGCAGCGCCCAGCCCTGACGATCCCAATCCCCCAGCACGATCCGCTTGGCCGCCTGATCGCCGAGCTGCAACTTGTGGATGGCCGGGCGATGGGTGTGCCCGTGAACCAGGGTTTTCACCCCGTATTCCTGCATGATCCGCGGAATTTCCTCCGGCGTGACATCAACGATGTCATTGGCCTTCATCCGCGTCTGCGCCCGGCTTTCACTGCGCAACTTGCGCGCGAGCTTGTGCCGGGTGCGCAAGGGCAGGTTGCGCAGGATGAACAGGCTGAGCGGGTTGCGCAGGTAGCGGCGCAGTTTCATATAGGCTTCGTCGCGGGTGCACAGGCTGTCGCCGTGCATCAGCAACACCGGTTCGCCGTAAAACTGCACGACACTCGGGTCCTTCAACAGCGTGCAGCCGGCCTGTTTGCAGAAGGCCTTGCCGAGCATGAAGTCGCGATTGCCGTGCATCAGAAAAATGGCCGTGCCGCTGTCGCTGAGTTCACGCAGGGCCTGGCAGATGGAACGCTGGAAGGGGGTCATGGCGTCGTCGCCAATCCACGCTTCGAAAAAGTCGCCCAGAATGTACAACGCACTCGCCGAGCGGGCGCGTCCGGCGAGCAAATCCAGAAACGCCCGGGTAATGTCCGGGCGCTCCTCTTCCAGATGCAAGTCTGAAATCAGCAATATCACGCTTCGATGATCTCGGCTTTCTCGATGATCACGTCGTCTGCTGGTACGTCCTGGTGGCCTGCCTTGGACGTGGTGGAAACGCCTTCGATCTTGTCGACAACGTCGGTGCCCGCAACCACTTTACCGAATACGGCATAACCCCAGCCCTGAGCGGTCTTGGAGGTGTGGTTGAGGAAGCTGTTGTCGGTGGCGTTGATGAAGAACTGAGCCGAGGCCGAATGCGGATCCATGGTGCGAGCCATGGCCAGGGTGTATTTCTCGTTCTTCAGGCCGTTGTCGGCTTCGTTCTGGATGCTCGGGCTCTTGTCTTTCTTTTCTTTCATGCCTGGCTCGAAACCGCCGCCCTGGATCATGAAACCTTTGATGACGCGGTGGAACACGACGTTCTCGTAGTGACCCTTTTTCACGTATTCGATGAAGTTGGCCACGGTGATCGGGGCTTTTTCAGCGTTCAGTTCGATGACGATGTCACCGAAGTTGGTGGTCAGTTTTACTTGAGTCATGATCGCTACTCTTTATAAGAAATTCGTGGGCATTGGAGCATTTCGCCCCGTTACCGGTTCAGCCCGTGAGGGCCAAGGTGCGCAGTTTAGCGTGACAGGCGCGAATTTCGAGGCTGTTTTTCCAAATCCCTGCGATTAAATGCACTCCTTTACAGGGCCTGCTCTGTCAGCCCCTTGACAGCATCGGCTATGATAGCGGCTTTGTTTTGTCTGGCCCCCTCTGCGGCCGCGCACATGTAAGTCAAGGATCCTATGAGCAAGCCCACTGTCGACCCTACCTCGAATGCCAAGTCCGGCCCTGCCGTGCCGGTCAATTTCCTGCGGCCGATCATCCAGGCGGACCTGGACTCGGGCAAGCACACGCAGATCGTCACCCGTTTCCCGCCTGAGCCCAACGGCTACCTGCACATCGGCCACGCCAAGTCGATCTGTGTGAACTTCGGCCTGGCCCAGGAGTTCGGCGGCGTCACTCACCTGCGTTTCGACGACACCAACCCGGCCAAGGAAGACCAGGAATACATCGACGCGATCGAAAGCGACGTCAAATGGCTGGGCTTCGAATGGTCCGGCGAAGTTCGCTACGCCTCGCAATACTTCGACCAGTTGCACGACTGGGCGGTCGAGCTGATCAAGGCCGGCAAGGCCTACGTCGACGACCTGACGCCCGAGCAAGCCAAGGAATACCGCGGCAGCCTGACCGAGCCGGGCAAGAACAGCCCGTTCCGCGACCGTTCGGTGGAAGAGAACCTGGACTGGTTCGCCCGCATGCGCGCCGGTGAGTTCCCGGACGGTGCCCGCGTGCTGCGTGCCAAGATCGACATGGCCTCGCCGAACATGAACCTGCGCGACCCGATCATGTACCGCATCCGCCACGCCCATCACCATCAGACCGGTGACAAGTGGTGCATCTACCCGAACTACGACTTCACCCACGGTCAGTCGGATGCCATCGAAGGCATCACCCACTCGATCTGCACCCTGGAGTTCGAAAGCCATCGTCCGCTGTACGAGTGGTTCCTCGACGCACTGCCAGTGCCGGCGCACCCGCGTCAGTACGAGTTCAGCCGTCTGAACCTCAACTACACCATCACCAGCAAGCGCAAGCTCAAGCAACTGGTTGACGAAAAACACGTCAACGGCTGGGACGATCCGCGCATGTCGACGCTGTCGGGCTTCCGCCGTCGTGGCTACACCCCGGCGTCGATCCGCAACTTCTGCGAGATGATCGGCACCAACCGTTCCGACGGCGTGGTCGACTTCGGCATGCTCGAGTTCAGCATCCGGCAGGACCTGGACGCCAACGCTCCGCGCGCCATGTGCGTGCTGCGTCCGTTGAAAGTCGTGATCACCAACTACCCGGAAGATCAGGTCGACAACCTCGAGCTGCCGCGTCATCCGCAGAAAGAAGAACTCGGCGTACGCAAGCTGCCGTTCGCCCGTGAAATCTACATCGACCGCGATGACTTCATGGAAGAGCCGCCAAAAGGCTACAAGCGCCTGGAGCCGAATGGCGAAGTGCGTCTGCGCGGCAGCTACGTGATCCGTGCCGACGAAGCGATCAAGGACGCCGACGGCAACATCGTCGAGCTGCGTTGCTCCTACGATCCGGACACCCTGGGCAAGAACCCTGAAGGCCGCAAGGTCAAGGGCGTGATCCACTGGGTGCCGGCCGCCGCCAGCATCGAGTGCGAAGTGCGTCTGTACGATCGCCTGTTCCGTTCTCCGAACCCGGAGAAGGCCGAAGACAGCGCGAGTTTCCTGGACAACATCAACCCTGACTCACTGCAAGTGCTGACCGGTTGTCGTGCTGAACCCTCGCTGGGCAACGCACAGCCGGAAGACCGTTTCCAGTTCGAGCGCGAAGGTTACTTCGTCGCGGATATCAAGGACTCGAAACCAGGTCAGCCGGTATTCAACCGTACCGTGACCCTGCGTGATTCGTGGGGCCAGTGATCAAGTCTTAAGGAAACACCGTGCTTACGATCTACAACACGCTCACCAAGAGCAAAGAAGTCTTCAAGCCGCTGGATGGCAACAAGGTGCGCATGTACGTCTGCGGGATGACCGTGTACGACTACTGCCACCTGGGCCATGGCCGCAGCATGGTCGCGTTCGACCTGGTGACCCGCTGGTTGCGGTTCAGCGGTTATGACCTGACCTACGTGCGCAACATCACCGACATCGACGACAAGATCATCAACCGGGCCAACGAGAACGGCGAGTCGTTCGAAGCGTTGACCGAGCGCATGATCGCCGCGATGCACGAAGACGAAGCGCGCCTGAACATCCAGAAGCCGGACATGGAGCCGCGCGCCACGGATCACATCCCTGGCATGCACGCGATGATCCAGACCCTGATCGACAAGGGTTTCGCCTATGCCCCGGGCAATGGCGACGTGTACTACCGCGTCGGCAAGTTCATGGGCTACGGCAAGCTCTCGCGCAAGAAGATCGAAGACCTGCGCATCGGTGCGCGGATCGAGGTCGACGAAGCCAAGGAGGATCCGCTGGACTTCGTGCTCTGGAAAGGCGTCAAACCGGGTGAGCCGAGCTGGGAATCGCCGTGGGGCGCCGGGCGTCCGGGCTGGCACATCGAGTGCTCGGTGATGTCGACCTGCTGCCTGGGTGAGACGTTCGACATTCATGGCGGCGGCAGCGACCTCGAGTTCCCGCACCACGAAAACGAAATCGCCCAGAGCGAAGCGGCCACCGGCAAGACCTACGCCAACGCGTGGATGCATTGCGGCATGATCCGTATCAATGGCGAGAAGATGTCCAAGTCCTTGAACAACTTCTTCACCATTCGCGACGTGCTCGACAAGTACCACCCGGAAGTCGTGCGTTACCTGCTGGTGTCGAGCCACTACCGCAGCGCGATCAACTACTCGGAAGACAACCTCAAGGACGCCAAGGGCGCACTGGAGCGTTTCTACCACGCGTTGAAAGGCTTGCCGAACGTGGCACCGGCTGGCGGCGAAGCGTTCGTCGAGCGTTTCACCACGGTGATGAACGACGACTTCGGCACGCCGGAAGCCTGCGCGGTGCTGTTCGAGATGGTGCGTGAGATCAACCGTCTGCGCGAGAGCGATCTCGATGCAGCAGCCGGTCTGGCAGCCCGCCTGAAGGAACTGGCCAGCGTGCTCGGTGTGTTGCAGCTCGAGGCCGATGACTTCCTGCAGGCCGGCGCCGAAGGGCGTGTCGATGCAGCCGAAGTCGAGGCGTTGATCGCTGCGCGTCTGGCGGCACGTGCCGGCAAGGACTGGGCCGAATCCGACCGCATCCGCGACCAGCTCACCGCCATGGGCGTGGTGCTGGAAGACGGCAAGGGCGGCACGACCTGGCGTCTGGCTGACTGATCGCTGCGATTGCTACAAACAAAACCCGCCTTGTGCGGGTTTTTGTTTTTCTGCTGGTTGGGAGACTTGTGTTGACCTGAGATTACGCCCTCTCCCCCAGGAAAATGAGAGTGATTGAGGGGATGCTCGAGAGATAACTTACTTGAACGATTGGCGCCGAATCCATAATCCGCTGGTTTTTCAGGTCGATGCAAAACGCAAGACACCTCGGTCCGCTCCCTCTCCTGGGGGAGAGGGCTGGGCGGGCGGCGTTCCGATGAGGGGAAGGGGCTTACTCAACCTTCAATCTGTCGCAGCCGCTTGTACAGGGTATTGCGGCTAACCCCCAATCGTCGCGCCAGATGGGAAATATTGCCCCCGGCCAGCTGCAACTCCCGGTTCAACGCCTCGGCATCGTTCAGGTCGATGCCCAACGGCTCGGCCACTTCCACCGGCTCCATCTCCAGATCGACAAAAAAGTCGTCGGGCAAATGCTCGGGCCGAATCGGTTGTTCCTCGGCCATCGCCAGCGCCACCTGCATCACGCTGCTGACCTGACGCAGATTGCCCGGCCACGGGTGCCGTTCAAACAAGTCCAGCACCTCGCGACTCAATCCCGCCCACTGCGACGGCTCGCGATGTTGTTCCCACAACCGTTTGAACAGCGCCTGCTTGTCGCTGCGCTCGCGAAGTGGTGGCAATTCGAGGGTCAAGCCGCCGATGCGGTAGTACAAGTCCTCGCGAAAACGCCCCAGTTGCACCTGTTCCCTGAGCGAACGGTTGGTGGCGGAGATGATCCGCAGATCCACCGGAAACAGCTCGCTGCTGCCCACCGGTTGCACGCAGCGCTCCTGCAACACGCGCAACAGACGTGCCTGAGTCGGTAGCGGCATGTCGCCGATTTCATCGAGAAACAGCGTGCCCTTGTCGGCCTTGCGGATCAGGCCGATGCTGCCTTTCTGGTTGGCACCGGTGAATGCGCCTTTTTCATAGCCGAACAGCTCGGACTCCACCAGTTCGGCGGGGATCGCTGCGCAGTTGACGGCGATGAACGCCTGTTTGCTGCGGGAGCTGGCCTGGTGCAGGGCCTTGACGAAGACTTCCTTGCCAACCCCGGTTTCCCCGTGAATCAGCAGCGGGATGTCCTTTTCCAGCAGACGCTCGGCCTGGCGCACGGCTTTTTCCACGCGGCTGTCGCCGAAGTGCAACGTGCTCAGGCTGATGGCCGTGGGTGCGGCGACTTTCGGTTCGGCTGTTCTGGCTTCAGCGGTTCTTGTTTCAGTGAAGACGCGCGCCTGAATCGGCGCCTGTTTAGGCCGTTTCAACAAACACTGGAAACGATTGCGCCCGGAGGTCTGCAAGGCGAACGGCAAACCGTCCGGCTGATTGATCAACTCCAGCAACGACACCTTGAACAGGCTCTCAACGCTGACCCGCGACAACCGCACCCCCAACAGATTGTCGGCCCGACGGTTGGCCGACAGCACCTGACCGCTCTCATCAAAGATCAGCAGCCCGGCCCACTGGCTGTCGAGGTTGTTCAACCCGGTGTTGAAGGTCAGTTGAAAGTGCTGGCCATGGAACAGGTTGAGGATCAGCCGGTTCTCCACGGTCTGGCTCATCATCTTGACCATGCCGAGGGTGTGCGACGGTGGCAGATAGCTGTCGCTGGACACGTCGAGCACCGCGATGACCTTGCGCTCTGCATCGAAAATCGGCGCGGCGGAACCGGTCATGAAACGGTTGGCCTTGAGAAAGTGTTCATCGTGTTCGATGTGCACCGCCTGCTCACAGGCCAGTGCGGTGCCGATGGCGTTGGTGCCGCTGACGCGCTCGACCCAACTGGCGCCGGCCTGAAAACCGCGCGCCAGGTTCGGCTCGATAAAGCGCTGGGTGCCCCAGGACGTCAGCACCTGGCCCTGATTGTCGGCCAGCATGATCAGGCAGTTGGAGTTGCTCAGGATGTTCTCGTAATACGGCAGCACTTCCTGGTGAGTGGTCTGCACCAGCGAATGATGGCGGTCGAGCAACTGCGCGATGCCGGCGGCGGGCAACTGATCGAAGGCCGGGGCGCTTTGATGATTGAGACCGAAGGCGCGGCAACGGGACCAGGAGTCCTGGACGATGGCGTCATGGGAAAGCGGCGGGGCAGGTGCGGCCATGATTGGCAGTCTCTGAAGGGTGCTTTGTTGTTTTTGTTATGGCTCGTTCGACGAGCAAAAAGCATCCATAGAGTGTTGTTCACTATTGTTCATTGTCAATCGCCCGACTGTTCAATTGTTCAGTCGCGACTGTTCACTTGTGTTCAGCTACGAACCACGGTTTGCGTGGCTTTCAGGGAATTCGACGGCAAATCAACAGCTTGCCGTTTCTGGCACGAATGTCGCTCTACAGGACAGGTCGCTTGACTCCAATAATAAAAAGGCCGAGCCATGTCACTCACCCTGGAGCACGTCAGCCGCACCGTCGAGGGCCAGACCTGGATCGACGATGCGAGCCTGAAATTCGAACCTGGATCCTTCAACGTTTTGCTCGGGCGCACGCTGTCCGGCAAGACCAGTCTGATGCGTCTGATGGCCGGTCTGGACAAGCCCGACAGCGGCCGGATCCTGATGAACGGCGTCGACGTCACCCAGCGCCCGGTGCGTTTGCGCAACGTGTCGATGGTCTATCAGCAGTTCATCAATTACCCGACCATGACGGTGTTCGAGAACATCGCCTCACCGCTGCGCCAGGCCGGGATCTCCAATGAGCAGATCCAGAGCAAGGTGCAGGAAACCGCGAAGATGCTGCGCATCGAGAAGTTTCTGAAGCGCTATCCGCTGGAACTGTCCGGCGGCCAGCAACAGCGCACGGCCATGGCGCGGGCGCTGGTCAAGGATGCCGAGCTGATCCTGTTTGATGAGCCGCTGGTCAACCTCGACTACAAACTGCGCGAAGAGCTGCGCCAGGAAATGCGCGAGCTGTTCAAGGCGCGCCACACTATCGCCATCTACGCCACCACCGAGCCCAACGAAGCGCTGGCGCTGGGCGGCACCACCACCATTCTGCACGAGGGCCGGGTGATCCAGAGCGGCCCGTCGACCGAGGTCTATCACCAGCCGCAAACGGTACTGGCGGCTGAATTGTTCTCCGAGCCGCCGATCAACCTGATGCCGGGACGCATCGCCGGCAACGAAGTGAGTTTCGCCAACTTCGTACACTTTCCGTTGAACGTCGATCTGCGGCCGGTGGGCGAGGGCGAGTTCCGCTTTGGCGTGCGCCCGAGCCACATCTCGCTGGTACCGAGCAACGATGACGACCTTGAGCTGGCGGTGACCGTCGAGGTGGCGGAAATCAGCGGTTCGGAAACCTTCCTCCACGTGCGCAACGAGCATTTCCTGCTGGTGCTGCATTTGCCGGGGGTTCACGAATACGACGTCGATGCGCCGATCCGCATCTATATCCCGACTCATAAACTGTTTGTGTTCGATGCGCAGGGCCGTCTGGTGCAGGCACCGGGCCGGCGTGTCGCGAGGGTTGCCTGATGGCCGAAATCCGTTTGCAGCACCTCGCCCACAGCTACAGCAAAACCCCGAGCGGGCCCGAGGATTACGCGATCCGCGAGATGGACCACATCTGGGAGCAGGGCGGCGCCTATGCCTTGCTCGGCCCTTCGGGCTGCGGCAAGTCGACGTTGCTCAACATCATTTCAGGTCTGCTCAGCCCGTCCCAGGGTCATGTGTTGTTCGACGGCAAAGCGGTCAACGACCTGACCCCGGAGAAGCGCAACATCGCGCAGGTGTTCCAGTTCCCGGTGGTCTACGACACCATGACCGTGTTCGACAACCTGGCCTTTCCCTTGCGCAATCAGGGCCTGGCCGAGGCGAAAGTGCACAGCAAGGTGCAGGAAATCGCCGAAGTCCTCGACCTGCAAAACCTGCTGAGCAAAAAGGCGCGCAACCTCACCGCCGACGAAAAACAGAAAGTCTCCATGGGCCGTGGCCTGGTGCGCGATGACGTGTCGGCGATTCTCTTCGACGAGCCGCTGACGGTGATCGACCCGCACCTGAAATGGAAGCTGCGGCGCAAGCTCAAGCAGATCCACGAGCAGTTCAACATCACCATGGTCTACGTCACCCACGATCAGCTGGAGGCCTCGACCTTCGCCGACAAGATCGCGGTGATGTACGGCGGCCAGATCGTCCAGTTCGGTACGCCACGGGAATTGTTCGAGCGGCCGAGCCACACCTTTGTCGGCTACTTCATCGGCAGCCCGGGGATGAACCTGATCGAAGTGCAGCCGCAAGCGGGCGGGGTCGGTTTCAACTCGACCCACCTGCCGCTGTCCGACGCCTTGCAGCGCCATATCGAACACGGCCAGTGGAAAAATCTGAAGGTCGGCATCCGCCCCGAGTTCATTCATGTGTGGGACGAGCCGTTCGATGACGCGATGCAGGCGCGGGTCGTACACGTCGAAGACCTCGGCACCTACAAGATCATGACTCTGGATCTGGACGGCGCGCCGCTGAAAGTGCGTCTGGCCGAGGACAAACCGGTGCCGCAGGGCACGGCGTACATCAGTTTTCCGGCGCAGTGGCTGATGGTCTATGCCGACGAATTTCTGCTGGATGCCACCGACAGCGAGGTACAGCCATGAACAAGGTGCAGAACAACAAGGCCTGGTGGCTGGTGTTGCCGGTGTTCCTGCTGGTGGCCTTCAGTGCCGTGATCCCGATGATGACCGTGGTCAACTATTCGGTGCAGGACATCTTCGACCAGTCCAGCCGCTACTTCGTCGGTGCCGACTGGTACAAGCAGGTGCTGCTCGATCCGCGTCTGCATGATTCGCTGCTGCGCCAGTTCATCTACTCGGCGTGTGTGCTGCTGATCGAAATTCCGCTTGGCATCGCCATCGCGCTGACCATGCCGACCAAGGGGCGCTGGTCGTCGGTGGTGCTGATCGTGCTGGCGATCCCGCTGCTGATTCCATGGAACGTGGTCGGCACCATCTGGCAGATTTTCGGCCGCGCCGACATCGGCCTGCTGGGGTCGAGCCTCAACGCCATGGGCATCAGTTACAACTACGCGGCGAACACCATGGACGCCTGGGTCACCGTGTTGGTGATGGACGTCTGGCACTGGACTTCGCTGGTGGCGCTGTTGTGTTTCTCCGGGTTGCGGGCGATTCCCGATGTGTATTACCAGGCCGCACGCATCGACCGGGCTTCGGCCTGGGCCGTGTTCCGGCACATTCAGTTGCCCAAGTTGAAGAGCGTGCTGCTGATCGCGGTGATGCTGCGCTTCATGGACAGCTTCATGATCTACACCGAGCCGTTCGTGCTCACCGGTGGCGGGCCGGGCAACTCGACTACCTTCCTGAGTCAGACCCTGACCCAGATGGCCGTAGGCCAATTCGACCTGGGGCCGGCGGCGGCATTCTCGCTGGTGTACTTCCTGATCATCCTGCTGGTGTCCTGGCTGTTCTACACCGCCATGACCCACAACGATGCCAACCGCTGAGGCCCGGCCATGAGCAAAAGAAAGCTGATTCCACTGCTGCTCTACATCCTGTTCCTGCTGGTGCCGATCTACTGGCTGCTGAACATGTCGTTCAAGAGCAACACCGAAATCCTCGGCGGACTGACCCTTTTCCCACAGGATTTCACGCTGGCGAACTACATGGTGATCTTCACCGACCCGAGCTGGTACACCGGCTATATCAACTCGCTGTACTACGTCAGCCTGAACACGATCATTTCTCTGACCGTGGCACTGCCAGCGGCCTACGCGTTTTCGCGCTACCGCTTTCTCGGCGACAAGCACCTGTTCTTCTGGTTGCTGACCAACCGCATGGCGCCACCGGCGGTATTCCTGCTGCCGTTCTTCCAGCTGTATTCATCGATCGGCCTGTTCGATACCCACATTGCCGTGGCGCTGGCGCACTGCCTGTTCAACGTGCCGCTGGCGGTGTGGATTCTCGAAGGGTTCATGTCCGGGGTGCCGAAGGAAATCGACGAAACCGCCTACATCGACGGATACAGTTTTCCCAAGTTTTTCGTGAAGATCTTCATTCCGCTGATCGGCTCCGGCATCGGTGTGACGGCGTTTTTCTGTTTCATGTTTTCCTGGGTCGAACTGCTGCTGGCACGCACGCTGACCTCGGTGAACGCCAAACCGATCGCGGCGGTGATGACGCGCACGGTGTCGGCGTCCGGCATTGACTGGGGCGTACTGGCGGCGGCGGGGGTGTTGACTATTCTCCCCGGCATGCTGGTGATCTGGTTCGTTCGCAACCACGTGGCCAAGGGCTTTGCCTTGGGCCGGGTCTGAGGAACTGATGATGGAATGGATGAGCTGGACCGTCCCGACGGCGGCGTTTTTCATCGTGATCGGGTTGATCCTGGTGGGCATGACCACCTGGGAATTGCGCTCGCCGAGCATCTTGCGGCGAGGGTTTCTGCCGATTGCCACCACCCGTGGCGATCGCTTGTTCATCGGTCTTCTCGGCAGCGCCTACCTGCATCTGCTGGTAATCGGCGTGACCGACTGGAGCATCTGGGTAGCGTCCGCGTTGTCCCTGGTGTGGCTGTTGGCTGTGATGCGTTGGGGCTAGTCGAATCGCTCGGCAATCTTGCTCCGAAAACCTAACAGGAGGTCTCTATGTTCGATAAGAAAAATAAGCTGCGACATAGCATTTCATTGGCAGCCATGCTGGCACTCAGCGGTTTGAGCGCGTCCGCCTGGGCCGACGCCTACGAAGATGCCGCAAAAAAATGGATCGGCAGCGAGTTCAAGCCGTCGACCCTGACGGCCGAGCAGCAACTGGAAGAACTGAAGTGGTTCATCAAGGCGGCCGAGCCGTTTCGCGGGATGGACATCAAGGTCGTCTCGGAAACCCTGACCACCCACGAGTATGAATCCAAGGTGCTGGCCAAGGCCTTCAGCGAAATCACCGGCATCAAGCTGACCCACGACCTGCTGCAGGAAGGCGACGTCGTGGAAAAAATGCAGACCGTGATGCAGTCGGACAAGAACATCTACGACGGCTGGGTCAACGACTCGGACCTGATCGGTACGCACTTTCGCTACGGCAAAACCGAATCGATCACCGACCTGATGGCCAACGAAGGCAAGAACTTCACCTCGCCGACCCTCGACATCAAGGACTTCATCGGCATCTCCTTCACCACTGCGCCGGACGGCAAGATCTATCAGTTGCCCGACCAGCAGTTCGCCAACCTGTACTGGTTCCGCGCCGACTGGTTCGAACGCGCCGACCTGAAAGCCAAGTTCAAGGAAAAGTATGGCTATGAACTGGGCGTGCCGGTGAACTGGTCGGCCTACGAAGACATCGCCAAATTCTTCGGCGAAGACGTCAAGGAAATCGACGGCAAACGCATCTACGGGCACATGGACTACGGCAAGAAAGACCCGTCGCTGGGCTGGCGTTTCACCGATGCCTGGTTCTCCATGGCCGGTGGCGGCGACAAGGGCATTCCTAATGGTTTGCCGGTGGACGAGTGGGGGATTCGCGTCGAGGATTGCCACCCGGTCGGTTCCAGCGTGACCCGCGGCGGCGACACCAACGGCCCGGCGGCGGTGTTCGCCACCACCAAATACGTCGACTGGCTGAAGAAGTACGCGCCACCGGAAGCGGCGGGCATGACCTTCTCCGAATCCGGCCCGGTGCCGTCCCAGGGCAACATTGCCCAGCAGATCTTCTGGTACACCGCCTTCACCGCCGACATGACCAAACCGGGCCTGCCGGTGGTCAACGCCGATGGCACGCCGAAATGGCGCATGGCGCCGTCGCCGCGCGGGCCGTACTGGGAAGAGGGGATGAAGCTCGGTTATCAGGACGTGGGCTCGTGGACCTTCATGAAATCCACGCCTGAGAAACAGAAACTCGCGGCCTGGCTGTATGCGCAGTTCGTGACCTCGAAAACCGTGTCGCTGAAGAAAACCATCGTCGGCCTGACGCCGATTCGCGAGTCGGACATCAACTCGCAAGCGATGACCGACCTGGCGCCGAAACTCGGTGGTCTGGTCGAGTTCTACCGCAGCCCGGCCCGCGTGCAATGGACGCCGACCGGCACCAACGTGCCGGACTATCCACGCCTGGCACAACTGTGGTGGAGCCACATCGCCGAAGCCGCCAGCGGCGAGAAAACCCCGCAACAGGCCCTCGACGGTCTGGCCAAGGATCAGGACGCGATCATGACCCGTCTGGAACGCTCCAAGGCCCAAGCGGTGTGCGCACCGAAAATGAACCCCGAGCGCGACGCACAGTACTGGTTCGACCAGCCGGGCGCACCAAAACCGAAACTGGCCAACGAGAAACCGAAAGGCGAAACCGTGAGCTACAACGAACTGCTCAAATCGTGGGAGGCGGCGCGCAAGTAAGCGCTTTTGCGGGACGGAACGGCACCTTCGGGTGCCGTTTTTTTTAGCCCTCGATTTCACGTTTCACCGCCCGACGCACCGCTTTGAGGAGTGCGTTTTCAAAGGCATTGTGCCCGGCGTGCAGCAGCCGGCAGTGGATGTTCATGCGTTGCCTGAGCCAGCGCACGCTGGCCATGCCATAGGTGTCGCGGATGCCTTGGATCAGCAGGGTGTTGTCGTCGAGGGTCAGGTCTTCATCCTTTGGCGTGAAACAGTAGTTCTGCAGGTGGTAATGCAGTTCCAGACGAATCGCGAGCACCGCTTCCTGATCGACGAAGCGCTCCAGTGTGTCGGGGCAAATCGTCTGCCCTGTGCGACGTAGAACAGCGTTCAACCATTCGATGGCGGCGCGGTGTTGCTGCGATGGGCGGCCTTCGCCGAGTATCCGGTAGATGTCCCTGGCGCGTTGGCCGGGCGATGATTCTGGCGATTGCGCCAGCCCGTCATTGAGCGCCTGATCGTAGGCCCGGACATTGTCGGCAAACGGCACGAATACAGAGACCAACGTGGTTTTCAGCAGGTGCTGCGGGTAACGCTGCTGGTACTGAATTGCCAGCCAGCTGCCCCATGACACGCCGAGCACGCTGATTTTTTCGAATCCGAAATGCTGGCGCAGGGCATCGATGTCTTCGACACATAGCCCGGTAGTGTTGTCCTGCAGCTCGCCGTAAGGCGTCGAGCGTCCGCAACCCCGTTGGTCAAACAGGATGATGTCGAACCGGCCCGGTTCGAAGAACTGCAGATGGTGGCGGCTGATACGTCCGCCGGGGCCGCCATGGAGGAAAAACACCGGTTCGTGTCCCGGAACACCATGGCGTTCCCAGTAGAGTTGATGGCCGTCGCCGGTCGGGTAAAAACCTCGGCTGTGCAGGGAAAAGCTCATGGTGCCGGAACCGTCAGACGATAGAACTGGAACAGCTCGACCTGCCCAGGCCGCGCCGCGACGCTGGATTCAAGTTTCAGGTGGTGGAGGGAGGCAAGCCAGGTGACCGGGATCAGCACCGGGGTATGACCGAAGACGAGGATCGAGCCGCCAGGTTTGACGCAACGGATCAGCGATTCGAATGCGGTTTGGGCCTCGCGGCGGGTCAAGACTTCGGCGTTGAGGAACCGCAGGATCAAGACATCGCAGCAGATGCCGGTATCGAAGGCTTCACTCGCCTCCAGCACGTCGAACTCGACGGATGTTCCGCCGTGGCATTGCCTGGCGTGTTCGATCATCGAGGCCGAACGGTCACTGCCCAGACACAGACAGTCGGGCAGGGCGCGGGCGAGATGGGCAATGAACGCGCCGGTCGAACAGGCCGGATCGTAAATCAGTGCGCCTTTTTCAGTGATGGCCTGGAGCAGCCCGGCGCAATATTCGCGCAAGTGCTGTTCGTCAGTGTTCAGCTGTTCGGCCAGTGATTCGTTGCATTGCCAGAAGTCTGCCGGGCAGACCGCTTCCCGGCCTGTCTCATCCAACAGTGGAAAGGGAAACAGGATCTCGCTGTCAGCCTGATGCAAGGCGTGCTCGAAGAACTGCGCTTTGTCTGCGGGGGAGACCGTCCGATAGCCGATCGACAACCCGTCATCACCCCACAATGAATGGAGATGCGGGCCAAACAACATGCCGGGTTTGAGCGCACTGCCAGCCTGCCATTGGAAATGACGGTCACGTTGCAGGAGCTTGCGGCCGACCCAGAGCTCATCGTTCACCCGCAGGAAAAAAACGTGATGCAGTCCGCTGCCTCGCGGTTCGAGGTAGTGGCCAACAGCGCCGTTCTCGTTGAGGTGACGCCGTATGGATCTGGCCAAGGTCAGTTCCCGGTTGTGATCGAATCGGTTCATGGGGCTGGCCTCTCCAAAGTACGGCCCCGGGCTTGCGGAATGACGACGTTGCCGCTGGAAACCACGAAGAAGCGTTCCAGTCCGGGGATCACCACATTGAGCAGGGTGGTGCCGAGCTCGGTTCGCTGCAGGACGGCGGCACCGAGAGTACGGCCATGAATCCGCAGGTCTTGAGTCAGCAAGTGCAGTTGATTGTCCACCGACAGGTCTTTGGCGGAGTCCGGCAGTCTCACCTCGTGTTGAACGCAGCGATGCAGCAGCGTCTGCGGATCGAACTGCGCACAGCGCAGCAGGCGCGGGAAGGGCTGCAGGTTGCGCAGCGCATTGGTCAGCGTCTGGTGGTATTCGGGTTCGGCGGCACTCAGTTGCAATTGCACCAGTTCAGTGAGCGCCCGCCACGCCGCGTGGCGCGGGTCGAGGGAACTGCCGCTGCCGAATACTTGTGGGTGAGCGCCCGGCTTGGTGGTGAAGGCCAGAAAAGTCCGGGTCATGAACTCGGTGCTGATATCCACCAGCACGATTTCGCCGTCGATTTCCTGTTCGGCATCGGCCCATAGACGACCGAGTTCGTCGCTTTCAGTGAGGCGCGCCACCCGTCGCAGTGGTGGATGGTTCTGGTAATAAAAATGATCGAGCAGAAACAACGACACGGCGTCGCGCTCGATGCATTCGTTGGCGGCGTGCAGCATCGCTTCGTGGTAAGTGGCGCCAATCGCGGTGCCGCTGTTGCTGGCGTAACGCCGCACGGCGCGGTAGTCCGCCGTGCCCGGTAGCGACGGCAAACGTGAACCGTTCGGCGAAGTCAGCACCACCGGATAGGAAAACCGGTCATGCCACGGCGGACAGACATAGGTCCGGCAGGTGATGTGCACGTTTTGCTGGCAGGTGAGCCTGTGCAGAAGCGAGTCATCGGCAAACACCGGCGTGTCTTTGAAATAGCCTTCCGTCTCGTGGTGAACATCGTAGGTACAGAACTCATCCGTCCAATAGTGCTCGAGCGCTTCATAGAGCGCGCCCAGGTGCGCCTGATCCGCATAGCCCTTGCCGGAGCCACGGGCATGACGGTTGTCGCTGCCCTGCAGACTCGCCTGAACGGCAACCACTTTGCTGCCGAGGGTGCGGGTGTGCGGTGTGAGGCCCAGGCGTGAAAGTTCGGTATGAATACGCCGTTCTGCCTGATCGGCCGTGAGCTCACGCTCGGCCAACGTTGTCTTGTCCATGATGCCCTTCCTGGAAAGCCCGCGAGGGCGCAAGGCCCCCGCGGGTTCTGTCACTCGGCGTTGAGTTCCGCCTGTTCTTCCTCGGTCAGTTGCAGCGCTTCGATCTGCTCTGGCGAGGGTGCTTCCTGCTCTTCCAGTTCATCGATAGGGTTTGCGTTCAAGCTGCCCATGTAGCCCATGATGTTGCTCCTTGGTTGTTGTTTGGGAGTGCTGTTGCAAGCACGAGCCGAATCTAGAAGGGCCGTGAGGGCGGGGTCAAAAATGTCCAGACGTTTCCAGTCGCGGGTTTCAGCGGTGTCGAAATACGTACTGATAAAACGTGAATTGACGCCGGGCGGACGTGTTTCTGCGAGGGAGCACTGCGTGGCAACGGGCGAACCACACGAAAGGAATCAGCGGTTTGAGGCGTTCCGTCGTCTGTCGCTGTCAGACGTTTCAGCGCGGTGGTGGCGCAAATTCGTACTGAAGGATTTACGGGGATGGATGCAGCACTTGTGCGGTGATTTTTCCTACGAGGTTTGAGAAAACACCGCACAAATCGGCTTGAAGGTTCAGTGCCGTTCCCGATGCATCACGGGAAACACCAGACTGAACACCGTCATTGCCCCCGGACGGCTTTGAACCTGCGCGCTGCCCTGATGCAGGGTCATGATCGAGTGCACGATGGCCAGCCCCAGACCGGTGCTGCCCTGTGAACGGGTGCGGCTGCTGTCGACCCGGTAAAAACGGTCGAACAGATACGGCAGGTGTTGCGCCTCGATGCCTGCGCCGGGATTGCTGACTCGCAGCGACACCTCGTTCGGCGCCTGTTCGATGAACAGCGAAACGGTCTTGCCGGACGGGCAGTGGCGCAGGGCATTGGACAGCAGATTGGAAATCGCTCGCTGAATCATCAACCGGTCCCCCGATACCTGAGCGCTGCCGATAACCTTCAGGTCGATCTGTTTGTCCTGCGCAGTCAGGAAAAACAGATCCGCCACTTTGACCGCCTCTTGCTCCAGCGCAATCGGCTCGAACGAGGCGTGCGCCGCAGGCTGGCTGGCCTGGGCCAGAAACAGCATGTCCGAGACAATCCGCGCGACCCGCTCCAGCTCTTCGGTGCAGGACACCAGAACATTGGTGTATTCCTCGACCGAGCGCTCCCGCGACAGCGTGACCTGAGCCTTTCCCATCAGGTTGTTGATCGGCGTGCGCAGCTCGTGGGCCAGATCATCGGAGAACTGCGACAACTGCTGCACGCCGCTGTCCAGTCGATCGAGCATGACGTTGATGCCCTGCGCCAGTTCGCTGAGTTCCTGGGGCATGTTCAGCACCGACAGGCGATGATCGAGATCCTGCGTCGTCACGCGCGCCGCCACTTTGCGAAACTCGCGCAACGGTGCCAGCCCTCGCTGCACGGCGCCCCAAGCCGTCAAGCCGATGAACACCAGCAACAACGGCAAGGCCATCAGCGTCGAGCGCAAATAAGCGCTGAGCAGAGCCTGATCGTGGGCGTTATCCATCGACAGCAGCACCGGTACATTGCTGCCGTCCTTGAGACGAATCAGCTTGGAGACGGTGAGAAATTTCGCGCCTTCGGCATCGGCGCTGTCGGTGTGAGTCAACTGATCGGTGGTCGCCCGAACTGCCTTCAACTCGACCCGTGGATCGGTCAGGCCCGAGCCGGACTTGAGCAGCGGGGTGCGCAGGTTGTTCAGGTCGTAAATGGTCAGGGTCAGGTTGTCGTGCCCCATGACCTGATCGAGCAGGATGTGCGGCTTGGCACTGATCTCGCTGGTGTCGAAGTACAGCGTCAGGCTGTGCTCGACCTGTTCCATCTTCTTTTCCAGGCTGTCGCGCGATAGCGCGTTCAGCTCATGGGTCAGGGCGAAATAGGCGAGGAGCGCCAGGAACACCACCAGCAGTGCGCCCAGAATGCTGACCGTCAGACCCAGACGCAGCGACAGGCTGGCCGGCTTCATTCCCGTGCCTCCAGCACATAGCCGACGCCGCGCAGGGTGTGAATCAGTTTGCTGTCGAACGGGTCGTCGATCTTCGCCCGCAAGCGGCGGATCGAGACTTCGACCACGTTGGTGTCGCAGTCGAAATTCATGTCCCACACCAGCGAGATGATCTGGGTACGGGTCAGTACTTCGCCGGACTGACGCATCAGCAGGTGCAGCAGGGCGAACTCCTTGGTGGTCAGGTCGATGCGCTGCGAGCCACGAAAGGCCCGGTGACGGCCCGGATCAAGTTCCAGATCGGCGACCTTGAGCACCTGCGGCACCGGGATGTTTTCACTGCGACGCATCAAGGTGCGTACCCGCGCCAGCAACTCCGGAAACTCGAACGGCTTGACCAGATAATCATCGGCGCCCAGATCCAGGCCACGGATCTTGTCCGCCAGCCGCCCGCGTGCGGTGAGCATCATCACCCGGGTGGAGTGGGTGCGACGCAGTTGTTCCAGCACGCTCCAGCCGTCGAGTTCCGGCAGGTTCACATCGAGAATGATCAGGTCATAGACCTGTTGTTGCGCCAGGTGTAAACCATCCGCGCCATTGACGGCGTGATCAACGATATAACCACTTTCGGTCAGGCCCTGATGCAAGTATTCGGCAGCTTTGAGCTCGTCCTCGACGACAAGGATTCGCATGATGTTTCACCACTTTAAATGAATGGGTATTTAAACAAGTGAGTCTGGAAGTTGCAGTTTTTACAGGGGCTTCCTGACGGGCTTTGGAACTGAGTGGCGTGAACGGTAAAGGCTGTAGTGGCTACAGAGTCAACGCCTGAGGCCTTTAAATCGGCCATCCGCGACAGCCTGTCGCAGCGAAATAGTTGGTTTTTCATGACTTCCATTTCGGCAAGTGCTGTTCGGCGGATAACTAACGCGCATTTGTTTCTATCTATTGCAACAAACTCATTCGAACTTCGAATCCTAGAGCAAAACAACTTGGATAAACCGTGGATAACGGATTTGTAATGTTCACGTCACCTTGTCGATAAGTTCAAAACCCTACCGTGGCGTCATCAACGATTCTTGATTGAAGGAAGACTTCCATTGCCCGGTTTAATTGAACTGACGGCGCGATCACGCCTGAAAAAAACCGCCAGCGGCCTCTTGTTGCTGGCCTGTACCAGCCTTGCCAGTGCATCGACTTTGACGCTGGATCAGGCGCTGCAAACCGCGTTCGCCGGCAACCCGGAGCTGGCCGCCGCGCAATGGGAAATCGGCATTGCCGAAGGCGACCGCAAACAGGCCGGGCTGATCCCCAACCCCGAGGTGTCGTGGGAGGCCGAAGACACCCGGCGCGAATCGCGTACCACCACGGTGATGCTCAGCCAGCCGATCGAACTGGGCGGTAAGCGTGGCGCGCGGATCGATGTGGCGAGCCGTGCGCAGGATGCCGCCGGCATTGAACTGGAGCGCAAGCGCAACGTACTGCGCGCCGACGTGCTTCAAGCGTTCAACGGCGCACAGACCGCGCAGCAACGTTTACAACTGGCCCGGCAGTCGCTGCAGCTCGCCGAGCACGGTTTGCGTGTGGCGCAGGGGCGGATCGAGGCGGGCAAGTCGTCCCCGGTGGAAGGCACACGGGCGCAAGTGCAGCTTTCGGAAGTGCGTCTGGAATTGAGCCGCGCCGAGCGCGATCAGGCCAATGCGTACCAGCAATTGGCCCAGGTCATGGGCGCACCGTTGCCGACTTCGACCACGGTGCAAGCCACTGCTCAAACCCTGTCCAGCGTGCCGCCGCCCACCCGTTTGCTTGAGCGCCTGAACGAGACGGCGGAGCTGCGCCTGGCCAGGTTGCAGATCGACCAGCGCGAGGCGTCGCTGGGGCTGGAAAAGTCCCAGCGGATTCCCGATCTCACCGTCAGCATCGGCAGCCAGTACAGCGAAATCGAGCGCGAGCGGGTCAATGTGGTGGGGCTGTCGATGCCGATTCCGCTGTTCAACCGCAATCAGGGCAACGTGCTGGCGGCGGCGCGGCGTACCGATCAGGCGTGGGACCTGCGCAACGCCACCGAACTGCGCTTGCGCACGGAAATCCAGACCACGCTGGCGCAATGGCAGACCGCCAATGGCGAAATCCAGGCGTTCGACCGGACCATCCTGCCCGCCGCGCAAAGTGCGGTGGACAGCGCCACTCGCGGTTTCGAAATGGGCAAGTTCGGCTTCCTCGACGTGCTCGACGCCCAACGCACATTGATCGCCGCTCGCAGCCAATACATCCAGGCGGTGAGCGAGGCAACCGACGCCCGGGTCCGCATCGAACGCATCTTCGGCGATCTCAGCGCCAACCCTTGAATTTCAACTTTCTGATCACTGCGCGATGGTTTGGCGCAGAGGAGTTTCCATGGATAAAAAACTGATCGTGGTCGCTGCGGCGACCTTGGCGCTGGGCATTGGCATCGGCTCGATGTGGGGCGGCAATGCGTCCATCGATGCGCATGCCGATGAAGCGGCGGAACACGCCGATCACGCCGAAGAAGGCGCCGCCGCTGACGACGGGCACGACGAAGAAGGGCACATCGAATTGACTGCCGAGCAGATCGCGGCGGCGGGGATTCAACTGGCCGCTGCCCAGGCGCAGAACTTCAGCCTCGGTCTGTCGTTCCCCGGCGAAGTGCGCTTCGACGAAGACCGCACCGCGCATGTGGTGCCGCGTGTGCCGGGCGTGGTCGAGTCGGTGTCGGTCAATCTCGGGCAGTCGGTGAAGAAGGGCCAGTTGCTGGCGGTGATCGCCAGTCAGCAGATTTCCGATCAGCGCAGCGAGCAGGCAGCCGCGCAACGTCGATTGGCATTGGCGCGCACGACGTTCGAACGCGAGAAGACACTGTGGCAGGACAAGATCTCCGCCGAACAGGATTTCCTTCAGGCGCGCCAAGCTCTGGAAGAAGCCGAGATTGCTGTGGGCAATGCCCGGCAAAAGATCAGCGTGCTCAGTGGCAGCGTGGTCGCCACCGGTGGCAATCGCTATGAACTGCGCGCGCCTTTTGACGGTGTGGTGGTGGAAAAACACCTGACGCCCGGGGAGGTGGTCGATGAGACTACGGCGGCGTTCACACTCTCGGATTTGTCGCGGGTGTGGGTCACGTTTGGCGTTTCGCCGAAGGACTTGAACAAGGTGCAAGTGGGCAAACCCGTCACCGTCAGCGCTGCTGAATTGAACGCTGAAGTCAGCGGCACCGTGGCTTACGTCGGCAGCCTGCTCGGCGAACAGACCCGCACCGCGACCGTGCGCGTGACGTTGGAGAACCCGCAAGGCTCATGGCGCCCGGGCCTGTTTGTCACCGCGCTGGTCGCCACCGACAGCCGCCAGGCCAAGGTCGCCGTGCCGGAAACCGCGATCCAGACCGTCGAGGACAAACCCACGGTGTTCGTGCGCACCGACGACGGCTTCAAGGCGCAAGCGGTGGAGTTGGGCAGTCGCGCGGCGGGTCAGGTGGAAGTCGTCGCCGGACTGGAGCCTGGCGTGCAAGTCGCGAGCGCTGGCAGCTTCGTCCTCAAATCGGAGCTGGGCAAAGCCTCGGCCGAGCACAGTCATTAATCGCGGAAGACTCCCATGTTCGAACGCCTGATCCAGTTTGCCATCGAGCAGCGCATCATCGTGCTGCTCGCCGTTCTGCTCATGGCCGGCCTCGGCATCGCCAGTTATCAGAAACTGCCGATCGACGCCGTGCCCGATATCACCAACGTCCAGGTGCAGATCAACACCGGCGCGGCCGGGTTTTCGCCGCTGGAAACCGAGCAGCGCATCACCTTTCCGATTGAAACCGCGATGGCCGGCCTGCCGGCGCTGGAGCAGACCCGCTCGCTGTCGCGTTCGGGGTTGTCCCAGGTCACGGTGATCTTCAGGGACGGCACCGACCTGTTCTTTGCCCGGCAATTGGTCAACGAGCGGTTGCAGTCCGCCAAGGAGCAGTTGCCCGAAGGCGTGGAAGCGGTGATGGGGCCGATTTCCACCGGGCTCGGCGAGATCTTTTTGTGGACGGTCGAGACCAGGGAGGGCGCGCTGAAAGAGGACGGCACGCCCTATACGCCAACCGATCTGCGGGTGATTCAGGACTGGATCATCAAGCCGCAACTGCGCAACGTCCCCGGCGTGGCCGAGATCAACACCATCGGCGGCTTTGCCAAGGAATATCAGATAGCGCCCGATCCGAAAAAACTCGCGGCCTACAAACTGACCCTCACCGATCTGGTGACGGCGCTGGAGCGCAACAACGCCAACGTCGGCGCCGGGTACATCGAGCGCAGCGGCGAGCAATTGCTGATTCGCGCGCCGGGGCAAGTGGCGAGCACCGAGGACATCGCCAACATCGTCATGGCCAACGTCGACGGCACGCCGATCCGGATCAAGAACGTCGCCACCGTGGACATCGGCCGCGAACTGCGCAGCGGCGCCGCCACGGAAAATGGCCGGGAAGTGGTGCTGGGTACGGTGTTCATGCTGATCGGTGAAAACAGTCGCACGGTCTCCCAGGCCGTCGCCACGAAGCTCGAACAGATCAACAAGTCGTTGCCCGCTGGCGTGATCGCGGTGCCGGTGTATGACCGCACGCATCTGGTCGACAAGGCCATCGCCACGGTAAAGAAGAACCTCGTCGAAGGCGCGATTCTGGTGATCGCGATCCTGTTCCTGTTCCTCGGTAATATCCGCGCGGCGCTGATCACCGCGATGGTGATTCCGCTGTCGATGCTGTTCACCTTCACCGGCATGTTCAGCAACAAGGTCAGCGCCAACCTGATGAGCCTCGGCGCGCTGGACTTCGGCATTATCGTCGACGGTGCGGTAGTGATCGTCGAAAACACCCTGCGACGGCTGGCCCATGCGCAGCAGCATCATGGGCGGTTGCTGACACGATCCGAGCGTTTCCATGAAGTGTTCGCGGCGGCAAAAGAGGCGCGGCGACCGCTGATTTTCGGCCAACTGATCATCATGGTGGTGTACCTGCCGATCTTCGCCCTGAGCGGCGTCGAGGGAAAAATGTTTCACCCGATGGCGTTCACCGTGGTCATCGCGTTGCTCGGCGCCATGCTCTTGTCCGTGACCTTTGTGCCGGCGGCAATTGCGCTGTTCGTGACCGGCAAGGTCAAGGAAGAAGAGGGCGTGGTGATGCGCGGCGCCCGTCGCGTTTATGCGCCGGCGCTGGACTGGGTCATGTCCCATCGGACGATGGCGGTCGGTGTGGCGTTGGGAGTGATCGTGCTCAGTGGCGTGGTCACCAGCCGCATGGGCAGCGAGTTTGTGCCGAGTCTCAGCGAAGGCGATTTTGCCTTGCAGGCGTTGCGCGTGCCGGGCACCAGCCTGACGCAATCGGTGGACATGCAGCAGCGGCTTGAAACCTTGATCCTCAATAAGGTGCCGGAAGTCGAGCGTGTATTCGCCCGCACTGGCACTGCGGAAATCGCTTCCGACCCGATGCCGCCGAACATCTCCGACAGCTACGTGATGCTCAAACCGAAAGAGCAATGGCCGGATCCGGGTAAATCCCGGGAAACCCTGATGGCCGAACTGCAGCAAGCCGCGGCAACGCTGCCGGGCAGCAACTATGAACTGTCGCAGCCGATCCAGTTGCGCTTCAACGAACTGATCTCCGGCGTGCGCAGCGACGTGGCGGTCAAGGTGTTCGGTGATGAGATGGACGTGCTCAACGCCACGGCGGCGAAGATTGCCGCCGCGATGCAGAAGGTCAACGGCGCGTCCGAGGTCAAGGTCGAGCAAACCACCGGTCTGCCGGTGCTGACCATCAACATCGACCGCGACAAGGCTGCGCGTTACGGGCTCAACGTCGGCGATGTGCAGGACACTATCGCAGTGGCTGTGGGTGGGCAGAAGGCCGGCACGCTGTATGAAGGTGACCGTCGATTCGACATGGTGGTGCGTTTGTCCGACGCCATGCGCAAGGACATCGACGGGCTGTCGGCGCTGCTGATTCCGGTGCCGGCGGCGGGTGGTGATGCTTCCAGCCAGATCGGTTTCATTGCGCTGAAGGACGTTGCCAGCCTCGATCTGGTGCTGGGGCCGAATCAGGTCAGCCGCGAGAATGGCAAACGCCTGGTGATCGTCAGCGCCAACGTGCGTGGGCGTGACATCGGTTCTTTCGTCGCCGAGGCGGGCGAAGCGATCGAGCGCGACGTGCAGGTGCCGGCGGGTTACTGGACCACTTGGGGCGGGCAGTTCGAGCAACTGCAATCGGCGGCCAAGCGCTTGCAGATCGTGGTGCCGGTGGCGTTGCTGTTGGTATTCGGGTTGCTGTTCATGATGTTCAACAACCTCAAGGACGGCTTGCTGGTGTTCACCGGGATTCCGTTTGCGCTGACCGGCGGGGTCATGGCGTTGTGGCTGCGGGACATTCCGCTGTCGATCTCGGCGGGTGTCGGTTTTATCGCGCTGTCTGGCGTGGCGGTGCTCAACGGGCTGGTGATGATCGCGTTCATTCGCAACTTGCGGGAGGAGGGGCGTTCGCTCTCCGAGGCGATTCACGAAGGCGCACTGACGCGATTGCGTCCGGTGCTGATGACGGCGCTGGTGGCGTCCCTGGGCTTCATTCCGATGGCCCTGGCGACCGGCACCGGGGCCGAGGTGCAGCGACCGCTGGCGACGGTGGTGATTGGCGGGATCCTGTCCTCGACCATTCTCACGTTGCTGATCCTGCCGGCGTTGTATCAGCTGGCGCATCGTCGGGACGAGGAATCGCCCACGGCTGCCTAGCCACTTTTTGCCTCAACAACAGGCCCGCCAATGCGGGCCTCTCTACATAACGGATATGTAATTTCGGCGCCACCGTCACGAAAGGTTCGGATTGTTACCTTGATCCCGTCAGTGACTTGAATGAGGAATCAATGATGAAACTTGCACAGATTGGCGCGTTTGCCGTGGCTCTGATGATGTCTTCCCTGGTGTTGGCCGAAGGTGGCGGTGACCGCACTTTCGACCGAATGATGGCCGCCAATGACCGCTCGATGGAGGTGTTTGCTGCGAAGGAAAAGGCCCGTGATCCGGTCGTCGTGAACGACAAGAAGGACGACAAGACCCAAGACCTGTAAGCGTGCTGCCAGTGAATGAGCCCGTCATCGCGCATCGATGGTGGGCTTTTTTATGAGTCGTGTTTTGAGGTAAACGAATATGAAAACTCTAAAGCTGTTGGCGTTCACCGCTGTCATGGCAATGTCCTTGAATGCGTTGGCCGAAGGCGGTGGCGACAGAACGTTCGACCGGGCGCTCAGTGCCAACACCAAAGCCATGGAGCAGTACGCGGCCAGTCAGGGCAAAGCGGCGCCGGTGGTCAAGGAATACGAGTACGGAATGAAGCTGGATGTGAAGAAGGTGGTGAGCGTTGTCCGGCCAAAGAATGAATGCGCTGTTGTGCCGGCTGCGATGACTTACGAGGACTCCAAAGGGCAGCTCAATACGGTCACTTACAACGTAATGGGGAATTGTCGTCAGCAGGGTGGCTGACGTTAATCCCGGCTGACGCGCCCGGTTCATGTTCAATGAGTCGGGCTTTTTTTCGCGCATAAAAAAGGCGCCCCGAAGGACGCCAAAAATTCACCTCTTACCAAAGGAGCAAGGAGCTTCTAAAGGTGAATGGGCATTGCTCGTGAAACTCAGAGAATCGCCAGCGGGTATTCGATGATCACCCGCACTTCATCCAGATCCGATTCGAATGCGGTGGCGCGGGTAGTGGCCTGGCGCAGACGCAGCGACAGGTCTTTCATAGAACCGCTTTGCACCACGTATTTGACTTCGATGTCACGCTCCCAGCGCTTCTGGTCGGTCAGCGGATTGCCGTCGGCATCGCGGCGCATGTACACGGCGTTGGCGTTGGAGTAATCGGCGTCGGTGCCGCGTGCATAACGGGTCATGAACGACAGGCCCGGTACGCCATAGGCGGTCATGTCGAGGTCGTAGCGCACCATCCACGAACGCTCCTTCGGCGAGTTGAAGTCGCTGTACTGGATCGAGTTGTCGAGGAAGATCGAGTCGGACTGGCGCAGGTAGTCGAAGTCGTCGTTGCCGTTGTTGCGCTGGTGGGAGAGGGCGACGGAGTGGGCGCCGAGTTTCACGCCGACGCGGCCGCTCCAGATGTTGTTGTCGAACTGGCCGAGCAACTGTTTGCCCTCGTCGACCGCCTTGTAGTAATTCAGGCCGCCGAACAGCGACAGGTCATCCGATAGCGGATACGTCCACGCGGTGCCGGCGTAGTACTGGTTCCAGGCATCTTTGAGGCGACTGGAGTACAGGCTGAAACTCAGGTTTTTGTTCAGCGCGTAATCGCCGCCGCCGTAAGCGATCCACGGCGAATTGACCGGGCCGGCATAGAAGGTCGCGAAGTTCTCGCGCAGGTCGCTGGACACCGGTTGGCTCATCGCATGCAACCGGCCGCCCTGGATCGACAGACCTTCGATGCTGGTGTTGGTCGCCGTCACACCGCGAAAGCTTTCCGGCAACAATCGTGAATCGCCCGCCGCGACCACCGGGTTGGCCGGGAACACATCACCGACTTTCACCACCGTATCGAAGGCCCGCACTTTGGCGGCGCCACCGACCTTGGTGTATTCGTCCCGCGCTTCACCGTCGCTGTTGACCGGCAATACATCGAACGAACTGCGGCCACCGTTACGGCCGTCGCCGGTGTCTAGTTTCAGACCGATCATCGCAAACGCATCCACCCCGACCCCGACGGTGCCCTGGGTGAAACCGGATTCGAACTTGCCGATGATGCCGTGGGCCCAGGCTTCGGAATAACCATTGCCCGTGGGACTGGACTGGCCGTTGCGGTGGTCACGGTTGAAATAGAGGTTACGGTTGAGCACCGTCAGGCTGCTGCCTTCGATAAATCCTTCGGGTTTTTCTTCTGCAAACACCGTGGACGGCCCGGCGCCGACAACCACTGCCAGAGCGGCCATCGACATTTTTGTGTTGTTAACCATCAATCACTCCTAGGGTTCGGCAGAACGGGAACGAGTTTCGGCGTGGGTTTTATTGTTCGACGGACAAGGGGCCGCCGGGAGAGTCGCCGGGTGACATCGTTGCAGGCTGCGGATAACGAGGAGGTGATTGGGGAATTACAATTTCGTTAGGTGGGTGGAGTCGAAACTCACATACAGGGCGGGGCTGATCGTTCCATGTATGCAGATGTTCGTTTCTACCGTTCGAAGCTTTCCAGCACGTCTTCTGGCAGAGAGGTATCGATGTCATTGGGAAGTGTGAGTTTGCCCTTCATGGTTCCGATCCGTTGGGCGCGCGTTTTTTCAAGGTGACTTTGTCTTTGCGTTCCTCGGCTAACGCCTCGAGGCCGTCCATCAACTCTGAAAAAAAATCTCGCTTCATGGTTCGCCATCTCCTCCAGAAAATAGATCTTCGAATTTACTGGCAAATGGGTCCTTTCGAATGTCATACATTGCCCAGTGACTTGCAGGAAAACTCCTAAAGAGCAGACGGCATTTACGATAAAAGGATCGCTATCTTCGGTTGCGTCCATCAGGGGGCAGAGTTTTTTGAAATGAAACTCCAAAAAACAAAACGGCATCCGAAGATGCCGTTTTTTTGAGTGGTAGATCATGACCGAATGGTTTCGATTGATGGTCATCTATTATCTAGCGCTATTTCCTTTCTATTGATAACTCTCTCGTTGACAACACGACGTACCACTGGTGCAGAGGGCTTTTTTGGTGGTGTGGGTCTAGTCTCATTTACTGGTTTGGACGGGCCGTTGGTCGCTTTCATTTCTGATTCCTATTGGGACCGCCGTTAACATCGTCGTACGTCTTTCTGGATGGTGGAACAGGCGGTTTTACAGGTGCTTGGGGCAGAGCTTTTTGTTCGCTCAATGCTGGTTTATTGGGTTCGCTCAATTTTTCCGCCCCTTTTTGAAGAATTATATTTTCGAGGATTATAGTCCTTTTTTTCAGGTCTGCTACCGCGTCAGATCTAGAGTCATTTAACAGCTGAGTTTTTAAGGCGGCGATTTGATCTCCCACGTATGTATCTTTTATTGAAAAATTTTTCCTGGGAGAGGAGGTGTCCATGTCAAAGAGAACAAATAGCAAGCTGCCTATGGCGAGGGGAATACAAGCCATCAGAAAAGTTGAAAGTGCTTTAAACACCCAGCGGGATCGCTCTTCGTTGACCAGGGCGTTATGTGTAGAGCAGCTAATGTAAGTGTTTGATATAAATCTAGCGGTTTCTTTGGCAGGATTGATTAAGGGTATTTGTTCGTGTTGAGCTACTTGGGCGTTATATTTGGCAAGCTCATCGTTGTACTCTATTTGGCTTTCGTAGTATTCCTTGATTTTTTCTGCATATGGCATTCGGTTGAATTCAGAGCCGCTAAAAGCTTTGCAATTGAAATATGTGGATATTGCTGAAATTATTAACGTTGTTGCTGCGAGGAAAGAAATAACATATGCAATCTTAGGGTTGAACGTGAAGTCTAGAAAACGCGCGAGATAGATTGTTGCTGAAGCAAGGGCGAATATTGCTGTAAATATTATTTGGGTTTTTATTGAAATGCTGTTTTTTATCTCTTCTTCATATGCATACATTTTTTCGTAAGTGGTATGTATGTTGTGAATGTTCAATATGATTTCCCTGTGTCCTGTCGATCGGTCAGTGCATTCAATGTGCCTGCGAAGCTGCTTTATCCCGCTCACACACGATAGCTCCGAGAGCCGAATACGGGGTGTAGGACGAAACCGACAATTCAGCGGGAGCTTTCTGGAGTTTAAGCAGGAAGGGGCAGGGCACTCGTAATGAATTCCCCAAACGCAAAAACGGCACCCGAAGGTGCCGTTTCTGTTTGTAGCCAGCTATCGCTGAGCGATCAGCCCGCCAGGCCCGATTGCTGAACCAGGGTCAGCAGCGGTTGCGGGTAGACGCCGAGGAAGAACGCGACCACGGCGATTGCCAGCAGCATCACGCCGCCTGCTTTCTGTTCCCAGTGCAGCTGGGCGTCGTGGCGGCGCAGGTTTGGTTCGATCAGGTACAGGGTGACCATCACGCGCAGGTAGTAGAACACGCCGATGGCGCTGCCCAGTACCAGCGAGCCGACCAGCCACCATTGGTGCGACTCGACACCGGAAGCGATGATGTAGAACTTGCCGATGAAGCCAGCGGTCAGCGGGATACCGGCCAGGGACAGCATCATTACGGTCAGTACGGCGGTCAGGTACGGACGGCGCCAGAACAGGCCGCGGTACTCGTACAGCGCATCTGCGTCACGGCCGTTGTACGGCGAGGACATCAGGGTGATCACGCCGAAGGCGCCGAGGCTGGTGATCACGTAGGTGACCAGGTACACGCCGATGGCTTCCACCGCCAGACCCTTGCTCGCCACCAGTGCGATCAGCAGGTAGCCGAAGTGCGCGATGGACGAGTAACCGAGCAGACGCTTGAGGTTGCTCTGGGTCAGGGCCAGCAGGTTACCGAACAGGATCGAGGCGATGGCGATGATGGTCAGCACGTTGCTCAGAACGCCACTGCTTGCAGCAGGGGAGATCTGGAACAGACGAACCATGACCGCGAACACAGCCACTTTCGAAGCGGTGGCGAGGAACGCGGCCACCGGTGCCGGAGCACCTTCGTACACGTCCGGCGTCCACAGGTGGAACGGTACCAGCGACAGCTTGAACGCCAGACCGATCAGCATCATGCCCAGGCCCAGTTGCGCCAGCGAGCTTGGCAGGCCGGTCGCGGCCAGTGCCTGACCGATGCCGACGAAGCTCAGCGAACCCGAGTCGGCGTACAGCAGCGCCATACCGAACAGCAGGAACGCGGAACCGGCGGCCGACAGCACCATGTACTTGATGCCGGCTTCCAGCGAACGCTTGTTGAAGAAGGCATAGGCCACCAGACCGTAGACCGGCACCGACAGCAGTTCCAGACCGATGAACAACCCGGCCAGGTGCTGCGCGCTGACCAGAACCAGGCCACCGGCGGCGGCCATCAGGATCAGCAGGTACAGTTCTTCACGGTTGCCCGGGTAACCCGAACCGCCATCGCCGAGGTAAGCGTGGGCGAGGGTGACGCAAGCGAGGGTGGCGACCAGGATCAGCGCCATGTACAGGCAGGCAAAGGTGTCGATCTGCAGCAATGGAGTCACGGCCAGAGGCGCGACTTTCAGGGCCGGCAGAATCGACAGCAAGGCCAGGTTCAGACCTGCCACCGAAATCAGGAAGGTCTGCGAGTGGTTGCGGCGCCAGGCGATTGCCAGCATCACCACGATAATGGTGAGGCTGGTGATCAACAGTGGCGCAAGCGCAATAAAGTGTTGAATCGTGAATTCCATAGCGCTCTTACCGGGCCGAAGCGAGTTGAGTGAAGGCGGTGCCGAGCCACTGCTGCACGCCATGCATCGTGGCGGCAGAAGTGTCGAGGAACGGTTGCGGGTAGACGCCGAGGTAAATCAGCAGCACCGCAAGGCCCAGCACCATGATCAGTTCGCGACCGTCCATGCCGTGCAGGATCGAATCCGATTTGGACGGACCGAAGTAAGCGCGGTGGATCATGATCAGCGAGTAGACCGAACCGAACACCAGACCGGAAGTGGCAATCGCGGTGATCCATGGAGCACTGGCGAAGGTACCGATCAGGATCAGGAACTCGCCGACGAAGTTACCGGTACCCGGCAGACCCAGAGAGGCGGCTGCGAAGAACAGGCTGATCGCCGGCAGGTAAGCGATACGCGACCACAGACCGCCCATCTCACGCATGTCACGCGTGTGCAGACGCTCGTACAGCTGACCGCTGAGGATAAACAGTGCCGCTGCCGACAGACCGTGCGCCAGCATCTGGATCACGGCGCCTTGCAGCGCCAGTTGGCTGCCGGAGTAGATGCCGATCAGTACGAAGCCCATGTGGGAAACGGACGAGAAGGCGATCAGGCGCTTGATGTCGGTTTGCGCGAACGCCAGGAACGCACCGTAGAAGATCCCGATCAGACCGAGGGTCATGGCGATCGGCGCGAATTCGGCCGAGGCGTTCGGGAACAGCGGCAGGGCGAAACGGAGCAGACCGTAGGCCGCGGTTTTCAGCAAGATACCGGCGAGGTCGACGGAACCTGCAGTCGGTGCCTGGGCGTGAGCGTCAGGCAGCCAGGAGTGGAACGGAACCACTGGCAGCTTGACCGCGAAGGCGATGAAGAAGCCGAGCATCAGAATGTACTCGGTGGTCATCGACATCTTGGTCTTCAACAGGTCGGCGTAGTTGAAGGTGATCACGCCGGTGCTGTTGTAGTTGACCAGGACCAGACCGAGGATCGCCACCAGCATGATCAGGCCGGAAGCCTGAGTGAAGATGAAGAACTTGGTCGCCGCGTAGATACGGGTTTTCTTGCCGTCCGAAGAACTGTGACCCCAGAGCGCGATGAGGAAGTACATCGGCACCAGCATCATTTCCCAGAAGAAGAAGAACATGAACAGGTCGAGGGCGAGGAACACGCCGACAACACCGCCCAGGATCCACATCAGGTTCAGGTGGAAGAAACCGACGTGACGTTGAATCTCTTTCCACGAGCAGAGTACCGACAGGATACCCAGCAGACCGGTCAGCAGGATCATCAGCAGCGACAGGCCGTCGAGGGCCAGGTGCACGTTGATGCCGAAGCGCTGGATCCAGACGTGCTTGAACTCAAGCGCCCAGGTCGGATCGGCGCCAGGCGCCGGTGCAAATGAATAGTCACCGTGGGCCCACAGCCAGAGGCCGAGGGCGAGTTCCAGGGTCATGGTCAACAGCGCAATCCAGCGGGGGAGGGTAGCGCCGAAGCGCTCACCCATCCAGCACAGCAGGCCGCCGATGAAGGGGATCAGGATTAGCCAAGGCAGAATCATGACGGGCTCGTTTCCTTTCGCAAATTCGCAAGGTTCATATCAGACCGCTACCAGCACGACAGCGCCGATGACCAACACGGCACCAGCAGCCATCGAAGCAGCGTACCAACGCAGTTGACCGGTTTCGGTACGGCTGAGGGCAGTGTGACCACCCTTGGCCATGCGCGGGATCAGACCGATGGTCTGGTCGAGCGGGTCTTTGCGCAGCATGTGGCTGATCGCAAGGTACGGCTTCACGAACAGTTTGTCGTAGATCCAGTCGAAGCCCCAGGCAGCGAACCACCAGGCCGAAAGGAGACGGCCGATGCCGCTGTTGGCGATCGCAGTCACGAAGCGACGCTTGCCGAGGAACAGCAGGGCCGCCAGCAGGATACCGGCCAGGGCGATGGCGCCCGAGGCGATTTCCAGACTGTGCTTGGCTTCGCCACCGGCATGGCCAACGCTCTCGGGCAGTACGCCGTGCAGCGGTGGAACGATCATGGCGCCGACGAAAGTCGACAGCACGATCAGCACCGACAGCGGCAGCCAGTGAGCGATGCCGTGACCGGCGTGGGCTTCGGTCTTGGCTTCACCGTGGAACGCGATGAAGATCAGGCGGAAGGTGTACAGCGACGTCATGAATGCGCCAACCAGACCTGCGTAAAGCAGACCGTGGTTGCCGCTGGCGAACGCTTCCCAGAGGATTTCGTCCTTGGAGTAGAAACCTGCGGTCACCAGTGGCAGGGCGGCCAGAGCGGCACCACCGACGATGAAGCTGGCGTAGGCCAGCGGCAGTTTCTTCCACAGGCCGCCCATCTTGAAGATGTTCTGCTCGTGGTGGCAGGCAACGATCACCGCACCGGAGGCAAGGAACAGCAGGGCCTTGAAGAAGGCGTGGGTCATCAGGTGGAAGATCGCGCCTTCCCAGGCGCCAACGCCCAGCGCCAGGAACATGTAGCCGATCTGGCTCATGGTCGAGTAGGCGAGGATACGTTTGATGTCGGTTTGCACCAGTGCGGCGAAACCGGCCAGTACCAGGGTCACACCACCGACGATGCCGACCAGGTGCAGGATGTCCGGCGCCAGGGCGAACAGACCGTGGGTACGGGCGATCAGGTAGACACCGGCGGTCACCATGGTTGCGGCGTGGATCAGTGCCGAAACCGGGGTAGGGCCGGCCATCGCGTCCGCCAGCCAGGTCTGCAGCGGCAGTTGAGCCGATTTACCGACCGCACCACCCAGCAGCATCAGGGTGGCCAGCACGATCCAGAAATCGCCGACCTTGAAGTGCTCAGGCGCCTTCACCAGCAGTTCCTGGACGTTCAGCGTGCCCAGTTGCTGGAACAGGATGAACAGGCCGATCGCCATGAACACGTCGCCGATACGGGTGACGATGAAGGCTTTCAGTGCGGCGTTACCGTTGTTGCGGTTGCTGTAGTAGAAACCGATCAACAGGTACGAGCACAGGCCCACGCCTTCCCAACCGAAGTAGATGAACAGCAGGTTATCGCCGAGGATCAGGAACAGCATGCTGGCGATGAACAGGTTGGTGTACGAGAAGAAGCGCGAGTAACCGTCTTCGCCACGCATGTACCACGATGCAAACAGGTGGATCAGGAAGCCGACACCGACGACCACACCGAGCATGGTCACGGACAGACCATCCAGGTACAGCGCGAAGTTAGGCTGGAAACCTTCCACCGACATCCAGCGCCACAGCACCTGGGTGTAGACGCCACCTTCCGGTGGTGCGACGTTGAATTGCCAGATCACGTAGGCCGCGACGATGGCAGACAGGCCGATGGAGCCGACACCGATCAGCGCCGACAGGTTTTCCGAGAAGCGGCCGCGCGAGAACGACAGCAACAGGAACCCGATCAGAGGGAATACGAAAGTCAGAAAGAGTAGGTTCATCCGCGCATCTCACTGGCAGCGTCGATATCGAGCGTGTGGAAGCGGCGATACAGTTGCAACAGGATCGCCAAGCCAATACTGGCTTCGGCGGCTGCAAGGCTGATCACCAGGATGAACATGATCTGTCCATCCGGTTGCGCCCAGCGGGCGCCCGCAACGATGAAGGCCAGTGCAGAGGCGTTCATCATCACTTCCAGACTCATCAACACGAACAAAATGTTGCGGCGGACCATCAGGCCGACCAGACCAAGGCAGAACAGGATGCCGGCAACGGCTAAACCATGTTCGAGAGGGATAGCAGGCATGTCTTACTCCTTCGCCTCGTTACGGCCCAAATGGAACGCCGTGACGGCTGCAGCGAGCAGCAGCATCGAGGCGAGTTCGACCACCAGCAGATACGGACCGAACAGGCTGATGCCCACGGCTTTTGCATCGACGGTGGTGTGGCCGATGGCCTGACCGCTCTGGTGAGCGAACAGCACATACAGCAGTTCGGCCAGCAGCAGGGCGGCGAGAATCACCGGCCCCGCCCAGATCCCGGGCTTGAGCCAGGTGCGTTCCTGCTGAACCGAGGCGGGACCGAGGTTCAGCATCATCACCACGAACACGAACAGCACCATGATGGCGCCGGCGTAGGCGATCACTTCCAGCACGCCGGCGAACGGAGCGCCGAGTGCGAAGAAGGTCATGGCCACGGCGATCAACGAAATGATCAGGTAGAGCAGGGCGTGCACAGGATTGGTGTTGGTGACCACACGCAGTGTGGATACAACAGCGATACCCGATGCGAAATAGAAAGCGAATTCCATCGTTCTTCCTTAAGGCAGCAAGCTCTTCACGTTGATCGGCTCGGCTTCGTTTTGTGCGGCGCCTTTCGGCTTGCCCGCAACGGCCATACCTGCAACACGATAGAAGTTGTAATCAGGGTTTTTGCCGGGGCCGGAGATCAGCAGATCTTCTTTCTCGTACACCAGGTCCTGACGTTTGAACTCGGCCATCTCGAAATCCGGGGTTAGCTGGATCGCGGTGGTCGGGCAGGCTTCCTCGCAGAGACCGCAGAAAATGCAACGCGAGAAGTTGATACGGAAGAAGTCCGGGTACCAGCGACCGTCTTCGGTTTCAGCTTTCTGCAGCGAGATGCAACCCACCGGGCATGCCACGGCGCACAGGTTGCAGGCTACGCAGCGTTCTTCGCCATCGGGGTCGCGGGTCAGGACGATGCGACCACGGTAGCGTGGTGGCAGGTAGACCGGCTCTTCCGGGTATTGCAGGGTGTCGCGCTTGCGAAAGCCATGGCCGAAGACCATGACCAGGCTGCGCAACTGGGTACCGGTACCCTTAACGATGTCGCCAATATATTTGAACATGGGTCAAATCCTCACTGAACCGCAACCGCAGGCGTGTTCCACAACACGATTGCAGCGGTCACCAGCAAATTGATCAGGGTCAGTGGCAGGCAGAATTTCCAGCTGAAATCCATCACCTGGTCATAACGCGGACGCGGGATGGAAGCGCGCAGCAGGATGAACAGCATGATGAAGAACGCGGTCTTCAGTGCGAACCAGACGAAGGACAGTTGCGGCAGGATGCCGAACGGACCGTGCCAGCCACCGAAGAACAGGGTGACCAGCAGCGCCGAGATCAGGATGATGCCGATGTATTCACCGACGAAGAACATGCCCCATTTCATACCGGCGTATTCAATGTGGTAACCGTCGGCCAGTTCCTGTTCCGCTTCCGGCTGGTCGAACGGGTGACGGTGAGTCACGGCCACGCCAGCGATGAAGAAGGTACAGAAGCCGAAGAACTGCGGAATGATGAACCACAGGTTCTGCGCCTGGTACTCGACGATGTCGCGCATGTTGAACGAGCCGACCTGCACCACGATGCCCATCAGGGCCAGGCCCATGAACACTTCGTAGGACACGGTCTGCGCCGAGGCACGCAAGCTGCCCAGCAGGGCGAACTTGTTGTTGCTCGACCAGCCGGCGAACAGCACCGCGTAGACCGACAGACCAGCCATGGCGAAGAAGAACAGCAGGCCGATGTTCAGATCCGCCACGCCCCAGGTCGGGGTGATCGGGATGATCGCGAAGGCGATCAGCAGGGCGGACATGGCCACCACCGGCGCCAGGGTGAAGATCACCTTGTCGGCAAACGGCGGGGTCCAGTCTTCCTTGAAGAACATCTTCAGCATGTCGGCGGCGATCTGGAACATACCGAACGGGCCAACGCGGTTCGGACCGTAACGGTCCTGCCACCAGCCCAGCAGGCGACGTTCGACAAAGCTGAGCAACGCGCCTGCGACCACCACGGCCAGCAGAATCACGATGGCCTTGATGACCGTCAGGATCACATCGATCACTTCAGGGGTGAACCAGGTCATTGCGCTGCCTCCTGCAGACCATCAACGGATACGCCGGCGAATGCCGGTGGAATGCCGGCGATGCCCGCAGGCAATGCCACCAGACCTGCGCCCAGCTCTTCATTGATACGCAGCGGCAGACGCAGGGTCTGGCCGGCAACATTGAGGCTCAGCAGTGCGCCGTCGTTGACGCCCAGGCGATCGGCTTCGGACTTGGCCAGTGCAACGTAGGCGGCCGGAATGCGTTCCTGAACCGGAGCGGCTTTCGAAGAGTTTTCTTCACTGCCGAACAGGTGATAGAACGGCACGGCTTGCCAGGTGCCCTGGGCCGGGTTGAACGCGCGCGGAACACTGGCGAACCAGTTCAGCGAATCACCAGTGCTTTCGATCAGGCGGGTGCCCGGATCGCCAGCGCGCAGGTGACCACCGACTTCGTCCTGGAACTTGTTCCAGGCTTGCGGCGAGTTCCAGCCCGGCGACCAGGCGAACGGCACCTGCTGACGCGGTTCGGCGGAGCCCGAGTAACCTTCCATCGAGAAGGCGAACGCGGTGTCCTTGTCTTGCGGAGTACGTGGTTCGTGAACGCTGATGTCGGCGCGCATCGCGGTGCGACCGGAGTAACGCAGTGGCTCACGCGCCAGTTTCAGACCCTTGATGCGGAACGAGGCGGACGGCGCGGCGTCGACGATACGGGCCAGTTGCGTGGTGCTCGAAGCAACGGCAGCGGTCACGTGGTCGAGTTGCGTCCAGTCGATCGGCTGGTTCAGCAGGGTGGCGCGCAGGGCGTGCAGCCAGCGCCAGCCTTCGTGGACCAGAATGCTCGCGTCCATGTATTGCGGGTCGAAAACCTGGAAGAAGCGCTGGGCGCGGCCTTCCTGGCTGACCAAAGTACCGTCGCCTTCAGCGAAGCTGGCGGCTGGCAGAACCAGATGCGCGCGGTCGCTGGTGGCGGTCTTCTGATGGTCGGCAACGATCACTACTTTCGCAGCGTTCAGTGCCGCTTCGACCTTGGCCTTGGCGGTGCGGGTATACAGATCGTTTTCCAGCACGACGATGGCGTCTGCCTTGCCGTCGATGACCGCTTGCAGCGCGGCATCAACCGATTCGCCACCGAGCATGGCCAGGCCGAGGCTGTTGGCTTCCGGCACGATCAGGCTGATCGAACCGTTCTTCTCGCGCAGCTTCAGGGCCTTGGCGATGTTCGCAGCAGCCTCGATCAAGGCTTTGGAGCCCAGCGAAGTACCGGCGATGATCAGCGGACGCTTGGCGGCGAGCAGTGCGTCGGCGATGCGCTTGGCCAGTTCCAGGGCTTCGGCGTCCAGACCTTCGACGGCCGGTGCGCTGGCGTCCAGGGCGTGAGCCACGGCGAAACCGATGCGCGCCAGATCGTCCGGAGCTGCGTGAACGCACTCTTCGGCGATGTCGTCGAGCTTGGTTTCAGCCAGGCTGGCGATGAACAGCGGGTTCAGCTCGTGCTGACCGATGTTCTTCACGGCAGCGTCGAGCCAAGGCTGGACGCGCATGGCTTCGGCCATGTCTTCGGCCTTGCCTTTGACCGACTGACGCAGGGCCAGGGCCATACGAGCGGCGGTCTGGGTCAGGTCTTCACCGAGGACGAACACGGCGTCGTGGTCTTCGATGTCGCGCATGTTCGGCACTGGCAGCGGGCTGTCTTTCAGCACTTGCAGGACCAGACGGATGCGTTCCAGCTCGGAGGCTTCGATACCGGAGTAGAAGTGCTCGGCGCCCACCAGTTCACGCAACGCATAGTTGCTTTCGAGGCTGGCACGCGGCGAACCGATACCGACGATGTTGCGACCGCGCAGCAGGTCGGCGGCTTTGTCCAGCGCGTCGTCCAGGCTTAGTTTGGTGCCGTCGGCCAGCAGCGGCTGACGTGGACGGTCGGTGCGGTTGACGTAGCCATAACCGAAACGGCCACGGTCGCACAGGAAGTACTGGTTCACCGAACCGTTGTAACGGTTTTCGATGCGACGCAGTTCGCCGTAACGCTCGCCCGGGGAGATGTTGCAACCGCTGGAGCAGCCATGGCAGATGCTCGGCGAGAACTGCATGTCCCACTTGCGGTTGTAGCGCTCGGAGTGAGTCTTGTCGGTGAACACACCGGTCGGGCAGACCTCGGTGAGGTTGCCGGAGAACTCGCTTTCAAGGGTGCCGTCTTCAACGCGACCGAAGTACACGTTGTCGTGGGCGCCGAATACACCCAGGTCGGTGCCGCCGGCGTAGTCCTTGTAGAAACGCACGCAGCGGTAGCAGGCGATGCAGCGGTTCATTTCGTGGGAAATGAACGGGCCCAGTTGCTGGTTCTGGTGGGTGCGTTTGGTGAAGCGATAACGGCGCTCGTTGTGGCCGGTCATCACGGTCATGTCTTGCAGGTGGCAGTGACCGCCTTCCTCGCACACAGGGCAGTCGTGCGGGTGGTTGGTCATCAGCCATTCGACGACACTGGCGCGGAACGCCTTGGATTCTTCATCGTCGATGGAGATCCAGGTGTTGTCGGTGGCAGGGGTCATGCAGGACATGACGATGCGACCACGGGTGTCGTTCTCGTCGGTGTACTGCTTGACCGCGCACTGGCGGCAGGCCCCGACGCTACCAAGCGCGGGGTGCCAGCAGAAATAAGGGATGTCGAGGCCCAGCGACAGACATGCCTGTAACAGGTTGTCTGCCCCGTCGACTTCGAGCGCTTTGCCGTCTACGTGGATAGTGGCCATGGTTCAAAGGTCTTCGTTGGCCCGGTGTCAGCGGGCGTGGCTAATGGAATCTTGTTATCCGTCCGAATCCAGTCAGCCCCGAAAGGCGTCATCGGACGAAAGGCGAAGGGCACGGACCCTTCGCCTTTTTTAAGCGTTTACGCGCCGACTGTGATCGGCTTCGCCAGAGGCGGGACGGCGGCGCTTGCAGGCGCGATACCGGCTTCGAACTCTGGACGGAAGTATTTGATGGCACTGCCCAACGGCTCCACGGCACCCGGTGCGTGAGCACAGAAGGTCTTGCCCGGGCCGAGGAAGTTGACCAGACCCAGCAGGGTCTCGATGTCGCCTGGCTGGCCGCGGCCTTGTTCGATGGCCATCAGCAGCTTGACGCTCCATGGCAGGCCATCACGGCAAGGGGTGCAGAAACCGCAGGATTCGCGAGCGAAGAACTGCTCCATGTTGCGCAGCAGGGACACCATGTTGACGCTGTCGTCCACCGCCATGGCCAGGCCGGTACCCATACGGGTGCCCACTTTGGCGATGCCGCCGGCGTACATTTGTGCGTCGAGGTGTTCCGGCAACAGGAAACCGGTACCGGCGCCGCCTGGCTGCCAGGCCTTGAGCTTGTAACCGTCGCGCATACCGCCGGCGTAGTCTTCGAACAGCTCGCGACCGGTCACGCCGAATGGCAGTTCCCACAGGCCAGGGTTCTTGACCTTGCCGGAGAAGCCCATGAGCTTGGTGCCCATGTCTTCGCTGCCGTCGCGGGCCAACGATTTGTACCAGTCCACGCCGTCGGCGATGATCGCCGGCACGTTGCACAGGGTTTCAACGTTGTTCACGCAGGTCGGCTTGCCCCACACGCCAACGGCGGCAGGGAAGGGCGGCTTGGAGCGCGGGTTGGCGCGGCGACCTTCGAGGGAATTGATCAGTGCGGTTTCTTCACCGCAGATGTAACGCCCGGCGCCGGTGTGGACGAACAGTTCGAAATCGAAGCCGCTGCCCAGGATGTTCTTGCCCAGCAGGCCGGCTGCCTTGGCTTCTTCCACGGCACGGTTCAGGTGCTTGGCGGCGGTGGTGTACTCGCCACGCAGGAAGATGTAGCCACGGTAGGTTTTCAGCGCGCGGGCACTGATCAGCATGCCTTCGATCAGCAGATGGGGCAGTTGCTCCATCAGCATGCGGTCTTTCCAGGTGTTCGGCTCCATTTCATCCGCGTTGCACAGCAGGTAGCGGATGTTGATGGATTCGTCCTTTGGCATCAGGCCCCACTTCACGCCAGTGGGGAAGCCTGCACCGCCGCGACCTTTGAGGCCGGCGTCTTTCACGGTCTGGACGATGGCGTCCTGATCCATGTCGGCGAAGGCCTTGCGCGCAGCGGCGTAACCGTTCTTGGCCTGGTACTCGTCGAGCCACACGGCTTCGCCGTCGTCACGCAGGCGCCAGGTCAGCGGGTGAGTCTCGGCCGAACGCTGGATGCGGTTGGCAGGACCGAAAGAGGTCAGGGTCATACGTAGCCCTCGAGCAGTTTGGCGACGCCGGCAGGCTGGACATCGCCAAAGGTGTCGTCATCGATCATCAGCGCCGGAGCCTTGTCGCAGTTGCCGAGGCAGCAGACCGGCAGCAGGGTGAAACGACCGTCGGCGGTGGTCTGACCCAGGCCGATACCCAGGTTGTTCTGGATTTCGCTGACCACCGACTCGTGGCCACCGATGTAGCAGACCATGCTGTCGCAGACGCGAATGATGTGACGGCCGACCGGCTGACGGAAGATCTGGCTGTAGAACGTGGCCACGCCTTCAACGTCGCTGGCCGGGATGCCGAGAATCTCGCCGATGGCGTAAAGAGCACCGTCCGGCACCCAGCCGCGTTCCTTCTGAACGATCTTCAGGGCTTCGATCGACGCCGCGCGCGGGTCTTCGTAGTGATGCAGCTCGTGCTCGATGGCCGAGCGCTCGGTTTCACTCAGGGTGAAACGGTCTGTCTGGATAAGCGTGCTGTTCATGCTTAGCGGTCCACGTCGGCCATAACGAAGTCGATACTACCCAGGTACGCAATCAGGTCCGCGACCATGCTGCCTTTGATCACCGAAGGGATCTGCTGCAGGTGGGCGAAGCTCGGAGTACGGATCCGGGTACGGTAGCTCATGGTGCCGCCGTCGCTCGTCAGGTAATAACTGTTGATGCCCTTGGTCGCTTCGATCATCTGGAAGGATTCGTTGGCCGGCATGACCGGGCCCCACGAAACCTGCAGGAAGTGCGTGATCAAGGTTTCGATGTGCTGCAGCGTGCGCTCTTTCGGCGGCGGCGTGGTCAGCGGGTGATCCGCCTTGTACGGGCCTTCCGGCATGTTGCGCAGGCACTGGTCGATGATCTTGACGCTCTGGCGCATCTCTTCGACGCGAACCATGCAGCGGTCGTAGGCATCGCCGTTGGCAGCCAGCGGCACTTCGAACTCGAAGTTCTCGTAGCCGGAGTACGGACGCGCCTTACGCAGGTCGAAGTCGCAACCGGTGGAACGCAGGCCGGCACCGGTGACGCCCCATTCCAGGGCCTCTTTGGTGTTGTACTGGGCAACGCCGATGGTACGACCCTTGAGGATGCTGTTCTGCAGGGCGGCCTTGGTGTATTCGTCGAGGCGCTTTGGCAGCCATTCAACGAAGTCTTTCACCAGTTTTTCCCAGCCGCGCGGCAGGTCGTGAGCGACGCCGCCGATGCGGTACCAGGCCGGGTGCAGACGGAAACCGGTGATGGCTTCGATCACCGTGTACGCTTTCTGGCGGTCGGTGAAGGTGAAGAACACCGGAGTCATGGCGCCGACGTCCTGGATGTAGGTACCCAGGAACAGCAGGTGGCTGGTGATCCGGAAGAACTCGGCCATCATGATGCGGATGACGTCGACCTTCTCTGGCACCTTGATGCCGGCCAGCTTCTCGACCGAGAGCACGTACGGCAGGTTGTTCATCACGCCGCCGAGGTAGTCGATACGGTCGGTGTACGGAATGAAACTGTGCCAGGACTGACGCTCGGCCATCTTCTCGGCGCCACGGTGGTGGTAACCGATGTCCGGAACGCAGTCGACGATCTCTTCACCGTCCAGTTGCAGGATGATACGGAACGCACCGTGAGCCGAAGGGTGGTTCGGGCCCAGGTTGAGGAACATGTAGTCCTCGTTCGGGCCGGAACGCTTCATGCCCCAGTCTTCAGGACGGAAGCGCGCGGCTTCTTCCTCAAGCTGTTGCTTGGCCAGGTTCAGGCTGAACGGATCGAATTCGGTGGCACGCGCCGGGAAGTCCTTGCGCAGCGGGTGACCTTCCCAGGTCGGCGGCATCATGATGCGCGACAGGTGCGGGTGACCTTTGAAGTCGATGCCGTACATGTCCCAGACTTCACGCTCGTACCAGTTGGCGTTCGGCCAGATGCTGGTGACGGTCGGCAAGCTGAGGTCGCTCTCGGACAAGGCGACCTTGATCATCACGTCACTATTACGTTCCAGCGACATGAGGTGATAGAACACGGTGAAATCGGCACCGCTCGGCAGCCCTTGACGCTTGGTGCGCAGACGCTCGTCCACGCCGTGCAGGTCATAGAGCATGACGTACGGCTTGGGCAGGTTGCGCAGGAAGGTCAGGACTTCGACGAGCTTGGCGCGAGCCACCCACAGCACCGGCATGCCGGTGCGGGTCGGCTGAGCGGTGAACGCTTCGGCGCCAAAACGGTTGTTCAGTTCGACGACCACATCCTGGTCGTCTGCCTTATAAGGCGGGATGTACAGAGCACTGCCTGTAGTCATGGTTATTTTTTCGCTTTCGGTCAACGTAAAGAATGAAGCCAGCTTCTCGTTTCTTTGAAACAGACTGGATCAGACTTCGTCAGGGCTGCGCAGGTTGGTGACTGCGATTCGCTGTTCGCGGCGCTGTTCCTTCTGCGAAGGCATGTCGGCGCGATAAACGCCTTGATCGCCAACGACCCAGGAAAGTGGGCGACGCTCCTGGCCAATGGATTCCTGCAACAGCATCAAGCCTTGCAGAAATGCTTCTGGACGGGGCGGGCAGCCAGGTACGTAGACGTCAACGGGCAGGAACTTGTCCACCCCCTGAACCACGGAGTAGATGTCATACATGCCGCCGGAGTTGGCGCACGAACCCATCGAGATCACCCACTTGGGCTCGAGCATCTGCTCGTACAGGCGCTGAATGATCGGCGCCATCTTTATGAAGCAGGTCCCGGCGATAACCATGAAGTCGGCCTGACGCGGCGATGCCCGGATAACTTCGGCGCCGAAGCGCGCGATGTCGTGGGGCGCCGTGAAGGCGGTGGTCATTTCCACGTAGCAGCACGACAGACCGAAGTTGTACGGCCACAGGGAGTTCTTACGTCCCCAGTTGACCGCGCCACTCAGCACGTCTTCCAGCTTGCCCATGAAAATGTTTTTGTGGACTTGATCTTCTAACGGATCGGAAACGGTTTCCCGCTGGCCGATCGGATACTGCTCGTTAGGAGCATCGGGGTCGATTCTGGTGAGATTGTATTGCATTGCCAAAGCCTCATTGTTTCAGCTTCGCCTGCCGCTTGCGACGAGCTTCCGGAGCCCAGTCAAGGGCGCCTACTCGGAACAGGTAGACAAGACCTGCCAACAGAATTGCTATGAAAACGAGAGCTTCGACGAATCCGGTCCAGCCGCTTTCGCGGACGGACACAGACCATGCAAAGAGAAAGAGGGCTTCGATATCGAAGATCACGAACAGCATCGCGACCAGATAGAATTTGGCTGAGAGCCGCAAGCGGGCGCCACCGGTAGGTAGCATGCCGGACTCGAACGGTTCGTTTTTGCTGCGGCCCCAGGCTTTTGACCCGAGGAGGCTGGAGACGCCGAGCATGAAGGCACACAGGCCGACTACACCCAGAAGGAAAATGGCAAAGCCCCAGTTGTGGGCCATGAGTCCTGTCGCTTCGGGCATGCTGGAAATCCTTAACAGAGAGCAAAGGTCTCTGAGCTTGATAAAGAAATAAGGCAGTGACGATATGTCGCAGCAATCAATCGCGCTGATTTTATGGCTAAACACCCGGCAAGTAAAATTCCTATAGCGAAATTATTTATTGGAATAAGGACATAGCGCACCTCGAAGGGCCCGCAGCCCATGCGTTGCGGGCATTAGCCGGGATTTCACGAATTATGTTTTGTAGGAAATGTAACGAACATAGTTGTCGCTAAATGATAATTAATATCGTTTGGAGTGGTTTCGTAACTGTTTAACGGGTCAGTAGTTGGGAAGTTGTCTTATATGCGCGTTACTGCAAGTAGCGGCGGCGCCCGTTTTAGCCGATTTTTGCGATGCGGATACCGCTCTGGATCAATGTTTTGCCTGACAGGCTGTGCCAATTCCTGAGGTACACGGAAATGCGCAGGCAAAAAAACGCCCCGAACCAGTCGGGGCGTCAGTTTTTCGGCAATGCGGTTAGCTTTCTATACGGTCCGCAAAGGCCGTTCGCTCAGGCGAAGTCGATCAGTGGAACTGTTCTTCTTCAGTCGAACCGGTCAGCGCGGTCACCGAGGACGTGCCGCCCTGGATCACGGTGGTCATGTCGTCGAAGTAGCCGGTGCCCACTTCCTGCTGGTGAGCCACGAAGGTGTAACCCTTGGCGGCGTCAGCGAACTCCTGCTCTTGCAGCTTCACGTAGGCAGTCATGTCGTTGCGGGCGTAGTCGTGCGCCAGGTTGAACATGCTGTGCCACATGTTGTGAATGCCGGCCAGGGTGATGAACTGGTGCTTGTAACCCATGGCGGACAGTTCGCGCTGGAACTTGGCGATGGTCGCGTCGTCCAGGTTTTTCTTCCAGTTGAAGGAAGGCGAGCAGTTGTACGACAGGATCTGGTCCGGGTATTCCTTTTTGATCGCTTCAGCGAAGCGGCGGGCTTCGTCCAGGTCCGGCTTGGCGGTTTCGCACCAGATCAGGTCGGCGTACGGCGCGTAGGCCAGGCCACGGGCGATTGCCTGGTCCAGACCGGCGCGAACCTTGTAGAAACCTTCCTGGGTACGTGTGCCAGTCACGAACGGCTGGTCGTACGGGTCGCAGTCGGAAGTCAGCAGGTCGGCAGCGTTGGCGTCGGTACGGGCCAGGATGATGGTCGGTACACCGGCAACGTCGGCAGCCAGACGGGCAGCGGTCAGCTTCTGCACAGCTTCCTGGGTTGGAACCAGAACCTTGCCGCCCATGTGGCCGCATTTCTTCACGGAAGCCAGCTGGTCTTCGAAGTGAACGCCGGCGGCGCCTGCTTCGATCATGCTCTTCATCAGCTCGTAGGCGTTCAGTACGCCGCCGAAGCCGGCTTCAGCGTCAGCCACGATTGGCGCGAAGTAGTCGATGTAGCCTTCGTCGCCCGGGTTCTTGCCGGCTTTCCACTGGATCTGGTCGGCACGACGGAACGAGTTGTTGATGCGCTTGACCACGGTTGGAACCGAGTCCACCGGGTACAGCGACTGGTCCGGGTACATCGATTCGGCAGAGTTGTTGTCCGCAGCGACTTGCCAGCCCGACAGGTAGATCGCCTGGATACCGGCTTTCACCTGCTGCACAGCCTGGCCACCGGTCAGGGCGCCCATGCAGTTGACGAAATCTTTCTCTGGGCGGAAGGACGGCTTGGCACCCTGGGTGACCAGGTTCCACAGCTTCTCGGCGCCCATTTTCGCAAAAGTGTGCTCTGGTTGAACCGAGCCACGCAGACGGACGACGTCAGCAGCGGAGTAATTGCGAGTCACGCCTTTCCAGCGCGGGTTTTCAGCCCAGTCTTTTTCAAGGGCTGCAATTTGCTGTTCGCGTGTCAGTGCCATGGAGATAAACCTCGTCGCGTCTTTATGAAAAGTTGTTCTGCGGTGGAAAATTCCTTGCGCTCGCTGACCAGAAGCTTAGGTGGTCAGGTCGGGTTCGGCGGGGCAGGCGACGGGATGAACGATGGGCTCGAGGGGAAGTGAGCAGGTAAAGGCGAACTGGCGGGCGCATTCGGGCGTCGTGGGCCTTTATGCGAACTACAGTGTAAAGCCGGGTTACCTAATTACGCTTCCGTCCCTCGGGACAACTTCGTTCCAGTCGGCAACCTCGTCAAACACACCTTGTGGGCGGTACAGACACGAAACGGCTCGCGGGGATGGGTGCGAGCATCGCTTCGAAGGCCCTTGCCAGGGCCTCTGATTAGCGGGAGCGAGGCCATCATGCCTTCGCTTTTTTGGCTCGTCAAACGTTTTGTAGTGCTTTTTTTCAAGCACTACATCTTTCGTCTAATACGACTAATCAGTCAGTTTTCGGTGCTTTAGTCCAGCGTGTCGACTTTGACCCGCAACGTCATGTCATCCCGGCCTTGAGTCGAGTAGCTGCGGGCCAGGCCCTGTTTGTCGGCCTGGGTCTGGCGATTCACGCCGGCGAGGGTGATCCATTCCCCCAGCCGCCCGGTGACAGTTGTGTCGGTGCTTTGCACGTTCACTACATCAGGACGTTCCTGGCTCATGCGGTCACGGTTGGTACTGATCGCCAGGTGAACGGTTTCGCCGGTGACGCTGGCGGTGACGTAAAAGCCCTGTGTGACGTTGCGATACTGAGTCTGGCTGCTGTAATCGCCGTAGGAGTTGGTCTGGCTACTGGTGATCGGCACGCTCTGGCCGACCTGGATCAGCGCCGGTGCACCTTCGCTGGCCTGGATCTGCTGAATGCCGCCGTCACGGCTGGCAGTGCTGCGGCTGATGATGCGGGTCTGCGCGCCGTTGACCGAATAGCCTTCGTCGCCACGACCGTTGTTTTCGTTGGTGTCGACCGTGATCAGCAAGCGCTTGGGCGCGGTGTCGAGCTGCGCGAGCAGGTCCTTGAGCTCTTCGATCTTGCCGGGCTCGGCCTTGACGATCAGCTGGTTGCCATAGGCGCTGACCTGGCCGTCCTTGCCAAGGAAATCCTGAGCCACCGGCAGCATGTCGGCGCTGGTGTGGTACTTGAGGGGCACGATTTCTGTGGCTGCCATCACCGAAAAACTGCAGCCGAGCAGCAGGGTGGTGAGCAGGGTGCGTAGGGACATGTCCGTTATCTCCGCTTTCGAAAGGCTTGATATTGCCAGTTTGTCGGCCCGGGGTGGGGCAAGTTGAATCGTAGACAGCAAAACGCCCCGGCATCCGAAAATGGCAGGGCGTTTTGTGGTGTTCTGAGGGGCCTCTTTGCGAGCAAGCCCGCTCCCACATTGGATCTCTGCCGGGCACAAAATCTGTGTTCGCAGGAGATCTCCTGTGGGAGCGGGCTCGCCCGCGAATGCCGCGACGCGGACTTATGCCGAGTGACGAACCATGTCGACATGCGGAATCCCTGCTTCGAGGAATTCCTCGCTGACCAGGTTGAAACCCAGGCGCACATAGAACGCCGTGGCCTGCACCTGGGCACTGAGCATCTGCTGCTTCAGGCCACGCTCCTCTGCTTCGGCGATGACCGCGTGCATCAGCGCATCGCCGACCTTCAGGCCGCGCCAGTCCTTCAGCACCGAAACCCGGCCAACATGCCCGTCGGGCAAAAGGCGGGCGGTGCCGATCGGAAAGTCGCCTTCGAAAGCCAAAAAATGCACCGCCGTGGCGTCATCGGCGTCCCACTCAAGCTCGGGTGGAACCGATTGTTCGGCAATGAACACCGTTTCGCGAATGCGGCGGATCTCGGCGTTGTCCTTTTGCCAGTCTGCAACACGTACGCGAATCTTATTCATCGTCGGCGAACCCCAGGCTTCCCTGTTTGACCAGTTCGCACAGCAGGCCGCGACCGTCTTCGTCGCTCAGCCAGTCACCGAGGTTGTCGGTGTGCAGGGCGTCGGCGGAGCAGATCAGCTTCAGCAGTTCGCGCAGCTTGCCCGGCAGGTAACGGCTCTGACCGCTGGCGAACAGCAGCAGATCATCATCGACGTCCGACCACGCCAGGCGCGCGCTCGGGTTGCGGATCAGGATGGCGCCGTCTTCGAGTGCGCCGAGAAGGTCTTCTTCCTCGACTTCTTCCGGACCGACCACCAATTCCGGGTAGCGCGGTTCGGTCATGTACTGGCCGAACCAGGTCAACAGCAGGCGTTCGTCGCTCATGTGTTCGGCGAGCAGGGCTTTCAGGCGGCCAAGGGCATCGTGCTGGATCTGATGTGGATCATCGCTGACCGGCTTGGCATCGGCGTCGGTGTAGCGCTCTTCGTCAGTCAGGAACTGGCTGAGGAAGTCGGTGAAATGGGTCAGCACTTCAGCGGCGCTTGGTGCGCGGAAGCCGACCGAGTAGGTCATGCAGTCATCGACGGCAACGCCGCAGTGAGCCAGGCGTGGCGGCAGGTAGAGCATGTCGCCAGGTTCCAGGACCCACTCTTCGGTCTCGTGGAATTCGGCGAGAATGCGCAGGTCCGCGTGTTGCAGCAGCGGGCTTTCGGAGTCGCACATCTGGCCGATTTTCCAGTTGCGCTTGCCGTGGCCTTGCAGCAGGAACACGTCGTAGTTGTCGAAGTGCGGGCCGACGCTGCCACCCGGAGCGGCGAAGCTGATCATCACGTCGTCGACGCGCCAGCTCGGCAGGAAGCGGAAGTTTTCCAGCAGCTCGCTGACTTCCGGCACGAACTGATCGACCGCCTGCACCAGCAGCGTCCACTCGCGTTCCGGCAGTTTGCTGAATTCGTCTTCGGCGAACGGGCCGCGACGCAGTTCCCATGGACGCTCGCCGTGCTCGATCACCAGGCGCGATTCAACTTCTTCTTCCAGGGCCAGGCCGGCGAGTTCGTCGGCGTCGATCGGGCTTTCGAAATCAGGAATCGCCTGACGGATCAGCAGTGGCTTTTTCTGCCAGTAATCGCGCATGAATTCGCGCGCCGTAAGACCACCCAGAAGTTGAAGAGGAATATCGGGATTCATATGTAACCTATTGAAAAAAAGCATTTTTCAGACGGGAATAAAAACGCCCGGCGCGGCCGGGCGTCTCAAACGGATCAAGCAGTCGATCAGATGCGTCTGGCTTGCGCTACAGCGTTGCCGATGTAGTTGGCCGGGGTCAGTTGCTTGAGCTCGGCTTTCGCTGCGGCCGGCATGTCCAGGCCATCGATGAAAGTCTGCAGCGCTTCAGGGCTGATGCCCTTGCCGCGAGTCAGTTCTTTCAGCTTCTCGTACGGGTTTTCGATGTTGTAGCGGCGCATCACGGTCTGGATCGGCTCGGCCAGGACTTCCCAGCAAGCGTCCAGATCGGCAGCGATCTTGTCAGCGTTCAGCTCGAGCTTGCTGATGCCTTTGAGGCTCGCTTCGTACGCGATCACGCTGTGGGCGAAGCCGACACCGAGGTTACGCAGAACGGTGGAGTCGGTCAGGTCGCGCTGCCAGCGGGAGATCGGCAGTTTGCTCGCCAGGTGCTGGAACAGTGCGTTGGCGATGCCCAGGTTGCCTTCGGAGTTTTCGAAATCGATCGGGTTGACCTTGTGCGGCATGGTCGACGAACCGATTTCGCCGGCGATGGTGCGCTGCTTGAAGTAACCCAGGGAGATGTAGCCCCAGATGTCACGGTCAAAGTCGATCAGGATGGTGTTGAAGCGCGCAATGGCGTCGAACAGCTCGGCGATGTAGTCGTGCGGCTCGATCTGCGTGGTGTACGGGTTGAAGCCCAGGCCCAGCTCGTCTTCGATGAAGGCACGGGCGTTGGCTTCCCAGTCGATCTGCGGGTAGGCCGACAGGTGAGCGTTGTAGTTGCCGACAGCGCCGTTGATCTTGCCCAGCAGTGGAACGGCAGCGACCTGGGCGATCTGACGCTCGAGACGGTAAACCACGTTCGCCAGCTCTTTACCCAGGGTGGTCGGCGAAGCCGGCTGACCGTGGGTGCGCGACAGCATCGGCACGTCGGCGAAGCGGATGGCCAGTTCGCGGATGGCGTTGGCAGTCTGGCGCATCAGCGGCAGCATCACGTCGTCACGGCCTTCGCGCAGCATCAGGGCGTGGGACAGGTTGTTGATGTCCTCGCTGGTGCAGGCGAAGTGGATGAATTCGCTGACCTTGGCCAGCTCCGGCAGTTTGGCCGCCTGCTCCTTGAGCAGGTATTCGATCGCTTTTACGTCGTGGTTGGTGGTGCGCTCGATCTCTTTCACGCGCTCGGCGTGCTCCAGCGAGAAGTTTTCGGCCAGTTCATTCAGAACGGCGTTGGCTTCGGCGGAGAAGGCTGGCACTTCCGGGATGCCGGCGTGAGCGGCCAGGCGCTGGAGCCAGCGCACTTCAACCAGAACGCGGGCACGGATCAGACCGTACTCGCTGAAAATTGGGCGCAGGGCCTGGGTTTTGCCGGCGTAGCGGCCGTCAACAGGGGAAACCGCAGTGAGCGAAGAGAGCTGCATGGGGTGTTCTCGGACAGTCGGGCAACGAAATGGGGCGCGTATCATACATGAAAAAATCCGCCGGTCCGTCGCCAACTGACCGGCGTATTACGCGTTACAGACTACAAAGCTTTTATTGCGCGGCGATTTACTCGCTGCGCATCAACGGATACAGCTCTTTGAGCAATTTGCGCCGGCTGACGACCAACTGCCAGCGGTGACCGCCGAGCTGGCGCCACAGGCGTGCCGAACGAATGCCGGCGAGCAGCAGGGCGCGGATCTTCGAGGCATTGCTCGGCTGCTGTAGATTGCGCATGTCGCCATGCACCTGAATGCGTTGGCGTAGCGTGCTCAAGGTGTCCTGATACAGCGCACCGCAGGCCGCGATCACGTTTTCGTGGGCCGGGCCGAAGTGCTCGACCTGCGACTGGATCTGCGGCAAGCGCTTGCCGATCACGTCGAGCATGTCGTTGCGTTTGGCCAGTTGCCGCTCAAGGCCGAGCATCGACAGGGCGTAGCGCAGCGGTTCGCGCTGCAAGGTACTCGGGTCGCGCTCGAGGGCGCCGATCAGCGCGCGGTAACCCTCGCGCAGGTTGATGTCGTCGCCGCCGTACACATCCAGGGTGTCTTTCGGGTCGCGAACCAGCAGGCTTCCGAGCATGCAGCTCAGGCCGGCTTCACTGGTCTGGCCGCTCTTGGCGATCCGGTCCACCAGCACGGCGGCGAGAAACACGCCGCCCAGAGCGGTCAATTGCTCCTGAGTCGGGCTCATGCCTGGCCGCTCCACGGCTCGGCGACTTCGATCACGCCGCCACCGAGGCAGATTTCACCGTCATAGAACACCACCGACTGGCCCGGCGTGACCGCGCGCTGCGGCTCGTCAAATACGGCGCGATAGCCGGTTTCGGTTTTCTCAAGGGTGCAGGCCTGATCGCTCTGGCGATAACGAACCTTGGCAGTCAGGCGCAGCGGCTGGCTCAGATCGATCGGGTTGACCCAATAGATTTCCGAGGCGAGCAGGGCACTGGAGAACAGCCACGGATGGTTGTTGCCTTGGCCGACGATCAGCTCGTTGGTGTCCAGATCCTTGCGCAGCACGTACCACGGCTCATCGCCGGCATCTTTCAGGCCGCCGATGCCCAGGCCCTGACGCTGGCCGATGGTGTGGTACATCAAGCCGTGGTGACGGCCGATGACTTCACCTTCGGTGGTCTTGATCTCGCCCGGTTGCGCCGGCAGGTATTGCTTGAGGAAATCGCTGAAACGACGCTCGCCGATGAAGCAGATTCCGGTGGAATCCTTCTTCTTGGCGGTCGCCAGTTCGTATTTCTCGGCAATTGCACGGACTTGCGGCTTTTCCAGCTCGCCGACCGGGAACAGAGTCTTGGCGATCTGTTCGCCGCCGACGGCATGCAGGAAGTAGCTCTGATCCTTGTTCGGATCCAGGCCTTTGAGCAGCTCGGTGCGGCCCTCGATGTCGCGGCGACGCACATAGTGACCGGTGGCGATCAGGTCAGCGCCAAGCATCATGGCGTAGTCGAGGAACGCCTTGAACTTGATCTCGCGGTTGCACAGGATGTCCGGGTTCGGCGTGCGGCCAGCCTTGTATTCGGCCAGGAAGTGCTCGAACACGTTGTCCCAGTACTCGGCAGCGAAGTTGGCGGTGTGCAGCTTGATGCCGATCTTGTCGCACACGGCCTGGGCATCCGCCAGGTCGTCCATGGCGGTGCAGTATTCCGTTCCGTCGTCTTCTTCCCAGTTCTTCATGAACAGGCCTTCCACTTCATAGCCCTGCTCGATCAGCAGGAGAGCGGAAACGGAAGAGTCTACGCCGCCGGACATGCCGACAATGACGCGCTTCTTGGATGTGTCAGAAGGGGCTGGATCACGCATAGGGATTCAATGAGTGTCTTGAAAAAGGACGCGATTCTATCAGGCTCACGGCCTCAAGGCTAAAGGGAAGGGCGGATCAGTTCGAGGCCGAAGCGATTGCCGGCCAGATAATCATCGATGCATCGGATGATCAGCTCGCTGCGCCAGTTATCGCGCTGGGCCAATAATTCGTCGCGGGTCAGCCACTTGGCGCCGACGATGCCGTCGTCCAGCTGATAATCCGGGTGATGTTTCACGGCTTTGGCGCTGAAGCACACGCGCTGGTAAGTCACGCCGTTGCTCGGGGCGGTGTACAGATAAATGCCGACCACGGCGGTGGGTTCGACGTCCCAGCCGGTTTCTTCGAGGGTTTCGCGCACGGCGGCTTCGATCAGAGATTCGTCCGGATCCAGATGGCCGGCGGGCTGATTGAGCACGTTACGCCCTGCCTTGTGTTCCTCGACCATCAGGAAACGGCCGTTGTCCTCGACGATGGTGGCGACGGTGATGTGGGGGAGCCACTGCATTGATTGAATCTCCTGGGCGAAAGGCAGAAACACAAACCCCGGCGCATGGCCGGGGTTTGTGATGTTCCCTTTACAACCTTATACCAGCGCAGCGATGGCCGCGTTGAGGGTTGCGCTCGGGCGCATGGCCTTGCTGATCAGCTCGGCATTGGCGTGGTAGTAACCGCCGATGTCCACTGGCTTGCCTTGAACGGCGTTGAGCTCGGCGACGATGGTCGCTTCGTTCTCGGTCAGGGTCTTGGCCAGGGTCGCGAACTGCGCTTGCAATGCAGCGTCTTCAGTCTGGGCGGCCAGGGCTTGTGCCCAGTACATTGCCAGGTAGAAGTGGCTGCCGCGGTTGTCGATGTTGCCGACTTTGCGCGATGGCGACTTGTTATTGTCGAGGAACTGGCCAGTCGCCTGGTCCAGGGTCTTGGACAGAACCAGCGCTTTCGGGTTGTTGTAGTTCACACCCAAGTGCTCGAGAGAAGCAGCCAGGGCCAGGAATTCACCCAGCGAATCCCAGCGCAGGAAGTTCTCTTCGACCAGTTGCTGCACGTGCTTCGGAGCCGAACCGCCAGCGCCGGTTTCGAACAGGCCACCGCCGTTCATCAGCGGCACGATCGACAGCATCTTGGCACTGGTACCCAGTTCCATGATCGGGAACAGGTCGGTCAGGTAGTCGCGCAGTACGTTGCCGGTCACCGAAATGGTGTCCTTGCCTTCGCGGGTGCGCTGCAGGGTGTATTTCATGGCATCGACCGGCGCCATGATCTGGATGTCCAGACCGGCGGTGTCGTGATCCTTCAGGTAAGCCTGAACCTTCTCGATCACCACGCCGTCGTGGGCGCGCATCGGGTCCAGCCAGAAAATGGCTGGGGTTGCGCTTGCACGAGCGCGGTTGACGGCCAGTTTCACCCAGTCCTGGATCGGCGCGTCTTTGGTCTGGCACATGCGGAAGATGTCGCCGGCTTCAACAGCCTGTTCCATCAGCAGAGTGCCTTTGCTGTCGGTCACGCGAACCACGCCGTCGACCTTGATCTGGAAGGTCTTGTCGTGAGAGCCGTATTCTTCGGCCTTTTTAGCCATCAGGCCAACGTTTGGCACGCTGCCCATGGTGGTCGGATCGAAAGCGCCATTGGCTTTGCAATCTTCGATCACGGCCTGGTAGATGGTGGCGTAGCAACGATCCGGGATCACGGCCTTGGTGTCGTGCAGCTGGCCGTCGGTGCCCCACATCTTGCCGGAGTCACGGATCATGGCCGGCATCGAGGCGTCGACGATAACGTCGCTCGGCACGTGCAGGTTGGTGATGCCTTTGTCGGAGTTGACCATCGCCAGCGACGGACGAACGGCGTAGACCGCTTGCACGTCAGCTTCGATCTGGGCTTGCTGCTCGGCCGGCAGGGATTTGATGCGGGCGTACAGGTCGCCGATGCCGTTGTTCAGGTTGAAGCCGATTTCGGCCAGCACGTCGGCGTGCTTGGTCAGGGCGTCTTTATAGAACTCGGCAACGATCTGGCCGAACATGATCGGGTCGGAGACCTTCATCATGGTGGCTTTCAGGTGAACCGACAGCAGCACGCCTTGTTGCTTGGCGCTGTCAATTTCAGCGGCGATGAACGCACGCAGGGCCTTTTTGCTCATGACGGAGCAGTCGAGGATCTCGCCCGCCTGAACGGTGGTTTTTTCTTTCAGGACGGTGGCGGTGCCGTCTTTGGCGATCAGCTCGATCTTCACGGCGTCAGCGGCGTCGATCAGGGCGGCTTTTTCGCTGCCGTAGAAATCGCCGGTGCTCATGTGAGCGACGTGGGACTTGGAGTCCTTGGCCCAGGCGCCCATTTTGTGAGGGTGCTTGCGAGCATAGTTCTTGACCGACAGCGGAGCGCGACGGTCGGAGTTGCCTTCACGCAGAACCGGGTTCACGGCGCTGCCCTTGACCTTGTCGTAGCGCGCCTTGGCATCTTTGTCGGCGTCGCTGGTCACGGTTTCCGGGTAGTCCGGCAGGTTGTAGCCCTGGGCTTGCAGTTCTTTGATCGCGGCTTGCAGCTGCGGAACCGAGGCGCTGATGTTCGGCAGCTTGATGATGTTGGCTTCAGGCGTAACGGCCAGGTCGCCCAGTTCGGCGAGGTGGTCGGCTACGGCTTTGTCGCCCAGTTGCTCGGGGAAGCTGGCCAGAATACGCGCTGCAAGAGAGATATCGCGGGTTTCCACGGCGATATCGGCCGAGGCGGTGTAAGCCTCGATGATCGGCAGCAGGGAATAGGTGGCGAGGGCTGGAGCTTCGTCGGTGAAGGTATAGATGATCTTCGAGCGGGTGGGCATATTCGGATTAACTCTCTCTTCTTTGCTAAAGCGTGCGCAGAAACTCGAGGGGCGCCGGGTAAGCGCGTTCGTTCAAAGTCATCCATGAACCGAATGTCGAGAATCTTCGCGGTGATGTTGGGTGCATCAGTAGAGCATCAAGCAGTCGGACTGCGGTAACAACCCGACCAATCAGGCGGAAAGTCTCGTGCTAGAGAGGCCAGCCGTCGTGACCCTTTGGTCAGCGGGCGGCATTATACATAGGTAGCTGGCAATCTGCCGATGGTTCATATGCAACGATTCTCGTCCATTGGTCTAAAGGTCGCAGGGCGGGGTGGGGCGTAGAGTCGCCGTGAATGCTTGAGATTGGCGCTTTTCCCTTTGCTTTCAGGCTTGTACGAAACGAGATGTGGTCGCGCCCGGAACAGAGGGTTTGCGTGTTGATTCAACTGGGTTACGCTCGAACCAAGCCAGATGTTCAATCCAAACAATGGAGTTCAGCATGGGTTACAAGAAGATTCAGGTTCCAGCCGTCGGCGACAAAATCACCGTCAACGCAGACCATTCTCTCAATGTCCCTGATAACCCGATCATTCCCTTCATCGAAGGTGACGGCATTGGCGTCGACGTCAGCCCTGTGATGATCAAAGTGGTTGATGCTGCCGTAGAAAAAGCCTACGGGGGCAAGCGCAAGATTTCCTGGATGGAGGTTTATGCTGGCGAAAAAGCAACTCAGGTCTATGACCAGGACACCTGGCTGCCCCAGGAAACCCTGGACGCGGTCAAGGATTACGTGGTTTCCATCAAGGGCCCGCTGACCACCCCGGTTGGTGGCGGCATCCGTTCCCTCAACGTTGCCCTGCGCCAACAGCTCGATCTCTATGTCTGCCTGCGCCCTGTGGTGTGGTTCGAAGGCGTGCCGAGCCCGGTGAAAAAGCCTGGCGACGTCGACATGGTGATCTTCCGCGAGAACTCCGAAGACATTTATGCCGGTATCGAATGGAAGGCCGGTTCCCCTGAGGCCACCAAGGTCATCAAGTTCCTGAAAGAAGAAATGGGTGTCACCAAGATCCGTTTCGACCAGGACTGCGGCATCGGCATCAAGCCGGTTTCGAAAGAAGGCACCAAGCGTCTGGTGCGCAAGGCCCTGCAATACGTGGTGGACAACGACCGCAAGTCGCTGACCATCGTGCACAAGGGCAACATCATGAAATTCACCGAAGGTGCCTTCAAGGACTGGGGTTACGAGGTGGCGAAGGAAGAATTCGGCGCCGAGCTGCTCGATGGCGGCCCATGGATGAAATTCAAGAACCCTAAAACCGGCCGTGAAGTCGTCGTCAAGGACGCCATCGCCGACGCCATGCTTCAGCAGATCCTGCTGCGTCCGGCCGAATACGACGTGATCGCCACCCTCAACCTCAACGGTGACTACCTGTCCGATGCCTTGGCGGCGGAAGTGGGCGGTATCGGCATCGCGCCGGGCGCCAACCTGTCCGACACCGTGGCCATGTTCGAGGCAACCCACGGTACCGCGCCGAAATATGCCGGCAAGGACCAGGTCAACCCCGGTTCGGTGATTCTGTCGGCGGAGATGATGCTGCGCCACCTGGGCTGGACCGAGGCGGCCGACCTGATCATCAAGGGCACCAACGGCGCGATCAAGGCCAAGACCGTGACCTACGACTTCGAACGTCTGATGGAAGGCGCCACGCTGGTGTCTTCTTCGGGCTTCGGTGAAGCGTTGATCAAGCACATGTAAGAACGGCAACTGCAACGAAACCGCCCGGCTCGAGTGATCGAGCCGGGCGGTTTGTTTTCTGGCAGGTGTTCGGGTTGTTTCAGCTGGTCACTGACTGGTGATGAGCAGCGGCCGAGGCGGCATCTTTTGCGGCTTCGACATTCTGAATTTTTGTGGCGTGAAGGCCTTTGGGCCCTTGCACGATCTCGAATTTGACGATCTGCCCGGCTTTGAGGGTCTTGTATCCGTCCATTTCAATGGCGGAATAGTGGGCAAAGAAGTCGATCTCCTTGCCGTCCTCGTCCTTTCCCTCGTGGGAGTCGGTATTAATGAAACCGAACCCCTTGGCATTGTTGAACCATTTCACCTTGCCGACAGCCATGCTCAAATCCCTCTGCAACAGTCTCCATCGCTGGAGTATCATCCAATTCATCCGCAGTCGAATCCGTTAAAAAGATTGACTCCGCGGATCTTTTTTCCCCACTGTGGGTTCTATTGGTTGTAACACCGTTTTCCCGATAGTCAAGGTGACCGGGCAGTCGGAGTTGAAAACGTGTCAAGCCGCCCCCACCACTGTATTTGCACAACTGACGAACCTTTCTTTCCATGCATGCAATCAGCCAGATTCGACTAACATTCAATCAGGATCGCCCGCTTCTCCAAAAGGATCTTCCACAGGAGCACGACGACGATTCGGCAGGCGTTGCTGTTCAGGAAGCAAAGCCTGCGTTACAGGCGCCGCCGATGTACAAGGTGGTTTTGTTCAATGATGACTACACACCGATGGATTTCGTCGTCGAAGTGCTCGAGGTGTTTTTTAACCTGAATCGCGAGCTGGCGACCAAGGTCATGCTGGCCGTCCACACAGAAGGGCGGGCAGTATGTGGAGTGTTTACCCGCGACATCGCCGAGACAAAGGCCATGCAGGTCAACCAGTACGCCAGGGAAAGCCAGCATCCGCTACTCTGTGAAATCGAGAAGGACGGTTAATCGCCGACCACTTGGGTATGAGGTGAAGCTATGTTAAACCGCGAGCTCGAAGTCACCCTCAATCTTGCCTTCAAGGAGGCACGTTCGAAACGTCATGAATTCATGACCGTCGAACACCTGCTGCTGGCCCTATTGGACAATGAGGCTGCCGCCACCGTATTGCGTGCCTGCGGCGCAAACCTCGACAAACTCAAGCACGACCTGCAGGAGTTCATCGACTCCACCACGCCACTGATCCCCGTCCACGACGAGGATCGCGAAACCCAACCAACCCTGGGCTTCCAGCGTGTGCTGCAACGTGCTGTCTTTCATGTGCAGAGCTCGGGCAAACGCGAAGTGACCGGCGCCAACGTGCTGGTTGCAATCTTCAGTGAGCAAGAGAGTCAGGCGGTGTTCCTGCTGAAACAGCAGAGCGTTGCACGCATTGATGTCGTCAACTATATCGCCCACGGCATTTCCAAAGTGCCGGGGCATGGCGATCACTCTGAAGGTGAACAAGATATGCAGGACGACGAGGGCGGTGAGTCTTCTTCTTCAGGCAATCCGCTGGACGCTTATGCCAGCAACCTCAACGAACTCGCACGCCAGGGCCGGATCGATCCGCTGGTCGGGCGCGAGACGGAAGTCGAGCGTGTCGCGCAGATTCTCGCGCGCCGTCGCAAGAACAATCCGCTGCTGGTAGGCGAGGCTGGCGTGGGTAAAACCGCGATTGCCGAAGGCCTGGCCAAGCGCATTGTCGACAACCAGGTGCCGGATCTGCTGGCCAACAGCGTCGTTTACTCCCTCGATCTGGGCGCTCTGCTCGCGGGCACCAAGTATCGCGGTGATTTCGAGAAACGCTTCAAGGCGCTGCTCAATGAACTGAAAAAACGTCCGCAGGCGATCCTGTTCATCGACGAGATCCACACCATCATCGGTGCGGGTGCTGCGTCAGGTGGCGTGATGGATGCCTCGAACCTGCTCAAGCCGCTGCTGTCGTCTGGCGACATTCGCTGCATCGGCTCGACCACGTTCCAGGAATTCCGTGGCATCTTCGAAAAAGACCGTGCCCTGGCGCGTCGTTTCCAGAAGGTCGATGTCGTCGAGCCGTCGGTGGAAGACACCATCGGTATCCTGCGCGGCCTGAAAGGGCGTTTCGAACAGCACCACAACATCGAATACAGCGATGAGTCGCTGCGCGCCGCTGCGGAACTGGCTTCGCGCTACATCAATGACCGGCACATGCCGGACAAGGCCATCGACGTGATCGACGAGGCGGGCGCCTATCAGCGTCTGCAACCGGTCGAGAAGCGTGTGAAACGCATCGAAGTGCCTGAAGTCGAGGACATCGTTGCGAAAATCGCGCGGATTCCGCCGAAGCACGTCACCAGCTCCGACAAGGAGCTGCTGCGTAACCTCGAGCGTGACCTGAAGCTGACGGTGTTTGGTCAGGACGCGGCGATCGATTCGCTGTCGACTGCGATCAAACTGTCCCGTGCCGGTCTCAAGTCGCCTGACAAACCTGTTGGCTCGTTCCTGTTCGCAGGACCGACCGGTGTTGGTAAAACCGAAGCCGCGCGTCAATTGGCCAAGGCGTTGGGGATCGAGCTGGTGCGCTTCGACATGTCCGAGTACATGGAGCGCCACACCGTATCGCGTCTGATCGGTGCGCCTCCGGGTTATGTCGGCTTTGACCAGGGCGGTCTGTTGACCGAGGCGATCACCAAGCAACCGCATTGCGTATTGCTGCTCGACGAGATCGAGAAGGCGCATCCGGAAGTCTTCAACCTGCTGCTGCAGGTGATGGACCACGGCACGCTGACCGACAACAACGGGCGCAAGGCGGACTTCCGCAACGTGATCGTGATCATGACCACCAACGCCGGTGCTGAAACGGCGGCGCGTGCTTCGATCGGTTTCACTCATCAGGATCATTCGTCCGATGCGATGGAAGTGATCAAGAAGAGCTTCACGCCGGAATTCCGCAACCGCCTGGATACCATCATTCAGTTTGGTCGCCTCAGTCATGAGGTCATCAAAAGCGTGGTGGACAAGTTCCTCACCGAGCTTCAGGCGCAGCTGGAAGACAAGCGGGTGCTTCTGGAAGTTACCGATGCGGCGCGCAGTTGGCTGGCGGCCGGTGGTTACGATTCGGCCATGGGCGCTCGTCCGATGGCGCGTCTGATCCAGGACAAGATCAAGCGTCCGTTGGCGGAGGAAATTCTGTTTGGCGAGCTGGCCGAGCATGGCGGTGTGGTTCACATCGACATCAAGGATGGTGAGTTGACGTTTGACTTCGAGACCACTGCAGAAATGGCTTGATGGTTGTTGGTCTGTTGTAAAGCGAAAGGCGCCTTTTGGGCGCCTTTTTGCTGTCTGCGGTTTTTGATTTGGGGGTATATCCGTTACCGCAGCAACGGATATTCACCCAAAACTCAAGCACAAAGCCAAAACGCCAAAACCCGGACAAACAAAAACGCCCGGCAAATGCCGGGCGTCTTGTATTGACTTGATTAGCGAGCGCGGTAAGTAATACGCCCTTTGCTCAAGTCATAGGGCGTCAGCTCGACGCGCACTTTGTCACCGGTAAGAATACGAATGTAGTTCTTGCGCATCTTGCCGGAAATATGCGCGGTTACGACGTGCCCATTTTCCAACTCCACACGAAACATGGTGTTGGGCAGGGTGTCGACGACAGTGCCTTCCATTTCGAAGCTGTCTTCTTTCGACATGCAGTAAAGCCCTCGGTATCCAATGAATGGCCCGGTGCAACTGCGCCAGGCAAAAGCGGCGTGCATTGTGCCCGAAAAATGGGGTTTACGCCAAGAGGTTTAGGGTTTGCGTTTAGTTCAGGATGACCCAGCGCTGATTGATCAGCAGTTCGATAGGTCGATATTGGGTCTTGTAGTTCATCTTTTTGCAGTTTTTGATCCAGTAACCCAGGTACACCGCCTCAAGCCCCAGCCGCTGGGCTTCGGCGATTTGCCAGAGGATCGCGTAGCGCCCGAGGCTGCGGCGTTCTTCCTGCGGTTCGTAAAAGGTGTAGACCGCCGACAGGCCGTTTGGAAGCAGATCGGTGACGGCGACCGCCAGCAACCGTCCGTCGAGCCGGAACTCGTAGAAGCGTGAGAAGGGCAGGTCGCGTACCAGAAAAGTCGAGAATTGATCGCGGCTCGGCGGGTACATGTCGCCATCGGCGTGGCGCTGTTCGATGTAGCGTTGATAGAGGTCGAAGTATTCTTCGCTGAACGCCGGCTTGACCGGGCGCACCTGCAAATCGATGTTGCGCTTGAAGATGCGTTTCTGCTGCCGGTTGGGGTTGAACTGCGCCACCGGAATGCGCGCAGGCACGCAGGCATTGCAGTTCTGGCAATGCGGGCGGTACAGATGGTCGCCGCTGCGACGAAAGCCCATTTCTGACAGGTCTGCGTAGACATGCACATCCATGGGCTGGCTCGGATCGAGAAACAGGGTCGTGGCCTGTTCCTCGGGCAGATAACTGCAAGAGTGAGGCTGAGTGGCATAAAACTTCAACCGCGCCAACTCGGTCATGATCAACCCTCAAGGGTAAGCTGGTGAATTAAGTGTAAGCCACGCGCGCAAAAGTCGCTCAGCAAACCCAGGTCGCATGATGGGGTTGATCGAGGTGTCGGGCCAGATAGTCGGCAAACGTCTGTCGTGAAATGGCCCGGGCGCCAAGGCTGTGCAGGTGGTCAGTCGGCATCTGGCAGTCGATCAGCACGAAACCCGCTTCTTTCAGATGTTGCACCAGTGTGGCAAAGCCGTATTTGGAGGCATTGTCCGCGCGGCTGAACATCGACTCGCCGAAGAACAGCTGCCCCATCGCCAGGCCATACAGGCCGCCCACCAGTTCGCCCTCATCCCAGACTTCCACCGAATGGGCAAAGCCGCGTCGATGCAGTTCGATATAAGCGTCCTGCATCGCTTCGGTGATCCAGGTGCCATCGGCGTATTCCCGTGGAGCGGCGCAGGCGCGGATCACGGCGTCGAAATCCTGATCGAAGGTCACTTGATAACGCTGTTTGCGCATCAATTTGCCGAGGCTGCGCGAGACGTGCAGTTCGTCGGGAAACAGGACGGTACGCGGATCCGGCGACCACCAGAGAATCGGCTGACCTTCGGAAAACCATGGAAAGCAGCCATGGCGATAGGCCTGGATCAAGCGATCGGCGGACAGGTCGCCACCGGCCGCCAGCAATCCGTTGGGATCGCGCATGGCCTTTTCCAGTGGCGGGAAAGTCAGTGAATTGCGTTGTAACCAAGTCAGCATGGCGTCCAGGCTTGCAGAAGGGGAGGGCGGTGGGCGCTGGGCCCGCGGTAAAGTGTGCCGGGAAATGTCGTGAATGTCCTCCGTTACAGTGCGGCTTTTGCGTAGCTGCAACTTGAGCACCCGGATGCGGTCGTAATCGGGCGTTGCACCGGTGCGGGCGAGGTTGTCGATGCCAATGTGTGGCGCTCAGGGGAGATGAGGCGCGAATGCTTCGCTACGTTCATCAAATACACCTCATAAGCCTTTGTCACAAAAGGTAATGCGTGCTCAAATTGAACGCCGGGTGTTGTGCGTTTGGCTATGCTTGAACCTGGGGCCTGGAAGCATGGCATCGAACGCGCAAACCCGTACAATGCCGGGCTGTTACAGAATATTCGCCGCGTGCCGTGTTTATAAAAGGCGGGGCGCAGTGTTAAAAGTAGTCTCCGTTGCGCCCGTCAATTTTTTTACCTGCCTGGATTGGGCAGTTTTTTATCGTCATTCAATAGATGGACGCGCCTCTGGCGCAGGAAAAGAAGCGTTTTGAAGAAATCCACGGAAGCACCAAAAACAGTCGTTCCGCTCTGGCGTCAACAGTTGCACTACCGGCTCAAGGAAGGTGCATTGATCGCCATCGGCGCCTTGTGCCTGTTCCTGATGATGGCGTTGCTGACCTACGGCAAGGACGATCCGGGCTGGAGCCACAACAGCAAGATCGACGACGTGCAGAACTTCGGCGGTCCGGCCGGTTCCTACAGCGCCGACATCCTGTTCATGGTGCTGGGTTATTTCGCGTACATCTTCCCGTTGCTGCTGGCGATCAAGGCGTATCAGATCTTCCGTCAGCGTCACGAGCCATGGCAGTGGAGCGGCTGGCTGTTTTCCTGGCGCCTGATCGGCCTGGTGTTTCTGGTGTTGTCCGGCGCCGCGCTGGCGCACATCCATTTCCACGCTGCCACTGGTTTGCCCGCTGGCGCCGGTGGCGCGCTGGGAGAAAGCCTCGGTGATCTGGCCCGCAATGCCCTGAACATTCAGGGCAGCACGTTGCTGTTCATCGCACTGTTCCTGTTCGGCCTGACGGTGTTCACCGACCTTTCTTGGTTCAAGGTGATGGACATCACCGGCAAGATCACCCTCGATCTGTTCGAACTGTTCCAGGGCGCGGTCAACCGCTGGTGGTCGGCGCGTACCGAGCGCAAACAACTGGTCGCGCAACTGCGTGAAGTCGATGATCGCGTGCACGACGTGGTTGCACCGACGGTCACCGACAAGCGCGAGCAGGCCAAGGTCAAGGAACGTCTGATCGAGCGCGAGCAGGCTCTGAGCAAGCACATGTCCGAGCGCGAGAAACAGGTTCCGCCGGTCATCGCCCCGGCCCCGGTCAAGGCGCCGGAGCCAAGCAAGCGCGTGCAGAAAGAGAAGCAGGTGCCGTTGTTCGTCGACAGCGCCGTGGAAGGCACCTTGCCGCCGATCTCGATTCTCGATCCTGCGGAAAAGAAACAACTCAATTATTCGCCCGAATCCCTGGCAGCGGTCGGCCACTTGCTGGAGATCAAGCTCAAGGAATTCGGCGTTGAAGTCGCCGTGGATTCGATCCATCCCGGCCCGGTCATTACCCGTTACGAAATCCAGCCTGCTGCGGGCGTGAAGGTCAGCCGTATCGCCAACCTGGCGAAAGACCTTGCACGTTCGCTGGCCGTGACCAGCGTGCGGGTGGTCGAAGTGATTCCGGGCAAAACCACGGTCGGTATCGAGATTCCCAACGAAGACCGGCAGATCGTGCGCTTCTCCGAAGTGCTGTCGACGCCTGAGTACGACAACTTCAAATCGCCGGTCACCCTGGCCCTGGGCCACGATATCGGCGGCAAACCGGTCATCACCGACCTGGCGAAGATGCCGCACCTGCTGGTGGCCGGTACCACCGGTTCCGGTAAGTCGGTGGGCGTGAACGCGATGATCCTGTCGATCCTGTTCAAGTCCGGCCCGGATGACGCCAAGCTGATCATGATCGACCCGAAAATGCTCGAGCTGTCGATCTACGAAGGCATTCCGCACCTGCTGTGCCCGGTCGTGACCGACATGAAGGACGCCGCCAACGCCCTGCGCTGGAGCGTGGCCGAGATGGAGCGTCGCTACAAACTGATGGCGAAGATGGGCGTGCGAAACCTGTCCGGCTTCAACGCCAAGGTCAAGGAAGCCCAGGACGCCGGCGAGCCGCTGAGCGATCCGCTGTACAAACGCGAAAGCATCCACGACGAAGCGCCGCTGCTGCAGAAGCTGCCGACCATCGTCGTGGTCGTGGACGAATTCGCCGACATGATGATGATCGTCGGCAAGAAGGTAGAAGAACTGATCGCCCGTATCGCCCAGAAGGCGCGTGCGGCCGGTATTCACCTGATCCTCGCGACCCAGCGGCCATCGGTAGACGTGATCACCGGTCTGATCAAGGCCAACATCCCGACGCGGATGGCGTTCCAGGTATCGAGCAAGATCGACTCCCGGACCATCATCGACCAGGGCGGCGCCGAACAACTGCTCGGCCACGGTGACATGCTCTACATGCCGCCGGGCACCAGCCTGCCGATCCGGGTTCACGGCGCATTTGTGTCCGACGATGAAGTTCACCGGGTGGTTGAAGCCTGGAAACTGCGCGGCGCGCCGGAATACAACGACGACATCCTCAACGGTGTCGAAGAGGCGGGCAGTGGTTTTGAAGGCAGCAGCGGCGGCGGTGACGGCGATGATCCGGAAGCCGACGCGCTGTACGACGAAGCCGTGCAGTTCGTGCTGGAAAGCCGTCGTGCCTCCATCTCCGCTGTACAGCGCAAGCTGAAGATCGGCTACAACCGTGCCGCGCGCATGATCGAAGCCATGGAAATGGCCGGGGTCGTGACGTCGATGAACACCAACGGTTCCCGCGAAGTCCTGGCCCCTGGCCCGGTACGCGACTGATTCGATACCCTGATCCAAATGCAATGGGCGGTGCATGAAGCGCCGTCCACTTTCCCACGAGTATTCAAGAGGACTCCCATGCGTCTTATCCGCATGTTGCTGCCGGTACTGGCTCTGACCACCCTCACGGCTCACGCCGATGACAAGGATGTGGCTCGCCTGACCCAATTGCTCGAAACATCCAAGACCCTGACTGCCAATTTTTCCCAGCTGACCCTCGACGGCAGTGGCACCCAGTTGCAGGAAACCACCGGCGACATGACCCTGCAGCGTCCGGGCCTTTTCTACTGGCACACCAATGCGCCCGCCGAGCAGACCATGGTGTCCGACGGCAAGAAAGTCACCCTGTGGGACCCGGACCTGGAACAGGCCACCATCAAGAAGCTCGATGAGCGTCTGACTCAGACCCCGGCCCTGTTGCTGTCCGGCGACGTATCGAAGATCAGCCAGAGCTTCGACATCAGCGCCAAAGAGGCGGGCGGCGTGATCGACTTCACCCTGAAGCCGAAAACCAAGGACACCCTGTTCGACAGCCTGCGCCTGTCGTTCCGCAACGGTCTGGTCAATGACATGCAACTGATCGACAGCGTCGGCCAGCGCACCAATATCCTGTTCACCGGGGTGAAGGCCAACGAAGCGGTCCCGGCCTCGAAGTTCAAGTTCGACATCCCGAAGGGTGCCGATGTGATCCAGGAATAAACACAGAGGTTTCAACGGTACGTGATGGATCTGTTTCGCAGTGCACCGATTGCCCAGCCACTGGCCGCCCGTTTGCGGGCGACCAATCTGGATGAGTACGTCGGTCAGGAACACGTGCTCGCTCGCGGCAAGCCTTTGCGCGAAGCGCTGGAGCAGGGTGCCCTGCATTCGATGATCTTCTGGGGGCCGCCGGGCGTGGGCAAGACCACGCTGGCGCGGTTGTTGGCGGAAGTCTCGGATGCGCACTTCGAAACGGTCTCGGCGGTGCTGGCCGGGGTCAAGGAGATCCGTCAGGCGGTGGAAATCGCCAAGCAGCAGGCCGGTCAGTACGGCAAGCGCACGATCCTGTTTGTCGATGAAGTGCACCGCTTCAACAAGTCTCAACAGGACGCCTTCCTGCCGTACGTTGAAGACGGCACGCTGATCTTCATTGGCGCCACCACCGAAAACCCTTCTTTTGAACTGAACAATGCATTGCTGTCGCGGGCGCGGGTCTACGTACTCAAGAGCCTCGACGAAGCGGCGTTGCGCAAACTGGTGCACCGCGCACTCACCGAAGAGCGTGGTCTGGGCAAGCGTCATCTGACCCTCAGCGATGAAGGCTTCCAGATGCTGCTGTCCGCCGCCGATGGCGATGGCCGGCGGTTGCTGAACCTGCTGGAAAACGCCTCGGACCTGGCCGAAGACAACAGTGAGATGGGCACCGAGCTGCTGCAGAGCCTGCTCGGCGACACTCGCCGGCGTTTCGACAAGGGCGGCGAAGCGTTCTACGACCAGATTTCTGCGTTGCACAAATCGGTGCGCGGCTCCAATCCGGACGGCGCGCTGTACTGGTTTGCGCGAATGATCGACGGCGGCTGCGATCCGCTGTACCTGGCCCGACGGGTGGTGCGCATGGCCAGCGAAGACATCGGCAATGCCGACCCCCGCGCCCTGAGCCTGTGCCTGGCGGCGTGGGAAGTGCAGGAGCGTCTCGGCAGTCCGGAAGGTGAGCTGGCAGTGGCTCAGGCCATCACCTATCTGGCGTGTGCGCCGAAAAGCAACGCGGTGTACATGGGCTTCAAGACCGCGCTGCGCGCCGCTGCCGAGCACGGATCGCTGGAAGTGCCGCTGCACCTGCGCAATGCGCCGACCAAATTGATGAAGCAATTGGGCTACGGCGACGAATACCGTTACGCCCACGACGAACCGGACGCCTACGCGGCCGGCGAAGACTATTTCCCGGAAGAACTCGACCCGATTCCGTTCTACCAACCGGTGCCCCGTGGCCTGGAGTTGAAGATCGGCGAAAAGCTCAACCACCTCGCCCAACTTGATCGTTTAAGCCCCCGGCAGCGGAGAAAATAGTGGTCCCATTGATCGTTGCAGTCTCCGTCGGCGGGATTGCCGGCACCTTGTTGCGCTTCGCCACCGGCAATTGGGTCAACGCCAATTGGCCGCGGCACTTCTATACCGCGACGCTGGCCGTTAATATCGTGGGCTGTCTGCTGATTGGCGTGTTGTACGGCCTGTTTTTGATACGCCCGGAAGTACCGATCGAGGTGCGTGCCGGGTTGATGGTCGGCTTCCTTGGGGGGCTGACGACTTTTTCATCCTTTTCACTGGATACGGTGCGCCTGCTGGAAAGCGGGCAAGTGCCGCTGGCCCTGGGCTATGCGGCCATCAGCGTATTCGGCGGGCTGCTCGCGACCTGGGCCGGCCTGTCCCTGACCAAACTTTGATAACGAGAAACCGACATGCTCGATTCCAAACTGTTACGTAGCAACCTTCAGGACGTAGCGGACCGCCTGGCTTCCCGTGGCTTTGCCCTGGATGTCGCGCGCATCGAAGCGCTGGAAGAACAGCGCAAGACCGTCCAGACCCGCACCGAAGCACTGCAGGCTGAGCGTAACGCGCGTTCCAAATCCATCGGTCAGGCCAAGCAGCGTGGCGAAGACATCGCGCCGCTGATGGCGGACGTCGAGCGCATGGCGGGCGAACTGAGTGCCGGTAAAGTCGAGCTGGACGCGATCCAGACCGAACTGGATTCGATCCTGCTGGGCATCCCGAACCTGCCGCACGAATCGGTTCCGGTCGGCGAAGACGAAGACGGCAACGTCGAAGTCCGCCGCTGGGGCACCCCGACGGCTTTCGATTTCCCGGTTCAGGACCACGTGGCCCTGGGCGAGAAATTCGGCTGGCTCGACTTCGAAACCGCCGCCAAGCTGTCCGGCGCACGTTTCGCCCTGCTGCGCGGCCCGATTGCCCGTCTGCACCGCGCACTGGCGCAGTTCATGATCAACCTGCACGTCACCGAGCACGGCTACGAAGAGGCTTACACGCCTTATCTGGTTCAGGCCCCGGCGCTGCAAGGCACCGGTCAACTGCCGAAGTTCGAAGAAGACCTGTTCAAGATCGCTCGCGAAGGCGAAGCCGATCTGTATCTGATCCCGACCGCCGAAGTATCGCTGACCAACATCGTGGCCGGTGAAATCGTCGATTCGAAACAACTGCCGATCAAGTTCGTTGCCCACACTCCATGCTTCCGCAGTGAAGCCGGTGCGTCGGGTCGTGACACTCGCGGCATGATCCGTCAGCACCAGTTCGACAAAGTTGAAATGGTGCAGATCGTCGAGCCGTCGAAGTCGATGGAAGCGCTGGAAGGCCTGACCGCCAACGCCGAGAAAGTCCTGCAACTGCTGGAGCTGCCTTACCGCACCCTGGCACTGTGCACCGGCGACATGGGCTTCAGCGCGGTCAAGACTTACGACCTGGAAGTGTGGATCCCGAGCCAGGAAAAATACCGCGAAATCTCGTCGTGCTCCAACTGCGGCGACTTCCAGGCCCGCCGCATGCAGGCGCGTTTCCGCAACCCGGAAACCGGCAAGCCTGAGCTGGTACACACCTTGAACGGTTCCGGCCTGGCGGTCGGTCGTACCCTGGTTGCCGTGCTGGAAAACTACCAGCAGGCCGACGGTTCGATCCGCGTGCCGGACGTGCTGAAGCCGTACATGGGTGGCCTTGAGGTCATCGGCTAAATGAAATATCTGCCGCTGTTTCACAACCTGCGCGGCAGTCGTGTGTTGGTCGTCGGTGGGGGGGAGATTGCCTTGCGCAAGTCCCGCCTGCTGGCCGATGCCGGTGCGCTGCTGCGGGTGGTCGCACCTGAAATTGAAGCGCAACTGCGCGAACTGGTTGCCGCCAGCGGTGGCGAATGCCTGCTGCGTGGCTACGCTGAAACGGATCTGGACGGTTGCGGGCTGATCATTGCCGCCACCGACGACGAGGCGTTGAACGCGCAAGTCTCCGCCGATGCCCATCGGCGTTGCGTACCGGTCAATGTGGTCGATGCGCCGGCGCTGTGCAGCGTGATCTTCCCAGCGATTGTCGATCGTTCACCGCTGATCATCGCGGTCTCCAGTGGCGGCGATGCGCCGGTGCTGGCCCGGCTGATCCGCGCCAAGATAGAAACCTGGATTCCCTCCACCTACGGCCATCTGGCCGGCCTGGCCGCGCGCTTTCGTGATCAGGTCAAAGGCCTGTTTCCCGATGTGCAGCAACGTCGCGGTTTTTGGGAAGACGTGTTCCAGGGACCGATTGCCGATCGCCAGTTGGCTGGGCAGGGTGCCGAGGCCGAGCGTCTGTTGCAGGCGAAAATCGACGGCGAAGCGAGCGTTACCACCGGCGAGGTGTATCTAGTGGGCGCTGGGCCGGGCGATCCGGATCTGCTGACCTTCCGCGCCTTGCGTCTGATGCAGCAAGCCGATGTGGTGCTGTACGACCGCTTGGTCGCTCCGGCGATTCTTGAGCTGTGCCGTCGTGATGCCGAGCGTGTCTACGTCGGCAAGCGTCGCGCCGATCACGCCGTGCCGCAGGATCAGATCAACCAGCAACTGGTGAATCTGGCCAAGGCCGGCAAGCGCGTGGTGCGGTTGAAGGGCGGGGATCCGTTCATCTTCGGCCGTGGCGGCGAAGAAATCGAGGAACTGGCGGCCCATGGCATTCCGTTCCAGGTGGTGCCGGGCATCACGGCGGCCAGCGGTTGCGCGGCGTATGCCGGGATTCCGCTGACTCATCGCGATTACGCGCAGTCGGTGCGTTTCGTCACTGGACACTTGAAGGACGGTTCCACCGATCTGCCGTGGGCCGACCTTGTCGCGCCGGCTCAGACGCTGGTGTTCTACATGGGGCTGGTGGGGTTGCCGATCATCTGCGAGCAGTTGATCAGGCATGGTCGTGCGGCCGAAACCCCGGCAGCGCTGATCCAGCAGGGCACCACGGTCAATCAGCGGGTCTTCACTGGCACGCTGGCCGACTTGCCGCGTCTGGTGGCGGAGCATGAAGTGCATGCGCCGACGCTGGTGATCGTCGGCGAAGTGGTGCAACTGCGCGAGAAGCTGGCGTGGTTCGAGGGCGCTCAGGGTCAGATCTGACGACTCTGAGGGGGATCGTTCCCACGCGGTGGGAACGATCCTGCTCTCAACCTCTGCGCCAAACCCCTTTCCCGCCCAACCGGTTCCGGTCATGGGCAACAGTGAAATCCTGCTCCGGCCCCTTCGGTACAACCCCCGTCGGGTTGATGGTCTTGTGGCTGCCGTAGTAGTGATGCTTGATGTGCTGGAAATCCACGGTCTCGGCAACGCCCGGCCACTGGTACATCTCACGCAGCCAGTTCGACAGGCTCGGATAATCGCTGATCCGCCGCAGATTGCATTTGAAGTGCCCGTGATACACCGCATCGAAACGAATCAGCGTGGTGAACAAGCGCACGTCCGCCTCGGTCAGGTATTCGCCCGTCAGATAACGGTTGGCACCCAGCACCTGCTCCAGATGATCCAGTTCGGCAAACACGTCATCGAACGCTTCTTCATAGGCATTTTGCGAAGTCGCAAACCCGGCGCGGTACACGCCGTTGTTCACGGCAGGGTAGATCCGCTCGTTCAGCGCATCGATCTCGCCGCGCAATGGCGCCGGGTAGAAGTCCAGATCGTTGCCGGTCAGGTCATCGAAGGCGCTGTTGAACATGCGGATGATCTCCGCCGATTCATTGCTGACGATGCGTTTTAGCTTCTTGTCCCACAGCACCGGCACGGTGACGCGCCCGGTGTAGTCGGCGGTGTCAGCGGTGTAGCGTTGGTGCATGAAATCGAAGTGGTCGAGTTTGTCGCCGGTCGAACCGAGGTTCTGATCGAAGGTCCAGCCGTTTTCCAGCATCAACCAACTGACGACCGAAACGTCGATCAGGCTTTCCAGGCCCTTGAGCTTGCGCAGGATCAGCGTGCGATGAGCCCACGGACAGGCGAGGGAGACATAAAGATGATAACGCCCGGCTTCGGCGGCAAAACCGCCTTCACCGCTCGGGCCCGGCTCGCCGTTGCGAGTGACCCAGTTGCGGCGCTGAGCCTGTTCGCGCTGGAACGCGCCGTCCTTGCTGCTTTCGTACCACTTGTCCTGCCAGCGGCCGTCGACGAGTAAACCCATGATCAAGACTCCAGAAACCAATATTCGTTGGAGCCGAGTCTATTCCGATGAGTTCGAACAAAAAGCGCAAAGATCGGGCGTTTATGATCGGTTAAATCGATTTATCCCGTGCGGCCCAGTATTGCTCGGCGGTTTCGAAAGCCTGTTCACGGCTCTGGCCGAGGCCGCGCAGCGCCAATGCCATGGTCGAAATCAGTGCCATCTGCGGATAGCTGTCGACCACATCGCCACGCCAGACGGCCTTCAAATGCTCGATATCCAGCGAAGAAGGTTTGACGTGACGCTGCGCTGACAACTGCGGCCATTCCTCGTCCCAGCTCTCGCCGCCGGTGGTGCCGTACAGATGACTGTCGGCATCCGGGTTGATCTCGATTTCGCCGCCGTCGCCTTTGATCACGATCGCCGTGTCGCCGAGCAGGCCGCTGGCATCGCGGTGCACCGCTTGATAGCCGGGGTGGAAAATACTCTGCAGGCCGCAACGTGCGCCCAGCGGATTGAGGATCCGCGCCAGCGAGTGGATCGGTGAACGCAGGCCGAGGGTGTTGCGCAGGTCGATCATCCGTTGCAGCTGCGGCGCCCAGTCCACCAGCGGCATGAACGCCAGGCCACCGTTATCCAGCGCTGCGCCGACCTGCTGCCAGTTGCGGCACAGCGGGATGTTCAGCTCACCGAGCAATTGTTCCGAGTACAAGCGCCCGGCGGTGTGGGCGCCACCACCGTGCATGAAGATGCGCACGCCGTTCTGCGCCAGGCACTTGGCGGCCAGCAGATACCACGGCAGGTGACGTTTTTTGCCGGCATAAGTCGGCCAGTCCAGATCGACGTCAAGCGCCGGCGCCTGCAAGCGTTCGCGCAGGGCTTCGGTGAAACCGGCCATTTCCTCGGCGCTCTCTTCCTTGTGCCGCAGCAACATCAGGAACGCGCCGAGCTGGGTTTCTTCGACCGCTTCATCGAGCACCATGCCCATGGCTTCCCGGGCTTCCTCGCGGGTCAGGTCACGGGCGCCGCGCTTGCCCTTGCCGAGGATGCGCACGAATTGGGCGAACGGGTGCTCGGCGGGCGTTTCGAGGGTCAGCGCTGGATAGTCGGTCATAGGCAATTCGTCGGTTTGGGCAGGCCCGCCAGTTTCGCGGCGAGTTTGGCAGGGGTGCCTTTGAACAGTCGGTTCAGGTGCAGGCTGTTGCCTTTCTCCGCGCCGAGCTTGAGTGCGGTGTACTTGATCAGCGGCCGGGTGGCCGGGGACAACTGGAATTCGGCATAGAAGCTGCGCAGCAGTTCGAGGACTTCCCAATGTTCCGGGCTCAGTTCGATGTCTTCGGCAGCGGCGAGGGCGCTGGCGACTTCGGCCGACCAGTCGTTGAGATCGACCAGGAAGCCGTCCTTGTCCAGTTCGATGGCGCGGGCGCCGACGGTCAGCGCATTCATAGCCAGCTGTTGACCTTGTCGTGGTGAATCGACAGCTCGACGAAGGCCGGATAATCGATGGCTTCGGCCCAGTCCGGAACCTGTACGGCACGGGCTTGCGCGTCTTCGGCCAGCACGAACAATTTCACCTTGCGGGATTCCAGCGCAATGAACGGCGCGGTGCCAGGTTGCAGCGCATAAACGGCATCGCCAGACAGCAACAATGCATCGGCAGAACCAAGCAGGCGCAGGCAACTGGTCAGGCGTTCGTCGCCAAACGGGGAATGGGACAACACATGCAAAGTCGACATCAGAGGGTGATCACCTGGTCGTAACGGTCAATGAGGGCGGTGATTTGCTCGGCGGCCAAGGGCTGCGCCTCGTCCAGCGAACGGTCGCCGAGGCCGCGAACACTGGCGCTGTCGGCGCAGTAGAACAACTCTTCCACGCCGAACATCGGCAGCGCTTGCAGGTTGGCGCTCAGGTCTTTCTGTTGCAGGGCCTTGGCGTTTTGCCCGGCGGCCAGTTGCAGCACGCCGTCGTCGAGAAACAGCAGACCGATCGGCAGATCGAAGGCGCCGCCGGCCAGCACGATGTCCAGCGCTTCGCGGGCGCCGGGGCCGGACCACGGCGATTGACGGCTGATAATCAGAAGGGACTTGGCCATGTCATGCGCCTCCGAAACAGATCAGGCGGTCGGCATCCTGCACCGCGTCATGCAACTGGCCGAGGCCGGACAATTCCCACGGCGCGCTGACAGCCACGGCATCACGCTGATAACGCCCGGCTTCCTCGGCATTCAACACGCCACGGCGCAGGGCCGCGGCGATGCACACCACGCCGTCGAGGTTTTGTTCGGTGATGAAGGTTCGCCACTGCTTGGGCAGGTCCAGTTCGTCCTGCGGCGTGACCACGGCGTCGGACGCGTTGTGGACACCGTCCTGATAGAAAAACAGCCGGACAATCTCATGCCCGCCGGCCAGCGCAGCCTGGGCGAACAGCAGGGCGCGGCGCGAGGAGGGCGCATGGGCGGCGGAAAACAGCGCAATGGCGAACTTCATGACGGACTCGATCAGCAAAACTGCGGCCATGATAAAGCTTTCTCGGCGGGGCGGCGAAGTGGATGTTTCCCTTGCCCGTCTCGATGCGATCAGGTGCCTGTCAGCGCGGCATATAGCCCAACTGCCAGCGTCGCGGGATTTTCAGGGTCAGCAAGCCCAGAACACCGGCAAACAGACCGCTCACCAGCATCGCCTTGAGTCCCAGATGATGCTCCAGCACCGCTCCCAGAATGGCTCCGACCAGCATCCCGCTCCAGGGCACCAGTTGCACCCGCCAGCCACTGCGCCGTTCGCCAAGCACCCAGCGCCCCAATCCACGGCCAAATCGGGACAAGGCGCCGGTGACGTACGTCAGCCCCACCGGCAGACCGTTCACCTCTTCCACCGCCGCGTTGAGCATACCCATCGCAATGATCGCCGCCAGCAGGGCCGGCAGTTGCGTGTCAAAGGGCCAGGCTGCCAAACAGAGCAGAGCGGCGATGGATAACAACAAGGGCAGCGCTCGCCGACCACCCAGCCGACTGACCACGACACCCAGGGCATTACCGGCAATGAACGTGGCGACCAGCAGGATCAGCCTTAATGTCAGTGCGCTGTCGCCATCACTGATCGCCACCGCCAGCCGCGTGGTGTTGCCGCTCATGAAGGAAACGAAATCGCCGCTGGCCATGAAGCCTATGGCATCAGTCATGCCGGCCAGTACCGACAGGCTGGCAACCAACGCCAGGCCCACACGGCCGCGCCATTTCTGTATGTGAAGATGTCCGGGGCTGGCGCGGTGGGTCGAAGTGGAAGGCAGCATCGAGGCAGCGTCCTTGAGTGGGGTTTACGGTTCTATGCCATACAGATCGCAATATTCCAGCCAGTCCATCCCGGCCATTTCCGCCACTTCGCGATGCACTTCCAGGCGTTGCGATCGATACTCCTCGGGTGTCGCGGCGGTGAGCTGCAACGTCAGCTCCCAGGCAAAGAGACCCTGGCTTTCGGCCTCGGCTTCGAAGGCTTCGTGCAGGCGTTCTTCGCGGTACTGCGCCTGGGTTTCGCCTTTGGCCTGGGCCAGCAGCGGGTTGAGGTGATCGAGGGCTTCGCGCAGCTCCGGGCGCGCATCGAGAAACAGTTTCAGGGCCTGTTCGTGTCGCTGGTCAGTAGGCGCCATGGGCTTTCCTTGTAAGGCTGATGACCGTTAATGTGCCGCAGCGGCCGGCATGTGTCGCGCTCTAAATGCAGTAAAGCAGAACGATTTTTGGTGTTGCGGTGATACAGTCCGCTTTTTTCCGAATGAGCGAATGCAATGCGAATGCTGATGGTGGCACTGGCGGCAACCCTGCTGGCCGGTTGCGCGGGTTCGGCGATGGAAGATGCCCGCACGCAAACCCCTTACAAGACCCTGAATTCGGACAAACCCGAAAAAGTCGTGGCCCAGTGCGTGCAGTTCGCCTGGCAGGACGAAGCGGTGTTCGGCGTGGACGCGGCGGCGTATCTGCAACCGGGCAAGAAAGGTGGTTCGACGGTTTATACGCGCTCGGCGGAGTCCTTTGTCGACTTGACCACGGATGCGTCCGGCACGGTTTTGAATTACTACGCGCAGAAGGATGATTTTGTCGCCAAGCGCCGCTTGGCGGCGCTGGCGACCTGTCTGTAACGGGCGGCTGAATGCGTTGAAATTTGAGACCCTCGCCAGCCTGCGGGCGAGGGTCGCTGAACTCACTCAATCAAGCGCTTCTGGAAGAAATGCCGCTTGTGCCCCAGCGGATAATCCACAATCTCGCCACACTCGGTATACCCCAGTTTTTTGTAGAACCCGGGCGCCTGAAAATCAAACGTATCGAGCCAGATCCCCACGCAGTCTTTTTCCCGGGCGAATGCCTCGACCATGTTCATCAGCTTCGAGCCGATGCCCTGTCCCCGGCCTTCCTCCGGCACCGCCAGCAACTCGATAAACAGCCACCGATAGAACGTGTGCCCATAGAGGCCGCCGAGAATCGCGTCGTTATCGTCGCGCACCAGCAACGCGACCGGTTCGTATAGCGAAGGCCCGGCTTTGGCGATGTTATGGGCACGCAGGGGCGCCAGGATGGCTGCGCGCTGTTCTTCGGTGGGGTCCTGTGACAGCTCGATCCGCAACGTCATGTTGTCTTCCTTGTAGTAATGAATTGGCAGCCTATCGCGCCGCAGCCGATTGAAGCAATCGCTTGGAACCGTCGCAGCCGCTCCGGGGTCTAGCCCTTTAGGGCGTCCATCCGGAACGCGTTTGCCTGGGAGATTCCATGAACATTTTCGAAGCCCTGCGTGAAAGCCACGATCGTCAACGGACTTACGCGAAATCGTTGATCAAGACCAGCGGTGACACCCCGGAAAGGGTCGAGGCCTACAAGCAACTCAAGGCTGAGCTTCAGGCCCACGAAACGGCTGAAGAACGCCACTTCTACATCCCGCTGATGGAGTTCGACAACGGTGTCGACCTCAGTCGGCATGCCATCGCCGAACACCATGAAATGGACGAAATGATGGAAGAACTCGACGAGACCGAGATGTCCAGTCCGGTCTGGCTGGCCACGGCGAAAAAGCTCTCGGAGAAGGTCCATCACCACCTGCAGGAAGAAGAGCAGAAGTTCTTCCAGATGGCCGGCAAGCTGCTCGACGACAAGCAAAAGGAACAGCTCGCCGGGCAGTATCAAAAGGAGTTCAAGGCGCAGCTTCCCTGAACCGCTGAATGCAGGTTTTTGTAATTGCGCGGTGTAGGCTTTTTGCCATGCGTCGGGTGAGCGTCGTCGTAATGCACTGTGTTTATATACAGTATTTTCGGCGTTTTTCGAGTTTCGCCAAGGCAGACTGCGACAAAACCGCCGATGGACAAAAAATCCCCCTCCGTTAGCTTGAAGGCCTCTCCTCGGACAGGAGAGTTCTTAAATCAACGGAGTGAAAAACATGAACCAACCACAAGCTCAAACCCAACTGCGACACGGTCGCGTCATTTCTCCTGCAAGCCGCGGCGCGGTGGCCATCGAGCAAGGATTGCTCGGCGGCTGGCAGATCAATGAAATGGAAGGCGGCAAGAACTTCCCGGCACTCGCGGCCGGTCCGTTCCCGGCACCGTTCGAAAGCGACAACCCGAGCGTCGTACCGCCGGCTGACGGCTATATTCTCAGTGGCGGCAAGAACGACGCACGTGACTGTGTGAACTTCACCGCAGAAGAAATGAGCAAGAAACTCGGGCGTCCATTCTCCTGGCCGCTGCTCAATGTCACCTCCGGCCAGACCCTTGAGGTCAAATGGGAGTACACCGCGCCGCACACCACCCGCGGTTATCGCTGGCTGATCACCAAGGATGGCTGGGACCCGAAACAACGCATCACCCGAGCGCAACTGGAAGCGCAACCGTTCGCCGAGGATTTCTATCCGCAAGTGCCGTACTACAGTCATTCGGCGGAATTGAAAGCCAAGGTCAACCACGCCGTGAAACTTCCGGGCAACAAGCAGGGTCATCACGTCATCGTCCTGATGTGGATCGTCGCCAACACCGGCAACGCCTTCTATCAGGCCTTCGATGTGGACTTCAAATAAGCCCGCAACGTCAAACCCACACGTTCTGAAGGATTAGAACATGTCAAACATCGACTTCACCCTATTGAAAAACCAGGCCAGCGACGCGGCGTCGCTGATGCCGAGCCTTGCCGGCAAGAAGATCCTCATGGGCTTCTGGCACAACTGGCCGGCCGGCCCGAGCGATGGTTACCAGCGCGGCCAGTTCGCCAACATCGCGCTGGAAAACGTACCGAGGGAATACAACGTGGTCGCGGTGGCCTTCATGAAGGGCAGCGGGATACCGACCTTCAAACCGTTCAACGTTTCCGATGCGGAGTTCCGCCGTCAGGTCGGCGTGCTCAACAGTCAGGGGCGGGCCGTGCTGATTTCCCTGGGCGGTGCCGATGCGCACATCGAGTTGCGCGCCGGTCAGGAGCAACCGCTGGCCAATGAAATCATCCGTCTGGTGGAAACCTACGGTTTCGACGGGCTGGACATCGATCTTGAACAGAGCGCGATTGATTTCGCTGCCAACAAGACCGTCCTGCCGGCCGCGCTGAAACTGGTCAAGGATCACTACGCCGGCCAGGGCAAACATTTCATCATCAGCATGGCACCGGAGTTTCCGTACCTGACCACCTCCGGCAAATACGTCGGTTACCTGCAGGCGCTGGAAGGCTACTACGACTTCATCGCACCGCAGTTCTACAACCAGGGCGGCGACGGGGTCTGGGTGCCGGAAGCCAATAACGGCAATGGGGCGTGGATTGCCCAGAACAACGACGCGATGAAAGAGGATTTCCTGTATTACCTGACCGAGAGTTTGGTGACCGGTACTCGCGGTTTCACGAAGATCCCGGCGGACAAGTTCGTCATCGGCCTGCCATCCAATGTCGATGCCGCTGCCACTGGTTACGTGATCGACAAAACCGTGGTCGGCAACGCGATGAAACGCCTGGCGGTCAAAGGGCATCCGATCAAGGGCCTGATGACTTGGTCGGTGAACTGGGACAACGGCACCAGCAAGGATCGCGTGCCGTACAACTGGGAGTTCAGTCGGCGTTATGGACCGCTGATTCATGGGGTGTCGTCTGCGGCGCAGAGCACTGATGCAGCAACGATGAACGTGGCTCATCAGTAGGCAATGAAGGAAAAGCCCGGTAGCGCTGCCGGGCTTTTTTTGTATTTTCGATAGGTAGAATGAGGCGCGATAGTCACTAAGGAATAGATTTCGGTGCTATAGGGATTTTAACCATGTCAGATAAAAATCTTTCTGTTCTAGATAGCTGTTTGTAATATTTTTATCATCGAAATCAAATATGTAAACGGTTTGATCACCGTGTTTGCCTAATTCCAATTCATAGGCAACAAGGCCGCTGCTCATCTGAGAGCTCATTCTTGACGGGTATACGTTTCTTTTTGCACCCTTGCACAGGAATTCAACGTCCGGATTTGCGTGCCTTGCCTGCGCTAGGCACAAGAATAAATCGTGGTCGTGGTAAACCTGGGTTGCGCCGTTTTTTCTGGTTAATGCAAGTGCTCGTTGGCGCCGGCACACAGCAATTTCTGCAGTTTCAATGATGGCTTCTGATTTTAATGAGATGTGAAGAGTTTTCATTGTGCCTGTTTCTTTAAGGAATCTATCCACTTCTTGTAAAAAGCTTGTTGATCTTTGAGGTTTGTCGATAGATCGCTTTCTTCGTAATCAAATATTTGTACGATGTCATTAAATGTGGCCGGTTTGCCTAATGTTAGTTCATAAGCGACTGCGCCCCCGCTCATTTGTGAGCACATTCTGGATGGCGTTACATTGATTTTTGCTCCCTTGCATAGAAAGACTATATCTGGAAAATCGTTTCTTATTTTTGCCAAGCATAGGTAAAGGTCGTCCGCCTCATACATTTTTTTGAAGCCGTTTTTCATGGCGAACTTGATTGTGCCTTTCTTGGAGTCGTACTTGATAGTCGCCTCTTCCCTCACACCACTGATGAGTAGTGAAATGTTTTTATGCTCCATTGTCATTCCTTATTCGGGTTGGGGATTGAGTAGCCGACGTAACTTCCATCTTTTTTTAGTGGGGTTACACCTATGATGTCAGCAGTATGTATGTGGCCGGGGATAGCAATTTCGGTCTCGTCTGCAAAAGGTGCTGAGTTTCCCAGCTCCTTGTTGACATTTATTCCAAATAATTTTCTGAGCGTATACAAGTAACCCTTTCTGGTTTTGAATTTTGTACCGAACTCAATGGCTGTGAATGCAGATGGTGAAGTGCTGATAAAGTAACTCGGTGGATTGCTACTGTCCACGGCGTGAAGCAGGAGATCAGTGCTGTGCCCTTTGGCAGTGAACCCGTGCTCAAATATTTCATCTGGATGCTTATTGTCACCACGATAGAGATAAGTTTCTTTTTGTTTAATTGGCGGTAGGTTGGCTTCACCCACATCCACGGCTGAAGACCTTAAATTATCCGGCACTGAACATCCCGGCTTATTTGGCGGCGGACAATTGGACGTCAACCCCAACGGATCCACCCACCCCGTCGGATTCGGCACGTACCGGTACTGATTCAGCCCACCCCCCAGCTTCACCGGATCCGGCGTCAGGTACCGCCCCACGTCCGGGTCGTAATACCGGTGCCGGTTGTAATGCAGTCCGCTTTCGTCATCGAAATACTGCCCCTGAAAGCGCAGCGGCTGGTTCAGGTAGTCGTCGGTCGCCAGTTCCAGCGAGGTGACTTTGCCGTAGGCGCTGTATTTGGCTGACCAGACGATGTCGCCGCTGTAATCGGTCAACTCTTGCGGAGTGCCGAGGTGGTCGAGTTGGTAGTAGAACGGGCAGGCGCGTTTCGGGCCTTGGCCGTCGAGCATGGCCAGTGGGCGGAAGGTGCCGGGTTCGTAGATGAAGCTGCGGTGTTGTTCCTCGCTGTTTTCGGCGATCAGGTGGTCGCCTTGCCAGAAGAATTCGGTGCTCTGGCCGTCGATGGTTTTGCGGATGCGCCGGCCGAAGGCGTCGTATTGGTAGGTGGCGCTGGTGCCGTCGGGGCGGGTGAGGCCGATCAGGCGGTGCTGGCTGTCGTAGCGGTATTCGGTGACGAGGGTTTGCGCGCGGCCGCGGCGTTCGCGGATCAGGTTGCCGAAGGCGTCGTAGTCGTAATGGCGGTCGCCCTGCATCCGCAGGCGGTTGCCTTTGATCTGTGTCGGGCCGGGGCGGTCCTGCATCAGCAGGTTGCCGGCCGGGTCGTGGGCGAAGGTTTCCGGCACATCGTCGCGGGTGTGGCGTACGCGGATCAGCCGGTCGAGGGCGTCGTACGTGTAGCTGCGCTGACCGTGGCGGGTGTCGGCGATGTGTTCGAGGTTGCCGTTGGCGCTGTAGGCAAAGTCGCGGCGGTACAGCGAGTTGCGTTGATGGCCTACGGCGTGGGCGCTTAACCGGCCCTGTTCGTCGTAGGTGTATTCGCTGAGCAGCAGGCCTTGCTGGCGCTGCTGTTCGCGGCCGTTGTGGTAGACGTGGCGAGTGAGCAAGGCGCCGTTGAGGTCGATCGCGGTGAGCGCGCCGCCTTTGGCGTAGTGGTAATCGAGCTTGCTGTTGTCCGGCAGGCGCAGGCGGGTGAGCTGGCCGCAGGCGTCGTAGGTGTAACGCAGGGTGCCCCAGCCCTGGTGCTCGCGCACCAGCCGATCCTGCAGGTCGTATTCGAAGGCCAGCGGGTGATCCTGGCCGTCATCCACGCCGACCAAACGGCCTAAACGGTCATAGCGGTAGCTGACCTCGACCCCGTCGGGTAGGGTCTTGAGCAGCAGGCGTCCGGCACGGTCACGTTGGTAAGCGGTGACCAGCGTCGAGCCGTCGTCGCCGAATTCGGTCTTTTCCAGCAGGTGGCCATTGCGGTCGTAGGCGTAGGCGGTGCGCCGGCCATCGAAGCCGGTCTCCTGTCGGATCAGTCCGGTGGGCGTGTAGTCCAGCCGGTACTTTTCGCCGGACTCGTTCTCGATTTCCGTCAGCAGCAGCTGCGCATGGTCGTAGCGGTATTGCAGGCGCGTGCCGTCCGGATTGATCCGGCGGCTGACCAAATGCAGATCGTCGTCATATTCGTAGCGGGTGATGCGCCCCAATTCATCGCGTTCGGCGGTGATCTGGCCGTAGGCGCTGTAGGACCAGGCGCGGGTGGCGCCGGTCGGCGAGGTGGTCTGGATCAGCCGGCCAACGGCGTCTCACGCATGACGGGTGACGGCACCGTGTTCATCCTGCGCCGTAATCCGTCGCCCCAACGCGTCGTAGGAAAACTTGCGAACCCCGCCGTCCGGCAGACTTTCCTCAACCAACTGGCCGAGGTCGTTCCAGACGAACACATGCCGACCCGAATCCGGATAACGGATCGACCGCAGCCGCCCCTGCGCGTCAAAGTGGTAATGGGTGACGTGGCCATCGGGATCGACCGCCTCGGTGATGTCACCCTGGGCATTGCGCCGGTACGTCCACACCGCATCGCCACGCGAACGGCTGTGCAGGAAACCGTTGCGGTACTCGTAGGACGTCGGCGCATCGTCCGGTGGAATCAGCGCAACTAACCGTCCGGCATCGTCATAGCGGTATTCGGTGACCGCGCCCAGCGCATCCTGCTCGGCGACCAGCCGACCCTGCGTGTCGTAGGCCTTGAGCTGCTCGCCACCGTCCGCCGACACCTGACGCACCAGTCGCGCGGTGTCGTCGTGGACGTAAGTTTCCTCAGTCCCATCGACGTACTGCACTGTGACGCTACCGGCGTCATCCCAGGCATAACGCGTGTCCATCTGCGAAAACGACGCCCAGTGCCGCACACAACGCGCCGCCTTGCCGGCACGCTCCCATTCCCAGAAGAAACTCGCGCCGCCGCTCAGCTGCCGTTGCAGGATGACGTGCCGGTCGTCGTAGTCGTAACGCTCGGTCTCGCCGACGGCGTTCGATGCCTCGATCAATCGATGGCGAGCATCAAAGCGGTAACTGGCCAGCGTCTGCTCGGTGCGCCAGGCAGACTCCCGAAAAACCTGATAATCGACCGCCACCAGATGCGCCCGCTCATAGCGCAGCAACAAGGAACGACCAGCGCCGTTATCGAGGCGCTCAACCCGATCCAGGCGATCCCGCGTAATACGCAACCGGTTACCGTAGGCATCGCTGACAGCCGTCAGACGCCCAGCCCGAAAGTGATAAAACCGCGCCGCGTCCCCCGCCAGCGCAACAATCAGCTCCTCCGGCTCATCCCCGAGAAAGATCGCCGCCCGCGACAAACTGTTGTGAATCGCTGGCCGCTCATTGCTCGGCAACGGAAACCGCGTGCGCCGGTTCTCATGGTCAACCCAGACCACCGAAGCGCCATCAACCTCCAGCCGATGCGCCAGCGAGTGACTCCAGCCAAACCCCAGCCCGACATCAATCTCGGCCGCGCTGGTGCGATACAAGCGGCTGAACTCGAACGGCAACAGCCCGTCGAGCACGCCGTCAGTCAGGGTCAGCAGTTCCTCACCGGTGACCATCGACACCGGACACCCGTTGGTGCAGGTCCGAGGGACGCAATCGGCACTGTCACCGTTGGGATTTTTCGCCTGATCCGAAGCCTCATCACGAGGCTCATGCCGTTCCATTCGCGTCATGCCATGGGACTTGTCACGAGCAACAGCAGCCGGATTGGGCACCGTCAGCACCAGTGCATCCGCCGTGCGAACTTCCAGCGGAATGGCCGGTGTCGGCCGTAACGGTGCCGGACCTGCATTGACCATCAGCGGTTTCAACGCGCTCGCATGCCGGGTCAGATCGGGCGCCGAAGTCAGCTCCGCCAGCCGCAACGCCGAAGCCGCCAGCCATGCCCGCGCACGCGGCGACTTGATCTTGCCCAGTACCTTGGTGCTCAACCGCAGCGGCACGCCCATGCCACCCGACACGCACATCAGCAGAAAACTGACCAGCAGTTCGGCCCGAACCTCAGCCACCACCTCGGCCAGATACTGCGGCGGCAGCATCTTCAGCCAACTGGTGAAGGCCGCCAGATAAATGAACAGCAACGGCTCGTCGCCGAGCATCAGCAGGCCATTGGCGATGGCCTCGGAGGACGCCGCAAGCAAGGCATCCAGTTCAACGCTGGACAGGTACTGCAGAAGCCTTTCGCTGTTGGCCTGCAAGTCGGCGAGCAGGGCAAACAGTTGCTTCACGTCATCCCAGACACCATTCAGCGCGGATTCGAAGCCGCGCCAATCCGCCTGTTGCAACTGCCCGTAACGCTCGCTGAAACCGGCGCTGGAAAACGCCGTCCACTGCGGCTGAAAGCCTTTCCATTCCTCACGCAACCAGCCTTCCAGACCCTCAAGAAGACCCTGATACGAGGCATACAACGTCTGGATATGCGCGCTGGAAACATCGGGAAAGAAGGTGATGCGATAACGCTGGCCCCGGTCGCAGTCCTCGACCTTGAGAATGCCGCTGGGGTCAATGGTGTAATGCAGCGGTTCGCCAAAACCCAAAACACCGTCGACATCGGAAATGACCGGTTCAAGGATCACCGGCGTATCACCGATCGGCACAAACCGCGCGGCTTCGAACATGTGCACCAGCGTCAGGGAGCCGCTGGCGGAACACATGGCCACGGAGGAACTGATGGGTTTGCGGCTGCCAACCGGTGCGCTGAGCCGGACGTCGTTGCCGACCTGGAGCACCTGCTCGACACCCAGCGCGGTGCCCGTCCAGAACTGCTCGGCCCAGGCGTCATAGTGGTTGAGGCAAAGGCGAAACTCACGAATCAGCTTTTCGACGTCGGGCTGGTCGGGGTTCAGCGCAGCGACCACCAGCAAACCAATGCTGTTGTTCAGTTTCAGGAGTTGGTCAGTTGGAAGCATTCGCAGTCACTCGCGCGCATCAGGGGAATGGCGCGAAACTGTGCAGGGGATCAAACAGGAAAGAAGTCAGCCGAGTAGGCGATGTCTGTAGGGCTTTTCTCTAAGTGTGTTAGGCAGGGATCGGTATCAGCCAGATGCTGTTCGTCGAGCAAGCCTTTCACCTACCATGGCCATCTTCCGATGACAAAAAAGGATCAGGCGTCATGTCCAACACAGCCGAGCGGGTCAATATCGTCGATACCCAGGTGTTGTCCCACGACTGGTATCTGCTGAAGAAAATCACCTTCGACTATCACCGCAACAACGGTGACTGGCAGCGTCAGACGCGCGAGGTTTACGACCGTGGCAATGGCGCGGCGATTCTGCTGTTCAACCGCGAGCAACGCACCGTGGTGCTGACCCGGCAGTTCCGCCTGCCGGTGTTCGTCAACGGTCACGACGGTTTGCTGATTGAAGTGGCGGCCGGGCTGCTTGAAGGCGCGGCGCCGGAGCAGCGCATCCGCGACGAAGCCGAGGAAGAAACCGGTTACCGCGTGCATGACGTGAAGAAGGTGTTCGAGGCCTACATGAGCCCCGGCTCGGTGACCGAGAAACTGCACTTTTTCATCGCCGAGTACGATGCCTCGTCGAAGGTCAGTGAAGGGGGCGGTCTGGAAGAGGAAACCGAAGAACTTGAAGTGCTGGAGTGGCGTTTCGACGACGCGCTGGCGGCGTTCCAGAGGGGCGAGATCTGCGATGCGAAGACCATCATGCTGTTGCAGTATGCGGCGATGAATAACCTGTTCGGCGGTTAAAACAAGTCACCGGTTTTACCGATGTCTGACCACTGGCCACCTTCCAGGGTCAGCAAGCGCTCCTTGGCTTCCAGGCCTCCGGCAAAACCGGTCAGTTTGCCTGAGGCGCCAATGACCCGATGGCACGGCGCAATGATTGAAATCGGATTGCGCCCGTTCGCCGCGCCGACGGCACGCACCGCACTGGGGTGGCCGATCTGTTCGGCGATCTGGCTGTAGGTGCGGGTTTCGCCAAACGGAATGGTCAGCAACGCGGCCCAGACCTTTTTCTGGAACTCGGTGCCGGCAAAGTCCAGCTCCAGATCGAACGCGTTTCGCGTTCCTGCAAAATATTCTTCCAGCTGTCGCGCGGTTTTCAGCAACACCGGATTGTCCGGTGATTCGCTCATCGGCCCGAGGCGCACCCGGTTCGGTTTGTCGTTTTCCCAGAGGATGGCGGCCAGACGTGAGCCGTTCGCGACCAGCTTCAACTCGCCGACAGGCGAGGGCAGGGTGATGAACGTGTAGGCCATGGGAAAAACTCCGGGACGGGGGCGAAAACTGCGCCCAGCATACTGCCGGATCGGGGAGGCGCAAACCGTAATCGCGACCATACTGGCTGATGCTCTTGAAGCGCTTTCCTACCTTATAAAAAGAAGAGACCGACTCATGAAGTACGAACCTTTTGCCAAATCGCTGATTGCGACCTCATTGGCGCTCAGCTGCCTCATGGCTCACGCCGCCTCGGTTGCCCCGGTCGCCGCCGAAAACGGCATGGTGGTCACCGCCCAGCACCTGGCCACTCACGTGGGTGTCGACGTGTTGAAAAGTGGTGGCAACGCGGTGGATGCGGCGGTCGCTGTGGGCTACGCACTGGCGGTGGTTTACCCGGCGGCGGGCAACCTCGGTGGTGGTGGTTTCATGACCATTCAACTGGCGGACGGACGCAAGACCTTCCTCGACTTCCGCGAAAAAGCCCCGCTGGCCGCGACCGCCAACATGTACCTCGACAAGGATGGCAACGTCATCCCGGACCTGAGTACCCGTGGCCACCTCGCAGTCGGCGTTCCAGGCACCGTGTCCGGCATGGAGCTGGCGCTGAGCAAGTACGGCACCAAACCGCGCAAGGATATGATCGCCCCGGCGATCAAACTGGCGGAAGAAGGTTTCGAGTTGGAACAGGGTGATGTCGAGCTGCTGGAATACGCTACCGACGTGTTCAAGAAGGACATCAAGGATTCCGGCGCGATTTTCCTGAGCAACGGAGAGCCGATGCAGGTCGGGCAGAAACTGGTGCAGAAGGACCTGGGCAAGACCCTGCGCACTATTTCCGAAAAAGGTGCCGACGGTTTCTACAAAGGCTGGGTGGCCGACGCCATCGTCACCTCCAGCCAGGCCAACAAGGGCATCATCACCCAGGCCGACCTCGACAAATACAAGACCCGCGAACTGGCTCCGGTGGAGTGCGACTATCGTGGCTATCACGTCGTATCGGCACCGCCACCGAGCTCCGGCGGGGTGGTGATCTGCCAGATCATGAACATTCTCGAAGGCTATCCGATGAAAGATCTGGGCTTCCATTCGGCCCAGGGCATGCACTACCAGATCGAGGCGATGCGTCACGCGTATGTGGATCGCAACAGCTACCTGGGCGATCCGGACTTCGTGAAGAACCCGATCGAACACCTGCTGGACAAGAACTACGCGACCAAGCTGCGTAACGCGATCCAGCCGCAGAAGGCCGGTGTGTCGGCGGAACTCAAACCCGGCGTCGCGCCCCATGAAGGCAGCAACACCACGCACTATTCGATCGTCGACAAGTGGGGCAACGCGGTCTCGGTCACCTACACCCTCAACGACTGGTTCGGTGCGGGCGTGATGGCGAGCAAGACCGGGGTGATCCTCAACGATGAAATGGACGACTTCACTTCCAAGGTCGGCGTGCCGAACATGTACGGCCTGGTGCAAGGTGAAGCCAATGCCATTGCTCCGGGCAAGGCGCCGCTGTCTTCGATGAGTCCGACCATCGTCACCAAGGACGGCAAGGTGGTGATGGTGGTCGGTACGCCGGGTGGCAGCCGCATCATTACCGCGACCTTGCTGACCATGCTCAACGTCATCGACTACGGTATGGGCCTGCAGGAAGCGGTCGATGCGCCGCGCTTCCACCAGCAGTGGATGCCGGAGGAAACCAACCTCGAAGACTTCGCCGCCAGCCCCGACACGAAGAAGATTCTCGAGAGCTGGGGCCACAAGTTTGCGGGGCCGCAGGATCCCAACCACATCGCCGCGATTCTGGTCGGTGCACCGTCGCTGGGGGGTAAACCGGTCGGCAAGAACCGCTTCTACGGCGCCAACGATCCACGGCGCAACACCGGGTTGTCATTGGGTTACTGAGCAGAGTAAAAAGGGGGCGGGCACACGTCCGCCCCTGTCTCAAGGACCGATCAAGGAAGGCTCACCATGACCACCGCATTGCTGATCATCGATGTCCAGCGCGCCCTGTGCACAGGCGAATACGAGTGCCACGACATCCAACGGGTGATCGATACCATCAATGGCCTCAGTGCCCGCGCTCGCAAGTCGGGCATTCCGGTGGTGCTGATCCAGCACAACGAAAAAGACAGCCCGTTCGCTCACGGTGCCGAAGGCTGGCAACTGGCTGACGGCCTGGCCACCGCGCCCGGCGATCTGCGCGTCGACAAGACCGCCAACGACTCGTTCTACCAGACCAACCTGCAGAAACTGATCCCCCGGGAAGACTTCGACCGCCTGGTGATCTGCGGCTTGCAAACCGATTACTGCGTCAACGCCACCGTACGCCAGGCCCATCAACTGGGCTACGACGTGGAACTGGCGGCCGATGCGCACTCCACCGTCGACAACGGCAACATGAGCGCCGAAGACATCATTGCCGAACACAACAAGGACTGGGCGCACCTGACCGGTTCCGTGGCGCGGATCGATGTGAAGGCGGCTGCTGACATCGCGTTCTGATGCTCTCTTGCAGAAGAGCCCGGTAACCGCTGAAAAATCCAGAGCATCGATAGCCCCGGCGCGGCATACTGCCGCCGCCTCAGGAATGGAATCTGTCGATGCTCGCTTTCAATCTCCGTCACGCCTTGCTGCTGACGTCTCTCGTTTTTGCTGCCCATACCCACGCTGCCAGTTTTGACTGTGCTGGCGCTTCCAGCCCTGTTGAAAAAGCCGTTTGTGCGGATCCGAATATCTCAAGTCTTGATGAGAAGCTTGGGGTGCTTTGGCGGACAACGTTGGTGCAGGTGGCTGACCCGCAAGCGCTCAAGGCTGATCAAAGAGCATGGTTGAAGAATCGCAGCCTTTGTGGCGCTGAACCGGCGTGCTTGCATCGTGAATATCTGATGCGCCTGACTGAGCTGAAATATGCGAGCAGAACGTTCTCATGGGATGCCACATGGCAGTTGATTCCTCACGGGGTGAACTCGGCATCCGAAGTGATCATCAAGCGTCAAGACGCCACACACATCCGCTTTGGGATTTCAGCACAGGAGGGCGCCAACTCTGGTGAACTGGAAGGTATTGCTGTGTTGAACGGTGGTGAAGCCCGTTTCGAAGAGGGTAGTTGCACGCTTGTTTTTCGAGCGATCAATGGTGTACTGGACGTAACACAGAATGGCGATGACGTTGATTGCGGTGCCGGTATGGGTGTCTTTTACTCAGGTCGTTATGTGGTGTCTGACAAACCACTTTCGATGAATTACAACCTGTTGAGCCTTGGACTTGCTCGTACGCAGCAAGAGGATCAGGCGATGCATAAACTGCTCAAGGGTGATTATCAGACGCTGGTGGACCGTACGAGTACCATGACCGTCGGCGACCCGGCGGGTGACGTGCCTGATGCAGAGGTCATCGAGATGTGGGTGCGCGGACTGGGCAATATGAACGCGGCCATTCTGATGCGTGCGGCCAGTCACCGTTTCTGGGTGCTGATGTTGGTGCCTGATAAAGAGGGCCATACGCGAGCCCGTTACTACACCAATGTACCGGAATGGAAAAAGCGCCTGCCTGCTCAGTTCCAGGCATGGTACGAGCGGATGGAAGGCGACCGCACGCTTCCGCTGGATTTCATGCCCTGACGCTTCAAGTCGCAAACAGCACACCGCGGATTTCCCCCGCCCGCGGCGCCACCACCCCCTCCAACACCAACCGCGTAATCGTCTCCGCCGCTACCGCGTAATCCTCATCCTGCGGCACCTCTCGCCCGGTGATGCGCCCCATCTGCCATCCAATGTTGGTGTAGGTGCGCGTCGCCGACCATATGAACAACATCAAATGCTCTGGATCGATCGGCGCCAGCAGCCCGCGGTCGATCCAGCTGCGCAGGCATTCGACATTGCGCCGGGCTTCGCCGTGCAGCAGGTCGCGGCATTCGTCGGGCAACTGGCGGCCACCGAGCAGCAACTCACCGCTGAACACTTTGGCAATCGCCGGATGCTCGCGGGCGATGCGGATGCGGGCGGCGACGTAGGCGCGCAGGCCAATCAGCGGGTCGTCGCTTTCGCGCAGCACCGCCGAGGCTTCCAGCAACGGTTCGACGAAGCCGAGCAGCACTTTGCCGTAGAGGTTTTCCTTGCTCTGGAAGTAGTAATACAGGTTGGCCTTGGGCACACCGGCGCGGGCGGCGATGTCGCGGGTCTGGGTCGCGTCGAAGCCGTTGGCGGCGAATTCTTCACTGGCGGCGGCCAGGATCAGTTGCTGGTTACGTTCGCGGATGCTGCTCATGGACGGCATGGAGGGTCTGGCCATTTCGGGTTCGCAATATACAAAACTATATAGCGATTAAGCCAGCGAACTCGACGGACAATGCTATGTTGGTGCAACCATATGAATTGTTCGGGGAGGGTATATGAGTCTTCAGGCACGGCGCGCCCATGCAGAGCATCTGGATGCGGTGGCCAGACTGTTCGACGCCTATCGCGGTTTTTATGGCCAGCCTTCAAATCTCGAGCAATCGCGAACCTTCATCGCCGAACGCATGACCGGCAATGAATCGGCGATTTTTCTGGTTGAGGAAGAAAGCGGTGAGGCGCTGGGGTTCGTGCAGTTGTACCCGACGTTCTCGTCGATTGACGCCCACCGCACCTGGCTGCTCAGCGACCTGTTCACCACGCCCGCTGCCCGGGGCCGTGGAGTCGGGCGACTATTGATGAACACCGCCCGCGACTTCGCCGTCGAAACCGGCGCCAAAGGGATGATGCTGGAAACCGCCAACGACAATTTCACCGCCCAGGGTTTGTACGAGTCGCTCGGTTGGGTACGTGACACCGGCTATTACACCTACCTGCTGGACTTGCGGCAGGGCTGATCCGCTCAGTCGGCCCTCAGCAACCGCTCGATCTGCGCCAGCTCCCAGGTGCTGAGCAGGCTGACCGGGTCGGTGCCGAAACGCTGAGTCGTGTCGAGTCGCCACACCCGATCTTCCGGGCACCGGCATTGCAGACAATGGTGCAGGCGCTGACCGTCAAAGTCGAGCAACAGCTGCCAGCCGTCGATCTCGACCAAGATCTGGCCATGCCCGGATTCCTGCGCAACACGCTGTAGCGCGCAAACCTCCAACGCCGCATCGCGCAAGCGCTGGCAGACTTCGCGGGTGGATAGCGATGACATGTTCAAGCCCGTTGATCGATGAAGCGCGCAAGCATAGAGCGCCAACCCGTTCCTGTCAGCGATCACTGGCCCACGCCGGTGCATTTGCGTAACATCCGCAACCCTCATTTTCCGCAGCGCTCTTTTGCGCAAATGCATGCGGCCGCGCCCGTCGGCCGCTCTGTCAGGTAAGCCATGAAACCGATTCGTCTGCGCGCCGATGTCCTGGCCGGACTCACCACCTCGTTTGCCCTGTTGCCCGAATGCATTGCGTTTGCGCTGGTGGCTCACCTTAACCCGCTGATGGGCCTGTACGGCGCCTTCATCATTTGCACGCTGACCGCGTTGTTCGGTGGCCGACCGGGCATGGTGTCCGGCGCGGCCGGTTCGATGGCGGTGGTGATCGTCGCGCTGGTGGTGCAGCACGGCGCGCAGTATTTGCTGGCGACAGTGTTGCTCAGTGGCTTGATCATGATGGCGTTCGGGCTGCTGCGCCTGGGCAAACTGGTGCGCATGGTGCCGCACCCGGTGATGCTCGGGTTCGTCAACGGTCTGGCGATCATCATTGCGCTGGCGCAACTGGAGCATTTCAAGAGCGGTGAGCAGTGGCTCAGCGGCACGCCGCTGTACCTGATGACCGGGCTGGTGCTGCTGACCATGGCCATCGTCTACATCCTGCCGCGCCTGACCCGTTCGGTGCCGCCGGCGCTGGTGGCGATCCTCGGCGTCGGTTTGCTGGTTTACCTGCTCGGCCTGCCGACCCGCACCCTCGGCGACATGGCGCACATCGCCGGCGGCCTGCCGACGTTCGCGCTGCCGGACATCCCGTGGACGCTGGACACCCTGCGCATCATCGCGCCTTACGCGATTCTGATGGCGCTGGTCGGCCTGCTGGAAACCCTGCTGACCCTCAACCTCACCGACGAAATCACCGAAACCCGTGGCTATCCGGACCGCGAATGCGTGGCACTAGGTGCAGCAAACGTGGTCTCCGGTGCATTTGGCGGAATGGGAGGTTGCGCGATGATCGGCCAGACCGTGATCAACCTCAGCTCTGGCGGGCGCGGGCGTTTGTCCGGCGTAGTGGCGGGTGTGTTGATTCTGCTGTTCATTCTGTTTCTGTCGCCGCTGATCGAGCGGATTCCACTGGCGGCGCTGGTGGGGGTGATGTTCGTGGTGTCACAGCAGACGTTTGCCTGGGCTTCGCTGCGGGTGTTGAACAAAGTGCCGCTCAACGATGTGCTGGTGATCATCGCAGTAACGACCATCACCGTGTTTACCGATCTGGCCACGGCAGTGCTATGCGGAATCATCATTGCGGCGCTGAATTTTGCCTGGCAGCAAGCGCGCGAGTTGTACGCCGATGAGCATCTGGAAGCGGACGGCAGCAAACTCTATCGCCTGCACGGCACGCTCTTCTTTGCCTCGACCACACCGTTCCTCAATCAATTCGACCCGGCCAGTGACCCGCAACGGGTGACGCTGGATTGCCGGCATCTGAGCTTTGTCGATTATTCGGCCATCGCCGCGCTGAAAACCCTGCGTGAACGCTACGCCAAGGCGGGCAAGCAGTTGCAGGTGTTTCACCTGTCCGAGCGCTGCAAGAAATTGCTGAAACGCGCCGGGGTCGATCACGACTGAGATCGACCCCGGTCACTGATCAGGCATCGATGGCAGGGAAGTCGATGTCGGTCAGTGCCACGTTGTTCAGGTAGTTGGTCAGGGTCTGCGCGGCGACGACGGCGATCACTTCGATGATCTTCTTGTCGTCGATGCCGGCAGCGCGGGCGGCGGCGATCTGCTCATCGTTCAGATGACCACGGGTTTCGGTCAGTTGGTGGGCGAGGGTGGCAAAAGCATTCAGCCGACCGTGACGCGCTTCGATGATTTCTTCTGCTGCCAGCCCGGCCTTGCTGGCGAACAGGGTGTGCGCCGCCAGGCAGTAATCGCAACCGTTGACTTGCGAGGTGGCCAGATACACCGCCTCTTTTTCCTTGGCGCTCAGAGACGTCTTGCCCAGCGTGGCGGAGATTTGCACATAGGCATCCAGCGCAACGGGCGCAGTGGCCAGGGTCGTGAACAGGTTCGGCAGGAAACCGATTTTTTTCTGCACGCCTTCAAGTGTCGGGCGAGTGGCGTTGGTGGCGGTTTCGAGGCTGAGGGGGGCGATGCGGCTCATGGTGATTCTCCAAAAGTCCGGTGCGAAGTGCGCCGGGGATGGAGTGAATGCTACGGAGCGCGGCTGGTGCTTTGGGTGCAAATCGTCGAGGATATGCGACAGATCGTCCAAACCTGTCCTTGCGAGAATCAGTCATGGATCGCCTTTCTACGTTGCTCAGCCATTTCGGCGTCAATGCCGGCACCTTTCACAGCGGTACGTTCTGCGGGGTGAGCGCCTACGGCGGCGATCAGGTGTGCGGGCATGTGCATCTGTTGCAGGCGGGGGAGTTGTTGCTCAAGCCGGGCAATGATCCTGAAATCTCGCTCAATGAACCGACCCTGATCTTTTTTCCCCGCCCCATGGCCCATCGCTTGTTCGCCAACGAAGCCATGGGCACGCAACTGGTGTGCGCTTCGCTGACTTTTGACGGCGGCGCGGGCAATGCCCTGGCGGCAGCGCTGCCGGATTATCTGGTGCTGAAACTCGCCGACCTGCCGGAAATGGCCAACACCCTGGAGTGGCTGTTCAAGGAAGCTTTCGACGGCCACTGCGGGCGTGAAGCGGTGATGGACCGGTTGTTCGAGTTGCTGGTGATTCTGCTGCTGCGCCACCTCATCAGCAGTCGAAACCAGCAACCGGGGATGATGGCGGGGCTGGCCGATCCGAAGATATCCCGAGCCTTGAACCTGATGCACGAGCAACCGGCCAAGGCCTGGAGCGTCGCCGAACTGGCGAGTGCCGCCAACCTGTCCCGCGCCGGTTTTGCCGAGCACTTTCGGCGGGTGGTGGGGCAGACGCCGGTGGATTATCTGGTGAGCTGGCGGATCAGCCTCGCGCAGAAACGCCTGCGCGAGGGACGGCCGATTGCGCTGATCGCCGAAGAGGTCGGTTATGAAAGTCCTTCGGCGCTGGCCCGGGCGTTTCGCCGCAAGACCGGGCTCAGCCCGCGAGAATGGAAATCCGGCACGAGCTGAAAACTATTTGGCGAATTTCTTCGCCCCGGCCACGCACAGGATCACCCCCAGCGTGACCACCAACATGCCGACGCTGACATGTTCATGCAGCAAAGTCGCGGCCAGTGCCAGGCCAAAAAACGGCTGCAACAATTGCAACTGCCCGACCGCCGCAATCCCGCCCTGAGCCAGCCCGCGATACCAGAACACGAAACCGATCAGCATGCTGAACAGCGAAACGTACGCCAGGCACATCCATGCCGACACGTTGATACCGCTCAACGAGGCGGGCGCCAGCCACACGCTCAGCACGGCCATCACCGGCAACGACAACACCAGCGCCCAGCAGATTACCTGCCAGCCGCCGAGGGTGCGCGACAGTTTTGCGCCTTCGGCGTAACCGAGGCCGCAGGCAAGAATCGCCGCCAGCATCAGCAGATCACCGGTGGGGGAGGCGGTCAGCCCTTGCGAGATCGCAAAACCGACCACCAGCGAACTGCCTAGCACCGAAAAAATCCAGAACACCGGACGCGGCCGTTCACCGCCGCGCAGCACGCCGAAAATCGCCGTTGCCAGCGGCAGCAATCCTACAAACACAATGGAATGCGCTGACGTCACGTATTGCAGCGCCAGGGCCGTCAACAACGGAAAACCCACAACCACGCCCAGCGCGACGATCAGCAATGACAGCCACTGATCCCGCGCCGGACGTCGTTCGCGAAACAGCCACAACAGGCACAACGCCAGGGCGCCGGCGATGGTCGCGCGGATGACGGTGAGAAACACCGGGTCGAATTCCAGCACCGCCAGCCGCGTGGCCGGCAGCGAGCCGCTGAAGATCACGACACCGATAAAGCCATTGATCCAGCCGCTGGTTTTTTCCAGGGACGGGGTGCCGAGTTGAGTGGTTCGTTCCATACGCGTTGCGCTCAGTGGTGGGTTGCGTTGAAACAATCCTAGGGTTGAGAATCAGCACAATCAAAGAATTGTCATGGATACAGCCGACATGCCGCGCTCACGTTACAAGACCCTTGTCGACACCTATGCCGCCGACATTCGCGCCGGCCTGCTGCTGCCCGGCACTCGCTTACCGACTCACCGGCAACTGGCGGCCAGCGAAGGGCTGGCGCTGGTCACGGCCTCGCGGGTGTATGCCGAACTTGAAACCATGGGCCTGGTCAGCGGCGAAGCCGGGCGCGGCACATTCGTGCGGGAAACCTCGTTGTTGCCGGGGCAGGGCATCGACCAGAAAGACGTCGCGGTCGGCATGATCGATCTGAACTTCAACTACCCGTCATTGCCGGGGCAGGCAGAATTGCTGCGCACCGCGTTGCGGCAACTGGCGCTGTCCGGCGACCTCGAAGCGCTGCTGCGCTATCAGCCCCATGCCGGTCGCCAGCACGAAAGGGCCTCGGTGGCGCGGCACCTGAAAACACGGGGTTTGAGTGCCGACGCCGAGCAGGTGTTGATCGTCAACGGCGCGCAGCAAGGGCTGGCGGTGACGCTGATGGCGCTACTCAAACCCGGCGATGTGATTGCCGCCGACGCCTTGACCTATTCGGGATTCAAAGTACTGGCCGAAGCGCTGCACCTTGAAGTGGTGGCGATTCCGGTGACTGAGCAGGGCCCCGATCTGGCGGCCCTCGACAAACTCTGCCGCCAACGGCCGGTGCGTGCCGTGTACAGCATGCCGACCCTGCACAATCCACTGGGCTGGGTGATGCCTTTGGAGCAACGTGAGGATTTGATCGAGATTGCCCGCCGGCATGATCTGACGATCATTGAGGATGCGGCCTACGCCTTTCTGGTCGATAACCCGCCGCCCTCGTTGGCGGTTCTGGCGCCGGAACGCACGGTCTACGTGTCGGGCCTGTCGAAAAATATCGCCACCGGCCTGCGTGTCGGTTTCATTGCCGCGCCGGTTGAGCGGGTGGCGGCGCTGGAGCGGATCATCCGCGCCACCACCTGGAACACCCCCGGCGTGATGACCGCCATCGCCTGCGGCTGGCTCGACGACGGTACCGTCACTTTGCTTGAAGCACAAAAGCGCAGCGACGCTCAGGCCCGGCAAGCTCTGGCCGCGCAGATCCTCGAAGGCCTCCCGACTGTCGGCCATCCTTCTTCATATTTCCTTTGGCTGCCGCTACTGGAAGACGTCCGGGCCGACCATATCGTGGTCGAGTTGATGCACGAACAGGTTTCCGTCACCACCGCAGAACCCTTCACGGTGTCAGCCCATGTGCCCCACGCAATTCGACTGGCGCTGGGCTCGGTGGACATGCTTGTCCTGCGTCAAGCCTTGCTCAAAGTTCGTCAGGTCGTGGGCGCCTACCTGTAGCGCAACTTGCTGCGCACGATTACCCTTGGCGCCGCCGAAGATCTGGAAATCCCTGATGAAAAACGCTGCATTAACGCTCGCCCTGATCCTCTACGCAGGCCTGTTCAGCACGCCGACACTGGCTGCCGGTGACGCCGAGGCCGGCGCAAAAATCTTCCCGCGCCTGTGTGGCGGCTGCCACCAGGTCGGCGAATCCGCCCGCCCGGGCTTCGGCCCGGAACTCAACGGCATCATCGGTCGCCCGGCGGGGACGTCGGCGAATTACGTGTATTCCGACGCGATGAAAAACTCCGGCCTGACCTGGAACCGTGAAACGCTGACGGCGTATCTGAAGGATCCGAAGGGCGTGGTGCCGGGGACGCGGATGATCTTTTGGGGGCTGAGTGACGAGGAGAAGATCGATAATTTGTTGGCGTATCTGCAGACGTTTCAGCCTGAGTAGGACAAAACGAGCTTTTCTTGAACGCCTCTACCATTCATCACTTCTTTTAAGTGGGTGATGGCACATTGCCCTTTGTGAGCTAGCGTTTATATTGCAGGGACGCCTGAGCAGCAATCGGTTTGCCGCCCGTTGTGTCTGTTCCCTACGACAGACAGTTCAAGGGAGGCTTATGAATACCTGGAAGATACTCTGGCCGGCACTGTTGATTGTTACATTCAGTTCCGGTTGCTCGAATATTGATCCCAAAGATGCCGTCAAACTTGCCAGCAGTGGACAGTCAGTTACCAGTGCGGCAAATCTTTCCTACCAGTCGTCAAGAGACGGGCTCAATAAGTACCTGGAGTCTGAAGCCATATCGGCTGCTTTTCTTGACCGACCGGATGTGGGAGATGAAACAGTTACATCAATAATGGAAATTTCCAGACAGCTGGAGGCGCGCAAGGACGTATTCAATCAGCTTGGTGCTACTTACAAGACTTTTGGCGAACTGGCGTCATACGATGCAGCGAAAGAGGTGGAAGACAAGATCAATGGGCTGTCCGGAGCACTTAACGAGTATGCAAAAGCCACGGGCAGTACTGCTGGGCCAATTTCCACTGTTACCAATCTGGTTGTATCTAAAGGAGGCGGCCTGATTGCCTCCGAGGCTCAGAAGGATCAGCTCAAGGAAGCCAGCACACTTATAAGAGTGCGACTGGTATCGCTAAGTCAGTTTCTTGTCAGAGATGTGGAACGACTGAAACGTTACAAAAGCGAGGAGCTGAAAGCCCGAGCACGCGCAACCGGAATTTTTATAGGGGAAGGCCTGGGAGACCCGGGGCAGATGGCGACCGGTTACTTGACTGATGCCGGTTTTAGTTCGCCCAGCGATGGCGTTGGTTATTGGACAACAGAAGTAAGAAAGGCCTATATCGCAAGCGTTCTGAAATACAGGAGCAATAAAGGGCCCAAGCCCGATCTGCCGCCTGCTTATGAAGCGATGAGAAAATACGTCGCTATCAGATTGAAGTCGCAGGCGGAGGTGCAATTGTCACTGTTGGATGAAATCCGATCTTCCGTTGATAAGTTGACAGGGTTACATGTTGATTTTGAAGCGGGTACACCATTGTCTGCGGCAAGTCTCACTCAATCAATAATGCAGTTGCAGGAGTTGTTGAAGGAGTACGAGGCCGCGAGATTGCAGGATAAAGCGTAAGTTCCGGACATAAGGAGAGTGAGATGGCTACTGCATTGAAGACTGTTATTGTCCAGCAGGCGAAGTTCACCTACGACACATTGGACGCGGAATATGATCGGTTGTATGAAAGCGATGTACATGGCCGAGCCCACCTCAAGGCCATGCTCGGATCGGCTAGAGATGCTTACTGGAAAGCTGAAAGAGATGATCTGCGCGATGACAACCTCTATGTGAAAACATTGATAGGAGAGATCAAAACGGCTAATTCCGGTATAAAAACCGCTATAGAGACTCAGAAAAAGACAACTGAATTGATAGCCTTGTTTTCGGAGGCCGTAAAGTTGGTGGCAGCAGTAGTTGCACTCGCGGCAGCCTGACGATCAAGTCCCAAGCGATCCATCGCTTGGGACTATTTCTGTGACCGCTCCGCAAACCACCCAATCACCACCGCACAACCCGGATGCGCGGCCGGCGACGGTTGCAAGCACAACGAATAAATCCCCCCGGTTTTCAACGGCTGCCCGAACGGAACCACCAGTACGCCACGCTCGATGGATTCCGCTGCCAGCGTCATGTCCGTCACCGCCACGCCCATTCCCCGCGCCGCCGCATCCAGCGCCAGCTCATCGAGGTTGAACGGAATGTGCCGGTAATCCTCCAGCGGTTGGCCAGGCGAGGCATGCCGGGAAAGTCGATTTCCAGTTCCAGCACGATGGACGACGACCAATCGATGCCTTGAGATTCTCTGTATCGAGCCAGTGCGACAGGTACACGCTGTCTGCGCCATTCACTGGCGCAGAGCGTCAATTTATGCGCAACGACTGCATCTTGCTCCTGCACGTTGAGCTGTTTTTTCTTCAGTAGTCATTCAATGTCCATGGGAAATCTGAAATTCGCAGCGTCGGGCTGGGAGCTTACCCAGCAAATGTAAAAAACGCGCGCAAAGAAAAGCCCGGCTGATCAGGCCGGGCTTTTCCGTGTGTCGCGCTAGAGCCGCTTACTTATGCAACGCGGCGTTCGAGCAGACGATCAGCGCCACCTTCAGCAACACGACGTTCGATCAGACGATCAGCGCCACCTTCAGCAACACGACGTTCGATCAGACGATCAGCGCCACCTTCAGCAACGCGACGTTCGATCAGACGATCAGCGCCACCTTCAGCAACACGACGTTCGATCAGACGATCAGCGCCACCTTCAGCAACGCGACGTTCGATCAGGCGATCAGCGCCACCCTCTGCAACACGACGTTCAATCAGACGATCGGAACCACCTTCAGCAACGCGACGTTCGATCAGACGATCCGACCCACCCTCAGCCAAGCGACGTTCGATCAGACGATCCGACCCACCCTCAGCCAAGCGACTTTCAATCAACCGATCCGAACCGCCTTCGGCGATCATGGTGTGGACGGGTTTGGCTGCAAAAGCGTTGACTGCAAGAACCGAGAAAGCGATGCCGAGAAGGATTTGGCGTTTCATGATCGTGTGCTCCAGGGGTGTTGTTTGTTTGGTATGGAGCCGATGTTACGCCGCGGATTTTTTATGAGAACTTCATTGAACTGATGGTGACTATCGACGCCAGCAATGAATGCCAGGACCCTTGTTCTAGGGCACCAGCGGCCGAATACACAACTCTCCGGTGGCCCGGGTCAGGGCCAGTTCATGCAGCGTATCGTGTGTCAGACCGGTGCGCGCCTTGGCCAGCCACGCCGGGCAGTTCGGGTCGTGGCGGTAGGGTGCGAAGTCGGCGTATTGCTGCAGCAGACGAGTTTGCAACTCGTCCAGACGCGGGCGAATTTGCTTGCCCAGATCCGGACGCGGCGTGTCCGGCGCGGCACCGGCCGCTTGCCATTGTGCGAGCAAACCGTACTGCACCAGTTTGTTGGCCTCCATCTGCGCGGCGATCAACTGCGCGACGTCTTCAGGATCGAGCTTGTTTTCGGTGGCCAGTTTGCGGGCGTTGTCGATCACCTGTGCCTCACGGGGGCTGTCCTGGATCGGCTTGCCGCTGTCCCATTTGGTCAGGGCGACGAGGTCGCCGATGTTCAGGCGTTCGTTCAGGGTGTTCACCAATCCTTGCACCACTTCGGGCGAGGGCGCGGGGGCGGCGTGGGAAGTCGTCGCCAGTACGGCTAACAAAGTGCAACTCAGTAGAAACGGGGAACGGCGCATGGGAGGGATTCACTTCCTGTCGTGATGGGGAGGCTATGCATATTGATCAAGATGCAGATTACGAAGTTTTAATGCAAAGGGGTACGACCTGAACGGCATTGCATACCTTAGACTCTGTCATCAGCTCCCACCCGAGACGGACCCTCAATGCAAACCCCCGCTCAATCCCCCCTCTGGAAAACCTACCTGCTGTTCCTGGCCCCGATGGTGCTGTCGAACTTCCTGCAATCGATGTCGGGCACGGTCAACAGCATCTACATCGGCCAGATGCTCGGCACGCAGGCGCTGGCGGCGGTGTCCGGGATGTTTCCGATCATCTTTTTCTTCATCGCGCTGGTCATCGGTCTGGGCGCCGGGGCAGGGGTGTTGATCGGTCAGGCGTGGGGGGCGCGTGAGTCGCACATGGTCAAGGCGATTGCCGGGGCGACGTTGTTGCTGGGGGTGTTGATCGGGCTGTTGGCGGCAGTGCTGGGCAGTGTCTTTGCGCGTCAGGCCTTGCAGGGTTTGGGGACGCCGGCGGATGTGCTGGATGATGCGGTGGCCTATGCCCGGGTGATGATGTGGACCTTGCCGGTTGTGCTGGTGTACGTGCTGTTTACCCAGTTGTTGCGTGGGGTGAGCGACACGCTGTCGCCGATGCTGGCGCTGCTGCTGTCGACCGCTGTCGGGCTGGCGCTGACCCCGGCGTTCATTCGCGGCTGGTTCGGTTTGCCGCAACTGGGGATTCAGAGCGCAGCGTTCGCCGGTCTGGCCGGTACGCTGGCGGCGATGGCGTGGCTGTCATGGAGCCTGATCCGCAAGGGCCATCCGCTGGCGCCGGATCGTGAGTTCTTCGCAGCGCTGCGTCTGGACGGCGCGATTCTCGGCAAGGTGTTGCGCATCGGTCTGCCGACCGGGGTGCAGATGATCGTGCTGTCGCTGTCGGAGCTGGTGATCCTGGCGCTGGTCAACCAGCACGGCTCGCAGGCGACGGCGGCCTACGGCGCGGTGACGCAGATCGTCAACTACGTGCAGTTTCCGGCGCTGTCGATTGCGATCACCGCCTCGATCCTCGGCGCCCAGGCGATTGGCGCCGGGCGGCTGGAGCGGATGGGGCCGATTCTGCGCACCGGGTTGTGGATCAACGTGTGCCTGACCGGCGGTTTGATCCTGCTGGGTTATCTGTTGTCGCACTGGTTGCTGGGGCTGTTCCTGACCGAAGACTCGACCCGGGCGATGGCCGAGCACCTGTTGCACATCATGCTGTGGAGCCTGTTGATTTTCGGTTTCCAGGCAATCATCGGCGGTATCATGCGCGCCAGCGGCACGGTGCTGGTGCCGGTGGGCGTGGCGATTATCTGCGTACTCGGCGTGCAGTTGCCGGCGGCCTACTGGCTGGACGGGCAGTTCGGTCTGCAGGGCGTGTGGATGGCGTTTCCGATTGCGTATCTGGGGATGCTGGTGTTGCAGACGCTGTATTACACACGGGTCTGGAAGCATCAGAAGATCGAGCGGTTGGTGTAGGACTGGTTGCCAGAAAAATCAGGGCCGTTCCTCGGGGGAACGGCCCTTTTTTGTGCCTCATGAAATCTTCGAGGTTTTTTGCCCGGCATGGATCGGCGGACGCCGTCGATGCCACGGTAACGCTTGCTCCAGTTGCGCGGCCAGCCGCAGCAAGCCATCGTCGGCCCCGAAGCGGGCAGCCAGTTGCACGCCGATTGGCATCCCGCTTTGCGACATCCCCAGCGGCAATGAAATGGCGGGCGTCCCGGCGACATTGAACACCGGGGTGAACGGTGAATGTTCGAACACCCGCGCCGTCCATTGCCGGCCGTCCAGGGTTTCTGCGCCGCGATTGTAGATGCCGATGGCTTGTGGCAATTGCGGCAGGGTCGGGGTCAGCAGGATATCGATGGATTCGAACCAGCTCGCGACTTGCCGGGCGATGCTGTTGCGCACTTGCAGCGCTGCGGCGAAATCCACGCCACGGGATTGCTCGCCGAACGCGTAGCAGGCAAGCGTGGCCGGTTCGAGTGTGCGGTGGTCGATGGGGCGGCCGGTGCTGCCGGCGAGATGGTCGATCCAGCGCACCAGGCTGGCACACCAGATGTGCGCGTTGGCGTCGACGAAGGCCTCCCACGACAGGCCAAGTGGGGCTTGCACGACGTCCACTTGATGGCCGAGCGCTTCGAGTTCGCGGGCGACGCGGTGGATGGCTTCACGAATTTCACTGTCGACGGCGGCGCCGTTCCATGGCGTGTCGAGCACGCCGATACGCAGCCGTCCCGGATCGCGACCGACCTGCGCCAGAAAGCCTTCCGCGGGTGCGGGCGTGTGGTACGGATCTCCCGGCGCGCAGCCTTGCACCACATCCATCAACGCCGCGCTGTCACGCACGGTACGCGACAGACCCAGTTGCACGCCCAGCCCGGCGAATACTTCATCCATCACCGGCCCGTGAGAGCTGCGCCCGCGCGTCGGCTTGAGCCCGACCAGTCCGTTGAACGCCGCCGGCACGCGGATCGAGCCTGCCGCATCGGTGGCATGGGCGATCGGCACGATGCCGGCGGCGACGGCAGCCCCGGCGCCGCCACTGGAGCCGCCGGCCGAGCGTTGCGGATCCCAGGGGTTGCGGGTCGGCCCTTGCAGGACGGAATCGGTTTCGGTGCTGAATGCCATTTCCGGGGTGGTGGTGCGGCCCAGTGTCATCAACCCGCCAGCATTGAAGCGTTGCATCAGGTTCGAATCATTCTGCGCCACCATGCCTTGGGCGAGTCGACTGCCCAGTTCATTGCGTCGCCCGGCAACGGTGATCGCCAGGTCCTTAATCAGGAACGGCACGCCGGCCAATGGGCCGCTGCCGGTGGTCACCGTTGGCGTCCAGTGTTCGATGACCGCGTTGATCGACGGGTTGACCTGCTGCACGGCTTCGATGGCCAGCGCCGCCAGCTCCTCGGCGCGGACGTCACCCGACGCGACGAGTTGCGCCAGGCCGATACCGTCATGTTCGGCGTATTCGTTGAGGTTCATCAGAGGCACTCCAGGAAAGGAGCAACGATCTTAGGTCGCAGGTCTTGTTGTTATTAGCCCATAATCGCGGCATGCAATGTGCCGCTGTTGGCACAATCCTTTGATTGGCGGAAGACCTGCAAATGATCCGTGACCTGAACGACACGCTGGTTTTCGTGCGCGTGGTTCGCCTCGGCAGTTTCACCGCGGCCGCTCATGCGTTGCAGATTCCGAAGACCACGGTCAGCCGTCGGGTGCGCGAACTGGAACAGGCCATCGGCGTGCAGCTGCTGCGGCGCACCACGCGCCAGTTGAGCCTGACCGAAGCGGGCGCGGTGTATTACGAACACTGCAAGGCCCTCGCCGATACCCTTGAGCACGCCGAGCGCGCGGTGCATCAGTTGCGTGACGGGCCGCGCGGCTGGTTGCGGGTGACGGTGCCGTTTTCATTCGGCGTCAGTTGGTTTGCGCCGTTGCTCGCGGGATTTCGTCAGGCGTACCCGGAAATTCGACTTGAGGTCCTGGCATACCATGTGCCGCTGGATCTGGTGGGGGAGGAGATCGACGTGGCGCTGCGTCTCGGTGCGTTGCCGGATTCGAGCCTGATCGCCCGTCGGCTGGCGAGTTTTCCCACGGGCATCTACGCGGCCCCGGCTTACCTGGCGCGCCACGGTACGCCGGACAATCCTGAAGAGCTGCTTCACCACCAGACGCTGACGCTGCATCAGGCCCGGCGCGATGTCGGTTATGTCTGGCCGTTGCGTCGCGAAGGCGCGCGCCTGAAAGACTATCGCGTCGAACCTTCCATTCTGGCCAACGATCCGGCGCTGCTGCATGACGCGTTGCTCGCGGGTGAAGGGCTGAGCCTGGGAATGGAGCAGAGCATGAAGGCCGATGTGCAGGCCGGACGTCTGATCCGGGTGCTGCCGCAGTGGATCGGCCCGCCACAGGATCTCAACGCGGTGACGGCCCGCGAGCACTTGCCATCGCCCAAGGTGACGGCGCTGATCGGCTACTTGAAGGCGCGCATGGCCGACGAAGTGGCGTAACCGCCGGATGTTTGCTTAAGTCATTCGAGACCCATCGGGCGCCGGAGCATTCCATGTCGATTCGATTGTTGTTGGCGGCCGCGTGTTGTCTGATCGTCGTCCCTGCCGCACACGCGGTGGAGTACACCCGGGTCAACACCACCGCCAGCCAGATCAGTTTCACCTACAACCAGATGGGCTCGCGGATGTACGGCACGTTCGGCAAGTTCGACGCGACGCTGGACTTCGACACCGACAACCTCGCCAGTGCCCGCACCACGCTGCACATCGACCTCACCAGCATCGACGCCGGCAGTGAAGACGCCAACACCGAGCTGGTGAAACCGGCATGGTTCGACACCGAAAAATTCCCGGTGGCAGTGTTCGAATCGATTCGCTTCAGCCCTGCCGGCGACAACCGTTATCTGGTCGACGGCCACCTCACCCTCAAAGGCATCACCCGTGAGGTGCAAGTGCCGGTGCAACTCAAACCCGACAGCAGCATCGGCATCTTCGACGGTGAACTGGTGCTCAAGCGCGACGAGTTCGGCCTCGGCGCGGGGGAGTGGGCGGACACGGTGGTGTCGAAGGACATCGACATTAAGTTCAAGGTCGTTGCACCCGCGCAGTGACCGACCTCAATACGCCCGCCAATGCCCCGGCATCCAGCGCCATTGGTTACCGGCCCAGCGGTAATGCCCGGCGACCCAGTGATAGCCCGGTGCAGGCATCGCCGGAACCACTTCGACGATCGGTGGTGGTCGATGCGGGCGAGCCGGTTCGACGACACAGCCTGACAGAGTGATTGCCACCAGCGTGGCGGCGAGCAAGGTTTTCATGGTTTTCGGGGAACGCAGAACGTTCATGACAACTCCTCAGGGCCTGCGTCGGAAATCAACGCAGCTGAAAAATTGGACGCCAAATCGACGGAAAATCCGTTCTCGGGCAGATGAAATTTTTGTCAGGCTTGCACAAGGTATGATGTCGCGGTTCGCCGGTCGCTCAACCGCGCGGCAACTTGTGTTTTACCGTTGGAGTCCGCCCGTCATGCCCCGCATCACCCACTACAAAACCCCATGCCCCGAAGGCGTCAACAGCCAGATCCTGCAGATGGTGGTCGACAACCTGACCGACATCAGTGCCATCGGCCTCGGCCCGAGCAACCTGCTGTACAACGTCTATCAGTACGCGGTCGGCTACGAGGTGCATCTGTATCTGGAGGCGTTGAACGGCGAGAAGGGCACCGAAGTGGAACTGCTGGTAGCCACCGACGACGATGATCCGGAGCAGGTGATCGGCTTCCTGTTGTACCTGCCGGTGCAGGGTGATTGGGAGGCGTGCAACGTGGCCTATCTGGCGGTGCGCGAGGGGCATCGGCGTCAGGGCGTGGCCCGTGCGTTGATCGCGGAGATGGTGGCGCGTTACCCCCATGCCGAGCTGACCTGCAGCGTCGGCAAGGTGCCGTATTTCGAGGCGCTGGGCTTTGAAGTGCTGGGCCAATTGGAGACGCAGGTGCTGATGAGCACCCGGCATTACCGCAGCAACGGGCTGCGCGGTTTCATCGACACGACGCCGATCTACCGTTCGCTGGAAGTGCAGCAGATCCACACCTATCTGCTGCAAAAGCACGGCAAGCGGGCGATGCTCGATGCCGAGAAACAGCGCGACCGGCATCTGGATCAGGTCACTCGGCGCACCGAAGAATTTGTCCGCCAGCGCCTGACCGTTCACTGATCTCTTCTCTTTGAAACGACAAAAGCCCTTGTTGCGATCAGCGCAGCAAGGGCTTTTTTGTGCCGGTGATTTCAGGACAGTTTCACGTTCATGGTGATGCGCGCCGTGAACACTTTCTTGCCTTCGGCGTCGTGAACATCCACCGGCACGATCTTGTCGCCTTCGGTCTGCCAGTCCAGCGCTTCGCCATTGGCCACGGCGGTCACGTCGGTTTTGGCCTTGGCCAGGTATTCGACGGTCATGCCTTTGGGAATCCAGCGTGCGCCGGCGGGAATCGACACGTCGGTCATCATCCCGGCTGCCAGTTCGGCAGCGTTGCACAGGGCGATGGCGTGCACGGTGCCGAGGTGATTGGTGATCTCGCGGCGAAACGGCACTTGCACCTGCGCCGAACCTGCCCGCAACTCGGTCACCAGCGGATTGATGGTGCTGAAGTACGGCGCGACCTGGCAGGCCATCTGGCTGAACGCCTGGGAACCGACGCTGTTGAACATGCTGAGAAACTGACTCATGGGTGAAGCCTCGCGGTTATGGGATTTACAGAATCATGTTCCGTTACAGAATATTGTTCTGTAACGGAACGGTATTCTGTCCGCAGGAAATCTGTCAACCTGTGCGCGTTTCGATCACCAGCACGGATGTGCCCTTTGCCCGGATTTTCAAGACTCATGGACACCGCAGATCTACTCGAACGCAGCTACCCCGGCCGCCGCGCCGAACTCAAGCGCGATATCTTTCGCAAGGCCCTGCGCCTGTTCAACGAACAGGGCATCGAGGCCACTACCATCGAAATGATCCGTGCCGAGTGCGACACCAGCGTCGGGGCGATCTACCACCATTTCGGCAACAAGGAAGGGCTGGTGGCCGCGCTGTTCTTCACCGCGCTGGAGGATCAGGCGCGCCTGCGCGACGCTTATCTGGCCGATGCGACGAGCACCGAAGAGGGCGTGCAGGCGCTGGTCTACAGCTACGTGGATTGGGTCGAGAACCAGCCGGAATGGGCGCGGTTCCAGTATCACGCGCGTTATGCCGTGACCCGGGGCCCGCACAAGGATGAACTGGCCGAGCGCAACAAGACCCGCAACCTCGGCCTGCGTACCTGGCTGGCCGAGTCCGGGCGTGCGGCTGAACTCCACGAGTGCCCGGCCGAACTGCTGCCGTCGCTGATCGTCGGGCAGGCCGACAGCTATTGCCGCGCGTGGTTGTCCGGGCGAGTGCAGGGCAGTCCGAAGGCTTATCGTGAATTGCTGGCCCAGGCCACGTGGCGTTCGATCCGCCGCGAACCCGAACGCTGATTTTCAGAGACAAAAAAAGAGCCTCAAGACTCTTTGATGGGGAGGAAGTAGAGCCCGCGAGGCTCAAGATGCGCATGAAGCCAGGTGCGGGCTTGATTGGGGTTCAGAGCACCCGCACCTACGCAACGGCTTGGCGGACCAAGCGACTGCGTAGTTCCATCGTAGGAAGGTGGGGGGATGCGCTCAAGTACCGTCAGTCACCTGCTTTGGCGGTGCGGGCAGCGGCTCTTTCGACCATCGCAATGATGGTTGCCAACAGCTCGTCACGGGCCTGTTCGGCGCTGATTTCGTCGGTGGCGGCTGCTTGCGACAGGGCTTCGGCGGCGCCGAGCATGGCGCGTAATCCTGCCTGACCGATCTCTGCGCCGTCAGCGAACGGCGACAGCACATTGCGGCATTTCTCCAGAAAGATCGCCTCGTATTCGCGCTTGATCCTTTCCAGTTCCGGTGTGCTCGCCAGGGCGGCAATCACCCCCGGAATCTCGTTGCCCTGAGTCAGCACGCAATCGACATACGCCGTGGCAATCACCGTCGCGGTGCCGCTCAAGGTCGCTTCGGCATTGGCCAGCGCCGCATCCATCAGCGCCGTCTGGCGCCGGTCGAAATCCTGATATAGCGCCGCGAGCAAGCCGGCGCGGGTGGTGAAGTGGTCGTAGACCACCGGTTTGGTCACGCCGGCCTTTTCCGCCAGATAACCGAGGGTCAGGGCATCGGTGCCTTCTTCGCGAATCAACTGCCAGGCCATGTCGAGCAACTGGCGCTGGCGGTCTTCCCGGGACAGGCGTCGACGGGGTTGTGCGGAATCGGGGATTTCAGTGGTTGACATTGCTTATATACCAAACGTAACTTACTGATGGTAACTTACCAATCGTAGCTTATCGAAAGGATAAGCCCTTGGTCAGCAATCACCAACCGGAGATTTCCCCATGCACGCATTGATTGTTGTGGCTCATGACGACCCCCGTTCGCTAACTCATGCGCTGGCGCAGAAAATTGCCAAAGGTCTTTCGGAAAGCGATCCATCCAACACCTTCGAAATCGCCGATCTGCACGCCGAGGAATTCGACCCGCGCTTTGGCGTGGCCGACTGGGCGGTGCATCACCGCGAATCCGCGCCGCCGGCGGACGTACTGGCCGAGCAGGCGCGCATCGACCGCGCCGATGCACTGGTGCTGGTCTATCCGGTGTTTTGGTGGTCGATGCCGGCGCTGCTCAAAGGCTGGATCGACCGGGTGTTCAGCAATGGCTGGGCGTACGATTTCGACGGTGACAAGACGCTGAAAAAGCTCGGACGACTGCGCGTGCACCTGGTCGCGTTGGGCGGGGCCGATGCGCGTACTTACGAACGCCACGGCTATGGCGCGGCGATGAAGACGCAGATCGATCACGGGATTTTCGATTACTGCGGGGCGGCGGTAGCGAGTTCGGCGTTGTTGCTGGAGTCCGAGTCGAGCGATCCGGCGATGCAGTTGCAGGCGGCGCGCGAACTCGGACTTGGGTTGTTCCGCTGAATGTTAGCGAGCGCCCGGCCAGCCGGCTTTTTCGAGGGCTGCGTGCAGGGTGGCGGCATCCAGCCCCGGCACCGAATGCCCGTTGCCTTCGGTGCTGTCGCTGGCCAGCAAGGCGTTGATGATCGCTTCTTCCACCGCTTCGGTTGCCGCCAGAAACAGCTCGCTGATGTGATCGTTGTTGACCATCCGCAAGCCGTCGCAAGTCGACGCGCCTTTGCCTTCGTAAGCGGCGGGCGGGATATGACCGTTACCGGTGGCGAAGGCGATAAAGATGTCGCCGCTATGATCCTCATTGCCGCCGCCAGTACGCGCCAGACCGAGGCTCGCCCGTTGCGCCAGTCGCGTGCATTGATGTGGCAACAGCGGCGCATCGGTGGCCAGGCACACCACAATCGATCCCATGCCCGGATGCGGCAACGAAGCGCGCAGGAACGGCGAATCCACCTGTTCCATGTAGCGTCCGACCGGGTAGCCATCGACCCGCAATTCGCTGCGAATCCCGTGGTTGGCCTGCACGATGGCCCCCACTGTCCAGCCACCCTGAGCCTTGCTCAATCGGCGTGATGCGGTGCCGATCCCTCCCTTGAATTCATGGCAGATCATGCCGCTGCCACCGCCCACCGCGCCTTCCTGCACAGGGCCGTCAACGGCATTGCTCATCGCTTCGGCCACATGCTTGGGCTTCACATGAAAGCCGTTGATGTCGTTGAGCAGGCCATCGAAGGTTTCCAGCACCACCGGCATGTTCCAGTAGAGACGACCGTCGTCCGGTTGCTGCGCGCGATCCAGTTCGATCAAGGCATCGCGCACCACGCCGAGGCTGTGGGTGTTGGTGAAGGCGATCGGGCTGGTCAGCAGGCCGGCTTCGCGAATCCACTCCAGTCCTGTGGCGTCACCGTTGCCGTTGAGTACGTGGACGCCGGCGAAACACGGTTGTGCGTTGGTCGAACCGGCGCGGGGTTCGATCAGGGTAACGCCACTGCAAATGTCACGACCGCTGGCGCTGCGGCCGCGCACGTTGCTGTGGCCGACCCGTACGCCGGGTACGTCTGTGATGGTGTTGAGCGGGCCGGGTTGCAGTTGACCGATGCGGATATGGAGATCGCGGGCACGTGGTTTCATTGATGTTCTCTCTGTTGAAGGCAGTGATTCGAAGGGCTGTTACTGACCGTTTTTGACCTTGCTCCACACCCGCGTACGCACCCGTTCGGTGGCTTTGGGCAAGGGCTCGAGGGTGTACAACGTGGCCATCGCCGTGGCGGACGGGTACACCGCAGGGTTGTCGCGGGTGGCCTGGGCAACCAGCGCCGTGGCGGCACGATTGCCGTTGGGGTAGGACAGGTGATCGCTGACCGGCGCAATCACTTCGGGCCGCAGCAGGTAGTCGATAAACGCCAGGCCTTGGGCCGGATGCGGCGCGTCCTTGAGCAAGACCAGCGTGTCGAACCACACCGGCGCGCCTTCTTTCGGCAGGCTGTACTGAATTTTCACGCCGTTGCCGGCCTGCTCGGCGGTGGTCTTGGCTTCGAGCATCGCGCCGGACCAACCGACCGCCACGCAGATGTTGCCGTTGGACAGATCGCTGATGAATTTCGAGGAGTTGAAATAGGCGATGTGCGGGCGCAGTTTCAGCAGCAGCGCTTCGGCTTTCTGATAGTCCTCGGCCTTGGTGCTGTTGGGCGGCAGGCCGAGATAATGCAGCGCTACCGGGAGCATTTCCGAAGGCGAGTCGAGCATTGCCACGCCGCATTCGCCGAGTTTGGCCAGGTTCTCTTGCTTGAACACCAGGTCCCAGGAGTCTACCGGGGCCTTGTCGCCCAGCGCGGCGCGGACCTTGTCGACGTTGTAGCCGATGCCGTTGGTGCCCCACAGATACGGCACGGCGTACTGGTTGCCGGGGTCGTTGTTGGCCAGTTTGCTCAGCAGATCGTTGTCGAGGTTCTTCCAGCCTGGCAGTTGGTCGCGGGGCAGCGGGGCGAGGGCGCCGGCCTTGATCAGGGTCGGCAGGCTGAAGTTGCTCGCCACCACCACGTCGTAGCCGCTGCGACTGGTCATCAGTTTGCCTTCCAGCACTTCGGCGCTGTCGAAGGTGTCGTAGACCGGTTCGATACCGCTGTCACGCTTGAAATCATGCAGGGTGTTCGGGCCGATGTAGTCGTACCAGTTGTAGACATGCACGCTCGGCGCATCGGCCGCCTGCGCACTCAGCGCCGCGGACAAAACGCCCATCAGCCCCAGGTTGATATACCCACTATGACCACGCATGATGCGGCACTCCTGGCCTGTTGGCAGGCCGGTGATGAACAGGAGTGGTCAGCCTATCGGGCGGGCCGCGCCGCACCCATTCCCATCATGGGTTACTCAAAAGGGGTAGAGCGTGGACGCGTTGCTGCAGGAATTGCCGGTGCATCAGAGCCTGTCGCGGGTGTTCGCCACGGTCGGTCAGGACGGTTTCTGGCGAGCGCTGGTCGATACGCTGCGATTGCTGGTGCCGCTGGACAATGCGCTGGTGGCGGTGATGCAGACGGGGCGGCCGCCGCAATTGCTGATCGACTTCGACAGCCAGGGCCGCGCCGACGAGCAGGAAGAACTGGCCGGTTACTGTGCCGGTATGTACCTGCTTGATCCGTTCTATCAGGCCGCCGTCGCCGGGGTTGCCGACGGTTTGCACAGCCTCGCGTCGGTTGCGCCGGACCAGTTTCTGCACAGCGAGTACTACCAGAGTTACTTCCGTTCTGTGGTCGGTGCGGATGAGCTGCAATTTCTGGTCAACCTCGACGACGGCGTGCTCGGCTTGTCGATGGGCCGCTCGACGGCGTTCAGTTTGCAGGAGCAGGGGCGTTTGCTCTGCGTGCGGGACTGGGTGTTGTCAGCGATGCGTCGACATGTGCAGTTGATGCCGCCGCAAGGCGCGGTGGTCGAGGCGCCGGTCGGTGATATTGCGGCGCTACTCGACCGCTTCGACGCTCGCCTGACCACGCGCGAAATCGACACGGCGCGCCTGATTCTCCAGGGCTTTTCCAGCAAAGCCATCGCCCAGCACATGAAAATTTCGCCGGAGACGGTGAAAGTGCATCGGCGCAATCTCTATCACAAGCTCAATGTCACCGGACATGGCGAGTTGTTTGCGCTGGTGCTGCGGCCGCGCTGAGCGGAATCAGCCGATCTGCTTGAAAAGCAGCGCCTTCAGACCGCTTTCGGGATCGATATCCGGAAACTCCGGCGGATTTTCCAGCCGTTGTTCGAAACGCAGGCTCGGCGCTTCCTGGGTCACGCCGTCGATCAGGAAGTCTGAACCGAACGAAGGGTCGTTCATGCAGGCCAGCACCGTGCCCTGCGCCGTCAGAAGCTCCGGCAGACGACGCAGCACGCGCTGGTAATCCTTGGTCAGCAGAAAACTGCCTTTCTGGAACGACGGCGGGTCGATGATCACCAGGTCGTACGGCCCGCTGTTGATCACCTTGCCCCACGACTTGAACAGGTCGTGGCCGAGGAAACTCACCTTGCTCAGGTCATGCCCGTTCAACCGGTGATTGTCGCGGCCCCGGCTCAGCGCGGCGCGGGACATGTCGAGGTTGACCACATGGCTGGCGCCGCCCTCGATGGCCGCCACCGAGAAGCCGCAGGTGTAGGCGAAAAGGTTCAGCACCCGTTTGCCCGCCGCCTGTTCGCGCACCCAGTTGCGCCCGTAGCGCATGTCGAGGAACAGCCCGGCGTTCTGCTTGCGGCCCAGATCCACCCGATATTTCAGCTCGCCTTCGACGATGGTCATTTCGTCGATTTCTTCACCCAAAAGCCATTCGGCGGTGCTTTGCGGCAAGTAACGGTGCTGGATCAGCAAGGTGTGGGCGCCGGACTGCTGCCATGGCGCCGAGCCGGTGATTTCCAGCAACAGGCGCTTGAGGTCTTCCAGCTGCGAAGCCTCGGGTTCCTTGAACAACGACACCAGCACCACGCCTTGCAGCCAGTCCACGGTGACTTGCTCCAGCCCCGGCCAGCAACGCCCGCGCCCATGGAACAGGCGCCGGGTTTCGGCCGGCGCCGACGTCAGCGCGGTGAGCAGGTGGGCATGGAGAACGGCGAGGGCTTGAGGGTTCATCAATCGGGATCGGCCAGCAAAAGGGCGCGCATTTTAACCGCAATTACGCGGCAGCGACTGCCCGTTGACCGGGTGTTATCGAAAAGTCCTGTATCAAAAATGAATTTCTGTAAAAGGCGCTGCTCATACCAGATAAGCAGCGGGATCAAGCCGCTAAATCGTTCATGCAATTCAGGGAGTGCCAGTTCATGTGTCCAATTCCGACGTCGAGCGCGCACCTTCCTGGCGGGTTGATTCTGGTAGTCGAGGACGATCCGTTGATTCTGGAGTTTCTGTGCGAAATTCTTCAGGAGGAAGGTTTCAAGGTCGAGCCGCAGACCAGTGCCGATGCGGCCTCGCAATATCTGGAAGCGCACGCGCCGGAAGTCGCGCTGCTGCTCACCGACATCACCATGCCCGGCACCCTTAATGGCGCGGACCTGGCCAATCTGGTCGGTGATCGCTGGCCGGACAAACCGGTGATGGTCATGTCCGGCTATGAAACACCGGAAACCTCGGGCGTGCGGCATCCGGTGGCGTTCATCAAGAAACCGTGGGCCATCGGTCAGTTGCTCGATTGTGTGGACGGTGCGTTCAAATCCAAGGCGCCGCGTCTGCACTGAAGCGTCCCGCAAGTGCTACATTGCCGGGCATCGTTGCCCGGCCCCCTTGCGAGGAAGTGATCTTTTGTCTGCTCACGATGCTGTTTTCAACCGCGCGTTCGGCGCGTTCCTGTTCGATATGGACGGCACTGTCCTCAACTCCATCGCCGCCGCCGAGCGGATCTGGTCCGCCTGGGCCGTGCGCCACGGGGTGAACGTCGAAACGTTCCTGCCGACCATCCACGGCGTGCGCGCCATCGACACCATCACGCGTTTGAACCTGCCGGGCGTGGACGCCGAGGCGCAAGCCGCGTTCATCACCGAGGCGGAAATCGAAGACGTCGAAGGCATTGTCGAGATCCCCGGCGCGGCAGCGTTTCTCAAATCGTTGCCGGCGGATCGCTGGGCCATGGTGACCTCGGCGCCACGGGATCTGGCGTTGCGGCGGATGGCGGCGGCGGGGATTCCTGAGCCGGCGGTGATGATCACCGCTGAAGACGTGACCGCCGGCAAACCGGATCCGGCCGGCTATCGACTGGCGGCCAAGCGTCTGGGCCTGGAACCGGCGGACTGTCTGATTTTCGAAGACGCTACCGTCGGCATTCAAGCCGCTGAAGCCGCTGGTGCGCCATTGATGATCATCACCACGACTCACCAGCATCCGCTTGAAACCGCACACGCAACCATCGCCAGTTACCGCGACGTTGTGCTGAGCATCGACAGCGACGGCCAGTTGCGCCTGCAACCTCAATAAACCCCGGGCACCAGGCGCCAGCTGCGGGCGCAATAGGCGTCGTATTCGGCGCCGAACTGCGTGCGCAGCAGGGCCTCTTCGGAGTGGATGCGGGCGATCAGCGGGATCAGCGTCAGCGCCGCCAGCAACAGACCGACCACCGAGCGGAACGCCAGCGCCCAACCGATCGCATTGATCACCAGCCCCAGATAACTGGGGTTGCGCAGATGCCGATAAATGCCTTCGGTGACCAGCCGGTGTCCCGGTTGAATCGCCACCAGCCCGCTGAACCGATGGCCGAGCACGAACACCGGCCACAAACGCAATCCGCCACCCACGATAAACAGCAACGCTCCCAGCCAACGGGTGCCTTCGCGGCCGATGGTCCAGAAACCGATGCGGTCGCAATAAGCCGGCAGAAAGGCACTGACCAGTCCGATCACGGCGAACGCCGGAATCACCCAGCGATTGGCCCGGTCCTCACGCTCGCCGGTGCTCAGGTTCACTTCCGTAAACAACGACGCCACCACCATGGCCAGCGTGGCCAGTGCGACCACGACCAACGCGCCGTGAGAAAAAAACACCGCCACGCCACCGATGCCCCACATCGCCAGACCCAGGTAGGCGAGGGTGGCGAGCACGGCGACCACGGTCATTTGCGCAGACATTTTCATAGGCACCTCACGGCTGTTCCGTTCAGTGTAGATCCCGGCACGATCCCCGGCGTTTAACCGCCCACAGGGGTGTGGACTAAACTTCAGGACAGAGACGTTCCGATCATCCGATCCGCTTCGGGAGTCCGCCATGCTGCACATCCGCACGCCGCTGATCCTCCATCCGACCCTGTCGAGCGCGTCCCGGCGCATCTGGTTGAAGCTGGAAAACCTGCAACCGTGCGGCTCGTTCAAGCTGCGTGGCATGGGCTTGTTGTGCAGTCAGGCAGCGGCGCAGGGCAAGCGCAAGGTCGTGTGCCCGTCCGGCGGCAATGCCGGGCTGGCCACGGCGGTGGCCGCGGTCAGCCTGGGCCTGCAAGCCTGCATCGTGGTGCCGCACACCACACCGGAAGCGACCCGCGCACGTATTCGCCGTACCGGTGCTGAGGTTATCGTCCACGGCAAAGTCTGGGACGAAGCCAATCAGCGAGCACGGGAACTGGCCAGCGCGGCGGACACTGAATACGTGCCGGCCTTCGATCACCCGGTGTTGTGGGAAGGGCACAGCACGATGGTCGACGAAATCCTAGAAGACTGCCCGCAGGTCGATACCGTGGTCACATCGGTCGGCGGCGGTGGTTTGCTGGCGGGCATCCTCACCGGGCTGCTACGGCATGATCGCCGCGACTGCCGCATCGTCACCTGCGAAACCACAGGCGCCGCCTCGTTCGCTGCGGCCGTCAAGGCTGGCCATCCGGTGCGCCTGAGCCGCATCGACACCGTCGCCACCTCCCTCGGCGCCGCGCAGGTGGCGGCATGGCCGGTAGAGCATATCGGCGAGTTCGATCATGAATGTCTGGTGCTGTCGGATGACGACGCGATCATGGGTGTGGTGCGTTATGCCAGTGATCAGCGGCAATTGGTCGAACCGGCGTGCGGGGTTTCGCTGGCGGTGGCGTACCTCGACCATCCGGCGTTGGCGGGGGCGCATGATGTGGTGGTCATTGTTTGTGGCGGGGTGAGTATCAGTGCGCAACTGGTGGCGGGGTGGGCGCGGTTGGGGGCTTGAGCGAAAGTGGAGGTTAATACTCTTCGACCAATAGTCAGCACCACCGCCATTCCCGCGAGAGAGGTCTATCCTAGGCGGAGCCCTTTTTTGTGCCTACGGTGACCCGCGATGATCAATCTGGCCACGGCCCATCTGCTCACGGACTACAAGATCTGGGCCAATCAGCGTCTGTTCGACAGCCTGCAAGCGTTGCCGGCGGGGGAGACGACGAGGGAACGCAAGACGGTTTTCAAGAACATGATCGGCACACTGAACCACATCTACGTGGTCGACCGGATCTGGCAGGCGCACCTCGAAGGGCGCGAGCACGGTTTCACGACGTCCCATGATCTGGTGCACACCGACCTCGGCGAGTTGCGCCAGGCCCAGCAGGAAGTCGACGGCTGGTATCGCACCTGGAGCGCGCAGCAGACCGAAGCTTCGCTGAACCGCATGATCGATTTCAAATTCGTCTCCGGCGATGGCGGCACCATGAACGCCGGGGCGATCCTGATGCACGTGATCAACCACAACAACTACCACCGTGGCTGGGTGGTGCAGATGTATTTCGAGATCCCGCAGATGCCGCCGATGACCGATCTGCCGGTGTACCTGCGCGAGGTCGATCCGGGGTTCAAACCGATCAGTGCGCCTGTGGCCCAAGAGGCGCCGACATGTGATGGGCAATCAGCGAGCGCAACCAGCGTTCCGCCGGATCGTTGTCGTTGACCCCGTTCCAGACCATCGACAGCTCCGACGGCACGATGTCGAACGGCGGGTCGTCGGCGCGCAATACGCTGCTGCCCTCGACCAGTGCGCAGGCGGCGAAGTCCGGCACGGTGGCGAGCATGTCGGTGCCGGCCAGAATCGCCCGCAGCGGAGCGAATTGCGGCACCGCCAGCACCACGCGACGGGCGCGGTTGACTCGCGCCAGATCGTTGTCGATGGCCCCGCCCAGATCCCCGGAAAACGACACCAGCGCATGGGGCCGTTCGCAGTATTCGTCGAGGGTCAGTGCGCCGGGACGGTCGTCGCCGCGCAGGATCTTGCAACGAAGGTCCCGCAGCTTTTTGCGTTTGGCATTGGCCGGCAGTTCGGTGGTGTAGCTGACGCCGACGGAAATCTCCCCGGACGCCAGCATCGACGACATCAGCAGGAAATTAACCCGGCGGATCACCACCACTACGTCCGGCGCCTCTTCGCGCAATTGCTTGAGCAGCGGCGGCAGCAGGCCGAACTCGGCGTCGTCCGACAGACCGATGCGAAACACGTCGCGGCTGCTCAGCGGGTCGAAATCCTTGGCCCGGCTGACCGCCCCGGAAATGGTGTCCATCGCCGGCTGCAATTCCTTGAGGATCGCCAGCGCCCGCTGGGTCGGCTCCAGCACACGGCCGTTGCGCACCAGCAACGGGTCGTCGAACAGGTCGCGCAGTTTCGCCAGTGAAGCACTGACGGCGGGCTGGCCGAGGAACAGTTTTTCCCCGGCGCGGGTCAGGTTCTTTTCGAACATCAGGGTTTCGAAAATCACCAACAGGTTCATGTCCACGCGACGCAGGTCATTGCGGTTCATGCCGGGAGACTCGCTGGTTTTTTGAGTCTTCTCAGTAAAGCAGCAAAGTCTTGGACTGTCGGGTCACTGGGCGGGATCGACCCCGGTCAATACCTTGCGAAACGTTTCCACCAGCGGCCGCAGGTTGATCCGGTGCCACGCCGCCCACAATGGTGTGGTGAACGCCAGCCACGGCACCTCCCGCAGCACCACGCCCGGCGGTGCGTTATGGCTCAGACCTTTCTGGATCATCGCGATCCCCAGGCCCGAAGCCACCAGCCCCAACGCGGTAAACGGTTCCGTGGCCTGCATCCGCACATCCGGGGTGAAACCTGCGCGGATGCAGGCGCTGACGAATTCATCGTCGGCCCCTTGGCGTGGCTGCACGCCGATCCATTCCTGATCGGCCAGATCCGCCGGGGTCAGCGATGGCAGTTGGTTCAGCGGGTGATGTTCGGGCAGCGCCAGCAGCATCGGGTCGTCCAGCACCTGAAAGCCCAGCAGATCCGGGTCGTCGATCGTCGGCGGCTCACTGACCAGCGCGATATCGAGGCTACGCTGACGCAGGCCTTCGAGCTGTTCGGCGGAACTCAGGTTGTACAGCGCGACATGCACGTTGGGCCGGTCGACCCGCAGCACACGCAAGGCATTGGGCAAGACCCCGGCGTGCATCGCGTTCTCGATGTAGCCGATGCACAGGCCGCCTTCTTCGCCACGGCCCAGGCGTTTGCCGAGTGATTCCAGGCGATTGGCGTGGGTCAGCAGGGCGCGGGTTTCGGCGAGAAAGGTCTGACCGTCGCGGGTCAGGCGAATGCGCTGCTGGCTGCGTTCGAACAGGGTCAGGCCCAGGCGTTCTTCGAGCTGGGCGATCTGCCGGCTCAGGGGTGACTGGGAAATGTGCAGGCGTTCGGCGGCGCGGCCGACGTGTTCTTCCTCGGCGACGGCGACGAAGTAGCGCAATTGGCGGATGTCGATCATGTCAGACCTTCAGGGACTCAAGTGCTGCGGATTATGTCTTGGACGGTCTGAGTGGCGCAATCTAGGATCTGCTCAACGGTCAACACCGACCACGACTTACGAGGACAGCATCATGAGCTTGAAAGACAAACTCCCCGGCCAACTCGGCTTCGGCACCGCACCACTGGGCAACATGTTCCGCGCCATTCCTGAAGAGGAAGCCCAGGCCACCGTGCACGCGGCGTGGGAGGCCGGCGTGCGTTACTTCGACACCGCACCGTTCTACGGCTCGGGCCTCTCGGAAATCCGCCTCGGCGAAGCACTGGCCAAGTACAAGCGCGACGATTATGTGCTCAGCACCAAGGTCGGCCGGGTAATTCTCGATGAAGTCGAAGACGCCGCCGCCCGTGATCTGGGCGAGAAAAGCGGCGTGTTCGAACACGGTCGTCCGAACAAGATCGTCAACGACTACAGCGCCGACGCAACGCTGCGTTCGATCGAAGACAGCCTCAAGCGTCTGAAAACCGATCGCCTCGATATCGTCTGGGTCCATGACATCGCTCAGGATTTCTACGGCGATCAATGGCTCGAATACTTCAATCAGGCCCGCACCGGCGCCTTCAAAGTCCTGACCCGCCTGCGCGAAGAAGGTGTGATCAAAGGCTGGGGCCTGGGCGTGAACAAGGTCGAGCCGTGCGAGTTGACGCTGGACCTGACCGAGGCGCAGCCTGACGGCTTCCTGTTGGCCGGCCGCTATACCTTGCTCGATCACGACCGCGCCTTGCAGCGTTTGATGGATTCGGCGCGGGCGCAGAACGTTGAAATCGTTGTCGGCGGCCCTTACAGCTCGGGGATCCTGGCCGGCGGCGCGCACTTCGAATACCAGAAGGCCAGTCCTGAAATCGTTGCCAGGGTCGAGCAGATCAAACGCATCGCGGCGGCCCACGGCGTCGATGTCAAAGCGGCTGCACTACAATTCTCGCTGGCCAATCCGGCCGTGGCGGCAGTGATTCCCGGCGCGAGCAAACCGGGGCGTATCGCTGAAGATGTGGCGGCGCTGTCGGCGGTCATTCCGGCCGGTTTCTGGCAGGCCATGCGTGAAGCGAAACTGGTGTCCGAACGTGCACCATTACCCATCGACGAGGTGAAAGCATGAAGATCGATCTGAGCGGAAAACTGGCGATTGTCAGCGGCAGCACGGCGGGCATCGGTTTGGGCATCAGCCAGTCGCTGGCCGAGGCGGGCGCCACGGTGGTGGTGATCGGTCGCGACGCGGCCAAGGTCGAACAGGCGCTGGCGAGCATTCGCGACAAGGTGCCAGGCGCGCAACTGCGCGGTCTGACGGCGGATCTGGGCACGGCCGAAGGCGCGCAGAAACTGTTCGCCGCCGAACCGAAGGCCGACATCCTGGTGAACAACCTCGGCATCTACAACGCCGTGGATTTCTTCGACGCGCCGGACGATGAGTGGACGCGCTTCTATGAAATCAACGTGATCTCCGGCGTGCGCCTGTCGCGGCATTACGTGCCGGCGATGGTCGAGCAGGGCTGGGGCCGGGTGATCTTCCTGTCTTCGGAATCTGGCGTGGCCACTCCGGCCGACATGATCAACTACGGCGTGACCAAAAGCGCCAACCTCGCGGTGTCCCATGGCCTGGCCAAACGCCTGGCGGGCACCGGGGTTACGGTCAACGCGATCCTGCCGGGGCCGACCTTCACCGACGGTGTCGAGGAAATGCTCAAGGATGCCGCCGCCGAGTCTGGCCGCAGCCTGCGGGACGAGGCCGACGCATTCGTGCGCCGGGCCCGCCCGAGTTCGATCATCCAGCGCGTGGCGGATGTCGAAGAGGTCGCGCACCTGGTCACCTACATCGCTTCACCGCTGTCCTCGGCCACCACCGGTGCCGCTTTGCGGGTCGACGGCGGCGTGGTCGACAGCCTGACTATCTGAATTCATTGAGAGAGACTTTTTATTTATGGCAACAGCATCAGCAACGATCGACATCCCGGCTTCGGCCGATCAGGTCTGGCAATTGATTGGCGGCTTCAACACCTTGCCGGACTGGCTGCCGTTCATTCCCGACAGCGAACTGAGCGAAGGCGGGCGCGTGCGCACTTTGCAAACCGCTGACGGTGGCGTGGTGGTCGAGCGTCTGGAGACGTTCGATAACGCGGGCAAAACCTACAGCTATTCGATTCTGCAGGCACCGTTTCCGGCTACCGATTATCTGGCGACCATTCGTGTGGAAGCCCAGGGGCAGGGCGCGAAGGTGACGTGGTCGGGACGCTTCACGGCCAAGGGCGTGAGCGATGAAGAAGTGGTGGCGCTGTTCAGCGGCATCTATCAGGGCGGGCTGGAAGCGCTGCGCGCCAACTACCCAGCTTAAGTTGATCGCTGATCGTTCCCACGCCGCGTGGGAACGATCTCTTCAAGACTGTGAAATCAGGCTCTGCCGACAATCCAGCACCAGCTTCGCCCCGCCCAGATCGCTGCGTCCCACCTCAAGACTGAACCCGTGCAGATTGACGATGGCTGCGACAATCGATAGTCCAAGGCCAAAGCCATTCTGCAGTTGCCCGCCCTCGGCGCGATAGAAACGCTGGAACACCGCTTCCCGTTCGGACTCGGGAATACCGGGCCCGGAGTCGTGCACTTCGATCCGCGTATGCCCCGCATCATTGACCCCGCGCAACACCACCGTGCCACCGGCCGGGGTGAACTTGATCGAGTTGCTCAACAGGTTCGCCAGCGCTTCAAACAGCAACGCCCGATCACCGTTCAGCATCGGCAGGGTTTCCGGCATGTTCAGCTCGAAACGCAGCTCGTCGTCTTCAGCCAGCGGCAGATAAAACTCGTGCAGTTCCTGCAGCAACAACACCGGATCGAGCTCGACAAACCCCGAGCGCCGCTGACGATCTTCCAGTTCGGAAATCCTCAGCAACCCACGAAACCGCGCCATAAGCGTATCGGCCTCGGCCAGCACCAGATCCAGTTGCACTGCTTCCGGCGAGCCTTCGCCGGCCTGCTGCTGCATGCGATACAACTGCGCGCGCAAACGGGTCAGCGGGGTGCGCAGGTCATGGGCGATGTTGTCGCACACGCCTTTGACTTCGTTCATCAAGCGCTCGATGCGATCGAGCATGGCGTTGACGATGGCGGCGAGCATGTCCAGCTCATCACGGCGATTGGACAGCGGCAAGCGGTGGGTCAGGTCGCCGGCGACAATCGACTGGGCGCTGGCCTGGATCGCCCGGATCCGCCGCAGCGGCCGCCGACGCAGCAAATGCCAGCCGATGATCCCCGGCACAATCGTCAGCGAAACGCCCCAGAGCAAGGCATGCAGAATGATCTTCGTCACCGCGAACAGCGAACCGTTGTCCCGCAGCAACACCAGCCAGCGGCCGTCGCGGGTCGGGGTGGCGACTGCGTCGCAGCTGTCGTTGGGCAGGGTCGGGTCGTCGGAGTCGGCGCATTCGCTGAGCATGTGGATCTTGCCGTCCAGCGGCAGGCCCTCGGGAATCTTCTGCAACGCGCCGCCGAGGTAGCGATGCTGGGCGTCAAACAGGCCGTAGGCGTCGATGCCGCGAATGTCGAAAGTCATGCTGGCGGCGAGCGCGTCTTCCAGCTGATCGCCGCGAAAATGCGAAAACAGATGCTGACGTTGCATCAGCGAATGCTTGGCCAAATTGTCGAGATAACCGGACACCTCGAAGTACATGACCCCCATGAGGATCGCACTCCAGGCCACGAACAACGAACTGTACAGCGCCAGCAAACGGCTGCTGGAGGAACGCCAACCGTCAGACGGGTTCGGCAATGACATAACCCGAGCCTCGCACCGTGCGGATCAGCGGGACATTGCCCGGCGGGTCGATCTTCTTGCGCAGACGGCCGATATGCACGTCGATCAGGTTGGTGCCGGGGTCGAAGTGATAACCCCAGACCTCTTCGAAAATCATCATCCGCGACAGGATCTGGCCGCTGTTGCGCATCAGAAATTCCAGCAATTTGTACTCGGTCGGTAACAGCGTCAGTACCTGCTCGGCACGGCGGGCCTCGTGGCTGATCAGGTCGAGTTGCAGATCTGCCACCTGCAACGTGGTCGGCTGGGCGCCGTTGCTGTTCTGCCGACGCAGCAATACTTCGACCCGGGCGGCCATTTCATCGGTGGCGAACGGTTTGGTCAGGTAGTCATCGCCGCCGGCACGCAAGCCGCGCACGCGCTCGTCGACATCGGAGAGGGCGCTGATCATCAGGATCGGCGTCGCCACGCCCATGGTGCGCAGCGTGGTGACGATGGCCAGGCCATCGAGTTCCGGCAGCATCCGGTCAAGGGTGATCAGGTCGTAGTTGCCGCTGACGGCGCGGTCCAGGCCTTCACGGCCGTTGTCGACCCAGTCCACGTCGAGGCCGTGGCTGCTCAGTTCGGCGACAATTTCCCGGGCGGTCACGGCGTCGTCTTCGATGGTCAGGATGCGAGTCATGGTGGGCCTGCTGGTCTGTTCAAACGCAATGGCAGCATTTTGCCAAGATTTTGCGCGGGCGCTTTAAATTAACTTTCATGTTTTAGCCGTCATTAGTCGCAGGCGCCGAATTATTTTGTGAAACGTTGATATCATCTGGCCACATTTTTTCAAGGAGTGATGCCGTGAGCCGGTTGATTCGTGGTGGCTGGATGCCGATGGCCGGGATGTTGCTGGCGCTGCTGAGCGCTTCGGCACTGGCCGCCAACACCCCGTGTTCCGGGAAGAAGGGCGGCATCGCTCGCTGCGACGGCGATCTGTTCCTGTGCAATGACGGCTCCATCAGCGGCTCGAAGAAGAGCTGCGCCGCGATGTTCGGCATCCGCGAACAGGCGCGACCGCAACAATTTCTGCAAAGCAACGATGGCTGTGATTGCGGTACCGGCTCGTTCTGCACAGGGCCGCGTGGCGGTGTGTATTGTCTGACTCCGAGTGGCAAGAAAAGCTACAAACGCAAATGACCGGCCTTTTGTGCCAATGCATAAAACCCGCTGTTCTCGACCCGTTGTTGCAAATTGCATGGTCCTAGGAAGTTCAGACTTTTTAACTGATTGAATCCAAACGATTTATTTAATGTTGGCGACTGGCACGGTCACTGCAATTCCTCTGATGACGAGTTGTAACACCATTTTTCATGCCGGGAGCAGAACAACAATGAATAGATCCTCAGATGGGTTTTATCCTGCCTTCGAAGGCGAGTCGAGCAACGTCTCAGGGGTGTCCTGGGGCGCGATCTTCGCTGGGGCCGCAGCCGCTGCGGCGCTGTCGTTGATTCTGGTCCTGCTCGGTTTCGGTCTGGGCTTCTCCGCCGTTTCACCGTGGGCCGGGGAGGGCGTCAGCGCCAAGGGTCTGGGCATTTCAACAATCATCTGGCTGGCCGCCACACAAATCATCGCCTCGGGACTCGGTGGCTACATCGCCGGTCGTCTGCGGGTGAAATGGGCCAATATGCACGGTGACGAGGTGTACTTCCGCGACACCGCCCATGGCTTCCTCGCCTGGTGCGTGGCGACATTGGTTACCGCGACGCTGGTGGTCGGCTCGGTCAGCAGCATCGTCAGCGGTGGTGTGCAGGCCGGTGCGAGCGTTGCCGGTGGCGCAGCCAGTGCGATGACCCAAGCAGCCGGCACCGCTGCGGCCAACACTGACAGCGATCAGTACGGCTACTTCGTCGACAGCCTGTTCCGTGACGATCGTCCCGCCGCCGTCAGCGATGACGCCGCCCGTGGCACCGTGACCCGGATCTTCGCTCAGAGCCTGGCCAACGGTCAGCTCAGTGCCGAAGACCGTACCTACCTCGCCCAACTCGTGGCCCAGCGTACCAACCTGACCCAGGCCGACGCCGAACGTCGGGTCGATGAAATCTACGCCCGCACCCAGAAGGCAATCGCCGACGCCAAGGTGAAAGCGCAACAAGCCGCCGACACCGCCGCCAAAGTCGCCGCCTGGACTTCGTTGTGGATGTTCATCGCGCTGCTGGCCGGTGCGTTCTTCGCCAGCCTCTCGGCCACCTTCGGCGGTCGCCGCCGGGATGCGGTCGAGTACGTCGAAGTCGAAACCTACACCACGACCACGCTGCCGCCAGTCCGTTAATCAAGGAGAACCACCATGCGCTCACTACTGCTGTTTTTCCTCGGCGTTCCAATCCCGATCATCATCCTGATCGCCCTGTTCGTGCACTGATTCCTTGAGGCACATGCCTTGGCCGCTTCCACCTTCGGGTTGAAGCGGCTTTTTGCTTTCTGCACGGGGCCGAAGGCGCAGAACCGACCAGTCATTTCCATGGCCTGGATCAATATTCGTCGGCGCAATATCCCCTACCGTGAAATTTCCAGGCCCTTGCCGCTGGATCGACTACATTGCTTGCGCGCACTTTGCTGCGCGAGCGGAACCAACCTGCCGGCCCGATAGAGAGCGATAAACCCCACGTGCCGGCGAGGTGTAGTGCAGCAAGGAGCTGTTTCAACCTCACCTGAACCTTTTCACGGATGATCATTGCAATGCACTGCCTAGAAAGAACGTTCGATATCCAGCCTTTGACGCAGGCGGATATGACTGTCCACATCAACGGCCAGCCGGTCACCGCCGCCATCGGCGAAACCGTGCTCAGCGTCATTCAGTCCCTCGGCGTGCGCCAGGTCGCGCGCAACGATCACAACCGGATCAGCGGTGCCTATTGCGGCATGGGCGTATGTCAGTGCTGCCTGGTGAAAATCAACGGCCGGCACAAGCGCCGCGCCTGCCAGACCGTGGTGCGCGAGGGCATGCTGATCGAAACCCAGGCCAACCGTATTCACGGCCAGGAGGTGGTATGAGCCTGCATCCGGTGATCGTCGGCGGTGGTCCGGCGGGAATGGCGGCGGCCATCGAACTGGCCCTGCACGGGGTGCGCTGCACCTTGCTCGAAGAGGCTTCGCGCCTTGGTGGTGTGGTCTATCGCGGGCCGCTGCGTGACGGTGTGCAGCTGGATTACCTGGGGCCGCGCTATTCCGAGGCGCTGGGCAAGCTGCACGGTGATTTCCAGGAGCAGTCCGGGCTGATCGACGTGCGCCTCAACCACCGCGTGGTCGGCGCCGAAGGCACGCGATCGCTGGTGGTGCTGGATGGCGACGAGCGTCTGCACGAAATCGAATACCCGCAGTTGCTGCTGGCCGCTGGTTGCCACGAGCGCAGCGTGCCGTTTCCCGGCTGGACCTTGCCCGGCGTGATCATGCTCGGTGGCCTGCAATTGCAGATCAAAAGCGGGGTGGTCAAACCGCAGGGGCCGGTAGTGATCGCCGGCACCGGGCCGCTGTTGCCGCTGGTGGCGACCCAGTTGCATGCGTCGGGCGTGAGTGTGGCCGGGGTCTACGAGGCCTGCGCTTTCGGCAAGATTGCCAAGGAAAGCCTGGCACTGCTGAACAAGCCGCAGCTGTTCCTCGATGGCTTGAGCATGCTCGCCTACCTGAAATTGCACGGCATCCCGATGAACTACGGCTGGGGTGTGGTCGAAGCGTACGGCGAAGGCGAACTGAAAAGCGTCAGCGTGGCGCCGTACTCGGCAACGTGGGAGCCGGACATGAGCCGCGTCGAACGCTTCGAAGCGAGGACGCTGGCGGTCGGCTACGGCTTCATTCCGCGTACCCAGTTGAGCCAGCAAATGGGCCTGGATCACGGCTTCAGCGACGACGGCTATTTGCGCGCCAATGCCAATATCTGGCAGCAGAGCAGCGAACCCCACGTGCATCTGGCTGGCGACATGGGCGGGATTCGCGGCGGCGAAGCGGCGATGCTCGCCGGCAAGATCGCCGCCACTTCGATCCTGCTGCAACGCGGTGTGCTCGAAGAGGAACTGGCGCGCGTCCGTCGCGACCGTTATCTGGGCAAACTCAAAGCCATCGTGCGCTTCCGCGCGGCGGTGGATCGCTACACCGAACGCGGCGTCGGGCAGACCGCATTGCCGGCCGCCGACACGGTGATCTGCCGTTGCGAACACGCAACCCGCGCCGACATCGACCGCGCGCTGGAGCAGGGCGTGCAAGACATCGCCAGCCTGAAAATGCGCACTCGCGTGAGCATGGGCGACTGTCAGGGACGGATGTGCGTCGGCTATTGCAGCGACCGCTTGCGTCAGGCCACCGGACGCAAGGATGTCGGCTGGCTGCGGCCACGTTTCCCGATTGATCCGATTCCTTTTTCCGCGTTCCAGTCCCTCGGCACGGAGGCCGTTTCCCATGAGTAAGTTCTACGACGTGGTCATCGCCGGCGGCGGTGTGATCGGCGCGTCCATCGCCTATCAATTGTCCAAGCGCAAAGGCCTCAAGGTCGCGCTGATCGACGCCAAGCGTCCGGGCAACGCGACCCGCGCCTCGGCCGGTGGCTTATGGGCGATTGGCGAGTCGGTGGGGCTCGGTTGCGGGGTAATTTTCTTCCGCATGATGTCGGCCAACCGCAAGCGCGAAACCCAGGGCGCGGCAGTGGCGGTGGACGCCAGCACGCCGCACATCCTGCCGCCGTCGTTCTTCGATTTCGCCTTGCAGTCCAACGCGCTGTACCCGGCGTTGCACCGCGAGCTGCGCGACAACCACGGGATGGATTTCAAGTTCGAAAAGACCGGGCTCAAATTCGTCATTTATGACGATGAGGACCGCTTGTACGCCGAGCACATTGTCGGCTGCATTCCGCATCTGGCCGATCAGGTTCGCTGGCTGGATCAGGCTGCATTGCGCGAGTCCGAGCCGAGCGTCAGCCATGAAGCGCGCGGGGCGCTGGAGTTTCTCTGCGATCATCAGGTCAGCCCGTTCCGTCTGGCCGACGCCTACACCGAAGGCGCCCGGCAAAATGGCGTGGACATGTACGTCAACACCAACATCACTGGCGTGCTGCATCACGGCGCGCGAGTGACCGGCGTACAGACGGCCGAAGCCGGGGTGTTTCACTGCAAGACCCTGATCAACGCGGCAGGGGCGTGGGCGGCGGATTTGAGCGAATGGGCCACGGGCATCCGGATTCCGGTGAAGCCGGTGAAAGGCCAGATCCTGCTGACCGAGCGCCTGCCGAAAATCCTCAACGGTTGCCTGACCACCAGCGATTGCTACATGGCGCAGAAGGATAACGGCGAAATCCTGATCGGCAGCACCACCGAGGACAAGGGCTTCGACGTCACCACCACCTGGCCGGAAATCGCCGGGCTGGTGCAGGGCGCGGTGCGTTGCCTGCCGGAACTGGCGGACATCAACCTCAAGCGTACCTGGGCCGGGTTGCGGCCGGGCTCGCCGGATGAGTTACCGATTCTCGGGCCGATGGCAGGGGTGGAAGGTTATCTGAACGCCTGCGGGCATTTCCGCACCGGCGTACTGACGTCGGCGATTACCGGAGTGTTGCTGGACAAATTGGTCAACGATGAACCGCTGCCACTGGACATCACGCCGTTTCTGGCGGACCGGTTTGAAGTGGCGCCCGTGCAGGAAGAGCGGGCGCTGGAGATGGCCTGATCAGAACCTTCCCGCGCATTGCGCGGGAAGGATTGATTGCGGGGCTCAGGACTTGCCCGATTGCTCTTCCAGTTGATCCGACTCGAACAACCGGGCCAGTTCCGCCCGCGCTTCCTGGGCGGTCTGCAGCACTTTGGCCGCGTCGTCGTACACCGCGTGTTGAGCCTCGAGCACCTGTTCGTCATGGTGCTTGAAGCGCTTGATCCGTGCATCGGCCTGGGCCTGGGTCAAGCCAAGGCCAACCAGGGTGCGGCGGCTCATTTCCAGACTTGAGTAATAGGTCTCCCGGATCGGATCGGCCCCCACATCCACCAAGCGGTGAACGTGCTGCCGGTTACGCGCCCGGGCGATGATCTTCATGTGCGGGTAGAGCTTGCGCACGATCTCGGCGGTCTTGATGTTGGTCTCCGGATCGTCTGTGGCGATCACAAAATATTCCGCTTCCCCGACCTTGGCCGCGCTGAGGATTTCCGGACGCATCGGGTCACCGTAGAACACCGGCACACCACCAAAACTGCGCGACAGTTCGATGGTTTCCACCGACGTATCCAGCGCCACGAACTTGATGTTCTGCGCCCGCAGAATCCGCGCCACGATCTGGCCCATCCGGCCCATGCCGGCGATCACCACCCGTGGGGTTTCGGTTTCGATCTGGCGGAATTTCTCCGGCACTTCCACCGGCTGCACTTTCGGGCTGACCAGCCGTGCGCAGATCAGCAGCAACAGCGGCGTGACCGCCATCGACAGGGTGATGGTCAGCACCAGCAGGTCGTACAGACGCGGTTCGAACAGGCCCTGATCGCGACCGATCTTGAACACCACAAACGCAAATTCACCACCCGCCGCCAGCACGATGCCGAGGCGAATCGCGCTGACCTTGTTCAATCCACCGGCCAGACGCCCGACCACAAACAGCAATGGCAATTTCAGGGCGATCAACAACAGCGTCAGCCCCAGCACCGTGATCGGCGCGCTGAGCAGCAGGCTGAGGTTGGCGCCCATGCCGACGCTGATGAAAAACAGGCCCAGCAGCAGGCCCTTGAACGGCTCGATCTGCGCTTCCAGTTCATGGCGATATTCCGAATCCGCCAGCAGCAACCCGGCAAGAAACGCCCCCAACGCCATCGACACACCGACCATGTCCATCAGCCACGCCGTACCGATCACCACCAGCAACGCGGTGGCGGTGGATACTTCCGGCAGACCGGTTTTCGCCACCACGCGGAACACCGGACGCAACAGATAACGCCCGCCGATCACCACCACGGCGATGCTGCCGAGCACCTGCAAACTGTGGCGCACATCATCGGCGGTGCTGGTGTGGTGATCGACGCCCGCGAGCATCGGCACCAGCGCGATCAGCGGGATCGCGGCGATGTCCTGGAACAGCAGAATCGCAAACGCCAGGCGACCGTGAGGGCTGGTCAGTTCCTTGCGTTCGGCGAGGCTTTGCAAGCCGAACGCGGTGGACGACAGCGCCAGGCCCAGACCCAATACAATCGCGCTGTTCAACGGCTGGCCGAACACCGACAACGCCAGCACGCCAATCACCGAACCGGTCAGCAGCACCTGCGCCAGACCCACGCCAAACACCGATTTGCGCATCACCCACAAACGTCGCGGCGACAACTCGAGACCGATGATGAACAGCAGTAACACCACGCCCAGTTCCGAAATGTGGCTGACACTTTGCGGATTGCCGATCAGGCCCAGCACCGACGGGCCGATGATGACCCCGGCAAACAGATAACCGAGCACCGCGCCCAGTTGCAGGCGCTTGGCCAGGGGAACGGTGAGCACGGCGGCCAGAAGAAAGACGACAGCGGCTTGCAACAGATTGCCTTCATGGGGCATGAGCGGAACTCCAGTAACGCGGTACGGCGGGGGGCGACAAGGATAAAGGCTGAAATGATTGCATTTCTACCGTAGAACCTGCTTGAGCAGACGTGCTTCTGTAATAATTTGCATCAATTGGTTACATTTATAGCCTCAGCGAATCAATTCCCCCCGAGTCTTCCATGGCCATCAACTTCGACCTCAACGACCTGCAAGCCTTTCGCGCCGTCGTCGAGCAGGGCAGTTTCCGCAAGGCCGCCGACACGGTGCGCCTGTCGCAACCGGCCCTGAGTCGACGCATCGAAAAGCTCGAAGACGCCCTCGGCGTGAAGCTGTTCGAGCGCACCACGCGCAAGGTCAGCCTGACCCAGGCTGGACGCGGATTCATGCCCAGCGTCGAGCGCTTGCTCGACGATCTGGACGTCGCGTTGCTCGGCATCAGTGAAGTCGCCTCGAATCGGCAGGGCCACGTGACTGTCGCCTGCGTGCCGTCGGCGGCGTATTACTTCATGCCGAGCGTGGTCGCCCGCTATCACCGGCAGTTCCCGCGCATCAAAGTCAAAGTCCTCGATTCCAGCGCCCACGATGTGCTGAGCGCAGTGGTCAATGGCGAGGCGGATTTCGGTCTGAGTTTCATGGGCACTCAGGAGGCGGGCGTGGATTTCGAGCCGCTGGTGCAGGAGAGCTACGTGGTCGCCTGTCGCCGCGATCATCCGCTGGCAGGGCGCAGCAGCGTGACCTGGGACGAGTTCTACCGGCAGGATTACATCTCGCTCGACAAGACTTCGGGTAACCGGTTTCTGCTGGATCAGGCGCTGGCCAAAGTGGTGCCGCAGCGCCCGAGCATCTGCGAGACGCGGCATGTGACGACCATGATCGGTCTGGTGGAAGCGGGGTTGGGTGTGGCGGCGGTACCGTTGATGGCGATGCCGGCGGCGGATCATCCGATCCTGACGCGGGTGCCGCTGACCGATCCACAAGTGATGCGCAGCGTCGGCATCATCAAACGCCGGGGTCGCACGCTGACCCCGGCGGCACTGGAACTGGAGCGGCTGGTGGTGGAAATGAAAGTCCAGCCGCCGACGGTCAGCGCTTGACCGAATCCAGACCGGTGGCCTGCACGTCAGCCTGGGCGGCAGGTGCGGCCAGATAAGCGAGCAACGCCTTGGCTTCCTGCGGATGCTGCGCACCTACCGGAATCCCTGCTGCAAATCGTGTCACCGACTGCACCGATTCAGGAATCTTCGCCACAAAACTCACCCCCGGCACCGGCAGCAATTCGCTGACCTGCTGGAAGCCCAGTTGATAGTCGCCGGTCGCGACCACCGAGCCCACCGGGATTTTCGGGATCATCTTCGCCTTGGGTTTCAGCTGATCTTCGATACCGAGTTTCTTGAACAATTGCTGCTCGATGTACACGCCGCTGGCACTGTCGGAGTAGGCCACCGATTTTGCATCCAGCAGGGTTTTCTTCAGGGCGTCGACGTTGCTGATGTCCGGCTTCGGCGCGCCTTCGCGCACCACCAGGCCGATCCGCGAATCCGCCAGTTCCACACGCGAGGCCGGGTCGACCTTGCCTTGTTTTATCAGATCATCGAGGGCGTAGCCGACCATGATCACCACGTCGGCCTTTTCACCACGGGCGAGGCGGTTGGGGATCGCTTCGGGGGCCTTGCCCATTGATGGACCGAGTTGGGTGTCCAGCGTGTTACCGGTGGCGGCGGCGAATTTCGGCCCGAGGATCTTGTAGGCAGCGGTGAAACCGCCGGAGGTCATGACCCGCAGTTCTTCGGCCTGGGCCGCAACGTTGAACGCAAGACCGGCGAGCAGGGCGGTAACGGTAAACAGTTTTTTCATGGTGATGTTCTCAGGCAGTAACAGGTTGCAGACGACCGCCGGCCCGGCGATACAGATAAAGCGTCGCGCACAATGCGCAGAGCGCGCCGATGCTCATCCAGTAACCCGGTGCGGCTTTGTCGCCGGTGTACTGGATCAGGAAGGTCGACATCGCTGGAGTGAATCCGCCGAACACGGCAGTGGCGAGGCTGTAAGCCAGGGAGAAACCGGCCACCCGCACTTCCACCGGCATGATTTCGGTCAGCGCCGGAATCATTGCGCCGTTGTACAGGCCGTAGATAAACGACAGCCACAACAGCGACAGCAGCATGTGACTGAAACTCGGCGCCTGCACCAGATACGACAGCGCCGGATAAGTGGTGGCCAGCGCCAGCAGCGCCATGGCGATCAGCACCGGACGGCGGCCGACGCGATCGGACAACGCCCCGCCAATCGGCAACCAGAAGAAGTTGGAAACGCCCACCAGCAGCGTCACCAGCAACGCATCGGACGTGCTCAGGTGCAGCACGGTTTTGCCGAAGGTCGGCGCGTACACGGTGATCAAGTAAAACGCGGTGGTGGTCAGGGCAACCATCAGCATTCCACCCAGCACCACACCCCAGTTCTGGCCGAGGGTGCGGAACACTTCCTTCATGCTCGGACGATGTTTACGGGCGGCGAACTCCTCGGTTTCCGCCAGATTGCGCCGCAGAAAGAAGATGAACGGCACGATCATGCAGCCGACGAAAAACGGAATCCGCCAGCCCCAATCGGCGACCGCTTCCGGCGCCATCCACTGGTTCAAGCCGTAACCGAGCGCTGCGGCGACGACGATGGCCACCTGCTGACTGGCCGACTGCCAGGCGGTGAAAAAGCCTTTGCGACCGGGCGTGGCGATCTCCGAGAGATACACCGAAACCCCGCCCAGTTCGGCACCGGCGGAGAAGCCCTGCAGCAGCCGTCCGATCAACACCAGCGCCGGGGCAAACAGGCCGATGGTTTCATATCCGGGCACCAGCACAATCAGTATCGTGCCGCTGGCCATGATCGACAGGGTGACAATCAAACCTTTGCGACGACCGACGTCATCGATGTACGCGCCGAGCACGATAGCCCCCAGCGGACGCATCAAAAAGCCTGCGCCGAACACTGCAAAAGTCATCATCAGGGATGCGAACTCACTGCTCGCCGGAAAGAACACCGCCGCGATCTGCGTGGCGTAGAAACCGAACAGAAAGAAGTCGAACTGTTCGAGGAAGTTACCCGAGGTCACCCGGAAAATGGCGCCGGCCCGCGAGCCGCCGTGTGGGATTGAGGCTGTCATAGAAAAGTACTCCACCGCTTTTATGACGTGCGCGACGGGGAGGCGGCGCACGGTTCTTATTGGGGCGGATAGTGGCGCGCAGGGATCGATTTGTTAATTGCATAGTTGGCATGGATTGATGTGCAGGGCGGATCAATGCGCCAAGTGGGCAGCTACACTTTCGGATCCGTCAGCATCAAAAAACAAGGAATGATTCCAGAACTCCGCAGTCGGAGTTCAGGTATCACACATCTGAAGGAGGTTCACCGATGAACAACAAGACCCTAATCGCTAGCCTGGCCCTCGTCGCCGGCATCGCCGGGATCAGCCCCCTCGTTCAAGCGGCGCAAACCTCGAACGACACTGTCGAGCAATCACCGACCGGCAACCGCGAACTGAACGTCAACGACCGCGCCCCGGATATCTACCAGCGCAGCGAAAAAGCCATCAAAAACTGGAAACAGAAAGGCCTCAAACAACCAGAGCCACAGGCGCAGTGGGTGCAGATCAATGACAAGTACGTGATGGTGATGATCACCAACGGGACGATTGTGGCGATTCAGCCGGTGGAGAAATAGCCTAGGACTCAATCGCCCCGGCCATGACTCAGCGTCTGCCCGCCGCCCAATCGATACTGATTGTTCCCGCTGCGTTTGGCCTCGTACATCGCCAGATCCGCAATGTGCAGCAAACGGTCCATGGTCGGTGCGTGGTCGGGGAATACGGCGACGCCGAGGCTGGTGCCGATGTGGCGTTGTTCGTTGCCGATGGGGATCGGCGGGGACAGTTCGATGAAGATTTTCTGGCAGATGCTGCGGGTTTCGTCCTGCAGGTTCAGGCCGGGGGCGAGGCCTTGCAGGATAACTACGAATTCGTCGCCGCCGATGCGCGCGACGGTGTCGCTGACCCGCAGGATACGTTTCAGGCGCGTGGCGGTGGTGATCAGAACGCGGTCGCCGGCGGCGTGACCGTAGCGGTCGTTGATCGCTTTGAAACCGTTGAGATCGATAAACACCAGCACCACCCGCGTCTCGGTCGCGCGCGCATGTTCGAGTGCTTCCGATAGCCGCTCTTCCAGCACCAGTCGATTGGGCAGGCCAGTCAGCGGGTCGAAGTGGGCCAGGTGCTGGAGGTAGCTGGCCGAGGCCTTTTCTTCGGTGATGTCGCGCACCACACCCATCATTTTGATCACCGTGTCGTGATCGTTGCGCACCACATTGCCGGTTTCCCGCAGCCAACGAATCGTGCCGTCGGGCCAGACCACGCGGTATTCCTCATCGTGGTTTTCACCGGTCTCTAAACAACGTAGTTCCCCGGCGCGCACCCGGGTGCGGTCATCGGGGTGTACGCAGGAACAGAACAGCGCGTAAGAGGGCGTCACTTCGCCGATCTTGAACCCGAACATGCCGAAGATCGCGTCCGACCAGTAGAGCCGGTCGGTGTCGACCTCCCAGTCCCAGGTACCGATCCGCGCGAAATACTGGCTGCGCTTGAAGCGGTCGGCGTCACCATCCTGACGGATGTTCTGACCCTCGGCGGCGCGGGTGAGCAGTTCGCGATATTCGGCGAGTTGCTGACGAAGTTCGCGCACCCGGTGGATCAGAACGGCGATCACGACCATCAGCACAACGACAATGGCGAAGCTGATCCAGAGTTGAGTCATTCAAGCGTCGCTGTCATGGCGTATCGATCCGGGGGCTGGCGTGTCGCAATCTTAATTCATGGCTGACGCCGTAAACAGCGGCAACCTTCGGGCAGACAGTTGCCAATGGCCGGTATTTCTGGGAAAACGGCGGCCAGCGCAACAATAGAGTGAATGTCATGAATGATGAACTGCAGATAATCGATCTTCAGCCTGGTGACGGAAAAGCCGCCGTCAAAGGCGCGTTGATCACCACCCAATACACCGGTTGGCTGGAAGACGGCACCGAATTCGATTCGTCCTGGAGCCGGGGCAAGCCGTTTCAGTGCGTGATCGGCACGGGCCGGGTCATCAAGGGTTGGGACCAAGGGATTATGGGGATGCAGGTTGGCGGCAAGCGCAAGCTGCTGGTGCCGGCGCATCTGGGTTACGGCGAGCGGACGATGGGCAAGATTCCGCCGAATTCGAATCTGGTGTTCGAGATTGAGTTGCTTGAGGTTTTGACGCGGGAGGATTGAAGCTCGTGGGTGAGTACGTTGTGATGAGGGTGTTCCTGATCACAACGTCCTGCATGCGAGGGCTCGATGAATCAGGTAAATGCCTCAATATCGTCAAGCGTGTCTGAAATCACGCCTTCTAGCGAAGGGAATCTTGTCTTTACTTCCTCCAGCGCTGCAAAGGCAATGTCCTTGTCCAGCTCGCCGTGTCTTCGAGCAATGTGGCCGAGAGCGGTAATGGCAGAGGTGACAACCGGCTCATTGCTGCTGGCGAAGTATTTCAGGCAGGTTTGCTGAGCCCAGATTCTGTCTTCTTCATTGAGACCAATAGAAATCAAAGCTTGGATAACGTCCTCGTCTGAGTGACTTTGCAGAAACCTCACTGCCTCATCGTGGCTAATGGATGGGTCTTTATAGTTCAGGCTCACTTCTTGGCTCCCAAAATGTTGCCTTTGTTGTCCGCTTTCTTCGCTTTGACTAACGCGTTTTTCATATCCTGATGGAGTTTGTCCCAAGGTCTGACATGTCCATGGTAGACATCGCCTCCTGTGCGATCAAAGACGACAAATTCGTTGGTATCTGGATCAACGCCAATTCTGCGGGGTGAGGTAGGTTTTACTTGAATTGAATTTTCCAAGGTTTCCTGGCCATTGGCAGGGCCTTTGCTCTTTACAGCATTGTCCGTCTTTCCATGATAACTGGCTGCATCAAACTCCAACGCCAAGACTATATAGAGAGGCTTGATCCCGGAGTCAGCTGGAAATACAAGGATGAAGTCCTGGTACTCCGGCGGATAGATCGGGTTGACGATGATTTTGTCTGCTTGCTCAGTCGGCGGATAAATCCAGATAGTCGGTGTTTGCGGGGCACCTCGCAGCGGTGGGATACCCGATGTGCTGGACGGATCGACGGCAGGCGTCCAGGTCAACGTGACGCCATTGCCAAAGTCAGCCACTTGGCGAGAGCCTTGGGCGGCGAACTGCACAACCGGAATCATTTCCCAGTCAGGGCGCTTTTGGGTGTTGTACCCGTACCCTTTGAGACTGCCATCGGGCTGTTGCCCTACCTGTAGTCGTATACGTGTTCGGCCTTCTTTCAGCGATCTGAGCTGATCTTCGGTATAGAGCGAACTGTCACCAAGATTGGACGGCCACAGCAGACCAACCATGCCCACCAAAGCACCTGCGGCAACACCGCCCGTGACTGCGCCCACACTGGATATGGCGCTTGTGCTGGTGCCAATAGAAGCCGAGCCTCCTATGAGAAGCGTGCCTATAGCAGACGGTAACTTGGCACCACCTATTCTTTTGAGGGTGATATTTCCGGCCGCATCTAATTCGCGGCCACCGAGCAAGGTGAATGCTCCAAAGTCCGCCAGTCGTTCGACCGGGATAAACCCTGCGGGGCTTTCATGGTTGATGACGCCGTCGGGGAGGTTGCAGCTCTTGGTAAATACACACCCTAGGGCGCTGTGTTGATTCGGTTGTTGAGACTGCCGAGGAAAGCGATCTTCGTAGGCTTGTTGCCTGGCCTGCATCTCGTCGTACTTTTTTTGTCTGGCGTCCTGCTCTGCCAGTTCGGTAGCAGTCATGTAGCGGGTAGTGATGTGGTGCCCGTCGCCTGAGGGGGGATTTTGTATTCGGGGAATATCTGATTTTCGAGCCATGAGCGTCCTTGTTCCAACTTTTAAAGCGTTGGGAACGCTATCTGAATGAGGATTTGAAAGATGTAGGACGGTTCTGAAGCTCAAGCGGTTGTTACAAAATGACGCTCTCGGCAAGATCTGTGGAGCGATTTCTTATGAGTTGTAAACACAAAACCCGCTGCCTCCGTGAAGGGAGGCAGCGGGTTTTTCTTTGCCTTGTGCCCCAGGTGTTACGCAGCCATCGCCATCTCATCCAGCGTCGCGGCAACCGTGCCGGTCAGGCTTGGAAATCTGCGTTTTACGCTGGTGAGTGCCGGCAGCAGGCGGCTGCGGTCCAGTTCGCCATAGTCACGGGCGAGTTGGGCGAGGGCGGTGAGTGCGGCGCTGACGATGGATTTCCGTTCGCTCTCGAGCAGTAGCAGACAGGCTTTTTGGGCCCATTGGCTGTCTTTCTCGTTGAGGCCGATGGAGATCAGGGCGGCGACGATGTGTGCATCGGATTTGCTTTCCATGGGTGTTCCTCAGGTCGTGGCATCGAGAGTGTCCAGCGCCCGGTTCACCGCGAGTTCACCACACATCACCACTTGGGCGATGCCCAGCACGGTGCTGCGGTAGGGCGGGTCCAGCAGCGCGGCGAAGTCGCTGAGCATCACGCTGGCCGAAGTCATCGATTCGCAGGCGTGGGCCAGCAGGGCATGCTGATCCAGGTCGGGGGCGACGAGGAACATGCGGCCGGGGCAGTGTTGTTTCGGGGCGGTGGGTTTCAGGTAATGGTCGAGGGCGCGTTCGGCGGCTTCGTGGAGTTTTTTTGAATCGGTTGTGGAGTAGGGAGAGGTTGGGTCGGATTCGGACGGTAAGTCTGTTTCCGGTGGATTAGGCGTTGGCTTGATCATTTGCTCAGAGTCTCCAGTAATGCTGACTCCCATTTCGCGACTAAACGATTGGGTGGCAGCTATGCGCAGGTTAGTCGACCGGGACTCCAAGCTTTACCGGCGCACCCGAAGGCGCCCTGCGCACAGCTACCATTGAGCGTAGGCACAAAAGCACCTGACTTAATGACTGCATGCGAAGTTGGAGAACACCGAGCGACTAAACCCGTTCACTGACCATTCAGTGATGCGAATCAAGTTACGGGCAGGCCCCAAACCGCACAAGCCGGCGGATTCTGGCGTAGTTGTAGGCAAAGGCGCAAGGCGATGTAGCCTCCCGGATGGGGGCAAAATGATGCGTCATTTTTCAGTCCGCCATCGCGAGCAAGCTCGCTCCCACAGGGGGGGCGTAGGCTGAGTCATCCGCTTATCTCCCAACCCAAATTTGACCTTGCCCCTTTCGATCCAAACAGCGACTATGCTCGCCATATAGGGGTAGGGGGTATATGTATGTCGCACACACACGAACACAAAGGCGAGTTGCTCAACCGGGTCCGGCGCATTGCCGGCCAGGTTCAGGCGGTTGAGCGGGCGCTGGAGTCCGAGACCGATTGTGCCAAGACGTTGCACCTGATGGCGGCGATTCGCGGCGCGGTCAATGGCTTGATGGAGCAGTTCATCGAGGCCCACGCCCGCGAGCATGTCGCCCGTCCCGACCTCAGCGACGAGGCCCGCGCACAGGGTGTGGAAGAGTTGCTGCAAGCCATCCGCCGTTATTCCAAGTGAGCACCCACACCATGAATCTGACGACGCGCTCTGACGACTTTTCCCACGATCACCAGTTCCTTGGTGCGTCCCATGACGACAACGCCCGTCGCACCTTGTGGGTGGTGGCGCTGACGTTCGTGATGATGATCGGCGAAATTGCTGCCGGTTATCTCACCGGTTCCATGGCGCTGCTGGCCGACGGTTTCCACATGGCGACCCACGCCGGTGCCTTGGGTATTGCGGCGGTGGCCTATGGTTTTGCCCGGCGCAACGCCAACAACCGCCGTTACAGTTTCGGCACCGGCAAGGTCGGCGATCTGGCGGGTTTTGCCTCGGCCATGGTGCTGGGGCTGGTATCGCTGGGCATTGCCGGTGAGTCGGTTTTCCGTCTGTTCGAGCCCACCAGCGTGGCGTTCGGCGAAGCCACCTTGATTGCCGTGGTCGGCCTGGGCGTCAACCTGCTCAGCGCTTTTCTGCTGGCCGGTCGTCACGGGCATCATGACCACGGCCATAGCCACGATCATGGTCATCATCACCATCATGACAACAACCTGCGTTCAGCCTACGTGCACGTATTGGCCGATGCGTTGACGTCGGTGCTGGCGATTGCCGCGTTGCTGGCCGGTCGCTATCTGGGCTGGGTGTGGATGGACCCGGTGATGGGCATCGTCGGTTCCATCGTCATCGCCAAATGGGCCTGGAACCTGATGCGTGACAGCGCCGCCGTACTGCTCGACACCACCGATGAACCGGTGGCCGAGGAAATCCGCGAACTGCTGGAAACCTCCGACGACGTGCGCATCAGCGATCTGCACGTCTGGCAGGTCGGCCCGCAGGCGCGGGCGGCGATTGTCAGCGTAGTCGCGGTAGCTGGTGTGACAGCCGAGGCGATTCGCGAGCGTTTGGCACCGGTGCATGAGCTGTCGCACCTGACGATCGAATTGCGCAACGCCTAAGGCTTTATCTCGCTGAACAGCGGAATTCGCCCGTTTAGCGAGGGGCGGTAGTGCCAGGCGAACTGCTTCAGGTCGATGTCATGGGCAAGGATTTCACCGACGGTAGTGCTGGCAATCGTCATCGCCAATCCTTGCCCCGGACATTGGTGCCGACCGCTGCCGAACGTGAAACTACGGCGGTTCGGGCGATCCACCATAAAGTGATCCGGGTTTTCATTGAGTGCCGGGTCGCGATTGGCCGAGGCCAGCAGCACCAGAATCACGTCGCCGGCTTCCAGTCGCACGCCGTCGATTTCACAGCTGTTCGCCACAAATCGACGGGTGTTCTGTACCGGCGGATCGAAACGCTGGACTTCAGCCAATAACGAATCCACTGACGCGTTGCGTAATTCAGGCTGACGCTGCAACGCCACCCGAGCATTGCCGATAAGCCCGGCGGTGGCCTCGAATGTCTGCGAACAGAGGCCGATCAGGTTGGCGAGCAGCACGTCCTCATCGCCGACAAAACGCTGGCGAATGTCGGCGAGAAGCGGGTTCGGATCCGCCAGCAATTCAATGAAGTATCCGCGCAATTGCTCCGCCGCCCGATGGGCCGCCGCCAGTTGCAGGTCATTGCTCAGCGGCGACAGACACGCCGCGAAATCCGCCGTCAGTTCACTGATGACCCGCGCCTGCGCCGGCGTGAACCCGAGCAGCGATGCAACCACGCACACCGGGCCGCGAAACATTGCTTTATATAAGCCGTCGGCGTCGTTCGTTATCAGCCGCGCGGACACCAAAGCGCCGACTTCTTCCCGATCAAACAGCCCCAATGGCGGCTCGATGGCCGAACGCGGGCAGCGCTGAGCTTCACCGTCATTCATGCGCATCAACTGGCCGAACACCTTGCCCGCCATGCCATCGACGATGGCCTTGGGCACCGGTTCCTGCACCGGGCGCACCCGGCAATCCGGATGCGCCAGTACCGCGCAGACCGCGCGGGCGCTACTGGCCACCCACAGTTTCAGTCCGTGATGAAAGGTCAGCCCGCCCCCCGCGCGCAGTTCGGCGTAGTAGGGGTAGGGATCGGCGTGAGTTGCAGCGATGATCGGGTCCATGGATCGCAACCTTGTCGGTGGGGAACGTGTTGCTACTATCTCCAGTCCTTGAGGTCGATGATTCGTCCGGGAGCGAAATATGCACGCAGAACATCAAGACATCGGCGTCTCGCAAGTGGCCGCCGCCATCGCAGAACCGGCGCGAACCAAAATGCTGTGCTCGCTGATGGACGGCCACGCCCGCACCGCCACGGAGCTGGCGACCCTCGCCGACGTCAGCGCCTCGACCGCCAGTGCACACCTGGCCAAACTCAAGGACCTGGCGCTGGTGCGCCTGCACGTGCAGGGCCGCCATCGTTATTACAGTCTCGCCGACAAGCGCGTGGCCCAGGCACTCGAAGCGCTGATGGTGATCGGCCAGAGCCCCGCGCCGACTTTCAAACCGCACACGCCGGATCGCCTGCAATTCGCCCGCACCTGTTATGACCACATGGCCGGGACGCTGGCGGTATTGCTGCATGACCGGTTGCTTGAGGCGGGATGGCTGGTGGAAACCGATGAGCAGGTTTATTGCCTCAGTGAAAGTGGCGAGGCGTTTTTTGAAGGGCTGGGCATTGAGGTCAAGGATCTGTCGACGATGCGCCGCCGCTTTGCCTGCCCGTGCCTGGACTGGAGCATGCGTCGGCCGCATCTGGGAGGTTCGCTCGGGGCGGCGTTATTGCAGGCGGCGTTGAAGCGCAAATGGGTGACGCAGGATCTGGACAGTCGGGCGCTGACGTTGACGGCGCGGGGATACAAGGAGATGGCGGCGCGGTTCGGGATGGCATTGTCGATGCGTAAGGGGCACGATAGTCATGAGCAAGAACCCCAAATGATATCCACTCACCCGTCGAACCAGAGGTAGAAGGCAGGTGGTGGAGAAATGATGGATTGTAGAGTTGCTGTTTGTTCGAGAAGGTGAGGGAACTGGATGTACGTCAAGGGAAGGAAATTTGATATCAATACAAAAGCCCGAATTTATAGCCTGATCGTGTTGAAGGGTCGATGTATCTTTAATGAGGATATGTTGGGTCTTTATATGGGGTTAAAGCCGCGCCCGGGTAGAACTTTCTACGGAGATTTGTCCGGTGCGGTGGATATGCTTTTGTATTTTTTCATGAATGATGAAGTCTCCGCGTGTATGGCTGGACGAGGACCACTTCAAGAACTGTTTGACGAGGTGAAGCAAGAGTATCTGGACGAGCGTGATGAAAGAATGTTTCGCTTGGCGATGGAAGATATCAAGAATATCTATGAAGAACGCGTCGATTTTATGATAGGAAGCAGCTTTCTGGATTTTACCGTTGGCTCTTTCTCTGTGTTTGAGTTCTGGATGGGCAGGTTATATGACCGCATCAAGGAAACGGACGCTGACCGTAGAGTTCGTAAGGCGGAGTTTGTAGTAAGGCAAATAAAACGATACAACGATGCGAAGGATGAGGTTACTCGTCAGGCAGCGGTCAAGAAAATAATGGAAGAGGGCAGCCCTTTCATGTCGGCCAAAGGCAAGCTTGACCACATTTTTTCCAAGCTCTCTGCTGATTACGCTCGCGACGCGAAAAAGGATTTGGAGATTGTAGGGTTCTATCGAGCGCAAAGAAATACTGTGCATAATCTTGGTATTCATGCCGGGGAGGAGGATTTAAAGCTGTTGCTTGATAGCGGTGAAGTCACCTTGAATGTCAATGAGCCTTCCAGGACTAATGATTGGGCTACGTCGATAGAACTCTGTTATGAGTTGATGAATATATACATGGCGATTATTTATGATTTGAAGAGGTTCGATGAAGAGTGCTGTGTAATATATAAAGATTGATTGTTTTTGAGGGGTTCGTATGTGTTCGATCTGTGAAGAGCGAGTGCGGGGTTTTTGGGGGCAAATGGCAGTCGGTCAATCTTTCATGACGCCTGATCATATACAGGGTGTGCCATTCGAGATTTCACAAGTTGGCCCTGCCTCGATTCGAATTATTCCGCAGGATATTACAATCAGTCGAGCTGCTTTTGAAACGACCGTTACCTATCTTTTCCACAATGGGCATGGCATGGATAATCCATGTCTTGTCGGCTCTAGCAACAGTCCGGCTGGTTCTGGGGCACTCTGTGCGAGTGCGCGCGGATTGAACGGCAATGTGCGTTGTATTAACTATATCTTGCCGATTATGCAGGGATGGGGAGTCGTAGGTATCCATGGCGGAAGAAACAACTCGACATGGTTAATCACTGATCCTGTTTGATGTTTTGAGTTGATTCACCTTCCGTTGATGTGGAAGGTGAATCACGCGCTCAGGCTACTAGGCGAAACCTGATCAAACCTTGACGATCCAGCCTGCTGGGGCTTCGACGTCGCCGGTCTGCACGCCGGTCAGCTCTTTGTAGAGCTTCTGGGTCACAGGGCCGACTTCGGTTTCGCTGTGGAACACGTGCAGGTGGTCGTTGTAGCTGATGCCGCCGATCGGGGTGATCACCGCAGCAGTACCGCAAGCACCGGCTTCCTTGAAGTCCGACAGCTTGTCGATGAACACGTCGCCTTCGACCACTTCCAGGCCCAGACGGGACTTGGCCAGTTCGATCAGCGACAGACGGGTGATGCCCGGCAGTACCGATGGCGAGTTCGGGGTCACGAACTTGTTGTCGTGGGTGATCCCGAAGAAGTTGGCCGAACCGACTTCCTCGATCTTCTTGTGGGTCAGCGGATCCAGGTAGATGGCGTCAGCGAAATGCGCTTTCTTGGCCTGGGAGCCCGGCATCAGGCTGGCGGCGTAGTTACCACCGACCTTGGCGGCACCGGTGCCTTGTGGCGCGGCGCGGTCGAAGGAGGAAATCTGGAAGTTGTGTGGGGTCAGGCCGCCCTTGAAGTAGGCGCCGACCGGGATCGCGAACACCGAGAAGATGAACTCCGGTGCGGTACGCACGCCGATGTTGTCACCCACGCCGATCACGAACGGGCGCAGGTACAGCGCGCCGCCGGTGCCGTAAGGCGGGATGAAGCGCTCGTTGGCGCGAACCACTTCCTTGCACGCTTCGATGAACTGCTCGGTGGACACATGCGGCATCAGCAGGCGGGCGCAGCTGCGTTGCATGCGCGCGGCGTTCTGGTCCGGACGGAACAGGTTGATCGAGCCGTCCTTGCAACGATAGGCCTTCAGGCCTTCGAAGCATTGCTGGCCATAGTGAAGGGCAGTGGAGCCTTCGCTGATGTGCAGCACGTTGTCTTCGGTCAGGGTGCCTTTGTCCCACTCGCCGTTGCGAAAGTACGACAGATAGCGTTTGTCGGTCTTGATGTAGTCAAAACCCAGCTTGTCCCAGTTGATGCTTTCGTTACCCATGACACCCTCTATCACTGAACAACCGCCGAAGCGGTTCAAGGCTTCTGACGTTTTTTTGGATGGGCACAACAATACTTCATTCTTGAGCGGTTTCGCAGCCCGGGCGATGGGGGGAGCAGCAGATTTATTAGCCTGCTTATGAAAAAACTCCCCCGCTTCGGGTTTTTACAGGTGCAACGCATGCCCAAGCGCACGCAACGCCGCTTCCTGCACCGCTTCACCCAGGGTCGGGTGCGCGTGGATGGTGCCGCCGATGTCTTCCAGTCGCGCGCCCATTTCCAGGCTTTGCGTGAACGCGGTCGACAGCTCCGACACCCCGACACCCACCGCCTGCCAGCCGACAATCACATGATTGTCCCGACGAGCGACCACCCGCACGAAGCCGGTTTTCGATTCCAGTGTCATCGCCCGGCCATTGGCCGCGAACGGGAAGTTCGACACGATGCAATCAAGTCCGGCCGCCTTGGCCTCGTCCGGCGTCTTGCCGACGACCACCAGTTCCGGGTCGGTGAAGCACACGGCAGCGATGGCGGTCGGGTTGAATTCGCGGGTCTTGCCGCTGATCAGCTCGGCAACCATTTCGCCCTGAGCCATGGCGCGGTGGGCCAGCATCGGTTCGCCGCTCAGGTCGCCGATGGCATAGACGTTGCGCATGCTGGTCTGGCAGCGGCTGTCGATCTTGATCGCCGAGCCGTTCATGTCCAGATTCAGCGCTTCAAGGTTCCAGCCCTGGGTGTTGGGTTTGCGACCGACGGCCACCAGCACCTGATCGGTTTCCAGATTCAGGGTGTCGCCGTTCGGGTCGCGCACCTGCAATGTACCGTCGAAGCCCAGCACGCTGTGCTTGAGGTACAGCTTCACGCCCAGCTGCTTCAGCGCGTCGTGCACTGGTTGGGTCAGTTCGGCGTCGTAGGCCGGCAGGATACGATCCTGCGCCTCGATCACGCTGACCTCGGCGCCGAGCTTGCGATAGGCAATCCCCAGCTCCAGACCTATGTAACCACCGCCCACCACGATCAGGCGCTTCGGAACCGACTTCGGTGCCAGCGCCTCGGTGGACGAAATGATCGGCCCGCCAATCGGCAGGATTGGCAGATTGACGCTTTTCGATCCGGTGGCCAAAACCAGGTGTTCGCACTGGATGCGGGTGTCGCCGACTTCCACGGTCTTGCCGTCGATGACCTTGGCCCAGCCGTTGATCACCTGAACCTTGTTCTTCTTCAGCAATGCAGCGACGCCAGTGGTCAGGCGATCGACGATGCCGTCCTTCCACTCGACGCTTTTGGTGATGTCGAGGGTCGGCGCGGAAACGCTGATGCCCAGTGCTGAATGCTGATTGTGGTGTTGAGTCTGATGAAACTGCTCGGCCACGTGGATCAGCGCTTTCGACGGAATGCAGCCGATGTTCAGGCAGGTGCCGCCCAGCGATTCGCCCTCGACCAGAATGGTCGAAATGCCCAGTTGTCCGGCGCGAATGGCCGTCACGTAACCGCCGGGGCCGCCGCCGATGATCAGCAGCGTGGTGTTCAGAGTTTGCATTTCATCACTCCACAAACAGGGTCGCGGGTTGTTCGAGCAGACCACGAATGGCCTGGATGAAGAGCGCCGCGTCCATGCCGTCGACCACGCGGTGATCGAAGGAACTGGAGAGGTTCATCATCTTGCGGATCACCACCTGGCCTTTGACGACCATTGGGCGTTCGACGATTTTGTTGACGCCGACGATCGCGACTTCCGGCAGATTCAGCACCGGGGTGCTGACGATGCCGCCAAGGGCGCCAAGGCTGGTCAGGGTGATGGTCGAGCCGGACAGCTCATCGCGGCTGGCCTTGCCATTGCGTGCGGCGCTGGCCAGGCGGGAGATTTCCGCCGCGCTGTCCCACAGGCTTCGCGCTTCTGCGTGACGCACTACCGGTACCATCAGGCCGACATCGCTTTGGGTGGCGACGCCGACATGCACCGCGCCGAGGCGGGTGATGACCTGGGCTTCGTCGTCGTAACGGGCGTTCATTTGCGGGAAGTCGCGCAGGGCGACGACCAACGCGCGCACGAGGAATGGCAGCAAGGTCAGCTTGCCACGGCTCGCGCCGTGTTTTTCGTTCAGGTGTGCACGCAATTCTTCAATCGCGGTGACGTCGATTTCCTCGACATAACTGAAGTGCGCGGCACGCTGAGTGGCGTCCTGCATGCGCTGGGCAATCTTGCGGCGCATGCCGATCACTTGAATCTGTTCTTCATCGTTACGCTGAGCGTACGCGGCAGCCACTGGCGCCGAAGCGTTCGACTGACCTTGCGCCAGATAGGCATCGAGGTCTTCATGCAACACCCGACCGGCCGGGCCGGAACCGCGCACCAGACGCAATTGAATGCCCAGATCCAGCGCGTGTTTGCGCACGGCTGGCGATGCCAGCGGACGCTCATCCGCTTCGCGTGCAACCATCGGGCCCTGGCAAACGGCAGCCGCCGGACGCGCTGCGGCAACAGCAGGTTTGCTTTCAACGACAGCTTCAACTTTGGGTGCGACAGGGGTTTCTTTCGGCGCAACAGGCGCCGGTTTGTCGGACTCCTTCAGATTGCCGGCGCCTTCAACCTCGATGCTGATCAGAATGCTGCCGACCGCCATCACTTCACCCGGCTGACCGCCGAGTGCAATCACTTTGCCGTGTACCGGCGAGGGAATATCGACCATCGCCTTGTCGGTCATCACATCCGCCAGCACCTGATCTTCAACGACCAGATCGCCGACCTTGACGTGCCACTGCGACAGTTCTACTTCTGCGATGCCTTCGCCGATGTCCGGCATCTTGATAACGTGCGTGCCCATTCAGACCTCCATGACCCGTTTCAGCGCCGCGCCCACTCGGGACGGCCCAGGGAAATACGCCCACTCCTGCGCGTGCGGGTAGGGGGTATCCCATCCGGTGACGCGTTCGATCGGCGCTTCCAGGTGATGGAAGCAATGCTCTTGCACGAGTGACACCAGTTCGGCGCCGAAACCGCAGGTGCGGGTGGCTTCGTGAACCACGACGCAACGGCCGGTTTTCTTCACGGATTTGACGATGGTTTCCAGGTCCAGCGGCCACAGGCTGCGCAGGTCAATGACTTCCGCATCAACGCCGCTTTCTTCGGCCGCTACTTGCGACACGTAAACGGTGGTGCCGTAGGTCAGGACGGTCACGTCCTTGCCCGGACGGGTGATGGCGGCGACGTCCAGCGGCACGGTGTAGTAACCGTCCGGCACCTGGGCGGCCGGGTGTTTCGACCACGGGGTTACCGGGCGGTCGTGGTGGCCGTCGAACGGGCCGTTGTACAGGCGTTTCGGCTCGAGGAAGATCACCGGGTCATCGTTTTCGATGGAGGCGATCAGCAGGCCTTTGGCGTCATACGGGTTGGACGGCATGACGGTGCGCAGACCGCATACCTGAGTGAACATCGCCTCGATGCTCTGGCTGTGGGTCTGGCCACCGTAGATGCCGCCGCCGCAAGGCATGCGCAGGGTCATCGGCGCGGTGAACTCGCCGGCCGAGCGATAACGCAGACGGGCGGCTTCGGAAATGATCTGGTCGGACGCCGGGTACACGTAGTCGGCGAACTGAATCTCGGCGACCGGGCGCAAGCCATAAGCGCCCATGCCCACCGCGACGCCGACGATACCGCTTTCGGAGATAGGCGCGTCGAACACCCGCGAGGTGCCGTACTTGGTCTGCAGGCCTTCGGTGCAACGGAACACGCCGCCGAAGTAGCCGACGTCCTGGCCGAACACCACAACGTTGTCGTCACGCTCAAGCATCACATCCATGGCCGAGCGCAGGGCCTGGATCATGGTCATGGTGGTCGTGGTCATGGCGGTTTCCAACTGAATATTGTTGTTGTGATCGTTCATGTCAGATCCCCAACTGCTGACGCTGGCGCTTCAAGTGCTCCGGCATCTCTTTGTAGACGTCTTCGAACATGGTCGCGGCGCTTGGAATCTGGCCGCCGGCGAGGGTGCCGTACTGTTCGGCCTGTTTCTGTGCGGCGATCACTTCGGCTTCGAGCTCGGCGCTGACGGCGGCGTGCTCTTCTTCAGACCAGTGGCCGACCTTGATCAGGTGCTGTTTCAGGCGGGCAATCGGGTCGCCCAGCGGGAAGTGGCTCCAGTCGTCGGCAGGACGGTATTTGGACGGATCGTCGGAGGTCGAGTGCGGGCCGGCGCGGTAGGTGACCCATTCGATCATGGTCGGGCCGAGGCCGCGGCGGGCGCGTTCGGCAGCCCAGGCGGAGGCGGCGTAGACCGCGTAGAAATCGTTGCCGTCAACGCGCAGGGAAGCGATACCGCAGCCGACGCCGCGTCCGGCGAACGTGGTGGCTTCACCACCGGCGATGGCCTGGAAGGTCGAGATCGCCCACTGGTTGTTGACCACGTTGAGGATCACCGGCGCACGGTAAACGTGGGCGAAGGTGAGGGCGGTGTGGAAGTCCGATTCGGCGGTGGCGCCGTCACCGATCCAGGCCGAGGCGATTTTGGTGTCGCCCTTGATCGCCGAGGCCATGCCCCAGCCCACGCCCTGAATGAACTGGGTGGCGAGGTTGCCGGAAATGGTGAAGAAACCGGCGTCCTTGACCGAGTACATGATCGGCAGCTGGCGGCCCTTGAGCGGATCGCGCTCGTTGGACAGCAGCTGGCAGATCAGGTCGACCAGCGGTACGTCGCGAGCCATCAGAATGCTTTGCTGGCGGTAGGTCGGGAAGCACATGTCGTCGATGTTCAAGGCCAGGGCCTGGGCGCTGCCGATGGCTTCTTCGCCAAGGCTCTGCATGTAGAACGACATTTTTTTCTGACGCTGGGCGACCACCATGCGGTTGTCGTAGATCCGGGTCTTGAGCATGGCACGCATGCCTTTGCGCAGGATCTCGACCGGCACGTTTTCGGCCCATGGGCCGAGAGCGTTGCCCTGGTCGTCGAGCACGCGGATCAGGCCACGGGCCAGGTCGGCGGTGTCGGCGGGTTCTACGTCGATGGAAGGTTTGCGCACCGTGCCGGCATCGGTCAGATGCAGGTAGGAGAAATCGGTTTTGCAGCCTGGGCGGCCCGAGGGTTCAGGGACGTGCAGACGCAGCGGTTCATACGCTTGGGTCATGGCTTCTACGCTCGATCTTGTGAATTTCTTGTAGTGAGCTGGCAGTCATTCTTCGATAAAAGAAATCTTGTCCTACAACAATCATAGGCCCGGGCAAGAAGAATATTTCTCTCTGTTTCGTTGCGCTGGAGATCATTTGCAGATAGAAATTCTGCATAAACATAAAAAACAGGTGGTTTTGTCTCATGCGCAAACTGGACCGTACCGACATCGGCATTCTCAACAGCCTTCAGGAGAACGCGCGCATCACCAACGCCGACCTGGCCCGTTCGGTCAATCTGTCGCCGACGCCGTGCTTCAACCGGGTGAAGGCGATGGAAGAACTGGGTCTGATCCGCGAGCAGGTGACATTGCTCGACGCCGACCTGCTGGGGTTGCACGTCAACGTGTTCATCCACGTCAGTCTCGAGAAGCAGGTAGAGGAAGCGCTGCAGCATTTCGAGGAGGCCATTTCCGACCGCCCCGAAGTCATGGAGTGCTACCTGATGGCCGGCGACCCGGACTATCTGATCCGGGTGCTGGTGCCGACCATTCAAGCGCTTGAGCGGTTCATGATGGACTTTTTGACCAAGGTGCCGGGCGTGGCCAACATCCGGTCAAGCTTTGCGCTCAAGCAGGTTCGCTACAAGACGGCGTTGCCATTGCCGGCCAACGGTTTGACGTTGGGCACTTAACGAGTAGGTGACTCACCAGTATTCATACCGATAACCCAGTTCTGTCGTGTAAAGCGTTTGCTGAACCGTAAAACTCTGGCTCCAGGGAGCAAGTTCGTTTTCCGGGTGAAAGACCAGTGTCGAATTGATCAGATCGTCCTGCGGGAAGGAGGGAACGTTCGGATGTTGATGTCTCCAGCGCTCCCAAAGCAGATCCAGATAGCAATGGTGCAGGAAGAATATCGGGTCGTTCGGGGAAACTGCCTCTTGCATATTGCCCCCTATCCAGGCGTGTACGGGATTGTGCAGTTCGCGCTCCGAAGTGTTTTCCCAGCCACCCGGTTCCAACCAGTAGGGCGTTATGTTCAGAACCGAAATGACTGCTTCCTCCGACGGCAACCTGCCATCTGCCCCGAGATTGCGGCGCAAACCGGCGCTCCCGACGCCCTCGTCCCATACCGAGACGATGAATGACGACTGGTTATTGGAAAAAGGCCCGGTCGTTACCAACTGGTTCTGGGTGTTGTCACCATTGCCACCCATGAAATTCGAAGTGAACGGGTTGTCGGCGCCGCCGATTTGCCAGTTCCAATAGGGCAGCGTTATGCGGGGGTCGTCGACAGCGGCCTGCAGCGCCAGTTCGAACTGGCGGATCAGGATCCGATGCCACGGATAGAACAAGGGACTTTGATGCGGGTTGGGAACGAGCGGATTGCCGCGTCCCATCGAATTCTTGTGTATCTGTACGAAGTCGTCGTAACGGCTTTGCTGACCGGGACGCAGCACGCTGTTGATGTTGTTTTTCAGCGTCAGGACCGCGTTGATGAAGGCGGCCTTTTCTTCCCGGGACAGATCCCGGTGGTTGCGGCGAATATCCATATTGCCAAATCTCCATGGGTTGAACGCCCATGAAGTCTGCCTGTCTGCCGAGATTACGCCCAGTTCATGGGATCCGACGTGACAGGTACGAATCCCCTTGTTTCGGGTTCCTTCAATGATTTTTTCTTACACGGCGTTGACAGGAATCTTCAGGTAGACAACGCCATTGCCTTCCGCTGGCGGTAAATTCCCCGCCCGCACATTGACCTGAATCGCCGGCAACAACAGCGTCGGCATGCCCAGCCCAGCATCACGTTTGGTGCGCATCTCGACAAACGCGGCTTCATTGATGCCGTCATGCACATGGATATTGCTTTTGCGCTGTTCGCCGACGGTGGTCTGGCACTGCGAGTCGCGACCTTGCGGCGGGTAGTCGTGGCAGACGTAGAGCTTCACGCTGGCGGGGAAGGCCAGCAGCTTGTGAATCGAATTGAACAGTTGATGCGCGTTGCCGCCTGGAAAGTCGCAACGGGCAGTGCCGACGTCGGGCATGAACAGCGTGTCGCCGACCAGAATCTGTTCGCCGTCGATCAAATAGGCCATGTCCGCCGGGGTGTGACCGGGGACGTGCAGGGCGGTGGCCTTGAGATTGCCGATCCGGAACGACTCGTTCGGCGCGAACAGGTGATCGAACTGCGAGCCGTCGACACGAAATTCCGGCTCCAGGTTGAACAGCGCCTTGAACACGTTCTGCACTTTGCTGATCGACTCGCCAATCGCGATTTTCCCGCCCAGCTCCCGGCGCAAATAGGGCGCGGCGGACAAGTGATCGGCATGGGCGTGAGTTTCCAGCAGCCATTGCACTTGCAGATTGTGGGCGCGAACGAAGGCGATGATCTTATCCGCCTGAGCCGTGCAGGTTCGGCCGGCGGCGCCGTCGTAATCGAGCACCGGATCGACGATCGCGCACTGCCCGCCGTCGGCCTCGTAGACCACGTAGCTGTAGGTCGAAGAGGCGGGGTCGAGGAAAGCTTCAATCAGCGCGGGCATGGACACGGTCCTGTGCAGGAAGGTGAAAAGTCAGGTTGCAACACTTTATGTAAACACATAATGTCCGCAGCTTAAGTGACGTTGAAGGCATCCTGCAAATGCAATCCAGTCTGACCGAATGTGAAGTCGCCCAACTGCGCGCCTCGGCTTCCAAGGCCTGTTCGCTGCTCAAGGCATTGGCCAACGAAGATCGGTTGTTGATCCTGTGCCAGTTGACTCAGGGCGAGCGCAACGTCGGCGAACTGGAGAAAATGACCGGGGTGCGTCAGCCGACCCTGTCCCAGCAACTGGGCATCCTGCGCGATGAAGGGCTGGTCGCGACCCGTCGTGAAGGCAAGTACATTTTTTACGGTCTCGCCAGTCACGAAGTGATCCAGGTGATGAAAACCCTTTCCGGACTCTACTGCGGAGCCGTGCTCAAAAGCTGGGCGCAATAGACCCGGCTATCCTTGCGTGCAGCCATAAGGAACAAACAATGAACGATCAACACTGGGGCCCATCCATCAGTGCGGACATCGTGGTCATCGGCGGCGGCACTGCCGGCATCGGTTTTGTCGCGAGCCTGCTCAAACGCGATCCCGGCCTGAAAATCACGGTGATCGAGCCGAGCACCCTGCATTACTACCAGCCGGCCTGGACGCTGGTCGGCGGTGGCGCTTATGACGCCAAAGACACCGCCCGACCGATGAACAAGGTGATGCCGCGTCAGGCCACCTGGATTCAGGCGGCAGTGACCGGCATCGACCCGGACCAGCGCCGCCTAACCCTCAACGATCAACGCACCGTCACCTATCAGAACCTGATCGTCTGCCCCGGCCTGCGCCTGGCGTGGGAGAAGATCGAAGGCTTGCAGGAAAGCCTCGGCCAGCACGGCGTCACCTCCAACTACAGCTATCAGCACGCGCAATACACCTGGGATCAGGTGCAGAAACTGCGCGGCGGCAAAGCCCTGTTCACCCAGCCGCCGATCCCGATCAAATGCGCCGGCGCGCCGCAAAAGGCGCTGTACCTGTCCTGCGATCACTGGCTCAAACGCAACGTGCTGAGCAAGGTCGACGTCGAGTTCAATCTGGCCGGCGCCGCGCTGTTCGGCGTCTCGACCTTCGTGCCGCCGCTGATGAAGTACATCGAGAAATACAATGCGCGGCTGGCGTTCAATTCCAATCTGGTGAAGGTCGACGGCCCGGCGAAAACCGCCTGGTTCGACGTCAAGGACGCGGACGGCAATGTCACCCGTCAGGCCAAGACTTTCGATTTGCTGCACGTCGTGCCGCCGCAGGTTTCGCCGGATTTCATCGCACAAAGTCCGCTGGCCGACGCCGCCGGCTGGTGCGAGGTCAACCCGCACACGCTGCAACACCCGCGTTATCCGGAAGTGTTTGCCCTGGGCGATATCTGCGGCACCACCAATGCGAAGACCGCCGCGGCAGTGCGCAAGCAGGTCGTGGTGGTGGCGGAAAACCTGCTGGCCCTGCGCAAGGAACTGGCGTTGCCGCTGAAGTACGACGGCTACGGTTCCTGCCCGCTGACGGTGGAGAAGGGCAAGGTGATCCTCGCCGAGTTCGGCTATGGCGGAAAACTGCTGCCGACCTTTCCCCTCGACCCGACCGTGCCGCGCCGCTCCGCGTGGTGGCTGAAGGCTACGCTGCTGCCGTGGTTCTACTGGAACGGCATGCTCAAGGGCCGCGAATGGCTGACCAGTCTGTCCAAAGTCGACTGAGTAAACTTTATGTTGCTGGCAAGTCTGTTTGGCGTGCTGATGGGATTGATCCTCGGTCTGACCGGGGCTGGCGGCGGCATTCTCGCGGTGCCGGCGCTGGTGCTCGGGCTGGGCTGGACGATGACGCAAGCAGCGCCGGTGGCGTTGTTTGCTGTCGGCAGCGCAGCGGCGGTCGGGGCCATCGATGGTTTGCGCCATGGTCTGGTGCGTTATCGCGCGGCGCTGCTGATTGCGGCGCTCGGCGCGGTGTTTTCGCCGGTGGGCATCTACTTCGCTCATCAGTTGCCGGAAAAGGTTCTGATGATCCTGTTCAGCCTGCTGATGGTCATGGTGGCGTGGCGCATGCTGCGCCGCGAACGCCAACAGGAGGGGCCGAGCGACCATGGCCACGCCAGTTGGGGCCAGAAGAACTGCATGCTCAATGAACAGACGGGTCGTTTTGACTGGACCGCCAAATGCACCGCGACCCTCGCGGCACTGGGCGCGGTCACCGGCGTGGTGTCCGGGTTGCTGGGGGTGGGTGGCGGGTTTCTGATCGTGCCGGCGTTCAAGCAACTGACCGATGTGCAGATGCGCGGCATCGTCGCCACATCCTTGATGGTCATCAGCCTGATTTCCGCCATCGGCGTGATCGGTGCGTTTCATGCCGGGGTGCGGATCGACCCTCTGGGCGCGTCGTTCATCGTGGCCAGCATCGTCGGCATGATCATCGGCCGCAAACTCTGCGCGCGAGTACCGGCGAGGACGTTGCAGGTGGGGTTTGCCAGCGTATGTCTGGTGGTCGCCGCTTACATGTTGCTGCGGGCGTGAGACAAAACCTGTGGCGAGGGACCAGGCGCCCTCGCCACAGCGTCAGTGTTACAACACCAGGTGCGGTAACCACAGCGACAGCGCCGGAACGTAGGTCACCAGCATCAGCACCAGGAACAGCACGGCGTAGAACGGCAGCAGCGCCTTCACCGTGCTTTCGATACTGACCTTGCCCACCGCCGAACCCACGAACAGCACGGCTCCCACGGGCGGCGTTATCAGGCCGATACCGAGGTTGACCAGCATGATCATGCCGAACTGCACCGGGTCGACGCCGATACCGAGAATCACCGGCATCAGGATCGGCGTGAGGATCAGGATCAGCGGTGCCATGTCCATCACGGTGCCGAGCAACAGCAGCATGACGTTGATGCACATCAGGATCACGTAGCGGTTGTCGGACAGGGTCAGGAACAGCGTGGTGATCTTCGCCGGGATCTGCATCAGGGTCATGATGTAGCCGAAACTGGCGGCGAAACCGATCAGAATCATCACGATGGAAATGGTGCGTACCGTGCGGTGCATCAGTTTCGGCAGTTCACTCCATTTGTAGTCGCGGTAGATGAACATGGTGACGAAGAACGACCACAGCACGGCGATGGCCGCCGACTCGGTGGCCGTGAAGATCCCCGACAGAATCCCGCCGAGAATGATCACCATCGCCATCAGGCCCCACAACGCTTCGCCGCAGATCTTCAGGGCTTCGCGCAGTGGGATCACTTCGCCTTTGGGGTAGTCGCGTTTGCGCGCAAAAATCAGGCACAACACCATCAGGCACGCGCTCATCAGCAGGCCCGGCACCACGCCGGCCATGAACAGCGAAGCAATGGAAACAGTGCCGCCGGCGGCCAGCGAGTAGAGCACCGAGTTGTGACTGGGCGGGGTCAGCAGGGCCTGTACCGAACCGCTGACGGTGACCGCCGTAGAGAATTCCCGAGGGTAGCCTTTGCGCTCCATTTCCGGGATCAGCACCGAGCCCACCGACGCTGTGTCGGCCACCGACGAGCCGGAAATTGCGCCGAAAAAGGTCGAGGCCATGATGTTGACCAGCGACAGGCCGCCACGCACGAAACCCACCAAAACCCCGGCGAACGCCACCAGCCGCCGAGACATGCCGCCCTCGGCCATGATCGCTCCGGCGAGCACGAAGAACGGAATCGCCAGCAGCGAGAATTTGTTCACACCGCCCGCCACCTGAATCATCAAGGCCTGGAACGGGATGTCGATCCACCATGCGCCGATCAGCGCCGACAGCCCGAGTGCATAGGCAACCGGCATGCCGATCAGGATCAGTGCGATAAAACTGCCCAGCAGAATCAATGCGTCCATCAGGCAGCCCCTTCGTTTTCTTCAACCAGGTCGAATCGCACCACACGGCGGTTGCTTTGATCGCCAAGCAACAGTTTTTCCAGTACGAAAATCAGCGTCAGCGCACCGCCAATGGGGATCGGCATGTAGGTGATGCCGACGCGCAATGTCGGCAGGGCGCTCATGAACTGGTTCCAGGTCGACAGGCACAGCTTCGTGCCCCAGATCGTCATGAACAGGCAGATGGTGCCCATGAGCACTTGCGAAACGATGCTCATGGTTCGGCGCATATTCGGTTGCAGGCGATCGGTGACCATCGCCACCGCCATGTGCGCGCCGGCACGATAGCTGGCGGCAGCACCGATGAAGGTGAAGACCATCATCAGCAGGATGGCGGTGGGCTCCGGCCAGCTCGAGCCGGTGCCGAGGACGTAACGGGCGAACACGCCCCAGGGAATGATCAGGGAAATGGTCAGCACCGACAGACCGGCGACCCAGATGCAGGCCATGTAGATCCGGTCATTGATGCGCAGCAGCAAATTCTTCATCGGGTTCCACCGTAACCGGGCACGCGCGGACATCAGGCGACGTCAGCGCTGCCGGGCCTTTTGCTGAGGGCTGGGAGGTTTACTGAACGGCTTCGATGCGCTTGATCAGGTCGGCGTAGGGTGCGCCGTATTTCTCGCGGATCGAGGCGGTGGCCTCGTAGAAGGGTTTCTTGTCGACGGTGATGAACTCGACGCCGGCCGCCTTGAGTTTTTCCTCACTGCTGACGGACTTGGCATCCCACAGCGTGCGCTCCTGAGCCTGCGCAGCCTTGGCGGCTTTCTTCACCAGCGTCTGCTGATCGGGGCTGAGTTTTTCCCAGGTGATTTTCGACATCACGATGGGCTCGGGCAGGATCAGGTGCCCGGTCAGGCTGTAGAACTTGGCGTTCTGGTAGTGGTTGTGTTCGAGCAGGGTGGGTGGATTGTTTTCCGCGCCGTCGATGACGCCGGTCTGCAGCGCACTGAAGATTTCGCCAGTGTCCATGGCGATCCCGTTACCGCCCATGGCGTTGATGGTTTCGATGAACATCGGGTTGCCCTGCACGCGGATTTTCATGCCCTTGAGGTCTTCGAGGCTGCGCACCGGTTTCTTGGTGTAGATGTTGCGCGTGCCGCCGTCCATCCACGCCAGGGCAACGAGGTTGAATTCCGATTGAGTGATCTTGTCGAGGATCTCGTCGCCGATTTCACCGTCGATGATCTTGCGCATGTGCGCCTGGTCACGGAACACGAACGGCATGTTGAACACGTTCACGTCTGGCACCACCGGGCCGACGATGCCGAGGCTGACTCGGGCCATCTGGATGGCGCCGACCTGGGCCTGTTCGACCACTTCCTTTTCCGAGCCGAGCACGCCGCCGGGGAACATCTTGAAGGTCAGCTTGCCGTCGCTTTCGGCGACCAGGGTCTTGCCCAATTGTTCTTCGGCGACCACGGTCGGATAACCGGCGGGGTGGATATCGGCGAATTTGATTTCCAGCGCCTGTGCGGCACTGCCGAAGGTGAGCGCGAGGGGGAGGGCGGCGGCGAGCAACGTGCGTTTGAAGTCCATGAGGGGTTCTCCAGTCTTGTTGTTTTTGTGTTCAAGGCACAGCGATGCAGCGGGGGCGGTTACAGCAGGTCATCGAAAACTGGCTCCGGCAGGCCTTTGACGCCGGGGTTGAGGGCGAACACCCCGCCGGCCAGGGAGTGCGGATCCTGGTCGTCGCCGGGGCGGATCGAGGTCACGAACAAGGTGTCCATCCGGCTGCCGCCAAAGGCGCACATGGTGGGTTTTTTCACCGGGACCTTTAGCGAGCGGTCGAGGCGACCTTCGGGGGTGAACCGGTGGATCAGGCCGACGTCGTTGGCGCAGATCCAGTAGCAGCCGTCGGCATCCACGGCAGCGCCGTCGGGGCGGCCGTAATAATGATTCATGTCCACGAACACCCGTCGATTGGAGGGGGTGCCGCTGGCAATGTCGTAATCGAAGGCCCAGATCAGTTGCACATTCGGGTGCGAGTCCGACAGGTACATCGTCTTGCCGTCCGGGCTGAAACCCAGGCCATTGGGCACGATGAAACCGTCGAGTTGTGCCTCGATCGGACCCGTCTGCCCGGCAGCGTAGCGATAGAGCCGGCCCTCGGGCAGATTCAGGCCCATGTTCAGCACCATGCTGCCGGCCCAGAACCGGCCCTGGCGGTCGCAGCGACCGTCGTTCAGGCGCATGTCCTGACGGCTGTGTTCGACGCTCGCCAGTTGCTCGCTGTCGAGGCTGCCATCGCTGTGCGGTTGCAAGTGAAAGAACCCGCTCTCCATGCCGGCAACCCAGCCGCCCCTGCTGTGTCGTGCGATGCAGGCGAGCATTTCGGGAGCCTTCCAGGCGTGGACGTGGCCCGTGTCGGCGCTCCAGCGTTGCAGGCCACCGTTGGGGATATCGACCCAGTAGAGCGCATTTTCCTGCGGCACCCACACCGGGCTTTCACCCACCGCGTTGCGGGCGTCGACGATCATTTCGGCTTGCATACTCATTCCCTTGGTTTTTATTGGAGACGTGAATCGCGCGGGTCAGTCGTCAAACGGGCCGGCCGCAACGAAGGCGCCGCCCTGATAGATCCGCGCCGGGTCATCGCTGGCGGGCATCGGCTGCGCCTCGACTTTTTCGCGAAACACTTCGGACGTGTCTTTGGCCGCGAAACCGAGGTGGCTGGCGAAGCGGTTGTCCCACCACACGTCCTTGTTGTCGGACATGCCATAGACCACGGTGTGGCCGACGTTGGGGGTGTACAGCGAACGTTCGAGCAATTGGGTGAGGTCGTCGAAGCTCAGCCAGGTGTGCATCATTCGGCGGTTCTGCGGTTCGGGAAACGACGAGCCGATGCGGATGCTGACGGTTTCGATGCCATAGCGATCGAAGTAGAAACTGGCCATGTCTTCGCCGTAGGACTTGGACAGGCCGTAGTAGCCGTCAGGGCGGCGAGCAGAGCTGGCGTCGAGGTGCTCATCCTGTTTGTAGAAGCCGATGACATGGTTGGAGCTGGCGAAGATCACCCGTTTGACGCCGTGGCGGCGTGCCGCTTCATAGAGGTGGAACACACCGCAGATATTGGCACCGAGGATTTCTTCGAAGGGGCGCTCCACTGAAACGCCACCGAAATGCAGGATCGCATCCACGCCTTCGACCAGTTGATGCACGGCGGTTTTGTCGGCGAGGTCGCAGAGCACGACTTCTTCCCGGTCATCGATGGCCGGGGCGAGGGCGGCGATGTCCGACAGACGGAGCACGTTGGCATACGGGCGCAGACGTTCGCGCAAGACTTTGCCCAGGCCACCGGCGGCGCCGGTCAGCAGCAGGCGATTGAACGGAGTTGGGGCGGTGGAGGTGGGCGTCATGGCAATCCCTTACACGTTGTTATTAGGTTTGTTGTAGGTTGTCGTATGACTGCGCTGAAGTATCGGTAGGGTTTCCGGAACTTGTCAACGCGACTTTTGGTGTAAATGACGGAAGGCGGATGCACCCTCCGTTCACGTCATGCCAGGGTTTACAGCAACGAAATCGGGTAACTGATGAAGATCCGGTTCTCATCGAATTCATTGGTGCTGAAGTCGCGGCGAATCGTTGCGTTGCGCCATTTGACGTTGAGATTCTTCAGCGGACCGCTCTGAACGGTGTAGGCCAGTTCCGATTCGCGACCCCATTCCTTGCCATCGGTGATGGTGCCGGTGTGTACGTTGTCGCCGCTGATGTAGCGGTTCATCATCGTCAGCCCGGGGACGCCGAGGACTACGAAGTTGTAGTCGTGGCGAATCTGCCAGGAGCGCTCCTTCGCGTTGTCGTAGCTGGCGTTGTAGCTGTCGTTGGCCAGGGTGCCGCCGCTGGTGCCGTTGACGCGCATCCAGGCATCGTCGCCAGTGAGTTTTTGCAGGCCGATGTAGAACGTGTTGCCGCCGTACCTGGCCGAGAGCATGGCGAACGCGGTTTTGTTGTCGAGGTCGCCGGCCTGAGCGCTGCCGTCTTCCTTGCCGGTGAAGAAGCCGAGGTTGGCGCCCAACGTCCAGTCGCCCAGTGGCTGGCTGTGGCTGAGGTTGAAATACTGCTGCTGGTAGATGTCGCTGAGTTCGGCGTACCACACACCGACAAGCGTGCGTTTGTCGTTGAAGGTGTATTCGCCGCCGCCGAAGTTGAAGCGGTCGGAGGTGAATGCGCCTCGGCCGTTCATCGACATGTCTTCCATGCTCGCGTCGTTGCGCGGACTGTTGCCACGGAACTGGCCGCCGTAAAGGGTCAAGCCATTGATTTCGGTAGACGTGACCTGGCCACCGCGAAAGGTCTGCGGCAGGGAGCGGCCATCGTCCGAGCGCAGGATGGGCAACACCGGCATCCATTCACCGACCTTCAATTCGGTCTTCGACACCTTGGCCTTGAGCGCCACGCCCAGACGCCCGAAATTGTCCGCCGGGCGCCCGTCATCGTGGATCGGCAATAACTGCGTACCGCCGGTACCTTTGCCGCCATCGAGCTTCTGCGAGTACAGCCCCAGTACGTCCAGGCCGAAGCCGACAGTGCCTTGGGTGAAACCGGATTTGGCGTCGAGAATGAAGTTTTGCGTCCACTCTTCAGCCTTGCCCTGCGGATAGTTCGGGTTGACGAAGTTGCGATTGAAGTAGGCGTTGCGCAGGTTCAGGGTGGCTTTGCTGTCTTCGATAAAGCCTTCGGCATCGGCGCTCATCGGCAAGACGAGGGCGAGACTGCTGCAGCCGATCAGGCTCAGGGTGGAACGCGGGCGGGGGACAGAAAAACGGGACGTGCGGACGGAATTGCAGACGAGTGTGCTCACTGTGACGCTCCCTGTTTCGTTTGTTGTTTTTATTATTTGTTATACGTCGTCGTACAACATGGTTGCGGATATTTGCGAGGTTTTCCGGAAATGTCAACAGGGCGTTGTACGATGACTTTGAGAGAGCGGACAGCCCTCCAAACGCTGTGAAGAGGGCTGCTTTCGGTCGCTTTTACTGGTTGTAGAGCGCTTCAGTGTTATCGATCAGTGGGTCTTTCTCGGTCAGCACGATTTGCGCGATCTGATCCTTGCGCATGAATTTCACTTTCGAATGGGACTGGGCGTAACGGATAAAACGCTCCATGGCTTCGACCATCGCCGGGGTGCCGCCAATACGGTCGTGCAGACTCACCGACATCATCCGCCGCTTGCTCGCGCCTTCGGCGTAGAGGCGATCGAATTCCAGCACCAGTTGCTGGTAGAACTGCTCGGCGGAGAAATGCCGGCCCTCGATCAGCACGATGTCGTTGTTGCGCAGGGTGTACGGCACCACGGCGAATTTTCGCCCGCGAACCATGGTCACGAAGGGCTCGTCGCGGCTGACGTCGTCGATGTGGTAGGTGAAGTTCAGATCCTGCAGCACCTTCAGCGTATTGGGACTGCGGCGCAGCCAGTTGGCGTTGTAGCCGACCGAGCGCTGGCCGGTGATTTTCTCCACCGCTGCGACGCCGTCGCCGATGAACTGCTTTTCCTGGGCGTAATTCATGTTGTACGAATCCGCCCAGCGCATGCCGTGGGCCGCCAGTTCATGACCGCGCTCGGCGATCGCCTTGGCCAGTTCCGGGTGCTTGAGCGCCGCTTCGCCGACCACATGGGAGGTGACTTTGATGCCGGTGCGATCCCACAGATCGAGCATGCGCCACAGGCCTTCCTTGTAGCCGTAATCGAACCAGGTCTGCGCCGGCAGGTCCGGATAACCTTTTGCCAGCGGTGTGCCGGAGAAGGGGCTTTCAGCGCCTTCGGGCTGGCCGCCGGCTTCGAATTGCATCGACACCGAAATCACCAGTTGCGAGCCATCCGGCCACGGGCGTTCCTGAGCAAAGGCGAGGGCGGGCAGCAACAGCGCGGCGGCCAGCAGGTTTTTCAGCAGACGCGGGGAGCGTTGCCAGCGAGGAGTGGTCATAACGGGCACCTTGCAGGTTGAGAAGTGCCGCAAGGTTGGCATTCGCCAGGCGCGGGAAAAATCCGCTGCGGGCGAGATGACCTTTAAACAAAATTTACGAATCCACTCCAGGCCCGTTTGAGCCAGCACCCACAGGGATATGGGTTTGCCTGCCGTTTTGCGGCAAACTCAAGCCATCACCGTACAAGGCCGATCAATGAACCAATACGCCCCGCGCAACTGGCAGCCGCACGAGAAGCCCAGTCTGCCCGGTTCCCCTTCGACGCCGCTGCACTCCAACCCCAAGCGCCTGGCCTACGCGCTGGTCGGGTTGCTGGTGGCGTTGACCGGCGGCTTAGGCAATTCGCTGGTGGTCGCCAACCTGCCTTACCTGCAAGGCGCGCTCGGGGCGACCACGGCGGAGATGGCCTGGCTGCCGGCGGCGTATGTGATGACCAACGTGTCGATGAACCTGCTGCTGGTGAAGTTTCGCCAGCAGTTCGGGCTGCGCGCATTCACCGAGGTGTTTCTGGTGCTGTATGCGCTGGTGACCTTCGGCCATCTGTTCGTCAATGACCTGAACTCGGCGGTTGCCGTGCGTGCGGCGCACGGCATGGTCGGGGCGGCGCTCAGTTCGCTGGGCCTGTATTACATGGTGCAGGCGTTCCCGGCCAAATGGCGGATGAAGGCGCTGGTGCTGGGCCTTGGCACTTCGCAACTGGCTTTGCCACTGGCGCGGCTGTTTTCCGAAGACCTGTTGCAGATCGCCGAATGGCGCGGCCTGTACCTGTTTGAGTTGGGCATGGCGCTGCTGTCGCTGGGCTGCGTATTGATGCTCAAACTGCCGCCGGGTGACCGGTTCAAGACCTTCGAACCGCTCGACTTCCTGACCTTCGCGATCCTCGCCAGCGGCGTCGCGCTGTTGTGCGCGGTGTTGTCCTTGGGGCGGATCGACTGGTGGCTGGAGGCCGACTGGATCGGCATCGCCCTGGCCGCGTCGATTGCCCTGATTCTCGCGGGGCTGGCCATCGAACATAACCGCAGCAACCCGATGCTGATGACCCGCTGGCTTGGCAGCGGGGTGATGATCCGTCTGGCGCTGGCGGTGATCCTGATTCGCATGGTCACCTCGGAGCAATCCACCGGCGCCGTGGGCTTCATGCAAAACCTGAACATGAGCAGCCAGCAGCTTCATAGCCTGTATGTGGTGATGCTGATCGGCAGTGTCGCCGGGCTGCTGACCAGTGCGCTGACCATCGACCCGAAACACCTGCTGATGCCGCTGATCGTCTCGCTGGCGTTGATGGCCACCGGCTCGATCATGGACAGCTCATCGAACAACCTGACCCGCCCCGGTAACCTGTATTTCAGCCAGTTTCTGCTGGCGTTCGGCAGTACCTTTTTCCTCGGCCCGACCATGGTGCTGGGCACGCGCAACGTGCTGACCAACCCGCGCAACCTCGTGAGCTTTTCGGTGTTGTTCGGGATCTGCAATAACCTCGGCGGCCTGATCGGCGCGGCGTTGCTGGGGACGTTCCAGATCGTGCGCGAAAAATTTCATTCCAGCCACATCGTCGAGCAACTGGTGATGTCTGATCCGCGTGTCGCCGCCCGGGTGCAGAGCGGCGGGTCGGCGGTCGGCTCGCTGATTGCCGACCCGAGCCTGCGCAATCTGGCGGGCATTCGCAGCCTGGCGAACGCCGCCACCCGCGAGGCCAACGTGCTGGCCTATAACGATGTGTTCATGCTGATCGCGGTGATCGCGATCCTGACCATGATCTGGATTTCCATCCGTGCGCTGTGGCTGATCAGCACCACCCGAGCCGTCGCCCCGACACCTTCCGTACCTTCCAGCGGTGCCACTTCTTCATGACCGAACCGACCACTACGACCACCAATGCCATCGCCGCCACCCCTGAAGGCGTGGCGCCGCCGTCATCACCGAACACCGAGCCGCGCTCGTTACGGGTGCGGATCATCTCGTCGCTGGGCTTTGCCGCGATTGCCATCGTCGGCGTGTTGATCGTGCTCTATGCCTGGCAGTTGCCGCCGTTCAGCAGCGCGGTCGAGACCACTGAAAATGCCCTGGTGCGCGGGCAGGTGACGATCATCGGCCCGCAACTCAGTGGGTATGTGTTTGAAGTACCGGTGCAGGACTTCCAGTTTGTGAAGGAAGGGGAATTGCTGGTGCGTCTCGATGACCGCATCTATCAGCAACGCCTCGATCAGTCGCTGGCACAACTGGCGGTGCAGAAGGCCTCGCTGGCCAACGTGGTGCAGCAGCGCAACAGCGCCGAAGCGACGATCAAATTACGTCAGGCGGTGGTGGCCGACAGCGAAGCGCAGTTGCGCAAAAGCGAGGCTGACTTGCGACGCAACAAGGCGCTGGTCAATGACGGCTCCGTGTCCAAACGCGAGATGGACGTAGCGCTGGCTGCCAACGCGCAAAGCATTGCGGCGGTGGCGCAGGCCAAGGCCAATCTGGAAATCGCCCGGCAGGATCTGCAAACGGTGATCGTCAATCGCGGTTCGCTGGAGGCGGCGGTGGCCAGTGCCGAGGCGGCGGTGCAGCTGGCGCGGATCGACTTGTCCAACACCCGGATCATCGCCCCGCGTGACGGTCAGCTCGGGCAGATCGGCGTGCGTCTCGGTGCCTACGTCAATTCCGGGGCGCAGTTGATGGCGCTGGTGCCGAATCAGAAATGGGTGATCGCCAACCTCAAGGAAACCCAGATGGACAATGTGCGCGTCGGGCAACCGGCGAGCTTCACGGTCGATGGGTTGAACCACCGCAAATTCACCGGCCACGTGCAGCACATCTCGCCGGGCACCGGTTCCGAATTCGCGTTGTTGCAGGCCGACAACGCCACCGGCAACTTCGTGAAAATCGCCCAGCGGGTGCCGGTGCGCATCACCATCGATCCGGATCAGCAGGAGAGCGAGCGCCTGCGGCCGGGGATGTCGGTGGTGGTCAGCATTGATACGGCGGCGGGCGACACCCAGAAACACTGACCTCAGGCGGCGATCATCGGTGGCAGGGTGCCGAGCACCGAAACCGCCGCCACGGCACCGATCCCCAGCAGCCATTCGAGCATGACGCTGCGCTTGAGGGTGTCGATCCGTTGTTCGCAATCGTTGATCCGCAGGCGATTGAACAGCGCCAGTGCGAGCATGCCGAACACCAGCAGCGCCTTGATCAACAGGATCAGGGCGAATCCCGAGAACAGCGGCGTCGGCCACCATTGGCCGGTGAGCACGCGCACGTTGATCAGCCCGGTGAACAGCAGACCGGCGACCAGCCCGTAACCGAGTCCGCTGAATCGCTGCAAGACTTCGTGCACGGCCTGCTCGGGTTGGCGCAGGATCATCACCAGCATCAGCAGCCCGCCAAGCCAGGCACCGACGCAAGTCAGGTGGATGACCTGATTGAGGATCAGCATCTGGCCACTGAAACCGTCGAGCATTGCCCCGTGTCCAACCGGTGCCAGCGTCATCAGCAGCAGTGCGCTCAGGCCCAGTCGCAACGGCGGGTTCGAACGCCACGGCGTAAACAGTAACGCCAGCAACAGGGCGTTTATCAGTAGATGCCAGCGCCAGACCTGACCGAAAAACGTATGACCGAAAACTAGCTCGACGGTGGCCGGATCAAACGCGGCAGCCGCCGAACCGGCCATGCTGGCGGTAATCAACAACGCCCAGGTGACGCCGCTGGCCAGGGCAATCGCCACCAGCCAGCGAGCCAGTCGCGCGAGGTGCCGATCCAGCGTCGGCGCTTCACCCTTGAGCAGCAGGGGCCGGAACAGCCAGGCCCCGAACAGCATCAACACCACGATGAAATGCAGGAACCGGCACAGCACCAGCGCTTCGCTCATGAATTACTGGCCAACCTTGAACTGATAAGCGCCTTCGCTCTTGTGCGTGTCGACCGACACCGCGTGCCATTCGACCTTGTATTCGCCAGCGGTCAGCGGTGCTTCGGGGGTGACGATCAGGGTTTTCTTGTCGCCTTCGGTGGTCAGCGGTTTGACCGCCACCGGCTTGCCGTCGTGGGTCACGGTGACTTTGGTGAAGCTGGCTTCGACGCCTTCGGAAAACACCAGGCGCAGTTCTGCCGGCGCGGTGACGGTGCTGTCGGCAGGCGGGGTCTGGGTTTTCAGATGGGCGTGGGCGAAAGCCTGGGACGTGACGATCAGCGAGGCCAGCAGCGCGCCAGCGGTGAACAGGTTTTTCAGCTTCATGGGAAATCCCTTTTCAGTGAGTGACGGTCGACAGTATAGGGCGTGTCGTGCACGTTGCCTTGAGGTGAGACAAGCAGGCGGGTGGCGATCCTGAACCAGAAAAATGCCAGGGTGTGTGAAGAATCGTTCTCGACTGTCGCCCCTTGCACAGAGCGGATGCTAGTCTTCAACAACGTTGTCTTCAGGGAGCCCTCATGGGCAATCACAAGATCGAAATCCGCCGCACCAACGTCGACAAGATCCTGCTGGCGGCGGAAAAAGTCTTCGCCGAAAAAGGCTTCGGCGGCACCGCCATGGCGGACATCGCTGCTGAAGTGCAGCTGCCGCGATCCAACCTGCATTACTACTTTTCGACCAAGAGCGAGCTGTACAGCGCGGTGCTGTTCGACCTGCTGGAAGTGTGGAAGCAGGACGCGCTGTGCTTCGAGATGTTCGACGATCCGCGTGTGGTGCTCAGCAGCTACATCCGCGCCAAGATGAATCACTCGCGCAGCCGGCCGTATGGCTCGAAAGTCTGGGCCAACGAAATCATCCACGGCGCGCCGACCCTCGGCGAGGCGCTGGATGTGAGCCTGTATGACTGGGCGAAGATGAAAGAAGCGAAGATCCGGCAGTGGGTGGAGGACAAGCGGATTCTGCCGGTGGAGCCTTCCAGCCTGCTGTACATGATCTGGGCGTCGACGCAGCACTATGCGGACTTTGATCATCAGGTGAATATTCTGAATGAGCACCAGCCGCTGTCGGACATGCAGTTCGAGCGGGCGGTACAGACGGTGACGAGTGTGATTTTGCGGGGGATTGGATTAGAACCCTGAGAATTGTTTTGATGGGACGATCCAGGCCCTCACCCCAGCCCTCTCCCGGAGGGAGAGGGAACTGACCGAGGTGTCATTCGCTATACATCGACCTGAATCACCGAGTCGATTATGGAATCACAGCGGCGTCCTAGCTGTTTCCAATATGGATTCACAGCCAAACTTTCACGTCGGTGTAATTCGTCAATATCCCCCAATCAGTTCCCTCTCCCTTTGGGAGAGGGTTAGGGTGAGGGGGCTTTCGGATCAAAACGCCAATCTAGACAGCAACGTGGTAGGGATTCCTCGGATCATGATTCCAGTCCAGAAACGGCTTGCCCGTCTCCATGGGCACCATCTCGATACAGTCCGCCACCGGACAGGTGATCTGACACAGATTGCACCCCACACACTCATCATCGATCACTTCATATTTATGCGTACCATCGGCCTGTTTCAGGCTGCTGATCGCCTGGTGTGACGTGTCTTCGCAGGCAATGTGGCAACGCCCGCATCCGATGCACGCCTCCTGGTCGATCTTCGCGATCACCTGATAGTTGATGTCCAGGTACTTCCAGTCCGTGGTATTACCCACCGCACGCCCGGAAAACTCGGCGATGCTGGCGTAACCCTGACTGTCCATCCACCGCGAAAGGCCGTCCTTCATCTCATCGACAATCCGGAAACCATGCAGCATCGCCGCCGTGCACACCTGCACTGCGCCGCTGCCCAAGGCAATGAACTCCGCCGCGTCGCGCCAACTGCCAATGCCGCCAATGCCGCAGATCGGCAGGCCCTGGGTCTGCGGGTCACGAGCGATTTCTGCGACCATGTTCAAGGCAATCGGCTTGACCGCCGAGCCGCAATAACCGCCGTGGGTGCTTTTGCTGCCGACGGTGGGCAGGGCGACCATGTGTTCCAGATCGACACTGGTAATCGAGTTGATGGTGTTGATCAGCGACACAGCATCGGCGCCACCCCGGTGCGCGGCGCGGGCGGCGACGCGGATGTCGGTGATGTTCGGCGTCAGCTTGACGATCACCGGCAGCGAGCAGTAGGTCTTGCACCAGCGCGTCACCTGCTCGACGTACTCCGGCACCTGACCGACCGCCGCGCCCATGCCGCGTTCGGGCATGCCGTGGGGGCAACCGAAGTTCAACTCGATGCCGTCAGCGCCGGTGGCTTCCACCAGCGGCAGAATGTGTTTCCACGACTCCTCGACGCAGGGCACCATCAGCGACACGATCAGCGCGCGATCCGGCCAGTCCTTCTTCACCTGGGTGATTTCCCGCAGGTTGATTTCCAGCGACCGGTCGGTGATCAGTTCGATGTTGTTGATGCCCAGCACTTCGCGGTTGTTGCCGTAATGCGCCGAGTAGCGCGACGAAACGTTGACCGCCGCCGGGTCTTCCCCCAGGGTTTTCCAGACCACGCCACCCCAGCCGGCCTCGAAGGCGCGCACCACGTTATAGGCCTTGTCGGTCGGTGGCGCGGAGGCCAGCCAGAACGGATTGGGGGCTTTGATACCGGCGAAGACAATCGAAAGATCGGCCATTTACGCAGCCTCCACGTTGAGCATCAGTTGAGCGTTGATCGCCTCGGCGGCGCGCTTGCCGTGTTGCACCGCTTGCACGGTCAGGTCCTGATCGAGGCTGGTGCAGTCGCCGCCCGCATATACGCCGGGGATGCTGGTGCGCAGGTTTTCATCGACCTGGATGCGTTCGCCCTGACGCTTGAGTTCGCGGGCCAGCGGGTCGGCGAGGGCACTGCCGTCGAAGGCCTGGCCGATGGCTTTGAAGATCGCATCGGCGGCCAACTCGAAAGTCTCGCCAGTGGTTTGCAGACGACCGTCCACCAGATGGGTACGGGCGAAGCGCATGCCGCGTACTTTGCCTTGAGCGTCGAGCAGCACTTCGTCCGGTTGTGCCCAGGTCAGCAGCCGCACCTGATTGGCCTTGGCGATGTCCTGTTCATGGCCGGTGGCGCCCATGTCCGCCGCGCCACGGCGATAGACCAGATTGACGTCGCGCGCACCGAGGCGGGCCATTTGCACGGCCATGTCGATGGCGGTGTTGCCGGCGCCGAGGACGATGCAATGTTCGGCCAGCGGCAATTGCGACAGGTCATCGGCCTGGCGCAGTTCGCGGATGTAGTCGGTGGCGGCGAGCAGGCCGGGGGCGTCTTCGTGGGCCAGGCCGAGTTGCTTGCTGGCGTTCAGGCCGAGGCCGAGGAACACCGCGTCGAACTGTTGGTGCAGTTCGCTGAGGGTCAGATTCTCACCGAGTTTCTGGCCGTGACGGATTTCGATGCCACCGATCTGCAGGAGGAAATCCAGTTCCTTCTGTGCGTAGTCGTCGACCAGTTTGTACTTGGCGATCCCGTATTCGTTGAGCCCGCCAGCCTTCTCCCGCGCTTCGAAAATCACCACGTCATGGCCGTGCATGGCACTGCGATGGGCGCAGGACAAACCCGCCGGGCCGGCACCGACCACGGCGATGCGTTTGCCGGTGGCGGCGGCGCGCTGGAACGGGTGCTCGGTGAAGTGCGCGTTGTCCACGGCGTAGCGTTGCAGCAGGCCGATCAGCACCGGCGCGCATTCGTGGGCGTTGTTGCGCACGCAGGCTTGCTGGCAGAGGATTTCGGTCGGACAGACCCGCGCGCAGCTACCGCCGAGGATATTCGCCGAAAGGATTTTCTGCGCCGCGCCGGGCACGTTGTCCTGGTGGATGTTGCGGATGAACGACGGAATGTCGATCTCGCTCGGGCACGCATTCACGCACGGCGCGTCGTAGCAATACAGGCAGCGCGAGGCTTCCAGATGTGCCTGACGGTCGTTGAGCGGCGGCGCCAGATCGGTGAAATGGCCGGCGAGGGCGGCCGCACTTTCGTGCGGGTGCGGGAGATGGTTCAGGGTCTCGATCACGGTTTTTTGCCTCACGGTTAATTGAGGTTTTCTGCCTCTGTCGGGCAGTGGTTTTTTGTGTTGCCTGAACTGGCCTCATCGCTGGCAAGCCAGCTCCCACAGGGATCTATGGCGCTCATAAAAAAACTGTGGGAGCGGGCTTGCCAGCGATGAGGCCGAAGGCCGCTTTCAGCGTTTCACAGCAGTAGGCTTATGTTGCTCAGCCCGCTTGCTCAGCAAATCAAACACCGCCGGATACGCCGGCCGTTCGATATACCGGCCCGCCCCACGCTCGGCGCGCAGGTCACCGTCGGCCCAGACCACCCGACCCTGGCTGACGGTATGGCTCGGCACACCGGTCACGGTCTTGCCTTCGAAGATGTTGAAGTCCACCTGCTGATGGTGGGTCTTGGCGGAGATGGTGCGAGTACCTTGCGGGTCCCACAGCACCAGGTCGGCATCGGCGCCGACGCGGATCGCGCCTTTTCGCGGGTAGAGGTTGAAGATTTTCGCGGTGTTGGTTGAGGTGAGGGCGACGAAGTCCTGCATCGACAACCGTCCCGAGTTCACCCCTTCATCCCACAACACCGCCATGCGGTCTTCGATGCCGGCGGTGCCGTTGGGGATCTTGCTGAAATCGTCACGGCCGGCGGCTTTCTGCTCGGCGCAGAAGCAGCAATGGTCGGTGGCGGTGGTGTGCAGATTGCCGCTTTGCAAACCATGCCACAGCGCCTCCTGATGCCCGCGCGGGCGAAACGGCGGGCTCATCACGTAGCCGGCGGCGGTCTGCCAGTCCGGGTGCTGATAGACACTGTCGTCCAGCAGCAGATGCCCGGCCAGCACTTCGCCGTAGACCGGTTGGCCCTTGCTGCGGGCATAGGTGATTTCGTCGAGGGCTTCCTTGGTCGAGACATGTACCAGGTACAGCGGCGTGCCGATGGTTTCAGCGATACGGATCGCCCGGCTCGCCGCTTCACCTTCAACCTGAGACGGCCGCGACAGCGGATGCGCTTCCGGCCCGGTGATGCCCTGGGCCATCAACTTGCGTTGCAGGTGATAGACCAGCTCGCCGTTTTCCGCGTGCACGGTCGGCACGGCGCCGAGTTCCAGGCAGCGCTCGAAGCTCGCCACCAGTGTGTCGTCGGCGGCCATGATCGCGTTTTTGTAGGCCATGAAATGCTTGAAGCTGTTGATCCCGTGATAGCTGACCAGCTCGGCCATTTCCTCGCGCACCTGTTCACTCCACCAGGTGATCGCGACGTGGAAACCGTAATCCGACGCGGACTTTTCCGCCCAGCCACGCCACTGGTGAAAGGCTTCAAGCAGCGATTGCTGCGGGTTGGGAATCACGAAATCGATGATCGAGGTGGTGCCACCGGCCAGGCCAGCAGCGGTGCCGCTGTAGAAGTCTTCGCTGGCCACGGTGCCCATGAACGGGAGTTGCATGTGGGTGTGCGGATCGATGCCGCCGGGCATCAGGAATTGACCGCTGCCGTCGAGCACTTCGGCGCCGGCGGGAACATCCAGGTTTTCACCAATGGCTTTGATCACGCCGTCAGCGCAATAGATATCGGCGCGGTAACTTTCATCATGGGTAACAACGGTGGCGCCACGGATCAACAGAGACATTCCGAGTTCCTCGCAGGCATGACCGACTGGTGCCGGTTCTAGTGTTTTATTGTTTGCAGCGCCAAATGCGTAATCTTGTCAGCGCTGTCAGGAATAGACGCTAGTCGCAGTTCTGCAATTGATCAAGATTATTTTTTATAAGCTTATGACTGTTTTAAGTGGCTGATAAATAAAGATAAAAATACAAAATCACCAAAATGGTGAGGCGCTTCACCATTTTGACGCACTTGACAGGTTGGAAATATGAGCAAGATTTCCTATGTGAAATCAGCCGCTTGAAGTTGAGCTGCGGGTGATGCGTTCTGAAGAAAAATAATGCAGTGCACCAGATTGAGTCCTGACAGTTCGGACAACTTGCCTGGCATTTAGCCTGAGTGTTCAGTCAAGTTTTCGCGGCCTCACCAGGTGATTAATTAAAACTGATAAACATCAGTAAGTTGCAGGAAATAGAAAGCACGGCCCGATGCGAAAGCGGGGCACCCGGCACGTTTATTGATGCCGCCGCTGACACCATGGCCGGTGCATGAAAGTTGTCAGTTCCTCCGGCCATCGTTCGGCTCGCACCTGCGTGTGCAGCCGCCTGATGAGCAAAAAAATAATCAGAAGAACAGTGGAGCGGCCATGCAACAGAACAGATCGCAAGTGACCGAGCGCGACGGCTTGTTCGAACTCGAAGCCGGCAGCGACGTCCTCGACAGTCCCCGTTACAACCACGACATGGCACCGACCAAGGTGCGCGAACGAACCTGGAACAAATGGCACATCACCGCGCTGTGGGTCGGCATGTCGATCTGCGTGCCGACCTACACCCTCGGCGGCGTGCTCACCGCATATTTCGGCCTGAGCGTCGGCGAAGCCTTGCTGGCGATTCTGTTTGCCAACGTCATCGTTTTGATTCCCCTCACACTCAATGCGTTTCCCGGCACCAAATACGGGATTCCGTTTCCGGTGCTGTTGCGCTCATCGTTCGGGATCCTCGGCTCGAACGTGCCGTGCCTGATCCGCGCACTGGTGGCGTGCGGCTGGTTCGGCATCCAGACCATGTTCGGCGGGCTGGCGATTCACCTGTTTCTCGGCTCGGTGTTCGAGGGCTGGAAATCCCTTGGCGGGACGGGGGAGGTGATCGGTTTCATGATTTTCTGGGCGCTGAACCTGTGGGTGGTGATCCGTGGCGCTGAATCGATCAAGTGGCTGGAAACCCTGTCGGCGCCGCTGTTGGTGGCGGTCGGCATCGGGTTGCTGGTGTGGGCCATGCCGAATGTGTCGATGACTGAATTGCTGGCGATTCCGCCGAAGCGTCCCGAGGGCGCGAGCGTGGTCAGTTACTTCGCCGCCGGGCTGACGGCGATGGTGGGTTTCTGGGCCACGCTGTCGCTGAACATTCCTGACTTCAGCCGGTATGCCCGCAGCCAGAAGGATCAGATCCTCGGGCAGATTTTCGGTCTGCCGCTGACCATGTTCCTGTTCGCCGCACTGGGCGTGGTGATGACCGCGGCGTCGGTGAAACTGGTGGGCGTCAGCGTCTCCGATCCGGTGACCCTGATCGGCCATATCCAGAGCCCGGTGTGGGTCGCGGTGGCCATGGCGCTGATCATCATCGCCACGCTGTCGACCAACACCGCCGCCAACATCGTCTCGCCAACCAACGACTTCCAGAACATCGCGCCCAAGGTGATCAACCGCACCAAAGCGGTGATCCTCACCGGGTTCGTCGGTCTGGCACTGATGGGCCATGAGCTGCTGAAGAAGCTAGGGCTGATCGTCTCCGATGTCAGCCTGGAAACCGTGTATTCGAACTGGTTGCTGGGCTATTCCAGCCTGCTCGGGCCGATTGCCGGGATCATGGTGGTGGACTATTTCCTGATCAAGAAACAGCAACTGGACCTGGCCGGCCTGTACCGCGACGACGTGTACCCGGCGTGGAACTGGGCCGGGTTCATCGCGTTCGGCGTGCCGGTGGTGCTGACTCTGCTGTCGCTGGGCAGCAGCGCGTTCAGCTGGTTCTACAGCTACGGCTGGTTCACCGGCTCGGCGCTGGGCGGGTTGATCTATTACGGGTTGTGCGCGATGCGTGCGCAGCCTTCTGCCGTGAAAACACCGGTGTGAGGGCGGGCCCCATCGCTGGCTTGCCAGCGATGGCGGCCGGACAGTCACCGCAGCAATATCCATAAGAAAACTGCCTGAGGAGATCCCCATGAACGCAGCCGTAGACGTTCTGCAATCGACCCATCAGCACATCAACCGCGACCGCTTGTGGGCGTCGCTCATGGAACTGGCCAAACTCGGCGCCACGGTCAAGGGCGGGGTCTGTCGCCTGGCCCTGACCGACCTCGACCGCCAGGCCCGCGACCTGTTCGTGCAGTGGTGCAAGGACGCCGGTTGCAGCGTCACGGTCGATGAAGTCGGCAACATCTTCGCCCGCCGCCCCGGCCGCAATCCGAACCTGCCGCCGGTGATGACCGGCAGCCACATCGACACCCAGCCCACCGGCGGCAAGTTCGACGGCTGCTTCGGCGTGCTGGCCGGGGTCGAGGTGTTGCGCACCCTCAATGACCTCGGCGTTGAAACCGAGGCACCGCTGGAGGTAGTGGTCTGGACCAACGAAGAAGGCTCACGCTTCGCGCCGTGCATGATGGGCTCCGGCGTGTTCGCGGAAAAATTCACCCTCGAAGAAACCCTGGCCAAGGTCGATGCCGACGGCGTCACGGTCGGCGAAGCGCTGAACGCCATCGGCTACGCCGGGCCACGCAAGGTCAGCGGGCACAAGGTCGGCGCCTATTTCGAGGCGCACATCGAACAAGGCCCGATCCTTGAGGACGAACAGAAAACCATCGGCGTTGTGCTCGGCGCACTGGGGCAGAAGTGGTTCGACCTGAAACTGCGCGGCGTCGAAGCCCACGCCGGCCCGACCCCGATGCACCTGCGCAAGGACGCCCTGGTCGGCGCCTCGGTGATCGTCGGCGCGGTCAATCGCGCAGCGCTCGGTCATCAGCCCCACGCCTGCGGCACGGTCGGTTGCCTGCAAGCCTATCCCGGCTCGCGCAACGTCATCCCCGGCGAGGTGCGCATGACCCTCGACTTCCGGCATCTGGAACCGGCACGCCTCGACTCGATGATCGCCGAGGTCAAGCAAGTCATCGAAGCGACCTGCGAAGAACACGGCCTGACCTATGAACTGACTCCGACCGCCGACTTCCCGCCGCTGTACTTCGAAAAAGGCTGTGTCGAAGCCGTGCGCGGCGCCGCCAAAGGCCTGGGCCTGTCGCACATGGACATCGTCAGCGGCGCCGGCCACGACGCGATTTTCCTCGCCGAACTGGGTCCGGCCGGGATGATCTTCGTGCCGTGCGAAGGCGGCATCAGCCACAACGAAATCGAAAATGCCGCGCCTGACGATCTGGCGGCGGGCTGTGCGGTGTTGTTGCGGGCAATGCTGGCGGCTTCGGCAGCGGTGGCCGGGGGACAACGCGCTGCGTGATGTTCATAAATCGTTCATGAAAATGTGCGACGTTGCCGCCCCTGTAATGGAAGCCAGGGACGCGTAATGTCGCCCATCAAAGTCATCGTCAGACGCTCAGGCGGTTACTGGCGCTTGAGTGGCGTGCGGGAGTGGCTGTTGCCGAGCGTTCAAAATTGCGCAAGGAGATCCTTGCACTGGGGTTCGCGATGTCGGCATCGAGGTGGCCGGACGGCAGGTCCGGCCACTGAACCTTATTCAATTGCGCTCATGGATCATGAAGTCTTGCGGCTTATGGAAAAAGCCTCGAGGGATTTCGCGAGCACCGACCTGTTCGTAGTACGGATACCAATACTTGGCCATGATCCACAGGTATTCGGGACAGGACGCGCGCGACTCGAGCCCCGGGGTCAAATCGAACTGTGCATTGTTGTACACCACTTCAAGCATGGTGGCCGAAGGCAGGCCGATGCCCTCATGAATCGGGTTGGACGTGCGTCCGGCACCCCAGGCGAACGCCAGCCAGCGCAGCAGGTAATCGAGACTGTCCACTGGTGTGCGGGCGGTCTTGAAGTGTTCGACCAGCTCAAGCACCGTGGCCTGTGCGACCGGCAGGGCAATGACACAGACGTTCTGCCAGCGCTCGGGGTTGGTGAAATGCCTGAGAGACTGCTCGATCACACCATTGCGCTTAGTGGCGAACTCCGCGTTTTCCGGCTGGAACAACGGCACGTGAATGACCTTGAGATGCGTGGAGTCCTTCTCGTCGACCTTGATCAAGGCTGCATCGGACCAATAGGAAGGCAGCAGGTCATTACGTAAATGCGACTGCGCGACCCGTAGTCTGAACGCCAGGGTGTCATCGGCGCCGAACAGGGCAATGAATGACCATTTTTCCAGACTCAGCCCCAGCTTCTGAATCGCACGCTGCATCCACTCCTCATTGTTTTCCTGTTTGTTGCGTTTGAGCTCCTTGAATTTCGGATTGGGTTTTTCTGCCGAAGAATTATGAGCATGCGCCATGACGAGTCTCCTTGTGGACGCGATCAATAGAAGCGAAGTTTGTAGGGCTGGGTGCTCTTGGTTTTTTGCAGGCGTGGTTCATCGCTGACATCGAAGAAATTCACGGTCATGTCCAGACCTCCACCGGCGCGCTTGAACTGCAGGACTGAAATCTGGTTTCCCTTGCAGGAAAAGTAACCGTCATCTTCTGATTTGGAGATCTTGAAACTGTTGTTTCGCCCGAATTTTGGCAGGGGTTCCAGAGGGTCGGGGTAACCCGGCCAGGCTTCGCCACGAAGGGTGTCCCATGCAATGTCCCTGAGGCTGTCACGAGGGATCAGCGTGGATGGCGAGCAGATCACTTCAAACAGCATGGGGGTCGGGAAGGTTCCGTAGCGCGCCACGCAGACACGACTCCAGTGAACATCGCCGGTGAGGAATACGACCGGAATACCGTGGCTGGCGAGGTTGACCAGTTGCGCTTCGATTTTTTCGAACTGACGGTAGTTAGCCAGATCACCATCGATGAAACGTCGGCCGATAACCCCGGGCGGGTCGGTGAACAGCGGCTGACCGGCCGAAAGAACGCCCACTTTGGGCGTGTTGTTTTGCTTGGCCTTGATCAGGTCCTCGCCCCATCGGGCAAGTTCCGCCTCGGCCGCCGGAGGCATCAGTTGATCGAACTTGTCGTCCCGACGGCTGCGGGTGTCGAGCATCAGGATGCTCAGCGGATCGATCTCGATGCGCTGAAAACTATCCATGTCGAGTATCTGGGGATGTTGATCGCCCAGCTGATAGTCCTCGTACAGCGCCATTGCCGTGGCGGACCACTGGCCGTTGTTTATCCAGAGCTGCGGAATGACCTGAGCCTGGAACAGCGGGTAGTTGTTCCAGAATTCGTGATCATCGGGGATGCACGCGGTGGGCGCGGTTTGCAACAGGGTCTGCAGTCCGGACACGTGCAAATGATCGGAGCACCAGTTCGTGAAGTACTTGTCACCGATCATTTGCCTGATCGCATCCAGCGTGAGCCGCCATGAACCGACGACCGGAACATCGAGATAAACCTGGTCGCCGGCCAGCAAAGACAGGTGGGGGCGGTACTGGGTTGGCAGTCGGCGAACCCTGGAGGTCAAAAGGCCGCCGTCGTCATTGGGCTGGTAGTAACAGGAACCAAGCAACAGATTCAGTGGGGTGCTCAGTGGTACCTGGTCGGGCTGCGAGATGAACGTGAAATCCTTGCTCAGCGCGCCTGTTGTGATGCGAATCACGTGAGACTCGCCGGGACCGATCCTCGGCAATTTGAAAATGCCCTGATGATTGAGTGCCTGACCGCTGCCGTTGGTGACGCCATCGCGGATGGCGAACCATTGCCCGAAAGGACCAGGCCCCAGCGTTTTCAAGGCGTCAGGTTTCGAACCTGACGCGAAGGCAGGCGGCGCAGGATTGGCGACACCAAACACGCCCACCCACAGGCGCAGAATATCGGGTGCCTGTGGGGAGCTGAGCAGTGGGCGTGCGATCAGAATCATCGTTGATCTCCTTGCCGGAAAGCCCGGGCCGGGTCGAACGCAATGCGGTCGAACACGCACAACGCAGCCAGACGCGCAGCTTCACTGCGGCGTTTCAAGGCGCAGAGGGCCACGACGAAAAAGGCGCGCTCAGGATGTCCGGGCGGATACAGTGCTGTTCGGGTTGGATCGCAGGGCAGTGTCATGATGCAAACCTTGAACTTTCAAAAAGTCAGGACCGGACACTGCTGGAGTCGGTATCAAGCGTGCCCACGTATGAGTCACGGGGTTGCGCCTGTTAATCAACTCTAGAGCACAATCGGACAGTCATCGGATTCTTTTCCATCATGGGCAACTTCGCTGAAAAATCCGTCGCTGTGTTCGAACAGCGACGACCCTTTCTGCTGGGGCTGGCGTATCGCATTCTGGGTTCCCGCGCGGAAGCCGAGGATGCGATGCAAGAGCTGTTCATCAAATGGCTGGAGGCCGATCAGGCTTCCATCGCCGCACCGGCCGCATGGCTGAGCCCTGGACCTGCAATGAAGAATGGAGGCGTGCCGGGTGCTTGCCCTGGCACGGGTGCCATCGCTCCATTGCATGAACTCCAGGATCATGGCTGGAGTGGCAGACCTGATCATTCAAAGGCGTAAGTCCGGACTCCATGGCTGGCAGTGTAGATCGCAGCCTTAAAGGCCTGCCTTGCCCTGACGTCGATCAGGACCGTCAGGGTTGCCAATGTCCAGCAACCTTCTTTCCACCAGGACTTTTTCAAGCGCCTGGCGTTCGGCCGGCGCCATCTGGTGCTCGCGCTTTTTCAGCTCCAGCAGAATGGGGCTGGACCACGTGCGATAGGTCTTTTCGATGTGGCTGGATGTCATCAGTCTCTCCTTGATCAAGAGCCCGCTGGCAGGCAGTGGCTCAATCCGATGAGGTACTAACGTTAGTCGAGAAATTGCCGGTGCGCGAATGCCCCGCAGGCCTGTCTTGATCATCGGCTCTGCGACGCTCCCGAGGTCGTCGGCACGATCGCAACAGCCTGCGGTCGTAATCTTCACATGCGCGTACTTGTGGAGAACCAATGAGCCGGGACGTCCTGACCACCGAAACCAATCGCCGTCAGTTGCAGCAGATCATTGCCGGGCTGTCCGACGGGGTGATTCTGCTGGAACTCGACCAGAGCATTCTCTGGGCCAACGAGGCCGCGCTGGCGATGCATGGCGTCAGCCGGATCGGCGAGCTGGGCAACAACGCCGGGGAATACGTCGAGCGCTTCAACCTGCGCTATCGCAACAACCATACACTGACGCCGGAGCAGTACCCGATCAGCCGCGTGGCGGCCGGGGAAACCTTCAGCGACGTGCTGGTCGAAGTTACCCCGAACAGTGACGAGGAACGCACCTGGGTGCACAGCGTGCGCAGCATGGTGTTGACCGATCGCGACGGCGACATCGAGTCGCTGGTGCTGATCATGAGCGACGTCACCGATTGGGCCAACGCCGAACAGCGCTTCGAAAAAACCTTCAATGCCAACCCGGCGCCGGCGGTGATCTGTCGCCTCAGCGATTTGCGTTACATCAAGGTCAACCCGGGGTTTCTGGAGATGACCGGCTATACCCGCGATCAGGTGATCGGCGCCTCGACCTATGAGCTGGATATTCTCGAGCAGGCCGAGCGCAAGGAACTGGCGATCCAGCGCCTGCGCGATGTCGCGACCATTCCGCAGATGCAGGCTGAATTGCGCCTGCCGGACGGCGGCAGCAAACAAGTGATCGTCGCGGGGCAGCCGCTGGTGCTCAACGACGAGGATTGCATGCTGTTTTCGTTTGTCGACATGGAGCTGCGGCACAAGGCTGAAGTCGCTCTGCGCCAAAGTGAAGAGCGGTTTGCCAAGGCCTTCCGCCTGACGCCGGTGCCGATCCTGATTTGCAGCGCCGACGAGCAGCGGCTGATCGACGTCAATCAGGCGTTTCTTGAAACCCTGGCTTACGAGAGCGACGAGGTGCTTGGCAAGACCGTCGCGCAACTGGATTTCATTGATGAGCCGGCGGAGCGCGCCCGGTTGCTGGCGGCGCTGGAGAAGACCGGCCGGGTCGATCGCGTCGATATGCGGATCCGCAGGAAAGACGCCGAGCTGCTGGAGTGCGCGGTGTCTGCCGATACCGTCAACATCCAGGACGCCGTTTGCTATCTGCTGGTGCTGATGGACATCACCGAGCGCAAGCGCACCGAGCTTGAGCTGGTGGCGGCGATTGAAGAGGTGATGAAGGATGCGTCGTGGTTCAGCCGTACGCTGATCGAAAAGCTGGCCAATGTGAAGAGGGTCAATTCGCCGCAACTGCCTAGCGTTTCGTTCACTGACCTGACGGCTCGCGAACGTGATGTGCTGGGGTTGATCTGCGAGGGGCTGGCGGACAAGGAGATTGCTGCGCGGTTGAAACTGGCGCCGAACACGGTGCGCAATCATGTGGCGACGGTGTATTCCAAGCTCGACGTGCACAGTCGCAGCGAGGCGATTGTCTGGGCTCGCGAGCGTGGGTTGTTTTCGGGGGGCGGTCGGGGGCAGCGGTAAGGTGCAAATGCACTAGTTCATGGGGTGCAAATTCGGGTGTTGGAGCCGGCGGGCTGTTCTTAGTCTGGTGAGGTGCGATACGGAGAGTTTCCCGTGATCGTGTCCCTTTCGAAACCGCTAATGGATCAGCCCATGAATGTATTGTCTGTCATCGAACCCGGTGTCGTGCGTCCAGGTCCGGAGCCTTCGCAGTGATCTATCTGGCGCAATTGCGTGCGCAGCTTGAACGCAGCTTTTCGCCGTTGGCCTGCGAGTGCACGGTCGATGGCCAGCATTCGCTGACGGTGAAGCTTTATCACCCGGTCTCCGGAAGGGTGGATCTTGTCATCAGCGCATTGAGTCTGGAGGCCTTGCGCACACCCGAAGCGCTAGCCGCGCTGGTCGAGGAGTTGCGCTTTGAGATGCAGAGCAACCCCTTGCAGTCATCGGCTGACCCTGACCTGGCATAGACGCGCCGTACCCTGATTGAGGCAAGTGCGGCGAAATCGACAGCCCGCCGGGCCGGAATCGGCCATTTCACTGGCACTTGCAGGCGACTGGTCTATAAGGAATGAGTGGTCAGGTTTTCTGCTGCCGGGTTTTACCGTGAGCGGTTGCAGAAGTGGGTCTTCCCTTCATCGCGGGTCATCCTATGAACAATCCTGGGAAACGCGTGTGTTCACCGTTGTCATTGACCTTTTGTCTGGTGGTGATTGGCGGTTGTGCCAGTCCTCCACCCCCTCCGCCGGCAGCACCGCCTCCGCCACCTGAGCGGACTTGTCAGGTCATGGAAAATACCGAGGTCGCCGGTGATGCCTATGCCGACGGGCAAGTAACTCGACACATCACCAAGACCCGTTGCGTCACTCAATAAGTCGGGCACCTGTGAAGGCGCGGGTCGAGTGGATTGTGCTGGTGGCTGATCTGGTCGGCACGGCGGTGTTTGCGGTCGAAGGCGCGATTGCGGCGATGCGCAGTCAGCTCGATCTGCTAGGGGTGATGGTGATTGCGTTCATCGTCGCGCTCGGTGGCGGGGGCGGCGTGTCTGTTGTTGCGGTTGTTGTCGGTGCATTTCGGCTGGCAGTTGCCGAAGGTGCTGGAGGCATGAAAAAGGCAGCCCTTCGGCTGCCTTTTCTTTTGCGTCAGAAGCGGATCAGGACAGGAAACCGCCGTCCACGTTCAGCGATACGCCGGTGGTGTAGCTCGAGGCATCGCTCGCCAGGTACAGCACGGCGCCGGCCATTTCGCTCGGGTCGGCTACGCGCTTGAGCGGGATCTGCGTCAGGGCCTGTTTCAGGATCGCGTCGTTTTTCACCAGGGCCGAGGCGAATTTGGTGTCGGTCAGGCCCGGCAGCAGGGCGTTGCAGCGGATGCCGAACTGCGCACATTCCTTGGCGAAGACTTTGGTCATGTTGATCACGGCGGCTTTGGTCACCGAGTAGATGCCCTGGAAGATCCCCGGCGAGATGCCGTTGATCGACGCCACGTTGATGATGCTGCCGCCGCCGTTTTCGCGCATCAGCTTGCCGGCTTCCACCGACATGAAGAAGTAGCCGCGGATGTTCACGTCGACGGTTTTCTGGAAGGCACCGAGGTCGGTGTCCAGCACGTTGCAGAATTGCGGGTTGGTCGCGGCGTTGTTGACCAGGATGTCCAGGCGCCCGAACTGTTCCTTGATCCCGGCGAAGACCTGGCTGATCTGTTCCATTTCGCCGATGTGGCAGGCGACCGCTGTGGCCTTGCCGCCGGCGGCGATGATGGCGTCGGCCACGTGTTGGCAGCCTTCGAGTTTGCGGCTTGAAACGATGACGTGGGCGCCTTGCTGGGCCAGCAATTTGGCGATGGCTTCACCGATGCCACGGCTGGCGCCGGAGACGAAAGCGATCTTGCCGTCGAGGTCGAACAACTGAGTCTTGGACATGGGATTCCCTTGTAGTAAGCCTTGTTATAACGCCGTCATCAGAGGCTGGATTTGGCAATGACCTGCAGGCTCATCTGCTCCAGCAGTTTGTTCATGTGAATGAACTGCGCGAAGCGTTTGTCCTGGGTCTGGCCATGGAAGAAGCGGTAGTAGATCTGCTGCACGATGCCGGCCAGGCGGAACAGGCCGTAGGTGTAGTAGAAGTCGAAATTGTCGATCTGGATGCCCGAACGCTCGGCGTAGTAGTCGACGAATTCGCGGCGGGTCAGCATGCCCGGTGCGTGGCTCGGCTGGCGGCGCATCAGTTGCACCGGCGCCGGGTCGTCGGCCTGGATCCAGTAGGCGAGGGTGTTGCCCAGATCCATCAGCGGATCGCCGAGGGTGGTCAGTTCCCAGTCGAGCACGCCGATGATCTGCATCGGGTTGTTCGGGTCGAGGATGACGTTGTCGAAGCGGTAGTCGTTGTGGACGATGCTGGAGGTCGGGTGGTCGGCCGGCATCTTGTCGTTGAGCCAGGCTTTGACCTGTTCCCAGTGCGGTGCGTCCGGGGTCAGGGCTTTTTCGTAGCGTTCGCTCCAGCCTTTGATCTGGCGGGCGACGTAGCCTTCCGGTTTGCCCAGATCGCCGAGGCCGCAGGCGTTGTAATCGACCCGGTGCAGTTCGACGAAACGGTCGATGAAGCTCTTGCACAGGGCTTCGGTTTTGGCCGAGTCGAGGCCCAGTTCCGGCGGCAGGTCCGAGCGCAGGATGATCCCCTTGACCCGTTCCATCACATAGAACTCGGCGCCGATCACCGATTCGTCGGTGCAGTGCACGTAGGCTTTCGGGCAATACGGGAAGCCGTCGCGCAACTGGTTGAGGATGCGGAATTCGCGGCCCATGTCGTGGGCGGACTTGGCCTTGTGGCCGAACGGCGGACGGCGCAGGACGAATTCCTGGTCCGGGTATTCCAGCAGGTAGGTCAGGTTCGACGCGCCGCCGGGAAACTGGCTGATCTGCGGCGTGCCGGTCAGGCCCGGAATGTGTGCCTTGAGGTACGGATCGATCAGGCTGGCATCGAGTTCTTCGCCAGAGCGGATACGGGTGGACTGGTCAGTAAGCGCCATGCTTATCCCTTCTGCTTATTTTGGAGGCCAGACATCATTGGCTAATCTAATGGCGCGCTCGGGTCGTCACAAGCGCGGTTCGGTCTTATAGGTTAGCGTGTTGGACGATAATCACCTTTGGGAATGGGCGCGGAGGGCCGCTGGCGACTAAGGTTTAGCGCGTATGCCTTGTTCACGAAGGAGCTTTGAAATGGGCTGCCCGCAAGTCTGTGCCAGCGCCACCCTGCAATGCAGTTTCGGCGCCGCGCCGGCGGTGCTCAATGTGCTGCCGGTCAACCGCACGCTGACCGGCGGGATGCCGGCGGCGAACATCATGGATCATATTCCGCTGGTCAACGTCACCACGTTCGGCATGTGCATAAGCATGGCCAACCCGATGGTCGCGGCTGCCACGGCTGCTGCGCTGGGCGTGTTGACGCCGATGCCATGCATTCCGGCGACCGCCACGCCGTGGATCCCCGGAGGCGCGCCGACCTTGCTGCTGGGCGGGATGCCGGCGATCGATGCCAACAGCACGTTGATGTGCAACTGGGCGGGGGTGATCAAGATCGTGATGCCGGGGCAGATGCAGATGTTGATTCCCTGAGTCAGGCCTGCGCCGGATCCGTCCACTTGCGAAACCACCAGCGCACCCGGGAAATCGGTTTGCCATCGACATCCAGCGGCCGCCCGTCCTCGGCAAACCCTTGCTCAGGTTCCATCAACTGCCCGTTCAGATAACGCGCATCCACCGCCGGTTTGCCGTTGGGATGAAAGCGCTGATAACGCCCCTCTCGCACGCCATCGCGATAGAACTCGGCCTCCGCCACTTGCCCGTCAGGAAAGTAATTGAACGCCTCGCCATGCAACAGCCCGCGCCGGTAGGTGGCCTTGCGCTGCAACCAGCCCTCGGGCGCGTAGAAACTGGCGATGCCTTGCAGCTTGTCACGCACGAATGGCATCTGCGCCGAGACCTTGCCGTTGGGATGGTAGAGCAGGGACGTGCCCTGCAATTCGCCCTGGCTGTAATTCAGATCCGCCTGCGGGTGGCCGTCATCCTTGATGTTCAACGGGCCGTCGAGTTGGCCGTCCTGCAAGCGCCCCTTGAGGCGTTTGTCATCCTGTTGCAGATCCAGCGGTGTGATCGCCATGGCTTCTCCTTGTCAGTTGACCTGCACCAGCCCGCCCTTGATGGTCAGCATGCCGCCGCCGTCCACGGTCTGTGAGGCCGCGCCCTTGTTGGTCAGGCTGATGCCGGCATCGTTGGTCAGCGTGGTTCCGGCCTTGTTGTCCAGCGAAGTCCCGGCCTGATTGGTCATGGCGGTGCCGGCTTTCTGGGTGATCGACGTGCTGGCCGAGGTCGCGAGATCCGCGCCGCTCTTGATCGTGAAACTGCCGCCGCTTTGCAGGGTAAGGGTGCCGCTGACCTTGATCGTCAGGTTGCCGTCGACCGTCAGGCTGTAATCGCCTGTGACCTTGTCGGTGTAGTTGCCACCGGTGCTGTGGTTCTGGTCGGCTCCAACCTTCACTGTGCGGCTGTCCTTCACATCGAGGCTGTCGCTGCCGGTCTGGATCGTCACGCTGCGTTTGCCTTTCTCCAGCGTGACGGTTTCATCGCCGTCCTTGACCGTGCGGGTGCGAGCGTTTTGCACCGTGAGGGTTTCGTCGTGGCCGACGGTGGCGGTGGTGTCGTTGAGCACGTTGATCTTCAGGTCTTTCTGCGCCTGCAGGAACACTTCCTCGGCGTCCTTCTTGTCCTCGAAACGCAGCTCGTTGAACCCGCCGCCGCCCTTCGAAGATTGAGTCTTGATCCCTGACAGGGTCTGGTTCGCCGGCAATGCATAGGGCAGGGCGTTGTCGCCGTTGTACACGCAACCGGTGACCAGCGGCCGGTCCGGATCGCCGTCGATAAACGTCACGATGACTTCCTGACCGATACGCGGCACGAACTGCATGCCAAAACCCTTGCCGCTCCACGGCAGCACCACGCGCACCCAGCAGGAACTGGTTTCGTCATTCTTGCCGTCGCGGTCCCACGGGAACTGCAACTTGATCCGGCCGTATTCGTCGGTCCAGATTTCTTCGCCGGACTTGCCAACCACGATGGCGGTCTGCGGATGCATGCGCGGTTTTGGCGTGAGGCGTTGCGGACGAAATGGCGTGGCCTTGGGGACCGCCTCGAAGCGATTGCGATAGCTTTCGTGGCTGGCATCGTGGGTCACCCGCGTGACGACCCAATCGATGTTCAGGGTCGCATCTTCGTGGCCGTCGAGGGTGAACCAATGTCCCGGAATCAGCCAGCGGCAGTCGCTCTCGCCAACGAAACGCTTCTCTTCACTGCGCAGCCCGTCGACCCGCTGCTTGGTCAGCGCATCGCCGCGAGCCTTGGCGTTGTAGCCGCCGGGATGCTCATAGATTGAACGTGGCCCGGCCACGGCTTCGGCCTGGCCGTAGAGCGAAGTGGTCGGTGTGGTGAACTCGTAATCCGTTGCCTTATACACCCCGGCCACCGCTTGCAGACACACCTGGCCCGAGCGAATGCCATGCAACTCGCGCTCACCCAATTGCTGGCCCAGATACTTGACCTTCGGCCCGTTGGGGATCTGTACGAAGGCGTCGTTGCTGTCGCCCAGCACCAGCGTGTGCTTGCCCTCGTCGTGGGTGAAAAACCAGAAGATGCCTTCTTCTTCCAGCAAGCGCGAGACGAAAGCGAAATCGGTTTCGCCGTACTGCACGCAGTATTCGCGGGGGGTGTAGCTGCCGGTCAGCGAGAGTTTGAAATCGGTGAAACCGTGGGCCTTGAAGATCGTGGTGACGATGTCGGAGGTGGCGAGGTTCTGGAATACCCGGTTGTTGCTGGCCAGGGTCAGCCACCAGAGCCATGGTCTTAATAAAAGCTGATAGCGCTCGGCGGTTGCGTCGGCGGGGAGCTGACGGATCTCGGCGACCAGTGCGTCGAAGGGACGTAGCTGTGCGTCGTTGTACAGGGTGGTGGTGACGTGGGTGGCGATGGCGCTGGTCAGGGTGAGGGAGGTACCGTCGTTGACGCCGTTGAGGATCTGTGAACCCAGTACATTGAGGGCTTCGTCGCCGAACAGCGACTCAGGATAAAGCACCGACAGCGAAGTGGCGGTGAGGGATAGGGTGGTGGTGCTGTCGGTCGAGCGGGGCATCAATCATCCTCCATGAATGTGCAAGGCGGTATTTCAACCCGTGACATCAAAAAGAATCGGCCGGTGATCCGGGCCGGACATATCGAATACATGGGCAAGCCCGGTCAGGTCGACGGGTTTGACTGTCACATCAGCGGATGCCAGCACCCAGTCGAGAATTCCTCCTTTGCCCTGGGTTTGCAGACCGCCCCAGCATTCATACGCAAGACCTGCAGTGTCGAGTTGCCCGACATTCTTGTAGTCGAGATTCAGGTCACCGGTCGCCACCCATTTTCCGCCTAGTGCAGTGCAGGACTTGAGCTGACTTTTGGTGACGCCGTTCTGTCCGGACTTGAAGTGTGCGAGGAAAACATAACCGGTGTAACCGCTAACGCCATGAGCTTCCACGGCAATCAGATCTCTGTTGAGCGTAAAAAGACTGCCCTGACTAATGACCTGCAACTGCTCGAAGCCTTTGACCATGACGATGTAAGCGTTCGAGTAACCGCCCGTGAAGGCGTAGACACTGTAGAAGGGGTAAATGGCCGCGAGATTTTTTCGATAGTTGTCGATTTGCGCAGAATGTATTTCACAAAGGAAAACGATGTCTGCATTCCAGTAGTTACTGGAGCAGCAGTTGTACAGAAACACGTCGACCTGCGTCTGCTTGTCCAGTGTTGAGGATTTTCCATTCTTTTCGACGTTGAAACTTCCAATTCTCATGGACGAGCCTTATCCATAGCGTGAGTGGTTATGGCATCTATGTGCCGGGTCAACACCGCCTATGCCCCATGGACCAGAAAAGTGACTCTGTCTTCGGGAAAGTGCCGTGACAAAGATTGAGAAAAAGCCTGGTCAGCCCCATTCAATGTCTGGCTATAGGTGATTTGCCATCTGATTGCTTCATCCGCCGTCGTTATCAGTTTTGCCAGTTTGCCCATGCAGCCTTCGTTGTAGAGGTGTGCGCCAAGCCAGAATCCGGAAGACACGTCTGGGCAAGGCATACGCGTGATGTAGAGCTCGATATTCGTGATTTTTTCGGGGATGTGCATGCACAGGGCACTCCAGGCACGAATGAAGTTTTCTTCTGCGTGCCCACCCGCTGTGTTTTCCACTCTCGGCGACGCGTATTCATGCGGATAGGTCAATGAGCGTTTCTGCAATGCAATGTACTGTTCTTCGGCGATACCCGAGGTCATTTTCGAATGCGCTACCGGGTCATATCTTTTTTCCATTTCCTGTGCGGCAATCGCCCGCTTGCCTTTGACGTTGGCCAGTTGCTGTTCCTTGATTTTTTTAACTGCGCCTTCGTAATTGTCCAGTCCATAACGCAATCTTTCCCGGTGCAGAATGAGTGCCTCATGTTCATAGCTCATTCGTCCGGACTCGGCGATTTCGACCATCGTTTCCCAATAGCGATGCTCTCTTTTGGCGGGATGTTCGTAGGTGTCTTCCACCTCTTTTTTCAGGGTGGCCCTCACCGACGGGATACGGGGCGCGGGATCGAGTTGCAGCACCGTTTCACCCATGGTGGGAGGCGAGGCGGCCGTGTCATAGCCATTGTTGTGAAAGGTGACCAGATAGCTGTCGTTCTGATTGACTCTACAGACGCCTCCAACGTGATTACTGTCATGTTGTGCCTTGGACAACTCTGCCGTGCACAGGTCTGAAAAAGTGGTCATGGCTAGCCCTTTGGAAGTGAGCTGAAAGTATTGGCGGATAGGAACCGTGCAATCCCGATTCGATGTCAGCCGAACCCCCATATCCGGTAACCCGTCGACAAGCCCTGGCTATAAGCAGCAGCAACAGCATCCAGGCAGAGGGTTATGCCTTGGGTTCCCTCCAGTTTGAATTCGCCGAAGTTTGGATCGAAAAAAACACAGCTGCTGCCTTTTCCAAAGAATACCCAGGGTCGGTGAAAGGCTACAGAATGCCCACCCAGTGTGCCTTTGATAGACAAGATGAAATATCGGCAGGAGGAGGTCAGCACGAACGAAGCGATGGCCTCTCCGGCGGTGGCGAATCCCTGATAGGCTTCCGCTTTTTTCTCCCCCAGCTTCCCCACCCCGCCAGTCACCAATGCGTCAAGGGTGGCCTGAGAGGGGGAATCGGGTGTGTCGCCACTGATGTCGACGTATGCCGACTGGAAGTCTGAAGCCTCGTTCGCCGTCTTTTTCTCATGCAGCAGACCGGTTGTCTCCGTCGGTTCTACGATTTCCTTGAGGTAGTCTTTGCCTTTTTTTCTGGCGATCAACCACGCGGTACTGAGACCGCGACATATGCCGGCTCCGTTTTCGGCGACGAGTAAAAGAAAGCGGGACTGGCCGAAGTTGTGGACGCCCTCACCATGTCCTTCGATCTTTTTGCAGATAGCTTCATAGCTCATGATGCCTCCTGGTTTCTGCCATGCGCATTCGGAAGGTGTCACACCTGCATGCGACTACTCCAACACCCACTCCGCCAATTTCCCTGTCACCTGCGTCATCAACACGTTCTCGACATCCCGAGCCCCCGCCGCGCTGCATTTGGCGAGTACCGCTTTGACGATTCCCGAATCAAACTCGAACTGCTTGCCGGTCGCTGCCTTGTAGCGACCACGCAATTTCTCCAGTTTCGCCAGCACAATCCCTTCCAGCGTCGCCTCATCCAGCGGTCGATACGCAACCACCGTCATGCGCGCCAGAAACGCCGGGCGGAAGGCTTGCAGCAGGACTTTGTGCAGCGCTTCGTTGAACGCCTCGGAACCAAGTTGTGCAACCGGCGTGTCGAGTAAAAGCTCAGCGCCGACATTGCTGGTGGCGAGCATCACGGTGTTCTTGAAATCCACCACCAGCCCGGTGCCGTCTTCCATCAAGCCCTTGTCGAAGACGTTGTAGAAGGCTTCCAGAACATCCGGATGCGCCTTCTCGATTTCATCCAGCAACACCACCGAATAGGGTTTGCGCCGCACGGCTTCGGTCAGCACGCCGCCACTTCCGTAACCGACGTAACCGGGTGGTGCGCCCTTGAGCTGGCTGACGGTGTGCGCTTCCTGATATTCCGAAAGATTGATGCTGATCAGATTGCGTTCGCCGCCGTACAAGGCATCGGCCAGCGCGTACGCGGTTTCGGTTTTGCCAACGCCCGTGGGGCCGACCAGCAGAAACACGCCGACCGGTTTTTGCGGATCGGTAAGCCCCGCGCGATAGGCTTGCAAACGCTGGGCGATGGTGTTGAGCGCGGTTCGCTGGCCCATCACACGTTGGCCCATGCGCGTGCCGAGGGTGCGCACGGCGTGGGCTTCATCGGCGAGCATTTTACCGACGGGAATGCCGGTCCAGCCGGCGATCACGGCGGCGACGGTTTTGCCGTCGACCTGTTCGGGCACCAGCGGATCGTCCTGGCGAATCGCATCGAGGCCGGCTTCCAGGCGCAGCAGTTCGGCGGCGAGGTGATCGATGCGGCTGTCGATGGCTTCGTCGGGTTTGTCGCTGTCGGCGCTTTCGCTCAACGCCAGCAACTCGCGACGGGTGTCGAGCAGTTCGCGCACGGCGACGCGCTCTTCGCCCCAACGGGTTTCCAGTTCGCGGATGGCCTGGACGTTGGTCTTCGATTCGCTTTCCAGCAGGGTGATGCGCTCGCGGTGATCAAGTCCCGTGGCCTGTTCCCGACGCAGGCGTTCGACTTCTTCCTTGAGGCTTTGCTGACGATGGCGCAGGCTCTCCAGCGGCGGCGGTACGTCGTGCTGGCCTAGGGCGACCCGGGCGCAGGCGGTGTCGAGGACGCTGATGGCTTTGTCCGGCAACTGGCGGCCAGAGATATAGCGGTGCGAGAGTTTCACCGCTTCATGGATCGCGGCATCCAGCACCTGCACGCCGTGATGCTGTTCGAGTTTGGCGGCGACGCCACGGAGCATTTCCACGGCGGTGATTTCATCCGGTTCTTCCACCTGCACCAGTTGAAAACGGCGGGCGAGGGCCGGGTCTTTCTCGAAATATTTTTTGTATTCCATCCATGTTGTGGCAGCGAGGGTACGCAGTTCGCCGCGAGCCAGCGCCGGTTTCAACAGGTTGGCCGCATCGCTGCCACCTTCGGCACCGCCAGCGCCGATCAGTGTGTGGGCCTCGTCGATAAACAGGATGATCGGTTTGTCGGCGCTGCGAACCGCGTCGATCACCCCTTTGAGCCGCTGTTCGAACTCGCCTTTGACCCCGGCCCCGGCCTGCAACAGACCGAGATCGAGCACCCGCAAACTGACTTCCTGCAACGACGGCGGCACGTCCCCGGCGGCGATGCGCAGCGCCAGGCCTTCGACTACGGCGGTTTTGCCGACGCCGGGTGCGCCGACCAGAATCGGATTGTTCTGCCGACGTCTTAAAAGAATGTCGATGCACTGACGAATCTCGCCATCGCGACCGACGATCGGGTCGATGCGCCCGGCATGGGCGTCGGCGGTCAGGTCCTGGGTGTATTGATCGAGCACCGAGTCTTGCCGTGGCGTTGGACTCCCCGAAGATACGGAGCGCGGGCCAACGTGCTCGCGAGAGTTTTCCGTCCACTCCAGCAGATTTGCGCGCAGGGCTTCTTTGGGAATTCGCAACAATGTCGACGCACTGTTGAGCAGCAGGCTGCGGCGCTCGTCACGGTCGATCAACGCCAATAAAAGCAGTCCGGAACGAATGCTGTCGATGCCCAACACACTGGCCTGCACCATCGCGTCTTCCAGCAACCCCAACGTGTGCGATGACAATGCCGGCGTGCGCGTGCTGCCAGCCTTGAACAGGTCAAGCGCCTTGTTGATCTCTGCCGTCAGCGCATCCCGTTCCAACCCAAAACGCGGCAGCAGAAACGCAAAATCGCCGCCCTCGATATCCAGCAATTCCAGCAACAAATGCTCGATCTCGACAAAGTGATGCCCGCGCTGCAAGCACCGTTGCGCGGCACGTTCAAGGGCGCGGCGGTTGTCCGGGTTGAGGCGTCCGATCAGGCTGGCCAGTTCCATTTCAGGTGATCTCCAGCTGACGCAGGCGGGTTTCGATCCGTTGCACGGTCAGGCTGGTCTGACGTTGCAGGCCACCGTTCCAGTTCAGCAGGGCCGGGGATTGTCGACCGAGTTGCAGTGGCCCGGCGCCGCGCACCAGCAGCACCAGTTTCACGTCCAGATCAGGGCCGAAATACAACGCTGCCAGGCTGGCCAGTGCCGGATGCGCTTCGCCGTCCGGCAAGAAGCGCGCGGCCTGCGTCGATGGCAGCGGCCCCAGCGTCAGACGAATGCCGGCATGTTCATCCCAGACCCGAGTCCCGGCGACAGCGCTGCGGCCGAGTTGCAGATTGCGTCCGCCAGCCTTCATGACGCTGCGGCTGGCACGTGGAATCTCACGCCACGCCCCTTCATGGGCGCTCAGTTCCACCGCCACGGAAAACTGCTCGCTGACAATCGCCGCGAACCCCGCCAACGACCGGCGGCCATCGGCGTACAACGCCGTGCAGGCCAGAACGGCGCAGTCGGGAATCGCCTGGCGTTCCTGCAAGGATTTTGGCAGCAACCCGGTCAGCGCCCGCAGTTGCGCCTGCACCGGCGAGGCGCCGGGCGTGGTGAAACCGAGGGCGATCCGGTGTTTGCGCATCACCTTGTACAGCAGGCTGAGCAACCGATGCTGGAACAGGTCGAGGAACTCGGCGGGCGCGTGATCTTTGGCCCGTGCCCGTTGTTGCAGCCATTCCTGATAGGCGTAAGGCAGCGGGCCGTCGGGGCCGCCGAGGCCGAACATCGGCGAGTTCAGGGTCAGCGGTTCACCGGGATTCTCCTCCAGGCTTTCGATCTGGCTGGCGGCGAACAACGGCGTCAGCGGCCCGCGCAGTTTCAACGCTTCGGCCTGAGGGGATGTGCCCGAACCGAGCGCGTCGGCCTGCGGCTGTTCGCGCTCCAGCAACAGCAACGCCTGCAACCACTCGAACGCCTGCGGATCGCGGCGCAGGCGTTGGCTCAGGGTCAGAGCGACAGGGGCATGCCGGCTTGGGGTTGCCATGCCTTGACCTCCTTGTCTGCCTGCATGAGCACCGTGCGCACAAAGCGATTGGCCGTGGCGTACACCGAAAAGAATTGCGCGAGCACCGCTGAAAACAACACCGCGCTGCTGCCGACGAAATGCTGCGGGTCGAGCTGTAACTGCACTTCAAGTCCGTTGCGCCAGCCGCGCCAGGCATCGGCGCCGACATGGCCGATCACCCGCTCGCAACCCAGGCTCAGCAAACCTTCGATCTGACGCAGGGCGCTGGCCTCATCGCGCAGATTGTGCAGGGTCAGGATTTCCTTCAGCGCATCCAGCGCCTGCGGCCCTTCGACCAGCGATAGATGATTGAGGGTCAGTTGTGAGACCAGCCGCCAGCGCGAATCACCATTCAGTCGCGGCAGGCTTTGCGGGCTCGGTGGATTGCGCAGGCGTGCCCACGCCACCGGGCCCGGCCGTTCGAAACCCAGCGGCGTACCGGCGGGCAGGCTCTGGGCCAGATGCCGATTGGTGCAGAGCAGTTCGGCGGTGAGGCTGTAATCGGGCAGGTCGGTCTGCGGTTCGAAACGGGTGTCGACGACGCTGACCAGAAGGTCGCTGCCGAGCCGGTTCGGCGTCTGTCCGTTGACCCGTCGCGCATGCCAGTAACGTTGCCGGTCACCGCTGCTGTGCTGGCTGCCGAAATACGCCGGCAGCCGCTGCACACCGCTGGCGGAACTGGCGCGCACGCTGCGGATACTGTGGATTTCGACGCTGTTTTCCCGGTGGCTGTCGGCGACCAGTCGATACTCGCTGCGGGTGCCGTCCGGGCGCAGTGGCTCCGAGGTGCGCGGGAACAGGTTGATCACCGGCGCGCAGCCGAGGGCGATATCGCTGGCCTGCAAATGCAGGCGACCGGCCGGAGCCCGATCAAAAACGATGTACAGATACAACGTCTGGCTGTCGCTGGACACGCCGGACAGTGGCAGATCAAAGAAGTGGAATTTGTCCGGGAACGCGAAGTACTCGGCCAGCAGACGCATGCCCGGATGCACGCCGTCTTCGTCCGGCAGCAGCACTTCGTCGTCGGCGAAACCGACGATCTTCGGCAGGCCTTTGACGCCGGCGGGAATGTTCCCCGGCGAGCCGGCCAGCACCTGCACGGCGTGGGCGCCGAGCAGGTCATAGAGGCTGGCGTTGACCACCGGTGACGCGGCCAGGTGAATGCGCAGCTGTTCGATGCCAAGTTCCGACCACTGACTGTCGCCGAGGCAACGCAGACTCAGGCGCAACGCCGAGCGGGACTGCGCCACACCGGTCAGCGCCTGCGCTTCATCGCTGCCCAGCAACAGGGCTTCGCTGATTTCGACCGGCCACAATCGCACGGCGGCACTGGTGCGAAAATGAATGCTTTCGCCTTTGCCGGTGGTGACGAACAGCGGCGTATCCCGGGGCAGGGGATAGCCGCCGTCGAGGTTGCCTTTGCTCGGATCCGGTTCGAACTGCACGATCGCGCACGACGGCAGCGGGCGCATGGCCAGGGGATAAAGCTGTTCGAGCAGCGCGTCGCTGAATTCGGCGTAGTCGTCATCCAGCCGTCGTTGCAGGCGTGCGGCGAGCAGGGCGAATCCTTCGAGCAAGCGTTCGACGTGCGGGTCGGGGCATTCGCCGGGGGACAGTTCCAGACGTCGCGCGACTTTCGGATAACGCTCGGCAAACTGTCCGCCAGCATGTCGCAGCCAGGTCAGTTCGCGCTGGTAGTAGTCGAGCAGTTGCGGGTCAATCGAGTCGCTCATGGCGCACCTCCAGCCCTTCGTTGCCGGGCTCGATGACAAACGCCACCGGCCAGTGTTGCTGGCTGCTGCGCAACTCGCCGAGCAGGCGGATGCTTAATCGTTGTGGCTGTTCGGGGAGGGGATTGACCTGAACCTCGCCCAGCAGCAGGCGCGGTTCGAAATGGGTGACCGCTTCACGGATATCCCGCGCCAGCCGACGCCGGTCATCGCTGCGCTGCTGTTGCAGGGCGCTCCAGTCGGCGATGCCGTAGTCGATGACGCTGGGCGGGGAGGTCAGGGTGCGCGGGCCACGGCGGGTGTTGAACAGGCGCCCGAGCTCGGTGTACACCGAGTCAAGCAAATCCTGCCGATCGAACTCCCGCGCCCCGTCGCTCTCGCTCGAGGCGAGGCGTTCGAAAAGCGGTGGAAGTAAGCCGGTGCCTGCCATGGCCGCGCCGCCGGGTTAGCTGACGAGCTTGTTGGCGGCCATGTCCCAGGTCGAGGCAGCCGTGCCTTCCTTGGTGCCGTCGTCTTTCTGCGCGGTGAGCTCCCATTTGATCTTGGTGAAGTTCAGGGACAGGGTTTCCACCGGTTTGCCGCCGGTACCGCCACTGACGCTGACGTTGGAAATCACCACGTTGGTCAGGGTGTAGACGATGAACGGCAGCAGTTGCCCGCTGCCTTCGGCGGCGTTGCGGCCGATGGTGATCTTGGCTTCCGGGATCGGTTTGCCGGCGCAGCAGTATTCGTTGAGCGACGGTGTGGACGTGTCGACGAATTTGGTCAGGGTGAACTCGCCGACATGGGGTTTGCCGGAGGTGCGCTCCGAGTTGCTGACGTCGTTGGTGACTTGCATCGCCACGTTGTGGCTGTAGGACATGACTTCGATCTTGTCCGCGAAACCCTCGAGCAAACTGTCGCCTTTGATGTCGCCGCCGAGGTCGAGAATGATTGCATCCATCGCTTGAAACTCCTGAAAGGTGTCGTGCCAGGCAAACAGGGAAACGCCCGCAAGGGATCCTGCGGGCGTGTACTGGTCAGGCGGCTACCGGTGGCGGAAGGGTCGCGACCAGGCGGATCGACGCGGTCAGCTCTTCGAGCTGGAAGTGCGGCCGCAGGAATACTGTCGCGCGATAGGCACCGGGCTTGCCGGCGACTTCGGTGACGTCCACCCGCGCTTCACGCAACGGGTACTGCGCCTTGATTTCCTGCGGTGCGTTGTCGTTGATCAGCACGTAGTCGGCGATCCAGTTGTTGAGGTAGGTCTGCACGTTGTCGCGGGTCATGAAGCTGCCGACCTTGTCGCGCATGATCACCTTCAGGTAGTGGGCGAATCGCGACGCCGCGAGCACGTACGGCAGCATCGCCGAGATCCGTGCGTTGGCATTGGCCTCGTTGGTGTTGTAGACCTTGGATTTGTTGGTGGTCTGGCCGCCGAAGAACACCGCGATGTCGCTGTTCTTTTTGTGGCACAGGGCGATGAAGCCGAGGTCGTTGAGTTCCTTCTCGCGGCGGTCGGTGATCGCCACTTCGGTCGGGCATTTGAGCGACAGATCACCGGAGCTGGTGCGGAAGGTGTGCGCCGGCAAGCCTTCGACAGCGCCGCCGCCTTCAGCGCCACGGATCGCCGCGCACCAGCCGTATTTGGCAAAGGCTTCGGTGATGCGTTGCGACAGCGCCCACGCGGCGTTGCCCCACAGGTATTTGCTGTGGTCGGTGCCGTTGGTGTCCTCGACGTAGTTGATGCCTTCCACCGGCGAGGTGTCCGGGCCGTAAGGCAGGCGCAGCAGGAAGTGCGGCAGCACCAGCGAGACGTAACGCGAGTCTTCGCTTTCACGGAACGAGCGCCACTTGATCAGCTCCTGGCTCTCGAACACTTTTGACAGGTCACGCGGCACGGCCAGTTCGGTGAAGCTGTTCATGTCGAACAGACGCGGGCTGGCGGCAGCGATGAAGGGCGCGTGGGCAGCGGCGGCAACGTTCGACAGTTTCTCCAGCAGGCCGATGTCCTGCGGGTGCCGGCCGAAAGTGTAGTCACCCACCAGCAGGCTGAACGGGTGGCCACCGAAGGTGCCGTATTCCTCTTCGTAGATCTTTTTGAACAGCGCGCTCTGGTCGAACTCGACGGCTTTTTCCAGATCGTTCTGCAGCTCCTTCTGGGTCACGTTGAGCAGGCGCAGTTTCAACCGGGTGCTGGTTTCGGTGTTCTGCACCAGCATGTGCAGGCCACGCCAGGACGCTTCGAGTTTTTGCAGGTCCGGGTGGTGCAGCACTTCGTTGAGCTGGGCGCTGATCAGCTCGTCGATCTGGCTGATGCGGTCGTTGATCATCGCCACGGTGTCCTTGTCGATGGCCATGCCTTCGTCGAGCACCTGGGTGGCGAATTCCGCGAGCATGTCGCGGGCGTAGTCCTGCTGGCTGTCGTCATGGGCCATGCGGCCCTCGGCGATGATTCGATCGAGCAGGGATAAAGTCTCGGCAGCAGCATTTTCGCTGGCTTGATTCTGGGCGGCGGCGGGCATGGCGAATTCTTCCTCGGTCAGGTGGACGATCAGGCTTGCGGTTCGGCCGGAGCTTCGGTATCAGCGGCCGGGACAGCGGTGTCCGGGCGGGCCGACTTGATCTCTTGCAGGCCTTCGGTATTGGCGATCACGTCGCGCAGCAGCTTGTCGAGATCGTCGTTGCCGTCGAGTTTGGTCAGCAGGTCGCGCAGACGCTGGCGGGCTTCGAACAGGCGCCGCAGCGGGGTGACCTGCTCCACCACCTTGACCGGGTCGAAGTCGTCGATGTGCTTGAAGTTGAGTTCGATGTTGAGCTTGCTGTCGTCGCCGCTGAGGGTGTTGTTGACTTGCAACGTGGCGCGGGGAGCGATAGAGGCGAGGACGTCGTTGAAGTTGTCGCGGTCGATTTCGGTGAAACGGCGTTCGGTCAGTTTTGCCAATGGTTCGAGCGGCTTGCCCGAGAGGTCGGCCAGGATGCCGACCACCAGCGGCAATTCCTTTTTCTCGATAGCGTTGCCGATTTCGACGTCATAGGTGATTTGCACTCGGGGCGGGCGAACCCGGTCGAGCTTGTGCTGGGTACTTTCTGCCATGTCGGCGGACTCCGATGCGATGAGCGGGCGCAATGCATCGGGGAGGCCCGTTCATCGCTTTCCCTTGCTGGACCACAGGTTAGAAAGGGTGGCAGATGACCTGTCGTTCCTTTGACAAACCTTCCTCATTCGGCTGTAGGAACCGAACTACCCAAGACGCTAGAACAGGTCTATAAAAATGCAAGCGAAAAACTTTTTTGGACTGATTGGTGAAAAGGAAAATTCATTTTGTCTGCACGACTTTTTCTAACGATTGGGTTTGCGCTGCTCGCCGGCTGTTCGTTTTTCGGGCCGAAAGTCGATCTCGACAGCCTGACTCTCGACGTCGCACCCAAGGCCAATGACGACACCCCGATCGCCGTGGATTTCATCGCGGTCAACGATCCGGATCTGCTCAAGCAACTGTCGGGCATCAGTGCCCGCCAGTGGTTTGCCGAGCGCGAGCAGTATCAGCGCGACTATCGTCAGCTGATGAGCGTGTGGGGGCTGGAGCTGGTGCCGGGGCAATTCATCGACCGCCAGCCGTTCCCTTTGGGGGGCAAGCGGGCGGCTGGACTTTTGGTCTTCGCCAGCTATAACACTCCCGGAGCGCACCGCCTGCGGCTGGACGATCAGAGCGACGCATGGCTCAAGTTCGACAGTCGCGAGATGAGCCTGGTCAGCAAGGGAAACTGAAACACACCGTCCGCCGCCGGTTCGCGGTGCAGTCGAAGGGAGTCGTATGAGTCTGCTACCTGACGCGGTCTGCTGGCATGAAGGCATGCAATTGCTGCCACAGCACTTTCAGTTACAGGGCCTGCGGGCCGAGGCGCTCGGTGCGCATCTGGCCCAGGCGTGCAACCCGTGGTTTTTCGGCGTCAGTCACATGGAGTTCGACCCGTCGGCGATGAGCGCCGGAGTAGTGCGGGTGCTGTCGTTGCAAGGGACGATGCCGGACGGTCTGCCGGTCAATCTGCAAGTCGGCGTCGATCCGACGCTGGAACTGGATGTCGGCCCGGCGATTGACGCCACGGACGATGCGACGGTGACGGTTTATCTGGCGATCAGTCCGCTGTGGCGCGCCGGTCAGTTGCTGCCACTCAAGGGGCGTCTGCAATCGGTGGTCGGTGAGGCATTGCCGGATCTCACCAGCGGCGAATTTCCTGAATCGATCACGGTGTGGCGTCCCAATCCACGGCTGTGTACGCAACTCAACAAAGCGGATTCAATCTGCCTGCCGCTGCTGAAAATCCGCAAGGAGGGCGGCGGTTTTCTGCCGTTGCCGTACACGCCGCCGACACCGGTCCTGCTGCCGGAATCCCCCTTGGGTCGGCGAGTGGCCGGGCTCTGTGCGCGGGCGCGGGAGAAGTGTCTGTTTCTTGGCGGGCGATTGCGTCAGGCGCAACAGGCCGGCAATCAGGATGACGCGCTGGAAATCCGTCGGCAGATGACGGCGCTGTGGGCGCGCTTGCCGGAAGTGGAAGGGGCGCTGATCAGTCGTGTCGCTCATCCGCAAAGCCTTTATGTGCAACTGCTGGGACTTGCTGGCGCGTGGTCGGCGCTGGATCCGCTGGCGGGTGTACCGGCTTTTGCGCCACTGGATTTTCTCGAATTGCAGCGCGGTTACGAACCGCTGCTCGACTGGCTGGAAAACACTCTGGAACTGATCCGCGCCGGTTATCGCAGCATCGCGTTCGAGCGCGGCGAGCAGAGTTTTTCCATTCAGTTGCCGGACGAGCAACCGAGCCAGCGTCTGGTCATCGGCCTGCGCATGCCCAACGGTGCCAGCGAGCAGGCCGCCGGCGAATGGCTGCGCGGCGCGATCATCGCTTCGGCGCCGCACATCGCGTTGCTCAGCCGCCAACGCATGAGCGGTCTGACGCATCAGGCCATGAGCCGAAGCGAGCAGGTGGCTTACAGCGTCGGCGACGACACCCGGCTGTTCGTGGTGACCGCCGAAGGTAGCTGGTTCGACGCGCAACTGCCGCTGATGATCGCCGCGCCAGCCACCAAACTGACCAGCAGTCCGTGGCAAGTGGTGTTGTTTGTCGCCCAGAACAGTGAACGTGCCTGACCACACAAGGAACGTCGTATGTCGCAAGGAAGTGCCGCAAGCCTCGGGTTGCAGGACGCTCCGCTGAGCAGTGCGTTCCGCGAGACCTGGCAGCAGTGGTCGCAGGACTGGAGCCAGTTGCCCAAGGACAGCGAGGACGAGGCGGCGCTGGTCGAAACCGTGGTCGAACTCTCGACCCAGGCTTCGCAACGGCTGTGGCGCACCGCGTTTGCCCGGGTCGGCGATTCGGCGACCGAGCAGGTCAAGGCGCTGGTGTATGCCTTTGTCGCGCTGGTCGATGAAACCCTGCTGTTCAGCCCGTGGCCGGGCCAGAGTGCCTGGCAGGAAAAACCCCTGGAGTCGCGGCTGTATTCCAGCCGTCAGGCCGGCGAGCAAGTGCCGGCGGCGATCCAGACCTTGCTCGATGAGCAACAGCCCACCACCCGCGATCTGGCCAACGTCTATTTGCAGTGCCTGATCCTCGGTTTCCACGGACGCCTGCGCGGTGAGCTGGGCCAGGTGCAACGGGAAAAATGGCGGCGGGCCCTGTTCATGTTTGCCTGGCAGGACGAGGCCGATTACGCGGCTGTCAGCCAGCGACTGGTACAGCCTTCGCTGGCGACACCCTTGCAGTTGCCGGTGCGCACGGCGTTGCCCGACGGCTTTCGTCTGGCGCTGGGCATTCTGGCGATGATTCTGCTGCTGACAGGGCTCGGGCAATTTCTGTGGCGCGACATCCGTCAGGAACTCGAGCCGGTGTTGCAGGCGCCCGACACGCTGACGGCGCCGGAGCAAGACTCATGAGTACCCTGACGATCGTGGCCTGGGTGGTCGCCATTCTTCTGCTGCTGGTGATCATCGCGGTAGCGGTGTGGTGGCTGCGCACTCAGAGCGGTGCGGCGATCCGCAGTTTCTACGCTGCCGTGCGGCACATGGAGCAGGAGCAGGGCGCCCACGACCGGTATCAGATGCCGTGGCTGCTGATGCTCGGCGATGAGACCCAGGGCACCCAACTCGCCACTCAATGGCGTCTGCAGCCCACCGACAAACCGGCGTGGTTCGGTCGCTGGTGGTCCGATTCCGAAGGCGCGGTGCTGGTGGTGCCGCAGGCGCTGTTTCTGCCGGAAGAAGGCATGCACCTGCAACGCGGTGGCTGGTGGCGTCTGCTGGGGTTGATCCTGCGCCTGCGCAGCAAGCGTCCGCTGGACGGGGTGATCTGGACGGTGCCGGTCAGTCGGTTGAGCAATCTGGAACAGGCCACGCAACTGGGACTGGCGGCACGTCGGCGTTTTATCGATCTGTTGCAGCGTTTTGGTCTGAGCCTGCCGGTGTACGTGGTCATCACCGGGCTGGAAGAACTGCCGGGATTTCAGGAACTGATCAGCGCCTTGCCGGACGAGGCTCGCGATCGCACCTTGGGCTGGTCGTCGCCCTATGCGCGCGATGCGGTGTGGCAGGGGCAATGGAGCGATCAGGCGCTGGATCGGTTGCATCGTGCGGTGGCGGAAGCGGTGATCGAAATCGGCACCTTGTCCGGGCAGCTGAGTGCTGACCTGTACGCCTTGCCAGAGCGTCTGGAAACCCTGCGCCGTGGTTTGCAGAACGTCCTTGAACCGGTGTTTCAAGGCAACGCCCAGGGCGAGGCACCGTGTTTTCGTGGGGTTTACCTGACGGCCAATCAGCCGGCCGAGGATGCGCTGGATGGTTTTTCTGCCGATGACAGCGGCCTGCAGCAAAGTGCGTTTGTCCGTCAATTGTGGCGCCAGCGGATAGTCGGCGAACGCGGACTGGCCCAGGGTGTGCCGCGACTGTTGCGCCTGCGTCAGCGCTGGCAGCGAGTGACCGCCGGGGTGGCGCTGGTGATCGGCGTGGGGTGGGCAGTGGCGATGCTCTGGGTCTGGCAGGCGTCGGTCAAGGATGCCCATGAACTGGCGCGGCTGCTGCACGGCGCGCAGAAGAATTACGTGGCAGTCATCGACGACGAACATCGGGTCGAGCCGACCCGGCGCAACGTGCAGAATTTCTGGCGGGTGCTGGAGCGGGCGCCGCACTGGCACTACGTTTCGCTGGCCTTTCCGACGTCGTGGTTTTCCTCGCTGGACGTGCGACTCGAACAGGAAGTGTTCAGGTCGACTCAGCGCCACATGCTGCAACCGCTGCACGAACTGCTGGTCGCGGAGCTGGCGAAAATCAAGGCGATCCGCGAAACCGACCGGCGCACCAGCGTCGAAAGCGAAGACCCGGCGCAGTGGCAGAATTATCAGAAGGCTACGGATCTGGTCGAGCGAGCCTTGCGTCTGGAACAACAGAACCAGTTGTTCGCCCAGGTGCAGAACAATCAGCGGGCGCCACTGGAGGATCTGGCGCAACTGAGCAACAGCGCGCTGTCGCTGAACCTCAACGCCGGCACTTTGCCCCACGCCGCCTACTACAACCGGCTGCTCGTGGCCAGTGATGGCGGCGACTTGCAGGCGCTGGATCTGAGCGTTGAACGACCGCTGATCGTGAGCAATTTCACCGGGCTGATGGAGCGCTGGCTCGATCAGTATTTTCTGGCGGACAACTTCGTCAGCAAGGCCGGCTACCTGAAATTGCACCTGGAACAACTTGAAGCCGGCAGTGGCAACAGCCTGCCCGAACTGGAAGAGCTGCGAGCGCTGATCGATGACCTGCATGCGGCGATTGCCCTGACCAACTCGACCTGGAGTCGCGGCAAGGGCCAGGAGCTGGTGCTGGGTTATCGCGAGTTTCTCGACAAGGTGCGCAAGAGTTCATTGCTGGGCCCGACGGTCGAACAGCAGCTCGATGCACAGGCCGGCAAGTTGCAGCAGAGTTTTCGCGATCAATGGATCGCCCAGGTGGGTTCGCGGGGCAATTTGCTGGTGCAGCAGGGCAGCGGGCAACTGGCGCTGCAGGATCAGGTCGTCAAGCTCGACAATGCCGTGCAGGCGCTGTTCAAGCGCGACTTCGTTTCGATTGCGCTACGGGCGAGCCAGGACAGCGTCAACCGGCAAGGCCAGACCGTGGACAGTGATGACCTTAATGAGTCACTGAATTATTTCGCCAGCTATAAGAGCTACGTCGCCGAAGAGCTGCCGCGGATTCCGCCGGACTATCGCGACGCATTGCTGAAAGCGGCCGAAACCGCCGCCGCGCAGGCGATGTGGTTGAGTCTCAAGGATCACGATGACCAGACTCATCCCTACGAGGTGTTCAACGTGCAGGCCGTGCAGGCAATGAACCTGCAAAAGGCTTTTGTCGAGGTGCATCGTGCCGATCTGGCGGCGCTTTTGCAGGGTGCGTTGAACCGCCGCGCCATGGCGCAGATTGTCGGCGGTCTGAATGAGATTACCGAGCAGCCGTTGTTCGGAGGCCGTACGGAAATCAGCCAGTGGGACGGTTCGAAAAACCTCGGTTTGCAACTCTACGGCGCCAGCGACGTGCAGGAGCTGAAGCTGAGTCTCAAGCAGCAATTCAACACCATGCTCGGCATCATTGAGCGTCGTGCCCCGGCCCTGGAATGGTTGAAGACCCAGCAGGGCAATCTGTCGGCGCTCGACTACGAGCGCGTGACCCAGTTCAGCGCGCTGAACGATGACTTGCTCAAGTACAAGGAGTCGAACCCGGCCAGTTCGCCGGCGCAGATCGAACAACTGGTCAGCCGTGATTTCATTGAAATGGACACCGGCTCCTGCGTGCAGATGTTGCAGACGGCCAATGTGAACGGCGGGCGTGGCACCCTGGCGATGCGCGCGGTGGAGTTGCAACAATCGGCCCTGCAACGCTGCCAGTTTCTGCAACAGCAACAGGCGGCCACCGCGTGGAACGAGCTGGCCACCTATTTCAATCAATACCTGGCCGACCGCTTTCCGTTTGCCAATGGCGTGCAGGCCCAGGATGCCGACCCGGCGCGGGTTCAGCACTTTCTGGAAATCATCGACAAGCGCTTGCCGGTGGCCCAGGCCGGACTGGTCCTGAGCCAGACCCCGGAGCGGCTGGCGGCAGAAGATTTTCTCAACCGGGTGAAGCAGGCCAGCGTCTGGCTGACCCCGCTGTTCGTGCGGGACAAGAGCGGCATTCTCGGCGTCGAGCTGGACGTGCGCTGGCGTACCGATCGCGAGGAAGAGAAGGGCGCCGATCAGGTGATTGCCTGGGGCTTGCTGGCCGGCAATCAGCAGATCAGCTATCCCGCCGCCGATCAGCCGAACCTGCGCTGGATGCCTGGTCAACCGATTCGCCTGACCTTGCGATGGGCGCGCAACGGCAAGGAGCGTCCGGTCAACGACCCGCTGCAACCGAACCTGGTGGTGCGTGATCTGGAGGCCGGTTGGGAGTATGGCGGGCCGTGGTCGCTGCTGCGCCTGATGCGCGCGCACTTCTCGGTGCAGCGCCAGCCAAGCATGGATTACACCGATTTTCCGCTGAGCCTGCGTCTGCCGGTCACCGCGCAGAACGACAGCGTCACCAGCGAATTCACCCGGATGTTCGTACGCGTTTCGCTGATGAGCCAGGGCTCGAAACTGCCGTTGTCGATTCCGCCGTTGCCGACCCGCGCGCCGCGTTCACCGTTCCAGGTGACCGGATCGCAGAAGGAGGATTTGTGAGCCTGCCCTCGACCCCGTTGCCGGACCTGATCGATCAGTTGCTCGCGCCCATCAGTGACGATGCGCCCTGTGGTGCGGATCTACGCTATGAGCGCGAGTACGACCAATTGCGCGACCTGCGTCGCGAGGATGACGCGAGTCTGCCCACGGGTGTCTGGCAATCGACCCTGAAACGGGCCAACTGGCCGGAAGTCGAGCGGCTGACCACCGCGTTATTGCTCGAACGCAGCAAGGACCTGATGCTCAGCGCCTGGCTGGGTGAAGCCTGGCTGCACTTGCAGGCACTTGATGGACTGCCGGGCAGTCTGGCGCTGATTGCCGGTCTGTGTGAGCGCTATCCCGAACAATTGCACCCGCAGGCCGACGACGGTGACCAGTCGTGGCGGGCGATTCCGCTGGAGTGGCTGGTGCGTCGCTACAGCGAAGTGCTGCTGACCCGGGTGCCTTTGTTTGGCACGCACAACAGCGACTTTGAGGGTTACACCCTCGAAACCTGGCGGCGGATTCAGGTGCAGCAGGTGCAGGCCAACGACTCCAAAGGCGCGAAAGCGTCGGCCGAAACTGCGCGCAGCGAACACAAGAAACTCATCGAACAGGTACGGGCCACGCCCATGGCGTTCTGGCTGCGCCATCAAGGCAATCTGCTGCTGAGCCTGCAACACCTGCAGCGTCTGGAGGGCTGGTGCGATGCGTATCTGGGGGATCAGGGGCCGGGGCTCGGACCGTTGCAGGACACCCTTCAAGCGTTGCTGACCCTCGTTCAGGAGTTCATCGCCATGCACCCACAGCAACCACTGTCGGCACCTCCGCCTGCGCCGGTCGCGGTCTCGCCGGTTGAAGCGTCGGTCACGGCCACGCCCGAAGCCGCGCCAGCGCCGCGCGAACCGGCCAGTCGAGAAGAGGCTTATCGGCAATTGCTGTTGATCGCCGAGTACCTGGCCCGCACCGAGCCCCACAGCCCGGTGCCGTATCTGATCCGGCGCGGAGTGGAGTGGGGCAACAAGCCGTTGAGCGAATTGCTCGGCGAGCTGATTTCGGCAGACGCCGAATCCCGGCGTCTTTGGACTTTGCTCGGCGTGCTTTAGTGCACGCGCTGGTTGTTCAGTTTTGGCGGTAGCTGGAGCGGTGTCAGCACCGGTTGCCCGGAGAAGAACGCCACCAGATTCTTGCCCACCAGCTCAACGGTGCCTTGGGTGGCTTCCGGTGACAGCCCGGCGACGTGCGGGGTCAGAAGCACATTGCTCAGGCCCTTCAGTGCATCGGGTACTTGTGGTTCGTGATCGAACACATCCAAAGCCGCCCCCGCGATTCGCCGTTGTTCCAGCGCGCTGATCAGGTCGGCGGTGGCGATCACGCTGGCGCGGGCAATGTTGACGATAAAACCGTTGGGCCCCAAAGCATCGAGCACCGGACGGGTCACCAGATGCTGGCTGCCGATGCCGCCGGGCGTGGCGACCACCAGAAAGTCCGAGGCCCGGGCCAGTTCGGTCGGGGTCGAGCAGAACGCGTAAGGCACGTCACTGCGAACCTGACGGTTGTGGTAGCTGATCTGCATGTCGAAGCCCTGGCCCGCGCGTTTGGCGATCGCCATGCCAACCGCACCCAATCCGAGAATCCCCAGACGCTTGCCGGCCAGCGACGGGCGCATGATCTTCGGCCATTCGCCCCGACGCACCGCCGCATCGCAGCGCGGAATGTCACGCACCAGCGCCAGCAGCATCGCCATGGCGTGGTCGGCCACCGATGAAGCGTTGACGCCGGCGCCGTTGGTGACGGTCAGACCCCGGTCGCTGGCAGCTTGCAGGTCGACCTGCTCGTAACCGGCGCCGATCACACAGATGATTTTCAACGCGGGCAAGGCCGCGATCTCTTCAGCATATAAACCCAGCGGGCCACGGGTCAGCACCGCGTCGATCCGCGCGCCGTGGGTGGCGATGGCTTGCGCGCGCTCGGCAGGGGTCGGCGCGAGAATCAGGTGAAAACCCTGACGCTCGAGAATCGGCAAATAGTCATTGATGGTTTCAACCAGTACCAGAACGGTGGCGGGCATTGCTCGGCTCCTGTGATCGTCGGTCTTAGGGCGCAAAAGTCGGTTCAGAGTGCTGATTCCAGAGCAGTTTGGCAATGGCTGGCGCGGCCCCGCATCAGGCAGTGTAGGAGCTGATGCGGGGAGTGCGCGGGCGCTTCGTCAGGAGGTGATGTCGGCGCCGGCGGTCACAGAATCACGTCACGTACTGGGCGATGCCGTTGCCGAACGACCAGTTCTCTTTTTTCACTTCCACCAGATTGATGAACACGTCTTCCTGACGCACGGTCAGTTGCTGGTTGAGGTTGCGCGCGATGGTCTGGAACAGCCGTTGTTTCATTTCCACGGTGCGGCCTTCGCTGATGGTCAGCTGGATGAACACGATGCCGTCGCTGCGCTGGATCCCCAGGTATTGCGGGTCATAGACGAAGTGCTGGTCATCGTGTTCGGCCAGCACCTGGAAATTGTCGTGTTCCGGCACATTGATCTCGCTGCGCAGGGCGGCGTAGATCACTTCGCCAATGCGTTTGGCGAACGTCGGGTCCGGGTTTTTCTTGATGTCGACGCGGACGAGGGGCATGGGATGGCTCCACAGGCGAGGGGACTGGACGGGGATGTCAGTCAATTCGTCATTCGGTATAGCCGAAAAATGCCAGTCGGTGAGGCTGTTTAAAAACGGTAGGAAATGGACGTACCGTCCTGCGGGATTTACGGATGTTGCCTACGAGTGCTGCCGGATTCATCCGCTATACGGCGGGGTGAGAAGCGCGGAACCATAGAGAGCAGGACGGGATGCGCTCTTCAGGACGGAGCGCCAACCTGGACGGAAATTGCCATCAGCCAAGGAAGGCGAATGCTTCAGGACAACCGTGAAAACCTGGAACTCGACAGGCTGCATAACGAAACGCGACAACTGATAGCTGAGCGGCAGAAGCTTCTGGCGGAACAGAAGAAGCTGAAGTGGGAGACGTATTTTTATCCAGTCGCGGTGGTGGCCGGCGTGTTGACGGCAAGCGCGGCATTGGCAGGCGTCTTTTTCAAGTTTTGAGCGTTCGTTTTTGCAATCTTCAGACACATGACCCAAAAGGAAATCCATATGAGCACCTATGACGCCAAAGCCAGAATGGAACAACTGGAACGGGAACACGATGAGTGGGCCGAAAAAATACGCATCAAAAACAGGAAAGAAATGCGCCCGATCTGGGGGTTGATGGGGCTGGGCATCTTTTGCATGTTCCTCGGCTTCATATTGGCCCGATCGATCTGATCGGGCTTTCCCATGGCTCATTCGGCGCCGGTACATGCCATAAAGCGACATATGGCGTATCTGGCGCCGACAGTATTTTTCCCAAAAACGACAATCCACCGATCTGCTCCGTACAACCATTCCTCAGCTAAGTCTTTGCTTCTGCTCATTTATCGCGGAGAATCGCGCCCCTGTTTCGGCCGGAGCATGTCTGTCGGTTTTTTCCGACGCGTCCTGACCGAGTGGCAAGTGACCGGAATGCGGAGATCCGACCGGATGAATGATCAGGCCAATAGCGTCGAACAACGCTTTGAAGCGGCAGCACCAGCCGAACTGTCGAGCTGGAATCGCCATGACACTACCTGGATGTTGGGACTGTTTGGGACGGCCATCGGCGCCGGTACCCTGTTTTTGCCGATCAACGCAGGTCTGGGTGGCTTCTGGCCGCTGGTGATCCTCGCGCTGCTGGCCTTCCCGATGACGTTCTACGCACACCGCGGCCTGACCCGCTTCGTGCTCTCCGGTCGCGAAGGCGCCGACATCACTGACGTGGTGGAACAGCATTTCGGCATCAAGGCCGGCGCGCTGATCACTCTGCTGTACTTCTTCGCGATCTTCCCGATCCTGTTGATCTACAGCGTCGGCCTGACCAACACGGTCGCCAGTTTCCTCGAACACCAACTGCACATCATGCCGCCACCGCGCGCGCTGCTGTCGTTCGTGCTGATCCTCGGCCTGCTGGCCGTGGTGCGTTGCGGCGAGCAAGTGATCGTCAAGGCCATGAGTCTGATGGTGTATCCGTTCATCGTCGCGCTGCTGTTTCTGGCGGTGTACCTGATTCCGCACTGGAACGGCGGCATCCTGACCACCGCTTCGCAAGTGCCGGCACCATCGGCGCTGCTGCACACATTGTGGCTGGCGATTCCGGTGATGGTGTTCTCGTTCAACCACTCGCCGATCATCTCGGCGTTTGCGGTGGATCAGAAGCGTCGTTACGGCGTTCACGCGGATGAGCGCAGCTCGCAGATCCTGTCCCGCGCGCACCTGCTGATGGTAGTGATGGTGCTGTTCTTCGTCTTCAGCTGCGTGCTGACCCTGTCGCCGGAGCAACTGGCGGAAGCCAAGGCGCAGAACCTGTCGATCCTGTCGTACCTGGCCAACCACTTCAGCAACCCGACCATCGCGTTCGCGGCGCCGTTGATTGCGTTCGTGGCCATCTCCAAGTCGTTCCTCGGTCACTACATCGGTGCCAGCGAAGGCCTGAAAGGCTTGATCGTCAAGAGCGGCAAGCGTCCGGGCGCCAAGGCCCTGGACCGCATCGTGGCGGCGTTCATGCTGGTGGTGTGCTGGATCGTGGCGACCCTGAACCCGAGCATCCTCGGCATGATCGAAACCATCGGTGGCCCGGTCATCGCGGCGATCCTGTTCCTGATGCCGATGTACGCGATCCGCAAAGTGCCGGCCATGGCCCGTTATCGTGGGCAGATGTCGAACGTGTTTGTCACCGCAGTGGGTCTGGTGGCGATTTCGGCGTTGATCTACTCGCTGACGGCTTGAGGTTCAGCAACAAGGTCTAATTGATCTTGTGAAAAGGAAAGGCCGATCTGCCTCGCAGGTCGGCCTTTTTTGTGCCTGCGATCTTCGCGGGCAGATCAACTCCCGCCAGGTGATCATTCCCACGCAGAGCGTGGGAACGATCAGCGCCAGCCGTTCAGCAGGCATAAAAAAACGCCGCACATCTCGCGATGGGCGGCGTTTTTCATTGCGTTGCAGCGTTAGGCTTGAACGACAGGGATCTTGGCGTTCGCAGCAGCTTCACGGAACTCGGCAATCTGGTCGAAGGACAGGTAGCGGTAAACATCGGCCGCCATGCTGTCGATCTTGCCAGCGTATTCCATGTACTCCTCGACGGTCGGCAGGCGACCCAGGATCGAAGCCACGGACGCAAGCTCGGCCGAAGCCAGGTAGACGTTCGCGCCGTCGCCCAGACGGTTCGGGAAGTTACGGGTCGACGTCGACACCACGGTGCTGTTCGGCTCAACGCGTGCCTGGTTACCCATGCACAGCGAGCAGCCTGGCATTTCCATGCGGGCGCCGGCCTTGCCGTAGATGCCGTAGTAGCCTTCTTCGGTCAGTTGGTGAGCGTCCATCTTGGTCGGCGGCGACAGCCACAGACGGGTTGGCAGCTGACCCTTGACCTGATCCAGCAGTTTACCGGCAGCGCGGAAGTGACCGATGTTGGTCATGCACGAACCGATGAACACTTCGTCGATCTTCTCGCCAGCAACGCTGGACAGCAGACGGGCGTCGTCCGGGTCGTTCGGCGCGCACAGTACAGGCTCGCTGATGTCGGCCAGATCGATTTCGATGACTTCGGCGTATTCGGCGTCGGCATCGGCTTCCATCAGTTGCGGGTTGGCGATCCAGGCTTCCATCGCTTGGGCACGACGTTCCAGGGTACGCGCATCGCCGTAGCCTTCGCCGATCATCCAGCGCAGCAGGGTGATGTTGGAGTTCAGGTACTCGGTGATCGACTCTTTCGACAGCTTGATGGTGCAACCGGCAGCCGAACGTTCGGCCGAGGCGTCGGACAGTTCGAACGCCTGTTCCAGGGTCAGACCTTCCAGGCCTTCGATTTCCAGGATGCGGCCGGAGAAGGCGTTTTTCTTGCCTTTCTTCTCGACGGTCAGCAGACCGTTCTGGATGGCGAAGTAAGGAATGGCATGAACCAGGTCACGCAGGGTGATGCCAGGTTTCATTTTGCCTTTGAAGCGCACCAGGATCGATTCCGGCATGTCCAGCGGCATGACGCCGGTGGCAGCGGCGAACGCGACCAGACCGGAACCGGCCGGGAACGAGATGCCCATCGGGAAACGGGTGTGCGAGTCACCACCGGTACCGACGGTGTCCGGCAGCAACATGCGGTTCAGCCACGAGTGGATGATGCCGTCGCCCGGACGCAGGGAAACGCCGCCGCGGGTCATGATGAAGTCAGGCAGGGTGTGGTGGGTGGTCACGTCGATCGGCTTCGGATACGCCGCGGTGTGGCAGAAGGACTGCATCACCAGATCAGCGGAGAAGCCCAGGCACGCCAGGTCTTTCAGTTCGTCACGGGTCATTGGACCGGTGGTGTCCTGAGAACCTACGGTGGTCATCTTCGGTTCGCAGTAGGTGCCAGGACGAACGCCTTTGCCTTCTGCCAGACCGCAAGCCTTGCCGACCATTTTCTGCGCCAGGGTGAAGCCCTTGGTGCTTTCAGCCGGGGCTTCCGGCTTCTTGAACAGGTCGAACGCAGGCAGACCCAGTTCGGCGCGAGCCTTCTCGGTCAGGCCACGGCCGATGATCAGCGGGATACGGCCGCCGGCGCGGACTTCGTCCAGCAGAACCGGGGTCTTCATTTCGAAGGTGGTGATGACTTCGTCGGTACCGTGCTTGCAGACTTTGCCTGCGTGCGGGTACAGGTCGATCACGTCGCCCATGTTCATGTTCGATACGTCGAACTCGATTGGCAGTGCGCCGGCATCTTCCATGGTGTTGTAGAAGATCGGAGCGATTTTGCTGCCGAAGCAGAAACCGCCGGCGCGCTTGTTCGGCACGTAAGGGATGTCGTCGCCGAAGAACCACAGCACCGAGTTGGTCGCCGATTTACGCGAGGAACCGGTACCGACCACGTCACCGACGTAGGCGATAGGGAAGCCCTGGCCGCGCATTTCTTCGATCTGTTTCATCGGGCCGGTCTTGCCTTGCTCGTCCGGAACGATGCCGTCACGGGCCATTTTCAGCATGGCCAGGGCGTGCAGCGGGATGTCTGGACGCGACCAGGCGTCTGGGGCAGGGGACAGGTCGTCGGTGTTGGTTTCGCCGGTGACCTTGAAGACACGCAGGCTGATCTTGTCGGCCAGTACAGGGCGCTTCTTGAACCACTCGCCGTCAGCCCAGGATTGCAGCACGGCCTTGGCGTGAACATTGCCGTTCTTGGCTTTTTCAGCCACGTCGTGGAAGGCATCGAACATCAGCAGGGTGTGCTTGAGTTCTTCGGCGGCCACTGGCGCCAGCTCGGCGTTGTCCAGCAGTTCGACCAGGGTCACGATGTTGTAGCCGCCCTGCATGGTGCCGAGCAGTTCTACAGCGCGCTTCTTGTCCAGCAGAGGGGAGGAGACTTCGCCCTTGGCCAGTGCGGAGAGGAAACCGGCCTTGACGTAGGCGGCTTCGTCCACTCCTGGTGGTACGCGATTGGTGATCAGGTCAACGAGGAAAGCTTCTTCGCCAGCCGGAGGATTCTTCAGCAGCTCGACCAGGCCTGCAGTTTGTTCGGCGTTAAGCGGCTGGGGAACGATACCCAGGGCTGCACGCTCTTCGATATGTTTGCGGTAGGCTTCAAGCACAGTTATTACCCTCATCAGTGGTCCCAAATGGGTGTCCGGGACGCTCATCCCGAAATTGCCGTACTCATGCTCCTCACGACGTTGTGGGTCGTTCGGCCAGAATTACCGGCAATTCCTTACAGAAGCTGCTTTCAAAGTTTTACGCCTGCAGAACGGGGAGCTGATGAGGGTTGGCGCTGGGCTTTTCCCCGCTGGAAAAACCCATCGCCAACACCGCTCTGAAGGAACGACTGTGCTCGTGACGCTTTGAAAACAGCTTCTAACGGACATTGGCGCCTAAAAAGGCTGGCTGATTCTACGGCAAAAAAATTTTAAAGGTAAGTCGCGCTCTATTGGACTTTGGTTGCGTTGTGCGCGGCTGGGGCAAACCTTGATCCAGCGCTTGTCCCTGACGTTTGAGGGGTGATGAATGGCGGACAAAGGGCTAACATGCCGACCTGTTCCGCGTTTCAAGTGTTCTGCCCATTCTATGCCCAATCAGACCATCAAGACCCCCTGCGTCGGCCTCTGCTCCACCGTTTACGGTGATCTGGTGTGCCGTGGCTGCAAGCGTTTCCACCACGAAGTGATCCACTGGAACGGTTACAACGAGGAAGAAAAGCGTGCGGTCTGGCTGCGTCTTGAGCAATTGCTGTCACAAGTGATGGCGAGCAAGGTCGAGGTCTTCGATCCGGCGCGGCTGCGCCTGCAACTGGAGCAGCGCAAGATCCGCTTCGTGCCGCATCAGTCGGAGTATTGCTGGGCCTATCAGCTGATTGCCCGTGGGGCCCGGGTGATCATTAATCTGGAAGCCTACGGGATGGTGCTGCTGCCGGAGTTTCGCGACTGGAACCTGCCGGAACTGCGCGATGCCATTGATCGGGAATTTTTCCTGCTGTCGGAAGCGCACTATCAGCGCTACATCGCTCCGGGCTTCCTCAAGGATGCCCTCGGCGATTGATCTATTGCTATCGGCGGCAAGCCAGCTCCCACAGTAATGGTGTAATGCTCTCGATGTTGGACACACCTAAGTCCCTGTGGGAGCTGGCTTGCCAGCGATGACGGCCTTACCGGCGCCGCAATGCTTAATGTTTCACCGCCAACTCCACCAGATGGTCTTCAACTTCCTGCGGTTTGAGCACCAGCACATCACTCTCCAACTGATCCAGCACTTGTTCAGCCGTATTGCCGATCAACGCCCCCGATACCCCGCTGCGCGCCACGGTGCCAATCACCGTCACCGCCGCCTGCAGCTTGTGCGCCATGAACGGAATCAATACGTCCGCCGGGCCTTCCTCGACGTGCAGGTGAGCGTCATCGATGTCGAATTCAGCCTGAAACGCCCGGCATTGTTCGCGATAGCGCGCCTCGATGGTTTCCTTGAGCTGGAACGTCGGGTCGGCCGCCGACAGCATCGGTGACGGATGGGCGGTAATCACGTGCAGATGCCCCTTGGCCAGGCTGGCGATATCGAACCCATGGTCGATGATGGTGGTGTGCAGATGACGGTGTTCGCCGTCGGCATTGCCCACGTCGACCGCCGCCAGAATTACCTTGTCCTTCCACGAACCGGCGGTTTTCACCAGCAGCATCGGAGTAGGGCAGTGGCGCAACAGTTTCCAGTCCGCCGGGGTCAGCAGGGCCTTTTTCAGCGAGCTGTCGGGGAAGTGCTGCTTGATCACCAGTCCGCAGCCTTCGGCCTGCTGCACATCGATGATGGTTTCGTGCAGGCTCTCGTTCCACGCCTGTTCAGTGGTGACGCTGTAGCCGTCCGCCAAAAGCGCGGCCTTGAGCACGCTGAGCATGCCGGCGTGATCGTGCTTCTTGTCGCAGACCAGCAGGTGCAGATGGGCCTGGGTCACCCCGGCGATCAGCTTGGCGCGCTTGAGCGCCAGGCTTTCTGCGTGTTCGGGTTCGATGACCACCAGAATGCTGCGTATGGCTTGCATGAGTGAGTCTCCAGCAATGAAAAGGCACGGCGTTGCACAACTATAGTTGCTGCGCATCCGTCTGCGACTTGATGCATATCAACGCGGGCCGCTGGTGGTCTGCGGGCAGGCCGGTATAATCGGCGCCCTTCGCTCGAACACCTTTTGACCGTGAGCCCCATGATCCTTCCCGAAATCCACGAATTCCTTGGTTGCCGCACGCCAGACGCCTGGGTTGAAGCCGCGCTGGCCGATCAGGAAACCCTGCTGATCGACCACAAGAACTGCGAGTTCAAGGCCGCCAGCACCGCGTTGAGCCTGATCGCCAAGTACCATTCCCACGTCGATCTGATCAACATGATGTCGCGTCTGGCTCGGGAAGAACTGGTGCACCACGAACAGGTGATGCGCATCATGAAGCGACGCAAGATCGAACTGCGCCAGCTGCACGCCGGCCGTTACGCCTCGAGCCTGCGCAAAGTGGTGCGCAGCCACGAACCGGTGAAACTGGTCGACACCCTGGTGGTCGGCGCCTTCATCGAAGCGCGCAGTTGCGAGCGGTTCGAAGCGCTGGTACCGCATCTGGACGAAGAACTCGGCAAGTTCTACTTCGGCCTGCTGAAAAGCGAGGCCCGGCATTTCCAGGGTTACCTGAAACTGGCCTACCAGTACGGTGACGCCAAGGATATCGCCCAGGTGATCGAGAAAGTCCGCGCCGCCGAGCAGGACCTGATCGAATCGCCGGACGAGGAATTCCGCTTCCACAGCGGCGTACCCGTCGCGGCATGAATTGTTAAAAACTCTTAAGAGTATGAAACATCAACGAAAACCGGCCCCGGAGGCCGGTTTTTGCTGCCTGCGATAAACGACTCGCCCGCGAATGCCGCCATAATGGCGCCCACTTCACAAAGCGGTTGGCGGCGGTTGTTATGGATAACCTGGGTTTTGGCAGAGTCCTGCTGGTGGAAGACGATGAGCGGCTGGCCGCGCTGATCGCCCACTTTCTCGAACAACACGGCTACGAGGTACGCACGGTGCATCGCGGCGATCTGGCCGTGGCCGCGTTTCTCGAATTCAAGCCCAAAGTGGTGGTGCTCGACCTGATGCTGCCGGGGCAGAGCGGCCTGCACGTGTGCCGGGAAATCCGCAGCGTGTCGGATACGCCGATCGTCATCCTGACCGCCAAGGAAGACGACCTTGACCACATTCTGGGCCTGGAGTCCGGGGCCGATGACTACGTGATCAAACCGATCAAACCGCCGGTCCTGCTGGCACGCCTGCGGGCGCTGCAACGTCGGCAAGTACCGGACAGCGGCGTGGTCAGTTCGCTGGAGTTCGGCAACCTGATCATCGACCGCAGTTGCCGCGAGGTGCGTCTGGCGGGCGAGCTGATCGAACTGACTACCATGGAATTCGAACTGCTGTGGCTGCTGGCCAGCGCCGCCGGCAAGATCCTGTCGCGCGATGACATTCTCAACCGCATGCGCGGCATCGCCTTCGATGGCCTCAACCGCAGCGTCGACGTGTACATCAGCAAGTTGCGCAACAAACTCAAGGACAACCCTCGCGAACCGGTGTGCATCAAGACCGTGTGGGGCAAGGGTTACCTGTTCAATCCGTTCGCGTGGGAGTTGTAGATGCTGCGGTTATTTCTCGGGCTGTTTCTGGTGATGACGGTCGGGCTGGTGGCGGCGCTGCAAACCGTCGAACACACCTTCAACGCGTTGCTCGACAACCAGATGCAGGCTTACAACCGTGAGGCTGTGCGCGGCCAGGCGTGGTCGCTGATCGAACACATGCGCGACCAGCAGGGCGCGGCACGCGAGGCGCAACTGGAGGCGTTGCGTCCGCACTACGGGCTGACGCTGAGCCTGGTCGAGGCTGACCAATTGAACCTCAACGATCAGGAAAAAGCCGAACTGGCCCAGGATCTGTTGGTGATTCGCGACGATTACACCCAGTTCATCAGCAACATCGACGGTGGTTCGCAGTTGCTCAGCATCAAGTTGCCGCCCGAGCCGAGCCTGATGCCGTTCTACATTGCCGGGGCCTACCTGATGCTGGCCGTGCTGCTCGGCATCGTCCTGTACTTCTGGGTTCGCCCGCACTGGCGCGATCTGGAAAAACTGCGCCTGGCCGCCGAACGCTTCGGCGACAACGACCTTTCGGTGCGGATCCAGCTGTCCAAACGCTCGAACATCCGCGACCTCGCCGGCCATTTCAACCTGATGGCGGCGCGCATCGAAGGCCTGATCGCTAATCAGCGTGAGCTGACCAACGCGGTCTCCCACGAACTGCGCACGCCGATTGCCCGGTTGTCGTTCGAACTCGATCAGCTCAAGCAGCAACCGGACGCCAGCCAGAACCGCGAACTGATCGCCGACATGTACGCAGACCTCGGCGAGCTGGAAGAAATGGTCTCCGAACTGCTGACCTACGCCAGCCTCGAACGCGGTGCGACGGTGATCACCCGCGAGAATATTCAGGCCGCCAACTGGCTCGACAGCGTGGTCGGCAGCGTGGCGCTGGAAGCCGAGGCGGCCGGGGTGCAGCTGTTGATCGTTGATTGCCGGGTCGATGAAGTGCGGATCGAGCCGCGGTTCATGGCGCGGGCGGTGATCAATCTGCTGCGCAATGCCATTCGGTATGCCGAGCAGCGGGTCGAAGTGTCGCTGGTGCGCATCGGCGATCAGTACGAAGTGCAGGTCAACGACGACGGGCCGGGCGTGCCGCTGGAAGGACGGGAGAAAATCTTCGAACCGTTCTCGCGCCTGGACGCCAGCCGCGACCGCCGCACGGGCGGCTTTGGCCTCGGCCTGGCACTGGTGCGGCGGGTGTCGCAGTCCCATGGCGGGCAGGTCGAGGTCGGTGATTCACCGTGGGGCGGCGCGTCATTTCGCATGACCTGGGCGCATCTGGATTGATGACTTCCCTTCCCCAAAGGGGGAGGCAGTCGATTAACTGAGGACGTAATCCACCGGTTTCAGCGCTGGCGGCAACGGCTCAGTCCCCAGCTCCGCCAGAATGTCGCGCTCGATACCCCGCACCAGCGCATCGGTCGGCAAATCGTTTTCATCCCGGCCGAACGGGTCTTCCAGCTCATCGGCAATCGCATCCAGGCCGAAGAAGGTGTAGCTGACAATCGCCGTGAACAGCGGCGTCAGCCAGCCTAGCGGTTCGGCCATGGCGAACGGCAGCAGGATGCAAAACAGGTAAATCGTGCGGTGCAGCAGCAAGGTGTAGGGGAAGGGCAGCGGCGTGTTCTTGATCCGCTCGCACACCGCCTGCGCCTGGGTCAGGCTGGTCAGGTGATTGGCCAGCAGCATGTAGCGCCATTCGCTGAGATCGCCTGATTCGTGCAGATCGGAGCATTGCTGACCGACGGTTTGCAGGATGCGCCCGCTGTAGTCCGGCACCTGCGCATCATGTTGCGGGGTGATCCATTCGGCGCTGGCGGCGGCTTCATCTTCCCGGCGCAATCGCGCATTCAGCGCATGGGCGAAACCAGCGAGGTTGAGCAGCAACAGTCGGCGCTGGGCCGATTCGCGGATCACGTGAGTTTCGCGGATCACCGAGCGCACATGCACGATCACCTCGCCCCAGGCCTTGCGCGCCTCGTACCAGCGGTCGTAGCAGGCGTTGTTGCGAAAATTCATGAAGATCGACAGCGACAGACCAAGCAAGGTGAACGGCGTGGCGTTGACCTTGGTGAAGTTGCTCGGGTGGAGCATTTCCACCAGCACGATGGCCGACGCCAGCAGCGTGACCATCAGGGCACGCAGGGCAATGCGCTTGGCAATCGAGCCCTTGAGGGTGAAGAGAATGGCGAATTGATTGACCTTGGGTCGGATGATCATGCGGCTCTCTGCCTTGAAAACGTGGCGGATCAGCCGCCGGTCATGTTCATGAAACGCACCACTTGCACGTCGTCGTTCACTTCAAAATTGTGCCGGTAAGGCTTGAGTTTCATCGCTTCGATGATGGCTTTCTCCAGCCGTTCCGGTTGGCCCGGATGGGCGCGCAACACCGCTTTCAGATCCACCGAATGCTCGTTCCCCAGACACAGTAGCAAACGCCCCTCGACGGTCAGCCGCACCCGGTTGCAGGTGCCGCAGAAGTTGTGGCTGTGGGGCGAAATGAACCCCAGCCGAATGTGCGGCGCTTCGGCCAGCCGCCAATAGCGCGACGGGCCCTGGGTCGATTCGGCGGAGTCGATCAGGGTGTAGCGCTCGGCGATCCGTTCGCGCACCTGGGTGCTGGAAAAGAACGACTCGGCGCGGCTGTGTTCGCTGATGATCCCCAGCGGCATTTCCTCGATGAAGGAAATGTCCAGATCGCGCTCGATGGCGAACTGCACCAGATCGTTGATCTCGTGATCGTTGCGGCCCTGCATCACCACGCAGTTGAGTTTAGTGCGGGTAAATCCGGCGGCGCGCGCGGCGTCGATGCCGTCGATCACCTGGGCCAGGTCACCGGTGCGGGTCATCTGCTTGAAGCGTGCGGCATCGAGGCTGTCGAGGCTGACGTTGAGGCGTTTGACCCCGGCGTCGAACAGCGGACTGGCGAGTTTGCCTAGCTGCGAGCCGTTGGTGGTCAGGCACAGTTCGCGCAGGCCGGGCAGGGCGGCAATCTGCTTGCACAACCCGACGACGCCGGGACGAATCAACGGCTCGCCCCCGGTCAGGCGGATCTTGCGGGTGCCCAGCGCCACGAAGCTCTGCGCCAGTTGATAGATCTCCTCCAGCGTCAGCACCCGTTGGCGCGGCAGGAACTGCATGTCTTCGGCCATGCAATACACGCAGCGGAAGTCGCAGCGGTCGGTGACCGACATGCGCAGGTAGTCGACGCGGCGGTTGTAACCATCGATCAAGACGCGCTCTGACATGACAGCCTCGCTTGGGTGAAATCCGCTATTGAAGGGATTGGGTCGGCGCAGGTTATGAGCAACTTCGAACAGCGTCCAATCACTATTAATGAACGGCCGATTGATGCTGTCGATGATGAAGTAATTATTCGCTGTTTTTCTCTTCTTGGTTTTGCAAGTGCCCGTATTTAAAGGGTTTTACGCCGTGATAGATGCTTTCGATAACGCAGTCATTAATAGCGATTAGACAAGTTTTTGCAGCGGTTCCTATCCTTGGCCCCGTCAAACGAAACGACCGCTTTTTTAACTTGAAAGTCAGTCGTCGCTGTTTAAACCCGATCAGGTTTTTGCCTGTGTGCATCGTCATGGAGAAGTCCCATGTCACAAGTCGACCGTTACAAACCCTACAAGGGCGCCGCTGCGGGTTGGGGCGCTGTCATCAGCCTCACCAAGAACTGGCTGGGCAGTGAAAACGCCCTGAAAAACATCCGCGCCATGCTCAAGACCAACCAGAACGGCGGCTTTGACTGCCCCGGTTGCGCCTGGGGTGAAGCGCCCGGTGCGAGCATGCTGAAGTTCTGCGAGAACGGCGCCAAAGCGGTGAACTGGGAAGCCACCGGCCGCCTGGTCGATCCGGCGTTCTTCAACAAGTACACGGTCTCGACCCTGGCCGAGCAAAGCGACTACTGGCTCGAATATCAGGGCCGGATCACCCATCCGATGCGTTACGACGCGCGGGTCGACCGCTATGTCGAAACCACCTGGGACGACGCCTTCGCGCTGATCGCCAAGCATCTCAAAGGCCTGAAATCGCCCCACGAGGCCGAGTTCTACACCTCGGGTCGGGCCAGCAACGAAGCGGCGTTTCTCTATCAGTTGTTCGTCCGCGCCTACGGCACCAACAACTTCCCGGACTGCTCGAACATGTGCCACGAAGCCAGCGCGGTAAGCATGGGCGAGAGCCTGGGCGTCGGCAAGGGCACGGTGGTCTATGAAGACCTGCACCACGCCGACGCGATTTTCGTGATCGGCCAGAACCCTGGCACCAACCACCCGCGCATGCTCGAACCGCTGCGTGAAGCGGTGAAGCGCGGCGCTCAAGTGGTGTGCATCAACCCGCTGAAGGAACGCGGACTGGAGCGTTTCCAGAACCCGCAGAACCCCATCGAAATGCTCAGCAACGGCTGGGAAGCGACCAACACCGCGTACTTCCGCCCAGCCTTGGGCGGCGACATGGCGATGATTCGCGGCATGGCCAAGTTCCTGCTGGAGTGGGAGCGCGAAGCCCAGGCCACCGGCGGCGAACCGGTGTTCGATCACGCCTTCATTGCCGAGCACACCTCGGGTCTCGACAGCTATCTGGCCGAAGTCGATGCCACGAGTTGGGAGCACATCGTCGAGCAGTCCGGCGTGCCGCTGCATGACATCGAACTGGCCGCGCGCATGTATGCCCGCGCCAAGAGCGTGATCATGTGCTGGGCGATGGGCCTGACCCAACACGTGCATTCGGTGCCGACCCTGCAAGAGGTCATCAACCTGCAACTGTTGCGCGGCAACGTCGGCCGTCCGGGCGCCGGGCTGTCGCCGGTGCGTGGCCACAGTAATGTGCAGGGCGACCGCACCATGGGCATCAACGAACTGGCCCCGACCGAGCTGATGGATGCCCTGGAAAAACGCTTCAACTTCAAGGTGCCGCGCTTGCACGGCCACAACACGGTCATGGCGATTGGCGCCATGGAACGCGGCGAAGCCAAGGTGTTTATCGGGCTCGGCGGCAACTTCGCCCAGGCCACGCCGGACACCCCGCGCACCCACGCGGCGATGCGCAAACTCGACCTGAGCGTGCACATTTCGACCAAGCTCAACCGCAGCCATCTGGTGACCGGGCGTGACGCGTTGATCCTGCCGTGCCTCGGCCGTACCGACATCGACGTCCAGGCCGAAGGCCCGCAAGGCGTGACCGTGGAGGACACCTTCAGCATGGTGCATTTGTCGTTCGGCCAACTGAAACCGAAGTCGGCGCACCTGAAATCCGAACCGGCGATCATCGCCGGGATCGCCGCCGCCACGTTGGGCAAACACCCGATCGATTGGGAATGGGCAGTGGGCGACTACGGGCGCATTCGCAACCTGATCGCCGACGTGATTCCGGGCTTCGAGAATTTCAACGAGAAGCTGCTGATCCCCGGTGGTTTCCACCTCGGCAACAACGCTTCCGAGCGGGTCTGGAAAACCGAATCCGGCAAGGCCCAGTTCACCCCGTGCGTGCTGCCCGAGCATCTGATCAGTGAAGGCGTGCGCAACCTGCCGGTCAAACCGCATCTGATCCTGCAAACCATGCGTTCCCACGATCAGTACAACACCACGCTGTACGGCCTCGACGACCGTTATCGCGGGGTTTACGGCATGCGCGACGTGGTCTTCGCCAACGAACAGGACATCCGCCGACTGGGTTTCGAACCGGGGCAGAAGGTCGATCTGGTGGCGCTGTGGGGCGACGAGCGTGAGCGTCGGGTCAGCGGTTTCACCCTGATCGCCTACGACATTCCGGCCGGGCAGGCTGCCGCGTACTACCCGGAAACCAATCCGCTGGTGCCGCTGGAAAGCTACGGTGACCGCACGTACACGCCGACCTCGAAATTCGTGGCGATCCGCCTCGAAGCGGCCGAGGCGAGCAACCTGATCCCGTCGTCGGTGGCGTAACCGACCCACGCGATCCAACCCTTTTGCATTTTGACTGGCTGCAGGCGTTCGCGCCTGGCGGTGGCCCGGCCGTGTGCTGCCGCTTTTCAGCCTTGATGAGGACATCATCATGTTCAACCTGGAGGCACTGGACCTGGCGCGAATTCAATTCGCGTTCACGGTTTCGTTCCACATCATTTTCCCGGCGATCACCATTGGCCTTGCGAGTTTCCTGGCGGTGCTCGAAGGCCTGTGGCTGAAAACCCACAATGACACTTACCGCGATCTCTACCATTTCTGGTCGAAGATCTTCGCCGTCAACTTCGGCATGGGCGTGGTGTCGGGGCTGGTCATGGCGTACCAGTTCGGCACCAACTGGAGCGGATTTTCCGACTTCGCCGGCAGCGTTACCGGGCCGTTGCTGACCTACGAAGTGCTGACCGCGTTCTTCCTCGAGGCCGGGTTCCTCGGGGTGATGCTGTTCGGCTGGAACCGGGTGGGCCGTGGCTTGCACTTCTTTGCCACAGTGATGGTCGCCATCGGCACGTTGATCTCGACCTTCTGGATTCTCGCCTCCAACAGCTGGATGCAGACCCCGCAAGGCTTCGAAATCGTCGACGGTCGGGTGATGCCGCTGGACTGGCTGGCCATCGTGTTCAACCCGTCGTTTCCGTTCCGGCTGGCGCACATGGCGATTGCCGCGTTCGTTGCCACGGCATTCTTCGTCGGCGCCTCGGCGGCGTGGCATTTGCTGCGTGGCAATGACAGCAAACCGGTGCGCAAGATGTTTTCCATGGCGCTGTGGATGGCGCTGATCGTGGCGCCGATTCAAGCGGTGGTCGGTGACGCCCATGGCTTGAACACCCTGGAACACCAACCGGCGAAAATCGCCGCCATTGAAGGCCACTGGGAAAACGCCGACAACGGGCCGACCCCGCTGGTGCTGTTCGGCATCCCGGACATGCAGGCCGAGAAAACGAAATACGCGATCGAGATTCCGTACCTCGGCAGCCTGATCCTCACCCACAGACTCGACAAGCAGATCCCGGCGCTCAAGAGCTTCCCGAAAGAAGACCGGCCGAACTCGACCGTGATTTTCTGGAGCTTCCGCGTGATGGCCGGGCTGGGCATGTTGATGATTCTGGTGGGTGTGCTGGGGCTGGCGTTGCGGCGCAACGGCAAGGTCTACCGGCATCGCGGCTTCCAGCGGCTGGTGTTGCTGATGGGGCCAAGCGGTCTGATCGCGCTGCTGGCGGGTTGGATCACTACTGAAGTCGGGCGTCAGCCGTGGGTTGTTTACGGCCTGATGCGTACCCATGACGCCGCGTCCCATCACTCGGTGGCGCAGATGAGCACCTCGCTGGCGCTGTTCGTTGTCATCTACTGCTCGGTGTTCACCGTGGGCATCGGCTACATGATGAAACTGGTGAGCAAGGGCCCGCAGCCGCACCACGAACATCCGCCCGAAGGCACTCAGGTGCAGACCCCGCGCCGGCCACTATCGGCGGTCACCGACAACCTCGAATCCGCGACCCGGATCCACTGATAAAGGAGCGTTGAGTCATGGGTATTCAAGGTATCGATCTCTCGTTGATCTGGGGCGTGATCATTGCCTTCGGGGTGATGATGTACGTGATCATGGACGGCTTCGATCTGGGCCTCGGGATCCTGTTTCCGCTGATCAGCGACGAGCAGGAACGCGACGTGATGATGAACACCGTCGCACCGGTCTGGGACGGCAATGAAACCTGGCTGGTGCTCGGCGGTGCAGCGCTGTACGGCGCGTTTCCGCTGGCTTACGGGGTGATTCTGGAGGCGCTGTATCTGCCGCTGATCTTCATGCTCGCGGGGTTGATTTTCCGTGGTGTGGCGTTCGAGTTTCGCTTCAAGGCGCCGGCTGAAAAACGCCATCTGTGGGACTGGGCGTTCATTGGCGGTTCGTTATTGGCTACGTTCTCCCAGGGCGTGGTGATCGGCGCGTATGTGGCGGGGATTCCGGTGGTGGATCGGCAGTTCGCCGGTGGCGGTCTCGACTGGCTGGCGCCGTTCCCGCTGGTCTGCGGCGTCGGTCTGGTGATCGCCTACGCCTTGCTCGGCAGCACCTGGCTGCTGGTGAAAACCGAAGGCATGTTGGAGTCGCGGATGCGTCACTACAGCCGTCCGCTGGCGTGGCTGTTGCTGGCGATGGTGGTAGTGATCGGCGTGTGGACGCTGCAACTGCACCCGGAACTGGCCGGCCGCTGGTTCAACCATGCGCACCTGACCGTGTTCGCCGGGCTGGTGGTGTTGGCGGTGCTGGCGCTGTTCGGGCTGCTGCGTTCGCTGCGACAGCGCCATACCCACTGGCCGTTCGTGTTCACTCTGGTGCTGATGTTCCTCGGTTACATTGGGCTGGCGCTGAGCATCTGGCCGAACATCATCCCGCCGTCGGTCAGCCTGTGGGCGGCGGCCTCACCGGCCACCAGCCAGTTGTTCGCCCTGATCGGCGCGCTGTTCATCCTGCCGGTGATCCTGATGTACACCTTCTGGAGCTACTACGTGTTCCGCGGCAAAGTGAGGATTGGCGATGGCTACCATTGATTCGCGTGAGGTGAAATCCAGCCCCTGGTACAAGCGTCTGGGCTGGCTGTTGCTGATCTGGTTTGGCAGCGTGGTCTCGCTGGCGGTGGTGGCGAGCCTGCTGAAACTGGCGATGTATGCGGCGGGGATGAGGACCCACTGAGCAATAAAAAACCGGAGCCTGGCTCCGGTTTTTTATTGCGCGGGATTTACTCCCCGCCAAACATCGCAGTCCAGTAAATCCCTGCGCTGCTCTTCGGATCGACTGCGTACGCAGCGCCCAGTTCACGGTACTGCGGGTTCATCAGGTTGGCGCAATGGCCAGGGCTGGCGAGCCAGCCGGCGACGACTTTCTGCACCGTGTCCTGCCCGGCGGCGATGTTCTCGCCGACCTGCTGGCCGCTGTAACCGGCAAGTTCCGCTCGGTCGCCGGGGGTACGGCCGTCGCGGTCCTTGTGGTCGAAATAATTGTTGTTGGCCATCTCGCGGCTGTGTTCCTGGGAAACGCCGCCGAGCACCGCGTTCCACGCCAGCGGCGCAGTCGCTGCGAATGCCTGACCGCCACACTGGCGCGGTTGGGCGCGGGCGGCGTTGAGTTGTTCGAGGAGTTTCTGGCCTTCAGCCTGACCATCGCCGAGGCGGGCGGACAGCAGTGGCCGGGCGAGGGTGATGCGCCAGTCACGATCAGCGCGGCTGACGCCGATATCGACGAACTGCGGATCCAGCACCACCTGGCAGAAGCTCTCCTGAATCGCCTTCATCGCCGACGCCGCATCCCGTGGCCCGTTGAGGGTGATCGCCTGAACGTTGACCATCGGGTAGCGAGCGCTGGACATCGCCTGCTGCAAATCCACCACACCGGCGGCCGGCAGAATCAGGCGCGGATCGGCCGACAGCGGCGGCAATTCGCTGGACGCCTGGCTGCCACAACGCTGCGGCTGGCTGCGGTAGCTGTTGATCGATTCGATCAATTGCGACTCGTCGGTGGCCATGGCCGAAGTGGCCAGCGCCAGGCCCACGGACAACGCGGCGAGTCGCAGAACGGATGGCATGAAGCGCATGGAAATCTCCCTTGGGCTGAGTGCGCACATCATGCGCGAAAGGGCCCCGGTTCGTGCAATGTCTTTTTCTTCACAACGCGGATTTTTCTGCAGAACGATTCGGTGCAATTTGCCGTCTACACTCTGCGAAGATCCCGGAAACCGGGCGTCTCAACCACGTAACACTTTGCCCGTATCGGGCCCTGCCGGAAGAATGATCATGCAATTGAACGGGTTGCTTTGCTGTCTTGCGTTGACCCTTCTGACCGGCGCGGCACTGGCCACCGATCAGGCACCGATCAAAGAAAAGGCCGAGGCGAAAGCCGAGGTTCTGGAAGAGAAGGCCGCCGACAAACCCGACGCGCCTCCGGCACCCAAATCCGAAGCCATCACCCCGACCGAAGCGCAGGCGGTCGACCCCGCCGGCGCCGCACCGCTGGATGATCCGATCACCTGTCTGGCGCGCAGTATCTATTGGGAAGCCAAGGGCAAGGACAATGCCGACATGGAAGGCGTGGCCAGTGTGGTGATGAATCGCCTCGGGCATGACGGCTTTCCAGGCACGGTTTGCGAGGTGGTCAAGCAGGGCTCGGAAACCAAGAGCTGCCAGTTTTCCTGGTGGTGCGACGGGCGTCCGGATCAGGTCAAGGAAGACGCCGAATACGCGCTGGCCAAGGAAATCGCCGGCAAGGCGCTGAACCGCCAGCTCACTGATCGCACCCACGGCGCGCTGTATTTCCACGACCGCAACGTTCATCCGAGTTGGGCCAAGGAATACACCAAGACCGCCGAGACCAAGAAGTTCCTGTTCTATAAACCCGCTGGCGGGGGCGCGCGTTAAGCGCAGACTTCCCGCACACAATTGCGCAGCCAGCGATGCGCCGGGTCGGCGTCCATGCGCGGGTGCCAGAGCATCGACACGCTGATGTCCGGCATGCGCAAGGGCAGAGCGAAACTGTGCAGGCCCGTGCGCAGTTTGCTGGTGTGACGCTCCGGAACGGTGGCGATCAGGTCTGATTCACGGACCAGCGTCAGCGCCGCCGAAAACCCGCCAAACGAGGTGACGATATCTCGCGTCAGTCCGAAGGCGAGCAGCGCTTCGTCCACCGGTCCGCTGCTGCGTCCACGGCGTGACACCAGAATGTGCTGCCCCGAAGCGAAGCGTTTGGCGCTGACCTTGCCGCTGCTCAACGGATGTCCCTCACGTACCACACCGATCCACTGATCGCGGAACAGGATGCGGCTGTGCAGCGTCGGGTCGGTGCTGTCGTCGACCACGCCGGTTTCCAGATCCACCCGACCTACGCGCAGCAGCGTGCTGTCCTTGTCGGCCTTCTGCACGAAGCGCAGGCGCACGCCAGGCGCCTCTTCGGCGATGCGGGCGAGCAGGGCGGCGGCAAAGGTTTCGACAAAACCGTCGGTGTTGCGCAGGGTGAAGGTGCGCTGCAACTGGCCCGGATCGAGCACTTCTGCCGGGCGCAAAACCGCTTCGGCTTCCTGCACCAGATAACTGACCCGGTCGCGCAGTTCCAGCGCACGCGGGGTCGGCACCAGCCCACGACCCGCGCGCACCAGCAGTGGATCGCCGATGGTTTCCCGCAGCCGGGCCAGTGCCCGACTCATCGCTGAAGGGCTCAGACGCAGGCGTTCGGCGGCGCGGGCGACGCTGCCTTCGCTCAGCAGCACGTCGAGGGTGATCAACAGGTTCAGGTCCGGTGCATTCATGACATGGCGTTCCATGCAGGTATCAAGTGCAAAGCATGCGTCTTGCGCCCTGTATTGTCGAGGCTCAGGCTATGTCGCATGCCCTTTGCCCAGTGAGCCCCCCATGCACCGAGAACCCCTGAGCCCTTCAGCCCGCTGGGCGCTGACCAGTCTGGCGCTGTCGATGCTGATGCCGTCGCTCGACACCAGCATCGCCAACGCCGGACTGCCCACGCTGGCGGCGGCGTTCGATGCGACGTTTCAACAAGTGCAATGGATCGTGCTGGCCTATCTGCTGGCGGTCACCACGTTGATTGTCAGCGTCGGGCGGTTGGGTGACGGCTTCGGTCGGCGGCGTTTGCTGTTGATCGGCATCGGCATCTTTACCGCCGCTTCGCTGGTTTGCGCACTGGCGCCGAGCCTTGGCTGGCTGATTGGCGCGCGCGCGGTTCAAGGCCTGGGCGCGGCGATCATGTTCGCGTTGACGGTGGCGCTGGTGGCCGACGCGGTACCCAAATCCCGGGCTGGCAGTGCGATGGGGTTGCTGGCCACGATGTCGGCCACCGGCACCACCCTCGGGCCGTCGCTCGGCGGGCTGTTGATGGCGCATGTCGGCTGGCAGTCGATCTTTGTAATCAACGTGCCGTTGGGATTGCTCAATGCGTGGTTGGTGTATCGCTATTTGCCGAAGGATCGGATCGTGCGTTCGGGTGTTGCATTTGACTACCCCGGCACCGCCGTGCTGATGCTGACGCTGGCGGCCTATGCACTGGCGATGACGGTTGAAGGACTCACCCCGACGTTGCTGTTGCTCAGCCTGCTGGGCGTGGGGTTGTTCATCCTGGTCGAGAAACGGAGCAAGGCGCCGCTGATTCACCTGTCATTGTTCACCGACACGCGAATCAGCTGCAGTCTGGCGCTGACCTTGCTGGTGACCACGGTGATGATGACCACGCTGGTGGTCGGGCCGTTTTACCTGAGCCGAGGCCTGGGTCTCACCAGCACTCAGGTCGGACTGGTGCTATCGATCGGGCCGTTGCTGGCGGCGTTCAGCGGCGTACCGGCCGGGCGGCTGGTGGATCGTTTCGGCGCGCGGCGGATGGTGCCGGGTGCGTTGCTCGGACTGGTCTGCGGATGCGGTCTGTTGGCGCTGTTTCCGGTAAGTTTCGGAGTGCTTGCATACGTGCTGCCGATCACGGTGGTGGCCTTGAGTTATGCGCTGTTCCAGGCTGCCAACAACACCGGGTTGATGTCCGGTGTTGCTCAGGATCAGCGCGGTGTGGTCTCGGCCATGCTCGGGTTGTCGCGCAACCTGGGGTTGATCACCGGGGCGGCGGCGATGGGCGCGGTGTTCGCCCTGGCCACAAACGATCCGACTCAAGCGCCGGCCGCCGTCATCGCGGGCGGCTTGCACATGACCTTCGGCGTGGCCACGGCGTTGATGTTCGCGGCGTTTGCACTCGGTGCCTTCACGCACCTGCGTCTCGGGTCTCCCGTGCCGGAAAGAACAGTTCAAAGCAGGTGATGCCGTCGGCGCTGCTGACGCTGTAGCGACCCTGATGCAACTGCATGATGGTCGCGACAATCGACAGGCCCAGACCGTTGGATTGGGCCGACCGTTCGCGGGACGGATCGACGCGGTAGAAGCGCTCGAACAGTCGCGACAGGTGTTCCGCCGGAATCGTCGCGCCCTGATTGCGCACCCGCAGGTAGCTGCCGTCCGTTTCGGCGATGGCTTCGACCTGCAACGTCGAATCCGCCGCGCCGTACTTGATCGCGTTGGCGCACAGATTGGCCAGGGCCCGACGCAGCAGCATCGGCTCGGCCCAGATCACGCCGCTGCCATGGGCCTCGATAGTGACGCCGACATCGGCCGCCAGCCCTTCGAAGTAATCGGCGATGCGCTGCATCTCATCGCTGGCGTCCAGCTCCTGACGCTGGCTCAGCGCGCTGGCCGGGTCGGTGCGAGCGAGAAACAGCATGTTGTCGAGCATCCGCGCCAGCCGTTCGAGTTCTTCGACGTTGGAGGCGAGCAGCTGTTGATAGGCGTCGACGCTGCGGTTCTGTTGCAGGGCGACCTGGGTCTCGCCGAGCAGGTTGTTGATCGGCGTGCGCAGTTCGTGGGCCATGTCGGTGGAGACCTGGCTCAATTGGGCAACCCCTCGGTCGAGCCGGTCCAGCATTGCATTGAAAGACTCGATCATCGGCTGCAATTCCCGGGGCGTGCCTTGGCTGTCGAGGCGTTCGCCGAGGTTGGCGATGCCGATCCCGTGGGCATGCCGGGCAATCCGCCGCAACGGCAGCAGGCCGCGATACACCAGCAGGCAGCCAACCAGCGCCAGCACAATTGCGGCCAATGATGCGAGGCCGTACACGCTGAGTCGGTAGTTGGCGAGCATCGCCGTGCGCTCGCTCATCACCTTGGCGATGAGCACCTGCAGATTGCCCTGGTCGCCGGAATCGATACTGGCCGCCACCGCCGAGAACGGCACGCCGTTGAGGCGCGGCAGATGCTGCACGTCGTTGAGCGCCATGACATGGTCGACCGGCACGGCGGGCACGCTCGGCAGTGCCAGGTCGCTGGGGTTGACCACGAACAGGGGTGGTTGCCCCGGCGCGCCGATGGTCAACAGCGCTTCGCGGTTGCCCAGCATGTTCTGGAACAACGCTGGTTTGGTCTTGATCAGCTCAAGGGTGTTGCTGTCGTTGAGGATGGTGCGCAACTGATCGATGCGGCTGACCAACTGGATATCGTCGCGGCGGGTCAGTTGCTCTTCCAACTGGTTGTAAAGCGCCGCGCCCAGGCCTGCCAGCGCGGCGAAGGCCAGCACGGCGAACACCAGCGCCAGACGCAAGGTCAGGGAATAAGTGCCGGCGATTTTCATGGCTGGGTATCGAAGCGGTAGCCGATGCCGCGCACGCTGTGGATCAGCTTGAGCGGGAACGGATCGTCGATCTTCGCCCGCAGGCGGCGCACGGCGACATCGACCACGTTGGTGTCGCTGTCGAAATTCATGTCCCACACCCTCGAGGCGATCAGCGAACGCGAAAGCACTTGCCCGGTGTGGGTGGCGAACAGTTGCAGCAGGGCGAATTCCTTGTTGGTCAGGGTGATCCGGTTGCCGGCGCGGGTGACCCGGCGCTTGAGCACGTCGATCTGCAGATCTGCGACCTGCAATTGCTCTTCTTCATGGATCGGCCCGCGCCGGGTCAGGGTGCGCAGGCGCGCCACCAGTTCGGCGAAGGAAAACGGCTTGATCAGGTAATCGTCAGCACCCAGTTCAAGCCCTTTGACCCGGTCGGCGATGTCGTCGCGGGCGGTGAGAAACAGCACCGGGGTGTCGGTTTCCTTGCGCAGCCGGCGCAGCACTTCCCAGCCATCCATTTTCGGCATCATCACGTCCAGCACGATCACGTCGAAGTCGAACTCCAGCGCCAGGTGCAGACCGTCGGCGCCGTCCCGGGCCAGGCTCACGCTGTAGCCCAGTTCCTGCAAGCCGTTGAGCAAGTAATTGCCGGCCTTGGGTTCGTCTTCGACAACAAGGATATTCATGGGCACTGTGCCTCAATGGTCATTGATGCAGCCGCTGCCTTGCACTTGATAGTCCAGCACATGTTCACGGCCCTGGTGGTCGAGGTAGTTGAGCTGCGCGGGGATCACGCCGCAAGCCTGGGAAATATCGGTGCTGGAGAGGACTTTGTCGACATCCAGGTGCACGAAGAAACCGGTTTTGTCATGAATGACCGCGGCGTCCGGCGCAGGCGCGGCGAACACGGAACCGGTGGCGAGGAGGGCGGTGAAGGCGAGGATCAGGGTTTTCATGATGGGTCACTCGAGTCGTTGAAGTTGATCGGCGTTCTGGCCGGGACAACTTCAAGCTACCGGGCGATCCGCTCGGCAAACCGACAACTCGATGACAAATCTGTAATAAACCGAACCAGTGGGAGCCAAGGCCCTCCCACAGAGTATTCAGCTGGCGTGGGTGCTGAGAATGCTCGCGATCTGTTGTGGCTGGCAGTTGAGGTACGGCGAGGATTTCAGCCACTGCTGATCCGGGTACCAGGAGAACATGAATTGGCCGTTCTTCAGACTGTCGATCACCCGTTTGGCAACCTGCGGTCGCACGGCCGGGCAACCCTGGCTGCGGCCCAGACGGCCGGTGCGTTTGCTCCAGAACGGGTTCACGTAGTCGGCGGCGTGGATCACGATGGCGCGGTCGCGGGCCATGTCGTTGACGCCCGGTTCCAGACCGTCCATGCGCAGCGAGTAACCGTGGGTGCCCTGGTAACTTTCCTGGGTACGGAACAGGCCGAGGCTGGACTGGAAACTGCCTTCACGGTTGGAGAACCGGGTGGCGAAGTTTTCCCCGGAGTTCGAACCGTGAGCGACCAGGTCGCGCAGCACCAGTTTTTTCCGGGTCAGGTCGAAGATCCACAACCGGCGCTCGGTGGACGGCTGCGAATAGTCGATGATCGCCAGGTGACGGGACTGCTTCGCGCCGTTGTTGATCGCACATTGCATGGCGCTCAAGGCACCTTTCAGCGCCTGGGGATTGAGTTCCGGAGCGGCGTGCGCGAGGCTGGTGTACAGAACCGGCGAAGAGGTGCCGGCGGCAAAGGCTGGACTGGTCAGCACGCCAATGGCGGTGGCAGTCAGCAGAAGTCGGCGCAAAAACGTCAACATTTAAAGTGAGTCTCCACTTGCTACTTGTTTGGCACTTAGGCTCCTGACGTCCAGTCGTCCCCGGCAGGCCCGCGAATCGGGCCTGACTGTTCACCGCACCTGAGGTAAGGTTGACCGTCAATCAGGACGGCCATGGATTGGAGTAAAGCAGTTGTTCAAAAAGTACGCATGCTACTTGAGCATTTGTTTGCTCGCTGCGCCGTTTGTCGCTTGTGCCGAAGAGCCGCTGCCGGGGCTCCCGACGCTGCCGCCCGTGCCGACGGAAATGCCCATCGAGCCGCAGAGCCCGTTGCAGGCTGCGCTGATCAGCCTGCCCCAGGCATGCCCGACGATCGGCACCAGCCTCAATGGTCCGGCGCTGGATCAGTTGCGCGCGTTCTACCAGCAGCAGGACTGGCTGCCGGTATGGGCGGATGGTGGGCAATTGCCGGCCTTGCATGCGCAATTGCAGCTGTTGGCCGACGATGGCCTGAACCCGAAACGCTACCCGGTGGCGCTCACCGCTCCGCAGGACGGCGAACTGTGCGCCGACATCGAGATCAGCCGTTATTACCTGCAAGCCTTGCAGGATCTGCATTACGGCCGCCTGTTGCAATCGCACTTCGAACCCCTGTGGCATTCCGACGAAACGCCTCGCGACCGTCAGGCCGAATTGCTCGCCATCGCCGTACCGGGCGTGCACAACGTTCCGGCCGCCTTCGATCTCGCCCGCCCGCAGCTGGCGCAGTACCAGAACCTGCGTCATCTGTATGCCGCGCAGCGCCTGAAAGCCTTGCCGCAGTGGACGTCGGTGGGCAACGGGCCGTTGCTGCGTCCGGACATGGAAGACAAGCGCGTGCCGGAACTGGCCCGCCGGTTGTACAGCGAAGGCTACCTGAGCAGTGTGGTCGGCACGCCGGACAACGCTTATCACGGCGTATTGGTGGAGGCGGTGAAGAGCTTTCAGGCCAACCATTCGCTGCAGGCCGACGGGGTGGTGGGGCCGGGAACGATCGCCGAACTCAACATCAGTCCGCTGACCCGTCGCGAACAATTGCGGGTCAACCTTGAACGTTTCCGCTGGATGGCCCAGGACATGGAGCCGGACGGTTTGCTGGTCAACGTCGCCGCTGCCGAACTGACGCTTTATCAGGGCGGCCTGCCGGTCTGGCAGACCCGCACCCAGGTCGGGCGCGCCGAACGCCAGACCCCGCTGCTCAAATCCCGGGTTACGCGCCTGACCCTGAACCCGACCTGGACCGTGCCGCCGACCATCTGGAAGGAAGACAAGCTGCCGGAAATCCGCAAGGACCAGACCTTCCTCAGCCGCCAGAACCTGCAAGTGCTCGACGCCAACGGCCAGCCGCTGGCCGCCGCCGACATCGACTGGGACAACCCCGGCAACATCCTCCTGCGCCAGGACGCCGGGCCGCGCAACCCGCTGGGGCAGATGGTCATTCGGTTCCCCAACCCGTTCTCGGTGTACCTGCACGATACGCCGAGCAAGGCGCTGTTCGACAAGGGGCCACGGGCGTTCAGCTCTGGCTGCGTGCGGGTCGAGCATCCGATGAAGCTGCGCGATTTCCTGCTCAGCCCGGCGGAGAAGGCGCGCACCGACACCTTGCTCGCCACCGGTACCACCCATGAATTCCGGTTGAGCAACCCGGTGCCGATCCTCATGACTTACTGGACGGCACAGGTCGATGGCCAGGGCCGCGTGCTTTACGCGCCGGACATCTACAGCCGGGACAGCGCGTTGCTGGCCGGGCTGGACCGGGCGCATTGATCCTCAGCGGCTGGCGCGTTTCCAGAAAAACCGCGCCAGCCACGCATCCACGCTCAACTTGCCGGCCCCGGCAAACACCAGCGGCACCAGCGCAGCCAAATAAATGGCTGGCAGCTTGAAGTTGCCGAATCCCTTGTTGGTGATCGCGTAACCCTGGGCCAGTTCACTCAACGATGACCAGTCCGCCGGCCAGTGCACGGCAGCGGTGGCGACGACGGTCACGACGATCAGCGAAATCGCCGAAATCCGCGTGCCGAATCCGATCAGGATCGCCAGCGCGCAGATCAGCTCGGCCCACATCGACAGCTCCCAGTTCAGCGTCGCCGGCAAGTGGTCGAAGGGAAACGGGAACCGCTCCTGAATGTCTTCGAACCAGTTCTGGCCGTTGAATTTCTCCAGCCCCGATTCGAAAAATTCCCAGGCGATGAACAGGCGCAGGGTCAGCGGCGCGAGCCACTGGCCGGCGCGGTCGAGGTTCAAATGCAGGCCTTTGACGGCCGACGAGAGAGCTGTGGTCATGGGAAGGCTCCATTCATTCAAAAGAAAACGGGGCACTAACGTGCCCCGTAAAAAGGGTTACTCGCCGGCGCCGCACTTGCCTTCGCCGCATTTGCCTTCCGAGGTTTTTTCCGCCGCGTCGGCCTTGGCCTGGGTCTGGCTGTAGCCGTGATCCAGTTGCTTGACGCTGAACGCTTCCGAAGCCGAAGCGGCGCTGGACAGGGCCAGGCCACCGGCAAGCAGCAGGCCGAGCGTCAGGGAGGTTTTCGAGAGCTTGGTCATGGTGAATCTCCGATGCGATGTGTGAGTTCAAAGGCTTGATCGGGGCTGCCGATCGACAGGTTCATTTGAACGCCGGGCTGTATCGGTGATGTGTCGCGAAGGGCCGGATTTGTGCGCGGGATGTGTCGGGCGTCGGGCCGTACACACTGCGATACACAGCGCCGGTGTGATTCGATTGCCGGGCGCAGCGTCTAGCCACGGTGTCCCCGCAATCCCATGGGGCGAGACTTCGGAACCCGGCATGCAAGCGCTGTTGAACGAGATCCTTGACGCTGTCCGGCCCCTGATCGGGCAGGGCAAGGTGGCTGACTACATTCCCGCCCTCGGCACCGTGCCGGCCAATCAACTGGGCATCGCCGTGTATGGCAACGACGGCGAGATGTATTGCGCCGGCGACGCCGAGACGCCGTTCTCGGTGCAGAGTATTTCCAAGGTGTTCAGCCTGGTGCAGGCCATCGAACATTCCGGCGAGGCGATCTGGGAACGCCTGGGCCACGAGCCGTCCGGCCAGCCGTTCAACTCGCTGGTGCAGCTGGAATTCGAACGCGGCCGTCCGCGCAATCCGTTCATCAATGCCGGGGCGCTGGTGATCTGCGACATCAACCAGTCGCGCTTTGCGGCGCCGGCCTTGTCGATGCGCGACTTCGTACGGCGGCTGTCGGGCAACCCGCAGGTGATGGTCGACGGCAAGGTCGCCGATTCCGAATACCAGCACCGCGCGCGCAACGCGGCGATGGCTTACCTGATGCAATCCTTCGGTAATTTCCACAATGACGTTGAAGCGGTGCTGCGCAGCTACTTTAGCCACTGCGCGTTGCGCATGAGCTGCATCGACCTGGCCCGAGCCTTCTGTTTCCTGGCCAACGACGGCTTCTGCAAACACAGCGGCGAGCAGATTCTCAGCCGACGCCAAACCCAGCAAGTCAACTCGATCATGGCCACCAGCGGCCTCTACGACGAGGCCGGCAACTTCGCCTACCGCGTCGGCCTGCCGGGCAAGAGCGGCGTCGGTGGCGGCATCGTTGCGGTGGTGCCGGGGCAGTTCACGGTGTGCGTGTGGTCGCCTGAGTTGAACACGGCGGGCAACTCGCTGGCGGGAATGGCGGCGCTGGAAATGCTCAGTTCGCGGATTGGCTGGTCGGTGTTCTGAGCCCCGGTGGGAGCTGGCTTGCCAGCGATGAGGGCGGCACATTCACTATCAATGTTGCATGGGATGCCGCCATCGCTGGCAAGCCAGCTCCCACAGGTTCTTTGGTGTTTGAAGAAGGTGTTTTTACCCGAAGATTCCTATACATTTTCCGGCCGCCCTCAATATGGTGAATCCGCTCCATGTCTCTCGCGCTCGAACGTCTCGTCGCTGGCACGCCTATCCCTTTCGCCGGTAACCGCGTCACCGTGGTCAGCCCCGAACTGGCCGAGCGTTTCCGACCCGGCGACCACCTGCTGGTGGAGCAGGTGAGTGGCGAGCTGTTGCTGATTCCGGTGGTGGATCAACAGGCCGCGTCGGTGGCGATCGAGCGTGCAGCGGCGGCGTTTACTGCGCTGTCCGCTGTGCCGGATGAAGCGATCAGCCGCTTCTTCGATCTGTTCGCCCAGCGTCTGGAAAACCCGGACGCCTGGGCACGGATCGAAACCGCGAACCTTGCCGACATCGAACGGGCCAAGGCTCGAGGTCGTTCCACCACCCGTTTGCTTGCCGACGAGCGCATGCGCCGCGACATGATCGCCGGCCTGCGCGCCTGGCGTGATGCGCCGGCGACCCGTGGCAAAGTGATCAGCAGCGTTGAGCATGACGGCTGGAAGGTCGAGCAAGTGGTGTCGCCGCTGGGCATCGTCGCGTTCGTGTTTGAAGGTCGGCCGAACGTATTTGCCGACGCCGCTGGCGTGCTGCGTACCGGCAACACCGCCGTGCTGCGCATTGGCAGCGATGCGCTGGGCACTGCGCAAGCCATTGTTACTCACGCCCTGAACCCGGCGCTGGCCGATGCCGGTCTGCCGGCCGGTGCGGTGTCGCTGGTGGAGAGCGTCAACCACGCCGCCGGTTGGGCGATGTTCGCCGATCGGCGTCTGTCGCTGGCGGTGGCCCGTGGTTCGGGCCGTGCGGTCAGCCAGTTGGGCAGCATCGCCCAGCAGGCCGGCACCGCCGTCAGTCTGCACGGCACCGGTGGTGCGTGGCTGATCGCCGACCGCGATGCCGACGCCAAGCGCTTTGCCGCTGTGGTGCGCAACTCGCTGGATCGCAAGGTTTGCAATACGCTGAACGTCTGCCTGATCCAGCGCGAACGCGCGGCTGAACTGGTGCCGTTGTTCCTCGATGCCTTGCAGCAGGCCGGCACCGCGCGTGGTCAGGGCTGCAAATTGCACATCGTCGAAGGCAGCGAAAGCTACCTGCCGAGCGACTGGCGGAACGCGACGGTCGAGGTCTATCGCGCCGAGGGTTACCAGACCGAAGCCCTGGCCGAGCCGCTGCCGGAGGCGCAACTGGGCCGCGAGTGGGAATGGGAAGAAACCCCGGAAGCCAGCCTGATGATCGTCGACGATCTGGATCAGGCCATCGCGCTGTTCAATCGTTACAGCCCGCAGTTCACGGTGTCGCTGATCAGCGAAGACGCGGCGGTCCAGGAGCGTTTCTACAGCGCGGTCAACGCGCCGTTCGTGGGCAACGGCATCACCCGTTGGGTCGATGGCCAGTACGCGCTGAACAAGCCGGAACTGGGCCTTTCGAACTGGGAAAGTGGCCGGTTGTTTGCCCGCAGCGCGATCCTTTCCGGTGACGGTGTGTTCACCGTACGCAGCCGCATGACGCAAATCGATCTGGACGTAAAACGCTGAACAGAACAACGCCGCGCCCGTCGCAATGACGGGCGCGGCGTTGTGTTTTCAAGCAGCATCGACTGCCTGACCGTACACCGCGCACGTCGACGGTTGCTCGGCCAGCGAGACGAAAGTACGGCGGTCGGCACTCAGCGCGTCGATCGAGCCGGTCTCGATGTCGTACACCCAGCCGTGCAGATTCAGCAGGCCTTTCTCCTGGGCCAGGCGCACGCTCGGGTGAGTCTGGATATTCGCCAGTTGCGCGATCACGTTTTCCCGCACCATCGAACTCAGCTTGGCTGCGTCATTGGCATGCGGCCGCGATTCGTTGACCACTTTCGCCGACTCGGCGTGTTGCAGCCAGCCGCTGACGGCGGGCAGGTGATCCATGCATTTGCACTGGGCGATGGCGGTCATGGCGCCGCAATCGGAGTGGCCGCAGATCACGATGTCGGTCACGCCGAGCACGGCTACCGCGTATTCCACCGTCGCCGAAACCCCACCCGGATGCGGACTGTAGGACGGCACGATATTGCCGGCGTTGCGGATCACGAACAGCTCGCCGGGTTCTTGCTGGGTCAGCAGTTCCGGTATTACACGGCTGTCGGAGCAGGTGATGAACAAGGTGCCCGGGGTTTGGGTCGTCGCCAGGTGTTTGAACAGCTCGGTGCGTTGTGGAAACGCCTCGTTCTGGAACTTCAGGAAGCCTTCGATCAGGTTTTTCATGGTGTAGTCCTCTCAGTTCGAACAGCCGGTGCCGAATTCGCTGTATTGAAGAATGTGTTTTGCGCCGTGGCTGTCGAGGTAGGTCATCTCGACCGGCACCACGCCGCAGACGTCGGCGACCGGGGTGATGCTCACGACTTCAGCGATATCCGGCGACATGCCGTAGCGGTAGGCGACGGCTTCGTCATCGGCCTGGGCCTGGGCGGCAAGGCCGGCGAGCAGGGCCAGGGTCAGCAGAACTTTTTGCATGGGGCAGCCTCCAGACAGATGGGGTGACGACTTGGCGATTCAGGTTTGGAAAGGCCCGCACGCGGGGTGCGGGCCCGGATGGGTCAGAACGGACGAAGCGGGAGGAACTTGCCGTCGAGGGTGACCACGGCGCGGGAACCACCTTCAGGGTCTTCGACTTTCTTGATGTCGAGCTTGAAGTTGATCGCGCTGATGATGCCGTCGCCGAACTGCTCGTGAACCAGCGCCTTCAGGGTGGTGCCGTAGATCTGGATCATCTCGTGGAAGCGGTAGATGGTCGGGTCGGTCGGCACACCGTCGAGGCTGCCGCGCAGCGGGATGATTTGCAGGGCGGCGACGTCTTCGACGCTCAACTCAAGCTTGTCGCCGACCACTTCGGCCGCGGCTTTCGGCAGTGGATGCTGACCGAGAAGGGCGGCGGTGACGTAAGCCAGGCTCAGGCCGGTGCCGTCGGCCAGGTCCTGCCACGACAGGTTTTTCTGAGCCTTGGCATCCAGGGCGCGGGTGGTCAGGGCGATGCGGCTGTCGTTGTAGGCTTGGGATTGCATGGTGCTTCTCCTTTCGGGGTTGGCTTGCTGTGTGGGATTCATCTTCTGCCGATTGATCCATAGCGTCCAAGACCGATATACAATGCCAAGCATAAGCACTGCCTATAGATGGAGCGTCCCATGCTGCTGCGACATTTGCGATATCTGCTGGCCGTGGCCGATCACGGCGGCTTTACCCGGGCGGCCGAGGCGCTGCACGTGTCGCAGCCGACCCTGTCGCAACAGATCCGCCAACTGGAAGAAAGTCTCGGGGTGGATCTGTTTGATCGCACCTCGCGCTCGGTCAAACCCACGGACGCCGGACAGGCCTATATCGAATGCGCGCGACGGGTTCTGGTGGAACTGGAGGCGGGCAAGCGCGCGTTGCATGACGTGAAGGATCTTTCCCGGGGCTCGCTGCGGCTGGCCATGACGCCGACGTTCATGGCGTATCTGGTCGGGCCGTTGGTGCGCGATTTCGTGGCGCGGTATCCGGGGATTCACCTGGAGATTTTCGAGTTGTCGATGGACGACATCGAGGCCGGGCTGGCGGATGACTCGCTGGATATCGCGATTGCCTTCACGCCGGTGCGCAACCCAGATATCGAGTGCATTCCGGCGTTTGTCGAGACGTTGGGGGTGATGGTCGGGCGCGAGCATCCGTTGTATGACAGCGCTTCTGTGCTGACGCCGGATGACATTGCGCAACTGGATTTCGCCTTGCTGGCACCGGACTTCATCACGCGGTTATCGATTGACGAATATTTCCGCCAGCACGGCATCACGCCCAAGGTACAGATCGAGGTGAATTCGGTGAGTACGTTGCTGGAGGTGCTCCGGCATGCGCCGATTGCGACGATGCTGCCGGAGGCGATCGCGACCGAGGACCGGGCGTTGCGCCGGTTGCGTGTCGAGAGTGAGGCGCCGCAGCGGGGAGCGGCGTTGTTGCGGCGCCAGAACAATTATCACAGTGCGGCGGCAGAGGCGTTCATGAAGCTGGTGCTTGAAATTCGTTCATGAGCATTGTTTGCGAGCAATAAAAAAGGCCTGCTTCGTTTCCGAAGCAGGCCTTTTTGTTTATTGAAGTCAAAACTCAGCAGAACCGATCAATCACCCGAACTTCGTTGTTGTTCTGCATCGAGTCCCACGCCTGTTTCAGCGTTTGCAGAACATTACCGATGAAGTCCTTGTCGGCTGCGGCTTTCTTGCCGACATAGCCGTGGCCGCGGCGGTACATCTTCAGGCGGGCCAGCAGGTTCTGGTTGTTCCGGTCGAACTCTTCTTCACCAGCATGGGGCGACAGGCAGTCGATATGGACCTGACCCGACTTGCTGATCCACAGAATATGGCTGTCGTGGCTGTCTTTTTGTGCAGCGAACATACGAGCCAGTTCTTCGATAGTAGGTTGATTGTTCAGATTCATGATATTGCCCCTTGACCAGTCTGGTGATCTTTCAAAGTTGATTCGCTAATACAGGTAGCCCATCGGTTAGTTGATCCCTGGCACCGAAACCAGGACGTCAGCGGTCGCCCGTGTGAAGTACGGGGTCATGCATCTGTTGCATGTAGTCGTGTTGAATAACTGCTACGCAATAGCGTCACAACGAGGAGAAGCAGCGAAAACCGGGAGGCTCCTTGACGACGTTTTCAGGGTCGACCACAAGCGTCTTGAGAATTTTCGCCAGCGCTTCTCGTCCTTGTACTGGACGTTCAGGCCAGGTCAGTTTCTTCAATCTGCCTTGTGGGCAGCGTGTATCCGGAAAAAACAGCTCGGCGGTCAGACGAGCTTGCTCAAGCGTGTTGCCAGTGCTCCCGATCGGGGAGACGTCTGCATCATGCAAAAGCAAAACGACGCCGTCAACGGTTTTGTAGTGATTATTTTTGGTCACTACATATTGTCGGACAAAGTCATTCTGGAATGAAAAAAGCGGCGCTCAGGCAGCGGGAGAAAGGCTGCGCAGGCAGTAGAACGTGCAGGGATAGCCGTCCACGGTTTTGGTTTGGCGGGTAAATTCGCCGCCGCTCAGCTCGGGGATGAGCCGGGCCCAGAACCGCTGTGCAGGCAGGTTGGCGTCGACATGGAAAATCTGCCATCGACCGGGCAAGTGGCTCAAGAGGGCAGAGGCGACAAACTGCGCGACGCCTTGGCCACGCCAGCGCCGGCTGACGAAGAAATAGCCGATGTTGTAGTCGGCGCCTTCGATGAGTAGGTGGTCATCCACGGTCACGAATCCTGCCAGTTCGCCGTCGACGTGAATCAGGAATGGCCGGGTCGCTGGCTGGCGCCAGTAATCGTCTTTCAACTGGATCGGGAAGAACCCATGCCCGCCGAGCTTCAGCGGCAGCCACTCGCTGAAGTCATAGGTGTAGAACTGCATCAGGTTTTCGAGGGTATCCAGTTCGTCGCGCCGGGCGCCCCGCAGTTCGATGACAGACATGCCGCTGCCTCCTGACCACCACTGCAGAAACAGTAGCGTGCGGCGGACTATTTGGCTGCCGGTTTCGCCGAGCGTTTGCTGGTTCCGGTGGTTTTGCGCCGAGTGGTCTTGCGCTTGTTCTTCCACGGTACAGCGGCCTTGCCGGCAGGGGGCGGGCCACTGATGGTCAGACTCATTCCGGCGCAGCGGGTCACTTGCTTGCTCATCCATGCGGCCTGTTTGGTAACGAATTCTTCAAGACTCATCTCGCCGCTCTGCACCATATCCAGCGCCTGCTCCCAGATCGCGGTGGTGCCGGGGTCGGCAATCGCTCGCGGCACGGCGTCGATCAGGCTGAACGCGGCAGGTGTGGCGGACAGCGCCTTGCCGTTTTTCACCAGATAGCCGCGATCCAGCAACCCTTGGATGATCGAGGCGCGGGTAGCCTCGGTGCCGATGCCGGTGGTGTCCTTGAGTTTCTGCTTGAGCAGCGGATCTTCCACCAGTTTGGCGACGTTCTTCATCGCCTTGATCAGGTCACCTTCGGTGTAAGGCTTGGGCGGCTGCGTCCACAGGTCCTTGAGCTTCACGTCCGCCACGGCGCATTCGGCACCTTGGGTCAGTGTCGGTAGCGTCTGTGGCGCGGGGGCTTCACGGCCCTTGGCCGGTGCCAGCGCTTCGGGCAACGCGCGTTTCCAGCCCGGCTCAATGATCTGCTTGCCGACAGCGCGCAAGGCTTCCCCGGCGCAATCGAAATCGGCCTGGGTGCGGTCGTATTCGTGATTGGGCAGGAACTGCGCCAGATACCGCGCGCGAATCAGCGTGTAGACCGCGCGGTGCTTGCCGGTCAGGCGCTCCAGATTTTTCGCCGCAGCGGTGGGGATGATGCCATGGTGAGCGCTGACCTTCGCGTCGTTCCAGGCGCGGGAGCGGCGATGTGGCTCCAGATGTTCACGCAATGTTTCGAGGCCCGGATCGGCCTGACGCAGCGCCGCGAGAATCCCCGGTGCCTCGCTGTGCTGGCTCAGGGGCAGGTAGCCGCAATCGCTGCGCGGGTAGGTGATGACTTTGTAGGTTTCGTAAAGCGCCTGGGCGATGTCGAGGGTTTCCTGGGCACCGAGGCCGAGTTTCTTCGAGCAGACTTCCTGCAAGGTGCCCAGATCGAAGGGCAGGGGCGCCACTTCGCGCATGCGTTCGGTGCGCAGCTTGATCACCCGGGCGCTGGCAGCGCTGCTGATTGCCGCAGCCGCTTGCTGGGCTAGGGCCTGATTGAGGCAGCGATCCTGATCGTCACAGGCATCGCCCGGTGCACGCCATTGGGCGGTGAACGGCGTGCCGTTGTGCAGCAGTTGTACATCGATGGCCCAATACGCGACCGGCACGAAATCGGCAATGCTGCGATCGCGATCCACCACCAGCCGCAAGGTCGGCGTCTGCACCCGGCCCACCGGCAGCACGCCTTGATAGCCCGATTGCCGGCCGAGCAGGGTGAACAGGCGACTCATGTTCATCCCGATCAGCCAGTCCGCCCGCGAGCGCCCCAGTGCCGAGTGATACAGGCTGAAGGTTTCGGCGCCGGGTTTGAGCGCCGCCAACGCCTTGCGAATCGAGGCTTCGTCCAGCGCCGACAGCCACAAGCGGCGGATCGGCCCGCGATAGCGGCAATGCTCCACCAGTTCCCGGGCGATCATCTCGCCTTCACGGTCGGCGTCGGTGGCGATGATCAGTTCGCTGGTCTCACCGAGCAGGCGTTTCACCGCTTTGTACTGGCTGGCGGTGCGCGGTTTGACGGTCATCTTCCATTTGTCGGGGATGATCGGCAGGTCCGCCAGCACCCAGCGCTTGTATTTGGCGTCGTAGGCGTCCGGCGGGGCGGTTTCCAGCAAGTGGCCGATGCACCAGGTCACCGTGACGTCCGTTCCCAGCCAGCAACCGTCGCCCCGACGCTTTGCGCCGAGCACGGCCGCAATGTCCTTGGCCTGGGAGGGTTTTTCACAGAGGTACAGCCGCATAACCACCGTCGTCGATCATTGCCCGAAGAGGCGCACAGGATGGCCTGACTCGGGCGAACGGGCAACTTTTATCTGTATGGATATACAGATGAATAGATTGCCGGTCATGACAGCCCACGTCGGGGCAATCCGGGACGCTATCGAGAAATTGATTAGCGCCCCTGTTGGCGGCTGTGGCAGGTTCAATCTGCCTAACAGGGCGAGTGACAGGACGATCTCGCCAGAAGATCGCCGCTTTTCTGTCTGACACTGACTCTTCAGAAACAAGGACGTACACCATGTCTCAACCTTCCTCCCAGGCCAGCAGCGCCTTCACCGCCGTCGACACCTTCAGCCACCTGTATGACCGTGGCACCGGGACCGTCAACGGCAAACCATCGTTCACCGCCGACCAGGCCGCCGACGAAATCCTGCGCAAGGGCATGTCGTGGCAGGACAAGAACGCCGACGGCAAGATTGATCTGACCTACTCCTTCCTGACCGACAAACCATCGAACTACAACCCGAAACTCGGCAACTTCAGCGAGTTCAGCGCCCAGCAGAAAGCCCAGGCCGTGCTGGCGATGCAATCGTGGTCGGACGTGGCCAACGTGACTTTCACCGAAGGCAAGGGCGGTGATGGCCACATGACCTTCGGCAACTACGACGTCAGCACCGGCGGCGCGGCGTTCGCCTACCTGCCGCAGGGCAGCAGCTACGACGGCCAGTCGTGGTACCTGATCAACGATCAGTACCAGGTCAACAAGACTCCGGACACCAACAACTACGGGCGCCAGACCCTGACCCACGAAATCGGCCACACCCTCGGCCTGTCGCACCCGGGCGCCTACAACGCCGGCAACGGCAACCCGACCTACGGCGACGCCAAATACGCCGAAGACACCCGTGGCTACAGCCTGATGAGCTACTGGAGCGAGGCCAACACCGACCAGAACTTCAGCAAGGACGGCAGCGGCGCCTACGCCTCTGCACCATTGATGGACGACATCGTCGCGGTGCAGAAACTCTACGGCGCCAACTTCGAAACCCGTGCCGACAACACTGTGTACGGCTTCAACTCCAACGCCGATCGCGACTTCTACAGCGCCACATCGAACACCTCCAAAGTGGTGTTCTCGGTGTGGGATGGCGGCGGTAACGACACGCTGGACTTCTCCGGCTTCAGCCAGAACCAGAAGATCAACCTCAACGAAGGCTCGTTCTCCGATGTCGGCGGTCTGGTGGGCAACGTGTCCATCGCCCACGGCGTGACCGTGGAAAACGCCATTGGCGGTTCGGGCAATGACCTGCTGATCGGCAACGCAGCGGCCAACGACCTGATCGGCGGTGCTGGCAACGACATCATTTACGGCGGTGGCGGCGGTGATTCGCTGTGGGGCGGTGAAGGCGCGGACACCTTCGTGTTCGGCGCGGCCAGCGACTCGACCATGACCGCACCCGACTGGATCATGGATTTCACCAGCGGCCTGGACAAGATCGACCTGTCGGGCATCGCAGGGTTCGCTACCGGCGCAGCCACGCTGAACTTCGTCAGCGGCTTCACCGGGCACGCCGGCGATGCGATCCTCACTTACTTCGAACAGACCAACCAGACCAGCCTGATGATCGACCTGACAGGCCAGGGTTCGGTGGACTTCGCCGTGGGTGTGGTGGGGCAGGCTGTGGCGACCGATATCGTCGCCTGATCTGAAAACGGAAAAACCGCAGTCCTTCGCAGGCTGCGGTTTTTTTGTTTTTGGACATCGCTCTACGACAGTGAAATCCGTTACTGCTCGGTCTCGAGGATCGACGTGGCGTGGGCATTACGTACTCTGGCAAACCACCAGAGAGCCGCCACGCCCAGCAGCGTCGCCAGCACGGCCAGAATCAGAATCACACGTTGCGTCCCCAATGGCGCGGCGAGCAGTGCGACCAGCAGACCGGCCAGCGGTTGCGACAAGTTATTGAGCAGGGTGATCACGCCCACGGTCTTGCCGAAGTCCTGAGGGGGAATGACTCGCTGGCGAATGCTGCGCATGTAAACGTTGAACATCTTGTCGAAACCGACGATCAGCAGGAAACCCAGCACATAACCCGCCAGATTCGGGCTCAGGGCGCTGATGAAGGCGCCGGCGGCGAGCATCGAATAGGCAACGCCACCCAGTACGCGCAACGGCAATACCACCCGAGCGAGGAAAAACAGAATCACGATGGTGGTCACCGCGCCAGCCGCTTGCAGCACGGCGTAGTCGTCCTTGCCGGCGCTGTATTGACCGAGCACCATGGCCGCCGAAGTGGCCAGGGTGACCCCGACAATCAGGTTGACCCCGACTGCCAGGGTGATGATCTTTTTCAGCTCCGCCAGTTCGCGGATATGCCTGAAAGCGATGCGCAGAGGCTGCAGCCAGATGTCCTGATGCTGCTCGAACACCTCCAGGGTGATACGGCTGAAACGTTGCCACACCAGCATGCTGAGGTCGGCCAGCAGGAACAGTCCGGCCACCCACAGCACCACCCAGTGCCAAGCCGAAACCTCCAGCAGCAATGCCGCCACCAAGGGCCCCAGAACCAGTCCGGTCTGGTCGGCTATCTGCGAGTAGGAAAGGGTTTTGGTGTAGCTGTAATGTTGGAAGATATGCGGCATCAGCACTTCGCGGGCCATGATGCCCTGAGTAGTCAGCACGCCGCACAGCGCTGACAGCACCACCAGCCATGCGATACCGCCGAAGACGGCATAAAGCCCTACTGCCAGCACGCAGAGCAGCGCCCGGTAGACCTGACTGATGTGCAGGATTCTGATGGGCGAGAACTTGTCGCACAGGGCCCCGCACAGCGGAAACGCGAGAAAGCGCGGCAGCGACTCGACGAAGAATGCAAGCCCCGCCCAGGACGCGCTGTTGGTGGTCTGGAATACCACCAACGGCACGATGAACAACAGGATCTGATCCGCCAGCCGCGACAGGAACAGCGAGATGAAAAAAGCCAGGTAATCCTTACGCATGATGACTCCTGTCGGTGGGCGTTTTGGCCGTTTTGCGCGTGATATGAAACCAGAAACCACTGCCTCCGCAAGCGGCGGTCATATCTGATCGAAGAAAAACCGTTCGGCTGCGAACCCGACGAGATTCCCCCGCATGGGTTATACCTGAAACGCTCTCTTCGCCGCAGTCAGGAGAAACCGATGAAAACCTCCGGTCCCAGTCCCGTCATCACTATCGCCGAGCAGCCAGGCTGCCTCCTGGTGAAATTCCACGGCATACAGGTCGCCGCCTCGGCCCGAGCGTTGGTGCTGCTCGAGGCCAATTACCCGCCGGTCTACTACATCCCGCGCGAAGACATCGACGAAAGATACTTCGCCCGCACCGACCACACGAGTTATTGCCCGTACAAGGGCGACGCCAACTATTTCAGTCTGCAAGTGCCGGGGCATGAAGGGGCGAATGCGGTGTGGACGTACGAACATCCGAAGATTTCGGTCAGCCAGATCAAGGACTATGTCGCGTTTTATCCCGATCAGGTGAAGTTTGAATTGCTGGAGGCGGAGGTCTGAGATTCAGTGGGTGGCGAGGGCATGAAGCCCTCGCCACACCGATCAAGGATCAGTTCTTGTCCAGATCGATATTCTTCGTCTCACGCAGACAGATCATGCCCACCACCAGGCTCACCCCGGTAATCAGCACCGGGTACCACAGCCCGTAGAAAATATCCCCGGTGTACACCACCAGCGCGAACGACACGGTCGGCAGGAACCCGCCGAACCAGCCGTTGCCGATGTGATACGGCAGGGACATCGAGGTGTAGCGGATGCGGGTCGGGAACAGTTCGACCATCAGCGCCGCGAGCGGGCCGTAGCACATGGCGGAGATGATGATCAGGGCGACGATCAGGGCCACGATCATCGGTTTGTTGATCTGTTGCAGGTCAGCCTGTTGCGGATAGCCGGCGAGGGTGATGGCGCCGCGCAGTGCCGCCTCGTCGAAGCCGTCGAGTTTCACATCGCCGACGCTCACTTGCACGGTGCTGCCCGCCGGGGCGGCGACACTGGAGTAGGGCAGGCCTTGCTTGACCAGGAAGGTCTTGACCTTGTCGCACGGGCTGTCGAATTTGGCCTTGCCCACCGGATCGAACTGGAAGGTGCAGGTGGCCGGGTCTGCCACAACGGTGATCGGCGCCTGCTGGCTGGCGTGGTCGATGGCCGGGTTGGCGTAGTGGGCCAGGGATTTGAAGATCGGGAAGTACAGCGCCGTGGCCAGCAGCAGGCCGAGCATCAGCACCGGTTTGCGTCCGACCTTGTCCGACAGCCAGCCGAAAATGATGAAGAACGGCGCACCGATCACCACGCTGATGATCAGCAGACTGTTGGCCACCGCCGGGTCCATTTTCAGGAACTGGGTGAGGAAGAACAGCACGTAGAACTGCGCGGCGTAGAAGGTCACCGCCTGGCCGGCGTTGATGCTGAACAGCGCGATCAGCACGACCTTGAGGTTTTCCCATTTGCCGAAGGATTCGCGGATCGGCGCCTTGCTGGCCTTGCCTTCCTCTTTCATCTTCAGATAGGCCGGCGACTCATGCAGGCTCAGGCGAATCCAGGTGGAAATGCCCAGCAGCACGATCGACAGCAGGAACGGAATGCGCCAGCCCCAGACTTCGAACTGATCACCGGTGAAGTAACGGCAACCGAGTACCACCAGTAGCGACAGCAGCAGACCGAGGGTCGCGGTGGATTGAATCCAGCTGGTGTGGAAACCGCGTTTGCCGATCGGCGCGTGTTCGGCCACGTAAGTCGCGGCGCCGCCGTATTCGCCGCCGAGGGCCAGGCCCTGAAGCATGCGCAGTATCACCAGAATGATCGGTGCGGCGATGCCAATGCTGGCGTAGGTCGGCAGCAGACCCACGGCGAACGTCGCCACGCCCATCAGGATGATGGTCGCGAGGAAGGTGTATTTGCGCCCGATCATGTCCCCCAACCGACCGAACACCAGCGCCCCGAACGGCCGCACGATGAAGCCTGCGGCAAACGCCATCAGCGCGAAGATGAACGCCGTGGTGTCGTTGACCCCGGCGAAGAACTGCTTGCTGATGACCGCCGCCAGGGCGCCGTAGAGAAAGAAGTCATACCACTCGAACACCGTCCCCAGGGACGAGGCGAAGATGACCTTTCGGGTATCGGGGCTGGCGTCCGTGCTGCGCACGGCGTCCAGAGGCTGAACGTGTTCTGACATATCGGTATCCCTCACAGTGATTGTTTTTGTTGTTTCCACTGTCGGCGCCGACCTTGTGGGCGGGCGCCGCTGTTCCTTTGGTCAAGAGAGTGCGGTCAGTGCTTTTTCTTCGGCGGGAAAACTCCGGGCGGTTGGGTTGAGGATCAGCTGTGCCGCTTTCTCGGCAATCATCAGCGTAGGCGAACAGGTGTTGCCCGAGGTAATGCGCGGCATGATCGACGCATCGGCAATCCGCAGGCCCGGCACGCCATGCACGCGCAGCTGCGCATCGACCACCGCGTCCGCGTCGGTGCCCATGCGACAGGTTCCGACCGGATGGAAAATCGTCGTGCCGATCTTCGCCGCCGCTTCGTGCAGTTGTTCTTCGGTCTGCAGGCTGGCGCCGGGCAGGTATTCCACCGGGTTGAAGGCTTGCAGGGCGGGGGCGCTGACGATGCGCCGGGTCAGGCGAATCGCATCGGCGGCCACGCGCAGGTCTTCGGGATGGCTGAGGTAATTGGGCTGGATCAGCGGCGCGGTTTGCGGATCGGCGGAGCGGATCTCTATTCGGCCCCGGCTCTGCGGACGTAGATCGCACACCGATGCGGTGAACGCGGGGAAGCTGTGCAGCGGCTCGCCAAAGCGTTCCAGCGACAGCGGCTGCACGTGATATTCGAGGTTGGCCGAGGTCTGTTCCGGCCCCGAGCGGGCAAACGCGCCCAACTGACTCGGCGCCATCGACAACGGCCCGCTGCGGTCGTACAGATAGCGCAGGCCCATGCCCATCTTGCCCCACACGCTGCCGGCGATCTGGTTGAGGGTGCGGGCGTTTTCCAGTTTGTAGATCAGGCGCAGTTGCAGGTGATCCTGCAGGTTGCCACCGACGCCCGGCAGCTCATGCACGACGCCGATTCCGAGTTTTTCCAGCAGCGGACGCGGGCCGATTCCGGAGCGTTGCAGAATGCTCGGCGAGCCCACGGAGCCTGCGCACAACACGATCTCCTTGCGCGCCTTGAAGCTCTTTTGTTGACTTTGCCAGCGGGCGCTGACCTTCGAGGCGCGACCGTCTTCGAACAACACGCGATCCACCTCGACGTCGGTCAACACCGTGAGATTGGCCCGATCGCGAATCGGCTTCAGAAACGCCTTCGCCGCGTTCCAGCGCACCCCGGCTTTCTGATTGACCTGAAAGTAACCGCAACCCTCGTTGTCGCCCTGATTGAAGTCATCGATGCTGGCGACCCCGCTTTGCTCGGCAGCGCTGCGGAAGGCATCGAGAATCGGCCACGACAGACGCTGGCGCTCGACTCGCCACTCACCCTTGTCGCCATGAAAGTCCGCCGCGCCGGCAAAGTGGTTTTCGCTATGCTTGAACAACGGCAGCACGTCATTCCAGGCCCAGCCCGGATTGCCTTCGGCGGCCCAGCCGTCGTAGTCGTTGGCCTGGCCGCGCATGTAGATCATGCCGTTGATCGACGAACAGCCGCCCAGCACCTTGCCGCGCGGATAACTCAGCGCGCGGCCATTGAGGCCCGGTTGTTCTTCGGTCTTGAAGCACCAGTCGGTACGCGGGTTGCCAATGCAGAACAGGTAACCCACGGGGATGTGAATCCACGGGTAGTTGTCGCGCCCGCCGGCTTCCAGCAACAGCACGCGCTGCTGCGGATCCGCCGACAGCCGATTGGCCAGCAAACACCCGGCCGGCCCGGCGCCGACCACGATGTAATCGAATTCATCGAGGGAAGTCTGCATTCCCTGACCTCGCTTATTGTTTTTGTTGTCAGTCATCCTAGTTGTTAGCTTTCGTCAAAAGAATGTTAGTTTTTGCGCAGCCGCTGTGCGTTTTCAAACAGCGCTCCCTGACGATAGCCGACAAGGACAAGCCATGTTCGACTGGAACGACCTGCGATTCTTTCTCGAGCTGCAACGCAGCGGCCGACTGCTCACCGCCGCCCGCCGTTTGAACACTACGCACGCGACCGTCGCGCGGCACATCGAGGCCATCGAAAAAAGCCTCGGCACCGCGCTGTTCGTCCAGCACGCCCAAGGCTACGAAATGACCCCGGCGGGGGAGGCGCTGCTCAAACATGCCGAGGCCATGGAGAACGTCGCGCTGCTGGCGCAGGAGGAAATCACTCAGTCCACTGCACCGCTGGGCAAGATCCGCGTCGGTGTCACCGAAGGCCTGGGCATCATGTTTCTGGCCAGCCGCATGATCGGGTTGTTCGAGCGTTATCCGGGACTGGAAGTGGAACTGGTGGCGGTGCCGCGCTTCGTCAGCATCCTCAACCGCGAGGCGGAAATCAGCATTCACCTGGAACGGCCGGCGGCGGACATGCTGGTTACCCGCAAGCTCACCGATTACCGGCTCGCGCTCTATGCCAGCCGCGCCTATCTCGACAATGCGCCACCGCTGCGCAGTCGCGAAGATCTCGGACGGCACGCGTGGATCGGCTATGTCGATGATCTGCTGTTCAGTCAGGAGCTGATGTTCCTCAACAGCTTCTGCCGCAATCCACGGGTGGTGTTTCACAGCACCAGCGTGATTGCCCAGCAACAGGCGGCGCGCTCGGGTCTGGGGATTGCGGTGCTGCCTTGCTACATGGCCGCAGCGGATCCGGATCTGGTGGCGCTGTTGCCGGATGAGAGCATCGAGCGCAGTTACTGGATCAGTACGCGGCGGGAGTTGCACAAGTCGGTGCGGTTGCGGGTGGTTTGGGATTACGTGGTGGGGTTGTGCGAAGGCGAGCGCGAACTGTTGATGGGGCCGTAACGGACGGCTGTTTCATGCAACTAAAACGCTTGGCAAAAGGTCATTCGATTTGCGGAGGTTGAGTCATTTCGCAGAACCTCGACAACGAAGACGTTACCCTTGGCCACTCACCTCGATCGCCGCAATGACCTGTCCCTCGACAGCCTGAATTTCTTCCTCGCCGACGTGCGTGACGGGCTCGGTCCTTATCTCGCGATTTATCTGCTGGCGGTTCACCACTGGGAGCCGGCGAGCATTGGGCTGGTCATGACCATTGCCGGGATCGCCGCGCTCATCACGCAGACCCCGGCAGGCGCGCTGGTCGACAGCACACGCTTCAAACGGGCGCTGATAGCGATTGCCGCGCTGGTTGTCACCGGCAGCTGTCTGCTGCTGCCGTTTGTGACGTCGTTCAGTCTGGTAGCGCTGACGCAAGCCATCAGTGCAGCCGCCGCTTCGATCTTTGCCCCCGCCATCTGCGCGATCACTCTCGGGATCACCGGGCCTCGTGCATTTACGCGAAGGACCGGGCGCAACGAAACCTTCAATCACGCCGGCAATGCTTGTGCCGCGTTGTTGGCCGGTTTGTCTGCGTACCTGTTCGGCCCCGTCGCGGTGTTTTATCTGATGGCAGTCATGGCGCTGGCCAGTGTGATTGCCGTCTCGTTTGTATCGGCACAAGCCATTGATCACGACCTCGCCCGAGGTCTTTCGCCGAGCGAAACGGGGCAGGGCAAGCAGCCTACGGGGTTTTCCGTACTGCTCACCAACAGACCGCTGCTGATGTTCGCGATTTGCTGTGCGCTGTTTCATCTGGCGAACGCGGCGATGTTGCCGCTGGTGAGTCAGAAACTGGCGCAGGCCAATCTGCAGATGGCCACGCCGCTCACGTCCGCCTGCATCGTCGCGGCGCAACTGGTGATGGTGCCGGTCGCGCTGCTGGTGGGGGCGAAGGCCGATCTGTGGGGGCGCAAGCCGTTGCTGCTGGTGGGGTTTCTGATTCTGCCGCTGCGCGGCGTGTTGTATGTGCTGTCGAACGATCCGTGGTGGCTGGTTTCGGTGCAGTTGCTTGATGGCATCGGCGCGGGGATTTTCGGGGCACTGTTTCCGGTGGTGGTGAAAGACCTGACGCTGGGCACCGGGCATTTCAATGTCAGCCTCGGGGCGATTTCGACGGTGTTTGGTTTGGGGGCGGCGTTGAGCAACAGCCTGGCGGGGATTGTGGTTCAGGAGGCGGGGTATAGCGCTGCGTTTTTGACCCTGGCGGCGGTGGCAATGGCGGCGCTGGTGCTGCTTTGGTTGGCAGTGCCGGAGACGGTGCAGCGCTCCGATGCCGACTCGATCGCCCTGCAAGGCAAGGCGCCGCCGATGGTTGCGCCATGACTCAACGCTCGCAAGACCTGTTCAACTGGCGGGAATCGACAACGTCGCCCGCAGGCCACCTTCGACCCGGTTTTCCAGTGTGATCCCCCCACCCAGACGCGTTGCGATGGTATTGACGATGGTCAGCCCCAGGCCCGCGCCCTCGGGATTGCCCCGACTGTAAAACCGTTCGAACAATCGTGCCCGGTCCGCTTCATCGATACCCGGCCCCTGATCTTCAACGCTCAAATGGTAAAACCCGTCGGCCCGGGTCAATTGCACGCTGATCACGCCTTGCTCCGGGGAGAAGTTGGCGGCGTTGGTGATGAGGTTGTTCAAGGCAATGTCGATGGTGGCAGCATCAGCGAGCGCTGGAAAAGGTTGGTCGCTGACGTCGAACGCCAGTTCCAGATGCTTGCTCAGCAGCCATGGCGTGAGTTGCACCAGACTGTTGCGCACGGTGTCGCCAAGGTCGATGCGTTGGTTGGCAGGCGCGTTGGCCTTGGGTTCGAGGCGGGCCATGGTCAGTAGCTGATTGACCAGTCGGCTGGTGCGATCCACCCCGGCGATCAGAAATTCGAGTGACTCGCGACGTTCCTGCTCGGTACCGGCCTCCAGCAGGTTTTGCGCGTGTACCCGCAGTACCGCCAGCGGCGTGCGCATTTCGTGGGCGGCGTCGGCGATGAACCGGCGTTCCCGGCCGAGCACTTCCTGGATCTGCGCAAGCATGCGGTTGAGCGCGGCCTGCATCGGTTCCAGCTCGCTGGGCAGAGGTGTCAATTGCAGCGGTTCGAGGGAGCCGCTGTGGCGGGCGCGCAGGGTTGCCGCCATGTTGGCCAGGGGCTTGAGCCCCCAGCCGATGGCCAGCCAGATCATCGCCGCCAGGATCAGACTGCCGATCACGTTCGGCCACAGGGTATGGCGGACGATCCGGTCAACCAGATCCGCTCGCACGTCACCGCGTTCACCCACCCAGATGCGCAACCCATTCTGTCTGTCTTCCAGCACAAACGCCCGCCAGTGGCGCTTGTTCAGATCCTCCACGTCGCTGAAGCCAGGCTGGATCGGCGGCGTGCTGAAGGAGGGCGCGCTGGCGGTATGCACCAGGACCTGGCCCTTGGCATTCCAGACCTGAAAGGCGAGTTTTCTTTCGTAGGGATGGCCGTCACCCTTGGGTATTGCTTCGGCCAATGCCGAGTTGAATGCCCGATAAAGATCGGCGTGTTCCTGCCCCGGCAACGGCATGCGCATCACGCCTTGCAGCAGCCGTGCGTTCTGTGCCAGTTGTGCGTCGTAGACCTCGGCGATTTCGTGGTTGCTGTCGTGCAGGTTGAACAGGCTGAGGACGGTCAGACCGGCGAGCATCAGGCCGATGATCAGGGTCAGGGTGCGGCGCCGGATCGAGGTCATCGACGCTCCTCCACCAGATATCCCACACCCCGGATGGTGCGGATCAGGTCGGTGGAGAATTTCTTGCGCAGATGATGAATGTGCACTTCCAGGGTGTTGCTCTCGGCTTCTTCGTTCCAGCCGTAGAGCAGTTGTGTCAGGTGATCGCGGGTCATGACCCGGCCCGGCGGCGACAGCAGTTCGTGCAGCAGTTGATATTCCTTGGGCGTGAGCACCACCGGCTGGCCCAGATAACTGACTTGCTGGGTGCCGGGGTTGAGGCTGATGCCGGCGTGTTCGATCAGCATCTGCGCGCGTCCGGCGCTACGTCGCAGCAGGGCGCGCAGACGGGCCTTGAGCTCGGCCAGGTCAAAGGGTTTGATCAGGTAGTCATCGGCACCGGCGTCCAGCCCCGCGATGCGGTCTTCGGTGGCATCGCGAGCGGTAAGGATCAGCACCGGCAGGTTCGAACCGCTGCCACGCAGACGACGCAGGACTTCGAGCCCGTCCATGCGCGGCAGGCCGAGATCGAGCACCGCCAGATCAAAGGTTTCGCTGAGCAGGGCGTGCAGGGCGCTGCTGCCGTCCTTGAGCCAGTCGACGGTGTAACCCTCGCGCCCCAGCGCCTGATGAATGCCCTCGCCGAGGGCCACGTCATCCTCGATCAGTAATAAGCGCACACGGACTCCTGTCAGTCGAGTTTGTTGTTCACGTCCACCAGCAACGTGGCGATCTCTTTGCGGCGCCCGGCGTCGGCACTTTCCCGGCCTGGGCGTGGAGCGGCTTGCTGGGCCTTGAGCAGCGCTGCCTTGGCTTCAGCGTAGCGTTTTTGACGGTAAAGATGATCGCCCCAGAAGTACAGACTGTCGATGCCGTCCGGGTTGAGTTGCAGGGCTTGTTTGAGCAGTTGTTCGGCCTTGTCGCTGTCGCCGAACCCGATCGGCCAGCCCGGTACCCGGTCGTACAGCGCGGCAAGGCTGGTGTAGGCCGAACCTTGCAATGCCTTGGGGTCGAGGGTCAGGGATTTTTCCAGATCGGCTTTGGCGTCCTTGGCTTTGCCCAAGGCCCCGAGCCCGCCCTCGGCACCGGCCCAACTGCTGGTGACGATGCCTTTCCAGATCCAGGCCTCGGCGACGGCCGGACGTTCGGTGGCGAAGTGCGTTGCCTGGGCGGCCAACTGTTCAAACGCAGCGGCGCGCTGTTTCTCCGGTGTTTCGTACTGGATGTGCGCCCAGCTCTGCTGGATGCTGTTGAGGCGTTGTTGATCGGCAGCGTCCAGCGCCCAGACACTTTGACTGAGGGCGCCCAGCAGCACACAGGCGAGAATTTTTTTCATGGTTTCGGCGTCTCGTTTTCAGGTTTTTCACTCAGGCGACGGATCAATGGCAATTGCTTGCGCAGACCGCGATCCACCAGATTGGGCAGCAGGCTATTGAGGCGTACGAAAAAACGCTCCGGCCAGCCCAGATAGAGGTCTCGGCGATCGCCGGCAATCGCATGGATCACGGCATTCGCGACGGCTTGCGGGTCGTCGACGCTGGATTTGAGTGCGTCATTCAAGGCTTGGGCGGCGGGGCTGTTCATGGCGGTGCGCGTGGCGCGGGGCGCCACGTACAACACACCGACCCGGGTATCCGACAACTCTCGGCGCAAGGCCTCGGAAAATCCGCGCAAGGCAAACTTGGTCGCGCAGTAACTGGCATAACCGGGATAACCGATCGAACCGTAGGTCGAGCCGACGTTGACCACCATGGCACTGTCGGCCTGCTTGAGTAGCGGCAGCAACAGCTTGGTCAGGCAGATCGGCGCACTGATGTTCACCGCCAGCATGGCGTTGATGTCGCTGTCGTCGAGCTGTTCCAGCATTGCGAAATGATTGACCCCGGCGGCGTTGATCAGCAGGTTGATGCCGCCGATGGCCTCGGCGGCCGCCAGCACCTTGCGCCGGTCGCTGAGGAATGTCAGGTCGGCAGCGACCCAGCACAGGTTCTGTGGGTAAAGCTCGAGCAACGGGCGCAGCGATTCCTGATGTCGCGCGACCGCCAGGACCTGCGCACCGGCAGCGCACAGGGCACGCGTGATCGCTATCCCGATTCCGCCGCTGGCACCGGTCAACACCACACGGGCTTCATGCAGCTGCATGTTGAGCCTCCGCGTCACGGGGCAGGCCGCGGAACATGTCGGTGTAGAGCCGATAGACGACTTTCGAGGCATGGATCACCGCCGCCTGGTCGGCCGGATCTTCCAGCTGATTCATCAGCCGGCGATAGGTTTGCATGTGCTCGATGTCCAGCGAACCGTGGGAACTGAGGTAGCTGAACGCCGTTTCTGGCAGGGCCAGACGCTCGCGGATACTGCCCGCGGCGTGGGTGGCCAGGGCGATGCTGGTGCCCTCGAGCACATTGACCATGCCAAACAGACCCACCGGATTGCCCCGGGCGATCAGGTCGTAGAGAAAGCTGACCATCAGCTCGATCGGCAGCGACGGCTGGCCATCACGCACCGCGTTACGGTCGCCGCCACAGGCCTCGATGTCGTTGAGCACCCATTGCTCGTGGCCGTATTCGTCTTCGATGTATTCGCACACGGCTTTGCGCAGCCATTCAAGGTGCGTCGGCAGGCGCGCACCACAGGCCATCATCAGCGGTACGGTGTGGCGCACGTGGTAGTAGGCCTGGGCGAGAAACGCGCGATAGCTTTCAAGGCTGACCTTGCCTTGCAGCGCATCGAGGATGATCGGCAGATTGAACAGCTCGTGGCGTTCCTGCTGTGTGGCTTCTTGCAGGGTGTCGAAAAAACTCATGGTGCGGATTCCTCGAAAAGGGCGGATTCGGTAAGCACGGCGCGGTACTGCGCGACGATCGCCTCGCGGCGTGGGCGCCCATTGGCGGTGAGCAGGCCGTTGGCGGCGGTGAAAGGTTGTTGCAGGCGCGTCCAGTGATGCACCTGGGCGTAATCGGGCAAGGCCTCGTTGGCAGCGGCGACGGCAGCCGCCAACTGAGCATCGGTGCAGTCCGGACGATGCGGCCAGAGCAGGGCGTGGTTATGCGGCAAGGCCTCGCCATACACAAAGGCCTGGGCGATGTGATGGCGCTGGGTCAGTTCGGACTCGACCCATTCCGGGTTGACGTTGCGCCCGAAGCTGGTGACGAACTGATGCTTCTTGCGGCCCTTGAGGTAGAGAAAACCTTCCGGATCGAATTCGCCCAGATCACCGCTGGGCCACCATTCATCACTGAATGCCGGTTCGCCCAGGTAACCGATCAGTGTCGAGCCCTTGATCAACACCTCTCCGTCTTCGGCAAGGCGTACGTCGACATGGGGCAGGGGCCGCCCGACACTGCCCGGACGCCGAGCCCCGGGCCGGTTGAGGCAGACCACCGAGGCGCACTCTGACAAGCCGTAGCCTTCGTAGACCGGCAGGCCGACCCGTTGCGCGCGGTGCAGCAGATCCTCGGAAACTCGTGCGCCACCGACGGCGGCAAAACGCAGCGATTGCGGATCGAAGGCTTTCTGTTCGGCGGCACTGACCAGTAACAGCAGCAACTGCGGCACCAGGATCAGGCTCTCGGGTGCCCGGCTGGACAGACAGCCGAGCAAGCGCGGCAGGTCGACGCCGCTGGCGCCCTGGATGCCCAGGGTTTTCTGGCTTGGCACGCTCAGCGTCGCTCCGGCGTACAGCGCCGCGTAGCAGCCGAGGTTTTCCAGCAGGATCGCCAGCGGCAGCAACGCCAAGTGGTGGTGTGGATCAGTGGGCTTGCTGGCTTCGTCGAGTTCCCGTGCTACCAGCAACAGACTGTCGGCGCTCAGGCACACGCCTTTCGGCGTTCCGGTGGTGCCGGACGTGAATGTCAGCTTGGCGGTACCGGCGGGCAGACGGTCAGGACCTTCGAAAGAACGGCACCAGAATTCACCGCGCTTTTCATAACCGGCGGCGAGCAGTTCGCTCTCCAGCGCAGGTTCAGCGATCACTCGCTCGGCCTGGCTTTCTTCCAGACAATGGCCACGCTGCGCCGCACTGAAGAACGGTGGCAGGGTCACGCACGTCAAGCCTTCAAACAACGCCGCCAGATCCCAGAGTATGGCCTCGACGCCGTTTTCCAGTGCCAGGGCAATGACCTTCACGTTTTCATCGCGCAAGCGTTGCTGGCGGTACATCACCTCGGCGTACAGCGTCGTGTAACTGACTTTCAGGGTGTCGCCCCACAATGCCAAAGCGTTGTCATTGCGCCCTGCATGGCTGCGCAGGGTTTCCTGGAATCGTTGCCGTTCAAGCGACATGGCAGGCTCCTTCGATAGACGTCGGCAATCCCAGCCGGCTGAACAGACCGATGTTGCGCAGATGGATGAAACCGGCGCGGATATTGCCCACGTGCACCCAGGGTTTGCTTTCGTAGTAGCTGCCCCAGTTGTGACGTTCATCGCCCAGGCGTTCCGGGTCGGCGGCGCACAGGGTCACGGGTTTCAGACCCAGGCGATGGAAGCTGTTGACCAGGCCGATATTGCCGGTGAAGGTCACCCATTCCAGACCGCCCATGGCCAGCACGTAAGTGATGGCAATGATGCTCAGGCGTGCGCTGCCAGTGTCGCTGGCGGCAAGGTTGCCGACTTCGACAATCCCGCTGCGCTCCACAGGACGGTCGGCGGCTGCGCTGATCAACGGCTCGATCGGCTCGTCCAGGTAGCGTTCAAGAAACAACGGTTCAAGGTGCGCACGACGTACCCCGGCCACCGCACACAAGGCGCCGGAGTCGTTGTGCACACCAAACAGTTCGGGCATGAAATGGCGGATATCGGCGCCGTGGGCCTTGCGAAAGCGTTGTTGAATAAACGCTTCGAAGGCCGCCCGTTGAGCGTCGCCGGGTTGGGCGCTCGCCAGTTGCATCTGCGGTGTTTCGCCTTGGCCAAAACGCAGGGGCAGGGGAATGTTCCAGTCAGAATCGGGCATGGGCTGAACGCCTCCCTCAATAGGTTTGAGTGGAGTATCCGGACCATTTCTTAACGAAGTCTGAAGGTGAAAAAAGGTTAACGAACGACGGATCTTCAGATTGTCTTAAGACTGTCAAGGCAGTGTGACGCCGTCGGTTCGCCCGGCAACCGGATCGAGACAGCCGAACGAGTCGGCCGTCGCTCACAACAATCACGAGGCAACTATGACCCGCGACATGGCCGCACCCCGTTATGGAAAACTGTCGATCACCTTGCACTGGCTGATGCTGGCGCTGTTCGTCGGCGTGTATGCCTGCGTTGAAATAAAAGGCTTCATGCCCCGAGGCAGCGAAGCGCGGGGCCTGCTCATGGGCCTGCACGGGCTATTCGGCGCGAGCATTTTCGTTCTGGTGTGGGTTCGTCTGCTCGGGCGCTTGACGCCGCGTCCGCCGATCACGCCGAAACCTCCCACCTGGCAGACCGCAATCGCGCATCTGATGCACCTGGCGCTGTATGTGCTGATGATCGTCACACCGGTGCTGGCCTGGCTGATGCTTGCGGCCGGAGACAAACCTTTCCCGTATTTCGGCTTTCATCTGCCGTCGCCGCTGGCGGTGGATACCGACATGGCCAAGCAGCTCAAGTACTGGCATGAGCTGATCGGCAATGCCGGTTACTGGCTGATCGGCCTGCACGCCGCTGCCGGACTGTTCCATCATTACTGGGTCGGCGACGACACCCTGGACCGGATGCTGGGCGGGCGCAATCGCTCCTGAGGACCAGGCCTGCTCAGTCAGCCAGGTGTTCCGGCGACACCACCCATACGCTGCACGGAATCTTGTACAGCAGGTGCTCTACCGTACTGCCGACCAGCCGGCCTGCGCCGCGATGGCCGACGCGGCCCATGACGATCATGTCGATGTCATACCCGCTCGCGTAGCTGCAGAGCACCTTGGCCGGGTTGCCCATGACCATGTGCTGACGCTCGTCCGCAATCCCGTTGCGCTCGGCCAGTTCGCGAAAGGCGGCAGCCTGGGCATCGAACAGGGACTTGGCGGCGCTGGAGGAGAGGAACGCCGAGGCATTGTCGAAGCCGAATTCGTTGGTGCTGATCGACGACAGATCATGGGCATACAGCACGTCGAGTTCGGCATTGCACAGGCTGGCCAGTTTGGCGGCCTCGCGCAGGATCCGGTCGTTGAAGCCGGCGTACTGCCCGTCACGATGGAACGGGTCCACGGCGGCCAGGATCTTGCGCGGCAGGGCACGCCCGACATGGCTGACGAAATGTAGCGGCACCGGGCATTCGCGCAGCAAGTGAATATCCAGCGGGGTGAACATCAACCGTGACAGGAACGATTCCGGCTCCAGCGCCTTGATCAGTGCCGCCATGGGTTGTTCTTTGAGGTGAATGAGGATTTCCTGTAAGGGCCGTTCCACCCACACCACTTCCGTGGTGACGGTGACCCCGAGCTTGCGCATCGAATGCGCCCGTTCTTCTAGCCACTGACGATGACGCTCGATATAGCCGATTCGCATCTGTTCCAGTGCTTGCTCGTTGACCATGCTGGCGGTCGCCAGACCTTCCAGGTAATCGAAAGCCACGATGTGCAGGGCCGCGCCCGCCGCTTTGGCCAATGCCGCCGCACGGTCGAAAGCCGGGTTGTTTTCCATTAGGGGTGAGGCGACCAGCATGTAACGCGATTGCTCTGACATGACGACTCTCCTTTGGCAGGACGCTTTGAACCGATGGTTACAGGCTGCGCCGGGCCTGAGGTGGGCATTTGATCTTTGTCAAACAACCGGTGGTCGGCAGAACGCCGTCAGACGGGTGGTCAATCGTCGTGGATTTCGTCGATTGTTGATCATTATCAAGTGCCGGTCAGGTAGTGCGGCGCAAGCTGGGCAAAGAGTCGAATCCCTCAGGAGAATGCTCATGGCCACCATGAAAGCCGCCATTTTTGTCGAAAACAATCGCATCGTGCTGGATGACAAACCGATCCCCGAAATCGGCCCGCTGGACGCTTTGGTCCGAATAACCACCACGACCATTTGCGGTACGGATGTACATATCCTGCGGGGCGAGTATCCGGTGGCGAAGGGGCTGACGGTCGGTCACGAGCCAGTGGGTATCATTGAGCGTCTGGGTTCGCAGGTGCGCGGATTCGCAGAAGGACAGCGCGTGATTGCCGGCGCCATCACTCCCAGCGGTCAAAGTTACGCGTGCCTGTGTGGTTGTGGTTCTCAGGACGGGCCGGACACTCGCCATGGTTTCCGGGCCATCGGCGGGTGGAAATTCGGCAACACCATCGATGGCTGCCAGGCCGAGTACGTAATGGTGCCCGATGCCTTGGCCAATCTTTGTCCGATTCCCGATGGCCTCAGTGATGAGCAGGTACTCATGTGTCCGGACATCATGTCCACCGGTTTCTCCGGTGCCGAACGGGGCGAGGTGAGCGTCGGCGACACCGTCGCCGTATTTGCCCTCGGGCCCATCGGACTGTGTGCGGTGGCCGGTGCCCGGCTCAAGGGCGCCAGCACGATCATCGGTGTCGATGCCGTGGCCGAGCGCATGACGGTGGCGCATCGACTGGGCGCCACCCATGTCGTCAATTTTCGGGAGGGCGATGTGGTCGAGCAGATCATGGCCCTGACCGACGGGCGCGGCGTCGATGTCGCGATCGAGGCACTGGGCACGCAAGGCACCTTTGAATCGGCATTGCGCGTGCTGCGTCCGGGCGGTCGATTGTCGAGCCTGGGCGTTTACTCGAGCAATCTGCACATACCGCTCGACGCCTTTGCCGCAGGGTTGGGCGATTACAGCATCGTTACCACCCTGTGCCCCGGCGGAAAAGAACGTATGCGGCGTTTGATGGCAGTTGTGCAGAGTGGCATGGTTGACCTGTCACCGTTGGTAACTCACCGATTCAAACTGGATGACATCGAAGCGGCCTATGACTTGTTTGCGCACCAGCGTGACGGGGTGATGAAAGTGGCGATTACACCGTGAAGGTGACGCTGCGGCCAGCCCGTCGGCAACTCACCGCAGGTGACGATGGCAGCCGGCGACCAACTGCTTGAGCCCATCCATGTTCTGAATGGTGACGTCGCGGCCGGTGATTTCCACCAGCCCCAGGTCGCGCAGGTGGGCGATGGCGCGACAGATGGTTTCCAGGCGCAGGCCCAGGTAGGAGCCGATCTCCTCCCGACGCATCTTCAACACAAAGCAGCGGGACGAATAGCCCCGAGAGTTCAAGCGTTGCGACAGGTTCAACAGGAACGCCGCGAGGCGTTCATCCGAACTCATGTTGCCCAGCATCATCAGCATGTCGTGATCGCGAACGATTTCCCGGCTGAGGATTTTGTTCAGGTTGTGCTGCAGTGACGGCAGCTCCCGACTCAGTTTTTCCAGATGACCGAAATGGATGGGACAGACTTCGCTGTCTTCCAGCGCGACCGCATCGCAGGTGTGCAGATCCGAACTGATGGCGTCCAGACCGAGCATTTCACCGGCAATCTGGAACCCGGTAACTTGCTCGCGACCGTCAATCGACAGCACGCTGGTCTTGAACGACCCCAGCCGCACGGCATAGAGCGAGCGTAAAGGATCACCGACACGGTAGAGCGCAACGCCTTTTTTGACCTTAAGTCGCTGCGCGATCAGCGTGTCCAGGCGCTCGATTTCCCCACCGGTCAAACCGAGCGGCAGACACAACTCCAGAACGCTGCAACTGGAGCACGCCGTTTTGAGTTGTTGATCGTGATAAGAGCGAGTTTCTGCCACGGGAGAACCCTCACTTTCCTGTTGAGCATAGTTCTCGGGTCGCCACTGACACGGAAAAAGCGTTGTCAAACGACGAGTGGATCCGGGCTGTCAGACATTCACGTGCATCAGAAACGAGCCATGAATCAGTGTGGCGACATATCTCTGACTCAGTTGATAAAAATCAGTGATCCAGACGTGTGCCGCCAGATACTTGAACGGCAGTATTTCCTGATTGTGGTCACACGCAGAGAAACATCTGCCCATGTCGCTCTTCAGGAAATCAGGTTTGCAATCTTCCAGGTAAACGTTTCAGGGAGAGGCACGTGGTGCTCAAACTCAAACGCATTCTATTGATAGCCCCTGGTGAAATGACTCTGACCCCGGCGTTTGAACGCGCCTTTGCACTGGCCTGCGCCACAGGCGCGCTGTTGCGCATCGTCGCGTTCGATTATGTCCCGGCGCTGGCAGCGGCCGGGCTGTTTGCACCCGAGGCAATGGCCCAGGCGCGGGAAGGGTATCTGCAAGTGCATCGGCACTGGCTGGAGCAGCAGGCCCGCTTCAAACGATGCATTGGCTTGAACGTGACCACTGAAGTGGTCTGGGCCAGATCGAACCTGGCGCACGTGCTTGAGTACGTGAATGACTTTCATCCGGACCTGGTCATCAAGGATACCCATTACGTCCCGGCACTCGACCGCGCCTTTCATCGCCCGCTGGACTGGCACTTGCTGCGCGAATGTCCGGCACACCTGCACCTGGTGGCCCACGCCGGGCATGCCAGGCCAATGAAAATTCTTGCGGCGGTCGATCTGTCGCATCTGGAAGAACTGACGCAAGGGTTGAACGACCGGATACTCGACCTCGCTTCCACACTGGCGGCCGGCTGCGACGCGACGCTGCATCTGCTCAATGTCGGTTGCTGGGCGGTCATGGGTGATGGGGCCGCAAGTGTGCCGACAGGCAGCCTGGATGGCAGTCTGAAAGGTGCAATTGAGGACGCTCAGCAAGAAGCGTTCGACGCACTCGCCGAACGCTATGGCATCCAGAGTTCATGCAGACACTTGCTGACCGGCATCCCGCAAAAGGTCATCGGCCTGTTTGCCCGGCAGCACACTTTTGACATGGTGGTTCTGGGCACGCTGTATCCCGACGGCAAACACCGGTTCATCGGCAGTATCGTCGAGAGCGTGTTGAACCAGGCTCCCTGCAGTCTGATGATCGTCAAACCGCCGCAGCCCTCCGAGTGAAAGTCAGCGCTGTCAGGCCTGCAGTTGATAAAAATCAACGGCTCCCGAGCCAGAAGGAGCGCTCAATAGTGCTCCTCCGAGCGTTCAAGGAAACGGCCATGCGAATCGCATTTCTGGGTGCTGCGGGCACGGTGACGGGCAGCAAGTATTTGCTGGAACATCATGATCAACATGTACTGATCGATTGCGGCCTGTTCCAGGGCTACAAGCAACTGCGATTGCACAACCGCGACCCGTTCCCGCTCCCTCTCGGCGGTCTTGACGCGATTGTACTGACCCATGCCCATCTTGATCACAGCGGCTATCTGCCGGTACTGGTACGCAATGGTTATCGCGGCCCGGTCTACGCCACGCCAGCGACCTGTGAACTGGTAAAAATCCTGCTGCTGGACAGCGGTCGATTGCAGGAAGAAGAGGCTGAGTTCGCCAATCGGCATGGTTTCTCCAAGCACAATCCGGCGCTGCCGCTTTACACCGAACAAGACGCGGCACAAGCGTTGAGACTGTTGTGGCCGGTGGAGTTGCACCACAAGGCTCAAATTGTCCCCGGCATGACCATCGAACTGCGCTGCGCCGGGCATATTCTGGGTGCGGCGACGGTCACGGTGGTTGCCGACGGACAGTCCCTGGTGTTTTCAGGGGATCTTGGCCGACCAGATGATCCCTTGATGCTCGCCCCGGAAACTATCGAGCAAGCAGACTTTCTGCTGGTGGAGTCAACGTACGGCGACCGAAAGCATCCAGCAGAATCACCCCATCAACAGTTGGCCGAGGTCATTAACCGTACTGCGTTGCGCCGAGGCATCACGCTGGTGCCATCGTTCGCAGTCGGACGTGCCCAATTGCTGATGTATCACCTGTATCAATTGAAACGCACAAAAGCGATTCCGGATCTTCCTGTCTACCTGAACAGCCCCATGGCCACTGACGTCACGGGCCTGTATCAGCGATTTCGCAGTGAGCACAAATTGTCTGCGCAAGACTGCGACGGGATGTGCCATGTCGCGCAGTTTGTCCAGACGGTCCACGACTCGAGAGAGCTTGATCAACTGCGCACGCCGGCGGTGATCATTGCTGCCAGCGGCATGGCGACGGGAGGGCGGGTTGTCCATCATCTCAAGGCGCTGGCTCCCAACCCGCTCAACACATTGTTGATGCCGGGCTTTCAGGCCGGTGGCACCCGTGGGGCGCAGATTGTCGCGGGCGCTCCCAGCGTACGCATCCATGGCAGGGACGTACCCATCAACGCTGAGGTGGTACCCATGCAAACCCTGTCGGCGCATGCCGACGCCGACGAAATCGTGCAGTGGTTGCGTGGATTCAAGCGGCCGCCGAAACACACCTTCGTGGTGCACGGCGAGCCAAACGCATCCGACACGCTGCGCCGCCGCATCAGCCTGGAACTGGGATGGTCGGTGTCGGTGCCGGAGTATCGCGACAGCGTGGACCTGGCTCGATTTGACTTCGATATGGATCGGCAGCGCTGACGCAGGGATTACCCTGACCGTTTGCGGCGTGGATTGTTGATCATTATCAAGGGTCGGTCGCGTAGCCCGGCGCAGTCTGGTTCAGCGCCCACCCTGGCAGATGACCGCGATGTTCAGCCTGACGCCGAGGCGCTCAAGGGCATCGGCGACGGCCACTCATGGCGAGCTCACGACACTGCTTCGAGGGACGTAACGGTGACTGCATGTCGGATTGTCTTCGGCGATTGGAGGTGATCGATGAACATTGAAATCAGTGGACCAAGCGGCGACCAATGGATCGTGCGAATGGATGCGTTCGTGGTCAGGTTTGACAGCAAGGTCGCTGCGCAATCTTTTGTCGATCAGCTCAAGGCACGGATCGATGCGCCTCATGCGTGGCCAACGCTTGTCGATACAGCGCCGGTTGCACGACCCAGGGTTACGCGCGCCGCTGACCCCGTCGTGCTATGAACGACGCACTGGGTCTGGCGGGGGCCGCCGCGGCGCTGGGCATCGGCATGCTGGTCGGTCTGGAGCGCGAGCGGCACAAAGGGCGCGGCGACCGCCGCGCCTGTGCCGGGTTGCGCACGTTCGCGATCACGGCGTTGCTGGGTTACGTCGCGATGCAAGTGGGCGGCGCGCTGCTGGTGGGCATTGTGGGCGGCTGTCTGGCGGTGCTGATCAGCGTGGCTTATTGGCGCAGCCTGAGCAGTGATCCTGGTGTGACCAGCGAAGTGGCCTTGCTCACGGTGCTGGTACTGGGCGCGCTGTGTGGTACAGCGCCGGAATTGGCAATCGCCGTTGGCGTGGTCATGGCGGGGCTGTTGGCTTACCGGCAGAAACTCCATCACTTCGCCCGCAGCCAGTTGAGTGAAGCGGAGATGCGCGATGGGCTGGTGCTGCTGATCGCAGCATTGGTGGTGTTGCCGCTGACGCCTGACCGGTTCATCGGTCCGTACTCGGCACTCAACCTGCGCACCCTTTGTACATTGACCGTGTTACTGATGGCCGTCGGCGCCATCGGGCATATCGCCGTGCGCACGCTGGGGGTGCGCTACGGCTATGCGGTCAGCGCCATCGCGTCCGGTTTCGCCTCCAGCACCATGACGATTGCGGCGATGGGGCATATCGCGCGCAAAGACCCGGAGCACCTCAAGGTATTGAGTGCGGCGGCCCTACTGTCGAACCTGGCCACGGCGGCGCAGGTCGCGCTGATCCTCGGCGCGGTCGACACCGCGCTGTTGCCGCACTTGTGGGGGCCGTTGCTGGCCGGATTCGGCGTCACGCTGCTGTTCAGCCTGGGCCTGCTGTTCCCCAGGCCTGCGGTCGCTGCGAACCAACCGATCAAGGTCGGCGGGGCGTTCAATCTCAAGCTCGCGCTGGCGGTCACGTTGACCATGGCCGGCGTGACGTTTTTGTCTTCGTTGATGCTCGATCACTTTGGCGAGGCGGGCGTGATGCTGACTGCCGTGCTAAGCGGATTCGCCGATGCCCATTCTTCCACGGCTTCAATCGCCACCCTCGCCAAGGGTGGACTGTTGGATTACGCCGCCATTGCGCCGCCCGTGCTGCTGGCGGTCAGCAGTAACGCATTGAGCAAATGCCTGGTGGCCTGGATCAGTGGCGGACGACGCTTCGCTGCGTATGTCATACCCGGCCAGACTCTGCTGACCGCTGCCATGTGGGCCGGTCTGCTGGTGGATCAAGCGACGATTTGACCGGACACTGACAAAAATCAAAGTGGTTGTCGGTAAAAGGGGCAGCCTGAGACTCATTCCCTGCCATCACTCAATGCCGAGGTGCTCCATGTCACAGGAACCCCGCCTGCTGCTGATCGCTCCGCCCACCATGAACCACACGCCGGCATTTGATCGTGCCTTGGCATTGGCGCAGGCGTTGCAAAGACCGCTGCATATCGTGGCATTCGATTATTTACAGGCGCTGGCAGTGGCCGGGCTGTTTGCCCCGGAACAGGTGGCCGTGGCCCGTGACGCCTACCTGGAGAAGCATCGCCATTGGCTCGAAGAACAGGCAACACGGATGCGTGGACACGGGATCGTTGTCACGAGCGAAGTGGTCTGGGTTCAGGACCCTTACTCGGAGATTCTGCAATTCATCAATGAAATACCGCTGGTGGTGATCATCAAGGATGCTCATGAAGAGTCGGCCTTGAAACGGGTGTTCTTTACTCCGCTGGACTGGCAACTGCTGCGCGATTGCCCGATCCCGGTACACCTCGTGACCAACGCCTTGAACCCACGCCCCCGTCATGTTCTGGCGATCATCGATGTGCTGCGCAGCGAAGATCAGGATCTGGTGTTCAACGACCAGATTATCGATGCCGCATCGAAGCTGGCCGAGGTGTGCAATGCCCGGCTGCAGTTGTTGCACGTTTACGATTGGACCGCCGCCTATGCGCAGGACTTCGGGTTTGGTGCGTTGCCGCTGGCTACCGGTATCTACGAGGCACTGGGCACGGCGCAGAATCAAGCGTTTGCCGCGATGGCCGAACGTCACGGCGTTTCGAAGGACTGTCGTCATTTCATCGAAGGGGTGCCGGTGCCGGCCATTTGCCGATTCGTCGAAGAGCAAAACGTCGACGTGATCGTGGCGGGGACGGTGCAGCACCAAGGGATGAACAAACTCTTGGGCACCACGGCCGAACAGCTCTTGCACCGGGCACCGTGCAGTGTGTTGGCGATCAAGCCGGGCAGAGGGCTCTAGCACCGGCGATCGCCCGTACGGACGTTCGCCGGCGGCAGAGGCTACAAGTACAGGCTGTGAATGACCTGACGAGGATCTTCGGGATCGTTGTGCCGTTCGAATCCCAGCGTCCGGGCCAGGTCACGCATGGGGGCATTGCTGGCAGCATCGACCGAATAGATCCGATGCATTCCATTCTTGCGCGCCGCCGTGATCAAGTGCTCCATCAACAATGTCCCCAACCCCAGATGCGTCCATTCATCGGCAACGGTAACGGCGCATTCGCACTCGTGTTCACCGGTGCCGGCATAGCGGCTTACGCCGATCTCGATCAATTGGCCGTTGTCGTGCACCAGCGCGACGTAGGCCAGGCGCAGGCGATTATCGGTGTCCATCAATTGATCCAGCATCGTGCCCGACGGTTCGTTTATCTGCGCCAGAAAGCGCATGTGTCGCGACTCCGGAGACAAGCGTTTGATGAAGGCATACTCGCGTTCCCGATCCTTTTCCGAAAGGGGCCGGATCAGCACATGGCGACCGTCCCTGAGTGCTTCGATCCAGTGTTGCCCGGCGATCGAGGCATAGGCATTGGCGGCTCGTTCGTTGTGGTCTTTGACGGTGAGCATGAGGAGACCCTCCTTGCGGTTTTAAAGACGGGTGCGGGACAAAGCGCCCTGCAGTCGCTTTCTTTCTACGCCGCTCAATGGGCAGGAATCTGATCTGGGTCAGAGACCGGCGATGTTGAATGGTCCGAAGTTGACGTAAATCAACTGCGCGCCAGTCGCACAGGCTCAGTCTCAAAGCCTGCGGTTGTCTTGCGGAGGTGTGTGATGGGGCAATATCAACGTTTGCTGCTGGTCGCCGACCGGACCCTGCATCAGACGCCCGCCATGCTGCGCGCGGTGGCGCTGGCCAAGGCGAGCGGGGCGGTGCTGGATGTCAGGGTTTTCACTGAACCAGCCCCGGTTGTTCGGCTGTGGGAGGACAAAATCGACGAGGCCGGGTATCAGCGATACCTGCGCCACCATCGTCGCTGGGTTGCCGATCAGCTTGAGCAACTTTCAGGACAGGGGCTGGAGGTGACAGTGGAGGTGGTGTTCACCACGCACCCACAGCTGGACATTTTGCGGGCTGTCGCAGACCTCAATCCTGATGTGTTGATCAAGGACGTGGCGATGGAACCCCTGCTTAAACGGGTTTTCATCACACCGCTGGATTGCCATTTACTGCGCGAGTGTCCGGTGCCCGTGCATCTGGTCAACGAGGTCCGTTACAGCCTGCCGCATCGCATCGTGGCGGCCGTGGATCCGTTCGATCCCGAGACTCAGATCAGCGGTCTGAATGACACCATCATTCAGACCGCCAACACGCTGGCCGCGCAATGTGACGCGCCCATGCACCTGCTCTACGCTTATGACCTGTCACCGGCTTTCAATGGTGATGCGCCACTGGTCGGTGCCGGCTGGGGAATGGATTTTGTCGAGGAACTGCGGCAGTCCCTGCATCAGGCGTTCATCAATCTGGCCGATCGCTACGGGATCCCGCCTGAGCGACGCCATTTTGTAATGGGCCTGCCAGTGCCGGTCATCAGCGAGTTTGTCGAGCAATACGTGGCGGATGTGGTCGTGATGGGCACGGTGCACCGCGCAGGTATTGATCGGTTGATGGGCAGCAATACTGAACGGGCTTTGTATTCAGTGCCTGGAAGCATTCTGGCGGTGGGGCCGGGCGTTCGAGCCGAAGTGTAAAGTCCTGGATCTGACGAGAGGTCTCTATGAGCCAGTATCAGCGGTTGCTGCTGATCATCAATCCGCTCCTGCGCGAGTCCGCCGCGATCAATCATGCCGCAGCGCTGGCCAAGGCCAGTGGTGCGCGCTTGCACATACTGGCGCTGATTCCTTCGCTCGACGGTTTGTCGCTGTTGGAAACAGGCAACAGGCTACAGGTGCGCGAGGCATTTCTTGAGGAACACCGGCAGACGCTGGAAGCCCGGGCGGTCAATCTGCGCGGCAGGCGGATCGAGGTGACCACCGAAGTGGACTGGGCCGCTGATGTGGAGCAGCGCATCCTTGAGCACGTCAAAGCGTATGAGCCCGATCTGCTGATCAAGGAAATCGAACAGGTTTCGGTCCTCAGGCGCGCGCTTTACACGCCACTGGACTGGCATTTGCTGCGCCACTGTCCGGTGCCGGTCTACCTGGTGGGCGGGAGCGGTTATGTCTTGCCTCGCAAAGTGCTGGCGGCGGTCGAGGTGTCGGATGTCGAGTCCACCGATAACTCGCTGAATGAACAGATCATCCGACAGGCCAACGCCTTGGCCATCCAGTGCAATGCCGAGTTGCACTTGCTCTATGCCTGCGATATTTCCGCCGCGTACCTGGCGGATATGGGCGCAATGCCTCTCGCCGAACTCATCCGGTCACTGCGCGAGGATCTGCAAAAGTCGTTTCTTCGACTGGCCGGGCAGTTCGGCGTGGTCAGCGACCAGCGGCACTTCATCGAAGGCCGACCAGTCACCGTGCTCAGCGAGTTCGCCGAGGAGCAGCACGTCGATGTCATCGTGATGGGCAGGGTTCGATCGCGGGGTTTGAGCAAGCTGTTGGGCAGCACCACCGAGCACATTCTTTACCAGGTGCCTTGCTGCGTTCTGGCAGTCTGAAGGCAATAGCGATCAGCGGACTGGACAATTTGCGTCGTTCAAACAGCGTATTGACATATCGAATAATCTCGATATTCTCGCGGCATGGACCTGATCGAAGTATTCAAAGCACTCTCAAACCCGGTACGGCTTGAAATCCTGAAAGGCTTGAAAGACCCCGTAAAGAACTTCCCCCCGCAGGACGAGGGCGACGTTCACACGGTGGGCGTGTGTGTGAGCAGTATTCAAGAGGGCATCGGACTCTCGCAATCAACGGTGTCCGGTTATCTTGCAACGCTGCAGCGCGTGGGCCTGGTTGAAGTCAGGCGCATCGGTCAGTGGACCTACTACAAGCGCAACGAAGCCAACATCAGCGCTTTGGCCGAGGTCATAGGGAAAGAGCTGTAAAAAAATTTACCTCAGGATATCGAGATATCTCGATATCCCTTATTGTCGATGCGAGGATTCATCATGAAAGCGATGCTGCTTGAATCATTTGGCAACCCGGAATCGTTCGAACTCTGCGATGTACCCAAACCCGTGCCGGAAGCGGGGCAAGTGCTGGTCCGGGTACACGCCACCTCAATCAATCCACTGGATTACCAGGTCCGGCGCGGCGACTATCCCGACCTGGTGCAACTGCCGGCCATCACCGGACATGACGTCTCCGGCGTAGTCGAAGCGGTCGGCCCCGGCGTGACGGCTTTCGCCCCCGGAGACGAAGTCTGGTACACGCCGCAAATCTTCGACGGCCCTGGCAGCTATGCCGAGTATCACGTAGCGTCCGCCAGCATCATCGGGAAAAAGCCTTCCTCGCTGAGCCATCTAGAAGCCGCCAGCCTGAGCCTGGTCGGCGGGACGGCATGGGAAGCCCTGATCGTGCGGGCAGCGCTCAGAGTCGGCGAGAGCATTCTGATCCACGGCGGCGCGGGAGGCGTCGGACACGTCGCCATCCAGCTCGCCAAAGCGATGGGCGCCAAAGTGTTCACCACCGCACGCGAATCAAACGCCGAGTTTGTCCGACGCATGGGCGCCGATGTGATCATCGACTACGAAAATGAAAACTACGTCGACGCCATCCTGCGAGAAACCGATGGCCTCGGAGTGGACGTGGTGTTCGACACCATCGGCGGCGACACCCTCGCGCGCAGTCCCGACGTCCTCGCACAACTTGGCCGCGTGGTCTCGATCGTCGACATCGCCAAACCACAAAACCTCGTTCAGGCCTGGGGCAAGAACGCGAGTTATCACTTCGTCTTCACTCGCCAGAACCGCGGCAAGCTCGATGAATTGAGTGCCCTGGTGGAGCGCGGTCAACTGCGGCCACATGTTGGCGCGGTGTATTCGCTTGCCGAGATTCCGCTGGCCCATGCTAGGTTGGAAAGTCCTAATAACGGTCTTCAAGGGAAGATTGCGATCGCGGTAGAGCCGTCGCTTCAGGCGGGTTCTGTGGGGGATGCGTCATGATTTATGAGATCGCTTTGCTGCCTGTTCACGCAGAACGTGTTGATGAATTCAGGCGTGCATTTGCCGAGGTTGCGCCTTTGCTCCGCCGCGCAACAGGGTACGGCGGGCACATGCTTGCGCAGGGGATTGAAACGCCGGAGCGGTTCAATCTGATCGTGCGGTGGGAGTCGCTTGAGGCTCATACGGAGTTTGAGGCGGGGGAGGATCACAGGGTCTTTATGTTGGGGCTGGAGGGGTATTTTTCGGAGGAGCCGCAGGTTTATCACATTGAGGGGGCGGGTTTTACTGCCCGTGAAGGTGATGAGCCTATTTGGCCCGGAAACTGAAACATGCTTTTGTGACGAGGGGGCCGGACTGGGTGACAGTCCGGCTTTTGTCCGGAGTTAAACGCGGTGCGCATTGGTTGTTTAAACCAGTCCTTCAGTCACACCCGGATGCCCACAGCGCCTTGCGCCGTCCCCTACACCTAAGACAGAATCCGCTGGCTTGTGCGTCTGGACCTCCGACCGTAACTTGATTCCCGTCACTGCCCATCAGTGATCGGGTCTGCAAGCCCGCCGGAAAACCAGTCGCACAGCCTGCCAAAAGGACGCTCGTTTGCGTCCGCTCAATGGCGGCTTTGTGCGGGAGACCCTCGGGTCTGCCGGGTGCCTGGTTTCCCGGTCTTGCAGACCCGCACATGGCTGCCACCCATCATCTGCAAGTGATGCTGGTAGCTCCTAATCAAAATCAGGAGTTTCACCATGATCAAACCGACACCGAATCCCCCGGAAACCGATCCGGTTTCCCCCTACAAATTCCCCGACTCCCGAACCCTGAACGAGGCAGCCGAACGCGCGCTCGACCATTACCTCACTCCGCAGCAACGGGTCATGGGGAGTCATCACAAACACGATCCGATGTATTTGGCCAATCCGGCGTACGACACTGAATCACTGCTCGCCAACGCCAGCGAATCTCTCGGTTCGGCCAGCGAGATGCTCAACAACTTTGCGGCCACGCTGGAGCCCGCTCACCGTAAGACCGCGATAGGGATTGCGCAGATTGTGATGCTCGGGGAGTTGGCGGTGAATCAGGCGTTGGATAACGTCGAACTGAAAACTTAAGGCTGTCCTTCAGTAAAAGGGAGCAGATTCACTACCTGAATCTGCTCCCTTTTTTGTTCGTTGAGCTCAGCCGTTGGCGTTTGCTCTCTTTTCCGCCGTCACGATGCAAGCCTTGTAGAAATTAGAATGGAAATCGCTGATCGCGTTCTGCTGCAAGCTCTCGCTTGAGTATTGAGGAATCTCGTACGCCTCGCGGATCAACGACTTTGATAAATAGATGCGTCCCCATTTTTTGGCCCGCACACAAAATATCTGACAGTCCCAGAGGAACTTTCAGCTCGTCAGCAATTGATCTCAACCGCTGTACTCCCCAACCGCTCCCCATTTACCACCACATGCACCGCATGTACCCCCGCATAGTGCTTGCGCGTAGTGAAATCCTTAATCACCTGCCGCCGCGCCACAACCTCACTCCCAAACCCCGCCAACTCCAGCGTCTTCAACTTGAAAACCTTGGCCGAAGTCCCGCCATTCGCCTTCACATAGTCAATCGCATAATCAATCACCAACCGCTGCTCCACCGGAACCAACGACTTCACCGTAAACGACAAAGTAATCGTCTCCCCAAGCCGCACAACCGCCGGCTCCACTTTCACATCCAGCAACTCAATCTCAGCCTTCGCTCCAGCGCCGATAACCGTGAGCGCCCGCGAATTCCCCTGTTTGATCAAACTGCGCAGCGCATGTCTGGCAATCCACGCCGTGTGCCTGTTCTCCAGCGACCACCCCTCAACCGTATCGAGTACCCACTCTGGATGTTCCTTGGTCACATCATTCAAATGATTCGCCACGGACTTGCGCACGTACAAACTTTCATCCGCCTTCAACCGGTCAAGAATCCCGGCAGCCAACAGCGGATCAGCCTGCACCGGTTCCAGTCGAAACGACCACGGCAAGCGAGGGCGGCTGCCTTCGCTGGCGAGTCTTCGGACGTGGTGGTTTTCATCTCGCGCCCAGTCGTGCATCAGTTCCAGCGAGCGCTCCAGGTCGCTGCGCAGGAAGTGGCGGATGGCGAATTCGGAGGAGCCGAAGGTGGTGAAGTACTTCAGGGCTTCCATTGATGTGTCGAACGCGTGCGCGCCGTAGCTCGCGACGTAGTGCGGCAGGCACATGCTGACGAAGCCGCTGTTCAGGCGTGGGGCGAGTTCGCGCAGGACAGCGAGGGAATCTGCGTAATCCAGCGGTAGCACGTGGTGCAGGCTTTCGCTGACGCGGGCCATGCGCTGCATGACGGAGAGTTCGGCCAGGCCGTCGTTGGCGTACTTGAGAAAGGCCTTGGCCTTGAACGCCGGGTACACGGCGCTCATTTCTGTGGCGATGTGTTGCAGGCGTTCGGCGTTGAAGATTTCTTTGAGGGCCGGGGCGGCGGTTTCTGTGGTGCTCATGGTCAGGTCATCGGGGTGCTGATGAACGCCTGGGTGCTTTCGGCGTACGCGGTGTATTGGGCGATGCGCGGGAAGCGATCTGCGTCGATCTGGTCGGGGACGACGAGGCCGGTGAAGCTCCAGGCGACGGCGAGGGTGATGCCGTTCTGCTGGAGGGGGCCGTTGGTGGGCAGCGGGTGTGTTTCGAGTTCGTGTTCGAGGGCGGTGAAGGCGGCGGCGAGTTGGCCTTCGACGCGTTCGACCCACGGCTGGTATTGAATGTCGGCCGGGCGCAGGTTGCGTTCGTAGTAGAGTTGCACGGCTTTTTCGCAGGCGGCGAGGCCGAGGCCGATCAGGCGCAGGGCTTTGACCCGTTGCGGCAGTTCGGCGGGTAGCAGGGTTTTGCCGGACAGGGCTTCGAGGTAGTCGAGGATCAGGGTCGAGTCGATCAGCACTTCGCCGTCATCGAGTACCAGGGTTGGTGCCTTGACCACCGGATTGATCTGCTGGAAGCGCTCGAAGTGACGGAACACCGAGACCGGGTCGTGTTCCAGTTCGATCCCCAGGCACTTGGCGGAAATCGCCACGCGGCGCACATAAGGGGAGTCCAGCATGCCGATCAGTTTCATGACGCGTTCCTTCAAGTCGAACCGGGGAGGGCATAACGTAGCTGAGGTTGGGGGGATTTGTCAGTCTTTGCGAGGTGGCGGAATTTGCGGTCAACGACCGTAACGAATTGCGACAAAGCGCCGCTCGTCCGCCGTTTGTCTTCTATATACAGCCGCTCGACTGAATTTCTTGCTATAAACGCACTCCGATGAGCGCCGTGAAGCCTGTGTCAGAGCAGTTTCCGGACCTTGTCGGACAAATTCCCGGTATTTACAGTTGCTGAGGCCTCAAACGGGCCTTAGACTGCCGCCCCTTCGTAAATTGAGTGCCGGGTGGCGTTTGCAATAAACGATGCCTTTCCGATGACCGCAGGCGGTTCGCCGGAACGCTCCCTAATTCGCCTTAATGCACGTTTTTTTATAGAGATATCAATGACAAAGGACAAGTTGCTGGCCATGCCGGCAGATGACTACATGAATGCCGAGCAACACGCTTTCTTCAGCGAGCTGTTGCAGAACATGAAAGTCGAAACCCATGAGCGCATTGAGCAGAACCGTATTGCCATCGAAAGCCTGGACACCCCGGCTGACCCGGCGGACGCCGCATCGGTGGAAGAAGAGCGCACTTGGCTGGTAAACGCGATCGATCGCGACCAGCGCATGCTGCCGCAACTCGAGCAGGCCCTTGAGCGTATCAAGGAAGACAGCTTTGGCTGGTGCGACGACAGCGGCGAGCCGATCGGCCTGAAACGCCTGCTGATCAGCCCGACCACCAAGTACTGCATCGAAGCTCAAGAGCGTCACGAGCAGATCGACAAGCACCAGCGTCAGGCCTGATTCCTGAGGCGACCCTTTCAATGCGGGTCGTCGCGAAAAGATCGCAGCCTTTTGCAGTTTCTCCGGGAACTGCAAAAGGCTGCGATCTTTGCTTTTTCTCGTCTGCCGAAAAGTCCCCGCGCATTCCATTGACCTGTCACAGACCCGCGACTAACGGACCATGGATAATGGCGTTGTAGTGGCGTTTAATGCAGCCACAACAATGAGAACAAGCGTGGGGTAACGAAATGACGAGAGATGGATCTCTGGTTGCGGCTCTGCCTGCACCAGTTGTTTTGCCGAAGAATCGCTGGCTGACGCCGACCCTGCAAAGCATCGCCCTGATGTTGTTGCTGGCCGGGATGACTCTGGGCGAATGGCCTTTGTACGTGGGCATGCCGCTGGCGGTGCTGATCGTCTGGCTGCCGCGCCTGCGTTCCCGGGCGGTTCCCGATGTTCAACCGGTCGACAGCAACAGCGCGATGTCCGAGCTGACTCGCGACCTTTCCTACACCACCAGTCATAACGCGCTGTCAGCCGCTGGGGTGGCGTTTTCCGTCAAGGAGCTGGCCGGCAAGCTGCAATCGCAACTCGACGCCGCCGCGCAGATCGTCAACAACGCTGAAGTCATGATCGCCACCGAGCAAGCCACTTCGCAGCTCAGCCGCGAGGCATTGGGCGCTGCCAGCGAAGCTCATCACAGCAGCGCGGCGGGGCGCACCGAACTGGTGGATTCCATTTCGCGCATGCATCAGCTCAGCCAGCGCGCCAATGCCAGCCGCGAACTGATCGAAGCCTTGAGCCAGCGCAGCGACGACATTCAGCGCGTGACGCTGGTGATTCAGTCCATCGCCAGTCAAACCAATCTCCTGGCATTGAACGCCGCCATCGAAGCGGCCCGGGCCGGTGAGCACGGTCGCGGTTTTGCGGTGGTGGCGGATGAAGTGCGCGGTCTGGCGGCCCGTACCGCGACGGCCACCGGCGAAGTGGGCGAGATGGTCGCCGACATCCAGCAACGCACGGCGCAGGTTGTGGAGCAAATTCGCCAGCTCTCCGACGACTTGCACACTGGCGTCGAGCAAGTCGAACACACCGGTCAGCACCTGGAAAACATCGCGCGACTGGCGGCCGGGGTTGAAACCCAGGTTGGCGAAATCGCCCGGGGCGCAGAAACCAATCGCGAACAACTCGACAGTCTGTTCACCGCCATCGAGCAGATGCGCAGCGATCTGGCGATCAGCGACCAACAGACCCGACGCCTGGCCGAGGCCGCCGTGCAAATGGAAGGGCAGGCGGAAACTATCAGCGAACGTCTGGCCGAAGTCGGGCTGGATGACTATCACCAGCGCATCTACGACCTTGCCCGTGAAGGGGCCAGCCAGATTGCCGCGCGGTTCGAGGCCGATGTCGAGCAAGGGCGCATCAGCCTTGAAGACCTGTTCGACCGCCAGTATCAGCCGATTCCCGACACCCAGCCCGCCAAGTTCCAGACCCGTTTCGACCGCTACACCGATCAGGTACTGCCGGCCATTCAGGAGCCGTTGCTGCCGCGCCACGAAGGCCTGGTGTTCGCCATCGCCTGCACGCAGCAGGGTTATGTGCCGACCCACAATCAGGCGTTCAGCCAGCCGCTGACCGGAGATGTGCAGGTCGATACCGTCAACAATCGCACCAAACGCAAATTTTCCGACCGCACCGGCATCCGCTGCGGCAGCCATCAGCAACCGGTGCTGTTGCAGACCTACACCCGCGATACCGGCGAGCTGATGCACGATCTGTCGGTGCCGATCATCGTCAAGGGTCGCCACTGGGGCGGGTTGCGTCTGGGCTACAAACCGGAGACGCCGCGCTGAGGCATTGTTGCCGGAACTGCAATTAAGCTGTGCAGCGGCGTTGCTGTTTCCTCTTGATCCAAATCATTAACATGCCTACATAGTTAGGTTGCTAATGAAGATGGGAGGTCAGCATGCAATGCAGAGTCGATGTCGCGGTGATGATCGGCAGCGGTGTGCCCGCCGGACTGCGCGCGATGGGGCAAAGTGTCTGCTGGGTGGTGCTGCTCAATGGCGAACGCCGTGGCACTGCCTTTGCGAGCCGTAACGAGGCGGAAGAGTGCAGGGCCGCATGGCTCGCTCAATTGAGCGCTGATTCCGCAGACAGCCTGCACTGATCGAAATCATTTGCCCCGGTGCAGGCGCACATTCAGTTCGTCGACCATCACCGCTTCTTCGCCATCGGCACGCAGCCATTCCTTGAGCAACTGCGCCTGTTGCGGGCTCCAGAAGTCGGCGTCGATCAACTTGGTATCGGCTTCCAGCGGATGGGCTTCGATGAAATCATCAATCGCGGTTTCCTCCGAGGGCAGCCCTAATTGATCGAACAGGGTTGTCAGGGTGTAGGCAGGCAGTTCCATGGTGTACTCCTTGAAGGATGGCGGGATCGATCACTCTCTTTATCTGAGGTGCTCGCTGGCCAGGAGTTCGATCCGCGATTCCAGCGAACGGGCGAGGGCGCAGGCGGCGTTGTGATTCTCGCGGAAACCTCTGACAAGCCCAGTCGACTTTTCCCTGATGTGGAAAAAGCCGTTGCCCACCGGGATCACCTGAAACAACGGTGCCTCACCGCAAGAATCGATTGTAGGAACTGTCTCGAAGCCTGGAGTGTTCAAGGCAAAGGCAGGTTCGTGAGTCACAGCAAAATGCGTCATAGTGCACATATGAAGTCCTTTTCATGGATTGACCCGCATTTACAGGGTATTGCGGGTAGTCGCGAGCGGTATCGCTGCTCTAGAATCGCCAACACCTGTTGACGACATGGCGCTATCTAAAGCAATTTTTTGCGTGCGATATGTCGGAAAAGTGATTTTCTTGGTGAGTTTTTTCCCTAAAGTTCGTAGTCAGTTTTCTCTGGCCGGCCGTGACGCGTTTTCCTTCAACATTTGGAGAACGTCTTTGCAGGTTTCGCGAGTGGCATTCCAGTAGTCTTGTGCACTCGCGTTGAACGAGCACTTCGCTCGCTCAGGCGTATATTCGAGTCATCGCGCAACACCTTCGGCCGGGCCGACTTTTTCTGCCGTGCGCGCTTTTCGCGTACGGCACTCTTTTCAAGTGTGGGGATGTTTCTTTGGCAGTCAGTAACCTCGATATGCATGCTTTGTTCGTGCTGGGTGATTTGCGGGCAAAGCTGGTCAAGCAGTTTCAATCGCGTTTTGTTTACATCACCGAGCAAAACGCCGAAGGCATTTACGTTGCCGAGATCGACACCGAAAGCGCATTGGTGGTCGATGACAAACCAGGTCTCAAGCTCAAGGTCGGCGATCATTTCAGCGCGTCGGTGCTGCCGAGCCGTGAAGGCGGCAAGATGGACATCCGCTTTCGCGAAATCAAAATGACGGTTTACGGTCTGGGCGACTACGCCTTTGTCACCACCGCCGACGGCCATGCCATCGTATTCAAGGAAGGCCACAGCGCGGTCACCGTGTTCGCCGCCAACGAACAACTACAGGAAGGCCTGACCAAAACCCTGAAAGCCGTCACCGCCAAAGCCGCCAAGTGGCGCAAGGGCGAACTTGTGACGTTCAAGGCCAGCGAGTGAGCCGCGCCGATTTCCATTTGCAGAACCTCGACCGCGCCCGTGAGGAAGCACGTCGATTGTTCACTGCGAAGGCCGAAATGAAGGGCGCCTGGCTGGGTTGGGTCGCCTCGCAAATTTACGCCTTGCAGCCTGCGGAATACGCCAGCATGGTCAGACGCGAACTGAAGAGCTTGCAGGAAATGTCTGAAAAGCAGCCTTGTCCGGATCATGCCCCTGAAAAAGCAGGAACCTCGTCTACAGTCAGTTGACTGAGTATTCAGAGGCTTGCGGTCTTCTGTCAGGCCATCCTGCTATTGCTGTGAACAGCACGAGGTGCAAAAGCATGAACGGATTTCGACGGTTGCTGGCCGCTGGCCTGACCACCTTCGGCTTGATGACGACGGTGCCTGCGGTGAGCGCGGCACAGGCGCCGATCCACTTTGCCGACCTGAACTGGGAAAGCGGCAGCCTGATCACCGATGTCCTGCGCATCATCGTCGAGAAGGGCTACGGCCTGCCGACCGATACCTTGCCGGGCACCACCATCACCCTTGAGACCGCACTGGCCAACAATGACATTCAGGTCATCGGCGAAGAGTGGGCCGGGCGAAGTCCGGTATGGGTCAAGGCCGAGGCCGAAGGCAAGGTCGCCAGTCTGGGCGACACGGTCAAGGGCGCCACCGAAGGCTGGTGGGTGCCGGAATACGTGATCAAGGGCGATCCGGCAAAGGGCATCAAGCCATTGGCACCGGACCTGCGCAGCGTCAGCGATCTGAAGAAGTACAAGGACGTGTTCAAGGACCCGGAGACCCCGAGCAAGGGCCGGTTCCTCAACAGCCCGATCGGCTGGACGTCGGAGGTGGTGAACAAGCAGAAGCTCACGGCTTACGGCTTGCAGGACGATTTCGTCAATTTCCGCAGCGGCTCCGGTGCGGCACTGGATGCCGAAATCAGTTCATCAATCCGCCGGGGCAAACCGGTGCTGTTCTATTACTGGTCGCCAACGCCGTTGCTCGGCAAGTTCAAGCTGATTCAACTGGAGGAACCGCCGTTTGATGCCGAGGCGTGGAAGACCCTGACCGACGCCGACAATCCCAATCCGAAACCGACCCGTTCACTGGCCTCGAAGCTGTCGATCGGGGTGTCTACGCCGTTCCGGAAGCAGTACCCGCAGATTGCCGAATTCTTCAGTAAGGTCGATTTTCCTATTGATGATCTGAACAAGGCGTTGGCCGAGATGAGCGAGAAGCACACGCCGCCCCGGGACGCAGCGGTGGCGTTCATGAAGGCGCATCCGGATGTGTGGCAGGCGTGGCTGCCGAAGGATGTGGCGCAGAAGGTGCAGGCAGGTCTGTAGCGGTGTGGCGAGGGCACCAGGCCCTCGCCAGGGTGAATCAGAATCGCGTCTGCACTGCCAGCTCAAAGGTGCGCGGTGTGCCGAGGTAATACGCCGGCGACACATGGGCGAACTCGGCATACACCTCGTTCGTCAGATTGCGTACCCGCCCGGTCACGGTCGTGTGCGAATCCACCTTGTAGCTGAGGAAGCTGCCAAACAGCGTGTACGACGGCACGGTCATGGTGTTGGCATTGTCCGCATACACCGATGCCACGTACCGCGCATCGACCCCGCCTTGCCATTGCGGCGAGAAATCATAGGTCAGCCACAGATTGCCCACGCGGTCCGGAACGTTGGTCGGTGTGTTGCCCTTGCGGGAAACCACCACGCCGGCGGCGTTCTTCTCGTTGAACTCGTCGTATTGCGCATCGACCCAGGCGAAGTTGCCTTCGGCCAGCAACTTGTCGGTGATCCGCAGCGAGCTGGCAATCTCGATGCCCTTCGAAGTCTGCTGGCCGACCGGAATGCTGCTGGTCGGATCCAGTGGATCCGTCACCGCGAAGTCTTTGCGCTCGATGGTGTACGCGGCCACTGTCGCCGAGCCGCGGCCGTTCAGGTAGTCGAACTTGCTGCCGATTTCCCATTGCTTGCCGGTCGAGACATCGAAGTCCTGGGTGCCATTGGGTTGTTCGGCGGCGGTGCTGTATTGCACGTAGACATTGGCTGACGGAATGAACTGGTATGTCAGGCCGACGCGCCCGGTGACCGGTTCCCAGCTGCGCTTCAAATGACGCGGGTTGCTCGCGGTCACTGTGCGATGGTTGGTGACGTCGAGGTCGATGTCGTCGTAGCGCAGGCCGGTGAGCAGCGAAAGCTCGTCGGTCAGTGCCAGACGATTTTCGGCGAACAGCGCTTTGGTGGTGACTTCGTTGGTCTTGTCGCTGACGAAACCCGGCATCGTTCCGGGGATGTCATAGAAATGCCCCGGTCGGTAGTTGTTCGGGTTCACCGTGCTGGCGCCTTTGACGTTCAGCGGCGAGTTGGTGGTCTGGTTGACCTTGTACTCGAAACCGCCGGACCAAGTGGTGTCGAGACCGAACAGGGTGTTGTCGTGGCGCAGTTCGAACTGGTTGCCGTTCTGCTCGCCCTGATGTCGAACCTGATACGCGGTGGATCGGTTCACGGCGCTGTTGTCGGCGTTGTATTGATAGGTTTCCAGGTTGCGGTAGTCGCGCTGGCTGTCGAGGTGATAGAGGGTGTTGCGCAGGGTGGTGCTGTCGTTGATCCGGTAGTCGATGATCGAACGCACCCAGATTGTCCGCTGCTCGTAGCGCCCGTCCTCGACGTTGTAGTTGTTGAAGCGGTTGTGCTTGTCGATCTTCAGTTCGCCGGCCTTGGGGTTGAGCACCGGCGTGCCCCAGTACGGGCTGTCCTCGTGCTCGTCCTGATATTCCAGGGCCAGGGTGTGCGACAGGTTCGGCGTCAGATCGCTGAGCAACGAGAACGCCACGCTCCAGGCATCGCGCTCCTGGCGGTCGATGTAGCCGTTGCTGGTGTTGTGGCTGACGTCGAGGCGCGCGTAGTGCTGCACGTCGGCACCGGGTTCGGTCAGCGCGTGGTTGAGGCCGAATGCGGTTTCGGTGGTGTCGTAGGTGCCATAACTGACTCGGCCTTCGATAGCCTGCTCGTCGCGGGTGGCCAGTTTGGTCACGTAGTTCAGCGAGCCACCGACCGAGCCGGCGCCGTTGATCAGCGACGAAGGACCGCCGACCAGTTCCACCCGGTCATAAATCCACGAATCCACGGGGCGCGCCAGTCCGCCGGAAACGTTGACCCCGTTGAACATCTGGGTGATCTGGCTGCTGGTGAAACCGCGATAGGAGACGAATCCGCCAAAGCCCGGCGGCGCACTGGCGTTCACACCCGGCAAGGTGTTGGCCGCGTCCTGAAAATTTTGTGAACCGTGACGTTCGATGTCGTTGCGGTTGGCGATCGCCACCGATGCCGGGGTGTCGCGCACGCTGAGGCCAAGGCGCGAGGCCATGCCGCTGGACTGGTCGAGGGTCAGGCCGGGTTCGGCACCGGATTCGCCGTCAATGGTGATCGGCGCCAGATCCACGGTGGATTGCGCCCAGACGTTGACGGACAGGCAGCCGCAGAGGCTCGCCAGCAAGGTAAGTTGTTTCATCGATTGAATCCTGAATGCTTGTCTAGGAGTCAGCGCACAGGCGAACGCCGCGCGTTGGCGCAGTGGGCTGACAAATCAAAAAGGCAGGGACACTCAGGCGAGCGGCGGGGCGCGAGGGTTGGCCGAAGGCCAGATGAAGCGGGCAGGGAGGTCGGCGCTGACGATGACCGGCAGCGGCGGGCTGTGTTGTTCCGGCAGGATCGCCAGGGTCAGGCTGGAGTTGAACGCCGGGCCCATGCCGCCAGTGGAGCACAGCGGACAGCCGAACGCTTTGGCCAGGGTCGGCAGTTTTTCTTCGGCGGGATTCGAGGCGAGCGGCGCCTGGGTGCTCGGGTCGACGGCGCAGAACTGGCCGCCGATACCGTTGAGCTGCATGCCGACCATTTGTCCGTGACCGATGCTGCAGGCGAACACGTTGAACAGGACGCAGCAATAGAGCATCCAGGCCAGCAGTGAGCGATCAGTACGGGTGAATTTCATGGGGCGGCACTTTACCGCACCGCCGACCGGTCGTGCACATGGAAAAATGCCGACTAGGATGTTTTGTTCAAATCCCTTGAAAGGATTCTCGACCATGACCTTTGTGTTGGCTCAATGGCTGGTGACGATATTTGCGGTGATCAGCCTGATGCATCTGTATTGGGCGATGGGTGGACAGTGGGCGGCCGTGGCGGTGGTGCCGCAGGTTCCGGTGGACAACGGCGGGATGACGCTCAGGCCGGCGTTCAAACCTTCAGGCTGGATCACGCTGGTGGTGGCGGCAGCCCTGCTACTGATTGCCGCACTGGTGTGCATGCGGGTGGGGTGGTGGCTGCCCGCCGTGCATCACTGGGCACTGCAATGGGTGATCAGCGCGATTGCGCTGCTGATGTTTGCGCGGGCGATTGGCGATTCGGAACTGGTCGGGTTTTTCAAGGAAGTGAAGGGATCGCGCTTTGCCCGGCTCGACACTTGGGTTTACTCACCACTGTGTCTGATATTGGGAGCCGGGCTGTTGGCTGTCGCCTGGATCTAGCTGCCGGTTTCAGTACGCCGGCTGCTGACCTCGGCCGGCACATCATCGCCGGCCATGCGCTTGCGGAACAATGCCGCCCGCGCCAATAGCAGGGTGGTCACCGGCACGGTGATCGACAGCAGAATCGGGATCAGCCAGGCGTGCAGCACCGGCCCGGACTTGAGCGCGGAAAAACAGATGATCGACGCCAGCGCCACGCACCACGCACCCAGCGTCGATGCCAGCGCCGGCGGATGCATGCGCTGGAAATAATCTTTCATCCGAAGCAGGCCGGTGGCGCCGATCAGGGCGAACACGCCGCTGAGTACCAACAGGATCGCCACCGGGATTTCCACCCAGAGAGACAGTTCAGCGTTCATTCGATCACCTCGCCACGCAGGAGGAACTTCGCCAGGGCAAACGAGCCGACGAAGCCGAAGAGCGCGATCAGCAGCGCCGCTTCGAAGTAGGTGTCACTGGAGTAACGAATCCCCAGGGTCAGCATCATCAGCATGGCGACGATGTACAGGTAATCCAGCGCCAGTACCCGGTCCTGCGCCGACGGGCCTTTGAACAGGCGCACCAGCGTGAGGACCATGGCCAGGGAAAACAGGAACAGCGTCAGCAGAATCGCGTTCGACAGCAGCGGGCTCATTCGAAAATCTCCATCAAAGGCCGCTCGTAAGTGACCTTGAAGTGCTGGATGAATTGCGCCTCGTCATCCAGATCCCAGACGTGCAGCAACAAAATGCTGCGATCCAGCGCCAGCTCCGACCACACCGTGCCAGGCACGACTGTACAGATCATCGACAGCGCCGCCAGACCGTTGGCATCGCGCAGGTCCAGCGGCACCTTGATGAAGCGTGAACGAAGCGGTCGACGACCGGCGTTGAGTACGCCCCAGGCCACCTGCAGGTTCGAGACGATCACGTCACGCCCGACCAGCAGAAACAATCGCAGGATCGTGCCCGGGCGGCGGATGTGAATTTGCTGCGGGCGCAGCTTGCGCATCATCAGCGGGGCACAGAAACCGAGTACGGCACCGAGCAGCAGATTGCCCGGGCTGACCGACAGGTTCAGCACCAGCCACAGCAACCACAGCGCAATCGACAACCACGGAGCCGGAAACAGACGCTTCATGGTTGCACCTCCAGCAGCGCCGCCTTGGCTTCCGGGCTCGGCACGGCGCGGGTGCCGAGTACCGCCATCACGTATTGCTGGGGATTGTTCAGGGCATCAGCCGTTGCCTGGGTGTAACGCAACAGCGGTTCAGCCTTGAAGGTCAGGGCGATGCTCAGGCCGAGCAGCAGGAAAATCGGCGTGCATTCCAGTTTGCGCAGCAGCGGCGACGGGCGCTCTTCTGGCGACCAGAAGCGCTGGATCCCCAGGCGCGAGAACGCCATCAGCGAGCCGAGTCCGGTAAGGATCAGCAAGGCCAGCAAGCCCCAGGCGGCCTTCGAGATTGGTTCGCCGGCACCGAGGCCCAGCGGATTGAGCAGGGCGCCGATCAGGCTCAGCTTGCCGATGAACCCGGACAGCGGCGGCATGCCGATAATCAGCAACGCGCAGGCAATGAAGCTCAGACCGAGGAACGCCATGGTCCACGGGATCACCTGACCGACCACCGCTTTCTGATCGTCGTCGAGGTTGATGCCCTTGACCGGGCGTTGCCATTCCTGCGGACGTGGCAGCAGTTCGTTTTCGTCTTCCAGCGGCACTTCTATGGCAGTGCGCGAGCGCTCGATCAACTCGGCCAGCAGGAACAGCGCGCTCAGCGCCAGGGTCGAGCTGACCAGATAGAACAGCGCGGCGCCGATCAGATTGGGCTGGGCGAAACCTACGGCCGACAGCAGGATCCCCGCCGACACCAGAATGCTCAGGCTGGCCATGCGTTCCAGACGTTGCGCGGCAATGATCGCCACGCCCGCACCGGCCATGGTCGCCATGCCGCCGTAGATCAGCCAGTCACCACCAAAATAAGCCGAAGCGCCGGCCTGGCCGGAGAACAACAGCGTCCAAAGGCGCAGCAGGGTGTAGACGCCGACCTTGGTCATGATCGCGAACATCGCCGCCACCGGCGCGCTGGCCGACGAGTAGGCCGGCACCAGCCAGAAGTTCAGCGGCCACATGCCGGCCTTGGCCAGGAACGCCACGGCCAGAATCCCCGCACCGGCGTGCAGCAGGCCACGGTCGGCTTCCGGCACCAGTGGAATCTTCAGGGCCAGATCCGCCATGTTCAGCGTGCCGGTCACGCCGTAGATCAGCGCCGCGCCGATCAGGAACAGCGACGACGCCAACAGGTTGATCGAAATGTAATGCAGCCCCGACGATACCCGCGCCCGGCCCGAGCCATGAAGCAACAGGCCGTAGGACGCGGCCAGCAAGACCTCGAAGAACACGAACAGGTTGAACAGGTCCGCCGTCAGGAACGCGCCATACAGCCCCATCAACTGAATCTGGAACAACGCGTGGAAACTCGACCCGGCGCCGTCCCAGCGGGCCATGGCGAACAGCAGGGCGCTGACGCCGATGATTCCGGTCAGGACCAGCATCAATGCCGACAGACGATCGACCACCAGCACAATGCCGAACGGCACCTGCCAGTTGCCCGGCAGGTACACGCCGATCGAGCCGGGCACGCCGGTGGTCTGGGTCCATTGCAGCAGCATCACCGAAATGCCCAGGCCGAGGAGGCTGGAGAACAGGTTGATTTTCGCCTTCAGCGGCCGATGCTTCTCGCCGAGCATCAGCATGATGGCGGCGGTCAGCAGCGGCAGCAGGATCGGTGCGGCGATCAGGTGAGTCATCGCCGTCATTCCTTGGGCTCCCTTCCGTCAACGTGGTCGGTGCCGGTCAGGCCCCGTGAGGCCAGCAACACCACCAGAAACAGCGCAGTCATGGCGAAGCTGATGACAATGGCCGTCAGCACCAGCGCCTGGGGCAGTGGATCGGTGTAGTTGAGCAGGTCCTGCGGCACGCCATCCTTGATGATCGGCTCCTTGCCGATGAACAGGCTGCCCATGCTGAAGATGAACAGGTTGACGCCGTAGGACAGCAGGCACAGGCCCATCACTACCTGGAAGGTCCGTGGTCGCAGGATCAGCCAGACCCCGGACGCGGCGAGTACGCCGATGGCGATTGCGATGACTTCTTCCATCAGACGGCTCCTTTGGCGGCAGCGGTTTTGTGGCCCCGGACCGATTGGTGGGCGAGGGCGGTGAGGATCAGCAGGGTCGAGCCGACCACCACGGCGTAGACGCCGATATCGAAGAACAGTGCGCTGGCGATATGGATGTCACCCAGCAGCGGCAAACTGAAATGCCAGGTGTGGGTGGTGAGGAATGGATACCCGACCGCCATCGCCCCAAGACCGGTGACGGTGGCGAACAGCAGGCCGGTGCCCATCCAGCGCAGCGGCCGCAGGCTCATTTGCGCCTCGACCCACTGGGTGCCGGCGACCATGTATTGCAGGATGAACGCCACCGACATCACCAGACCGGCGACGAAGCCGCCACCCGGCTGGTTGTGCCCGCGCATGAACAGGTAGAACGACACCACCAGCGCAATCGGCAGCAGCAGGCGCACCAGCACCGCCGGCACCATCATGAAGCCGAGCGCGGTGTCGCTGGCCGAGCGCGGGTTGACCAGATCGGTGACCACGTCGGGCGCGAGCAGGCGCTGCTGGGCCGGCAGTTGCAGGCTTTCTTTCGGCGGGCGGAAACGACGCAGCAGGGCGAATACGGTCAGTGCCACGGCAGCGAGCACCGTGATTTCGCCAAGGGTGTCGAAACCACGGAAATCCACCAGCATCACGTTGACCACATTGCTGCCGCCGCCTTCAGGCAGGGCGCGGCTCAGGTAGAACGAGGAGATGTCGTTCGGCGTCTGCCGGGTCAGCATCGCGTAGGACAGCAGCGCCATGCCGCCACCGACGGCAATCGACAGCAGCAAGTCGCGCAGACGCCGCACCCGCGCCTTGCGCAGGCTGCTTGGCAGCGGCGAAACCTCTTCGATCCGCCGTGGCAGCCAGCGCAGGCCGAGCAGGATCAGCACCGTGGTCACCACTTCGACCACCAGTTGCGTCAGGGCCAGATCCGGTGCCGAGAACCAGACGAAGGTGACGCAGGTCATCAAACCGCAGACGCTGACCATCGTCAGGGCGGCGAGACGGTGATACTTGGCCTGCCATGCGGCGCCGAGGGCGCAGGCGATTGCCAGCAGCCACAGGGTCACGAATACGATCGAACCCGGGATTTTCGGCCGGTCGCCCCAGCTCAGGCTGCTGTGCAGCATCGGGATCAGGCCGGCGAGCACTGCCGCCAACACCATCAGGAACAGTTGTGTTTGCAGGCGCTTGGTGCCGATCCGCCGCTCCAGCCGCCGGGCCAGACGCATCATCGCCACCAGACTGCGCTCGAACAGGCGCTTGCCGTTGAAACGGCCCACCAGCGGCGGGAACTTGAAACGACCGCGCTTGAGCTGATTGCGCAGCAGCAGATAGACCACGATGCCGCCGGACATGGCGATCAGACTCATGATCATCGGTGCATTGAGACCGTGCCAGATCGCCAGGCTGTATTCCGGCAGCACGCCACCGACCACCGGCAGTGCAGCGGCAGCCAGCAACGGGCCGACTATCTGGGCCGGGAAAATCCCCACCAGCAGGCAGGTGAATACCAGCAGTTCAACCGGGGCGCGCATCCAGCGTGGCGGTTCGTGCGGGGTGTGGGGCAGGTCGGTGGCGGTCGGGCCGAAGAACACGTCGACCGTAAAGCGCAGCGAGTAGGCCACGCTGAATGTGCCGGCAATCGTCGCCACGATTGGCAAGGTCGCTTCAACCCAAGCGGTGGCGTTGATGAACACGGTTTCGGCGAAGAACATTTCTTTCGACAGGAAACCGTTGAGCAGCGGCACGCCGGCCATTGACGCACTGGCGACCATCGCCAGGGTGGCGGTGAACGGAATCAGTTTGAACAGGCCGTTGAGCTTGCGGATGTCACGGGTGCCACTTTCGTGGTCGATGATCCCGGCGGCCATGAACAGCGAAGCCTTGAAGGTCGCGTGGTTGAGAATGTGGAACACCGCCGCCACGGCGGCCAGCGGACTGTTCAGGCCCAGCAGCAGCGTGATCAGGCCGAGGTGGCTGATGGTTGAGTAGGCCAGCAGTCCCTTGAGATCGTTCTGGAACATTGCGCAGTACGCGCCGAGCAACAGCGTGGCGGCACCGGCGCCGCTGACGATGTAGAACCATTCTTCGCTGCCGGACAGCGACGGCCACAGGCGGGCGAGAAGGAAGACCCCGGCCTTGACCATGGTCGCCGAGTGCAGGTACGCCGAAACCGGTGTGGGTGCCGCCATCGCGTGCGGCAGCCAGAAGTGGAAGGGGAACTGGGCGCTTTTGCTGAGGGCGCCGATAAGAATGAGGGGAAGCAGGATGGGGTAGAGGGCATGTGCGCGAATCAGATCGCCGGCGGCCAGGACCTTGTCCAGGTCATAGCTGCCGACCACATGGCCGAGGATCATGACCCCCGCCAGCAGGCACAATCCTCCCGCGCCGGTCACCATCAACGCCATGTAGGCGCCGCGGCGCGCGTCGTGGCGATGGTGCCAGTAGCCGATCAACAGGAACGAGAAAAGGCTGGTCAGCTCCCAGAAGAACACGATCTGGATCAGGTTGCCGGAGATCACCAGCCCGAGCATGGCGCCCATGAACGCCAGAAAGAACGCGAAGAAACGCGGTACCGGATCGTCCGGCGACATGTAATAACGGGCATATAAAGAAACGAGGGTGCCGATACCCAGCACCAGCATCGAGAACAGCCAGGCGAAGCCGTCCATGCGCAGGACGAAGTTCAGGCCCAGGCTGGGCAGCCATGTGAATTCTTCGCGAATCACGCCGCCGTGGGCGATCTGCGGGTACAGCAGTGCGACCGAGACAGTGCCGATCAGTGCGACCAGACCTGCCAGCAGGGATTCGGCGTTACGCGCGTTGTGCGGCAGCACGGCTGCCAGACAGCTGCCCAGAAAAGGCAGAAGCAGTAGAACTATCAGGGACATAGGCTTCTAATCTGCGGAAGTTTGTGAAGCATCATACGTGCCAGCTCCCGGATCGCCAAACGCGAGGATGTCTCTGAATCCTACAAAGTAGCCGTAAATCCCGCGTTTAGCCTTCGGTCTCGTGCTCCAATTCTTCCGTGACCGTTTGTGTCTCTTTGCCTTTGGTCTTCAATTCACTGACGATCACCGCTGCCACGATCAGCCCCGCACCGACCAATGCAATCGCTGGCAAACGCTCACCCGCGATACGACCGACGATCCCGGCCCAGACCGGTTCACCGGCGTAGATCAAGGTCGCACGGGTCGGCGAAACACTCTTCTGCGCCCAGTTCATCGCCACCTGAATCGCCGCACTCATCGCGCCCAGGCCCAGAGCCGTACTCAACAGCAGCCAAGAGAAATCCGGAATCGCCTCGCCGGTCGGCACCACCATCAAGAACGACAGCACCGAAGTCGTCGCCAGCTGCACCACGGTTACGCGGCGCACATCGACCTGCCCGGCATAGTTACTGATCAGGATGATTTCGGCCGCTATCGCGATGGCGCTGATCAGCGTGGCGATTTCACCGGGGCTGAAATTCAGCGAAGCACCGGACGGCCCGGACAGCAGCATCAGCCCGGTAAACGCCAGCATGATGCCGATGCTCGGCATCAAACCCGGACGCCGGCCGAGTACCAGCCATTGCAGCAGCGGCACGAATGGCACGTACAGCGCGGTGATGAACGCCGACTGACTGCTGGGAATGCTCTGCAAACCGACTGTCTGCAAGCCATAACCGAGCATGATCGCCACGCCGATAAAAGCGCCGGCCTTGAGTTCGAACAGGGTCAGTTCACGCAGATGTTTCCACGAAAACAGCGCAACGATGCTCGCGGCGGCGGCAAAGCGCAGGCCGACGAAAAACATCGGGCCGCTGACGGTCATCGCGTGCTGCACCAGCAGGAAGGTGCCGCCCCAAAGCATGGTGATCAGCACCAGCACGCACTCGGCTTTGCTGAACCGGGAAAACCGCAGGGGAGTTTGGGGGGAATTGGCTGACGTCATGACCTTGCGCACTTTTAAGGAGGAGACGCACAATGCGCCAAATGTTGCGCAGTATACTGCCCAACCCCAGCCAGTGAGCAATATAGTGCACAAAGATTCCGTTCAGCGGGCTTCGGTCCTGCAACACGTCAGCCAGAACGTCCGGCGCCTGCGCCACGCTGCCGACATGAGCCAGACGGCCCTTGCGGAAAAGTCCGGGGTCAGCCGGCGGATGCTGGTGGCCATCGAGGCCGGCGAAAAGAATGTCAGCCTGACCACCCTCGACCGCGTCGCCGAAGCCCTCGAAGTGGCCTTCAGCGATCTGATCCAGGCGCCAGACAACCGCGATCCCGGCCGTATCAACGAACTGGCCTGGGCTGGCAGCATCCCCGGCAGCAAAGCTGTTTTACTGTCTAAGGCCAACGCCACCCGCGCGGTTGAACAGTGGGAATGGTGCCTGCAGCCGGGCGAGGTCTATCCCTCGCAACCGGACGCAGAGGGCTGGAGCGAGCAGATTTTCGTGTTCGAGGGCTGCCTGACGCTGATGCTCGGCGATCAACCCCAGCGCATCGCGGCAGGCGAGTTTTTCATGTTCGCCAGCAACCAGCCACACACCTATCGCAATGACGGGGAAGTGGCGGCGCGCTTCGTGCGCAATGTGGTGATCTGACTGTTGCAGGGCCGACAGCGGATAAACAGTTTGTTCCATCCAGCGTGCAGAGTGCTTTAGGTTGTTGTCTCAAGCTATTGATAAATAACGAAAATATATTCAGGCACGACTCCTGCTAAGGATTCTGGATCCTCATCCGGAAACCACGGAGTCGCCTCACATGATCGCTTCAAATCACACCCTCAAACGCCTCCCGAACATCGGGAGTGCCATCTGATGCCTCGCGAAATCCGTCTCAACGCCTTCGACATGAACTGCGTCGGCCATCAGTCGCCGGGCCTGTGGGCTCATCCTCGGGATCGCTCCTGGCAGTACAAGGATCTGGAGTACTGGACCGATCTGGCGAAAATCCTCGAGCGCGGCAAGTTCGACGGACTGTTCATCGCCGATGTGCTGGGCATCTACGACGTGTACAACGGCAATCGAGAAGCGGCCATTCGCCAGGCGGCGCAGGTGCCGGTCAACGATCCGTTGCAACTGATCCCGCCGATGGCGCTGGTCACCGAGCACCTGGGTTTCGGCCTGACCGCTTCGTTGTCTTTCGAGCATCCGTATCCATTCGCCCGACGCTTGTCGACCCTCGATCACCTGACCAAGGGCCGAGCCGGCTGGAACATCGTCACTTCGTATCTGGAGAGCGGTGCGAAGAACATCGGCCAGCAAGCCCAGACCGAACACGACGCGCGCTACGACTTCGCCGAGGAATACCTGGAGGTCTGCTACAAACTCTGGGAAGGCAGTTGGGAAGAGGGCGCGATCCTGCGGGATCGCGAGCGGCGGATTTTCAGTGACCCGAGCAAGATCCACGAGATCCGCCACCACGGGAAACACTTCCAGGTGCCGGGTATTCACCTCTGTGAGCCGTCGCCGCAGCGCACGCCAGTGCTTTATCAGGCGGGCGCGTCCAGCCGGGGCAAGCAGTTTGCTGCCGAGCATGCCGAGTGCGTTTTTGTCGCTGCCCCGTCGAAAGTGCTGCTGAAGAAAACCGTGGCCGACATCCGCCGCCGCGCCGCCGAAGCCGGGCGCGATCCGTCGAAGATCCTGATCTTCAACCTGCAAACCGTGATCCTTGGCGAGACCGACGCCAAGGCCAAAGCCAAGTTCGAAGAATACAAATCCTGGGTCAGCTACGAAGGCGCGATGGCGCTGATTTCCGGCTGGACCTGCATCGACTTCAGCCGCTTCAAACCGGACGAACCACTCAAGCACGTACACACCAATGCCATTCAATCGGCGGTCGAGGCTTTTTCCACGGCTGATCCGAACAAGGTCTGGACCCCCAACGAACTCGCCGACTGGGTCGGCATCGGCGGTTTCGGCCCGTTGTTCGTCGGCAGCCCGGAAACGGTGGCGGATCTGTTGCAGGATTGGGTCGACGAAACCGACGTCGACGGCTTCAACCTGGCCTACGCACTGACCCACGAAACCTTCATCGACGCCGTGGAGTTGCTGGTGCCGGAGTTGCAGAAGCGCGGTGTCTACAAGACCGAATACGGGCCGGGGACCTTGCGCGAGAAGCTGTTTGGCGAAGGACCGAGACTGCCGGAGACTCATCCGGGCAGCGGCTATCGAAACTTGGGCGAGCTGCATCGGCAGGAGAAAAAAGTCGCGTCCGTCTAGACGTCTTCGCGGCGTCTGAATGACACTGGCCCGAGCATATCCTCAGCTGCGAGAACGGTATGACTCAAACCGATACAACCGCCATCCGTCACGCCGACATCCTGATTGTCGGCGGCGGCCTCAGCGGCACGATGCTGGCGGTGCAATTGCTGCGTTTGCCGGGGCGCAGAAAGATTCTGGTGATCGAGCCCCGGGCCGAACTGGGCCGAGGCGAAGCGTACAGCGCGGTGGAGCTGGGCCACACGCTCAACGGCAACGCGGCGCGGATGAGCGTTGACCCGGACAATGCCGATGACCTGACCCAATGGCTGACCGATCACATTGCCGGTGGCGGCTGGCCGGAGTCCGATCAGCAACATGTGCCGGTCAGCGAGCTGTTTCCACCACGGGGGCTGTTTGGCGTGTACGTGCAACAGCGTCTGGCGGAGGCGCAGCAGGTGGGCGCGCAACACGGGTCGACGGTCGAGCATGTGCGCGCCGAAGTGATCGACGTTCAGGCTTCCAGCGATTCGGTGCTGCTCACTTTGAGTGACGGCCAGAAATTACAGGGCGTTTTTGCCGTGCTGGCGACCGGGATGTTCCCGGCTGCCCGCACCCCGCAAAAAGAATCCAGCGGTCTCAACGCTGCGGCGCTTGATCCGTGGGATGTCGCGGCAATGCGTCAACTCGATCCGCAGTCGACGGTGCTGATCATCGGTTCCGGCCTGACCATGGTCGATGCCGTAGTGTCGCTGGAGCAGGCCGGGCATCGTGGGCCGATCGAGGTGTTCTCCCGACACGGTCTGTTGCCCCACGTGCGTCGCCAGCCGCCCGCGTGGGTGGACTTCCTCGCCGAGGATCACAGCATTCGCACGCCGCGCCAGTTACTGCGCGAATTGCGCCGGCATTGCCGCGACGCCATCGCACAGGGCATCGACTGGCAGGCGCCGCTGGACACCGTGCGTGTGCACATCGGCCGGTTATGGAACCAAGCCAGCGATGTGCAGCGCCGGCAGTTCGTGCGGCATGTGCGGCCGTGGTGGGAAAGTCATCACCATCGTTCACCGCCGCTGAGTGCGGAGTTGGTCGAGCGTCTGCACCGGGCAGGGCGATTGCGCATTCATGCGGCGTCTTACAAGGGGCTTGAGCCGGCGTCGGGTGAGGGCGTGAATATCCGCATTCGCCCTCGCGGCGAGGCCGAAACCCGCGTGGTGCAGGGCGCGGCGTTGATCAATTCCAGCGGCATCGAATACGACTGGCGCCGGGTCGCGCGACCTTTGCCGCAGCAGCTGCTGGCGCGTGGCCTGGTTCGACCGGGGCCGCTGGCACTGGGGATCGCGGCAGAAGTGGACGGCGCGGTGCTGGATGAAGAGGGCCGGGTCTCGCCCCGCCTGTTCGCCATGGGCCCGCCGCTGCGTGGCATGTGGTGGGAGAGCACCGCCGTCACCGATGTGGCGTTGCAGGCCAAGGCATTGGCCGCGCGACTGGTGCGCTGACGCCCAAATGCAAGAAACCCCGCTTCGGCGGGGTTTCCTGTTTCTGGCAGCTCAAACCGATCACTCAGTAGCGCTGATATTTGGAACCGAATTCCGGGCGGTTTTCCGCGACGTACAGTTTGGTCTGTTCGGCGTTCTGTTGCAGTTTCAGGTTGCCCTTGTGTTCGGCATCGATGCTGACGGTGTCGACGTTCAGGGTACCGGACTGGCCGACGGTCGCCGCCGCGACAACTGGGGTGCTGGCGTGTGGGGCCGCGATGGCGGAGGTGGCGCCGATCAGGGAAACGATGAAGCCGAGTGCGATGATGTCTTTCATGATGTTGCTCCAGAGAGTGGGGAGAAGATGGAGCCCACTCTAGTGCTGGAGGGCTTTGATGTGAAAACACCCTTGCGCATAGTCGTTATCGAAGGCGTTGATGCCTGATCAGCGCGGCAGGGTATTGCTCAGCCAGCGCTGGCGCAGCTGCTCCAGACGGCCGTCGGCCCGCAGTGTATCCAGCGCCTGCTGCCAGCGTGCGACCTGTTTCGGATCGGTCTGCGGCGAAAAGGCAATGTAGGTGTTCTGTTTCATCAACGGGATCTGGTACTGCAAGCGTCCCGGCTCCATGCCTTGTTCGCGGGCGAGGGCGGCTTTGGACCAGGTATCGGAGACCACGAAATCGGTACGCCCCAGGCTGAACAGTCGCATCATCTGTTCCGGGGTTTCCACGCCGTAGAGGTTGTTCAGGTCTTGCCCTTGCAGGTAGCTGTAGACCAGCCATTTGCGCGGCACGGTGATCCGGCCCAGATGATCGGCTTCACGCAGGCTGTGCACGGGAGGCTGGAGATTGTCGCGGGCGTACAGCGCGGTTTCGACTTCGATCAGCGGCCCGACCCATTGATAGCGATCGTCGCGTTCGTCGGTACGCAGTACGGTGAATACGCCGGTGTCGGGCGTGTCGCTGGCCATGCGCAGGGCGCGCAGCAGCGGGACTTGTTGCAGATGGATGCGGTCGCCGGTCTGGGTCGCCAGGGCCTGCACCACGTCCACACCGAATCCTGCGAGCTGATTGCCTTGCATGAAATGCAGGGGCGGGTGGTTGTCGGTGAGCAGTTGCAGGTCCGCCGCGGTGGCCGTCAGGGCCAGCATGGACAGCAGACAGGCGGCAAATCGTTTCATGGATCGTCCCTGAACAAATCAATCGCGCAGCTTAGTACGCGCCATGACGGCTGTCGTGGGGAAACAGCGGGGCTTTTGTGTCAGAGAACAGGGCGGTTCGGTAGTAAAAAATGGCCCTCAAGCTAGCTGAGCAGTGACTGATAGTAGTTATCCTGTGGTTGTTGCTGAAAATGCACGTTCCGCAGAAATGTGTGCAGCGGACCGAAATTTCGCTCCCGAGCGTGGCGCCGGGCTTCTTCAAAATGAAGCTCGATGGTATTGAAACTGTCTTCCATGATGTTCAACGCTTGGATGAAAACACCGGCATTACCCCATTCGAAAATGATTCGACGCTTCTGGAAGTCCGTTCTTTTGCTTTTGATCAATGGGCTGTTGGCCAGGATCATGAGAAACGTTTTCGGGCCTCCTTCCAGATCAGGTGCAAAGCCTTTTTTCTTGAAGTGGGGGATGTGATTTATATCGCAGTAATCATTGATGTAGCGGTAATAGACGGCAAGTTCCAGCATCAAGTCCTGCAATGCCGAATAAACTGCTACCGGCATCGGATTGAGGCTTTGGCATGAGTCCAGGATGAACATGAAAAAGCATCCGGTATTGGCTTGTGCAATAAAACGATATTGATCCAGCGTCGGCAGGCTGTTGCCTGCACTCAACTGCGTGTCGAGGTGCTGACCAATGTGAAGTGCTTCGAGGCTTTTCAGGGCTGCGTCAATAAGATTTGCCTCACCAAAAGCGTTCAACTTTTGCAGGCCTTCTATGTAGCCGTACATACCGGATGTCAATGCGCTGGCGATACCGAATTTCACCCAGACGGACGGGGCACCGCGACGTGTAGCGTCCTCATCAATGATGTCATCGTGTACCAGCGACGCCGTGTTGAAGAGCTCGACAATCTGGCAAAGCGTTTGCGTATGCATCGGCGACAATTGGTAAATGTCCGCAATCGCCAGCGTCAGTGCTGTCCTGACTTTCATGCCGGCGTGCTGTTCCTGATAACGAAAGGCCGAAGCCCAAATTTCTCTGGCTTGCGCGTAGGTTGAGTCAGTTGATTGCAACATACAAAGGCGTCCTGCAGTAGTTGCCAACAACTTTGTTCTGGCAATGATGGTTTGTTTGGTGCTGACGGTTTTTAACTTGGCGTATTCATTGTGTTGTTGCATGCTCAAATAAAAATTGATTGGTAATTGACTGTAGAATTTTCAGTGATATCGCGAAGTTTTCGTAGCGAAAGGCCAAAGTGATTTGTCATTTGCTTCAATCTGTCTATTTTTTCGAATACAGATTTAATCCGATAGGCAAAAAGTGAAGGCCGGTCTGACGTATCGTCCAGTCTTGAAGGATAACGGTGACGAGAATGGAAGAGTTGGTTCTTGTAGATGAATACGATCGGGCGACCGGAACCGCCGAAAAAATGCAAGTTCACCGCGACGGACTTTTGCATCGCGCCTTCTCCATCTTCATTTTCGATTTGAAAGGGCGACTGCTCCTGCAAAAACGGGCGCTGGGCAAATATCACTCCCAAGGCTTATGGACCAATACGTGTTGTGGCCATCCTCGACCAGGCGAACCGACCCTTGCCGCAGCCAGACGACGATTGCTCGAAGAGATGGGGATTGATTGCCCCGTGCTGATGGAGGTCGAGGCCTTCGTTTACCGGACACAGGTTTCCAATGGTTTGATAGAGAACGAATACGACCACATTTATGTCGGGCTCAGTCGAGTCGATCCCAAGGTGAATCCCGATGAGGCGATGGATTGGAGATGGTCAAGTCTGCATGCAGTTTTTGGCGAAATCAGGCGCGATGCAGCAGGGTTCACCGTCTGGTTGCAGTTAATTCTCAGGCAGCACGACATCTCGACTTTGCGCGGGTGGTACAAGCAGCTTCGCGAGCGCGACGCGTTGATCAAACAGAATCGAAAAGACTTCGCTCTTCCACCTCGGCTGCAACGGCTTTCATTTGCGCTCAGCCCTCATGCGCAGGCAGCGGAACGGCATACTCGCCAATGGCTGATTCGTCTTGGGCTGGAGGATGGGCCGCATGCGAGGCATCAACTCGATATATACCAGCCAGGGCTGTATGCCGGGTATATGTGGCCTGATGCTGACTGTGAGGACCTTCCGTTGCTTGCTCAACTTACCGGGTGGTTCAGTTGTCAGGATGATCTGGCCGATGAGGATTTGAGCCAGGCACCTGAGTTACTGGAGCAGGCCATCCGTGACGTGCATGAAATGGCAAGCAGTAATGGAACGACGTGTTGCATCGGTCTGGCGGGTGGTCTGGCGGATATCATTCAACAGGCCGGTGCGCAGATGCCGCCACAATGGCGACAACGAACGCTAGAGCAATATGAAAGCTATCTCTATCCCTGTTTGCGCGCTGCGATGCATCGCCTTGAAGGTTCGCAGCCGGCCGAGCAGGATTTTGAAAGTGTCTGGCGCAATGCAGGCGGGTTTCAGGTGTGTGTGGAATTCAATTACTTCGCCGACCGTGTGCATCTGCCATCCCGCATTTACTACAGCGATATATGGCAGGAACTACGCAGGGTGAGCTTGAACCTGCTGAAGGCCGTCAATGACTTGTTGTCTTTCTCCATCATGGAGAATCCTATGGAGGACGTGTACAACCTGCTGACTCACCTCATTCATCATCGACAATGTTCCCCGCGTGAAGCGGCCGGCGAGGTTCGCCATCGTATCGATGCCTGGGCGGGAGAGTTTCTCAAGCTGCAACGTCGCTTGCCGCGCGAGCTGGATCGACTTGAGTGCGACGATGTTTTACGCGAACAGGTCTTGCGCAGTGCCCGGACGCTCAAGGTGCAATGGCATGGCAATATTGCGTGGCATCTCGCTGTGCCCCGTTATCGGGAAGTCGTGATCGCTGCGGGGGCAGAGCGCCCCCGGCAGGAATCGACAACGGCGGGTACAAACGATCAATAGCGCTGGTATTTGGAACCGAACTCGGGACGATTCTCGGCGACCAGCACGCTGCGGGCCGAACGTTCGCGCAGTTCCTGCAAGCGGTCGGCACCGCCTTCGGCCACGCGTTCACGCAGTTCCTGCAAACGATCCGCGCCACCTTCGGCAACACGATCTTTCTGCAGGTTTTCCGAGCCGTATTCGGCGACCAGCGGCTGGGAGCTGGCGGATGCCAGGTCGGCCATGGCCAGGCCGCCGAGCAGGTTGATGGCGAGTACCAGGGATTTCGAGGACTTGAACATGGTGCTTCTCCTTGCGTTTGAGATGAGTGAACCAGTGCTTTCTGGTGGGTTCATTCAAACGCGAGGGTGTATCGCTGATATGTGGTGTTGCGGCCCAAAAACACGGGTTATGTATCTGCGTGGCGCATTTATACAGAGCGATACAAATCCGTCAGGATTCGGCGAGCATCTCCACGGCGAAGGAGAACACATAACCCTCGTTGCGCACAGTCTTGATGTAGGTCGGTTCGCGGGAGTCATCCAGCAGACGCTGGCGCAGGCGGCTGACCAGCAAATCGATGGAGCGGTCGAACAGGTCGGCGTCGCGACCCTGGGTCAAATTCAGCAACTGGTCGCGGCTGAGGACCCGTTGCGGATGATCGAGAAACACCCGGAGCAGGCGATATTCGGCGCCGCTGAGGGCGACCATGGTGTCGTCTTCATCGAGCAGGTGGCGTGCGGTGGTGTCCAGGCGCCAGCGGCCGAACGCGAGCAGACGCCCGGTTTCGGTGATCAGCAGATTGGGCGGCAGCATTCGCGTACGGCGCAGCACGGCGTTGATCCGCGCCAGCAGTTCGCGGGCGGCGAAGGGTTTGGTCAGGTAATCGTCGGCGCCCATTTCCAGGCCGAGGATGCGGTCGGTCTGGTCGTCGCGGGCGGTGAGCATCAGGATCGGGATCGCCTTGTGCTTGCCGGCGCGCAACTCGCGGCACAGCACCAGCCCGTCATCGCCGGGGAGCATGATGTCGAGCACGATCAGGTCGACCGTGTTGGCTTCCAGAAAACTGCGCATCTGCCGGCCGTCAGCGACCACGGTGCTGCGCAGGCCGTTCTTGGTCAGGTAATTGCCGACCAGCTCGCGGATCTCGCGGTCATCGTCGACGATCAGGATGTGGTTGATGTGATCCATGGTTCACACTCTTTTTGTGGGAGCGGGCTTGCTCGCGAAAGCGGTCCGTCAGTCAACAATGATGCTGAATTTGAGGGCCCCTTCGCGGGCAAGCCCGCTCCCACAGTGTTATGGGGTGGCCTGAAGAATGGGTCTTCAGGGTTAAGCATTGGCGGTGTCAGGACACCACGCGATAGCACGGCACATAAGCCGCGCCGCCCGGCAGTTTCATCCGGTGCTGGGCGACGAAGGCTTTGAGCAGCAGATCGAGCGGTTGCATGATCGCGGCGTCGCCACGGATCTGGTACGGCCCGTGCTCCTCGATCAGGCGGATGCCCTTGTCCTTGACGTTGCCGGCCACGATCCCGGAGAACGCGCGGCGCAGGTTGGCCGCCAGTTCATGGGGCGGCTGGTCGCGATGCAGCTTGAGGTTGGCCATGTTTTCGTGGGTCGGGTCGAACGGGCGCTGGAAGCCTTCGTCGATCTTCAGCAGCCAGTTGAAGTGGAACGCGTCGGCGCGTTCGCGGCGGAACTGCTTCACCGCCTTGAGGCCCGCAGTCATCTGCCGCGCCACTTCGGCCGGGTCGTCGATGATGATTTCGTAGTGCTTTTTCGCCGCTTCGCCGAGTGTGGCGGTAACGAAGGCGTCCAGTTGTTCCAGATACGGCGCGGCGTGTTTCGGCCCGGTCAGGATCACCGGGAACGGCAGGCCTGCGTTGTCCGGGTGCATCAGGATGCCCAGCAGGTACAGGAACTCTTCGGCAGTGCCGGCGCCGCCCGGGAAGATGATGATGCCGTGGCCAACGCGGACGAAGGCTTCCAGACGTTTTTCGATGTCCGGCAGGATTACCAGCTCATTGACGATCGGGTTCGGCGCTTCGGCAGCGATGATGCCCGGCTCGGTCAGCCCCAGATAACGGCCGCCATGAATGCGCTGCTTGGCGTGGGCGATGGTCGCGCCTTTCATCGGGCCTTTCATCACGCCGGGGCCGCAGCCGGTGCAGATGTCGAGGCTGCGCAGGCCCAGTTCGTGGCCGACTTTCTTGGTGTATTTGTATTCTTCGGTGTTGATCGAGTGGCCGCCCCAGCACACGACGATTTTCGGTTCGACGCCCGGACGCAGGGTGCGCGCGTTGCGCAGCAGGTGGAAGACGTAGTCGCTGATGCCCTGGGAGGTGCTGAGGTCGATGCTCAACGCATCAAGTTCGTTTTCGGTGTAGACGATGTCGCGCAGGGCGCTGAACAGCATTTCCCGGGTGCTGGCGATCATTTCGCCGTCGACGAAGGCGTCGGCCGGGGCGTTCAGCAGTTCCAGGCGCACGCCGCGATCCTGCTGGTGGATGCGGATTTCGAAGTCCTTGTAGGCTTCAAGGATGGTTTTTGCGTTGTCGACGTGGGCGCCAGTATTGAGGATTGCCAGGGCGCACTGGCGAAAGAGGGTGTAGGTGCTGCCGGTTCCGGCCTGGCTCAGTTGCTGAACTTCACGTTGGGAAAGGGTTTCGAGGCTGCCTTTTGGGCTGACCGAGGCATTGATTACGTGTCGTTGGGTCATGCAGTGATCCTTAAAACGATGTCATTGCCGGCATGGCCAATGGCATCCGAATAGTGTGTATCCATGAATGAAGATGGCACGATCTGCGTGGTATCGCCATGTCCCCGTTGGACGTTGAAAAGATGAAAAGGCGCTCCAGCATAGCTAAATCCGCCTCAGAGGCGATAATGCGCAGCCTCTTTTTAACTCAAGCCATGGAAGCCTGTCGCGATGTTCGAGATTCAACCGATCGATGCCATCACTTATCGCCAGCAGACCCGGCGCAGCACGCTGATCATCGCGGTGCTGTTTCTGGTGCTGGCGATGGCGTTTTCGACGACGGCGGTGGCGCTGTTTGGCGAGCCGGGCGGGGATAACCTGCGGTTCAATGTCGGCGGGGTGTTCGGTGCATTTCTGCTGACGGCGGCGTTGCTGCGCGGGCGTTTCTGGAATCAGACCTGGATGGCCCCGGCGGTGTACGGCTGGCGGCTCAAGCGCAGCCTGATGAGCGTCACCAACGTGATGCATCAGGTGACGGCGGCAGTGGAGAAGGGTGATCCGGTGGCGATGAAGGTGCTGCGTTTCTATCACCTGGGGCTGACGCAGATGCATGAACTGGACGGTAACTCCAGCGATCACGCGCAATTGCACAGGGAAGTCGAAGCGCACAAGACTCGGATGGAAGCGCTCGGTCTGAACACCGATCAGACGCGCCTCGATCCGGCCTGGCTGGAAACCTTGAAAGCGGGTTAAAACGGAATGCGCGCGGCGCGTCTGAGTTTCCAGCGGCGAATCAGGCGCCCGTAGACCAGCAGGTTGACCACCAGCACCACGCTGCCCAGCACCAGCTGAATCTGCGGGGTCAGTCCGGCCGGATAGATGATCGGCCAGACGTAATGTTCGATGAAGCCACCCGCATATTCGGTCTGCCCGGCAGCGTGACGCATCAGGTTTTCCCAATAGGTCAGCGGGCAGGTCAGGTGCAACACCTCGACCGCCACGCCCCAGGCCGCCGCCGGCAGATGAAGCCACATCAACCGCGGCCACTTGAGCACCAGCAGCCCGCCGAACAGCACGAACAGAATGAACAGCAAATGAAACAGCACCAGCCCGTCGGCGGCTATCCGATACAGCATGTCGTCTCCCTGACGCGTGTGTGAATGCTTGCCATGTTACGCCGGTAAACGACTGACGGAAGGAAGGATTTGCGCCAACTGCGCAAGATTGTTCAAGCCATGAAAGGGCGTTTGCTGGCAGAGTCCGGGGTCTTGTCTCACGGTTGAAGAGTGTTATGTCTGACTCATTAATGCCGCGCAGTGCCTTTCTTCGCGGAGCCGCGGCGATCATGCCGTTATCCCTGGCGACCGCCCCGTGGGGGCTGCTGGCCGGCTCCATGGCGATCGAAGCCAACCTCACGCCGCTGCAGGGGCAGGGCCTGTCGAGCATCGTGTTCGCCGGTGCTGCGCAATTGGTGGCGATCGGCATGCTCAAGGGTGGCGCGGGGATTTTCTCGATTCTGCTGACCACGCTGTTGCTGACCTCGCAGCATCTGCTTTATGGAATGAGCATGCGCCACGTGATTTCGCCGTTGCCGGGGCGCTGGCGCATTGGCCTGGGCTTTTTGCTCACTGATGAACTGTTCGCCCTGACCAGTCAGCACGACCGCCAGCAGTTCAACCGCTGGTACGCGTTGGGCGTCGGCCTGACGTTCTACATCGCCTGGAACCTCTTCACCCTGGCCGGCATCGTGCTCGGCAGCAGCATTCCGGGGCTTGAACACCTGGGGCTGGACTTCTCGATTGCCGCGACCTTCATCGCCCTGATCACGCCGGTGGTGCGCAATGTGCCGACGGTGGTCTGCGTGGCGGTGTCGCTGTTTTGCTCGGTGTTGTTCAGCTACTGGCAATGGGGTTCGGCGCTGGTGCTGTCGGGCCTGGCCGGCATGACCGCCGGGTTTATCTGCAACAAGCTGTATCGGGAGCGCACATGATGGTCTGGGCAGTGATTATCGGCATGGGGATTCTGGTGTTCCTCAACCGTTACGTGTTTCTCGAACCGCGTTTGCCGGTGCGTCTGAGCAGCAACGCGCGGCAGTTTCTCGGTTTTGCCGTGCCGGGCATGTTGACCGCGATTTGCGGGCCGATTGTATTCATGCCGGACAAACAACTGAATCTGCAGTGGGATAACCCTTATCTGCTGAGTTCACTAGTGGCAATCGGCCTGGTGATCTACACACGTAATACGTTGCTTAGCATGCTATTGAGCATGGCGTTCTTCTTTCTATTGCGCTGGTGGCTTTAAGTTCTACGCTTAATGGATGAATTCCATTAGCGAGGTGAACATGGCAACCGAGCAGAAACGTCCCGAAGAAGATGACGAACCGAGTGAAGAAGAGATCGAACGGGAGAAACACAAGGAGCAGACCTGGAAGCATGACGACAGCCGCGAGTTGTCCGACCGTGATCAGGAACGCCCGTTGAAACCCTGAACGCCACAACGAAAAAGCCCCGCGATTGCGGGGCTTTTTCGTTTCATCAAAGATCGTCCAACTGAGTGAAATCGGGGTGGGAGGCCCGATAACCCAAGGTCTTGTCGATCCAGGCATTCAGCTCGTTGACCATCACCGGCGGGTGGCAGGGATAGCTTTCGAGGGTGGCGCGCAGGATGCGGTCGATATCGGGTACGTCACGCAGGTTTCGAGTCTTTATGTAGTGGCCGATAAAACAGTCGAGTTGAAAGCGTTCTGTCGTGGACAGATGAATACACTCCAGGCCGGTGACCTGTTTGATTGCAAAATCGTCGCGCAACTTAGTTCTCTGCAAGGCTTGTTAGTTTGTGGGGTATTCCTGGTTTTGCTGACTCTTTGGTCAGCTGGTATGCCAATAGGAAATGCGGCGCGCATGCTATCCGTAGTGTTTCTAAAAGTATGTATGACGATTGAAATGTCAGACAGGCGGTTAGTTCACTCAAACGACTGTTTCAGCTTCCTGTTTCGCGAATGAAACACCGCGTGTAACACGCAGGATTCAATTCGTGGATTCCTGTTCTTGATAACGCACCGCACCTGCATTTATTTACGTCACCGCTTCAATCAATTCCGCGCCCTGATTGCGGGAGTTGCCCACCGCTTTGCCGACTTTGTGCCATTGGAACGCTTCGCTGGGTTCGGCTTCGAACAGCAACATCTGCTCGGCGCGCTCCGTGGGCGTGGCGGGATCGAGCCATTCGTCCACCCGGTCAGCGCGCAGCACGATCGGGCGCCGGTCATGCACATCGAGCAAGCCACCTTCGCTGTTGGCGGTGATGATGACGAAGCCGTCGTCTTCACGTGGAGGTTCGCCGGGCGTCGGAAACTGGCCGATGGCGGCGCAGAAAACCGGTTGATGATCGGCCCGATGAATCAGCCACGGTTGTCGGCTTTTGTCGGGTGTATCGACCCACTCGAACCAGTTGTCGACCGGCACGATCAGCCGATGGCGCCAGATCGCTCGAAAGAACGGCCCGTGGGCGACTTTTTCCACCCGGGCGTTGATCGGCGCGGCGCGATCCCTGGCCCAGTGCGGGCGCCAGCCCCAGCGCAGATTGTCGGCGTATAGCCTCTGTTGGTGCTGATGAAGGATCGCCAGTGACGTCGTGGGCGCGGCGTTGTAATGCGCCAGCGGTGCGTCGCCGACGTGATTGATCAGCGCATCGGGAATGCTCAGCACCGCGACGAAATCGTGGATGCCCCGGTATTGCGACAGTCTTCCGCACATCGGCCGGTCCTCCGGCGAACAGCTGCCTGAAGGTTTGAGCTTAGTTGCACGGTTCAATCCTTGCTGCCCTGGCCGGTGAACGCGTCGCGCCAGACCAGCCAACGGCGTTCCAGCACCGCAAGCAAACCGTCGCTGAGTTTGCCCAGCAGCGCCAGGACGATGATCGCGGCCAACACGATGTCCGGCCGCGAAGTTTCACGTCCGTCACTGAGCAGGTAGCCCAGCCCTTTGGTCGCGGCGATCAGTTCGGCCGCCACCAGAAACATCCACGACAGGCTCATGCCGCTGCGCAATCCGGTGAACAGGCCGGGCAGGGCGGCGGGCAGCAGAATCCGTCGCACCAGTTGCAGCGGACTGAAACCATAGATGTGCCCGACTTCCACCAGTTTGCGGTCGATGTTGCGGATCGCCGCGACCACGTTGACGTACACCGGGAAGAACGCGCCGATGGCGATCAGGACGATTTTCGAGGTCTCGTCGATCCCCAGCCACAACAGCAACAGTGGCACCCAGGCCAGGCTGGGAATCGAACGTAGCGCGGCGAACGTCGGTTCCAGATAAGCCTCGGCTTCGCGGCTCAGGCCGACCCATGCGGCAAACACCAGCGCCAGACTCGCGCCGATGGCAAACCCCAGCAGTACGCGAATCAGACTGGCGCCGATGTGTTTCCACAAGGCGCCTTCGGCCAGATCGGTGAGGCTCAGCGCGATCTCGCTCGGCGCGGGCATCTGGTAGGACGGCAGCCAGCCGATGCGTACGATGAATTCCAGGGCGATCACGATCAGCAGCGGCAGGGCCAGGCCTTTAAGGCGCCGACGCCAGAGCGGATTCAGCAGCGGAAGTTTTCGGCGTGGTGCCGGCACGGCGAGGCGGGCGGGCAAGTCGTTACTCATGGACGGTTCTCCGCTCACGACAAATCTGCGACGGGCGCGGACTTGTTGTGAGCCTGATCGGTTACTGGGCGGCGGCGACTTGCTGGAAACCGGTATCGATCAGTTGATCGATGACCTGATCGACATTCACCCCACGGCGCACCAGTTCTTCGGAGACCAGAATCGGCGCGGCGGCTTTTGAGGCCAGCACGTCCCTGGCGGTCAGTTGCGGGCTGCTCAGGTCGGTGCGCGACAGTTGCAGCTTGGCCACGTCCAGCGGCAGGCCGGATTCGCTGGCGAGCAACCTGGTCAATTCTTCGGGGTTCTTCACCGACCACTCGCGGGCCTGCTCATAGGCCTTGATCACGGTGTCGATGGTTTGCGGGTGCTGCTTGGCGTATTGCTCGGTAACGCTGACCACGCCGTAGCTGTTGAAGTCGCGATTGCGGTACAGCAGGCGCGAACCGGCCTGCACCTGACTGGCAGCCATGTGTGGATCGAGACCGGCCCAGGCGTCGACATCGCCTTTCTCCAGGGCGGTGCGGCCGTCCGGGTGTTGCAGGTGCACCAGTTCCACATCGTCCTTTTTCAGCCCGGCCTGTTGTAGGGTGCGCAAGGTGAACAGGTACGGATCGGTGCCCTTGGTGGCGGCGATTTTCTTGCCCTTGAGGTCGGCGACGGACTGGATCGGCGAGTCCTTGCGCACCACCAGCGCGGTCCACTCGGCGCGGCTGTAGACGTAGACCGATTTGATCGGGCTGCCGTTGGCGCGGCTGAGCACGGCAGCGAGGCTGGCCGACGAGGCGAAATCCACGCCGCCGCTGTTGAGGTATTCCAGCGAGCGGTTGCTGCCCTGGCTCAGCACCCAGCTGACTTTGCTCTGGGGCAGGGCTTTTTCCAGGTAGCCCAAATGTTTGAGCGCCAGGCTGACCGGCGAATAATAGGCGTAATCCAGGTGCACTTCGGCCGGCGGCGCTTCGGCAGCGTGGGCGAGCGGTTGCAGGCTCAGGGCTACTGCGCAGGCCGCGAGCAGCGCTTTGACGCGGGAGAACGGTAAGAGGGATTTCATGGGCACGCTCCGGCAAGGCGACAGGTTCTTATTTCCAAAAAGATATTTTTATCGAATGCTTCCTGCATGAATGGAATATTGCAGGCTCTGTGCCATGTGCGCCTTGTCCCGTATTTACGGGGTTTAACCACGGTTTTGCAGGTTTGAAGTGTTGCAGGGAAAACACTGTGCCGAGCCACTGTTGCTCGGCCAACAGTGCGGCGGGAAGGTGCTGAGGTTATGCGCTAATCGAATTTCAAATCTGATTTGTAAGAGCGCTATGGTCTATAAAAATCCCTCTGCAGGACTCGCCATGAATCTCTCACGTTTCCTACGCGCCGCGTTGACCAGCGCACTGTTTGCAACGCCATTGACTTACGCCGCCGACCCAGGCCCGGGCCTGGGTCGACAGCCACACCGACGAATACGCCGACTTGTGGACGAAGAAAGCCAACCTCGATCAGCAGGTTTCGCGGCACTGGTTGCGCCAGGCGCACATGACCGTCGGCCCGGTGGATCAACAGGCCGCCGCCGATCTGCAAAGCACCGCCGACTTCCTGTTCAAGGTCAAGGCGCTGCCGGCTCCGCTGGCCACGGTGGGGATCATCGACAGCTCGTTTCAACAGGCGCTGGCACGCTGAGCGAGCGCCGGAACCAAACCCTGTGTATCTTTATCCAACCTCGGCCCATCTCATTGGGTCGCAGGGAGGCAGCAGCGGCGAAGGAGTTTTGCCAATCGACAACATGACCGAAACGGTCGGGCTCAAGGCAAAACATGACACAGTGGTTCAAGCTTTTCTGCGCGATGGCGGTGGCCGTCGGGTTGGCCGGGTGCATCGCCGCTCCCATCGAAATGACTGCGCAGACCGAGGCCCGGCTCAAGGTTCAGGCGCCTGTGCGTTTCCTGTTGACCTTCGATGACGGGCCCAGCGCGTCCAGTTTTTTCAATCCCACCGACACTGTGCTCGACAGCCTCAAGGACAACCCCCTGCAACCGGGGATCAAAGCGGTGTTTTTCGTCCAGACCGGCGCGCCGCGAGCGGGCAACAGCGAAATCGGTCGGCGAGTCATGCATCGCGAGCATAACGAAGGACACATTCTGGGCTTTCACACCGCCACCCATTGGCACACCAATCATCGATTGCTCGACCCGGATGAGCTCGAAACCTCGCTGACCAACGGTTCAGCGGACATCGCGGCGATCACCGGCGCGCCACCGACGTTATTGCGCCCGCCGTTCTGGAACTACGACAAACGCACCTTCGCCGCCTATCAGCAGCACCATATGCAGGTATTGCTGACCGACCTGAGTGCCAACGACGGCAAGATCTGGGGTTTCAACGCCAGCCCCCGGCGGCGGGCGAACATGCTGCGTCAGCTCTCGGAAGTACGGGAACAGATTGCCCTCGGCGAATTGCCAACAGTGGATGGGGTGATTCCGGTGGTGGTGACCTTCCATGACCTCAATCGCTATACCGCTCGACACACCCGTGAGTACTTGCAGATTCTGCTCGATAGCGCCGCCGCCACCGGCGTGCGACTGGCGGACAAACCGTTCTATGACGATCGCGCGGCACTGGAAAAAGCCGCGCTGGCGCGCACGGTGGGCGAGTCGTCAAAACCGGTGAACCTGCCGGGAATATGGAACTGGATCTGGGACCATGACGCCCATTGAGAGCGGCGACTTGAAGATGTGAAGCGGTTGGCACATTTTGCGGGTGTCGGTGAGAGCAAGGCGACAAAAGCTCATCTATGCTGATCGGGTCGCCCGAGCCAACGCCTGTGAGGCGTGCCCCCATGATTGCCATTGCCGACATTTGCCGCATCGTCGAATCCGGCTTTTCGCCGTTGTATTGCGATTGCACTGAAACGGCGCAGGGACTCTTGCAGATCAAGGTTTACGAACCCGACAGCGGGCGTGTCGACCTGTTGCTCAACGGGGTTTCCCCGGAGCACCTGGTCACCATTCGTGACATCTCCAATTTCATCGGTGAATTGCGTACTGAGATGAGCGCCGGACGCCGGGCGTTCGCCGGCTGAGGGTCAAAGGCGTCGCTGAAAGGCGCGGACGATGCTCAACGTGGCGTCACTGACGTACAGATTCTGCACCGCATCAAGCGGGTGCCAGAGACAGTCGACGATTTCATTCAGCGGCCGAACCTGATCGATGTTCAGCACCGACGCCTCGTAGACGTGGTGGCGGGTGCTGCCGATCTGCAATTCCATCAGATAAAGCATGTCATCGCTGTCCAGTCCGGTCTCTTCTTTGAGTTCTCGGGCGGCGGCCTCTGCGCGGGTTTCTCCCGGCTCGACAGTGCCCCCCGGAAGATTCCAGCGGCACCTGGGTTTGCGCACCAGGAGAATGTGTCGATCCTGCTCGCAGATGACGGTTGCTCGTACTTTCATGTGTTACCCGATTGCCGCTTGTCATAAAACTGTCATGAAGTAGCAATATTTGGGCCGCTGCCGGTTTAGAGCTTCTGAGTGCCTGACAGGGACAAAAGTGCCGGAGACTTGACGCGGCACGGTGCGACGTCCGGTCGGCACGGCAGTGCGTTGCGGGTGTAAGGTGGAAAAGTTCGTCAGCAGACAGGAGGTGCCTATGAGCATGGCGATGCTGAACAAAATGCACATGAATGGCTACGACGTACTCAGCGTGAACAACGGCCCGTGGCGGGTCTGCACGCAGGGTGACCGGCTCGCTTCGTTTGCCAGTCGCGAGGAAGCGCTGGCGTACGCTGCCGCTCTGCCGGGGTACAAAAGCCGCGCACGCGGTCGCAAGGCAGACTGAAGGTCTGTGAAGAAAAAGCCCCGGTTGTCCGGGGCTTTTTGCTGTGGGCAGGGTGAGGTTCAGTGGACTTTGGTTCGGCTGATGGCGCGGGCTTTCACTTCCCGGGCATACAGTTGCAGGCGCTCTTCATCGCTTTGCAGCACCTCGCAGGATCGAAGCACCGCCTGGGCGTCCGCTTCGTTGCCAGACTGGCGCAGTTGCTCGGCGATGCGCTTGAGGTCCACCGCCGACCATCTCAGGTCCGATGCCACGCTTTGCAGGTCGCGCTGAAGTTCGTGTTCGTATTCATTGAGCCGCATGATCACCTCCGGAACATTCTCGGTAAAACAGAGTAGCCGCATTTTTCCGGTGTGGGGCAAGGTCTTCTGTCGATGAGCTGAATGGCCCGGTTTTCGGGGAGTACAGGCAGAGCGCTACGATGGATGTCCGAACAGTTACAGGGTACATTCGCGTTTTTTCAGATGAAGGAATCACTATGCGGATGTTGATCGGGGGGATGCTGTTGGCGGCATTGGCCGGTTGTTCGTTGCCTGCGTCACTGGTGCCGGGCGAGCCGAATGTCAGCAAGATCAGCGGCAAGACTCCCAAGGACTACGCCGCATGTGTACTGCCACTGTGGCAGCAGGACGTTGCCAAGACGTCCCAGACGTCCATTTCTAATGGCTACCGGATCACCGCGCCGAGCATCGTCACCGCCGACGAGATTCTCGATGTGGTCAAGTACAAGGACGGCAGCCGCGTTTCCCTGTATCAGGGGCCGCCGTGGGCGAAGTCAGGGTCGTTGCGCAAAGCGGTGCGCGACTGCCTGTGAGGTCGAAATGAAAAAAGCAGAAACCGGTGATCGGTTTCTGCTTTTTTTTGCCTGCTGATCGGGCTCAGTCCGAGATGTCGGTGAGCGGGATGCTGGCACCGCCGGTCTTCTTTTCCCGGCGATCCTGTATCCAGTCTTCTACCTGGCTGTTGAATCCCGCCGGTGCCTTGCGTCCGACCTTTCTGGCGATGTCGAGGATGGTCTGCTGGGCGAGGGCTTCTTCCATGCGCTTTTGCGCGGTCATCATCGCGGCGTGAATCGAGCAGGTGCCTTCCAGCGCCCAGTCCGGCGGTGAGCCGTCAAACAGCGCGCAACGCCCGCGGATTTCCCGGCATTCGAAAATGTTCTTGCGACCATCAATGGCGTTGACGATATCGAGCAAGGTGATTTCGTCCGCCGGTCGCGCCAGAGTGAAGCCGCCGCGCACGCCGCCGGTGGATTCCACCAGTTTGCCTTTGGCCAGTTTGGTGAAGATCTTCGCCAGGTAGTCCAGCGGTACCCCTTGCAGCTCCGCCAGATCGCGCACGCTGGCTTCACGACTGTCACCGCCGCTGCCCACCAGAAAGGCCAGGCAGTGAATGCCGTACTCGACCCCCGCACTGTAAAGCGACATAACTATCTCCGACTGTATTTGTCGCCGATGTTATCAGGGTTGTTCGTGGCAAACAAATCGAGAACGCTTGGGTTGTTTGGCCACGGATGCTCCTGTTTTCTTGGTTTGCAGCTAAATCAACGAGTTGTGCAGCGCTTCGGTGATCGGTTTGAGCAATCGAAGTTTTCGATGCTAATCATCACAAAATCTGACTTGTCGGATTTAAAGGCGACCAATACAGTCGCCGTTATCCGATGAGCAGCCTTCCGCGTTCTTGAAAAATACAGACGTGTCCGCTCCCGATGATGTGAATCCTTCAACCTCATTCAGTGACTTGGCTTCGTGCCTGGAGAGAACAATGAAACAGCACATTCTGGTAATCGGCGCAGGTTTCGGTGGCATGTGGACGGCGTTGAGTGCCACGCGTCTGGTCGACATTCACAATCGGGACAACATCGACGTGACCGTACTGGCGCCGCAGGCCGAGCTGCGCGTTCGCCCACGTTTCTACGAGCCGAATGCCCACACGCTGGCGGCGCCGCTGGGCGATCTGTTCGACGCGGTCGGCGTCAACTTCATCAAAGGCGCGGCGAACACCATCGACGTACAGGCGAAAACCGTGGGCTACACCGACGCAGCCGGTGCGCAGCAGGTGTTCAACTACGACAAACTGGTGCTGGCCTCCGGCAGCGGACTGGCCCTGCCGGACACCCCGGGCGTGGCGCAATACGCGTTTGACGTCGACCAGATCGAAGCCGCGATTCGTCTGGAAAACCACCTGGAATCGCTGATCGGTCAGCCTGAAAGCCAGGCGCGCAACACCGTGGTCGTCGCCGGCGGAGGCTTCACCGGCATCGAAACCGCCACTGAAATGCCGGCGCGTCTGCGGGCTGTGCTGGGCGCTGATGCCAATGTTCAAGTGATCATCGTTGACCGTGCGCAGAAAGTCGGCGCCTCCATGGGCGAAGCGATCAGCGTGTCGATTGCCGAAGCGAGCGCAGAACTGGGCGTTGAATGGCGACTGGGTGTGTCGGTGCTGTCGGTCGATGAAAATGGCGTGACCCTGTCGGACGGCCAGCGCATCGAGGCAAAAACCGTGGTCTGGACCACCGGTGTACGCGCCAGCTCCCTGACCGAGCAGATTCCTGCCGAGCGTGATCGTCAGGGCCGTCTGCACGTTGATGCCAACCTGAAAGTCATCGGCCAGGACGACATCTTCGCCACCGGCGACGTGGCATACGCGGCCACAGACGATATCGGCAACTTCGCCCTGATGACCTGCCAGCACGCGATTTCCCTCGGTCGTCACGCCGGCAACAACGTTGCGGCGCAGATTCTGGGTGTCGACCCGACGCCCTACAGCCAGCCGAAATACGTGACCTGCCTCGATCTCGGCGCCTGGGGCGCGGTGTACACCGAGGGTTGGGATCGTCAGGTGAAACTGGTCAAGGAGGAGGGCAAGTCGCTCAAGACCCAGATCAACACCCAGTGGATCTACCCGCCGGCCGCTGACCGTGCCATCGCGCTGGCGGCTGCGGATCCGATGATCCCTGTCGTCGCGTAATCAGCACAGTCCGAAAAAATCCCGTGCCCGAGCGGGATTTTTTTTGCCACCACAAAAGGCTATGACTAAACTTCATGGCCCCATGATTTTTAATGGTTACGGCCGGCCTGATCCCCGGTGTTAAAAAATCGCAAACACAGCTCATCAATAACAACCAGAGAGCGTTTGCAGCCATGTCCCGATTCTCCCTTCGCGTCTCCCCACGTCCGTTATTGATCCCGTTGGCCATTTGGCCCGCGTGAGCTGTCGATCACCCCAAAAAATCCCTCTGCATCGCAAAGAGTAATGACTGATGAAAGAACTCGACCTGTACATCGGTGAAGGTTTCGAAGGCCCGGGCGTGAATGCCGCGCACATCAATATCCTGATCGGCCCGCGCAACGGTCCGGCGGGGCAGGCGTTTGCCAACAGTCTGGCGTCGCCGAGCCAGGGCCATTGCCCGTTCATGGTGATCGCCCAGCCGAACATTCCGGTCAAGCCGATGACCCTGTACGTCAACAAGGCTGCCATCAGCAGCGACCTGCACGGCAACGCAACCTGGGGCGCTTCCCAGGCCGGTATCGCCAAGGCTGTGCTCGAAGCGCTGCTCGACGGCACGCTGCCGCCGGAAGCCGAAGACGAGTGGGCCATCGTCACCGCCAACTGGGTCAACCCGGCCTGCGATGACCTCGATGCGGTCTATCTGAACAACTACAACGCCTGCCGCACCGCGATCCGCGCCGCCCTGACCGGCAAGCCGGAAACCGCGCAGCTCAAGGATGTGGTCAACCACATCAGCAACCCTTTCTACACGCCAAAAGCCTGAGGTCCGCGCCATGCAATACATCCGTTTGGGCAACTCCGGCCTGCAAGTCTCCCGCCTGTGCCTGGGCACCATGAACATGGGCACCCCGGACTGGAAACCGTGGATCTTCAATGAAAAACAAAGCGAGCCGATCGTCGCCCACGCCCTCAACAATGGTGTGAATTTCATCGACCTGGCGGACTTCTATTCCGCCGGCGTCGGCGAAGAAGTGGTAGGGCGCATCGTCAAGCGTCTGGCCCGTCGCGAAGACCTGGTGATCACCACCAAGGTCGGTTACGGCACCCGCAACGGCATCAACGCCAGCGGTCATTCGCGCAAGCACATCATGGACAGCATCGATGCCTCGCTGAAGCGTCTGGACATGGATTATGTCGACGTGTTCATGCTGCATTACTTCGACGTGAACACCCCGGTCGAAGAAACCATGAGCGCGTTGAACGACATCGTGCGTTCCGGCAAGGCGCGCTACATCGGCGTGTCGACCATGCTCACTGGCCAACTGGCGAAAATCCTCATGGCCTGCGAGCGCAATGGCTGGGTCAAGCCGATCAACATGCAGCTGCAACTGAACTGCGCCTACCGCGAGGAAGAGCGCGAGATGATTCCGTTCTGCCGCGATCAGGGCATCGGCGTCTCGGTGTTCAGTCCGTTGGCCCGTGGCCTGTTGACCGGTGACGTGCAATCGACCCGCAACCAGACCGACTTCTTCACCCAGCAGATGTACAGCGACGAAGCCTCGTTCGAAATCGCTCATTCGGTACAGCGCGTGGCCCGTGCCCGTGGCGTTTCGAACGCGCAGATCGCCCAGGCCTGGGTCGCCAATCACCCGGGCGTGGACTGCATGCTGGTCGGCGCCGACACCACCGCGCAGTTCGACAGCGCACTGGCGGCGTTGGAAACCAGACTCGATGCCGAAGAGCTGCACGAGCTGGAGCGCAATTACACCCCGTGCGATGTGATCAACGACTACACCGCCGGCAAACGCATACTGCGCACCGCCCGTCCGGGGCTGGAGCGCTTCACGTTGCAGGGGGCGGTGGCATGAGCGAATTGATCCGTCACGGCAACTTCATCGACGGCCAGTGGGGCCTGGGCGGCGCGACATATCCGGTGCGCAACCCGGCCAACGGTGAGTTGATCACCGACGTGCAAAAGGCCGGCGCCGAGGAAACCAACCTCGCCATCGAGGCCGCCAACCGTGCCTTGCCGGCGTGGCGCAAACTCACCGCCAAGGAGCGCAGCCAGCGCCTGAAACGCTGGAGCGATCTGATGCTCGCCAACCAGCAGGAACTGGCGACCTTGCTCAGTCGCGAACAGGGCAAACCGTTGGCCGAAGCCAAGGGCGAAGTGGTCTACGCCGCCAGTTTTCTCGAGTGGTTCGGCGAAGAAGCCAAGCGTGCCTACGGCGATGTGATCCCGAGCCACAAGGCCGATGCGCGGATCATCGTGACCAAGGAAGCCATCGGTGTGGTCGCGGCGATCACTCCGTGGAACTTCCCGCTGGCGATGGTCACCCGCAAGGTCGGCCCGGCGCTGGCGGCGGGTTGCACGATGATCCTCAAACCCTCGGAAGAAACGCCGCTGTCGGCATTTGCCCTGGCGGTGCTGGCCGAGCAGGCCGGGATTCCGGCGGGCGTGTTCAACATCGTTTCCGGCGACGCGGTGACCATCGGCGGCGCGCTGCAAGCCTCAAGCGTGGTGCGCAAGCTGTCGTTCACCGGCTCGACCCGCACCGGCAAACTGCTGATGCGCCAGGCCGCCGACACCCTTAAAAAGGTTTCGCTGGAACTGGGCGGCAACGCGCCGTTCATTGTCTTTGACGACGCCGACATCGACGCGGCCGTGAAGGGCGCGATGGCCTCGAAATTCCGCAACACCGGGCAGACCTGTGTCTGCGTCAACCGCTTCTTCATTCAGGACGGCGTCTACGAAGCCTTCACCGGCAAACTCGCCGAAGCCGTGGCGGCGATGCGCGTGGGCAGTGCGCTGGACGGTGAAACCGAGCAAGGTCCGCTGATCAACGCCGCCGCGTTGGCCAAGGTTGAAGCCCACGTCAGCGATGCGCTGGAGAAGGGCGCCACGCTGTTGTGCGGCGGCCGTCGTCATGCCCTCGGCGGCACGTTCTACGAACCGACCATCCTCACCGAAGCCAGTGGCGACATGCTGATTGCCCAGGACGAAACTTTCGGCCCGGTGGCCGCGTGCTTCCGCTTCAAGGACGAAGCCGAAGTGTTGGCGCGAGCCAACGACACGCCGTTCGGTCTGTCGGCGTACTTCTACAGCCGCGACATCGGCCGGGTCTGGCGCATGGCCGAAGGGCTGGAAGCCGGGATGGTCGGCATCAACGAAGGGATCATCTCCACAGAGGTGGCGCCGTTCGGTGGCATCAAGGAATCGGGCCTTGGGCGTGAAGGTTCGAAGTACGGTCTGGATGACTATCTGGAGATCAAATACCTGTTGATGGGCGGTCTCTAGACCTCCCCGAACCCTGCGGGAGTTCGCTCCCCCAGGGTTCTCCCAGAGCTTTCCGTTTCTCCGTCAATAACAACAATTGGAGACGAACATGTCCGCTCAACCCGTAAAGATCGATGACCTGCCCATCGGGCGCTTCCATATCAAAATCGCCGGCCTGACCTTCGGCGCGCACTTTACCGACGGCTACATCCTTGGCCTGATCGGCATCGCATTCACCTTGCTCAGCCCGCAGATGCAGCTCGACGCGTTCTGGCAGGGCCTGATCGGCGCGTCGGCGTTGATCGGTCTGTTTCTCGGCAGTCTGTTTTTCGGCTGGATCTCGGACAAGGTCGGCCGGCAGAAAATCTTCCTGGTCAGTTTCGTGCTGATCACTATCGCTTCGGTGATGCAGTTCTACGTCGAAACCGCCATGAGCCTGTTCCTCTGCCGGGTGCTGATCGGCATCGGCCTGGGCGGCGATTTCAGCGTCGGCCACGCGATGCTCGCCGAGTTCGCGCCGAAGAAACATCGCGGCGTGTTGCTGGGTTCGTTCAGTGTGATCTGGACCTTCGGCTACGTCGCGGCGACCTTCGTCGGCACCGCGATGCTCAGCCTCGGTGACGATGCCTGGCGCTGGATGCTGGCGTCTTCGGCGATTCCGGCCGCGTTGATTCTGATCGCGCGAATCGGTACGCCGGAATCACCGCGCTGGCTGGTCAATCAGGGCCGGGTGGCCGAAGCCCGTGCCATCGTCAAAAAGCATCTGGGCGATAACGTCGAGCTGGATGAAACCCGCTCCAGCGAAACCCGTTCGGGCTACGCGGTGCTGTTCAGCCGCGAATACCGCAAACGCACGGCGTTCAACTGCCTGTTCTTCGTCTGCATCGTCATGCCGTACTTCGCCATCTACACCTTCCTGCCGTCGATCCTGCAGAAGATGGGCCTGGCCGAAGGCTTCGGCACCGAGCTGATGCTCAACATGCTGCTGATCCTCGGCGCGTTGATCGGCATCTGGTGCACGATCAAATTCACCCGGCGCGGGTTCCTGATCAATTCGTTCATCATTCTGGCGGTGGCGCTGTTTCTGCTGGCGGTGTTGCCGGGCAGCGCGGCGTGGCTGATGGTGCTGGTGTTCGGCGTGTTCACGCTGGTGCTGTCGGCGGTGAGCAATCTGGTGGGCGTGTTCCCGGCGGAGAGCTTCCCGACGGAAGTGCGGGCCAGCGGGATTGGCCTGGCGACGGCGGTCAGTCGTCTGGGTTCGGCGGTCAGTACGTTTCTGTTGCCGGTGAGTGTGGCGGGGATCGGGTTGAGCCCAACCATGGGGATTCTTGCGGCGATCCTGGGGATTGGCGCATTGCTGTCGTGGGCTTGGGCGCCGGAGACCAAGTCGTTGACGTTGAGTCAGGCGTGCAAGGCGCAGAGTCCGGTGGAAGCAGGAGTCGGGACGGTCGGCAAAGTCGCAACGCCAATCTGACAAGTGCAGGTCAGGGGTTGCTGACAACCCCTAGCCATTCAGTAAACAGCCTCACCTTCGACAACCCCTGCTTATCATTCGCCACATCCAGCCAATAGCCATAAGGGCCGATCACCTCAATCGGGGTGATCGGCCGCAGGCTGCCGTTGGCCAGTTCCTTTTCGATCATCTGCCTATCGATCACCGCCAGACCGCCGCCTGCGAGTGCGGTGTGGATCACCTGATCCAGGGTGCTGAATTCCAGCCCTTGTCCGGCATCGATGTCGTCCCGGCCCATGGCCGCCAGCCAGTTTTCCCAGACCTTCAAGCGCTTGCCGTCGTGCAGGATGTGCAGCAGCGGAAACTGCCGCAGATCCGGCGGTTGATCGCCGTTGAACAGTTCCGGGCTGGCCACCGCGATGTGCCGTTCCATCACCAGCAATTGGCTGACGCAGTGGGGCGCTGCCGCGAGGCCGAAGCGGATGTGGCAATCGACTTCCGTGAGGCTGTTGTGGCCGATCTGGTTGGTCACGCTGAGGTTGATGTCCGGGTAGCGCTGGCAGAACGCGCGCAGGTGCGGCGACAGCCAGCGGGTGGCCCAGGTCGGCGGTGCGAGCACTTTCAAGCGCTGGCGCAGATTGGGCACACGCACCGCTTGCAGAGAACGTTCGATGTGGTCGAAGGCTTCGGCCAGATGCGGGGAAAGATTGCTGCCGGCTTCGGTCAGCGACAGCCCTTGAGGCGTGCGCACGAACAGCGCCACGCCGAGGTAATCTTCAAGCTGTTTGACCTGGCGACTGACCGCGCCCTGGGTGACGTTCAGCCCGATGGCGGCCTGGCTGAAACTGCGATGACGGGCGACTTCTTCGAACACGCGCAGGGTGTTGAGCGAGGGCAGTTGACGCATGGAGGCAGGACTCCGGACCGGGCGGTTTATTGTTGTTTTGAGAGGGGCCTATCTGACTATTGGTAAGGGGCGGATGCAAGTGTTGTTTGGACAGACGCCATCGCTGGCAAGCCAGCTCCCACAAGTTCAAGGTGACCACAAATATTGCGGCCGCCATCAATCCTGTGGGAGCTGGCTTGCCAGCGATGACTGACTTTCAGGCGCTTAACGTTCGAGTGTCAGAAGTAGTAACCGACGTTCACATACAACTGGTTCTCCCACTGATCCAGCCCACCCGCGCCAAGGCTTTGGGTGTAGCTGCTGCCTCCGATATACGGATCGTTCTTGCCGAACAGCCATTCCGTGGCGACCCACAATTTGCTGATGGAGAACGAGGTGCCAAGGATCATCCGCTCGGAGGTCTTGAACCCGCTGGCAGACTTGTCGAAGGCGCTGTAGTTGGCGTACAGCTTGATTCCGCTGATCTGGTCGAACAGGTATTTGCCGCCGACGTCGTAGCTCAGGTCCGCCACGTACAGATTGCCGCGACTGGCCACGTTGTAAGTGCCGTCGTATCCGCCGAGGGTCACCAGTTCATCGGTGCCGACGTTACGTGGCGACATCTGCTGCCGCGCCGCCTGCAACTGCACGCCCCACGGGCCGTTCTTGCCCATGTAGTGCACGGCCACGGCGTTGCGTCGGCCGTCGTTGTCGGTGTCCTTGTTTTCGAGGGCCGAGGTCAGGCCGGAGATTCCGACTTCGGATTTCCACGACCCCAGATCCAGCGACCGGGCTACCCGCAGCACCACGGTGTTGCGTTCCTGGTTGTCACTGCCGTCGGCCACGTAACTGTCGGCACCCGATACGACGCTGGAATAGGTCACGCCTTTGCTGGTGCCTTTGCCTTGCCAGGCCGGGCGCAGGTAGTAACCGGCCTGCAGGTTCCAGTCGCCGCTTTGCTGGATGTACTTGGCGCCGACCTGTTGCACGTCTTCCAGGCCGATGACGTTGCCGAGGGTTTCGTAGAAGGTGCTGCCGAAGTACGGCTGCAAACCGAACGGCACGGTGTTCAGGCCTACCTGCACTTGCTGGTCCGGGTTGAACTTGTAACCGACCCACGCGAACTTGGCGAAGCGGATATCGCCATAGTCCTTGGTGTATTGGTACGGGTAAGAGCGACCGTAGAAGCGGTATTGCGCCTCACCGATCCAGGTGTCGGAGTTGTACTTGGCGCTGAGGAATACCGTGTCGAGACCAAACTTTTGAATGTCGCGATCAGGGTCCACGTCCCAGCGAGCACGAATGGCGCCGCCAAGGTCGAGATTGTCGGTGACCTGGACCGCCATGGCCGGGGCGGCAATGCTGCAGAACAGAGCGATGGAGGTGGTGCGCAGGCGCAAAGATGCAGGGAAGGGCATGGAGCGGCTCTCGATTGTTTTTATTAGAGATGCCGCGCAGTTTTGCCATCTGCGGTTTGTTGAACAAACGATAAAAACGGTGGGGAAACCTGCATCGAATGCATGTTACTCAGAAAATCCTGTAGGACAATTCGCCAGCGTCGTGGGATGCTTTGCACCTTGTCAGTGGTTTTCGAGTGCCTTTGTATGAAACGCAAAATGCCCGGCCTGAATGCGCTCAAAGCATTCGAAGTGGCCGGCAGCACCGGCAGCTTCACCCGCGCCGCCGAGTTGCTCAACGTCACCCAGAGCGCGGTCAGCCGTCAGGTGCGGCAACTGGAAGAACAGCTCGGCGAGAGTCTGCTGGAGCGTCGCCATCACCATCTCGAACTGACCGGTGCCGGCAAGATTCTGCTGCGAGCGCTGCATCAGTCGTTCGACAAGATCGAACTGACCGTGCGCAGCATCCAGCAGAAAACCCACGCCAACCGTCTTCACATCAATGCGCCGCCGACCTTTACCAGCCGTTGGCTGATGCCACGTTTGGGGCGCTTGCGCGAGCAGCATCCGGAACTGGAACTGAGCATCACCACCCGCTTGCAGGACAGCCTCGCGGAAACCAGCACCCTCGATTGCGCGATCCGTTTTGGCGACGGCGAGTGGGACGGGCTCGACAGTTCGCTGCTGATTCAGGAACGCCACATCGCCGTGTGCGCTCCAACCCTGTATGCGCGAGAGGGCGGCGAGCAGGGCATCGACCTCAATCGCCTGACCCTGCTGCATGTGCTGGCCCGGGAGGACCAGCGCTACCTGACGTGGAAACACTGGCTCGACGCGGCGCGCATCAGCGGGGTCGATACCCAGGGCGGATATGAATTCGACCTGCTGGATCTGGCGATTCAGGCGGCGGTCGATGGTCTGGGAATCACCATCGCCGACTGGCACATGGTCGCCTCGGAGCTGGCCAGCGGGCAGTTGACCCAGGTGCACAACGTCCACGTCGAAGGGCACCAGTCCTACTGGCTGGTGACCCGCCCGGAACAGACGCAGATGCCGCAATTGCAGGCGTTCAGTCAGTGGTTGCAGGAAGAGATCTGGCTGGCGCAGCGCCAGCTTGAGCCTTCGAAGGCGATTTTCTGAGTAACGTGCCTTTTTCGAATGTTTGATCGCCGGATAAATCGTTTGTTGAACCCGCTGTCGATGACAAGACTGGTGGCATCGATAAAAACAAACGATGGGCGATGCACATGCGAGTCGAGCGAAATTTTGTTAACGGCCACTTCATCGAGCCGGCCAGCGCGGCGCTGATCGCGGTCTACAACCCGGCCACCGAAGCGTTGATCGGCCAGGTGTCGGCCGCCACTGCCGAAGAGGCCACGGCGGCAGTCGATGCCGCTGCAGCAGCGCAAAAAGTCTGGGGCAAACTCACCAGCATCGAGCGTGCCGAGCACCTGCGAGCGTTTGCGGCGGCCCTTGAAGATCGCGCCGAAGCCATCGGCGCCGCACTGGCCGCCGAGTCCGGCAAAAGCCTGAGCGACGCCAGCAACGAAGCCCGTTATGCCGCGCAGATCACCCGTTACCACGCTGAATGGGCGCGTCGCATCGAAGGCGAAATCATTCCCAGCGACAGCCCCGACGAAAACCTGTTCCTGCACCGCGAGCCGATTGGCGTCGTCGCGTGCCTGATTCCGTTCAACTACCCGGTCTACACCCTGTTGCGCAAGATCGCTCCGGCGCTGATTGCCGGCAACACCGTGGTGGTGCGCCCGAGCAACAACACCCCGACCTCGGCATTCGAAATCGCCAAAGCCGTGGAGCAATCGGGCATGCCTTCCGGCGTAATCAACATCCTGACCATGGATCACGCCACCGCCGCAGCGGTTTGCACCCATAAAGCCGTGGGCCTGATCACGCTGACCGGCAGCGTCAACGCCGGGCGCATCGTTCTCGATTACTGCAAGACCAACATCGCCAAGCCGTCGCTGGAACTGGGCGGCAAGACCCCGGCAATCATCGAAGCCGATGCCGATCTCGAAGCGGCCGCGAGCGCAATCATTGCCTCCAAGACCACTCACTGCGGCCAGTTGTGCACGGCGGTGGAGCGGGTCTATGTGCAGGAAAGCGTCTACGACCGTTTCCTCGCGCTGCTCAAAGCGAAAATCGCTGCCGTGAAGTTCGGCGACCGCGCCACGGACGCCAGTCTGATGGGGCCGCTGGTCAACGCCAGTTCGCAGAAGAACATTCACGCCATGGTCGAGCGCGCGATTGCCGACGGCGCCGTCCTCGAAAGCGGCGGTGAGCTGCCCGAAGGCCCTGGACATTTCTACCCGCCAACGCTGCTCAGCGGTTGCCGCCAGGACATGGAAATCGTCCAGGAAGAAATCTTCGGCCCGGTGCTGCCGGTGCTCAAGTACCGCGACATCGACGAGGCACTGGCCATGGCCAACGACCACCAGTTCGGCCTGTCGTCGGTGCTCTACACCGAGAACTACCGTACCGCGCAGAAAGTCGCCAATGCCATTGAGGCCGGCGAGTTGTACGTCAATCGCACCCCGGCCGATCCGTATCAGGGCTACCACGCCGGCTGGAAACGCTCGGGCCTGGGCGGCGATGACGGCAAGCACGGCATGCTCGAATTCACCCAGACCCGACTCGTGGTCATGAAGTACTGATCCACCGCATCACGCCTCACGCTACACCTATAAAAACAATTATCAGGGGCGCCCGGAGCACGGGTCGCCCGAGGTCATTTCAATGTCCAAGCATGCATCCTCTGCTGCCGCTGTTCAGGGTTCCAACTCGGCTTCGAAAAGCCGGAGCGACAAGGGAAGTCGCTATTTCCAACTGATGTTGCTGGTGCTCGCCGCCGGTGCGATCTACCCGATTCTGTACCTGCGCCAGGTCTACCAGACCACCATGCTCGAGGTGTTCCAGATCAGCCACAGCGAGCTGGGTTATCTGTACTCGATGCTCGGGACGATTTTCCTGCTCAGCTACTTGCCGAGCGGTTGGCTGGCCGACCGTATCGCGCCGCGTTTCCTGATTTTCTTCTCGCTGGTGGCAACCGGTGCGCTGGGCCTGTGGTACTCGACCGCGCCGTCGATGACCGGGTTGATGATCATCTTCGGTTGCTGGGGGCTGACCACCGGCCTGACGTTCTGGGCCTCGGTGCTCAAGCGCGTGAAGATGATTGCCCATCACACCGAGCAGGGCCGCTTCTTCGGCATTCTCGATGGTGGTCGCGGACTGGTTGAAGCGCTTTTGGCAACGGTTGCGCTGGGGCTGTTCGCCTACGCCACGGAAACCCGTGGCGAGTCCACCGCCGTAGGTTTCAAGCACGTGGTTTACCTCTACGCCTTCACCTGTATCGCCATCGGCTGTGTGCTGGTGCTGATCAAGGACCCGAAGTCGATGGAAGACACGCCGCCGGTAGAGAAGGGCAAGTTCAACCTGTTCACGGACCTGGCAACGTTGGTGAAGATCCCTGAACTGTGGCTGGTCACCGCGATCGTGTTCTGCGGGTATCACATCTTCTGGGCCACCTACAGCTTTTCGGACTACCTGCAAGGCAGCGGCCTGACCGCCGTGATGGCCGGCACTATCACCACCATCAAACTGTGGATGCGCCCGATCGGCGGCATCGGTGGCGGCTGGCTGGGGGACAAGTTTTCGAACATCTCGGTGCTGATCGTCGCGCTGTTGCTGGCGAGTCTGGCGATTGTCGGGCTGATCGTGTTCCCGGCGCTCAACAGCATGGGGCTGCTGATCGCGACAGTGATTTTCATCGGCTTGATGACCTACGCGATTCGCGGTCTGTACTGGGCGATCCTCGACAGCTGCAACATTCCGCTGCGCATCACCGGACTGGCCATCGGCATCGTCTCGGTGGTCGGTTACATGCCGGATGCTTTTATCCCGTTGATCAACGGCTACCTCACTGAGCATTTCCCCGGCGCCCTCGGCTACAAGCTCTATTTCGGCTACATCGCCACTATCGGTCTGATCGGCACTCTGGCTGCCGTGACCCTGCGTGCCCGGATCAATCGCAAATCTTTGAATAAAGCAGGTGCCTGAGATGAAAATCGTCGCCCTTGAAACCCATATCGTCGCCGTACCGCCACCGCACATCGGCGGCATGTACTGGCTGTTCGTCAAGCTCAAGACCGACTGCGGCATTGAAGGCGTCGGCGAAATCTACGCCGCAACCTTCGGCCCCAAAGCCATGCTGCCGATCATCGAAGACGTGTTCGAACGCTACCTGCTGAATCAGGATCCGCACCACATCGAACGCTTCTTCCGTCAGGCCTATTCGAGTGGTTTCACCCAGCGTCCGGACCTGACCATGATGGGCGTGGTCAGCGGTCTGGAAATGGCTTGCTGGGACATCATCGGCAAGGCCGCGAACAAGCCGGTCTACGAATTGCTCGGCGGTAAGGTTCACGAACGCCTGCGTTCCTACACCTATCTGTACCCGGTCAACAGCCGTGGCGAGTACGACTACGACGACCCGGATCTGGCGGCCGAGTGCGCGATTGAAAACATGAACAAGGGCTTCACCGCCGTGAAGTTCGACCCGGCCGGGCCATACACTGCGTACTCCGGGCATCAGATTTCGCTGGAAGTGCTTGAGCGCTGCGAAACCTTCTGCCGCAAGATCCGCGAAGCGGTGGGCAACAAGTGCGATCTGCTGTTCGGCACTCACGGGCAAATGGTGCCGTCCTCGGCGATTCGCCTGGCCAAGCGCCTGGAGAAATACGATCCGCTGTGGTTCGAAGAACCGGTGCCGCCAGGCCAGGAAGAGGCCATGGCGCAGGTCGCGGCCAAGACCAGCATTCCGATTGCCACTGGCGAGCGCCTGACCACCAAGTACGAGTTCTTCAAGCTGTTGCAGGCCGGCGGTGCGTCGATTCTGCAGATGAACGTGGCGCGCTGCGGCGGCCTGCTCGAAGGCAAGAAGATCGCCAGCATGGCCGAAGCCTATTACGCGCAAATCGCCCCGCATCTGTACAACGGGCCGATTGGTGCGGCGGCGAGTTTCCAGCTCGCGGCCTGCACGCCGAACTTCCTGATCCAGGAAAGCATCGAGACGTGGGGCGGCTTCCACGCCGAGGTCCTGAAAAAACCGTTGCAGTGGGAGGACGGCTACATCATCCCTTCCACCGAGCCGGGCCTGGGCGTGGAACTGAACATGGATGTGGTGCGCAAGCATTCGCCGTACACCGGTTCACGCCTGCACCTGCAAATGGCCCCGACCCCGGCCGACGTCAAAGACACATCGCCGGCCAAGGGCTGACAGAGGCCCATTGTGGGAGCGGGCTTGCTCGCGAAAGCGGTGTGTCAGGTTCACAAATGTCAGCTGACCAAGCGCCTTCGCGAGCAAGCCCGCTCCCACAGGGGAATCCCGTCGCTCATTCGAATTTTGTACAACGACTTACGCGGTAACCGTGCATGACATACGACTACATCATCGCTGGCGCAGGCGCCGCTGGCTGCGTGCTGGCCAACCGGCTTTCGGCCTCGGGCCAACACACGGTGCTGCTGCTGGAAGCGGGCGGCAAGGACAGTTCCCTGTGGTTCAAGATCCCGGTCGGCTTCGCCAAAATGTATTACAACCCGACCTTCAACTGGATGTACTACAGCCAGCCGCAGAAGCAGTTGAGCAATCGCGAAATCTACGCCCCGCGCGGCAAGGTCCAGGGCGGTTCGGGCTCGATCAACGCGATGATCTACGTGCGTGGCCAGGCCCATGACTTCAACGACTGGGCGGCCAACGGCAACGATGGCTGGGGCTTCAAGGATGTGCTGCCGTACTTCCGCAAACTGGAAAACCATCCGCTGGGCGACAGTGAATACCACGGCGGCAGCGGCCCGATCAGCATTACCCCGATGGCCGGCCAGACCCACCCGATCTGCGACGTGTTCCTCAAGGGCTGTGATGAACTCGGTTACCCGCGCAGCGACGATTTCAACGGGCCGAAATTCGAAGGCGCGGGCATCTATGACGTCAACACCCGCAACGGTCAACGCAGCTCCAGCAGCTTCGCCCATCTGCACCCGGCACTGAGCCGGCCGAACCTGACGGTCGAGCATTACGCGCTGGTTGACCGGGTACTGTTCGATGAAAGCCAGCAGCGCGCTACCGGCATTTCCATCACCCAACATGGCGTGGCGCGGACCTTCACGGCGCGCAAGGAAGTGATCCTGTGCGCCGGTGCCGTCGACACGCCGAAGATCCTGCAACTGTCCGGTGTGGCGGATCGTGCCTTGCTGGCCAAGCATCAGATTCCCGTGGTCAGACACCTGCCGGCAGTGGGGCAGAACCTGCAGGATCACCTGTGCGTCAGCTACTACTACAAGGCCAATATCCCGACCCTGAACGATGAGCTCAGCTCGCTGTTCGGCCAGTTCAAACTCGGCGTGAAATACCTGCTGACCCGCAAGGGCGCACTCGCCATGAGCGTCAATCAGGCCGGCGGTTTTTTCCGTGGCAACCCGGAGCAAAGCCATCCGAACCTGCAGCTGTATTTCAACCCGCTGTCGTACCAGATTCCAAAAAACAACAAGGCCAGCCTCAAGCCAGAACCGTACTCAGGCTTCCTGCTGTGCTTCAATCCGTGCCGCCCGACCAGTCGCGGGCACATCGAGATTGCTTCGAAGAATCCGCGCGATGCGGCGCTGATTGATCCGAACTACCTGAGCACGCAAAAGGACATCGACGAGGTGATCCAGGGCAGTCGCCTGATGCGCAAGATCATGGGCGCGCCTTCATTGAAGGGCATTACGGTTGATGAGGTTTTGCCGGGGCCGGCAGTGGAAACCGATGAGCAGATGCTGCAGTACTTTCGCGACAACTGCGGCTCGATCTATCACCTGTGCGGTTCCTGCGCGATGGGCGCGGATGAGCAGACCTCGGTGGTCGACAAGCGTCTCAAGGTGCATGGCCTCGAGGGGTTGCGGATCGTCGATGCGTCGATCTTCCCCAACGTGACGTCGGGCAACACCCATGCGGCGGTGCTGATGGTGGCGGAGAAGGGCGCGGATCTGATTCTGCAGGATGCGTAATGCGCAGTGACAGTTGATCGCGGGCGTTTTTCCCGCGTGCACTAGGCTTTGAATGCCGGCCCGTTACGGGCCGGCATTGCTGTTTCTGGAGGATTGTTTTTCTGATTCAAGGAGCGACCGATCATGGATGATCTGGTGAAAGAAGTGATTCCGTTGTTGCAGTACCTGATCCCGGGGTTTGTCTCGGCCTGGATTTTCTACACCCTGACGGCGTTCAAGCGACCGGATACGTTCGGGCAGATTGTGCAGGCGTTGATCTTCACGTTTGTGATTCACGGGATGGTATTGGGGGTTGGAGCGGTTTGTGTGTGGGTGGGGGGAGAAGGGGTTTTCTGTAGGGAAGTGGGATGCGAAGGCTGAAGCCTGCTGGGCCTTTTCTGCTTCGTTGTTGCTTGGGTTGATGGCTTGTTGTCTGGCCACCAATGGCAAATTGCATAGGTGGTTGCGCAGTAGAAACGTAACGAAACAATCTTCCTATCCCAGTGAATGGTTCTGCGCTTTCGCTCAATATGACCGATTCATCACCCTTCATCTGGAGGATGAAAGGCGCGTTCTAGGCTGGCCGGTGGAGTGGCCACCGGAGTCGAACACCGGACAGTTTTTGATGAGGTTTCCACGCTGGCTCAACGAAGATGGCAAATTGGATCCTATTGGCGCCGAATTTTTGCTGATAGATTCCGCGAAGGTTAAATGGGTTGAATTCAGCCCGGCATCAGAGGGTTCATCATGACCGCCAGAGCACCGCAACCAATGCCACAACATCTGGAGCGACTTTTCGTAGGGGCCGACGGGAAGCTGTTGGAGAAACCTTTGATCACGGGCCCAAAGGCACCCCCACCGCTGAAGTACCCCCCATCACCGCAAGCCCGCTCTTAACCCCATCCATCCTTCACCGCCCGGCGAATGCCCTCCAGCAACATCGCAAACGCCGGGTTGTCGTTGTTCTCCCGCCAGATCAGATGCAGTTCGCTCTGCACCCCTTCGCCCAGATCGATCTCGCGAAACACCACATTCCTGAACACCACGCTGGTCGCGCAACGCGGCACCAGCGCCAGCCCCATGCCCGCGTTGACCAGCGCCAGAATCGTCAGCGAAGACCCCAGCCATTGCACGTAATCCGGAGCGACCCGGGCCGAGCGCAGCATACCGGTGAGCAATTCGTTGAACGGCGGATAGGCCGCGTGGGAATACATCAGGAACGGCTGCCCATCCAGGTTCTTCACTGAAACGTCGTCGGCCTCGGCCAGTCGATGACCACTCGGCACCGCCAGCACAAAGGGCTCGCGCACCAGGCATTCGGTGGCGTAGCCCGGTTCCAGCAACGGTGCGCGGACGATACCCAGGTCGATGCGTCGGGCACGCAGGGCTTCGTGTTGCTGATAGGTGTTCATTTCAGTCAGGTCGATCTTCACCTGCGGCTGCTTGAGGCGCGCTTCGGCGATGACCTTGGGCAGAAACTCGTACACCGCGCTGCCGACAAAACTGATGTTCACCGAACCGATATCGCCCTCGGCAAAACGCCGGGCAGTGACGGCGGCTTGCTGGGCGCGTTCGAGCAGGTTTTGCGCCTCGATGAAGAATGCGCGGCCGGCAGCGGTGAGCGCCACGCTGCGTGTGCTGCGGGTAAACAGTTCGACGCCCAGGTGATGTTCCAGCAACTGGATCTGGCGGCTCAGTGGCGGCTGGGTCATGTTCAGCCGTTCGGCGGCACGGCGGAAATTCAGTTCGGTGGCGACGGTGGTGAAGCAGCGCAGTTGGGTCAGCTCGAACATTGATCTAATCCAGGTATCAATCGAATGCCAAGTTAGATTAGACGGGATCAATTGCTCCGTCCATGATCGCTCTACGCCTGAACAGGCCATCCCAACAAAAACAAAGATCGGGAGTCGCCCCTTGAATACCCTCCAGAGTCCGCCGGACATCACGGTACTCGCCCGCGCCGCCGCCAAGGTCAAGCGCCATGTGCTGCCGCTGTTCGTGGTGATGTTCATCGTCAACTACATCGACCGGGTCAACATCGGCTTCGTGCGCAGTCATCTGGAAACCGATCTGGGTATCGGCGCCGCTGCCTATGGCCTTGGCGCCGGTCTGTTTTTCATCGGTTACGCCTTGTTTGAAGTGCCGTCCAACATGCTCCTGCAACGCTACGGCGCCCGGGCCTGGCTGACACGGATCATGTTCACTTGGGGCGCCGCCGCAATGGCCATGGCGTTCGTCAAGGGTGAAACCAGTTTCTACGTGTTGCGCTTCATCCTGGGCGCTGCCGAGGCCGGGTTCTTTCCGGGGATCATTTATTACTTCACCCAATGGCTGCCAGCCTCGGAGCGCGGCAAAACCATGGCGGTGTTTCTCAGCGGTTCGGCGATTGCTTCGGTGATATCCGGCCCGGTGTCCGGCGCGCTGTTGCACATCAACGGTCTGGGCATGCACGGCTGGCAATGGATGTTCCTGATCGAAGGCGCCGCGTCGGTGGTGCTCTGCGGGTTTGTCTGGTTCTGGCTGCAATCCCACCCCCGTCAGGCCAAGTGGCTGAGCGAAGAGGAGCGTGACGCGTTGGTGACGGCAATCGCCGAGGAACAACGTGCCCGCGAAGCAACCCACGTCGCCAGACCTTCGATGTTCAAACTGTTGGCGGATCGGCAGATCGCGCTGTTCTGCTTCATCTACTTCTCCATCGCCCTGACCATCTATGGCGCCACCTTCTGGCTGCCGAGCATGATCAAGAAAATGGGCAACCTCGGTGACTTCCAGGTCGGGCTGCTCAACTCGGTGCCGTGGATCATTTCCATCGTCGCGATGTACGGCTTTGCGGCGCTGGCCGGCAAGTGGAAATTCCAGCAGGCCTGGGTTGCGCTGACCCTGGTGATCGCCGCGTTCGGCATGTTCATGTCCACCACCGGCGGGCCGATTTTTGCCTTCGTCGCCATCTGTTTTGCGGCCATCGGCTTCAAGGCGGCCTCGGCGCTGTTCTGGCCGATTCCGCAAAGCTATCTGGATGCGCGCATCGCGGCGGCGGTCATTGCGCTGATCAACTCCATCGGCAACCTCGGCGGCTTCGTTGCGCCGACCGCGTTCGGCTTTCTGGAACAGACCACCGGCTCCATCGAGGGCGGCCTGTATGGCCTGGCCGCGACCTCACTGGTTGCGGCGGTAGTGATCTTCTTTGCCCGCATGGCGCCTGGCGCCAAGAGCAACACCCCGGCAAAGCCTGAACCTGATACCGCCGTTGCGCCGACGGCCAGCCCGGTGGCGAGCCACTGATTCCGACTCAACAGGAGCGTCATTTTGAAAATCACTCGCGTAACCGTCACTCCGATCGCTTTCCGTGATCCGCCGCTGCTCAACGCCAGTGGCATCCACGAACCCTTCGCCCTGCGCTCGATCATCGAGATCGAGAGCGACAACGGCTATATCGGTCTTGGCGAAAGCTATGGCGATGCCCCGGCGCTGGCGATCCAGCAACAGTTGCAGTCGCAGTTGATCGGCCTTGATCCGTTCAACCTCAATCAGCTGCGTCGCATCGTTCAGGCGACGGTTGCTGCCAACAAACCAGCCAGTCTGGCCGGTGCCGAACTGGCGCCCGGTTCCCACGCCAGCAAGGCTGTGAGCAATGCGTATTCGGCGTTCGAAGTGGCGTTTCTCGACTTGCAGGCTCGCTACCTGAACGTGCCGCTGGTGGATCTGCTGGGCGGGGCGGTGCGTGATGAAGTGCCGTTCAGTGCCTACCTGTTTTTCAAGTATGCGCAGCACGTCGATTCACCGTACAAACCGGATAACTGGGGCGAAGCGCTGAACGAGCAGCAGATCGTCGCCCAGGCCGCGCGAATGATCGAGGCGTACGGTTTCAAGAGCATCAAGCTCAAGGCCGGTACGCTGCCGCCGGAGCACGAAGTGGCATGCATCAAGGCGCTGAAAAAGGCCTTTCCCGGTTATCCGTTGCGCATCGATCCCAACGGCAACTGGTCGCTGGAAACCTCGATCCGCATGGCCGAGTTGCTGGGCGACGATCTGCAATATTACGAAGACCCGACCCCGGGCCTTGACGGCATGGCCGAGCTGCACAAACGCACCGGGCTAGCGTTGGCGACCAATATGGTGGTCACCGACTTCGACGAGTTCCGCCGCAGCGTCGCGCAGAACAGCGTGCAGATTGTCCTCGCCGACCACCACTACTGGGGCGGCCTGCGCGACACCCAGACCCTGGCGAAAATGTGCGATACCTTCGGCCTCGGCGTGTCGATGCATTCCAACTCACATCTGGGCATCAGCCTGATGGCGATGGCGCACGTGGCAGCTGCCGTGCCGAATCTGGACTACGCCTGCGACACCCATTACCCGTGGCAGGAACCGGATGAGGAGGTGATCAAGGGCGGCAAACTGCCGATCATCGATGGCTGCGTGAAGATCACTCGTGCACCGGGGCTGGGGCTGGAGCTGGATCACGATCAACTGGGCAAGCTGCACGATCAGTACCTGACCTGCGGCATCCGCCAGCGCGATGATGTGCGGCAGATGCAGCGCTATAAACCTGACTGGAAAGCGGTGAAGCCGCGATTCTGATCGAGCAAAACCAGAGGGCGCCGAACAGCGCCCTCTGTTGTTTCAGAGCGTACGCATCAACCAGTCGCGAAACGCCTTCAGCGACGCCAGCGACTCATTACGCGCCGGATACACCAGGTAATAGCTGCGTCGGCTGCTGATCGGTTCGCCCAGTTGCAGCAGCTCGCCGTTGTGCAACTCGTCTTCTACCAGAATCCTCGGCACCAGGCCGATGCCGATGTTGGCGCGCACGGCCTGGATCAAATGCGAGGTCATCTCGAAGCTCGGGCCGATGCGCATGCTGCGATGGGGCAGGGCGTGATGGCTGAACCATTCGCTCCACGCCTGAGCATTGCTGCTGACGTTGAGCAGCAGTTGCCCGGCGATATCCTGGTCGGCTGCACGACGTTCGGCATCGGATAGCTGCGTGCTGGCGATCACCACCAGTTCTTCGGTGTGCAGACGGTGGGCGGTCAGCCCCGGCCAGTCGCCGCCGCCGACGCAAATTGCCGCGTCGATTTCGCTGGTGTCGAAGTCGATGGTTTCGATGCGTGAATGCAGGTGCACTGTCATGCCCGGGTGCGCGGTGTAGAAGTCCTTCAAGCGCGGCAGCAGCCATTTCGAGCCGAAGGTTGGCAGGGTCGCCAGGCGCAGGCTGTGAATCCCTGAGCCAAACGCCATGGCCTGCAACGTCGCGCTGCGGATCTGGCCGAGGGCTTCGGACAGTTCGCGCTGATACAGGCGCCCGACGTCGGTGAGGATCACCCGCCGACCTTCGCGGCTGAACAGGCGCACGCCGAGCATCTTTTCCAGAATCTGCACCTGCCGGCTGACCGCACTTTGGGTCAGCGACAGTTCGTGGGCGGCGCGGGTGTAGCTTTCATGGCGTGCGGCGGCTTCAAATGCCAGCAGCAACGACATCGAGGGAGTGAGGGTTCGCGGATTCATTCGTTTTAGTCATGGATTGCGGGTCGATTTTACGGTTGTCCCGGCATCGCTCTGCAATGAACATAAGGCCTATGAGATGGCGGGAGCGTGACGCAATCATTCATTGCGCACAACTGTTCACCGCCACACGGCCCGTTTTTGACCGAGATTGCCCTCCCGATGATTGCCCAGCTGTCGCCTTCCACCGCGTTGAACACCGACTACCAACAGTTTCTCAAAGCCCTTGAAACCGGCGGCTTTCGCGGCGAAATCAGTGCCGACTACGCCAGCCGCGTGGTGCTGGCCACTGACAACTCGATCTATCAGCGCTTGCCGCAAGCGGCGGTGTTCCCGCGCGATGCCGACGACGTGGCGCTGCTGGCGCGCCTGATCGCCGAACCGGCCTACCAGAAAGTGGTGATCACGCCCCGCGGCGGCGGCACCGGCACCAACGGCCAGTCGCTGACCGACGGCATCGTCGTCGACCTGTCGCGGCACATGAACCGCATCCTCGAAATCAACGTTGAACAACGTTGGGTGCGGGTGCAGGCGGGTGTGGTGAAGGATCAACTGAACGCCGCGCTGAAATCCGCCGGGCTGTTTTTCGCCCCGGAACTGTCGACCTCGAACCGTGCCACCGTCGGCGGCATGATCAACACCGACGCCAGCGGACAGGGCAGTTGCACCTACGGCAAGACCCGCGACCACGTGCTGGAACTGCACATGGTCCTGCGTGGTGGCGAGCGCTTGCACGGTCGTCCATTGGAAGAAAGCGAGCTGGCAGCGGAATGCGCCCGTGAGGGCCGGGCCGGTGAGGTGTATCGCTGCGCGCGGCAGATCATCGATGAGCAAGGCGAGCTGATCCGGGAAACCTTCCCCGACCTCAACCGCTGCCTGACCGGCTACGACCTGGCGCACCTGCGCGAGGCCGACAACCGTTTCAACCTCAACAGCGTGCTGTGCGGCGCTGAAGGTTCGCTGGGGTTTGTGGTCGAGGCCAGGCTCAACGTGTTGCCGATCCCCAGGCACACGATGCTGGTGAACATTCGCTACGCCGGCTTCATGGATGCCTTGCGCGATGCCCGGGCGTTGATGGCGCTCAAGCCGCTGTCGATCGAAACGGTGGACTCCAAAGTGCTGTTGCTGGCGATGCAGGACATCGTCTGGCATGGCGTCGCCGAGTATTTCCCGGAAAGCGCCGAACGGCCGACGTTGGGCATCAACCTGGTTGAGTTCTGCGGTGACGATCCCGAGGAATTGCAAGGTCGGGTCGAGGCTTTTGTCCAGCACCTGGGCACCGACGCCACGGTCGAGCGCCTGGGCCACACGCTGGCCGTCGGGCATGCGGCGGTGAATCGCGTCTACGGCATGCGCAAGCGCGCGGTGGGTCTGCTCGGCAACGTCGCCGGTGAAGCGCGGCCGCAGCCGTTTGTCGAAGACACCGCCGTGCCGCCGCAGCACTTGGCCGAGTACATCGCCGAACTGCGCGACCTGCTCGACAGCCATAAGCTGCAATACGGCATGTTCGGCCACGTCGATGCCGGTGTGCTGCACGTGCGGCCGATTCTCGACATGAAGGATCCGCAACAAGCCGCACTGGTGCGTCCCGTTTCGGACGGCGTCGCTGCGCTGACCCAGCGTTACGGCGGCCTGCTGTGGGGCGAGCACGGAAAGGGCCTGCGCTCGGAATATGCGCCGGCGTTCTTCGGCGCGTTGTACCCGGCGCTGCAAGCCTTGAAGGCGGCGTTCGATCCGTTCAACCAGTTCAACCCCGGCAAGATTGCCACGCCGAATATTCCCGGCGCGGCGTTGCTGAAGATCGACGAAGTGACCCTGCGTGGCGAACTTGATCGGCAGATCGACGAAAAAGTCTGGCAGGACTACGGCGCGGCCATGCACTGCAACGGCAACGGCGCCTGCTACAACTTCGATCCCGACGATGCGATGTGCCCGTCGTGGAAAGCCACCCGCCAGCGCGCGCAATCGCCCAAGGGTCGCGCCTCGCTGATTCGCGAGTGGCTGCGGTTGCAGGGGGAGGCGGGTGTTGATGTGTTGTCCGATGCCAGCCGCCGTCCGCCGTTTTTCAGCACGTTGCTGCAGCGTTGGCGCAACAGCCGTGCGCAGGAACAGGACTTCTCTCACGAGGTGTACGACGCCATGGCCGGCTGCCTGGCGTGCAAGTCCTGCGCGGGGCAGTGCCCGGTGAAAGTGAACGTGCCGGACTTCCGCTCGCGGTTTCTGGAGCTGTATCACACCCGCTATCTGCGGCCGGCGCGGGATTATCTGATTGCTTCGCTGGAGTACACGATTCCGTACATGGCGCGGATTCCGTTGCTCTATAACGGCTTGATGGGCGCCTCGTTCAGCCGGCGCTTGATCGAGCGCCTTGGCGGCATGGTCGATGTGCCGTTGCTCAGCCGTTTCGATTTCCACGCGGCGATGCGTCGCTGGCAGGTTCAGCCGGCGTCGGCGGACGTGTTGTCAGCGCTGACACAGGCACAACGCGAGCGCAGCGTGGTACTGGTGCAGGATGCCTTCACCCGGTATTTCGAGGCGCCGTTACTGGCGGACCTGATCGAGTTGATTTCGCGCCTCGGCTATCAGGTTTATCTGGCGCCGTTCAGTGCCAACGGCAAGCCGCTGCATGTGCAGGGCTTTCTGTCGGCGTTCAATCGCGCGGCGTTGCGCAATGCCGGGCAATTGCGCGCACTGGCCGAGGTCGGTGTGCCGCTGGTGGGACTCGACCCGGCCATGACTCTGGTCTATCGCCAGGAATATCTGAAAGTGCCGGGGATGGAGAAATGCCCGGAGGTGGCGCTGGTGCAGGAGTGGCTGCTCAAGGTGATGCCGGAGCAAATCCATCAGCGCCGCGCCGACACTTTCCGCCTGCTGGCGCACTGCACCGAGAAAACCAACGCCCCGGCCGCGACCCGGCAATGGGAGCAGGTGTTCGAGCGCGTCGGCCTGAAGCTGGCGACCCAGGCCACCGGTTGCTGCGGCATGTCCGGCACTTACGGACACGAAGCGCGCAATCGCGAGACGTCGGCAGTGATCTACGAGCAATCCTGGGCGAAGCAGATCGAGGCACCGGTGGAGAAGGGCGAGGCACTGGCCACCGGGTATTCCTGCCGCAGTCAGGTCAAGCGCCAGGCTGATCGACAGCTGCGCCATCCGTTGCAGGTCGTGCTGGAAACCCTGCGCACCGCGTGATCGCTGTTTGAGAACCGCTAGCGATTGGATCGGTTTTTCATGTTATAAGGTAACGAAAATTATGCGACCGCTTTCGGGCGGTCGCATCGATCAACCTTTCGATTGCGATACTTCCATGACGATTGCGGTTCCCCGTTCTGCCCCCTCGGCGACTGGCCGGTTGCTGTCCATTGATGCGCTGCGTGGCCTGGTGATTCTGTTCATGTTGCTGGACCACGTGCGCGAAACCTTTCTGCTGCATCGTCAGGTGTCCGACCCGATGGACATCGCCAGCACCGAGCCGGCGCTGTTCTTCAGCCGTACGCTTGCGCATTTGTGCGCGCCGGTGTTCGTGCTGCTGACCGGGTTGTCGGCGTGGCTGTTCGGCGAGAAGTACGACGGCAAGGCTGACGTCAGTGCCTTTCTGTTCAAGCGCGGTCTGTTTCTGGTGGCGCTCGAATTCACCCTGGTGAATTTCGCCTGGACGTTCCAGCTGCCACCGACCGTGATCTACCTGCAAGTGATCTGGGCGATCGGCCTGAGCATGATCGCGCTGTCGCTGCTGGTCTGGCTGCCACGCTGGCTGTTGCTCACGCTGAGCCTGGCGATCATTGCCGGGCACAACCTGCTCGACGGACTGCACTTTGGAACCGAGTCGGCGCTTCACGTGCCGTGGGCAATCCTGCATGACCGCGGCTGGATCGAGGCCGGCGAGACCTTGCGCCTGCGCACCTCGTACCCGTTGTTACCGTGGATCGGCGTGATCGGTCTGGGTTACGCGCTGGGGCCGTGGTTCGCCCGCGCAGCCGATGCCGGCGTGCGCCAGCGCCGTTTGTTGGTCGGTGGCGTCGCCGGGCTGCTGGGATTCGTGGCACTGCGGTTGGTCAACGGTTACGGCGAGAAACCCTGGGCCTTCGGGGACAGCGGTCTGCAAACCCTGATGAGCTTTTTCAACATCACCAAATACCCGCCGTCGCTGTTGTTCATCACGCTGACGGTGAGCGTCGGGCTGCTGCTGTTGCTGGTGTTTGAGCGTGCGCAGGATCGACGCTGGATTCGCTGGCTGACGGTGTTCGGTTCGGCGCCGATGTTTTTCTACCTGCTGCACCTGTATGCGCTGAAGATGCTGTACCTGATCGGCGTGGCGCTGTTCGGGCTTAATCAGGGCACCTATTTCGGTTTCTCGACGGTGACGGCAGTGTGGCTGGCGGCGGTGGTGCTGGCGGTCGCGTTGTTCCCGGCCGTGCGCTGGTTCTCGGGATTGAAGGCCCGGCGACGGGACATTGCCTGGCTGAAGTATCTGTAGAACGGCTCAGCCCGTTTTGCCTTCGCGGGCATTGCGGGCGAAATCGATAAACGCTTTGAGCGGCGCCGGCACATGGCGCCGACTCGGGTAGTACAGATGCAGGCCGGGATAGTACGGGCACCAGTCCGCCAGCACCTGCACCAGCCGCCCGCTCGCCAGGTGTTCCCGGGCCATGTCCTCGAACACATAAGCCAATCCCAACCCCTGCAACGCCGGGCCGATCATCAGGCTGACATCGCCCAGGGTCAGCGGGCCGTTGACCTCGATTTCCTGAACGATGCCGCCGCGTTCGAATTCCCAGCGATACAGCGCGCCGCTGGGAAAACGGTGACGGATGCAGGGCAGGGCGTGCAGATCTTCCGGTTTTTGCGGCGCGACGTGCCGTTCCAGAAACGCCGGTGAGGCAACCACCACCGAGCGCAAGGTCGGTCCGATCGGCAGCGACACCATGTCCGCCTCCAGCCGATTGCCGAACCGCACCCCGGCATCAAAACCGGCAGCGACGATATCCAGCAGCGCATCGCTTTCGACCACTTCCAGGCGAATGTCCGGGTAGGCCTGCAGGAACGCCCCGGCAATCGGCAGCAGCACCAGTTCGCAAGCCTGACGCCCGGCAGTGATGCGCAGGTTGCCGGAAGGTTTGTCGCGAAAGTGATTGAGGTCTTCGAGGGCGTCGTCGATGTCGCGAAACGCCGGTTTCAGCCGCGCATACAGTCGTTCGCCAGCCTCGGTCAGCGCAACGCTGCGGGTGGTGCGATTGAACAGCCTCACGCCGAGGCGATTCTCCAGAGCCCGCAATGAATGGCTCAGTGCCGACGGTGTCAGGCCCAGATCCACCGCCGCACGACTGAAATTCAGGTGCTGGGCGATGCTGAGAAAGATCGAAAGGTCCGCCGTGGACGGGTTTTTCATTTGTGAGTGCCTTTCACAAAGTCATGCAAATTTGTTGGGATTATCACATCAGTAGCACAGCTTTAAAGTCGACTCAACTCATCAAGAAGGCCCGGCAATCTCGCCAGGGTCACCGACAGGAGGAGTTGATATGCGTACCTGGCTGATTACCGGAGCTTCCCGTGGTTTTGGCACCCTTATCGCTGAACAGGCCCTGCGTGCCGGTGACGCGGTGATTGCCACCGCCCGCAACCCGCAAGACATCACCGACCGCCTCGGCGATCACCCGAACCTGCTGGCCGTAAGGCTGGACGTCACCCGCGAAGAGGACGCACATCAAGCGGTGGCGCAGGGCATCAAGCGCTTCGGCCGCATCGACGTGCTGATCAACAATGCCGGCTTCGGCGTGTTGGGCGCCGTCGAAGAAACCAGTGCCAGCGAAACCGAGCGCCTGTTCGCCACCAACGTGTTCGGCCTGCTCAACGTCACCCGCGCCGTGCTGCCACACATGCGCGCCCAGCGCAGCGGGCGGGTCATCAATATCTCGTCGATTGGCGGCTATCAGGCGTACATGGGCTGGGGCGTCTACGGCTCGACCAAGTTCGCGGTGGAAGGCATCAGCGAAGCCCTGCATCAGGAGCTGGCGCCGCTGGGCATTCATGCCACGGTGGTCGAACCGGGCTTCTTCCGCACCGACTTCCTCGACGAACAATCGCTGATCAAGACCGCACTGGTGCTGCCGGACTACGACGAAACCGTCGGCAAGATGCGCACGTTTGCCGAAGCGGCCAACCATGCACAACCGGGTGATCCGCAGAAGTTTGCCGAAGCGATGCTGGCGCTGGTCAACGCGCCGAACCCGCCGCAGCGGCTGGCGCTGGGCAGCGACACGATTGCGCGAATCGAAGCGAAGAACCGCTTGGTGGCGCAGGAGTTGGCCGAGTGGAATGAGCTGGCGCTGTCCACGGATTTCAAGGACTGAAACAAGACCTGTGGGAGCGGGCTTGCCCGCGAAGGCGGAATGTCAGGCACCTTAACCGGAGACTGACACTCCCTCTTCGCGGGCAAGCCCGCTCCCACAGTGTTTATCGGATCGACCGGATCAACGGCGATCCAGCCACACCGTCTGCGCATTACAGAACTCACGCACGCCGAAGTGCGACAGCTCACGACCGAAACCGCTTTTCTTCACGCCGCCGAAGGTCACGCGCGGGTCGCTGGCGGAGTAGCCGTTGATGAACACACCACCGGTTTCCAGTTCGCTGGTCAGTTGCTGGGCGAGGGCGACGTTGGCGGTGTAAATCGTAGCGGTCAGGCCGAACTCGCTGTCGTTGGCCAGGGCCACGGCATGGGCGCAATCGCGGGCGGTGATGATCGAGGCCACCGGGCCGAACAGTTCCTGCTTGAACGAAGTCATGCGGTCGGTGACGTCGGCCAGTACGGTCGGCTCGTAGTAGTTGCCCGGCCCTTGGCCCTTGCCGCCCCCGAGCAGCAGGGTGGCGCCTTCTTCCAGGGTGTCGCGCACTTGTTGATCGAGCTCGTCGCGCAGATCGAAACGGGCCATCGGGCCGATGTAGTTGTCGGCGGACAACGGGTCGCCCATCTTCAACTGGCGAGTGGCTTCGACGAATTTGCGGGTGAACTCTTCGACCACGCCTTCTTCGATGATCAGGCGTTTGGCGGCGGCGCAGACCTGGCCGGAGTTCTGATAGCGACCGATGACTGCTGCTTGCACGGCTTCGTCGATATCGGCGTCGTTGAGCACGATGAACGGATCGGAACCGCCCAGCTCCAGCACGCATTTCTTTAGCGCGGCACCGGCCTGTGCGCCGATGGCCATGCCGGCGCGGACGCTGCCGGTCAGGGTTACAGCGGCAATGCGCGGGTCCGCAATGGCGCTGGACACGCCTTCCGGGGTGACGTTGATCACTTCAAACACGCCATCGGCAAAGCCGGCGCGGATGAAGGCGTCGCGCAGCAGGTAGGCGCTGCCCATCACGTTCGGCGCATGCTTGAGCACGTAAGTGTTGCCGGCGATCAGCGCCGGGACGGCGCCGCGCAGCACTTGCCAGATCGGGAAGTTCCACGGCATCACGGCGAGGATCGGGCCGAGCGGACGATACTCGATGCGCGCCTTGCCGCCTTCGACCAGCGTCGCTTCGGCGTTGAGCATGGCCGGGCCGTGCTCGGCGTACCACTCGCAGAGCTTGGCGCATTTCTCGATTTCGCCACGGGCCTGGGCGATCGGCTTGCCCATTTCCCGGGTGATCATGGTGGCCATGGCTTCGCTGCTGTCACGCAGGGCGCCGGCCAGTGCGGTCAGGGCGCGGGAGCGATCCTGCAGCGGTTTGCGTTTCCACTTGTTGAAGCCGAACGCGGCGCGGGTCAGCGCAGCGTCGAGGGCTTCGGCGGATTCGAAAGCGTAGTGACCGATCTGCTCGCCGGTGGCGGGGTTGATCGAGATGGCGTGGGTCTGGCTGGAAATCGGGCTCATGGCATCGTCCTGCGAGGTCAGTGGATGCGCTCAGAGTAGGGTGGCGTTTGGTTTCTGGAAACTGAATAATAAAGAGCGTTTCTTTCACGATTGGAGAATGACTGTGGATCTGGTGCAACTGGAAATCTTCAAGGCCGTTGCCGAGCACGGCAGCATCAGCGCGGCGGCGGCGCAGATCCATCGCGTGCCGTCGAACCTGACGACCCGCATCAAGCAGTTGGAGGAAGATCTGGGCGTCGACCTGTTCATCCGTGAGAAAAGCCGCTTGCGCCTGTCGCCGGCTGGCTGGAGTTTTCTTGAATACGCGCGGCGCATTCTCGATCTGGTGCAGGAAGCCCGCGCCACGGTGGCCGGCGAGGAACCGCAAGGCGCGTTCCCGCTGGGCTCCCTGGAAAGCACGGCGGCGGTGCGCATTCCCGGTTTGCTGGCGACCTATAACCAGCAACACCCGAAGGTCGATCTGGACCTGTCGACCGGGCCGTCCGGGACGATGATCGACGGTGTGCTTTCCGGGCGTCTGGCGGCTGCGTTCGTTGATGGCCCGGTCTTGCATCCGGCGCTGGAAGGCATTCCGGCGTTCGAAGAGGAAATGGTCATCATCTCGCCGCTTAATCACGGGCCGATCCAGCGCGCGGCGGACGTGAACGGCGAGAACATCTATGCGTTCCGCTCGAACTGTTCCTATCGCCATCACTTCGAAAAATGGTTCAGCACCGATGCTGCGGTGCCGGGCAAGATTTTTGAAATGGAGTCCTATCACGGCATGCTCGCCTGCGTCAGTGCGGGTGCCGGCCTGGCTTTGATGCCGCGCAGCATGCTGCAAAGCATGCCCGGTTGCGCGACGGTCAGCGTCTGGCCGCTGGCGTCGGATTTTCGCTATCTGACGACGTGGCTGGTATGGCGGCGGGGTACGGTTTCGCGCAGTCTGAGCATGTTTGTGCGCTTGCTGGAAGAGCGCGGTGTGGTGCGCGCAGAAGAGAATTGACACGTTGTGTCATGGTTGTATCTTAGGCGTCCTGTTTCGCAATATAAAAAACTATACAGCGCAAGCGATTAGCCAGAAGGAATCAGCGATGACCACAGCCCTGAGCGGGAAAGAAGCGGTAGGTGAGCGTTTTGTGCTGGAAACCATGCGCCACGCCCAGCAGTTGACCTGGAAGGCCGTGGAAGAGATCGCCAAGGTGATCAAACCCGGCATGCGCGAATCGCAAGCCCATGCCCGGGGTAAACAAATTCTCGTCGAACTGGGCATGGACCGGATCTGGCATCCGCTGCTGATCCGCTTCGGCGCCAACACGCTGAAGACCTTCAAGGAACGTTCCGACGGCGATCCGGTTTTGGGCGACGAAGACATTTTCTTCATCGATATGGGCGTGGTCTGGGAAGGCCACGAAGGCGATGCCGGGGCGACGTTCGTTACCGGTTCCGATCCGCAAATGGTCGCTTGTGCGGCAGCATCCAAAGAACTCTTCGACAAGGTTGAAGCCTTCTGGCGTCAGGGTGTGACCGGTGTCGAGCTGTATCGTTACGCCACCGATCAGGCCGAAACCATGGGCTGGAAGCTGAATCTGGACATCAAGGGCCACCGGGTCAGCGATTTCCCTCATGCGATCTATCGCGGCGGCAATCTCGGTGACTTTGATCAGGCTCCGAATGCCGGTGTGTGGATTCTGGAAATCCAGATCGAACACCCCGAGCTTCCGTACGGTGCTTTCTATGAAGACCTGCTCATTTGATTGAAAAGCTTGCCCGGTTCGGTGATTCGCCGAACCGGGCATTTTTTATTGGCCGTCGATGCTGCGGGGCAGGCCGAGTGGATTACCTTCGCGCAACACCTCCGGCAGCAATGCATCGGGAAAGCCCTGATATGCCACCGGCCGCAGAAAACGCTCGATTGACGTCATGCCGACCGAGGTGAAACGGCTGTCCGAAGTGGCCGGGAACGGCCCGCCGTGTACGGTGGCGAAGGTCACTTCCTGCGGATGGGCGAAGGCGTTGACCACGATGCGTCCGGTGCGGCGTTCGAGGATCGGCAGCAGACGCCGGGCCAGATCCAGATCGCGGTCTTCAAGGTGAATGGCTGCGCTCAACTGACCCTTGAACGAACGCGCGACGGCCAGCAACTCTTCTTCATCGTTGACCGTTACCAATAGCGCGGCTGGGCCGAACACTTCATGGGCCAGCGCCGGTTCGCTGAGCAGGCGTTGGCCGTCAACTTCCAGCAACGCCGAGCGTCCCTCAAGTTGACCATCTGCCGGTGCGCCGACCGCCACCAGATTCGCCCCCACGCTTTCCATCGCCTCCAGTCCTTTGACGTATGAACCGTGAATCCCCGGCGTCAGCATCGTGCGTGCCGGCGCTGCGCTAACCCGGTTGATCATGGCGCTGCGCAGCGCTTGCAGACCTTCGCCTTCGACCGCGATCAGAATCGACGGACACAGACAGGCTTGCCCGACATTGACCAGCATTCGTTCGACGAAACCGTCACCGATTTCCGCGCCGCGTGCCTCCAGTGCCTCGGGCAGAATGAACGTCGGGTTGACGCTGGTCATTTCGGTGAACACCGGAATCGGATCGGGCCGTAATTGAGCGCGGCGATAAAGCGCCATACCGCCCACCTCTGAACCTGTGAACGTCACCGCTTTAATCAATGGATGATCGACCAGCGCCTCACCGATCGCATTGCCGCCACCGCGCACCATCGAAAAAACACCCTCGTGCAAGCCATGCATCTGCACCGCTTTGCGGATCGCGCGAGCCTGGATTTCCGAGGCCCCGGGATGCGCGTTGTGCGCCTTGAGAATCACCGTCGCACCGGCCGCGAGTGCCGACGCAGTGTCGCCGCCGGCCACCGAATAGGAGATCGGAAAATTGCTCGCACCGAAAATCGCTACCGGGCCGATGGCGACTTTCTGCAGTCGATGATCCATCCGTGGCCGGGGCTGACGATCAGGTTGCGCCGGGTCGATGGCCAGTTGCAGAAAGCGCCCTTTGCGCACCACCTCGGCGAACTGACGGAACTGGGTCGCAGCTCTGGCAGCTTCGCCTTCGAGTTGCGCCTGAGGCAGACCGGTTTCCAGTGCGGCGCGGGCGGCCAGTTCCTCGCGCGCGGCGTTGAGGTTGTCGGCGATGCTTTCGAGAAACGCCGCACGCTCGGCCAGCGAAGTGTGGCTGTAGCTATCGAAGGCCGCGTCAGCGAGGGTTGCCGCCTGATCGACCTGCGCCCTGCCGCCGAAGGCGAATTCCGGTTCGATCAGCGTGTTGGTTGCCGGATTCAGCGCCTTCATTGTGCCCTCGGTGGCAGGCACGTCAGCGGCGCCGATCAGCAGGTGGCCGGTCAGACTCATTTCGCGTCACCTTGCGACTGAAGACTGGCGATCAGTTCGTCCGTGGTGGTGATGACATGGGCGAACGTCGGGCCGTTGAGTTCGTGGGCGGCGTGCATCATTTCCTCCTTGAATGCGGCGGTGGCATCGCGCACCAGCGTGACGTGATAGCCGAGTTCCGATGCGTAGCGCGCGGTGGCTTCGATGCAGGTATTGGCGAGCAGGCCGACGATGATCACGTGGGTGACGCCTTGCTGTTTCAGGCGAAAATCCAGGTCGGTGTTGGCGAAACCGCTGGAGCCCCAGTGTTCCTGGACCACGATGTCGCCGTCCTTCGGCGCGAAATCCGGGTGCCATTCACCGCCCCATTCGCCGCGTGCGAAGTGGTGCATGTGCATGATCTTTTGTTGGGTCGGGGTTGGGTGATCCCAGTTCTCGTAGTCGCCTTTGACCCAGCGGTGATGCGGTACGATGACGACCGGAATCGGCAGGGCCCGCACGGCGCGATCGAGTTTGCGCAGGTTGTCGAGCAGGCCGTTCTGCTCGGCCATCGGCCTGATCAGCGGAAAGATCTTGCCGCCGTCGGAGAGAAAATCGTTGTACGGATCGACCAGCAGGTAGGCGGTTCTGTCGAGCGGATAGAGAGGTTTCGACATGGCGATGTACTCCGGCAATGAGAGTGATCGATGCTCAGGGCTTGTTCCCGCATCGTGTTGATATGATAATCATAGTAACTGTGAAAGAGGCAAGCCCTGATGGCTGTAAACGATAGTCTTCCCGATACGCTGTGCCCGATTTCCCGGGCCGAGTCGATCGTCGGCGACCGCTGGACGGTGCTGGTTTTGCGCGAATTGTTCATGGGCAGCCATCGCTACGACGAGATCCTGGCCCAGACCGGCGGTACGCCGCAGATGGTCGCCGCCCGTCTGAAAAGCCTCGAGGCGGACGGTCTGGTCGAGCGCCGCCTGTATAACGAGCGGCCGAAACGCTACGAGTATCACCTCACCGCAAAAGGCGAGGCGTTTTACCCGGTGGTGATGGCGTTACGCGCCTGGGGCGAGACCTGGTGCAAGTCGCCGGAGGAAGGGTTGGCGGTGAACATGACCCACAAGAACTGCAACCACAGCGCTGGCCTCGGGCCGTTGTGCGATCACTGCGGTGAAGTGTTGCGCCGTGAGGATTTGATCAGCCAGCCGCAAGATGCGTACGCCGCTGAACGACAGGCCCGGCGTGAGGCGTTCAAGGCGAAATAGACGCTTCGCTACAAAGCAAAAAGGCCCTCGTATTCGAGGGCCTTCTTGTGTCAGCGCAGAACGGATGGCTTACAGACTGTTCGCCAGTTTTCCGGAGGTCAGCCGCCGACGATACGCACTGTCACGGGTCGCCAGCCAGAAATACAGCGGCGAGGTCACCAGCAAGCCAACCACCCACGACAGGTCCGCGCCGTTGATGTGCGCCGACACCGGCCCCACGTACAGCGGCGTGTTCATGAACGGAATCTGCACCGCGATACCGATCGCGTAAGCCAGCAAGGCTTGCGGGTTGTAACGTCCGTAGATGCCGCCATCGACCTGGAAGATCGAGCCGATGTCGTACTGGCCTTTGTGGATGGCATAGAAGTCGATCAGGTTGATCGCGGTCCACGGCACCAGTACGACCAACAACACCAGCACCATGTCGACGAAGTGGCCGATGAAGTCTGCCGAAGCGCCGACCGCAGCGAAGCAGCAGGCCAGCAGGACAATGATCGAAATCACTGCGCGGCTCTTGGCGGTCGGAATCCAGCGGTAGGCGAAGGTCTGCACCAGCGTGATCAGCGACAGCACCGCACCATACAGGTTGAGGGCGTTGTGGCTGATGACGCTGAGCAGGAACAGCACCAGCATCAAGGGGCCGATGGCGCCCGTGGCGAGTTTCACCGCATCCATGGTGTCCATGCCCACGGGCGTTGCCAGCACGGCAACGGCGCCGAACACGAACGACAGGCTCGAACCCAGCGCCGATCCCAGATAGGTCGTCCAGAAGGTCGCCGCCACCGGCACATTCGCCGGCAAGTAACGCGAGTAGTCCGACACGTAAGGCGCAAACGCAATCTGCCACAACGCCGCCAACGACACCGTCGCAAGCCAGCCCGAGATATTGAAGCTGCCGCGAGTGAGGAAGTCATCGGTCTGGATGTGGGTGAGGATGTAGCCGAAGCCGACCACGATGCCGATCCCAAGCACCCAGGTGCCGATGCGGTTGAGCACGTGGATGAAGCGATAACCGATGATGCCGATGATCCCCGAACCCAGCGCGCCGATGACGATGCCGACCGGCACCGGAACGCTGTCGACCACGCCATGCAGCGACTTGCCAGCCAGCACGATGTTGGAGGCGAAGAAGCCGATGTACATGACGCCGGCGATCAACACCACCAGCAGCGCGCCGAGGGAGCCGAACTGCGCACGGCTCTGGATCATCTGCGGAATGCCCATCTGCGGGCCTTGCGCCGAGTGCAGCGCCATCAACACACCGCCGACCAGGTGACCGACCAGAATGGCGACGATGCCCCACACCAGATTCAGGTGGAACAGCTGCACGCCAAGGGCGCCGGTGACGATGGGCAACGGCGCGATGTTGCCGCCGAACCAGAGGGTGAACAGATCCCGAACCTTTCCGTGGCGATCTTCGGGCGGCACGTAGCCGATCGTGTGTTTTTCAATGAGCGGTGCGGACGTTGTTGCAGAGGTGGTCATGACGAACTCCAAGGCAAGGACGAGTACGTGGACGTACTTCAGTGAGCGCCGGCACGGACGGCGCATTTCTTGTTGGGGTCGATCATGGGCAAGGAAAGGGGAGAGATAAATTAGTAGTTTTGTTGCTTCAGGCGTTAAAAAAACGAGGCTCTCCGGTCAGCTGAAAGCGCTCTGCTTCGGGCGTTTCAGCGCCATGAACGACAACGCAGCTGACCTCCATCGGAGCAGCTGTCTGTCGGTGTTGGTGCGGCTTGGCTGCGGACCTGATCCAGCAGCCAGACCGGTTTTTCAGAGGCGAATCGACGCCACCATCCGTTGCAGCATCGCATCGCAGGCCGTGAGCTGATCGAGGCTGACAAACTCGTCCGGCTTGTGGCCCTGATCCATGCTGCCGGGGCCGCATACCACCGTGGGAATCCCCACCGCATCGAACAGTCCGCCTTCAGTGCCAAACGCCACGGTGCCGAAATCGTCCGAGCCACAGAACGTGGCGATCAATTCGGCTGCCTGGCTTCGGGCGTCGGTAGCCAATCCCGGATAGGCCGACAATTCGCTGAACCGGATATCACTCTGCTCGCTGACCGCCCGCATGCGCGGCAGCATCTGCTGCTCGGCGTAGGCCTTGAGTTGTTGCGCGACAAGCGCCGGATCCTGCGAGGGCAGGGCACGGATTTCAAAGTCGAAACGGCAATCGGCGGGGACGATGTTCAACGCCTTGCCGCCGCTGATCACACCGGTTTGCACCGTGGAATACGGCGGGTCGAAACGCGGATCGAGGTGTTCATCCTTGAGCTGTCGACCGATGCGTCCCAGCTCGCCGATCAATTCTGCGGCGCATTCGATGGCATTGACGCCGAGTGGCGCATAGGCCGAGTGACAGGCATGACCCTGAACATCACAGCGCATCGCCAGTTTGCCCTTGTGCCCGAGCACCGGTTTGAGTTCGGTCGGTTCGCCGATGATGCACAGCAACGGTTTGACCGGACGTTGCTCCAGCACCTTGAGCAGTGAACGCACGCCGAGGCAGCCGACCTCTTCGTCATAGGACAAAGCAATGTGCACCGGCAGGCGCAATGATGCTTCGATCAACGACGGCACCAGCGCCAGCACGCAGGCGATGTAGCCCTTCATGTCCGCCGTGCCGCGACCGTAAAGCTTGCCGTCGCGCTCGCTGAGTTCAAACGGCGGCAGCGTCCATGGCTGACCGTCCGCCGGCACCACATCGGTGTGTCCCGACAGCACGATGCCCGGCTGATCGGCCGGGCCGATCGTGGCGAACAGATTGGCCTTGCTGCGCTCATCGTTGTAGATCAGCTCGCACGGCACGTCGAAACCTTCGAGGTAGCTACGCACGAAGTCGATCAATTGCAGGTTGGACTCGCGGCTGGTGGTGTCGAACCCCACCAGCGTCTTGAGCAACGCGACGCTGTTGCTCATCGGTCGTCTCCGGCAACCCCGTAGCCCGGCGCCTTCGCCGGATCGAGGGCGCGGTCGATGTAGTCCTGAAGCTGCGGGCGATAGGCGTCCCAGAGTTTTTGCAATTGGCCGATCGGGTCTTCATCGGCCCAGTCCACCCGCAGGTTGACGATGGGCCAGGTCAGATCGCCGACCACGACCACGGCTGCCGAATGCACCGGGCCTGCTTCACCGCCCAAGGCCTGGGCGGCGTGCAGGGCCTTGATCAGGCGATCGGCCAATTGACCTTCGCCTTCTTCGAACGCGCTGACCATGGCTTCGATCACCGAGCGCCCGGCGAGCATGTTGCCCGCCGCCACGCATTGCTCGCCGGACACGGCGTTGTGCACGCCGAGAGTCTGCGCGCCGCTGAAATGCGCGGTCTGGCCGAGATGATTGATTGCCGTGATCTGCCGGTACTGACTGTAGCCGTTGCGGGTCAGCACCTTGTCCAGCGCGGCGTCGGGCGCCAGGCCTTGTTCCATCAGGGCGAGCACTTCCGGGCCGAGCGACGGCAGGGTGATGTTCTGGCTCGACACCGCGCCAACACCCGGCAACAGCCACGGGCAACGGGCGCCGACGGCAATGCTGGAGGAGCTGATGGCGATGCCGAACTGCCCGGTTTCGGGGCAGCGGGCGGCGATGGAAAATGTCATGTGTGGCCTCCTTTCGCTAAGGTCGAATTACTCGGGAATCACCGCCACCACATCAATTTCCATCAGCCACTGCGGCTGACCCAAAGCCGACACCACCAGCCCGGTGGAGATCGGGAACACGCCCTTCAGCCATTTACCGACTTCCTGATACACCGGCTCGCGGTAGCGCGGATCGATCAGGTAAGTGGTGGTCTTGACGATATGGCTCAGGTCGCTGCCGGCCTCTTCGAGCAGTTGCTTGACGTTGCGCATCGCCTGTTCGGTCTGCGCGCGCGGGTCGCCGAGGCCGACCAGTTCGCCATCGAAATTGGTCCCGACCTGACCACGGACATACACGGTGTTGCCGGCACGCACGGCCTGGCACAGGTCGTTGTCCAGGGTCTGGTTCGGGTAGGTGTCCTTGGTGTTGAACATGCGAATGCGGGTATGGGTTGGCTGACTCATGTGAGGCTCCTGACGAAATCGGGCCCGGCGCGACGGGTGCCGGGATTGAAGAGGGAAATCAAGCGTCGACGGTGTCGACAGCGTTGTTGTGCAGCGCGGCTTCGCGTTGTTCGGCATCGCGATAGGCCAGGTATTTGCGCTGGGTGGCGATGTGATCGGCCACGTGCTTGGCGTCGTGCCACACGCCCCAGATGAACGACGAACCGCGTCGTGACTGCCACGGCAGACCGAGGAAATACACACCCGATTCGCTGGACACACCGCGCTGATGTTGCGGCTTGCCGTTGTCGTCGAAAGCGGCGACTTTCAGCCACGAATAGTCCACGGCAAACCCGGTGGCCCAGATGATCGAGGTGATGTCGGCGGCGGCCAGATCGAGATCGGCCAGCGGGTTTTTCACGCATTCAGGATCCGGATAGGTTTCCCGGGCTTCCGGTTCCAGCGGCAGATCGAGGCCGTTGCGTTCGATATAGGCATCGGCGGCATCCAGCAGCGCGAGGTAGTTCTCGTCGCCGCGCTTGAGGTTGTCGCGCAGGTCTTGCTTGAAGGTCACCACGCCGTCGCTGAACGACTCGGTGACGCCAACCAGAGTCATGCCGCGATGGGCCAGGCCACGGAAGTCGATGGTACGGCCACCATGGGCACCGCTGACGGCGATGGTCACGTGCTCGCGGCCGGGTTTCATTGCAGCCTGATCCCACTCGCCGAGCACGCCGAGCCACCAGCAGAAATCACGGTTGCGGTAAGCGCGAGGAGGGCGGTCATGGGCGCCGACCGAGAGGTAAACCTGCTTGCCCGAACGCTGCAATTCGTCGGCGATCTGCACGCCCGACGAACCGGCGCCGACCACCAGTACCGCGCCGGTCGGCAGTTGTTGCGGGTTGCGATAGTCGGCTGAGTGAATCTGCAGCAGGCGTTCATCTTTCGGCGCAATAGCCGGGATCACTGGACGCTGGAACGGACCTGTTGCAGCGACGACACGGGCCGCTTCGATCACGCCTTCAGAGGTCTCGACGGTGAAACCCGGACGCCCGACATTGCGCACCACGCTTTTCACATCGACGCCGGTGCGGATCGGTGCATTGAATTTCTTGGCATAGGCTTCGAAGTAATCGGCGACACGCTCCTTGTGGGCGAAACCGTCCGGATCGACATCATCGAATTCCATCCCCGGAAACCGGTCGTGCCACGCCGGACCGTTGGCCACCAGCGAATCCCAACGCCCGGTGCGCCAGCGTTCGGCAATGCGGCTGCGCTCCAGCACCAGGTGCGGCACACCGAGTTTGCTCAGGTGTTCACTCATGGCCACACCCGCTTGACCGGCGCCGACAACAAGCGTGTCTGTTTTTATTATTTCAGTGGTCATCTCTGATCCCTTCTCACGAGGCCGTTGGATTCAGGTCGCTGTCGACCTGTTCTCTGTGCTTGGGATCAGACTAGGGAGGGGGTGGTTATCGGTAAAATATTATTAAGCTGGCATGTGAAGATAAAAACGTGATGCAGAGGCCTGAAAGCCCCGTAAACACGAGGCTTCGCCCTGGCACCGAAATCCGGGACAACGAAAAAAGGGCCGCCGACAGGGTTGTCGGCGGCCCTTTTCAAGGCGTGTTCAGATCACACGGACTCAGCGATCGAGAAACACCAGCAGGTCTTCATTCAATTGCTGCGCATGGGTGACCGCAAAACCGTGCGGCGCGCCTGCGTAGACTTTCAACTCGGCGCCCTTGATCTGCGCGGCGGCGCGTTTGCCGGTGGTTTCGAACGGGACGATCTGATCGCCATCGCCGTGAATCACCAGCGTCGGCACATCGATTTTCGCCATGTCCGGGCGGAAGTCGGTTTCCGAGAACGCGGTGACGCAATCCACGGTGCCTTTGAGCGAGGCCAGCAGCGCGATGTTCAGGGTTTGCGTCAGCACGCCGTCGGAGACTTTCTGGCCCTGGTTGGTGCCATAGAACGGCGCGGCGAAATCGGCGATGAACTGCGCACGATCCTTCAGCAGGCCGGCCTTGATCCCGTCGAACACCGACTTGTCGACGCCTTCGGCAAAGTCCGGTTTCTTGCCGAACAGCGGCGTCACCGCGCCCAGCAGCACCAGCCCGGCAACACGCTCGCTGCCGTGGCGTGCGATGTAGCGGCTGACATCGCCGCCGCCCATGGAGAAACCGACCAGGGTCACGTCACGCAGATCCAGGTGCTCGATCAATTGCGCGATGTCGTCGGCGAAGGTGTCGTAGTCGTAGCCGGTCCACGGTTGGTCCGAGCGTCCGAAGCCACGGCGGTCAAAGGCAATGGTCCGGTAGCCGCGACTGCTCAGGTATTCCATCTGGTATTCCCACATGTCGGCGTCCAGCGGCCAACCGTGGCTGAACAGCACGGGCTTGCCGCTGCCCCAGTCCTTGAAATAGATCTCGGTGCCGTCTTGGGTCGTGAACGTGCTCATGAAAACTCCTTGGGTGTGGGCCTATGTGGATGCCGTGATGGCAACGGTCACTATCGCGACAAAGGGCATTGGCCACTTGTACGCAGGTGCTAAGTTTCGTGGCGTACGCGTTAACGGTTCGGTGACATGAGTTGTAAGATGCAACCGCATCGAACCTGCCGTTTGCCGGAGACACCCGAAATGAAGCGCAAAAGCCTTGCGGGCAATGCCTGCCCGATTGCCCGGACACTCGACCTGATCGGTGACTGGTGGTCGTTGCTGATCATCCGCGATGCGCTGGAAGGCATTAGTCGTTTCAGCGATTTCGAGAAGAGTCTGGAGATCGCCAAGAACATGTTGAGCACCCGGCTCAAAGGGCTGGTGGAGCGCGACATCCTGCGCCTGGTGCCGGCCTCCGATGGCAGCGCTTACAAGGAGTACGTGCTGACTGAAAAGGGCCGGGCGTTGCAAACCGTGATCGTTGCGCTGTCGCAGTGGGGTGGGGAGTTCATGTTCGAGCCTGGCGAATCGGGTTCGGTGATGGTGGATGCGCAGAAGCGAAAGCCGATCAGGAAGCTAGAGCTGCTATCGGCCGATGGTCGCCATTTGGCGCCGGAAGATATCGCCACAACTTCGACTGCGTACTGACACCTGCGTCAGACGAAAAAAAGCGCCCCGACGTTCTGTTCGGGGCGCTCTGCATTCAGGGGCCCTTGGCGTATTTAACGAAACGCCGGCACCACATGCTTGATAAACAACTCCAGCGACTTCTTCTTTTCCGCATGCGGCAAGCTGTTGTCACACCAGAAACTGAACTCATCCACCCCCAGTTCCTGGTAGTACTTGATCCGCGGAATGATCTCTTCCGGCGTGCCGATCATCGCCGTCTTGTGCAGGCTCTCCAGTTCAAATTCCGGACGTCCGGCAAATTTCTCTTCTGGGCTCGGGGCGAGGAAGCCGTTGACTGGGGTTTCCTTATTGCCGAACCAGGCATCGAAGGTGCGGTAGAAACGTGAAATCGCCTTGGCGCCAACTTTCCACCCTTCCGGGTCATCCACCGAATGCACGTGGGTATGACGCAGCACCATCAATTGCGGACGCGGCACGTCCGGGTTGTTGTCCAGCGCCGTCTGGAACTTGTTCTTCAGATCGAGGACTTCTTCGTCGCCCTTCATCAACGGCGTGACCATCACGTTGCAGCCGTTGGCCACCGCGAAGTTGTGTGAGTCCGGGTCGCGGGCGGCGATCCACATCGGCGGGTTCGGCTTCTGGATCGGTTTCGGCACGCTGGTGGAGGTGGGGAATTTCCAGATCTCGCCGTTGTGGGCGTAGTCGCCTTGCCACAGGGCGCGGACCACCGGGACCATTTCCCGCAGCGCCTGGCCGCCGCTGGAAGCAGGCATGCCGCCGGCCATGCGATCGAATTCCACCTGATAGGCACCGCGTGCGAGGCCGACTTCCATCCGGCCGTTGCTGATCACGTCGAGCAGGGCGCATTCACCGGCGACCCGCAGTGGATGCCAGAACGGCGCGATGATGGTGCCGGCGCCCAGGTGGATGGTGGTGGTCCTGGCCGCGAGGTAGGCCAGCAGCGGCATTGGGCTCGGCGAGATGGTGTATTCCATCGCGTGGTGTTCGCCGATCCACACGGTGCTGAAACCACCGGCCTCGGCCATCAACGTCAGTTCGGTCAGGTCTTCGAACAGTTGACGGTGGCTGACGCTTTCGTCCCAGCGTTCCATGTGTACGAACAGGGAAAATTTCATTTCGCTACCTCAAATCTTTTGTTGTCGGCCGGTCGCATGCAGGCCTGTTCAAGTGCAATTGTGCGGATCAGGCGAAGGCGGGCAGGGCGCCCATCTTGCCGTGGCAATACACCAGCGGGCCGGCGTCCTGTTGGGGCACGATGAGGTTTTTCACCGCGCCGACCATGATCGCGTGGTCGCCGCCTTCGTATTCACGCCACAGCTCACATTCGATGATAGCTGTCGCGTTGGCCAGGATCGGGTTGCCCAGTTCGCTCAGCGTCCACTCAATGCCCTGGGCCTTGTCCTTGCCTTTGCGGGCGAACGCGTAGGCTTCGCTCTGCTGGCCGCAGGACAGGACGTGAATGGCAAAGCGCTTGTTCTTGATCAGGACAGGGTAAGAATCGGAGCTGTAGTTGGGGCAGAACAGCACCAGAGCGGGGTCCATCGACAGCGAACTGAAGGCGCTGGCGGTCAGGCCGACGATCTGGCCGTCGTCATCCAGCGTGGTGATGACGGTAACGCCGGACGGGAACGAGCCCATGACTTGTTTGTAGACGGCAGCATCGATCATTGGTCAATCCTCGAGTGCGGTGGAGCGTGTTTTTATGTGTTTATGGGTCTGATGGTATACCGTAATACATCGATTGCAAGCGCTTTTTTGGTGAAACGATAAACGTGGTTCATCCGTCGGAAAGTCAGCATTTACGGGGCTTTTCTCTAGCCGCGAACGCTGGCTATCAGGGAGGATGCCGGATCAGATGCCATCGCAAACAGCGGATCAGTCTTGTGAAAATGTTGGAATACCATAATATGGTCTTCATCTGAGGGGCCGCCACGAAGCTCCCCCGGTTTGGCTTCATACAACGATAAGAACAGACCCAATCGAGTTCATTTTTATGTCCCAGATGTCCCGGCAAGATCCGTTGATCGAGAATCACACGGTCGACTACGTCCCACTCGCGGAACGCCACGGGAAGGCCCGCGACCTGTTCACCCTTTGGTTCAGCACCAACATTGCGCCACTGCCCATCGTCACCGGCGCCATGGTGGTTCAGGTGTTTCATCTCGACCTGTTATGGGGGCTGCTGGCGATTGCGCTGGGGCACATGATCGGCGGCGTGGTGATCGCTCTGGCATCGGCGCAGGGGCCGCGCATGGGCATTCCGCAGATGGTCCAGAGTCGCGGTCAGTTCGGGCGTTACGGTGCGCTGTTGATCGTGTTCTTCGCGGCGATCATCTACATCGGCTTCTTCATTTCCAACATCGTGCTGGCCGGCAAGTCCATCGTCGGCATCGCGCCGTCAGTGCCGGCGCCGCTGAGTATTTTGATCGGTGCACTGAGCGCCACGGCCATCGGGGTGATCGGCTACAACTTCATTCACACGCTCAACCGCATCGGCACCTGGGTGATGGGCAGCGCGCTGCTGGCCGGTTTCATCTACATCTTTGCCCATGAATTGCCGGCGGACTTCTTTACCCGTGGCAGCTTCAATCTCTCGGGATGGCTGGCAACGGTGTCGCTGGGGATCATCTGGCAGATCAGTTTCTCGCCGTATGTCTCCGACTATTCCCGTTACCTGCCGGCGGACATCGGGATCGGCAAGCCCTTTATCGCGACTTATCTCGGCGCAACCCTGGGCACGATTCTGTCGTTCACGTTTGGCGCGGTGGCGGTGCTGGCAACGCCGGAAGGCACCGAGGCGATGGCGGCGGTCAAGCAGTCCACCGGTTGGCTGGGTCCGATTCTGATGGTGCTGTTCCTGCTCAACATCATCAGCCACAACGCGCTGAATCTGTATGGCGCGGTACTGTCGATCATCACCTCGATCCAGACCTTTGCCAGCCAATGGACGCCGAGCATCAAAGTGCGGGTGATCTTGTCGAGCATCGTGCTGGCGGGGTGTTGTGTCGTGGCGCTGGGTGCGTCGGCGGATTTCATTTCCGAGTTCATCGGATTGATTCTGGCGTTGCTGCTGGTGCTGGTGCCGTGGGCGTCGATCAACCTGATCGACTTCTACCTGATCAAGCGCGGCAGTTACGACATCGCCTCGATCTTCCGCGCCGACGGCGGCATTTATGGGCGATTCAACCTGCACGCGATCATTGCCTATTTCATCGGCATCATCGTGCAGTTGCCGTTCGCCAACACATCGCTGTACGTCGGGCCTTACGCCAATCTGGTGGAAGGCGCGGACCTGTCGTGGCTGGTCGGCCTGATCGTCACATGCCCGCTGTATTACTGCCTGGCGACCCGTGGACAGTCGCAGCAGAGCAGGGCGGCGCGATTGGGCTTTACCGACTGACCGTTCGCAGGCTGCTCAGACAATGCCCGGCACTTTGTCGGGCATTTTTGTTTCCGCATTCCGGCGGTCATTCAAATTGGCCGTTTCGATCCCCTTTTGGCCGATGGGCTACTGTGCTGCGTCTACGCTGTCAGGAAGAATCGAAGCCACAACTAGATGCTGCACCTTCCTTGCCCTTGGCTGATCTGACAGCCGCTGCCGTGTACAGAACATAAAAACCATCGACTCACGCTGCATTCGGGGAAACACAACATGGTCACGATGAAACGCATTCTGGGCGCTACTGTTTTCGGGCTGACGCTGCTGGCCAGCGCCGTACAGGCCGAACAGCGCGAACTGCGGGTGTACAACTGGGCGGATTACATCCTGCCGTCGGTGCCCAAGGACTTCGCCGCCAAAAGCAACATCAAAGTGACCTGGGACACCTTCGACACCAACGAATCCCTCGAAGCCAAGCTGCTGACCGGCAACTCCGGCTATGACCTGGTGGTGCCGTCAAACCAGTTCCTCGATACCCAGATCAAGGCCGGCGTGTTCCAGAAACTCGACAAGTCCAAGCTGCCGAACTGGAGTCACCAGGATCCGGCGTTGCTGAAGTTGCTCGACGTCAACGATCCCGGCAATCAGTACGGCGTGCCGTACATGGTCGGCACGGTGCTGATCGGTTTCAACCCGGCCAAGGTCAAGGCTGCGCTCGGCGAAAATGCGCCGGTGGACAGTTGGGATCTGGTGTTCAAACCGGAGAACATGGAGAAGCTGAAATCCTGCGGCGTGGCGATGCTCGATTCGCCGACGGAAATCCTGCCGCTGGCCCTGCATTACCTGGGTCTGGACCCGAACAGCCAGAACCCGGCCGACTATGAGAAGGCCAAGGACCTGATGCTCAAGGTTCGCCCCTACGTCACCTACTTCAACTCGGCCAAGTACATGACCGACATCGCCAATGGCGACATCTGCGTGGCCATCGGTTATTCCGGCAGCTTCTACCAGTTCGGCAACCGCGCCAAAGAGGCGGGCAACGGCGTGGTGGTCGACTGGCGCCTGCCGAAGGAAGGCGCGCCGATCTGGTTCGACACCTTCGCCATTCCGAAGAGTGCGAAGAACGTCGAAGAGGCCCACGAGTTCCTCAACAACCTGCTTGATCCGAAAGTCATCGCGTCGATCAGTGACTTCCTCGGTTACCCGAATGCCAACAAGGATTCGCTGCCGTTGATCAACAAGGAAATCACCGGCAACCCGAACCTGACGCCGACCAGCGAAGCGCTGAAGAAGTTGTACGTGGTGCAACCGTTGCCGCAGAAGCTGGAGCGGGTGCGGACCCGGGTCTGGACCAGCATCAAGTCGGATAAATAAGCCCAAAACCGAGGGAGCGAACCACGTTCGCTCCCTCGGCTGTTATTTCGCCTGACTTTCTTCGGGCGACTTGTCCTTCGTCAGCATCAGACTCAGCACTACCGACGCCAGAATCAGCCCGCCGACAATCGCCAGCGACCACTCCACCGGCATGTGAAACCACGGCATCACCGTCATCTTCCCGCCAATGAACACCAGCACCAGCGCCAGTCCGTACTTGAGCAGATGAAAGCGGTCGGCCATGTCCGCCAGCAAAAAGTACAGCGCCCGCAGCCCCATGATCGCGAAGATGTTCGAGGTGAAAATGATGAACGGATCAGTCGTCACCGCGAAGATCGCCGGGATGCTGTCGACCGCGAACATCAGGTCGCTGGCCTCGATCAGCACCAATACCAGAAACATTGGCGTGGCCCAGCGCACACCGTTCTGCAGCACGAAAAAGCGCTCGCCGTGAAAGCCGTTGGTGATCCGCAGATGCCCGCGCACCCAGCGCAGCAGCGGATTGTTATCGAGGTCCGGTTGCTGCTCGGCAAACACCAGCATCTTGATCCCGGTGATGATCAGGAACACGCCGAACACATACAGTAGCCAGGTGAATTGCGACACCAGCCACACCCCGGCAAAGATCATCGCCGCACGCATCACGATCGCCCCGAGCACGCCGTACAGCAGTACCCGGCGCTGCAACTCCGGCGGTACGGCGAAGTAGCTGAAGATCATCACGAAAACGAACATGTTGTCGATCGACAGCGACTGCTCGATCAAGTAGCCGGTGAGGAATTCCAGGGTCTTGACCCTGGCGATTTCGGGGCCGAATTCGCCGTTGAGATACCACCAGAGCAATCCGGCGAAGGCCATCGCCAGCATGCACCAGGCAATTACCCAGGATGAGGCTTCCCGCACAGAGACTCGATGCGCCTTGCGTCCACCGAAGACGAACAGGTCGATGGCCAGCATGGCGAGGACAAAAACGATGAAGGCGACCCACATCCAGGGTTCGCCGATGTTGATGGGGTGCATGCCGTTCTCCCTGTCTTTATGTTTTTCGGGGTAGACGGGGCCATGCTAGTAGGAGCCTTCCGACAAAGAAAAATCGTTTATTTCGTGGGTATTGTTCGTTAAAAGCGAAGTGTCGGACGACACGGGCAGGGCATAGGTAATACTTCATTCAACACTTCTTTGCTAACCTCGCCGTCGAGCCAGTCCACCACTCCGGGAGCTACGATCATCGACACGCCAGATCCTCAAGCCGTCTGCAGCCCGATCACCAGCGCTGCCATCTTCATCGTGGCGACCCTCAACGCCGAGGCCGAGGCCGCCGAAAAAGTCCGCGGCTGGTGCGCCGATATCGCGGGCCTGACGCGCTCGGTCGGCAAGCGCGTGCCCTCGGGAAACCTGTCCTGCGTCTGCGGATTTTCTTCCAGCGCGTGGGATCGTCTGTTCGGCAGTCCACGCCCGGCGTCCCTGCATGAGTTTCGCGAATTCGGCGTAGAAGGGCGACGCGCTGTTTCCACGCCTGGCGACCTGCTGCTGCACATTCGTGCCGATCAGATGGACCTGTGTTTTGAACTGGCGACGCAATTGATGTCCGCGCTGGACGGCGCTGTGACCGTGACCGACGAGGTGCAGGGTTTCCGCTATTTCGACATGCGCAGCATCATCGGTTTCGTCGACGGCACGGAAAACCCGGTCGGTCGCAAAGCCGAGCATTTCACCCTTGTGGGTGACGAGGATTCGACGTTCAGCGGCGGGAGTTACGTGCTGGTGCAAAAGTATCTGCACAACATGAAGGCGTGGAACGAGTTGTCGGTCGAAGCACAGGAACGGGTGATCGGGCGTACAAAACTTTCCGATATCGAGCTGGACGAGTCGGTCAAACCGAGCAATTCCCACAGCGCGTTGACGACCATCACCAAGGACGGCGAAGAGGTGAAGATCCTGCGCGATAACATGCCGTTCGGCCGGCCCGGCGCGGGGGAGTTCGGCACTTATTTCATAGGCTACGCGCGTTCGCCGGAGCCGCTGGAGCAGATGCTGGAAAACATGTTTGTCGGCAAACCACCCGGCAATTACGACCGGTTGCTGGACTTCAGCACGGCGGTCACCGGCAGTCTGTTCTTCGTGCCTTCGGCAGATTTACTGGAAGAACTGGCAGAGCGATAAAAAAACGGCGGGATCAATCGATCCCGCCGTTTTGCATTTACTTGCCTTCCACCAGTGCTGGCGTACGCGGCGGCACCAGTCGTTTCGAACCAGTCGCTTCAAACGCCGCTGCCAGTCGCAACAGTGTTGAATCGTCATAAGCGCGCCCGGCGAACGTCAGCCCCACTGGCATGCCGATGTCGGCCATCACGCCCATCGGCACAGTGACGGTCGGCACGCCGAGGTGACGGATCGCGAGGTTGCCGTTGGCGACCCAGATGCCGTTGCTCCAGGCGATGTCCGCCGAGGCCGGGTTGACGTCGGCATCGGCCGGGCCCACGTCGGCGTTGGTCGGGAACAGCACGGCGTGGAGGCCGAGGCGATCCATCCAGTCTTCGAGGTCCAGCTTGCGGGTCTTCTCCAGGCCGCGCAGGCCGTCCGGCAGCGTCGGGATCTGATCCCACGGCGTGATGCCGCGTTCGGCCATGCGCACGTATTCGTCCATGCCGGCGGCGAGGTCGCCTTCACGGTTGGGCAGGGTGCCCGGGTCGTGCGGGAAGATTTTCGGCCCGTCGACGTCCGCCAGACGGTTGAGTTTCGGATCGCCGTTGGCACGCAGGAAATCATCGAACGCCCAGGCCGACAGGTCCCACAGTTCGTGGTGCATGAATTCTTTGGAGACGATGCCGCGATTGAACACGGTCGGCGCACCCGGACGATCGCCTTCGCAGTTGGAGACCAGCGGGAAATCCACTTCGATCACTTCAGCTCCGGCCGTTTCGAGGGCCTGACGGGCCTGTTTCCACAGATCGATCACCGAGGCGCGGGTATTGATGCGTTGCCCGGTCGGGCCGCCGATGCCCGGCTCTTCGCTGGTGCCGGCCTCAGGGTCGGCGTTGATGTACATGCGCGGCACGCCCAGGCGTTTGCCGGCCAGTGCATCACTTTTCGCCGCGAGTTCGAGATAGGAAGCAGGGCGCACCGAGGCGACGCTCGGGATCGGCACCCAGGGTTGCAGGCGCCACAGGTCGCCACGGGTGTCGGTGTCTTCGGCGACGACCACATCAAGCACTTCCAGCAGGTCGGCCATGGTGCGCGCGTACGGCACCACCACGTCCATGGTCGGCGTCAGCGGCCAGTTGCCGCGCACCGAAATCACCCCGCGCGATGGCGTGTAGGCGCACAGGCCATTGTTCGACGCCGGGCCGCGACCGCTCGACCAGGTTTCTTCCGCCAGACCGAATGCCGAGAAGCTGGCAGCGGTGGCGGTGCCGGCACCGTTTGACGAGCCGGAAGCAAACGGCGCGGTCAGGTAGTCAGCGTTGTACGGGCTTTCAGCGCGGCCATAGACGCCACGCTGCATCCCGCCATTGGCCATCGGCGGCATGTTGGTCTTGCCCAGGCAGATCGCGCCGCCCGCGCGCAGGCGCTCGATGGTGAACGCGTCGCGCTGGGCCACCAGATCGGCGAAGGCCGGGCTGCCGGACGCAGCGGTCAGGCCTTTGACCAGATAGCTGTCCTTGGCGGTGTAAGGGATGCCGTCCAGCGGACCAAGGGTTTCGCCCTTGGCGCGACGGGCATCGGAAGCTTGCGCTTCTTTCAGCGCTTCAGGGTTGCGCACGATCACTGCGTTCAGGGCAGTGGCGGTGTCCGGGCCGTCAAAGGCGTCGATGCGCGCCAGGTAGGCCTGCACCAGTTCAACCGCCGTGGTCTGGCCGGATTCGAGCGCCGCACGCAATTGGGCAATGGAAACTTCAGTGACTTCGATCATGCTGTTACCGCCGACAGGTTCGCTAAAGGGTGGTTGATCATTGTTATCGTCGAAAGATGTCAAAGATTCTTGATGGGCGAAACTCTACCCTGAAATTGGCCCAATGGCATGCATAAAGTCGATAAATATCGGTTAATTTCATCGGAAAAACTCTCCCGGTGTCTCACCGAACTGTTGGCGAAACGCCGCGATAAAGGCCGACGTCGAGTCATAACCACAGGCCAAAGCCACGTCGGTGACGCGTTCGCCGCGTTCCAGCGGTGTCAGCGCACCCAGCAGACGCAGGCGCTGGCGCCAGGTGCGGAAGGTCAAACCGGTGTCACGCAGGAACAGCCGAGTCAGAGTTTTCTCGGTTACGCCGAATTTTTCGCTCCAGTGCGCCAGCGTGGTCTGCTGTTCCGGATGTTGCTCCAGACTCTGATAGATCTGGCGCAAGCGACTGTCCTGCGGCAGTGGCAGCATCAGATCGATGGGCGGGGCATCGGCCAGTTGATCGAGGATCACCTGAGCCAGGCGCCCGTGCGGGCCGCTCTGGTCATATTCGACAGGAATCTGACTGAAGGCCCGGATCAGCTCACGCAACAGATCACTGACGCCGAGCACATGACAACGCACCGGTGCCCAGCTGGCGACGCTGCAATCGATGTACAGGCTACGCATTTCCGTGTGCGGCGAACTGAACACCCGATGCGGCACGCCCGCCGGAATCCAAACCGCACGCTCCGGCGGCGCGACGAAACGACCGACGGCGGTCTGCACTTCGAGCACGCCCTGGATCGCGTAGGACAACTGCACCCACGGATGACTGTGACGGCGGGTCAGTGCGCGATTGGGCAGCGATTCGGTGCGCCCGTAGAGCGGACGCGGCAGGCTGGGCAGCCCGGGAATGCTGCGTCTGACGCTTTTGTCGTGTCCTTTTGGCGGCATCTGTGGGTTCTTCGGCGTTAGTCGGTAATTTCCAGTCACGTTAGAGTCGCTTCCACGTACTGGCAACCCCCGGATGAACAAACCATGACGCGCCCACGATTTTTGCCCGACAACTTCACCCTGACCCTGATCGGCGTGGTGCTGCTGGCCAGCTTCCTGCCCGCCAGCGGTCAGGTCGCACTCGGCTTCGGCTGGCTGACCAACATCGCCATCGCGCTGCTGTTTTTCCTGCACGGCGCCAAGCTGTCGCGGGAATCGATCATCGCCGGCGCCGGCCACTGGCGCCTGCATTTGCTGGTGTTCGGCCTGACCTTCGTCCTGTTCCCGCTACTGGGGCTGGCGCTCAAACCGCTGTTGTCGCCGCTGATCGGCGATCAGCTGTACATGGGCATGCTTTACCTGTGTGCGCTGCCGGCCACGGTGCAATCGGCGATTGCCTTCACTTCGCTGGCAAGGGGCAATATTCCGGCGGCGATTTGCAGCGCGGCGGCGTCCAGCCTGTTCGGGATTTTCCTCACGCCACTGCTGGTGACGCTGCTGCTCAACGTCCACGGCGACGGCGGCTCGACCCTCGACGCGATCGTGAAAATCAGCGTGCAATTGTTGCTCCCGTTCATTGCCGGTCAGATCGCCCGCCGGTGGATCGGCGCCTGGGTCGGTCGAAACAAGAACTGGCTGAAATTCGTCGATCAGGGCTCGATTCTGCTGGTGGTCTACGGCGCGTTCAGCGAAGCGGTGAATGAGGGCATCTGGCATCAGATTCCGGTGATCGACCTGCTGGGGTTGGTGGTGGTCTGCTGCATCTTGCTGGCGCTGGTGCTGCTGGCGTCCACCGTGCTGGGCAAGCTGTTCGGTTTCAATCTGGAAGACCGCATCACCATTCTGTTCTGCGGCTCGAAGAAAAGCTTGGCTACGGGTGTGCCGATGGCGCAGGTGTTGTTCGCCGGCAGCACGATTGGCGTGCTGATTCTGCCGCTGATGCTGTTCCATCAGATTCAACTGATGGTCTGTGCGGTGCTGGCGCAGCGGTATGCGAAACGCCAGGAATCGGTGCCTGAACTGATGGCCCAGGTTGATCCTTGATCTCGGCTTCCAGCGCTAACCCGCGCCGGAATACTTGACTGCCGCCGCTGCCCGCGACGGCACGTTGAGCACCCGCAACAACGACGACACATGAATCCGCACCGTGAATGGCGAAATATCCAGTTCACGGGCGATTTCCTTGTTGGTCTTACCCTGGGCAATCAGCCGCAACACCTCTTGCTGACGCGGGGTGAGGGCGGTGCCGGTGTCCAGCGGCAGCAGGCCGGACGGGGCGAATTTGACCAGTACCTCACCTTCACGAATCGCCCGGATCGTCTGACCGATCTCGTCGGGGGCGATGTTCTTGCCAATGAAACCATCGATGCCAGCCGCCATGACGTCTCCGATCAGCGCCTCGTCATCGACCATCGACACGACGATCAGGGTGGTTCGCGGCAAACGCCGGCGCAGTTCCGCGAGCTGGCTGACACAGGTCAGGCCGGGAAAGCGCAGGTCGAGAATCAAGGTGTCGGGCTCATCGCCGGCCGGCAGCAGGGCGAGCACGGTGTCGAGGTCGCCGGCCTCTTCGATCAGGGCTTCGGGCAGCACGCGCTGGACAGTGCGCAGCAGCGCTTCGCGAAACAACGGGTGATCGTCGGCTATGATGATTCGGCACGCCATGGCAAAACCCTCCCTGGGTCAGCATTTCTCACGGCATGCACCTTAGCACCGGGCGAAGGCATTGCCTGTTGATTCGTGCTGTTTATGACGACTGCCGCACAAGGACGTTCCCCCATGAAGTTCGAAAAGAACACCGAGCTCGACCAGGCCAATCTGCGCATCATCATCGCCAGCATTGCGCTGGTTTACATGGCCGTGCTCGGTTTCCTGCCAGGCCAGCGCTTCGATACCTATCTGCCGGTGGTCACCTACATTTCCCTGTTTCTGTCGGCGTCCGTCGTGCTGCGCCAGGCCATCGTGCGCTGGCCGGGGCATTATCCGGCGCGGCGGATTTTCGGCATGCTCCACGATTACACCGGCACCGGTTTCGGGCTGGTGGTCGGTGGCGAGGCGGCGTTGCCCATCTATGCCGTCATGGTCTGGGTCAATCTCGGCAACGGCATGCGCTACGGCTCGCGCTACCTGGCAATCGCCACGGTGTTGGCGTTGCTGGCGCTGTTGGCGGTCTATCGTTTGACGCCGTACTGGCAGGCGCAACCGTTCATGGTGTTGATGCTGATGATCACCAGCACGGTGATTCCGGTGTATGCGCACTTGCTGCTAGAACGCACGCGCAAGGCATCGGAAGAAGCGGTCGCTGCGAACCTTGAGAAGTCGCGTTTCCTGGCTCAGGCCAGTCATGACCTGCGTCAGCCGATCCACTCCATCGGGTTGTTTACCGCCTGCCTGCGCGAATCGAGACTGGGCGAGGAGGAGCGGCGGCTGGTGGACAGCATCGACCGTTCGCTGCTTAACGTATCGCAGCTGTTTCGTTCGATTCTCGATCTCTACACCCTCGACAACGGGCGGATTCTGCCCCGCTTGCAGACATTTGAGTTGGGCGAATGGCTAACGGATCTGATCCGCCAGAATGCCGAAGCCGCACGTTGGGCGGGCGTGGAGTTGCGCCTGCGGCGTTGTGAGCATTGGGTGCGCACTGATCCGGCGCTGCTCGCGACGATGGTGCAGAACGTGCTCTCCAATTGTTTCAAGTACGGCGCGCACCGGCCGGTGCTGATCGGTGTGCGCAAGCACGGCGCGGGGGTGGCGATCGCGATCTATGACCGCGGCAACGGCATCGCTGAAGAGCATTTGCCCAAGGTGTTCGAGGAGTTTTATCGGGTTCGTCAGCTGCGCGACAAGGACGTCGAAGGCGTGGGCCTGGGGCTGTCGATTGTCCGGCGTCTGGGTCAGTTGATCGGTGTCAACGTTGCGATCCGCTCACGGCTGGAGCATGGCACGGCGGTGACCTTGCATGGGCTGCCACTGGCGCCGCCGCAGATACCGGTCAATCGTGAGGAGGCTCGGCAGGTCGGACTACTGACGGGGTTGAAGGTGTGTCTGGTGGAGGATGATCGCAACGTTCTGTTGGCGACCTCGGCGTTGCTCGAGCGATGGGGCTGCGTCGTGCAGGCTGAGCTGAGCGGGCAGGGCCTGGTCACGGACTGCGACATCATTGTTGCCGACTATGACCTCGGCTCCCACAGCACCGGCATCGAGTGCATCGATGAGGTTCGCCGTCAGCGAGGGTATGCGGTACCGGCCATGATCATCACCGGGCATGACATCGAAAAAATCCAGGCGGCCCTGCATGACCGGCAGATCGCCATTTTGTCCAAACCGGTACGCCCGGCCGAGCTGCGCGCGACCTTGCGTGCGCTGCGCGACCGGCAGACCGAAGCGCTCAGCGCTTACACAGATAGTCCTGCGTGATGGTAGTTTGCAGGCAGTTGTACTGGCCCATGGTGCGGCAGATGTTTTTCTCCGAGCCGGTCACTTCTGCGCTCTTGTAGCCCCAGACCTTGCAACGGCCTTCAGCCGTGGCCAACCCTTGGGCGGCGGAGGTTTGCCCGCTTTCGAACTGGCCCAGTTCATAGGAGACCTGGACAACACCGTCGGTCTTGCTGCCGCCGGTGGCTTCCCATTGTTTGGGAGTGGCGCAGCCGGTCAAAACGAGGGCCGCGAGGCTGAGGGTGGCGATGAGTGTTTTCATGATCGAGCGGAATCCTTTACCGGATGAGAAGAGGCGTTGGAACGGTTTTTCTGCGCCGGATTACTGGTACGGAATCGGCGACGCGCCTTTGGGCAGGCACGACAGCGGAGGCGTCATGATGCCCATGCTGGCGACGGCCATGATTACGCCGCTGGGCTGCTCGCAGTTGTATTCGCCGGCGGCGGTGTAGGCCGTGTAGTAGGTGAGGGTGCTGTCGTTGCGCACGTTGGCGATTTTGCTGACCGGTTGGCCAATGACCGTCTGGGCACGTTCTTTCATGCTGTCTTCGGTAGGTTTTACGGTCTGGCAACCGACGGCGCCGAGGAGCAGGGCACCGAGAACCGTGATCTTGGTGAGGCTGAGGTGCAGTTTCATGGTGTTTCTTCCTTGGTGTTGTTGTTTTTCCAGGCACAACGATCCCGCGCACTGCACAGAAGCAATGTTGGGGAGCGTCGGGGGTTGCGAGGGAATATAACGCCGGGGATCGGGGTGGTCGATTAGCACAAATGTGCTAGTGCGGCGCAACCAGCGGTGGGCTGGTTGCGCCGATAGCGGTTATTGAGGGCTGTTGAACTGGTCGGAATAGCTGCCGCTCATGAGGGCGGAAGCGACCTGGTCCGAACCGACGCCTGCGCGGGAATAGGCGAGCCGGCTGGCGCCGACCTTGTCTGCGCCATCGGCGGCGAGGGCGCCTGCGCCGACGTGGTCGGAGCCGTCAGAAGCAACGGCTCCAGCGCCGACGTGGTCGGAGCCGTCAGAGGCGACTGCTCCGGCACCTACGTGATCGGAACCGTCAGAAGCTACAGCTCCAGCGCCAACGTGATCCGCGCCATCAGAGGCGACAGCGCCTGCACCGACATGATCGGAACCGTCAGAGGCAACGGCGCCTGCGCCAACGTGATCCGCGCCATCAGAGGCGACAGCGCCTGCACCGACATGATCGGAACCGTCAGAGGCAACGGCGCCTGCGCCAACGTGATCCGCGCCATCAGAGGCGACAGCGCCTGCACCGACATGATCGGAACCGTCAGAGGCAACGGCTCCAGCGCCAACATGATCCGATCCATCAGAAGCCACCGCTCCCGCCCCCACATGATCCGCCCCATCCGACGCCAATGCCTGCGCCTTCGCAGCCCAGACACTGGGCATTGCCACCGTTGCCGCAACTGCCAGGACGAGGCCCGGCCAAAGCGAGTGCTTCATGATGTTCTCCACGCCCCATCAGCCACACAGCAACCGAGCATTACCCGTCATTCGTTGCTTGACGGAAGGCTCGTCGGCCCGGGGTCAACCAGATGATTGGTGAGTGGCACGGGGGCACCGGAGGGTGCACGGGTGTCGACGGTTTACAGGAAATCTGGACAGCGAACTGAAAAGTATAGTTCGCCCTTGGCGGGAGGCAGGCTGAAGGGCCGTGAAGGCGATAGTCGGTTCGCTTCCTTGCAAACGTGCGCTAGAAAACAATCAGTCTAAAAACCGCGTAGCGCAATGCAGCGTGTTTGCTAGGCTCAAGGATGTAGGCGAAGACGCAGACTGATGCGCAAGCGGATAGCGAGGAAGCGTTGGGCGCGTTCCGAAGGGTACACGGTTAGAAAGAACCCCGCGCTGGGTTCCAGCCCTTATGCCGTGTGAAGCAGCAGAGCACATTGCCTGTACTGTGGGAGTCCTGAGAAACCTCGTAAGCCAGAGACCAGCACTGGCCGCCTACTCAAACACCAAAGCCCGCTTCGTGCGGGCTTTGACGTTTTCGGGCTTTAGATACTGGCCAGCGCCTGCGCCAGATCCGCACGCAGGTCTTCGATGTCCTCGACGCCCACCGACAGACGCACCAGGCTGTCACCGATGCCAAGCTTGGCACGGGTTTCGGCCGGAATGGTCGCGTGAGTCATGATCGCCGGGTGCTCGATCAGGCTTTCCACACCGCCAAGGCTTTCGGCCAGAGCGAAGATCTGCACGTTCTCCAGGAAGCGCCGGGCGCCTGCCAGATCACTGTTCAGATCCAGGGAAATCATCCCGCCGAAACCACGCATCTGCCGCTTGGCCAGTTCGTGCTGCGGGTGCGATTCCAGGCCCGGGTAGTAGACGCGTTTGACCTGCGGCTGCTGTTCCAGCCAACGTGCCAGTTCCAGTGCGTTGCTGCAATGACGCTCCATACGCAGCGCCAGGGTCTTCACGCCGCGCAGGGTGAGGAACGCGTCGAACGGGCCGGAGATGGCACCGACGGCGTTTTGCAGGAAGCCCAGACGCTCGGCCAGCGCAGGATTGTCACCGACCACCGCGATCCCGCCGATTACGTCGGAGTGACCGTTGAGGTATTTGGTGGTCGAGTGCAGCACGATGTCGAAACCCAGTTCCAGCGGACGCTGGATCCACGGGCTGGCGAAGGTGTTGTCGGCCACGCAGATGATCCCGCGCGCCTTGCAGATGCGCGCGATGGCGGCGAGGTCGGACAGGCTCAGCAGCGGGTTGGTCGGAGTCTCGACCATGACCATGCGCGTGTCGTCCTGCAGCGACGCTTCGAACGCCGACAGGTCGGCCAGATCGACGTAGCTGAAACGATGCCCGGCACTGCGCTGGCGCACCTTGTCGAACAGGCGGAACGTGCCGCCGTACAGGTCATTGCCGGACACGATGTGCGAGCCGGCATCGATCAGTTCGAGCACCGTGGAAATCGTCGCCAGTCCGGACGCGAAGGCGAACGCCTGGGTGCCGCCCTCCAGATCCGCCACGCAACGCTCCAGGGCAAAACGCGTCGGGTTGTGCGAGCGGCCGTAGTCGAAACCCTTGTGCACGCCGGGGCTGTCTTGCAGGTACGTGGAGTTGGCGTAGATCGGCGGCATCAGCGCGCCGGTGGTCGGGTCCGGCGTTTGCCCGGCGTGGATCACGCGGGTGGCGAAACCCTGTTGACGGGCGTTCTTGTCGTGCTGGCTCATGCCAGGGATCTCCGTAATTGATTGAGCATGTCGACGCGGGTGATCAGGCCGTGGAAGCCTGAAGCGTCGGCGATGATGGCCACCAGGCCGCTGCTGAGCACGGCTTCCAGTTCAGCCAGCGTGGCGCCGGGAGCGAGGGTTTGCAACTTGTCCGTCATCGCGCTGGACACGGGTTTGCTGAAGAGCGAGGCGTCTTCGTGTACCCGCACCAGAATGTCCGATTCGTCGATCACGCCGACCAGTTGCTTGCCATCCACCAGCACCGGCAGTTGCGAAACGTCGGCCAGGCGCATGCGCTGGAAGGCGGTCATCAGCGTATCGTCCGGGCCGACGCTGACGACTTTGCCGTCTTCGAAGCGTCGGGCAATCAGGTCGCGCAGGTCGCCGTAGCGTTTGCGCTGCAACAGGCCCTGATCGGTCATCCACTGATCGTTGTAGACCTTCGACAGGTAGCGGGTGCCGGTGTCGCAGACGAAGCTGACCACGCGTTTCGGCTCGGTCTGTTCGCGGCAGTAACGCAGCGCGGCGGCGAACAGGGTGCCGGTGGACGAGCCACCGAGAATTCCCTCGGCTTTCAGCAGCTGGCGGGCGTGGTCGAAGCTTTCTTCGTCGCTGATCGAGTAGGCGCTGCGCACGCTCGACAGGTCGGTGATCGACGGAATGAAATCCTCGCCGATACCTTCCACCGCCCAGGATCCGGCGGTGCCCAAGTGCTTGCTGCGGCTGTATTCAGCCATCACCGAACCGACCGGGTCGGCCAGGACCATTTCAAGGTCAGGTTGCACACGTTTGAAGAAGCGGGTCAGACCGGTCAGGGTGCCGGCCGAACCGACACCGACCACGATCGCGTCCAGGTCATGCTCGGTCTGGGCCCAGATTTCCGGCCCGGTGCTGCACTCGTGGGCCAGCGGGTTGGCGGGGTTGTTGAACTGGTCGGCGAAGAACGCGCCGGGAATGTCCTTGGCCAGACGCGCGGCGACATCCTGGTAGTACTCGGGATGGCCCTTGCCGACATCGGAGCGGGTGATGTGCACTTCGGCGCCCATGGCCTTGAGGTGCAGAACTTTTTCGGTGGACATTTTGTCCGGCACCACCAGCACGACGCGGTAGCCTTTGGCGCGGCCGACCAGGGCCAGGCCCAGACCGGTGTTGCCGGCGGTGGCCTCGACGATCGTACCGCCCGGTTGCAGTCGACCGTCGCGCTCAGCGGCGTCGATCATGGCCAGACCGATGCGGTCCTTGATCGAACCGCCGGGGTTCTGTGATTCGAGTTTGAGAAACAGGGTGCAGGGACCGGTATCGAAGCGGGTGACTTGTACCAGCGGCGTATTGCCGATCAGCCCAAGTACGGCAGGGCGTGAATCCTTTGACATCTCTTCACCTCTTTGTGGTGTTGATCGCGTTCCATTCGCGGGGAAAAGCTCGCGTGCAACATAGGCTCTGACCTGAGCTGCCGCAACCTTTAAACGGCCGGAAATACAGCCATTTCGATCTAACGATAGAACGAAATCGGAGAGGGGAAGGAAGTGATTTGCAGGGGTTTATACGCAGGCGTCATCGAGTATTGAAAGGGCGTCTTCGGCGGCATGAAGCGCTTGATCCGGTAGTGAAAATCCTGCAGCGAAAATCGCTCAGTGATTGCTCATCAGGCCGTGCAGCACACCCAGTCGCAAGCCGGGTTCGGATGGCACCATTTGCGAGATGCCGAACACTTTGAACGCCGCCAGCATGACCACCAGGCCGCCGGGCAGGATGCTCTGGCGATGGGGTTGCAGGCCGGCCAGTTTCAGCTGTTGAACATTGCTGACTTCCAGCAGGCGCAACGTCAGCCGCAACAGACCGCCGTAGGTGATGCCGCTCTCGCCATGATCGTTCAGGCGATTGGCCTTGAGCACTTTGGCGAGCATCCGCGCGGTGCCCGAAGAGCCGATGGTCTGCTGCCAGCCCTGGGCGCGATAACGACGAGCGACCTTTTCGAATTGCAGAATGGCCACGCGTTCGGCTTCTTGCAGGGCGCCGGGGGAAATCTCACCGTTGCGGAAGAAGCGTGCGCTCAACGTACCGCTGCCGATGGCAATGCTTTCGGTCAAAAGCGGTTGAGAACCCTGGCCGAGAATCAGTTCGGTGGAGCCGCCGCCAATGTCGACCACCAGACGCATGTCATCGGCGACCGGCAGGGTGTGGGCCACACCGGTGTAGACCAGGCGCGCTTCTTCATGCCCGGAAATCACATCGATGCGAAAGCCCAGATGCCGCTCCGCACTGGCCAGAAACAGCTGCGCATTGTCCGCCTCGCGCACCGCGCTGGTGGCTACCGCTCGTACGCGACCGGGCTCGAAACCGCGCAGCTTCTTGCCGAACCGCGCCAGCGCCTGCCAGCCACGATCCAGCGCCATTTCATCCAGTGCCCGGCCATCGAAGCCTTCCGCCAGCCGCACCGGCTCGCGCAAGGTTTTGACCTCCTGAATCATGAAGCCCTTTCTGCTGCGCACCGACTGGCCAATCATCATGCGAAAGGCATTGGAACCGAGGTCGATGGCGGCAAACAGCGAGGTGTCTTCTTTCATGGGGATCCTTGCAAATCTTCCGTCGGGAGGCGCGGGACGGTTTGCGAGGATTCTGCCGTGGGTTCGATGACAACCTGATGACGCGGGCAGGGCGGTTCAGTGAATTCATCGCTGTCATGACACTGTCATTATCGGCTGCCCATACTTGGCCCCAATACATCGCGTGCTTTTCATGATTCGGCTGCCTTCCGGGCAGCTTTTTTTTGCCTGCGATTTACCGGGCACGGAACGTTTGCAATCCCGGGCGATACACGATTAATATACGATCCATATACACTTCGTATCGGAAATTGCCATGGGCATCGTAAAGATTTCAGAGGACATGCACGAGAATCTGCGCATCTCCAGCAACGCACTCAGCCGCTCGATCAACGCGCAGGCCGAACACTGGATGCGCATCGGCATGCTCGCCGAGCTGTATCCCGACCTGGACCATCACGCCATCTGCCGGTTGCTGATTCGCGCCGAACAGTCGGGCGGTCTGGATCTGCAACAAGTTTGTGCCCTGGCGGATGCCGCGCAGAACGCCTCGGTCAAAGAGGCGGTCAAGGCATGAGAAATCCGATCAAGATCAACACCCAGGCCGAAATCGCCCAGTCCCGCGAGGCCGGCAGACTGGCCGCCGAGGTGCTGGCGATGCTGGTGCCGCACGTCAAGGCTGGCGTCACCACCGATCAGCTCGACCAGTTGTGCAACGACTACATCGTCAATGTGCAGAAAGCGATTCCGGCCAACGTCGGTTACCACGGCTTCCCGAAAACCGTTTGCGCGTCGGTCAACGAGGTGGTGTGCCACGGCATTCCTTCGAAGCGCGTGTTGAAGGACGGCGATATCGTCAACCTCGACATCGCGGTGATCAAGGACGGCTGGTTCGGCGATACCAGCCGCATGTACGTGGTCGGAGAGCCGACACCCGAGGCGCGGCACCTGATCAAGACCACTTATGACGCCATGTGCGCGGGCATCCGCGTCGTCCGGCCGGGCGCCACGTTGGGTGATATCGGGCATGCGATCCAGACGCTGGCGGAGAAAGAAGGGTTCAGCGTGGTTCGCGAGTATTGCGGGCACGGGATCGGCAAGGTTTACCACGATGAGCCGCAGGTGCTGCATTACGGTTATCCGGAGCAGGGCTTGAAGTTGAAGGCGGGGATGATCTTCACCATCGAGCCGATGCTCAATGCCGGCAAGCGTCATGTGAAAAGTCTGGCGGATGGCTGGACGGTGGTGACCAAGGATCAATCGCTGTCGGCGCAGTGGGAGCACATGGTGGCGGTGACGGAGGACGGGTTTGAGGTGTTGACGGCCTGGCCTGATCAGATCGAAGGCTATCCGCCAGTCAACTGATTAGCGCAGAACTTGTGGGAGCGGCGGCGCGACGATTCGACTTGCCCGCGAAGGGGTCAGCAAATTCAGTATTGATGTTGAATGTGCGGGCCTCTTCGCGGGCAAGTCGCACCGCCGCTCCCACAGGGTTCCGTTGTTTTCTGAGGAACTTAGTGTGATCCGGCAGCTTTGTTAAGATCGCTTTCGGCCCACTCGGTATAGACGCAAGCATCCGCCGTCGCCCAGCGCACCCGAACCGGATCCCCAGTCTTCAACGGCATCCCCGCCGCCGACAATGCTTTCACGGTCATGGACGTGCCACTCGACGTGACCACACTGCAAGTCTGGCTCTCACCCAGAAACAGCACCTCAACCACCTTCGCCGAAACCTCGTTCCAGCCCGCCGCCAACGGCTCGTCATTCGCCTGCTGCACGCTCAACGCCAAGGCCTTTTCCGGACGCACCATCAGCAAAACATCCTGCCCGGTCTGCAATCCAGCGGTCAGTCGAATCGAAAGCGACTGACCTTCAAAACTCGCCGCCGCGTTGCCCTGCGCCTTGAGCTTGAGGAAGTTCGAGTTACCCAGAAACGACGCCACAAACGCATTCGGCGGATTCTGATAAAGGTCATAACCGCTGCCGAGCCCGACAATCTTGCCGTGACTGAAAATCGCGATGCGCTGGGACAGGCGCATGGCTTCTTCCTGATCGTGGGTCACGTAAACGATGGTGATGCCGAGGCGACGATGCAGTTGACGCAATTCATCCTGCAAGTCTTCACGCAGTTTCTTGTCCAGCGCACCGAGGGGCTCGTCCATCAGCAGAATGCGCGGTTCGTAAACCAGCGCCCGTGCGATGGCGACCCGTTGCTGCTGGCCGCCAGACAGCTGTGAAGGGCGGCGATGGGCGAATTGTTCCAGCTGCACCAGTTTCAGCATCGCATCGACGCGTTTGTCGCGTTCGGCTGCAGCGAGTTTGCGGATCGCCAGCGGGAACGCGATGTTGTCGCGCACCGACAAATGCGGGAACAGCGAATAACGCTGGAACACCATGCCGATGTCGCGCTTGTGCGGCGGCACATTCACCAGCGACTGGCCGTTGACCAGGATCTCGCCGCTGCTCGGGGTTTCGAAGCCGGCGAGCATCGACAGCGTAGTGCTTTTGCCCGAGCCGCTGGAGCCGAGGAAGGTGAGGAATTCGCCGTCCTTGATGTCCAGCGAGATATTGTCCACGGCGGCGAAATCGCCGTAGTGCTTGTTCAGGTTGCGCAGGCTGACCAGGGGTTTGTCGTTCTGCTGGGATGCGTCTTTGATCACGGCACTCATGTCGTACTCCTGGGCGCTCAGGCGCTGATTTCGTTGCGCCGGCGCAGGGCGGCGGCGATCACCATGACCAACACCGACAGGCCGATCAGCAGCGTCGAAGCGACGGCGATCACGGGCGTCAGGTCCTGGCGCAGGGTGGTCCACATTTTCACGGGAAGGGTTTGCAGGGTCGGGCTGGCCATCATCACGCTGAGCACCACTTCGTCCCACGAAACCAGGAAGGCGAAGAGGGCGCCGGCCACCATCCCCGGGCGAATCGCCGGGAAGGTCACCTTGAACACCGCTTGCAGGCGTGACGCGCCGCAGATCACCGCCGCATCTTCAATCGACTGATCGAACAGCTTCAGCGAGTTGATGATCGAGATGATGGTGAACGGCAGTGCGACGATCACATGGCTGACGACGAAGGCGAACATCGTGCCGGTGTAGCCGAGCTTGAGGAACAGCGCGTACACCGCCACCGCGATGATCACCAGCGGCACGATCATCGGCAGGGTGAACAGGCCGTAGAGCATTTCCCGGCCGGGGAAGCGTCCGCGCACCAGCGCAAAGGCCGTCGGCAAACCGAGGGCGACGGCGCAGATCGTGGTCAGCACCGCGACCTTGAGGCTGGCCAGCGCTGCGCTCATCCAGTCGGCGTTGGAGAAGAACTGCACGTACCATTTCAGCGTCCAGCCCGGCGGCGGGAACACCAGCCACTGAGACGAACCGAACGACAGCAGGACGATGAACACGATCGGCAACAGCAGGAACAGGCCGATCAGCCCGGTGGTGAAATACAGGCCGAAGCGCATCCGGCGACTCATGGCATTGGGCGTCAGGAGCATGTCGGTTTACCTCGCGTTACTGGCGCCAACCGGGGATTCCGGCTGCAGCTTCAGGTAGACGTAAAACAGCACCAGCGTGATGACGATCAGCAACGCGGCGCCGGCGCTGGCCAGGCCCCAATTGAGGAACGACTGCACCTGCTGAATGATGAATTCCGGCAGCATCATGTTCTGCGCCCCGCCCAGCAGCGCCGGGGTGACGTAGTAACCGAGCGACATCACGAACACCATCAACCCGCCGGACGCCAGGCCCGGCCGGCACAGCGGCAGGAACACCCGGAAGAAATTGGTCCAGGGACTCGCGCCGCAGATCGAGCCGGCCTGCAGGATCATCGGGTCGATGGCCTGCATGGTCGCCTGCAACGGCAGCACGATGAACGGGATCATGATGTAGCTCATGCCGATCACCACACCGGTCAGGTTGTGCACCATTTCCAGCGGCTGATCGATGATGCCCAGCGCCATCAGCGCCTTGTTGATCACACCCGAAGCCTGCAGCAACACCAACCACGAATAAGTGCGGGCGAGGAGGCTGGTCCACATCGACAACAGCACGATGTTGAGGATCCAGCGGCCCCAGCCCCGTGGCACCAGGGTGATTACCCAGGCCAGCGGAAAGCCCAGCAGCAGGCTGAACACGGTCACCAGTCCGGCCACCGAAAAGGTGTTGAACAGCACCCGTGCGTACGCCGAGTTGGCGAACAGTTGTTCATAGTTGCCAAGGCCCGGCACCGGTTCCAGCACGCCGCGCAGCAACAAGCCAATCAACGGCGCAAGAAAGAACAGGCCGAGGAACAACAGCGCCGGCGCGAGATTGCCGGCGCCGCGCCAGCGTTGCTTGAGGGACGGGGCTTGCGCCATGGCACTCGCCTTGCCTGACGCCGGGCCGGCAGCGCTGGCGGCGCTCCCGGTGGCAGTGGAGGGACGGGACGCGGTGGCCGCCATTTTCATTTGACCAGCCATTCGTTCCACCGTGTCGCGATGGCCTGGCCGTTCTTGGCCCAGTACGCGAAATCAAGAGTGATCTGATCCTTAGCGTAGGCAGTCGGCAGGTTCGGGGCCAGCGTCGAGTCCAGACGCGCCACGCTGTCGACGTTGACCGGGGCGTAGGCGGTCAGGTTGGAGAAGTCAGCCTGGCCTTTGGCACTGCTGGCGCTGGCCAGGAACTTCATCGCCGCGTCCTTGTTTTTCGAGCCTTTTGGCACCACCAGAATGTCGGCCATGACCAGGTTCTGTTTCCAGCTCACGCCGACCGGTGCGCCGTCTTCTTGCAGGGCGTGGATCCGGCCGTTCCAGAACTGGCCCATGCTCGCTTCACCGGAGGCCAGCAGTTGCTGCGACTGCGCGCCACCGCCCCACCAGACGATGTCTTTCTTGATGGTGTCGAGTTTCTTGAAGGCGCGGTCCAGGTCCAGCGGGTAGAGCTTGTCGGCCGGTACGCCGTCGGCGAGCAGGGCCAGTTCGAGCACGCCGGGGCTTGGCCATTTATAGAGGGCGCGTTTGCCGGGGAAGGTCTTGGTGTCGAACAGCGCGCTCCAGTCCTGCGGTTTGTTGGCGCCGAGCTTGCCCTCGTTGTAGCCGAGGACGAAGGAGAAGAAGAACGAGCCGACGCCATGGTCGCTGACGAAACGCGGGTCGATCTTGTCGCGCTGGATCTGTTTGAAATCGAGGGGTTCGAGCAGGCCTTCGGCAGCGGCGCGCAGGGCGAAGTCGGCTTCAACGTCGACCACGTCCCATTGCACGTTGCCGCTTTCGACCATGGCCTTGAGTTTGCCGTAGTCGGTCGGGCCGTCCTGCACGACGGTGATGCCGCTGGCCTTGCTGAACGGATCGGCCCAGGCCTGTTTCTGCGCATCCTGGGTGCTACCGCCCCAGCTGACAAAGTTCACACTCTCGGCGGCCATCGCGGCCTGACCGGTCACGCTCAGCAGTCCCGCGAAAAAGATCGCAGTTGCAGCTTTGTTCAACACCATTTTTACGCCCTCATTGTTGTGTTTTTGAGCGGGCTTGCGTTGTTGCCCGCCTGTCGGGAGCAGTAGCTGGACGATTTTTCAGGTCGTCCGGTCTATGGAATATCATATTATGGTATTCCAAGCTTTGTGCAAGCACTTTGCCTTACCGGCTATCTGGCAAACGGGGTTATTCGGTGAACGGAATACTCTCGACCACCTCAAGATCGTAGCCAGTCAACCCGGCATATTTCAGCGGCGGCCCCAGGTGGCGCAGCTTGCCGACGCCCAGGTTCTGCAGAATCTGCGCCCCGGTGCCGACCTCCGAATAGATTCGCGATTGCGAACGACTGAACTGCCGTGGCGGTTGAGTCAGTTGCGGAATGCGCTCCAGCAGCGCCTGGGAAGATTCATGATTGGCCAGCACCACGACCACGCCATGCCCCTCGGCCGCGACCCGTTGTAACGCTGCCCACAACGTCCAGTTCGTCGGCCCGCTATACTCGGCGCCCACCAGATCGCGCAACGGATCGATCACATGCACGCGCACCAGCGTCGGTTCCTCACGGCGCAATTCACCCATGACCATCGCCATGTGCACGCCGCCTTCGATGCGATCTTCGAAGGTGATCAAACGGAACGTGCCATGCACCGTCGGCAACTCCCGTTCGCCGATGCGCTCGATGGTGTGTTCGGTGCTCAGGCGATAGTGGATCAGGTCGGCGATGGTGCCGATCTTGATTCCGTGCTTGCGCGCAAAGACTTCCAGATCCGGGCGGCGGGCCATAGTGCCGTCGTCATTCATCACCTCGACGATCACTGAAGCGGGCGTAAAACCCGCCAACCGCGCCAGATCACAACCGGCCTCGGTGTGACCAGCGCGGGTCAGCACGCCACCTTCCTTGGCGCGCAGCGGGAAGATATGGCCGGGCTGCACCAGGTCTTCTGCGCGGGCATTTGGCGCCACCGCAGCGGCAACTGTACAAGCGCGGTCAGCGGCGGAAATGCCGGTCGTCACGCCGACCGCCGCTTCGATAGAAACCGTGAACGCCGTGCTGAACACGCTGCCATTACTCGGCACCATCTGCTCCAGCCCCAGGCGCTGGCAATGATCGTCAGTCAACGTCAGGCAGATCAGACCGCGTGCCTCACGAGCCATGAAACTGATCGCCTCGGGCGTGCAACGGTCGGCGGCCAGCAGCAGGTCGCCTTCGTTTTCCCGATCCTCGTCATCGACCAGCAACACCATTTTGCCGAGGCGATAATCTTCGATGATTTCTTCGATGCTGTTGAAGGCCATGCTGGACTCTCGATCTGGATGAAATTCGTGGTATACCATAATACAAAATCAACCAAGAGGTCACTATGAAGGCGTACTGGATTGCTCACGTGGACATCACCGATCCCGATCACTACAGCCAATACACGCAGCGCGCGCCGAAAGCGTTCGCCGAGTTCGGCGCGAAGTTTTTAGCCAGAGGCGGGCGCAGCGAAGCGATGGAAGGGCGGACGACGCCCCAGCGCAGCGTGGTGATTGAATTCGACAGTTATGAGCAGGCCGTGGCGTGCTACCACTCGGCGGCATATCAGGAAGCGAAGAGCTACCGCGAGGAATGGGCGCGGGCGGAGATCATTATTGTGGAAGGGATGGTGCCGTAACGGCTTGCCCACAAGCCCTCAGGAACTACAGAATCGAACGCGGCCGCGATCTTTTGATATTTTTTCTGGATCAGGAGATCGCCCGCCGGACGGAATTTAATGCCTGCGGTTTTGCACGATGTGCTCTAAGGGAATATTGATGCGCATGACAAAAGGAATGTTTACAGGTAGGCGAGCAGGCCTCTGGCTAGTGGCTGCGCTGTCTGTAAATGCAGTCTTTCTGGCTTTTCTGATTTTCGGGAACAGTGCGAAGGGACGCGATCTGGAGATGGTTAAAACCAAAGAACCCCTGCTGATCGAAGGGCAAGCTGGCGATGACAATTACTATGTCCTGCCGATGGGGACAACGCTATATCACGATAAAAGCTTTCCTGAAGGGCACGATCGTTATGTTGTGTATCTGAATCACAAAGGTGCCATTGCCCACGAAGAAGTCCCAATGAAGCCCGAATATGGCGGTTCTTTTATCGATCCTCTTTGGCTGGCCAATATTGATGCCGATACCTTGAAAGACATTTTCAAGCGTTTCCCGCTCTCCAAGAAAGACATCTCCGCTGCTCTCAAAGCCAATGAAATCACCAAAGATGATCTGGCGGATATCATTCGTGCGATGCCGGATTGAGTGAACAGCTGTCGAGGACCCGGGCCCAGCTCTGCATCTCTGGCAAGTGACGTTTAATCAACGCATGAAATGAATCTTGCCGCTGTCGTCATTGCCCATGTACATGCCATACACCCCGGCCTGGCGTTCCTCGATGTAGCGTTCGAGGATCTGCCGGATCGCCGGGTAGTAGATCTGCTCCCACGGGATGTCTTCGGGGGCGAAGAATTTGCAGGCGAGGGTTTCCGGGCCGTACTCGCCAGTGATTTCCAGCGCGAGGGCGCGGAAGATGATGTAGACCTCGCTGATCTTCGGCACGCTGAAGATCGAATACGGTGAGACGATTTCCGCGCGTACGCCGCTTTCTTCCCAGACTTCGCGCAGGGCCGCCTGTTCGGTGGTTTCGCCGCTTTCCATGAAACCGGCGGGTAGGGTCCAGGTGCCGGGGCGCGGGGGAATCGCCCGTTGGCACAAGAGGTATTTGCCGTCCTGCTCGATGATGCAGCCGGCGATGATCTTCGGGTTCACATAGTGGATGTAGCCGCAGCCGCGGCACATCAGGCGCTCGTGCGTATCGCCCGGCGGTACCTGCTGACCGAGGTCAGCGCCACCGCATTTCGGGCAAAAGCTCGGGCTGAACATGTCAGTGACCTATGCGCGGTTCTTTCAGCGCGATGGGCAGGGTGATTGGCGGAGTGGCGCCGGTCTCTTCCTGTTTGCGCTTGAGGTAATCAAGGGCCACGGCGGCTGCGGCGCGAACGTGATCGACGCACGCCTGATGCGCCGCCAGCGGATCGCCGCTCTTGATCGCCTCGACCATTTTTTCCATCTCGTGATTACTGGCGCCGCGACGGTTTTCCTGCGACACCGACGTCGCACGCAGGTAGCTGATGCGCGCCTGCAACTGACGCAGCTGGGTGGCCGCGACATGGTTGCCCGAACCTTCCAGCAGCACGTCGTAGAAACCCTGCACCGAGTCGATCACCTGCTGCAGCTCGCCGTCCTTGAGCGCCTTGCGGTTCTCGTCGAGGGCTTTTTCCAGGGCCTTGATGTCCTTGGCCTTGGCGCGCAGGGTGAACAGCTGGACGATCAGGCCTTCGAGCACGCAGCGCAATTCATAGATGTCGACCGCATCGGCGAGGGTAATGATCGCCACGCGCGGGCCCTTGGCGTCGGCGAACTCCACCAGACCTTCGGATTCCAGGTGACGCAAGGCTTCACGCACCGACGTACGGCTCACGCCCAGGCGATCGCACAGATCGCGCTCCACCAGGCGATCGCCGGGCAGCAGCTGGAAGTTCATGATGGCGCTTCGCAGTTTATCCAGCACGATTTCGCGCAGGGTGACGGGGTTGCGATTGACCTTGAAGCTGTCGTCGAGTGGCAGGCGTTTCATGGGGTCCGCTCTTTAAGGTGGCTGTCCATGCCAGACGGGCATCAAAACAGCCGAGGGGTTAACTGGAGGCCTCGGCGTCGGCTTCGGCGAAGGCTTCACGGGCGAGCCGGAAACTGTCCACGGCTGCCGGGACGCCGCAATAAATACCGACCTGAAGCAGAATTTCGCGTATTTGCTCACGACTCAGGCCGTTACGCAAGGCGCCGCGCACATGCAGTTTCAGTTCGTGCGGGCGGTTGAGCGCCGAGATCATCGCCAGGTTGATCATGCTGCGCTCCTTGAGCGACAGGCCTTCGCGTCCCCAGACATGGCCCCAGCAGTATTCGGTGACCATTTCCTGGAGCGGGCGGGTGAAGTCGTCGGCGTTCTCGATCGAGCGCTGCACATAGGCTTCGCCCAGCACCTGGGTGCGGATCTTTAAACCCTTTTCATACTTCTCGTTACTCATAAATCCTCCAGTCACCACAATTCCCTTGTGGGAGCGGGCTTGCTCGCGAATGCGGTAGCTCATTCAACATAGGTGTCGGCTGACACGACGCCTTCGCGAGCAAGCCCGCTCCCACAGTGGGATTTGTGTGAATCTTTCAGGCCAGGGTCGGCAACGCGCCGAGCTTGCCCTTGTGATAAATCATCGGTGTCACCGGTTGCGCCGGCAGGATGAGGTTCTTCACCGCGCCAACGATGATCGCGTGGTCGCCGCCGTCGTATTCGCGCCACAGCTCGCACTCGATGATCGCCGTGGCCTTGGCGAGGATCGGGTTACCCAGTTCGCTCAAATGCCAGTCGATGCCGTCGGCCTTGTCCTTGCCTTTGCTGGCGAAGGCGTAGGCCTCGGCGGTCTGGTCGGCGGACAGCAAATGGATCGCGAAACGCTTGCTGTCGCGCAGCACCGGGTAGGTGTCGGAAGCGTAGTTGGGGCAGAACAGCACCAGCGCCGGATCAATCGACAGCGCACTGAAGGCGCTGGCGGTGATGCCGACGATGCCGCCGTCCGGGTCGAGGGTGGTGACCACCGTGACCCCGGACGGAAACGAGCTCATGACGTCTTTGTAAATGCCGGGTTCGATCATGTCGCAGGACTCCTAACGCATCACAAACGGATCAGGCATCGGTGCCTGGGAGAGGTTGATCCACACCGTTTTCAGTTCGGTGTAGGCCAGCACCGAATCGATGCCGCTTTCGCGTCCATAGCCACTGTTCTTGAAGCCGCCGATCGGTGCCATTGCCGACACCGCGCGGTAGGTGTTGACCCAGATGATCCCCGAACGCACGTCCCGGGCCAGACGATGGGCGCGGCCCAGATCGCGGGTCCAGATGCCGGCGGCGAGGCCGAACTGCGAGTCGTTGGCGATCGCCAGCGCTTCGGCTTCATCCTTGAAACGGATCACCGAGGCCACCGGACCAAAGACTTCTTCCTGCATGATCTTCATCGAGTTGCGGTCGCACTCGAACAGCGTCGGCTCATAGAACCAGCCATCGCCCACGCCGCTCGGGCGCTTGCCGCCCAGACGCAGGCGCGCACCTTCGGCAATCGCATCAGCCACCAGACTTTCAACCACCGCCAGTTGCTGCGCGGTGGCCATCGGGCCCATTTCGCTGCTGTCGTCCTGCGGGTTGCCGATGCGGATGCGCTTGGCGCGCTCCACCAATCGGCTGACGAATTCGTCGTAGATTTCATCCTGCACCAGCAGTCGCGAACCGGATACACAGCTCTGCCCGGACGCCGCGTAAATCCCGGCGATGGCGCCGTTGATCGCGCTGTCGAGATCGGCGTCGGCGAAGATGATGTTCGGTGACTTGCCGCCCAGTTCCAGCGACAGCTTGGCGAAGTTATCGGCACTGCTGCGTACCACATGCCGGGCCGTGGCCGCGCCGCCGGTGAAGGCGATCTTGCGGATCAGCGGATGACGGGTGAGGGCGGCGCCAGTGCTCGGGCCGTAGCCGGTGACGACGTTGACCACGCCCGGCGGAATCCCGGCTTCGAGGGCCAGACGCGCCAGCTCCAGAATGGTCGCCGAGGCATGCTCCGACGGCTTGATCACGATGGTGTTGCCCGCCGCCAATGCCGGCGCCAGTTTGATCGCGGTCAGATACAGCGGGCTGTTCCAGGGAATGATCGCGGCAACCACGCCCATGGCTTCGTGCACGGTGTAGGCGAACAGATCGGGTTTATCCAGCGGCAGGGTGCCGCCTTCGAGCTTGTCGGCGAGGCCGGCGGTGTAGTGGAAAAACTCCGGCAGATAACCGACCTGACCCCGGGTTTCACGGATCAGCTTGCCGTTGTCGCGGCTTTCCAGTTGCGCCAGTTGTTCCTTGTTTTCGGCGATCAGGTCACCGAGACGACGCAGCAGTTTGCCGCGCGCGGTGGCGGTCAAACCACGCCATGCCGGGCTGTCGAAAGCGGTCTGTGCCGCTTGCACGGCGCGTTCAACGTCGGCTTCATCCGCGTCGGGCAGTTCGGCCCAGGGTTCGGCCAGCGCCGGGTTGAGGCTTTCGAAAGTCTTGCCGGAGAGGGCGTCGACCCATTCTCCGCCGATGCACATCTGGAAGCGTGCGAGCGTCATGCAACGATCCCCTTTATATGGTTTTGTCGGGCGTGTGCGGTGTCGAGAAATTCCAGCAGCGTCTGGTTTACCAGCCGAGGCGACTCTACCGGCATCATATGCCGTTGCTCAGGCAGCACGGCAACCTTCGCACCGGGAATGCGCGCGGCCAGTTGCTCGGCCATTTCCGGGGTCGATCCGGGGTCCAGTTCGCCAGTGGCGATCAGCGTCGGCGCCTGGATGCTGCCCAGGTCGTCGGCGCGGTACATGTCCTGGGTGGCGAACAGTTCATAGGTGGTCAGGTAACCCTGCGGGTCATTGCCGGCGAGAGTCTGGCGGATCGCAGCGATCTGCGCCGGGTTGGCCGCCTGATATTCACGGCTGAACCAGCGTGACAGCGCCGCTTCGGCATTCGCGTCCGGCCCGTGTTCGGCAGCCTGCGCGGTACGGGCGATGACCCCGGCGCGCTGCTCTTCGCTGCGGTTGAACACGCTGTTGAGCACCACCAGGCTTTTCAGACGTTCCGGGTAATGCAGGGCAAACGCCCGCGCCACCAGACCGCCCATGGAAAAACCGATCACCGACGCCTCGGGCAATTGCAGGTGGTCGAGCAGCTCCAGCAACTGATCGGCATAGCCGAGCAGGGCGGTGCCGCTGGCCGGTCGCGGGCTGGCGCCATGGCCGAGCATGTCGTAGGCGATCACCCGGTATTGCGTGGCCAGGCCAACGATCTGGCCGCCCCACATTTCTTTGTTCAGGCCCACGCCGTGGATCAACACCACGGGTTGGCCTTGGCCGGTCGCCAGATAACTGGTGCCGGCCGGGGTGAGTTCAGCGGTGAGCCGAATCATGGAGCGCTCCTGCAATGCCTTTTTTATTGTGATTACTGGGCTTTTTCGGCGGCCAGTTCTTCCAGATCGATGTAGCGGTTGCCGATGCGCGGGTGCAGGCGACCACCGTCGGCGCAACCGAGCACGACGACGATTTCGTCGGCGCGCGGGGCGTCTTCGATCTGCATTTCCAAAGTGATGTAGTGCGAGCGCAGGCCTTCGTCGTCCTTGTGCATCATCGGGATCTGGATCGAAGTGCCCGGGCCGCCGCGCTTGTTGGTGAAGCTCAGGTAGCTCTTGGCCTTGACCGCTTCGCGATAGTGGTTGCCGAAGCGCAGGGTGTGGATCACCGCCGACGCGTGCTCGATTTCGCCGTCGGCGCCGACCACCGCGGCTTTGCCGTAAGCCTCGATCTTCTCGGCACCGCCGATGATGCCCACCAGACGCTCGACCATCATCGCGCCGAGGTCCGAGCAATTGGCGCGGATCTGCGGCTTGAGGTCTTCGACAAAGCCATTGCCGACCCACGGGTTCTTCATCACGACGGCCAGGCCGACCATGGTCACCGGGGTGTCGGACGCCTTGCCGCCTTCAATGAAGGTTTCTTCGACATAGCTGACGATCTTGCGAATTTCGAAACTCATGAGCTGCTCCGTAGGGGATAAAGAGTGTCTGTGCGTCTGATGGTATACCATAATACAGATCGTGCAAGTCCCCCTCGCAAGATTCCCTGCCATCAGTCGGACGAATGCCCGCGCATTCAGCCGCCGCTGTAGTCCCTTTCGGTTAACAAAAGATAACGTTGCGCCGATTGTCAGACGTTTCGAATGCCCGATAGGATGAGCCAGCTTCCGAAGGGGCTCTGGGTGGCGGGTTTCAGGACTATGCTTGTGACCAGGCAGTCACCGTGAGCACCCTTGCGGCGCCCTTAAGGTCCATGACCAACAATAATAAACAGGGGAAGGTCTATGAGTCGTTGCCGCCCGCCGGCGTTACGCAGCACCGCGTTGCTGGCCACAGCACTCTCTCTGCTGGGCTTTGCCACTTTGTCGGCGCCGGTTCTCGCCGCCGAAGCGCCCGCCGACGTGGTCTATTCCACCGAATCGGCCAAGGCCTCGAAAAGCCTGATGCTCGATGTCGTCCACGCCGGAACCCGGCTGGTGGCGGTTGGGGATCGCGGGCACATTCTCTATTCCGACGACCAGGGCAAGACCTGGACCCAGGCCAAAGTGCCGAGCCGCCAGTTGCTGACCGCCGTGTATTTTGTCGATGACAAGCACGGCTGGGCCGTCGGCCACGACGCGCAGATCCTCGCCAGCGAAGACGGCGGCCTGACCTGGACCAAACAGTTCGAAGACCTCAAGCGCGAATCGCCGCTGCTCGACGTCTGGTTCAAGGACGTCAACAGCGGCCTGGCCGTGGGTGCCTACGGCGCGCTGCTGGAAACCACCGACGGTGGCAAAAACTGGGAAGACGTCAGCGACCGCCTCGACAACGAAGACCAGTTCCACCTCAATGCCATCGCTTCTGTAAAAGACGCCGGCCTGTTCATCGTCGGCGAGTCGGGCAGCATGTTCCGCTCCGCCGACTGGGGCCAGACCTGGGAAAAACTCGAAGGCCCGTACGAAGGTTCGCTGTTCGGCGTGATCGGCACGGCGCAACCGCAAACCCTGCTGGCTTACGGTCTGCGCGGCAACCTGTACCGCTCCACCGATTTCGGCAGCACCTGGGAGCAGGTCGAACTGAAAGCCGCGCGCGGTCCGCTGGAGTTCGGCCTGTCCGGCGCCACGCTGCTCGAAGACGGCTCTATCGTCATCGTCGGCAACGGCGGCTCGGTGGTCAGCAGCAGCGACAACGGCGAAACCTTCAGCGTGTTCAACCGTCCGGATCGCATCTCGCTGTCGTCGGTCACCGCCGCTGGCAACGGCAATCTGATCCTGAGCGGGCAGGGTGGCGTTCGGGTCACTTCGCCGAACGGCGCCGAGCTGGGCAAATGAGCCGAATCAATAATAAGAAGGCGGGGCTATGACTTCCTTGAGCACTCATCATCAGGACAAGGCGACGTTTCTCGAGCGCCTGATCTTCAACAACCGCCCGGCAGTGATCGTGATCTGCCTGCTGGTCAGCATTTTCCTGTTCTGGCAGGCCACGCTGATCCGTCCGTCCACCAGTTTCGAAAAGATGATCCCGCTCAAGCATCCGTTCATTGAAAAGATGATGGAGCACCGCAACGATCTGGCGAACCTGGGCAACACCGTGCGTATTTCGGTGGAAGCGAAGGACGGCGACATCTTCTCCAAGGAGTACATGGAGACCCTGCGTCAGATCAACGACGAGGTGTTCTACATCTCCGGCGTCGACCGTTCCGGCCTCAAGTCGCTGTGGAGTCCGAGCGTGCGCTGGACCGAAGTGACCGAGGAAGGTTTTGCCGGCGGCGAAGTGATCCCGCAGAGCTACAACGGCTCCCAGGACAGCCTCGATCTGCTGCGCAACAACGTGCTCAAGTCCGGTCAGGTCGGGCGTCTGGTGGCCAACGACTTCAAGTCGAGCATCGTCGACATCCCGCTGCTGGAGTCCTACCCGGACCCGCAGGACCAGGGCAAGCTGCTGGCGCTGGACTATCGCCAGTTCTCCCATGAACTCGAAGACAAGATCCGCAACAAGTTCGAAGCGCAGAACCCCAACGTCAAGATCCACATCGTCGGTTTCGCCAAGAAGGTCGGCGATCTGATCGACGGCCTGGTGATGGTGGTGATGTTCTTCGGCATCGCCTTCGTCATCACCCTGATCCTGCTGCTGTGGTTCACCAACTGCCTGCGCAGCACCGTGGCGGTGTTGAGCACTACGCTGGTGGCGGTGATCTGGCAACTGGGGTTGATGCACTTCTTCGGGTTCGGCCTCGATCCGTATTCGATGCTGGTGCCGTTCCTGATCTTCGCCATCGGGATTTCCCACGGCGTGCAGAAAATCAACGGTATCGCCCTGCAATCCGGTGAGGCCGATAACGCGCTGACGGCCGCACGGCGGACCTTCCGTCAGCTGTTCCTGCCGGGGATGATCGCGATTCTGGCAGACGCCGTCGGCTTCATCACGCTGCTGATCATCGACATCGGCGTGATCCGTGAGCTGGCCATTGGCGCTTCCATCGGCGTGGCGGTGATCGTGTTCACCAACCTGATCCTGCTGCCGGTGGCGATTTCCTATGTCGGCATCAGCAAGCGCGCCATCGCCAAGAGCAAGAAGGACGCGCACCGCGAACATCCGTTCTGGCGCCTGCTGTCGAACTTCGCCAACCCGAAAGTCGCCCCGATCTCCATTGCCCTGGCGCTGGTCGCCTTCGGTGGCGGCCTCTGGTACAGCCAGAACCTGAAGATCGGCGACCTCGACCAGGGTGCGCCGGAACTGCGTCCGGATTCGCGCTACAACAAGGACAACAACTTCATCATCAGCAACTACTCGACCAGCTCCGACGTACTGGTGGTGATGGTCAAGACCAAGTCTGAAGGCTGCTCGCGCTTTGAAGCGATGGCACCGATCGACGAGCTGATGTGGAAGATGCAGAACACCGAGGGCGTGCAGTCGGCGATCTCGCTGGTGACCGTATCCAAGCAGATGATCAAGGGCATGAACGAGGGCAACCTGAAATGGGAAACCCTGTCGCGCAACCCGGACGTGCTGAACAACTCCATCGCCCGGGCCGACGGCCTGTACAACAACAGTTGCTCGCTGGCGCCGGTGCTGGTGTTCCTCAACGACCACAAGGCCGAAACCCTGGATCGCGCGGTGCATGCGGTGCAGGACTTCGCGAAGGAAAACAACAAGGAAGGCCTGGAATTCATCCTCGCGGCCGGTAACGCCGGAATCGAGGCGGCTACCAACGAGGTGATCAAGAAGTCCGAGCTGACCATTCTGATCCTGGTGTACATCTGCGTGGCGGTCATGTGCATGATCACCTTCCGCTCGTGGGCGGCGACCCTGTGCATCGTGCTGCCGCTGGTGCTGACCTCGGTGCTGGGCAACGCGCTGATGGCGTTCATGGGCATCGGCGTGAAAGTGGCGACGCTGCCGGTGGTGGCGCTGGGTGTGGGGATCGGCGTGGACTACGGCATCTACATCTACAGTCGCCTGGAAAGTTTCCTGCGTGCCGGGCTGCCGTTGCAGGAAGCCTATTACCAGACCCTGAAATCCACCGGTAAAGCGGTGCTGTTCACCGGTCTGTGCCTGGCCATCGGCGTGTGCACCTGGATCTTCTCGGCGATCAAGTTCCAGGCCGACATGGGCCTGATGCTGACCTTCATGCTGCTGTGGAACATGTTCGGTGCGCTTTGGCTGCTGCCGGCACTGGCGAAGTTCCTGATCAAGCCGGAGAAACTGGCGGGGCAGAAGGGCAATTCGTTGTTTGCTCACTGATCCAGTTGGCTGAAATGAATAAGCCGCAACCCTAGGGTTGCGGCTTTTTTATGCCTGCGGTGAGGGCAAGCGGTCTCAAGGCTTAGGAAAGTTCAGTGCCTAGCACGACGCTAAGCGCACTCCGCGCATCATCCAGCTGCACCAACGTCGCATGCCGCGCCCCCAGCGCATCCCGATTCTCGATGGCCGTCAAAATCGCCTTGTGCCGAGGCAACGCCAGTTCATGCAGGTTCGGCCGCTGGTTCGAATGCTTCAGCGCCTCGGCAATCGCCACCGACAGCATGTTGCACAGGTTCGCCAGCAAGTCGTTGTGGGTCGCGTCGGCAATCCGGCTGTGGAAATCCAGATCCGGTTGCAGCAAGGCTTCCGGCGTCGGCGCCGCTTCCATGCGCTGGTAAGCCTCGGCAATCGACGCGATGTCGGCATCGGTGGCGTGCTGGGCGGCGAGGGCGGCGGCGGCCGGTTCGATGATGCTGCGCACGCTGGTCAGGACGTTGAAGAACTCGTTCTGCGGGCTGCTTTGCATCAGCCAGTGCAGCACGTCCGGGTCGAGCATGTGCCATTCGCGGCGCGGCTTGACCACGGTGCCGACGCGCGGTTTCGAATACACCAGGCCCTTGGCGACCAGCACTCGCGTAGCTTCGCGCAACACCGGCCGGCTGACCGCGTACTCCTCGCAGAGCAAGGCTTCGGCGGGCAGCTTGTCGCAGGGCAGAAAGCGTCCGGAAACAATCTGCATGCCCAGTTCCTGGACGATGCGCGAGTGCATGCTTTTACGGTCGGAAGGTTTGCGGTAATCCATGGGGAGCGGCGCGATCCTGAGCGATGGAGATGCCGCGCATCATAGCAGGCGTGGCTCATTCTTGAGGTGGATACACAAAGCAAATGTGGGAGCTGGCTTGCCAGCGATGGCGGAGTGTCAGTCAACATTAATGTCAGCTGAAAGACCGAAATCGCTGGCAAGCCAGCTCCCACAGGGGATGGCGGTTTTAGTGGGAGTGGCGCGGCACTTCAGCCCCTCGGCAACCTACCAGGAAGTCGAAATCACACCCCTGATCCGCCTGCAGCACATGGTCGATATACAACTGACGATATCCACCCACCAACAGCTGCTGCGGCGGTTGCAAATCCGCCATGCGCGCCGCCAGTTCAGCGTCAGGAATATCCAGGTGCAAACGCCCGCTGGCGCAGTCCAGCTCGATCCAGTCGCCTTCCTTCACCGCCGCCAAAGGCCCGCCGGCCGCCGCTTCCGGGGCGACGTGCAACACAACCGTGCCGTAAGCGGTGCCGCTCATCCGCGCGTCGGAGATGCGCACCATGTCGGTTACGCCCTGCGCCAGCAGCTTGGCCGGCAGACCCATGTTGCCGACTTCTGCCATGCCCGGATAACCCTTCGGCCCGCAGTTCTTCATCACCAGAATCGAATTCGCATCGACGTCCAGCTCCGGGTCGTTGATCCGCGCCTTGTACATGTCGAAGTTCTCGAACACGACCGCGCGGCCACGGTGCTGCATCAGTTCCGGCGTAGCGGCTGACGGTTTGAGCACCGCACCCAGTGGCGCCAGGTTGCCGCGCAACACGCAGATGCCACCGTCGGCGCGGATCGGGTTATCGAGGGTGCGGATCACTTCGTCTTCGCCGTAGATCGGTGCGTCCTTGGTGTTCTCGCCGATGGATTTGCCGTTGACGGTCAATGCGTTCGGGTTGGGAATCAGATTGGCCTCGCCGAGACGACGCAGCACGGCCGGCAAGCCGCCCGCGTAGTAGAACTCTTCCATCAGGAAACGCCCGGACGGTTGCAGGTCGACGATGGTCGGCATGCCACGACCGATGCGGGTCCAGTCGTCCAGATCCAGCTCGACACCAATGCGCCCGGCGATGGCTTTGAGGTGGATCACCGCGTTGGTCGAGCCGCCAATCGCCGCATTGACCCGGATCGCGTTTTCGAAGGCTTCCTTGGTCAGGATCTTCGACAGTTTCAAATCCTCTCGAACCATTTCGACCGCGCGCATGCCGGACATGTGCGCCAGCACATAACGCCGCGCATCCACCGCCGGAATCGCCGCGTTGTGCGGCAGCGAAGTGCCGAGTGCTTCGGCCATGCAGGCCATGGTCGACGCGGTGCCCATGGTGTTGCAGGTACCGGCCGAGCGGGACATGCCGCCCTCGGCCGCGAGGAAATCGTCAATCGTGATGGTGCCGGCCTTCACCTGCTCGCTGAGCTGCCAGACCACGGTGCCGGAGCCGATGTCCTTGCCTTTGTGCTTGCCGTTGAGCATCGGCCCGCCGGTGACGACGATCGCCGGCACGTCGCAACTGGCCGCACCCATCAGCAGGGCCGGGGTGGTCTTGTCGCAACCGGTCAGCAGCACTACGCCGTCAATCGGGTTGCCGCGAATCGCTTCCTCGACGTCCATGCTCGCCAGGTTGCGAGTGAGCATGGCGGTCGGGCGCAGGTTCGATTCGCCGTTGGAGAACACCGGGAATTCCACCGGGAACCCACCGGCCTCGATCACGCCGCGTTTGACGTGCTCCGCGATTTGGCGGAAGTGCGCGTTGCACGGGGTCAGTTCCGACCAGGTGTTGCAGATGCCGATGATCGGCTTGCCATGGAACTGATGGTCGGCGATGCCCTGATTCTTCATCCAGCTGCGGTACATGAAGCCGTTCTTGTCGGCCGTGCCAAACCATTGGGCGGAGCGCAGGGTGGGTTTCTTATCAGACATGATCGATTCTCTTATTGTAAGACTATTGTTTGCGAGCTTCGGCTAAACATAAGCTCAAAATCGGATGTTTGGAAGTGTTGTTGCGTAATTAGTATTACTATATAGTCGATTTCGACGGAGGGATGGCCCTGGCGATTTTCCGCGAGAGGCGTTCCCCGAGGTTCCATAAAAACAACAATCGGAGACCGATCCCATGAGCCAGGAACTGCGGCTTGTCCGGCGCATCACGCTGAAACTGATTCCCTTCCTGATCCTGCTGTACCTGATCGCCTATGTGGATCGCTCCGCCGTCGGCTTCGCCAAGCTGCACATGGGCGCCGACATCGGCATCGGCGATGCCGCCTACGGCCTCGGCGCCGGGCTGTTTTTCATCGGCTACTTTCTGTTTGAAATCCCCAGCAACCTGATGCTCGAACGCTTCGGCGCGCGGCGCTGGTTTGCGCGGATCATGATCACCTGGGGTGCGATCACCATCGGCATGGCCTTCGTCCAGGGTCCGCACAGTTTCTACGTGATGCGCTTTCTGCTCGGCGCGGCGGAGGCGGGGTTCTTTCCCGGCGTTCTGTACTACATCACCCAATGGTTCCCGGTGCGCCATCGCGGCAAGATCCTCGGGCTGTTCATCCTTTCCCAACCCATCGCGATGATGATCACCGGCCCCGTGTCCGGCGGCCTGCTGGGCATGGACGGCATCCTCGGCCTGCATGGCTGGCAGTGGCTGTTCATCGTCATTGGCACTCCGGCGATCCTGCTGACCTGGCCGGTGCTGCGCTGGCTGCCGGACGGCCCGCAGCAAGTGAAATGGATGGACCAGGCCGAGAAGGACTGGCTGACCGGTGAGCTGAAAAAGGACCTGCAGGAATACGGCCAGACCCGTCACGGCAATCCGCTGCATGCGCTGAAAGACAAACGCGTGTTGCTGCTGGCGCTGTTCTACCTGCCGGTGACCCTGAGCATTTATGGCCTGGGCCTGTGGCTGCCGACCCTGATCAAACAGTTCGGCGGCAGCGATCTGGTGACCGGTTTCGTGTCATCGGTGCCCTACATCTTCGGGATCATCGGCCTGCTGATCATTCCGCGCAGTTCCGACCGTTTGAATGATCGTTACGGCCATCTGGCGGTGCTGTATGTGCTGGGCGCGATCGGCCTGTTCCTCAGCGCCTGGTTGTCGTTGCCGGTGGCGCAACTGGCGGCGTTGTGTCTGGTGGCGTTCGCGCTGTTTTCCTGCACGGCGGTGTTCTGGACGCTGCCGGGGCGCTTCTTTGCCGGCGCCAGCGCGGCGGCCGGGATCGCTTTGATCAACTCGGTGGGCAACCTTGGCGGCTACATCGGCCCGTTCGTGATCGGCGCCTTGAAGGAATACACCGGCAACCTCGCTTCGGGCCTGTACTTCCTGTCCGGGGTGATGGTGTTCGGGCTGATTCTGACGGGCGTCGTCTATCGCTTGCTGGAGCGCAAGCATGTGCTGCCAGTCGAGCAATTTGCAGCGAGCGCACGGGGTGCGACACGCACCTGATTTCGATCCGGGATTTGTTTTAACAGGAGAACATCATGCATCTGGTTCAATTCGAATTGAGTAGCGGCGAGCGCCGTGTCGGGGTGGTCGAGGACGGTCTGGTGCGTGAAGTACAGGATGCGCGCACGGTTCGCGATCTTGCCCTGGCCGCAATCGAGGCCGGCAGCACTCTCGCGCAGCAAGTGCAAACCCTGGGCCTGGGCATCAGCCACGATTACGCGCAGTTGCTGGCCAAACTGCGGATCCTGCCGCCGCTGGATCACCCGGACCCGGCGCACCTGTTGGTCAGCGGCACCGGCCTCACACACCTCGGCAGCGCGTCGGCCCGGGACAAGATGCACCAGCAGGCTGGCGATGAAGCGGCGATGACCGACACCATGCGCATCTTCAAGTGGGGCGTGGAGGGCGGCAAACCGGCGGCGGGACAGGCCGGCGTGCAGCCGGAGTGGTTCTACAAGGGTGACGGCAGCATCGTCGTGCGTCCCGGTCAGCCGTTCCCGTTGCCGCCGTTTGCCGAAGACGCCGGCGAAGAACCGGAGATGGCCGGCCTCTACATCATCGGTCACGACGGCAAACCGTATCGCCTCGGTTTTGCGGTGGGCAACGAGTTCTCCGACCACGTCATGGAGCGCAAGAATTATCTGTACCTGGCCCACTCGAAACTGCGCAGTTGCAGCTACGGCCCCGAGTTGCGCGTCGGCGAACTACCGCAACACCTGGCCGGCACCAGCCGCATCCTGCGTGACGGCGAAGTGCTGTGGCAGAACGAGTTCCTCAGCGGCGAGGCCAACATGTGCCACAGCCTGGCGAATCTCGAATACCACCACTTCAAGTACAGCCAGTTCCTGCGTCCCGGCGACGTGCACATTCACTTCTTCGGCACTGCGACCCTGTCGTTCGCCGATGGCATTCGCACTAAGCCGGGCGACGTGTTCGAGATCAGCCAGGCCGAATTCGGCGCACCACTGGTCAACGGCATCGCCCCGGTCGCAGCGGCATTCGAACCGGACAGCATCGGCACCCTTTAAGGAGATCCCATGACTCAGATTCTCGGTCACAACTACATCGGCGGTCGTCGCAGTGCGGCAGGCGACGTCAAGCTGCAAAGCGTCGATGCCACCACGGGCGAAACACTGCCCCACGATTTCATTCAGGCCACGGAAGCGGAAGTGGACACCGCCGCCAAGGCCGCTGCGGCGGCGTATCCGGCGTATCGCAGCCTCAGCGCCGAACGTCGCGCGCAGTTCCTTGATGCGATTGCCGATGAGCTGGACGCGCTGGGCGATGATTTCGTCGCTGTGGTTTGCCGCGAAACTGCACTGCCGGCCGGGCGGATTCAGGGTGAAAGAGGGCGCACCAGCGGCCAGATGCGCTTGTTCGCCAAAGTCCTGCGGCGCGGTGATTTCTACGGTGCGCGCATCGATTTGCCGTTGCCGGATCGACAGCCGCTGCCGCGCCCGGATCTGCGCCAGTACCGCATCGGCCTCGGGCCTGTGGCGGTGTTCGGCGCGAGCAATTTTCCGCTGGCATTCTCCACTGCCGGCGGCGATACCGCGTCGGCGCTGGCGGCCGGTTGCCCGGTAGTGTTCAAGGCCCACAGCGGCCACATGGCCACGGCCGAACTCGTTGCCGATGCGTTGATCCGTGCAGCAGAGAAAACCGCGATGCCGGCCGGTGTGTTCAACATGATCTACGGTGGTGGCGTCGGCGAATGGCTGGTGAAACATCCGGCCATTCAGGCGGTTGGTTTTACAGGTTCGCTGCGGGGCGGACGGGCGCTGTGTGACATGGCCGCAGCGCGCCCTCAGCCGATCCCGGTGTTCGCCGAGATGTCGAGCATCAACCCGGTCATCGTGCTGCCCGAGGCCCTGGCCGTACGTTCGGAAACCGTCGCCCGCGATCTGACCGCGTCGGTGGTGCAGGGCTGTGGTCAGTTCTGCACCAACCCGGGTCTGGTGATCGGCATTCGTTCACCGCAATTCACGGCGTTCGTTGAGCAAGTCGCAGCGTTGATCGGTGATCAACCGGCGCAAACCATGCTCAATGCCGGCACCCTTGGCAGCTACGGCAAAGGCCTGGAAAAACTCCTGGCTCACGCCGGCATCGAGCATCTGGCGGGCAATCCGCAACAGGGCAATCAGGCGCAGCCGCAGTTGTTCAAGGCCGATGTCAGCCTGCTGATCGATGGCGATGAAGTGCTGCAGGAAGAAGTGTTCGGCCCCACCACGGTGATCGTCGAGGTGGTGGATCAGGCGCAACTGAGCGCGGCGCTGCGGGGACTACATGGGCAACTCACGGCGACGATCATTGGCGAACCGACGGACTTCACGCAGTTCCCGGAACTGACGCCGTTGCTGGAACAGAAGGTCGGGCGGATCCTGCTCAATGGTTACCCGACTGGCGTCGAAGTATGCGATTCGATGGTTCACGGCGGACCGTATCCGGCGACGTCCGATGCTCGCGGCACCTCGGTAGGTACGCTGGCGATCGATCGCTTCCTGCGTCCGGTGTGCTTCCAGAACTACCCCGACAGCCTGCTGCCGGAACCGCTGAAAAACGCCAACCCGCTGCGCATTCAGCGACTGGTCGACGGCAAGCCATCGCGCGACGCCCTCTAAGCGCACGATCGTTCCCAGGCAGAGCTTGGGAACGATCAAACGCGGGGCTTTGAGCTATCATTGGCCCTTTCCCCCTGAAAGACATGATCGCCATGACTGCCGTAACCGACACCCTTCTCAACGCCCTCGAACACTGCGGTATGGTCGAAATCGACGGCCTGCACGCTTTCGAATTCGCTCTCGACGAAGATGACAATCTGCACATCGAATGCATCGACGGCCGGACAGCCAAGCATTGGGAGTTCACCCCGGCTCAAGTGGCAGCGGCGACGTTTGATGAAGATCTGCAGAGCTGGCTGATCGTCGGTTTTGCCAGCGACACCAAAACCGTTGGCGAACACCGTCTGGTCTGCCTCGGCGATGTACTCAGCAGCGCCGACGATGAGGATGAAACCGAATGAACATGCGTAAATTCTGGCCATTGCTGATGGCCGGCAGCGTCGGTGCGATGGGGCTTTCCAGCGCCTCGGCCGAGAGTTTCCAGTTGCTGGTCGGCTCCTACACCGCCGGCACCAGCGAAGGCATCTACCGGATGAACTTCGACAGCGCCACCGGCCAGATCGACGCCAAGCCGCTGCAAGTGATCAAGAGCGAAAACCCGTCGTGGCTGACCCTGTCGAAGGATCAGCACCGGGTGTTTGTGGTCAACGAAAACGGTCCTGGCCAGAAAGATCCGGTCGGTCGTGTGAGCAGCTATTCCATCGATCCGAAGACCCACGCGCTGACCCTGATCAATCAGGTCCAGAGCCTGGGCAACGAGCCGACCCATTCCAGCCTCAGCGGCGACGCCAGCCATCTGTTCGTCAGCAACTACTCGGTGGTTGAAGACCCGGGCGGCACCCTCGCGGTATTGCCTGTGGGCAGTGACGGCAAGCTCAAACCGGTGGTGCAGATGAGCGCGCACCCGGCGAGCCGGGTCAATCCCGAGCGTCAGGCCTCGAACCACGTGCACTCGACAGTCTCTTCGCCGGACGGTCGTTACGTGTTCTCCAACGATCTCGGTGCGGACAAGGTCTTCATCTACCAATTCGACCCGAAAGCCAACCCGGACCTGCCGCTGACGCCGGCGAAAACCGCGTCGGTGCAACTGCCAGCCGGCAGCGGCCCGCGTCATCTGTTGTTCAGCGCTGACGGCAAACATGCCTGGCTGACCATGGAAATGAGCGCTCAGGTCGCGGTATTCGACTACAAGGACGGCGTGCTGACCCAGACGCAAATGATCGATCTGGCGGCCGGCCAGCCGACTTCGGACAAGGCCGCCGCCGCGCTGCACACGTCCGCCGATGGCAAATTCCTATACGTCAGCAACCGTGGCACCGCCAATCAGCTGCTGGTGTTCGCGATCGATCCGGCCAGCGGCCAGCTCAAGGAACTGCAACGACGTTCGGTGGAAGGCGATCACCCGCGTGAGTTCAGCCTCGATCCGAGCGGCAAATTCCTGCTGATTGCCAACCAGAAGAGCAACCAGATTGTCGTGGTCGAGCGCGACGGCAAGACCGGTCTGCTGGGCAAAACCGTGCAAAAACTGCCGATGGACGCCCCGAGCGATCTGAAGTTTCTCGTGCGTCAATAAGCCGCAGGCCCCGGTCTGCGGGGCCTGAAGCTTTGTATTAATCCTGCTGATAACAGGTAATGTTGCAAAGCATTTCAAGCGATTGACCCTCGAGCGTTAAGTTTGCTTCACGGCCCAACCGGGCAAGCAAGCCAACTGAACACGAGGGTTACCGCCATGAACTTCAATCTCTTCTCCGTGATTGCCGCCTCCGCCATCTCCGCCACCGTGGCTCTGCCAGCCAGTGCCAACGTTGAAATCAGCGACAAAAAATCCCACACCCAGAGCTACACCCAGAAATACCTGCAACAAAGCGCCAACTTCTACGCCGCGCTGGATCACAAAGCTCAACACTGAAATTTCCGTCACGCCCTGGAACTGCCCAAGGCTGCGATCCTTTGATCTTGTTTCTCAAAAAGCAAAATCAAAAGATCGCAGCCTTGGGCAGTTTTTTGTCTGCGTTTCGACCGGCAATAGCTATTTTCAAACGGCGAGATAGACCGGCTAAATAATCAACGAAGCTGATGGTTACTATGCCAAACCCTGAGTGGTTACCCCGGCTTTTTTGATCGATTCTGTGGACCTCGAAACATTGTCCACGGAGCACACATCATGGCCAGTTCAATCATCACTTCCGCCAAACGCGGCGCCTACGTGGCCATCGGTCTGTACCTGGTCATGGTGCTGTTTGTCAGTCTGGCGTCGCAGTCGCAACACAGCTTCGAAGCACCGATCGACGTCGCCCATCCCGGCATCCAGTTCGAACTGCGCTCGCAAAACGCAGCGGTGGATTCAGCTGAACTCGCGGGAGTCGGCGGAGCATGAAAGGCTACAGACTCTGGGTCATTGCCGGACTGGCGTTCATGACCAACGGTGCCTCGCTTCTGGGATTTGGCCAGGGCTCGGTCGGCGGACTGGCCCGGGCCATAGAGGCCAACCACACCATCGCGCACAACATCGAACGGGCCAATGCGCTGGGGTTGCTGGCCGGCAATCCGCCGGTGAAAACCCCCAGCGGTTTTCTCGGCCCGTTCGAAGTGGATTGCTCGGCCATCGGCATGTGTGAAGTGCTGGCGTAACGCGCCTACTTTTTCATGATGCCGGTGAACAGTTCCGACTCCAGAAACCGCTGCAACCAGGCCTGCAACCGCACGTAAGGCGTCTGCGCAAACCACTCGCGATCAACATGGGCGAACTGGCGAACGAACGGCAACAGCGCGACATCGGCCAGGCTCGGATGCTCGGTCAACAGGTAATCGCGACCCTTGAGCAGCTCATCGAGCTGCTGCAAGAACAGAGCACCTTCCGCGCGATAAACCTCCATCGGCTGTTCCGGATAACGCTCGGCGTACTTGTAGCGATTCAAGTGAACCTTGAACACTTGATCGTTGGCTTCGATCAACTCGGCGATCCTCGAATCGCCACCCAGCAACCAGTTATCCGGATCATTCTGCGCCAGCGCCCAGCGCATGATCTCCAGGCTTTCATCGATCACCTGACCGCCCGCATCCAGCACCGGCACCGTGCCCTTGGGCGAGATCGCCAGCATCTGGGCCGGTTTGGCCTTGAGGCTGACTTCGACGATCTCCACCGGCACACCCGAATAACGCAGGGCCATCCGCGCGCGCATCGCGTACGGGCAGCGGCGGAAGGAATACAACGTGTTCATTTCACCTCCAGTGTGCTCAAACCGTTGCCCTGGCGCTGTACCTGAATCTGCACCGGAATCCGCTCGTGCATTTCCTGCACGTGGGAAATCACCGCGACCTTGCGGCCCTGCGCCTGCAAGCCATCGAGGGCGTCCATGGCCAGTTGCAGGGATTCCGGATCGAGGCTGCCGAAACCTTCGTCGATGAACAGTGATTCGATCTTCAACGTGCTCGACGCCATCGAGGCCAGACCCAGCGCGAGGGCCAGCGACACCAGGAAGGTTTCGCCACCGGACAACGAATGCACCGAACGCAGTTCGTCGCCCATCTCCGTGTCCATCACCAGCAGGCCGAGCATGCTGCCGCCACGCTTGAGGCGATAGCGCTTGACCAGTTGCCGCAGCTGCACGTTGGCGTGGTGCACCAGCAGGTCGAGGTTGTAGGCCTGGGCGATCTTGCGGAACGTGTCGCCGGTGGCCGAGCCGATCAGCGCATTGAGTCGCGCCCAGCGTTGATACTCGGCATAGGCGTCGGCGATCTGCTGCGCGAGCGCCTGATTGGCGTTTTGGCGGCGCTGGTCTTCGGCCTGCTCGGCGCGCAGTTCGGCGCATTGTTGTTCGCTGGTCGTGCACTGGTTTTGCAGGTCGGCGAGGGCGCTGGCGAGTTGTTCGGCATCCAGGTTGCCGTTGTGTTGGGCCTGATGATCGAGCAGGCGCTGATCGCGTTCCTGCAACAACACCTTGGCCTGTTCAACGGCTTTTTCGTTGCGCTGCAAGCGCTGGCGCAGTTCATCGACTTGCGCGTCATCGACCCGCAGCAGGTCTTCGAGGCCGCCGTCATCCAGCTCCGGATGACGGGCGCGCCAGTCGGCAATCTTGCCGGCCAGATCGCGGTCTTCGGTTTCCAGCGCTTGCAGACGCTCCTGCTGCGCTTTCAGTTCGGCGGCGATTTGCACCCGTTGCGTACGGGCACCTTGCAGATCCTGAGTCGTCGTGGTTTCGGCGTTGCGCGCCTGTTCCACCGCCTGTTCCATTTGCTGCTGCCAATGCTCGGCGCAGGTGTGATCGCCCAGTAATTGCGCAAGATTCTGCTGGCTGGCGAGTTGCTGTTCGGTCAGCGCTTTGAGTTGCTGCTCAGCGTTTTGCAACTGCTGTACACGGCCCTGTTGGCGGTCCTGTTCTTTCTCGAGCGTCTGCTGGCGTTGTTGTTGCTCGGCCACTTCTTCCTTCTGCTGATCGACTTGCGCCAGACGTTCGGCGATCTGCCGGTCAAGCTGCATGAAGGTTGCCGCCGGTTCGGCGCGCAAAGCATCGAGGGTGTCGCTCGGCAGCAGTGTGGCGAAGGCTGCGAGTTCTTCGTCCAGGCGCTGGCGGTCAGCGCTCAGCTCGCGCTGCTGATTACTCAGGTGCTGCGACGCTTGCTGGTGCGCCGTTTCGGCCTGACGCAATTGCTGGGTCAGCCGCGCCGCGTCCTGTTGCAGCGTGAGCAGGGCGGTCTGGCGCTGTTCGTCCTGGCTGATGCTCTGATTCAGTTGTTCATTCTGGCGGGTCAACCATGCAGCGCGCTTGTCACTGTCCTGATTCAGCAACGATGCCGCCAGCGGATGCGCTTCGATGCTTGGCTTCAGCGTTTGCTGTTGTGCCGCCAGTTGTTCCTGCTGTTGCAGCAACTCTTTCTGTTGGGCAATCACGCCACCGACGCTGGCGCGCAGTTCGGTGAGTTTTTCCTTCAGTTGATCGACCGCTTGCAGCGCGCGGGCCTGCTCGCTTTCATCGTGACGGCCAAGGCTTTGCAGCAGGGCTTCCGGCTGGTGATACGGATGTTCGTTACTGCCACAGACCGGGCACGGCTGGTCGTCCTGCAACTGCGCGCGCAGCTCTTCGACACTGGCACTGCGGGCCAGACGCTGACGCTCGAGCAATTCACGGGTGACGTTGAGGGTCTGTTCGGCGACGGTCAGCTCGGACTTGGTTTTCACCCCGTCCTGGGTCAGGCGCTCGCGCTCCTGTTGCGCATCGAGCTGACGCTGTTGCAGCTCGGCACTGCGCTTGTCCAGATCCTGTTGACTGGCCCACAGGCGCGTCAGGTCTTCGATGGCGCGCAGTTGTTTGCGGTTGTCCTGCAACAGAGTGCCGAGGATTCCGATCTGCTCGGCGACCGCGTCCGGTTCGGCGCCGGCCTCCTTGAACAGCACTTCCAGCTGCTGCTTTTGCGTGGCGAGCGCTTCGGTGGCGCGGGTGACGTTTTCTTCGAGAGACGCCAGTTCGCCTTGGCCCTTGTTCAACCGATTGCCGATCAGCATCAGTTGCTGCAAACGGTCGCGATAGGCATTCCACGCTTCGCTCAACGGTGCCAGATGAGCGCTTTGCTCAAGATCGGCGGCAATGCGCTGCAAGCGTTCGGCGACTTGTTTCTGCTGATCGAGCAGGGTCTGGATCGTGCTCCGGCCCTGGGCGCTGGCTTGCTCAGCGGCGTGCTTCGCTTCGGTGCCGGACGCAACATCCTTGGCGAGGCGGGCGAGGGTGCTTTGCTCCTCGAACGCCTGACGCAACAGTGGCGCGCTTTCGCTTTGCTGCGTTTGCGCCTGGGTCAGGGCGATCTGCGCCGCGGATAGATCCTGTTCCAGTCGCGTCTGACGCTCAGTCAGCTCGCCTTGTTGCCGGGTGTGCGCATTGATCTGTGCGGCCAGCGGCGTCAGCAGTGCATCGAGTTCGGTTTTGCGGGCGAACTGGTGCCGTTGCGGGGCAAGTTGTTCCAGGCGGGTGAGCTTCAGACGCTCACCGGCCAGCGACTCTCGTTCGTGCTCGGCGTTGCGCAGTTGTTCGACGGCGGCTTGTTGCGAGTCTTGCAGCCGCAGCAGCTCCTTGAGCCAGTCGTGCTGTTGCTCGATCTGCTTGAGCTGCGCCTGCTGCAACTTCAGTTGTTGCTGGGCGGCATTGAAGCGCTCGTCGAGCTCCGCGCGGGCCTCGGGGGCCAGCGGGGTCAAGCCGGTGGCCTGATCCTGCAACTGCTTGTGGGCTTCGCGGGCCTCTTTGGTCTTGTCGAAGGCGCGCCGGCCGAGGCGGGTGTAGAGCGCGGTGTCGGTGAGCTTTTCCAGCAGTTCGCTGCGGTCGTTGTCATCGGCCTTGAGGAAGGCGCTGAACTCGCTCTGGGCCAGCAGCACGGCGCGGGTGAACTGTTCGAAGTTCAGGCCCAGCGCGGCTTCGAGCTGAGTCTTGTACTCGCTTTTCTGGCTGGCGAGCAGTTGATCCTGATCGATGTCGCGCAGGCTCTGACGGCTGGCCTGCAACTTGCCGCCGGCCTTTTCCCGGGCGCGGTTGGCTTCCCAGCGCGCGCGATAGCGACGGCCGTCGACGCCGACAAAATCCACTTCGGCAAAGCCTTCACCGGTGCCACGACGCAGCAGGGTGCGCGGGTCGCCGGTGGCGATTTCGCCGTCGGCGTCCGGCACCTTGGCATCACGCCCGGTGTTGTTCAGGCGCGGCACGGCGCCGAACAACGCCAGGCACAGCGCATCGAGCAAAGTACTCTTGCCGGCGCCGGTCGGTCCGGTGATCGCGAACAGGCCGGCGCTGGCCAGCGGTTCGGCGGTGAAGTCGATCTCGAACGGGCCGGCCAGCGAAGCGAGGTTCTTCAAACGAATGGCGAGAATCTTCATGGCTGCTCGCCCTCCATCTGTACGTCTTGCAGCAGCTCGGCGAAGTCCTTGAGGGTTTGCTCGTCGACTTCGCTGCCGTAGTTGTCGAGCCAGGCGCGGCTGAACAATTCCTGCGGTGTGAGCTGGTCCAGTTCGATCAGCGCGCTGCCGTCTTCGGCGCCGTCAGCGCCACGGTTGCCGGCGTATTCGGCGGCGATCCGCACCAGTCGCACAGCCTTGCCTTGCAAGGCGCTTTCGACCTGATGGCGCAAGTCTGGTTGTGGCTCATCGAGGCGCACCCGCACTTCCAGCCACGGCTGGCGCTGGGTTTCGGCGAGCAGGTCGATGTTCGGCAGGTCGGCCAGTTGCAGCAGGATTTCGGCCAGTGGGGCAGGGCCGAGGCGTTGCAGATTGACGGCGCGGGGGATCAGTTTCGGCTCGACGCTGACCAGGGTTTCGCCATCGAGCACAACGTCGAGAATTTGGTGTTGATAGGCGATTTCCGAAAACGACAACGGGATCGGCGAGCCGCTGTAGCGAATCCGCTCTTCGCCGTTGACCTTCTGTGGCTTGTGCAAATGGCCGAGGGCGACATAGCTGATGCTCGGCCCGAACAGGCTGGCGGGCAGGGCTTCGGCGTTACCGATGATCAGACTGCGCTCGGAGTCTTCCGACACCGAGCCGCCGGCCATGTGCGCGTGGCTGATAGCGATCAGTGCCTGGCCAGGCTGGCGCTTGGCATTCGCCGCTTCGATCAGCCATTCATGTACCTGCCCGATGCCGCGCAGATAGTTGTCGCCCAGATGCGCACCGGTCACTTCGGCAGGCCGCAGGAACGGCAATGCCAGGCACCACGCGGCGATTTCGCCAGTGGCGTCCGGCAATGGCAACAGCAGACGCTCCGCATCCAGTTGCCCGTCATCCAGCCACAACACCCGACCCAGCGCATGGGTGCGCAAGCGCCGCATCAACGGCGCGGGCAGTTCGATCCGCGAGCCGGAATCGTGGTTGCCGGCGATCATCACGATGGTCAGCAACGGCTGCTGTTCGTGGGCGCTGACGATGAAATCGTAGAGGCGTTCTTGGGCTTTGACCGGCGGATTGACCGTGTCGAAGATGTCGCCGGCGATCAGCAGGACGTCCGGCTGAGCCAGCTTCAATTGGCGCAGCAGCCACTCGAGAAAACAGGCGTGCTCGAAATCGCGCTCCTGGCCGTGCAGGTTCTGCCCAAGGTGCCAGTCGGAGGTGTGAAACAGACGCAAGGCTGACTCCGCAATATAAAGAGGTGATGGCCGACGGAAAAAAACGCGGCGAAAAAAGAAGAGAGTTTAAGGGCAAAGCCTCTATTGGACTGCAACTACTTCGGATAAAGCGGCGGCAACCCGCTATCGCCCACCGGATCCTGCACCCGCTCCGCCGTCGGAATCGTCCGGATCGCCCGCCACAGATCCTCACCCTGCCAATGCTGCCCGGTCTCGCTGTACAGCGCACCGTTCAGCCCATCGAGCGCATCCGACAGCGGCACAAACCGCGCCGCCATGTCCGCCAGGGTTTCCGGTTGCTGACGGGCCCAGGCGTCGAGGGCCTGGCGGGTGGCGTGGGGGTCGTTGGCCTGGCTGGCGCGTTTGATGTCGTCGAGCAGGGTGCGCGGGCTCGGGCCGGTTTGTGCGGCGCGCAGGATCGCCGGTTGCCAGCGGGCACGCCACCAGAGGCCGAAACCGAGCAGGGTGGTGCAGGCGAAAAAGAACGTGCTGAGTTTCCACCACCACAAGGCTTCGCTGTCGGCCGCGCTGAGCGGTTGCGCGTTGCCCGCCGGGGTGTCGACTTGCAGGCTCGGGTTGTTTGCCACTTGCAGGGTGCGCGCCGGCAGGCTGGTGTGTTCCAGGTGATCTTCGAAGGTGTTCCACCAGACCACGTCCACCGTTGGCAATTCGATCGAGCCGCTGCGGCTCGGCACCAGCGCTTCGCGTTCTTCACGGCTACCGATCAGGCCGCGGTCGCTGCTCTGATTGTTCAGCACCGGTTGATCCGGGTAGCGGCGCAGGCCGTTGGCTTCGGTGGCGGGCAGGGCGGGCAGTTGCGAACTGGCCAGTCCTTCGACCTTGAGGGTCAGGCTGCGGGTCAGGGAGTCGCCGACTTGAGTGTGTTCCGGCTCCGGGTTCCAGCTTTCGCTCAGGCTCAGGCTGCGGGCCGGCAGCCACGGTGCATCGCTGGGGTAGGTCATCGGTTTCGGTTTGACCGTCAGCGACGTGGCGCTGGAGCTGACGCGCATCAGTTTGCCCGGTTTCGGCCCCTGCGCCGTGGCGTCCTGCGAGGGCTGGGTATCGACCAGTGTGGCGCTGAAAGTCTGCGGGGCGATGCTCAGCAAACCGCTGTGCTGCGGATAGATCGCATAGCGCATCTCGATCACGCCGTGGCGCACGCCGTTGATGTCTTTTTCGTAGGTGCGCATGTCGCCCAGTTGCTCAATGCGCGCGTCGGCGATCTGCAACGGCGTCAGGCTGCTGTCGTCGTACAGCGACACCGAATGGTAGATGCGCAACGTCAGGATGGCCTGGGCCTGCACGTAAACGCTGGTCTGGTCGAGGCTGGCCTCGATGAACACCGGTTCGCGGGCGTTGTTCTCTTCGCGGGTGTCGCTCTCGATCACCTGCACGGTGATCGGCTGGCTCTCGACGTCGCCCAGTTTCAGCGGCGGAATTTCAACGCTGCCGTTCTGCTTGGGCAGCAGGGTGATGATCCAGCGAGTGGTGGCGCGGTTGTCACCGTTGAGGGTGTTCAACTGGTTGACCTGACGCGTGCCGCGCACTTCGAACAGCGGCTCCAGCGGGCTCAGGTCCGGTTTGCCGAACTGCGTGACATCGTTGGATTCGAGGGTGAGTTCGACCGTCTCGCCGGAGTTCAGGCGACTGCGATCCACACTGGCCGTCAGCTCGGCCGCCTGGGCGGTGGCCGTGCAGATCAGCAGGGGCAGCAAGAGAGCGGTGAAACGGGTCATCGAATGTTTTCCTGATCCTGATGTTGTTGCTGTTCGTACCAGAATTTGCGTCGCAGCAGTTCGCCCGGGTCATCCGGGATCTTGCCCAGCCATTGTTCCAGCGCCTGCTGTTGCTCGCCTTCGAGGTTGTCCTCATTGGGGCGCAGCAGCGGCGCAGTGTTCTGTTCCTCGCCCGGTTCGCTGTCCGGCAACTCGTTGGCACCCGGCAGCGGCGGAGTGGTCGGCGGCGGCTCGCTGGCGGACTCGCCGGTTTGCGGCTCGCTGTGGGTTTCGCTTTTGACCGCTGGCGGCGGAGCGGTCGCTGGCGGTGGTTCGTCGCCCGGTATGTTTGGCTGCGCCGGTTTGTCTTGCGGTTCGGCCGGTGGCGGGGCGTTTTTCTGTTTGAGCAGGTTTTCCACCAGCGCCTTGTTGGTCAGCGCCGGACGCAGATCCGGCTGGCGTTCCAGAGCTTGTTCATAGGCGTCCAGCGCCGCTTCCAGCTCGCCGCTTCTGGCCAGGGCGTTGCCACGATTGTAGTGGGCGTGGGCGTCATTGCCCTCGGCGAAACGCTGAGCGGCGCCACTGTAGTCGCCGGCCTCGTACAACGCCACCCCTTGCCATTGCGGATCCTCGAAATGCTTCGCCGCTTCGGCCGGGCGCTTCTGTTTGAGCAGGTGCAGGCCTTGTTGATCGGGACGCAGCCACAGGTCTTCAAAGTCGAAGGCATAGCTCGGTTGCGGCAATGCCAGCAGCAACGGCAGGCAGAACAGCCAGCCACGGCGCCCGGCGCACGCGGCGAGCAACAATAGCGGCAACAGCAGCCAGTAACCCTGATCGGCCCAGGTGTCGAGGCGCACGGTCTGGCCATCGTTGCGCAGGCTGCGCGGGCCATCGAGCAGGCCGAGGTCGCCCAGATCGGACTCATCCAGCCGTGCGCTGCGGTACTCGCCGCCGACCGCGTTGAGGAATGCGCCGAGGCCCGTGCTGTCGAGTTGCGGCACCCGGATCGCGCCCTGGGCATCCTTGAGGAAACTGCCGTCCTCCTGAGCAATCGGCGCGCCCTCGGCGGTGCCGATGCCGAGCATCAACAACTGCGCCGATTGGCCGCTCAGCGCATGACGAATGCCCTGGCGTTCTTCTTCCGACAGCGAAGAGCCGATCAGCAGAATCCGCCCCTGACCCAACGCACCTTGCTTGAGCAACGCCAGCGCCTTGCTCACCGCCAGATCGGCGCGATGACCGCTTTCCGGCATCAGCGAAGGCTTGAGCGCGTCGAGCAGATTGCGGCTGGTTGCCAGGTCATCCGACAGCGGCACCAGCGTATGGGCGCTGCCGGCGTAAACGACGATGGCGGTCTGGGCATCGCTGCGCACTTTCAGCAGGTCGAACAGCTTGCGCCGGGCCTGTTCCAGCCGGGTTGGCGGTGAATCGGTGGCGAGCATTTCCGGGGTCAGTTCCAGCACCACCACCAACGGGTCGGCGGGCTTCTGGCTGGTCTGTTCGACCCGTTCCCAGCTCGGCCCGAGCAACGCCAGAATCGTCAGCAGCCAGGCCACGCTCAGGGCGACCCAGGGCAACTTGCTGTCACGACCGCTGCCACCACTGAGCAGCGTGGCGTGGAAGGCCGGCGGCAGAATCATCTGCCAGCGACCCGCGCGTTTCTGTCGGTGCCAGAGCTGCCAGATCAGCCAGCCGAGCACCGGCAGCAGCAACAGCCACCAGGGGCGGAACCAGTGCGGCCAGAGGGCGATCATCGGCGCCTCCGCAAACGCAGGCGCTTGAGGCGCTCGCGCCAGTCAGGCAGGGGGCTTTGCAGATACAGCTCCTTGGTGAATAGCCGTTGCAGCGGGTTGTCCGGCCACAACACGCGGGCCACCAGCAAGATGCTCAGCAGCAGGGCGAACGCCAGCGGCCACTGATACAACGCCTGCGCCGGCCGGGCCTGGGTAGGTTGCTGGGTCACCGGCTCGAGCTGGTCGAGGGTGTCCTTGATCGCTTGCAACTGCTGGCCATCGCGGGCGCGGAAGTAGCGTCCGCCGGTGACCTCGGCAATGGCCTTGAGCGCCGGTTCGTCGAGATCGAGAGTCGGGTTGCCGCCGAGCAACGCCGTGGCGCCGCTTTCTTCAGGATCGGCGCCGATCCCGATCGGGTAGATTTTCACGCCTTCACTGGCAGCCAGTTTTGCGGCGGTCAGCGGGTCGATTTCGCCGCCATTGTTCGCGCCGTCGGTGACCAGAATCAGCACCCGGCTCTGGGCTGGACGCATGCGCAGGCGCTTCAGGGCCAGGCCGATGGCGTCACCAATCGCGGTGTTCTTGCCGGCGATGCCGATCCGCGCTTCATCGAGCCAGACCCGAACGGTGCGCCGGTCAAACGTCAATGGTGCTTGCAGGTAGGCCTGGCTGCCGAACAGGATCAGGCCGACCCGGTCGCCATCGCGGCTCTCAAGAAAATCACCGAGCAAATGCTGGACCAGCGACAGGCGACTGACGTCTTCGTCGTTCCATTGCATGTCCGGGAAATCCATCGAGCCGGACACGTCCACCGCCACCAGCAGATCACGACCGCTGGCGGCAATCGGCAGCGGTTCGCCGAGCCATTGCGGGCGGGCGGCGGCGGTCAGCAGCATCAGCCACAACAACAGAAACGGCGCCTGTTGGCGCCACGCCGGCAGATTGGCCCGGGCGCGACGGCGGGCGAGGCCTTCGAGGTCACCGAGGAAACTCACTTTCAACGCCGGTTCGCCGCTGTCGGCCACCGGCAGCACCAGGCGCATCAGCCACGGCAGCGGCAACAGCACAAAGATCCACGGCCAGGCGAACTCAAACATGTTTGCGGATCCAGGTGTCGACTGCCTGGGTCAGGCCGGCGATGGCTTTGTCGTCGAGTTTGCACTCGGGTTTGTAGGCGCCTTCGACGAGCACCATCCAGCGGGTCAGGCCGGCGGCGGGGCAACGGTTGTCGAGGAACGCCAGCCATTTGCGGCCGTTGAGGGTATGGCTCTGGCTGTAGGGATAGTGGTTGCGGCACAGGCGCTTGAGCAGGCCGTTGAGCTGCTGCAGCCAGGCCCCGGCCGGGGCGCCGTCGTAGGGTTTGGGCATCTGCGCCAGTTCGGCGAGTGCGGCGATGCGCACCGGGTCGAGCGGCAGTTCGGCGCGCACGATCGGTTTTTTCTTGATCGGAATGAAACGCCGCAGACGCCAGACCGCAAAGCCGATCACCGGCAACAGTAAAAGCAGCAGCCACCAGCCCGGTGCCGGCGGCCAGAAGGCAATCGGTGGTGGGGAGATCAGTGGTTGCAATTGTTCGAGGCCGTTCATCGACCTTTCCCCGGACGTTGCGGGTTAAGGAATTCGCGCATCTGTTCGACCATTTCGCTCTGAGTGCTCAGCGGCATCAGCAGCACGCGGAGCTTCTGCGCGAGCAGTTCCCAGCGAGCGATCCGCGCTTCGGCCTGGGCGCGATAGGTCTGGCGCAGGTCGAAGTTGAGCGTGTCGAGTTCCAGTTGCGCGCCGCGCTCGGCGAATCTCAGCAGGCCGGCGGCGGGCAGGGCATGATCCAGCGGATCGGACAGCGGCAGCATCAGCAGGTCGCAATGACGCGACAGCAGGCTCAATTGTTGTTCGGCGCTGTCGGACAGCGCGCGTTCGTCGCAGATCACGATCACCAGACTGCCCGGTCGCAGCACTTCCCGGGCCCGGCGCAGCGCCACGCCAAACGCATCGCGATCCGGCTCCCGCTCGCTGTGCAGCGACTGATTGACCTTCACCAAGCGGTTGAGCAGTTGCAACAGGCTCTGCTTGCTGCGACGCGGCTTGATTTCGTAATGCTCGTTGTCGCCGAACACCAGTCCGCCAACCCGGTCGTTGTGGCCCAGCGCGGCCCAGCCGATCAGCGCCGCCGCCTGCGCTGCAAGCACCGACTTGAACATCAGCCCGGAGCCGAAGAACAGCCGCGTACTTTGCTCGACCATGATGAAAATCGGCCGTTCGCGTTCCTCATGGAACAGTTTGGTGTGCGGTTCCTGCGTCCGCGCGGTGACGCGCCAGTCGATGGTGCGCACGTCGTCGCCGGCCTGGTAGACCCGCACCTGATCGAAGTCCACACCACGACCACGGAATTTGGAGTGGTGCAGGCCGATCAGCGGGCTGCGCTGACTCGGCGTGGAAAACAGCTGCACTTCGCGCACGCGGTGGCGCATCTCGATCAATTCGGCGAGAGAGATGCGGATACCCGGTTCGGACGGCAGGGAGGCGTTCATGGGGGTCAAGCGACGGCTACGACGTCGAGAATCCGTTGCACCACCCGGTCCTGGTCGATGCCGGCGGCTTCGGCCTCGAACGACAGAATGATGCGGTGACGCAACACGTCGAACAGCACGGCCTGGATGTCTTCCGGGCTGACGAAGTCGCGACCGGCCAGCCAGGCGTGGGCGCGGGCGCAGCGGTCGAGGGCGATCGAGCCGCGCGGGCTGGCGCCGTAGGCGATCCATTCGGCCATTTCCGGGTCGAACTTGGCCGGGTTGCGCGTGGCCATGACCAGTTGCACGAGGTATTCCTCCACGGCGTCCGCCATGTACAGACCGAGGATTTCCTTTCGGGCGGCGAAAATCGCCTGCTGGCTGACCCGACGCTCAGGCTTGGTTTCGCCGTTCAGGGCTTCACCCCGGGCCTGTTGCAGGATCCGGCGTTCGACGGCGGCGTCCGGGAAGCCGATTTTCACGTGCATCAGGAACCGGTCGAGCTGGGCTTCGGGCAGTGGATAGGTGCCTTCCTGCTCGATCGGGTTCTGCGTGGCCATCACCAGAAACAGTGGCGACAGCTCGTAAGTGCTGCGCCCGACACTGACCTGACGTTCGGCCATGGCTTCGAGCAGCGCCGATTGCACCTTGGCCGGGGCGCGGTTGATTTCGTCCGCCAGCACCAGGTTGTGGAAGATCGGGCCTTGCTGGAACACGAAACTGCCGGTTTCCGGGCGATAGATCTCGGTGCCGGTGATGTCGGCCGGCAACAGGTCCGGGGTGAACTGGATGCGATGGAACTGGGCCTCGATGCCCTCGGCGAGCTCTTTGATCGCTTTGGTCTTGGCCAGACCCGGAGCGCCCTCGACCAGCATGTGGCCGTCGGCGAGCAGGGCGATGAGCAAGCGCTCGATGAGTTTTTCCTGGCCGAGAATCTGCGTTGAAAGAAAGGTTCGCAGCGCCAGCAGCGCTTCACGATGTTCCATCGATGACTGTTCCTGGAAAGGGTGGCCACAGGCGTTCGGATAACGCCGGGGCTGGGGGCGTTACTTTAATCCATCGCAGGGGGTGGCGACTAACGGCATTTTGCGCAAAGTGCGGGAAATGACCGGGGCAATTGTTGGAATTTTGTAGGGCGGGGGAGGTGCGGTGTTGTCGAGGGCCCTTTCGTCGGAACGCCGCCCGGAGCAAGCCCGCTCCCACATTGACCGCGTTCTGTCAGTAAGACACGGTCCATTGTGGGAGCTGGCTTGCCAGCGATGAGGCCAGTTCAGACGCCATCAAATCTGGCTGATATAGGTGCCAGTACCATCAAGAATGTTCTTCAGGGTTTCCTCGACCTCGGCCAGATCCACCATGTCCGGGTTGAAGGTGATTTCCAGCACATCATCGCCATTCAACGCATCGGCATCCGCCGCGGCGATTTCGATCTTCAGCAGGGTCTTGGTCAGGGTGACTTTCACGCCATCGAGGGTCGACGGCTCGCCATCGAGCGTGATCTCCAGCTCGTCCTCGTCCGGGTAGCGGCTCATCAGGAACATGTCGCCCTTGTCGCTGTGGCAGCAGAGCATGGCCATGTTGTCTTCTTCGTCGTCGCACGGGTTGACGATCAAAAGGGCGGTGGTCATTTGCATGGGGAATTCCTGCCTCGGCGGGCTTGTTGGTCGCAATTGGGCGCGATTCTGCCAGCCCCCGGGAATTTCTGCATGTGAGAGTGTCAGAGGATGTGTCGTGAACGCGACACAGGTCAATGGTCATTCCTGGCACGCCTGTACCGTAAAAACGGGCATTCAGACCGGCGTTCCGCCCCATGAATGCTAGTGTTTATCGATGCGCAGGCCTTGGTTTACGTGCCAATGACCGAATATGTCGCAGCACCGCAAGCAGACACATTGTCGCACCCATTAAGCTGCGCAACGGATGGGCACCCGTAAAGGCATTGCCATGGCCCCGCGAGCGGCGCCGGGCAGTCGTTTTTGCAGATGCCCATTCATGGAAGGTGAATGTGACCTGAGTGTCTCGTCCAGCTTCACCCACCTGTCACCCTGTTTCCTCTGCCCGAGAATCAGGAACAGGGCGACGGAACGCCCCGAAAGGGGTTTTGTACGCGACGCTTTCCATCAATAACAAGCCCAAGCGGAGTACCACAGATGGCGTTCTTCACCGCAGCCAGCAAAGCCGACTTCCAGCACCAACTGCAAGCGGCACTGGCGCAGCACATCAGTGAACAGGCACTGCCACAAGTGGCGCTGTTCGCTGAACAATTCTTCGGCATCATTTCCCTGGACGAGCTGACCCAACGTCGCCTCTCCGACCTCGCTGGCTGTACTCTTTCTGCGTGGCGCCTGCTTGAGCGCTTCGATCACGCGCAACCGCAAGTGCGCGTCTACAACCCCGATTACGAACGTCACGGCTGGCAGTCGACCCACACCGCGGTCGAAGTGCTGCACCATGACTTGCCGTTCCTGGTGGACTCGGTGCGTACCGAGCTGAACCGTCGCGGCTACAGCATCCACACCCTGCAGACCACCGTGCTCAGCGTGCGTCGTGGCAGCAAGGGCGAGTTGCTGGAAATCCTGCCAAAAGGCACCACCGGCGAAGGCGTGCTGCACGAGTCGCTGATGTACCTGGAAATCGACCGCTGCGCCAACGCGGCCGAACTGAATGTGCTGACCAAGGAACTGGAACAGGTCCTGGGTGAAGTCCGCGTCGCGGTCGCCGATTTCGAGCCGATGAAGGCCAAGGTGCAGGAAATCCTCACCAAGCTCGATAACAGCGCATTCGCCGTCGATGCGGACGAAAAGAACGAAATCAAGAGCTTCCTGGAATGGCTGGTGGGCAACCACTTCACCTTCCTCGGCTACGAAGAATTCACCGTGACCGATGAGCCGGATGGCGGTCACATCAAGTACGACCAGGATTCCTTCCTCGGCCTGACCAAACTGCTGCGCACCGGCATGACCTATGACGAGCTGCGCATCGAAGACTACGCCGTTGCCTACCTGCGCGAACCGACCCTGCTGTCGTTCGCCAAGGCCGCGCACCCGAGCCGCGTACACCGTCCGGCCTACCCGGATTACGTGTCGATCCGCGAACTCGATGCCGACGGCAAAGTGATCAAGGAACACCGCTTCATGGGCCTGTACACCTCGTCGGTGTATGGCGAAAGCGTGCGTGTCATCCCGTTCATCCGCCGCAAGGTCGAGGAAATCGAGCGTCGCTCCGGCTTCCAGGCCAAGGCTCACCTGGGCAAGGAACTGGCGCAGGTTCTGGAAGTGCTGCCGCGTGACGACCTGTTCCAGACTCCGGTCGACGAACTGTTCAGCACCGTGATGTCGATCGTGCAGATCCAGGAGCGCAACAAGATCCGCGTGTTCCTGCGCAAAGACCCGTACGGTCGTTTCTGCTACTGCCTGGCGTACGTGCCGCGCGACATCTACTCCACCGAAGTTCGCCAGAAGATCCAGCAAGTGCTGATGGAGCGCCTGAAAGCCTCCGACTGCGAATTCTGGACATTCTTCTCCGAGTCCGTGCTGGCCCGCGTGCAACTGATCCTGCGCGTCGACCCGAAAAACCGCATCGACATCGACCCACTGCAACTGGAAAACGAAGTGATCCAGGCTTGCCGCAGCTGGCAGGACGACTACGCCGCCCTGACCGTCGAAACCTTCGGCGAAGCCAACGGCACCAACGTGCTGGCTGATTTCCCGAAAGGCTTCCCGGCCGGCTACCGCGAGCGTTTCGCCGCGCATTCGGCCGTTGTCGACATGCAGCACCTGCTCAACCTGAGCGAGAAGAAGCCGCTGGCCATGAGCTTCTACCAGCCGCTGGCCTCCGGCCCACGCGAGCTGCACTGCAAGCTGTATCACGCCGATACCCCGCTGGCACTGTCCGACGTACTGCCGATCCTGGAAAACCTCGGCCTGCGCGTGCTGGGTGAATTCCCGTACCGTCTGCGTCACACCAACGGCCGCGAGTTCTGGATCCACGACTTCGCGTTCACCGCCGCCGAAGGCCTGGACCTGGATATCCAGCAACTCAACGACACCCTGCAGGACGCGTTCGTCCACATCGTCCGTGGCGATGCCGAGAACGATGCGTTCAACCGTCTGGTGCTGACCGCCGGCCTGCCATGGCGCGACGTTGCGCTGCTGCGTGCCTATGCCCGCTACCTGAAGCAGATCCGCCTGGGCTTCGACCTCGGCTACATCGCCAGCACCCTGAACAACCACACCGACATCGCTCGCGAACTGACCCGGTTGTTCAAGACCCGTTTCTACCTGGCCCGCAAGCTCGGCAGCGATGATCTGGACGACAAGCAACAGCGTCTGGAACAGGCCATCCTGAGCGCGCTGGACGACGTTCAAGTCCTCAACGAAGACCGCATCCTGCGTCGTTACCTCGACCTGATCAAAGCGACCCTGCGCACCAACTTCTACCAGACCGACGCCAACGGCCAGAACAAGTCGTACTTCAGCTTCAAGTTCAACCCGCACTTGATTCCTGAACTGCCGAAACCGGTGCCGAAGTTCGAAATCTTCGTTTACTCGCCACGCGTCGAAGGCGTGCACCTGCGCTTCGGCAACGTTGCTCGTGGTGGTCTGCGCTGGTCCGACCGTGAAGAAGACTTCCGTACCGAAGTTCTCGGCCTGGTAAAAGCCCAGCAAGTGAAGAACTCGGTCATCGTGCCGGTGGGTGCGAAGGGTGGCTTCCTGCCGCGTCGCCTGCCACTGGGCGGCAGCCGTGACGAGATCGCGGCCGAGGGCATCGCCTGCTACCGCATCTTCATTTCGGGTCTGTTGGACATTACCGACAACCTGAAGGACGGCAAACTGGTACCGCCGGTCAACGTCGTGCGTCATGACGACGATGACCCGTACCTGGTGGTCGCGGCGGACAAGGGCACTGCAACCTTCTCCGACATCGCCAACGGCATCGCCATCGACTACGGCTTCTGGCTGGGTGATGCGTTCGCGTCCGGTGGTTCGGCCGGTTACGACCACAAGAAAATGGGCATCACCGCCAAGGGCGCGTGGGTTGGCGTACAGCGCCACTTCCGCGAGCGCGGCATCAATGTCCAGGAAGACAGCATCACCGTGGTCGGCGTGGGCGACATGGCCGGTGACGTGTTCGGTAACGGCCTGTTGATGTCCGACAAGCTGCAACTGGTTGCTGCGTTCAACCACATGCACATCTTCATCGATCCAAACCCGAACCCGGCCACCAGCTTCGTCGAGCGTCAGCGCATGTTCGACCTGCCGCGTTCGGCCTGGTCCGACTACGACACCAGCATCATGTCCGAAGGCGGCGGCATCTTCTCGCGCAGCGCGAAGAGCATCGCCATCTCGCCACAGATGAAAGAGCGCTTCGACATCCAGGCCGACAAGCTGACCCCGACCGAACTGCTGAACGCCTTGCTCAAGGCGCCGGTGGATCTGCTGTGGAACGGCGGTATCGGTACTTACGTCAAAGCCAGCACCGAAAGCCACGCCGATGTCGGCGACAAGGCCAACGATGCACTGCGCGTGAACGGCAACGAACTGCGCTGCAAAGTGGTGGGCGAGGGCGGTAACCTCGGCATGACCCAACTGGGTCGTGTGGAGTTCGGTCTCAATGGCGGCGGTTCCAACACCGACTTCATCGACAACGCCGGTGGCGTGGACTGCTCCGACCACGAAGTGAACATCAAGATCCTGCTGAACGAAGTGGTTCAGGCCGGCGACATGACCGACAAGCAACGCAACCAGTTGCTGGCGAGCATGACCGACGAAGTCGGTGGTCTGGTGCTGGGCAACAACTACAAGCAGACTCAGGCCCTGTCCCTGGCGGCCCGCCGCGCTTATGCGCGCATCGCCGAGTACAAGCGTCTGATGGGCGACCTGGAAGGCCGTGGCAAGCTGGATCGCGCCATCGAGTTCCTGCCGACCGAAGAGCAACTGGCCGAACGTGTTGCCGAAGGCCATGGCCTGACCCGTCCGGAACTGTCGGTGCTGATCTCGTACAGCAAGATCGACCTCAAGGAGCAGCTGCTGGGCTCCCTGGTGCCGGACGATGACTACCTGACTCGCGACATGGAAACGGCGTTCCCGCCGACCCTGGTCAGCAAGTTCTCCGAAGCCATGCGTCGTCACCGCCTGAAGCGCGAGATCGTCAGCACCCAGATCGCCAACGATCTGGTCAACCACATGGGCATCACCTTCGTTCAAAGGCTCAAAGAGTCCACCGGCATGACCCCGGCGAACGTGGCGGGCGCTTACGTGATCGTGCGCGACATCTTCCACCTCCCGCACTGGTTCCGTCAGATTGAAGCGCTGGACTACCAGGTTTCCGCTGACGTGCAACTGGAGCTGATGGACGAGCTGATGCGTCTGGGCCGTCGCGCTACGCGCTGGTTCCTGCGTGCCCGTCGCAACGAGCAGAACGCTGCCCGTGACGTCGCGCATTTCGGTCCGCACCTGAAAGAGCTGGGCCTGAAGCTGGACGAGCTGCTGAGCGGCGAAATCCGCGAGAACTGGCAAGAGCGTTATCAGGCGTACGTCGCCGCCGGTGTTCCGGAACTGCTGGCGCGTATGGTGGCGGGGACTACCCACCTCTACACGCTGCTGCCGATCATCGAAGCGGCCGACGTCACCGGTCAGGATCCAGCCGAAGTGGCCAAGGCGTACTTCGCCGTGGGCAGCGCGCTGGACATCACCTGGTACATTTCGCAGATCAGCGCCTTGCCGGTTGAAAACAACTGGCAGGCTCTGGCCCGTGAAGCGTTCCGCGACGACGTCGACTGGCAGCAACGCGCGATCACCATCGCCGTTCTGCAAGCGGGCGGCGGTGATTCGGACGTGGAAACCCGTCTGGCTCTGTGGATGAAGCAGAACGACGCCATGATCGAACGCTGGCGCGCCATGCTGGTGGAAATCCGTGCCGCCAGCGGCACCGACTACGCCATGTACGCGGTGGCCAACCGCGAGCTGAACGACGTGGCGCTGAGCGGTCAGGCGGTCGTGCCTGCTGCGGCGACTGCGGAGCTTGAGCTTGCTTGAGTAGCCGTTGAATGAAAAAGCCCCGGTGTCGTGAGATGCCGGGGCTTTTTTATGTCTGTTGGATTCGTGTTGTTTGTTCCGGCCCTATCGCTGGCAAGCCAGCTCCCACAGGTATCTGGAACAATAGAATATTTGTGGGAGCTGGCTTGCCAGCGATTGGGCCCTATTTGTCACTGCAACTTATGTGTTTGTTTGTTATCAAGCATCGACACTTTATCTGTCGACCTGGTCAATAAATTACTGAGCGACTGGTCAAACTTCTGCAGCGCCCGAACTTGCACATTCTGCTGTTCATTAATATCCGCCACGATATCTTCCGAACGTTTGTAATCCGCCCATAACGGACTCAGCGCTCTGGCATCCGTCCCTTTGGCCGTGCCGATATAGTTGAACTTCCCGTCATAAAAGTCCGCACTCACATCCGCTTTGACGTCCGAACTGCGCGACGTAATCAACTGGCTGTGCGTGTCGACGATCGCCACCACGTCCGGATTGGCCGCGCGCAGGCTTTGCATGTCCGGGTACACCGTCACCGAGCCGAACTGGCGTTGCAGCGAGGCTTTGACCCAATCCACCGCCATGTCCGGTTTCGAGGTGGCGACGTAGGCGTCATGGATCGGCTGCACCAGCAAGCTCTGGCCGAAACCGGTGCCGGCGTTGGCCTGGTAGTTGCGCAAATAGTCGCGGTTGGCCTGGGTGCTTGGGCTGTAGATGACACCCAGCGAGACACCGGGACCGCTTTTGACCTGGGTGGCGCTGCTGCGTCCCACCGGTTGGTTGAACAGCGTATCGAGGGAGGAAACCGCTTTCGGAGCGGTTGGAACAGAACAGGCTGACAAGGCTAAAACCGATATCGCCAGAGTACTGGCAAATGCAAGTTTCATGGTGAGTCTCCCGTGAAGCAACTTCAGTCGGAAAGTCAGGCATGTCGGGGTTGATTAAACAGAACCGGCGACAGTCGCTTCAGACTACTCCCGCCCAACTGAAAACAACCTGACAATTTGCTGAATGACTGTCATGTCATAGTTTTATTGGTTGTAAGTATTTTTGATTAATTGCCGCGTGAAATAAAAAAGGCGCCAATCAATGTTTTGCGCCTTTCATTTATGGCTGGTTAAACAACCATCAGTTTTTCAATGGGATCAATACTTGCTCGTCGGGTGACAGCACCATGAACACCAGCAACCTGGCCGGCTTGCTGTTGCTGGCGTTTTTCGACACCAGATGTTCGGAACTAGCGGGTTCATACCAGTATTGCCCCTTCTTGTAGGTGATCGGTTGCTCACCTTTGACCTGGGAAACGATCTCGCCTTCGAGCACGTAGGCCATGGCGGTGCCGTCGTGTCTGTGGGCGATGGAGGACTGGCCGGGTTTGTAATCGACTTCGATCATCATGGCTTTTTTGCCGGGGACGTTTTTCAGCATCTGATCCTGCAGCACCGAGATTTTCTCGGACGGGGCATCGGTACCGTGGGCCAGTGCCGAAGCGCTGATGGTGAGGGCCAGAGCGGCGAGCGGGGCGGCAAGCAAGTGCAGGATTTTCATCGTGATCACCTGATAAGTGGGGGAGTCGGTAATCACAGTAGTCCGCGTGCCGGGGTATTCAAACGGCCAATGTTCGGGAAGTTCGGGTGACCAATCTGGGGGATTCTGCGCTTTCGAATACGCCATCGCTGGCAAGCCGGCTCCCACAAGATTTCGTGCAGTTCATTAATCATGCGAACGATACAAAACCTGTGGGAGCTGGCTTGCCAGCGATGGCGTCAGTAAGTCAAACGATTGGAAAAGAGTTGAAATCCACGCTATTGGCCAGACGACTGTCGATCAGGTCGATGAAGCCCTGGGCTTCCGGGCGATTGAAATGCGCCTGCATTGCCGCTTCCGACTGCCAGCGGGCGCTGACCGTCCAGCGGTGGCTGTCCTCGGGGCAGCGGTCGACCATGTAGGAATCGCAGCCCGGCGTTTCGCGCAGGGTTTCGACGATCTTCTGCAACTGCTTGCCCAGCTCCTCCGATCGGCCGGCTGCAGCCTGCACCTGTACGGTGTTGATCACTTCGTTGGACATTGCTCACACTCCTGAATCAGGCCGGACGAATCCTGCTCATTGAGGGATAACGCTTGTGCAGGATAGGCCTGCACCCCCGGATCACCAATAACCAATCGGCGGTTAATCGTTTAGACCAATCTACCCAACGACCTGTTGCAGAATGTCGCGCAGGCGGTCGAGGGCGATGTCGATGTCCAGCGTCTCGATGGCACCAAATCCGAAGTACATCCCGCTTCTGGCCGGCTGCTGGTAATAGAAGCCGTCGATGGCGTACAGCCCGACTTCGACTTTTTTTGCCAGTTCGATCACCAGCGGCAAGTCGATCGGCACCTTGCAGAACACCGCCATGTGAAACCCCGCGCTGGGCGGCACGGCTTCCAGCCACGGCGACAGGTCGGTGGCCATGCGCGCCAGAATCCGCTCGCGGCGCTGGGCATAAATGGTGTGGCAACGGCGGATGTGCTTGAGCAGACAGCCTTCGGCGATGAACTTGGCCAGCGCCCATTGCGGCAGGGTGGAAGCGTGCAGATCGGTGAGCTGCTTGGCGCGGATCACCGCTTCGAGGATCGCCGGCGGCAGGATCGCGTAGCCGAGCCGCAGCTCCGGCAACAGGGTTTTCGAGAAGGTGCCGACGTAGGCGACGATGCCGCGCTGATCGAGCTTGTGCAGCGAATCCGTCGGGCGGCCCTCGTAGCGGAACTCGCTGTCATAGTCGTCCTCGATGATGATCGCGCCCAGCTCATGGGCCCGTTCGAGCAGGGCCTCGCGCCGCGCCTGACTCATCGGCATGCCCAGCGGAAACTGGTGCGACGGCGTCACGTAAATCAGCCGCGTGCCCTCGGGAATCCGCTCGACCTGAATGCCCTCGGCATCCACCGGCACGCCGACCACGGTGGCGCCATGGGTGCCGAACAGCAGCCGCGCCGGCGGGTAACCGGGATCTTCCATCGCCACCAGACTGCCGGGGCGAATCAACACGCGGGTGATCAGGTCCAGCGCCTGTTGCGCGCCGTTGCAGACCACGATGTCTTCGTCCTGACAGTTCACGCCACGGGAAAACGCGATGTGCCGGGCAATCGCATTGCGCAGCGCTGGCAGGCCTTCCGGCACGCTGTAGAAACCTTTGGAATTGGCCATCTGCCGCAGCGCATGAGAGACGCAGCGGCGCCAGTCATCCTGGGGAAACTGGCCCTTGCTGGTGGCGCCGCCGATGAAGTCATAACGCAGCGAACCCTCAAGCGTCGGATGCCGCAGGAACACCGGCAGATTGCGCCAGCTCTCGATCACCTCGGAACTGGCCAGCTCGCAATGGCTTTGCTTGCGCTTGACTGGCGTCGAGCGGGCGTTGACGTAAGTGCCTTTGCCGATGACGCCGGTGAGGAAATTCTCGTAAGTGAGCTGCGCGTAAGTATCGGAAATGGTCTTGCGCGAGATCCCCAACTGCTCGGCGAGCAAACGGCTGGGCGGCAACTGGGTGCCGGCGGCCAGACGCCCGGACTCAATGGCGCCGCGCAGTTGCTGGTACAACTGACCGGCCAGGTCCTTGCGGCCGTTGATCACGACATGAAGCTCCATACCGAGGGGGCTCTCCGGGCGATTGAATGTGCCGGCCAGATTACTCCCGAATGCGGGCGGGGCAGAAGTTGCGCGGAGTAAAAACCTCGAATTGGACACTTACCCTTGTGGGAGCGGGCTTGCTCGCTCCCACAGGTTTCGTGTTTGGCTGGGTTCAGTGGTCTGCCGTTTTTTCGCGGAATTGGGGCTGTAACGTTGCCGAATCAGCGCTTACCGTGAAATCACTCTTCTGCTGCCCGAGGCCCGCCCATGTCCCCGCGTCTGGATTACTACAGCGCATCACCCAAAGCCATGAAAGCGATGATTGCCCTGGAAGCGCTGACCAGCAGCCTGAGCATCGAACCGCCGCTGCTGCACCTGATCAAGATCCGCGCCTCGCAACTCAACGGCTGCGCGTTCTGCACCGACATGCATTCGGTGGAAGCGCGGCGGGCCGGGGAGACGGATCGGCGCTTGTACGCCATCGCGGTCTGGCGCGACAGCGGCTTCTTCAACCTGCGCGAGCGGGCCGCACTGGCCTGGACCGAAGCCGTCACGCTGCTGGCGGACAGCCGGGTGCCTGACGATGTTTACCAGCAGGCGCGGGAACAGTTCAACGAGACGGAACTGGTGGACCTGACCATGGCCGTCAGCACCATCAACAGCTGGAATCGCTTGGCGGTGAGTTTCCGCCAGATTCCCAGCGACTGATCACTTGCCCAGCAGCGGTGAAGCGCCGGGATTCGCCGGTGGCCGCTGCGGTTTGACCGACGTGCCAAACGTGTTGCCCATCCGCGTCGACGTGGCCGCTGGCGTCGCCAGCCCCACCTGATTCGGCGGGCGCTTGTTGACCGGCACATTCATCGCTTCCTGATTCTTCTGCGCAGCCGCCGCGCCATCGGGGTTGTTGCCCATCTGCTGGCTCAGGCAGTCGTAATTCGGCGCCTTGTAACCGCCCACGGTCACCTCGACGCAGCCCACTGCCTGCTCGGCATGTACACCGCCCGACAGCGTCAAAACCAACCCGTTCAGCGCCAATGTCCACAGTGATTTCATGTGTGCCTCCTGGCCGGCCCGAAGGGGCCGCTCTGGCTCAAGAGTCTAGTGCAACGGCGGCGTCGATCCCGTGATGGTTTTTTTGCAGTGGCCGTCACACCAGATTCATAAACAGCCCTCAGGATGACGGTTTTCAGGGATACATCAGCCGTGCAGCGAGGCCGTGCCAGGGAGGATGTTGTGCGCTCAGCGCTCATGCGCCAGCTCTGTCTGGGGCTGCTGCTTGGCTTGTTTCTGAGCCGCGCCGGCGCCGACCCGATGCCGGCATCGATGCGCATGACGCTGCACATCCCGGCCCAGGAACTGGCCCGTGCCCTCGATCAGTTCAGCCGCGCCACCGGCATGGCGGTGCTGGTCGACAGCCAGTTGAGCCGTGGTCGACGTTCGTTGGCGGTGGATGGCGAATTCACCGCTGCCGAAGCGTTGCGCCGGATGCTCGGCGGCAGCGGGTTGATGGCCAAGTACAGCCGCGACGACGCGTTCACCTTGCAGGTTGCGCAAGTCGAGGAAGTGCCAATGCCGGCGGAGAAACCGACCCCCGCCAGTGCAGCGGTCAACCGCAGTTACGCCACAGCGGTGCAGGCCGCGATTGAACGCAACCTGTGCCGCTCGCCGCTGACCCGCCCCGGCAGTTTTCGCGCGGTGTTGCAGCTGTGGATCGGCCGCGACGGCGTGGTGCAGCACAACCGGTTGGTCACCACCACCGGCGATGTTCGGCGCGATGCAGCGCTGGTAGAGAGTTTTCACACGCTCAAGATCGACCGGCCCACACCCGGCGCATTGCGCCAGCCAGTCACGTTGCTGTTGTTACCCGAATCGTCAGGAAAGCGCATGGAATGCACACAATGGGAAGGAGTTTCCGGGGGATGAAAGACGCCGGACAAAGTTCGATGGTCCAGCTGTTCCTGACGTCCTACGAGGACTTTCGGGTGCGCCTGCGACGCCGTCTCGGCTCGGAGGACCTGGCCAACGACGTGCTGCACGAAACCTACCTGCGGGTCGACCGCATGGAAGCGCCGCCGAACCTGCTGCGGCCCAACGCCTACCTCTATCGCATGGCTCTGAATATCGCCGCCGACCGCCGCCAGGCCGATGCGCGGCTGCTCACCGGCAGCGAAGTCGAAGAACTGCTGCAAGTCGGCGACGAAGCGCTGGACCCGATGCGCGTGGTCGGCGGCCAAAAGGAAATCCAGTCCCTACTCAGCGCCCTCTACGAACTCCCGGCCCGACGCCGCCGGATCTTCATCGCCGCACGCCTGGAGGAAGCGCCGCACCTGGAAATCTCCCAGCGTTTCGGCATCTCCACGCGCATGGTCGAGAAGGAAATCAAGGCTGCCCTCGGACACTGCGCGGCCAAACTGGAAAGAAAAGTGTTTCAGCGGTTCGGTCGCGGGGCCGGAAAACCGTCTAGTGAATGAAGCTCCCGATCAACCCGTCGAGTATCTGCGCGTTTGAACATCTTCCGTCTGACACCTGCCGAGCCCACGCCTGCCGAGCGTCTGCAAAGCGAAGCCCGCGACTGGCTGATCCTGCTGACCTCCGGCCGCGCCACGGTCGCCGACGCCCGAGCGCTGCGCCAGTGGTGTGCGCAAAGCTCCGAACACGCCCGCGCCTTCGAAGAGTGCAAGGCCTTGTGGCACCTGCTGCAACCGGCGGCGGAAGCGATGCAGGCGCCACGCCGGTTTGGACGCCGGGCCTTTCTCGGCGGTGCGATTGCCGCATCGGCGGCGTTCCTGCTGGTTCGCGGCACGATACCGGGCGGGTTCTCCGGGCTCGGCGCGGATTACATCACCGAAGTCGGCCAGCAACGCCGGGTCGAACCGGCCGATGGTTTGAGCCTGGAACTGAACACCCAGACCCGCATCAACCAGCGTTCGTTGGACGAGGGTGTGCAGGGTTTTGAACTGGTCAGTGGCGAAGTCGAAGTGCAGACCGCGCGTCTGCCGATGGCGATGCAGGCCGGTGGCGGTTGGTTGCGGGCGAGCAGGGCGAGGTTCAACCTGCGCAACCTCGATCAGCAGGTGTGCGTGACGTGCCTCGATGGTGCGGTAGATGTGGAAGTTGAAGGTCGCAGCCTGCGACTGGAGCCGGGTCAGCAATTGACCTATGACGCGCAACAGGTCGGCACTGTGCAAAGCGTCGATACGGCGGCGGTGATGAACTGGCGTCAGCAGGTACTGGTGTTCAACGGCACGAGCCTCAGCCAGATGATCGACGAGATCAACCGCTACCGCCCGGGGATGTTGCTGTTGCTTAACCGCGAACTCGGCCAACGCCGCGTACAAGCACGTTTCTCCCTCGACCAACTTGCCGGCGTCGGCGCGCTGATCCGCGATGCCTACGGCGTCAAATGCACCGAGTTGCCGGGCGGCGTAGTCGTTCTCAGCTGATCACTGCAAGGGTCCCATCACTTGCCGGTACTTCTCCGGCCCTTGCGGTGTCTCCCGAGTCAACCGCACCTCCAACCCCAACGGATCCTCCCGCCGATTCCCGCTCAACTGCCGCCACCCCTTGTCCGCCTCCCAAACCCGCACCTGCAAATCACTCACCTCACCCAAAACCGCCACCCCAGCCGTCGGCGCCGGCAACGGATACCGACTGCGCGCCGGCGCCACCGCGCGATACAACGTGTCCCCCTTGAGCCACCAGCGCACCCGCTGCAAAGCCCCCGGCTGATCCGCCGCGCTCCGAATGATGTCCAGCCGAAACCCCTTGCTGTCACTGCTGCGCACCGTAACGGCAGGCGGCGCTGTCGCCGGTTCATCCTCGGTGCCGACCTTCTTCGGTTCCGTCAGCTCGATCCCGGCGCGCATTTCCACATCCCGCTGCATCTGATTCAACGCCCGCAACAGGCTGTCGCTCTGCTCACCACTGGCCTGCAAATGGCTGTCGGCGCGGGTGACACTGTCCAGCCCCTTCCAGGCAATCAGACTGACCACCGCCATCAACAGAATCGCGACCATCACCTCGATCAGCGTAAAACCTTGTTGTCTGCACCGGTTCATCGAATGCGCACTCCCTTGCGTCCAGCCCGTCCCAAAAAAACATCCTGCACGGCCAACATGTAAGGCGTGTGAAATAAAACGGGGAAGTTGGTGGCGGTGGAGGGGGATGGGGTGAGAGATGCCTAAGTTGGTTAGGCCGTGACTGGAATCGAAGAGTAACGTTTGGAGTTGAAACAAGGCGTCCGGGGTAACGGCTCAGACGCCTCTGCACAAATAGAACGGACAAGCAAACAGCGTTTTCTCGTTTTCAGTCGAATGGAATAATAGCTAAATTTTTTATTCTAAAAATATTTAAATAACTGTCAGTTATGACAGTGGCGCGTCTTAAAAAAATGAAGCATTAATTGCCTGCACAATGAGATGTTTAACTTGAAAGGATAACGAGAAATCGGTTTGATTTTAAACCGCAGGAGCGCCCGCCAGTTAAGTATGTGTGAGGGAGTGTTTAACTATGGTCTGGGGTTATGAATATGGTAGCCAATGCGCATTTTCACACGCCGACAGTTGAGGTTTTTGACCCGCGTGGTTTAGTCATTCGTAATATTGGCTTTTATCGGTGTGATCCAGATGAAATGGTACAAAGCCGAATCAGTCGACAAGTCTTCGATCAGTCTGCCCGATTGATTGCGAACTGGGATCCTCGCTTGTGGGCGCTGGTCGAGCAAGGTCACGATGTTTTACCCAATGATCGCGTGACGTTTACTCTTAACAGTCTGCCCATCCTTACGCGAAGTGTGGATGAGGGGCAACGATTGACTCTTGTGGGGGACGCGGCGCAAGCACTGGATGTTTGGGATTCACGTGGGAGCCAGTTTCATCGTGTCTACGATGACCAGTTACGTGTGTTGGAATTGCACGAACGAACACTGAATGAGCCTTTTGGATGTATAGAACGTTTGCGGTATGCGGGCAATGAAATAGAGCCCGCATACAATTTGCGCGGACGGCTTCTACGCCACGACGATGCAGGAGGTAGTCGAAGTTGGGAAGGCTACGATCTGCATTCGCAGCCGCTTAGAGAGGTACAGCGATTTCTCAAGACAATGAATGTTCCGGATTGGCCTGAAAATGAACCGGAGCGTGAAGCGTTGCTGGAGTCGTCGAGCTACAAAACGAAGTGGGTGCGAAATGCAGAAGGTAAAACAATTAATTTTGTTGACGCCAAGGGAAATGATGTTTCACGAGTTTTTAACATATGTGGCCAGGCCACTGAGGTCTGGCTTACCTTGGCAGGAACTTCGAAGCCCCATTGTCTAGCTTCTTCGATGGTTTACAACGCACAAGGTAATGTTGTTTCCCAAACATCCGGAAAGGGAATTCTTATCAGCACAGAATTCGACCCTCTCACTGGATATCTACGACAAAGTCAAGTGCGAAAATCGAGCGGCCAATTGCTTCAGGATTTGAGATACAGCTATGACGCAGTTGGCAATGTGGTTAAAAAAGAAGATCGGGCGCAATCGGTGCAATATTTCAAAAATCAGATAATCGAACCGATTGCGATCTATAAATACGATACGCTTTATCGACTCATATCCGCGTCAGGTAAAGAAAGTATCTTGGCGACAGGTGGGGCTGATTTGCCTGAGTTGGCCCCTATTGGTGATGCCAGTCGTCAGCGAAATTATCTGGATACATTTGTTTACGATGCGGCCAATAATCTTTTAGAACTGCATCATCAAGCCGGTGAGGGCAGTTATAAAAAGAAAATGAAAGTGGCTGAACGCACGAATCGGAGCCTTTATTGGCAAGAAGGCGAAGATGATTCAGATCCAGATTCGGGATTTGATCTTAACGGTAACCAGAAAAACTTACTCAAAGGCCAAGAATTGGACTGGGATTCGCGTAATCAACTGGTTCGTGCCAGTCAGGTTGTTCGTGCGGAGGGCGTAAATGATGAAGAGTTTTATCAGTATGATAGTTCAAGCAGTCGTTTGCGAAAGTTGAGCGTGAAGAAAGCCAAGTCATTAGTTAGTACATCGGTCGTGAGCTATTTGCCTGGTCTTGAGATTAGGGAAAATCTTGTTGCGGGTGAGCAGCTTCAAGTTGTTTGTGTGGAGCTCGAAGGTGGTACGGTTCAGATATTGCATTGGGACTCGGGGCCACCAGAAGGGTTGCTCAACGACAGTTTCCGATTTGGTTTTTCCGATCAACTGGGTAGTGTTTTGCTTGAATTGAGCGAAGATGCAAGATTGATTAGTCAAGAAGAATATCATTCTTTCGGAACTACGGCCTGGTGGGCCTCTGGATCAGCGGTCGAGGCCAAGTACAAAACGATTCGCTATTCAGGTAAACAACGCGATTCGACAGGGCTTTATTATTATCGCTATCGGTATTATGCACCCTGGCTTTTTCGGTGGCTCAGTGCGGATCCTGCTCCAACGGCTGAAGAAGTAAATCGCTACTGCATGGTGGGGAATAACCCGGTCTCATATATTGATTCGCACGGCCTCAATAGATTAAAAACATCGGAAATGGATCAGATAGTCCCTGCGGATGAACGGCTGCACGTGGCTCGGGGCATGATAAATGAGATCAGCCAATATGAGCCCGCTGTGACTTCTTTACTGGATCAGGTTTCTGCTGAGCTAGGGGCCACGTTATATGGGCGAGAGTATCGTTTGAAAACTGCTGAGTCACTGGCGCAAAAATTAAGCGTCGCTCCACCCAATCAGATGAATGACGTATTGCGTTATACGATAGGATTTCCATATGGCGAGAAAGGAGATATAAGTGAGCAGGAACAGCAAGACTTTTTGCAAGGGGTTGTGAGGTCTTTTTATGTTCTGGGGAGTAGTGGTTATAAACCTGCGCTCATTCGAAATACTTTTTCTTCGGGGCAGGCATACAAAGGAATTAATGCAAACTTTTTGCTTCCGGATGGAAAGACTAAGTTTGAAATTCAGGTTCATACAAGTCAGAGTTATAAGATTAAAAGCGAAGGGCATGTTCGGTATGAAGCTATAAGGTCTTTAGATCGAGAGCTTGCAAGTGGTGCTGTAAGTAAAGATAGAAGGGAGGCCATCGAAGCGGAACTATCATCTCGACGTATTGCGCATACAGAGGCATCAGCTGCCATTTCCACACCTGTAGGAATTCAAGAATGGGTTCCGAGTACGCCAGAAATGAAAGGATTCAAATGGCAAACGCACCGGCTTACCAGCGAGCAGCGTAGATTTTACAGTGAACGGGTGAAAACCAATATGCGTATACTTACAAGGACTTCGCAGAATAATTCCACGATCGTCAGGCGTAATTCGATGTGACATAAAATCGAATGCCTAAAGCAGGAACAATGAAGGCTGAAATTGAAGTTAAAAATGGCGACTGATTTATTTCCAGAAATAAATCAGTCGCCTTTGTTCACCTTTCCACATCCCGCTGCATCTGATTCAACGCCCGCAACAGGCTGTCGGCGCGCGTGACACTGTCCAGCCCCTTCCATGCAATCAGACTGACCACCGCCATCAACAGAATCGCGACCATCACCTCGATCAGCGTAAAACCTTGTTGTCTGTTCATTGCACGCTAATCCGGCCCGAGGCATCGCGCAGCACACTCAACCGATTGAGCCCGTCAGACAGCGTCAACTGCAGCGGCGGATTGATCCACTCCGCGTTCAGCACCACCTTCTGCTTCGGCTCCACCCGCACCTCCAGCTTCGGACTCTGCCAGGGACGCGGCCGCAACTGCGGGTCCCGATCGAAATGATCAAAACCCTTGCCACTGTCACTGCGCCGACTGAACCGAAATCCCTTGCCATCGCTCAACCACGCAATCGGCCGCCCATCCGCGCGGGCTTCAGCCTGGGCAATCTGCAGCAACTGCGCCACGCGCTCGGCGTCCTTGCGCAGCAACTGCAACGGATCGGGCTTGATACTCAGACTGATCGCCGCACTGGCGATACCGATGATCACCAGCACCACCATCAACTCGATCAGCGTAAAACCCTGCTGCCTGCACCGGTTCATCGAATGCGCACTCCCTTGCGTCCAGCCCCGTCCAAAAAACCATCCTGCACGGCCAACATGTAAGGCGTGTGAAATAAAACCGTGAGAATTGCCGCGTAATCTGGTCACCGGGACTAAAAGGAGATTCAGCCCATGAGATACACCGCACGCTTTTCACCCCCCCAAATCATCCAGGCCGCCGCACTGCTGGCCGCCCTGGTCGGCATCGCCACCTGGTCATCCCTGCTTCTGACCACCGCCGAATCCCACACCCCGGCCGCCACCCCGCAATTGCTCGCTGCGCGCAGTGACAATCCCGCGTTGCAGTGGTTTTCCAATCGCACGGCGCCGGTGGAGATCAAGGTCAGCGGCGTGATGGCGGGGAGTCGCGGGGCGGTGGCGATTTTGAGTTTGAACGACGGGCCGCCGAGGAGTTTTTTGCAGGGGGAACGGGTGAGTCCTGGGGTGAAGTTGGTGGCGGTGGAGGGGGATGGGGTGGTGATTGAGCAGGGTGGGGAGAGGGTGCGGTTGGGGGTGGAGAGGTTGGGGGAGGGGGTGGAGATGCCTAGGTTGGTTAGGCCGTGAATAGGAGCGTAATTACTCCGCCGTTTTAGCTGGTGTCCATACGGACGCTCAGCACGCGTGTTCTCGTAAGGTGAGATTGCAAAGTCCAAAAAATCTCTATAGCCGCGACAGGAAGCGCGCTGTCGAAGCATGCGACGAGCCATGAGATGTCAAATGAATAGCTATGCTTGACCTCACGCCTGGCTGAGCTATGAGATTGTACTTTTCGTCCATGAACAAAGCTTTGCTACACAATGACCAGTGTTACATCGCCTGGGCACATTGGAATCAGCATCTGTGTCAAGTTTATAAGGGAAAAGTAAATGAGGCAGATTGAATCAAATGTTACGGAGTTGGTAAAAAATAAAATTGGAAATAGGCGTGTAGCCGAAGCGGACGCGGTCAAGATCAATAATTATCGAGAGTTGGTAGAGGAAATAGCAAAACTTTCATACCTCAATAAAGACTATCTTCTTTTCTTTCGTGGTCAAAACTATGATTACAGAAATAAGGCGGGATCTTCTACATTCTATCCATCAATTTACAGAGGTGACTACTTGTCCAAAAAGGAGGTCAGGCATCGATTTGATATTTTACAAGGTGCAAGCCGCTTACTTGTTGATGCGTTCGAGAGCAGGAAATTGCCCGGAACCCAGGAGCTGAAAAGAAAAAAATATATTCAATGGAGCATTCTTCAGCATTACGAAGTCTGTGGAACACCACTGATTGACTTTACCCACTCCATAAGGGTTGCCTGCTCATTTGCCCTGAATTCATGTGTCGAGAAATCTGCTTTTGTATTTGTATTTGGGCTTCCTTATATAACTAATAGAGTGTCTCATAACTCGGAACATGACTTGGTTAATATAAGGCTGTTAAGTATTTGTCCGCCCAGTGCACTTCGTCCATATTTCCAAGATGGTTATCTTGTCGGTACGGAAGACGTTTTGGATGAGTATGAAAGCAAGCAAGAGTTGGACTTCAATAATCGATTGCTTGCAAAGTACGAGATACCTAATAGCTCTGATTTTTGGGGGAAGCAGTTTCCTCCAATTCCTCAAGAGGCGCTATATCCAGAAAATGATCAAGTATTAGATATATGCAAAGATCTAAAATTTGAAGCAGATAGAGAACTCCAGTCAGGAGATGTCGGTGACTTTTTGAAGGCTTGGTCGGAGGTAGAAAGTCTTATAGTAGGGAAAACTGTTGGGTCTAGAAAAAGATTCACCCCTCAAGCGGCAATTAGAGCCATGTGCAAGGAAGGCCTTATACCTAAATCCTTGGAAGGGGATTTTCACAACGTGCGAAGATTTCGAAATGAGCTAGTTCACGCTCCTAATAGTATGAGTGCTAGTAAGTTTTCACTTTATATGAAGAGGGTGCGAGAGCTTAAAGCGATTCTTTCTAAAGTGTTGGTGGTGTGAGTGTTCGTAAGTTAAAGTCTCATTATCAAGCTGCAAATGTCTAGGTTTTATAGCGGTCAATTGCTAGCTGATAGTGTTGGCGGGGGTAAGGCACGTGTGGTAATAAGCTCGCCACCTTTTCTGTTCTAAAAAGGTTAAGTAAAAGGAGCTCGGAATGAAATTAAAGGTTCTTACGGAAAAGAAAGCTACTACTGCACTTAAACAGCTGATTGAAACCTGCAGTAGCTATTCCGTCACCGTCGCGTGGGCTGGAGCGAACGAAGTTGTCAATGATATGCTTGGCGCAAAAAGTAAACTGTGGAAAATGGTAATAGGAACGCATATGTACCAGACGGACCCTGCGGTACTGCGCCTCTTTAGTGAGTGTCAAGGTGCTCGATGCCTTCCCCCAAGTGGACGTCTTTTTCATCCTAAGCTCTATTATTTTGAGATGCCTGATGGTTACGCGGCAGTTGTCGGAAGCCATAACCTGACTGGAGGAGCATTCGGGGGAAAGAACATTGAATTGAGCACGCTGCTTCAGGGAACTGCAAAGGACAATATCTTTGAAGAGCTTAGGTGTTTTATCAATTCAAGCTGGGATTCTGCTGAAGATATTCATGAAGGTAATTTCCTGTTTTCTTACGAAGCTCAATATCGTGCAAACAAAGATAAGCTTAGAGAGCTAAATAAATTTCATCGTCTTAAAAAGCCAAGAAGTGGTATTAAGGTCTCAACTTTTGATTTGACTTGGGCAAGTTTTGTACATGGGGTTAAGAGCGACGGTCATCATAATTTAGACGGGCGGCTTGCCGTCTTGGAGCGCGCGGCTTCTTTGTTTTTTGATCGTGGCTCCTTTGAAGCAATGCTCCGACCTGAACGTAAAGCAATCGCAGGGACTTTTGGAGTTAACGAACTTGGATTCGAGGATCTTGATTGGGCTTGGTTTGGAGGAATGTCTGGTCAAGGTGACTTCAAAAATCTAGTTAACGAGTCTCCTCGCATGCTCTCCAAAGCACTGGACAGAATTCCATCTGATGGGAAAGTTTCTGAGGATGATTTTGAAGCCTTCAGTAAATGTTTTAATAGTGCCTTTCGCAATAAAACTCATAGAGGAGGTATAGCTACGGCCTCTCGACTTTTAGTCATGAAACGTCCGGATTTTTTCGTCGGCGTTAACGATGCGAATAAACGCGGTATATGTGGCGCTTTTGGTGCAGCCCACACGACGCTTACTTTAGACAATTATTGGGAACGTATCATGGCCCCAATTCAGAATAGCCCTTGGTGGCTTGCACCTAGACCTCGTTCAGGCCTCGCTGCACGAATTTGGGATAATCGAGCGGCGCTACTCGACAGTATTTATTACGAACCAAACTAGTTATAAAAAAACAGGAATTGTGGAAAAGGTGTGGAAAAGATGTGGAAAAGGTGTGGAAAAGGTGTGGAAAAGAAGGAAAAGGGGACAGAAGGAAAAGGGGGCTGGAAAAGGGGGCTGATTTATTTTAAGGAAATAAAACAGTCCCCTCTTTTGTCGTATTGAGTTTCGATTCAGTGGTTCGCTCCAGCACGTCGATTGGGGCTAGGCCCAGCCGGTGCTCACCCGCAGACGTTTTCTCATTGGCGTGCGTATTGAGGGAATTTAAGGGGACTGATTTATTTCTAGCACCTTCGTTTTAACGTTCGGAGGGGCTACAGACGAAGGCACTACAAGAATGAAAAAGCTCTTAATCGCAGCGATCCTCGTCGTAGTAACCATGCTCTATGTCGGCTACTACGAAGCCCTTGAGGACGGAGACATCGAGACCATTGTCTTCATCAAGAAACATCCGACGTTTCAGATGAAGTTCTACAACATCCACGCGAACGATGGAGAAATCAGGAAGGTAGAACGCCTGACGGCAGAGGAGCGCGGGTGGATTATTGATTACTGCAGGTATCGCTTGGGAATCGACACAGACCTGAAGACTCAGGATGACGTCGAGATGTGTCGCAAAAAATAGAAATGCTTACTTGGCCGAGGTCGTCAGTCACACCTGACAACCTCGACCATTTTCTTTCCAGCGATTGAGCGACAGCAATCAGTCGATCACGTCTTCACCTCAACATGATCCAACGCCTGATTCACCGCCAACTCGCTCAACATCACCAACTGCGCAATCCCTATCGCGGTCTTGCGATGTGCAGGATCAAGCGTGGCAGCAAAGTTGTTGAGCATTTCGCTGGCCGATCCTAGTGATTCGCTGGCGTTGGCTAGGAGGGATTCAGTGTTGTACGCCGGGTTGGCCAGGTACATGGGGTCGTGTTTGTGGTGGCTACCCATGATGCGTTGTTGTGGGGTGAGATAGTGGTCGAGGGCGCGTTCGGCGGCTTCGTTGAGGGTTCGGGAGTCTGGGAATTTGTAGGGGGAGACCGGATCGGTTTCTGGTGGATTTGGTGTTGGCTTGAACATAGATGTAGCTCCATATGGGACTTAAGGAGCCATCACTCTCGCTACCAAACGAGTGGTGGTGGCCATACGAAGGTTGGTAGACCGGCCCATATGGAAAATCCGGCGCGCCCGAGGGCGCCCTGCGCATGGCCACCATAAGACGGATGCCGAAATGGCTTCTGCGTTAGGTGACGTTATGCGTCATATGGGAAGTCGGGCTACCAAACCCGATCACTGTTTTTCAGTGACCCGGAAACGATAAGACCCGCACCCTAGACGCACAAGCCGGCGGATTCTGGCGTAGTCGTAGGCAATGACGCAAGGCGTTGTAGCCTTGAGGAAGTAACGGTGGGTGTCCTTAAACGGCGTCGTGGGAATTGATTAAACAGGTGAAAAAAGAAGGCCAATTTTCCTGTCTGGAAATGGATCTGGCTTCGCTCATTCAGTCGCTCCCCTGATTTTTCTTGCGGTGTAAGAAATGACGGCTATCAAAAAATTCTTGAGCTCCCACGCCCAAACGCCCGCGAGCATGCCGATAACCAGAAAATGAAAATATTGATGAAACTCTGTAGAGGGCACTTTCTGTACGCTTTTCCCGACCAGTCCAAGCGTCATCAGGCTGATGCAAAAAGCACTCAGACACCGTAAGGCGAGATAGCAAAGGTCTTTGATGTTGGTCGTGTACACCCAGCTTTTCGCAGATTCAGAAAACAGGGCAGCCCACCCCAGATGAAACACGCTTGCGTAGATGAAGCTCAGGCTTAGACGTTGCGCCACATCAGCGCCGGAGCTGAGGTAGAACTCCGAATAGAAATGGTCGAGAGAAATGCCTACCGGACGAAAGAGGTCGAGGAGGGGAAACAGGGCAACCCCGCCGGCGAGATAGATAGCAAAAAAAGCGATGATTTTCATCCTGCACTCCATTGCTTCGTAAATGGCATCGGTTGATGATTTTTCGTCCGGGGGAGTTCGAAAGCATAGTCACCCTTGTCACATCCGTTTATTGGCCTGGGAGCGAAATCTCAGCCTGGTCTATAGCTCCTGTTTTCGGCGTGCTGCTGATCTCTTGGGCTTCATTCCGATTCATATCAACTTACACCACCGCCATTAGGCGGCGCGCAGTGATGGACATAAATATGCATAAATGCATTGATTAACTATGCATAAATGCATAATCTTGCTTCCAGCCGGTTCCGTAAGCCGTCTAAAAACAAATCTCTCCAACCCCACCGCAACCCGTCCTCAACATCTCAGGTTGCCACCGAGCTCCGCCAGACGCGGAGCTTTCTCCACGCAAAAGGATTTATGCCAATGACAGAAAACATCACAAACAGCGTCGCCCAGATTGATTGCATGACGGTCGATATCCTCGAAGATCTACGCGCCGTTAGTTCGGCCACGTACAAGAAGGTTTCAACGCTTGGTTTTTATGCTCGCGGAGATGGAGGGCATGCCGAGTACGTTTTGGACACAACAGGCACGACGACCGACGAGGCGATCCCCATGGTCATCAAGGCGTACGATGGTGGCCAATGGAGGTTGATGCACGACGGTGATGTCACCGCTGAGCAGTGTGGATTCAGGCGAGATGGCGTTCTGAATGAGCAAAAGAAGCTGAACCGGGCGATTGCGGCAGTCACTGCCGCAGGCGCGAGAATCGTGTGGGGTTACGGCACTTACGTCTGTGAGTTCATCCAGATCATTCCTAACATGTCCTGGGTTGGCAAAGGGCAGTTCTTTACCATTCTCAAGGCCAATGGTGGCTTGAACACGGATTTCATTTCTTCGAATTTCAACGTCAACACGAACAACGTTTCGATTGTCGGTATGCAGTTCGACGGCAACCGGGCCAACAACACCAGCGGAAACACCTTTGCGCTCAAAGGCGCCAAGCAGAGCCTGCGACAGGTCACGATAACGCAGTCTGCCTACCATGGGCTGGTCACTGATTTCGACATCGTTGATGGTGAGCGCAAGCTCGGTTTTGAAAGTACGTATGAAGACATCCTGATTGACACAACGGGTCGCCATGGCTGGTTGTACAACGGCCCGACCGACTCCTCGATGACTAACGTCACGTTGCTGGACTGTGGAGTTTCCGCGGATAACTCCTTTTTTGGGTTGTACGCGAGCAGGAACTTCAGAGCGGATAACCTGCATCCCTGGAACCGTTCTTCTACCAGCAATGTTCCAGCGGCGTCGGTGTATATCGATCAATCGGCACCCGGTTGTACGGCCGTCAACTCACACTTTGAGGGCGGTCACTGTCCGCTCAAGATTATCAGTAACCAGAACACTTTCAGCGCCTGCGATTACTACGCGACCCGTGGCACCTATTGCATTGAAAACTATGGGACGGCGAACAAAATCAGCGGTGTGCTTGGCGCGACAGCGGCGGCGGTGAATCCTAATTACCGGGGTATTCTGATGAATGGCGCAGGTAACATGGTCGATCTCACCGACGGTGGATGTGTGAACGGCGCGATCGACTTCAAAGACAGCAAGGGCGGCAACTTTGTAAGGATTTCCGGCTATAGAAGTACGGGTGTTCCGTATGTCGAAAATCCTCACCCAGCAGACGACGTGCTTCTGGTCATTCTCGGTGCAGGCGGCGGGGTGCTTTCAAAACCCTACTCGGCTTGATCCATTGGGCCGAGGTTGTCAGCTAGATCTGGCGACCTCGCCCATTCAGTCCTGCGGCCGGTTCAACAACGTCTCCAGCCGCGCCAACGCCGGCGCTTCCTGGCTGCGATCAAAGACTTGCACCCCAACCTTGAGCAACCGCCCATTCTCTGCCGCTGCAATCACCTGCTCACACCGCAACAACAACCGCCCTTGATCACACTCCATCGCCTTAACCCCCATCGGCAATCTCCCTTCCAACCGAAGTTCAGCCATCCGACTCTGCGCCGCAATCATCGCAATCGAGCGATCCCGCAAAACCCCGCTGCTCTGCGTCATCAACCCCGCCACGCGCACGGCGGCGGACATGGCGACGGCGATGATCGCCAGCGCCACGAGCACTTCAATCAGGGTGAATCCGGCTTGCGGGGAGGGGGTGCGCATCGGGGGCTCGGGCAGTCGGGCAGCCCTTGACGCTAACGCCCGTGCTTGACGGCTTGACGACGAAAACACCCGAGGATTTTCAACATCCCTGACATATCTTCTTGCAACACTGCGCGTCGAATCGAATCAAGCCAGGGAATGACGAGATGGATATCGCGCAATTCAAACAGCTTAGTCGACCGAGCCGGATGCCCCGTGGGCAGCAGGGTTTTACGCTGATCGAGATCATGGTGGTGGTGGTGATTCTCGGGATTCTGGCGGCGATGGTGGTGCCCAAGGTGCTCGACCGGCCGGATCAGGCGCGGGCCACGGCGGCGAAGCAGGACATTGGCGGGTTGATGCAGGCGCTGAAGCTGTATCGCCTCGATCACGGCACTTACCCGAGCCAGAGTCAGGGCCTGAAGGTGCTGGTGGAGCGGCCGGCCGATGCGAAGAACAGCAACTGGCGCTCGTACCTGGAGCGTCTGCCGAATGACCCATGGGGTCGTCCTTATCAGTACCTCAATCCCGGTGCCAACGGCGAGATCGACATCTTTTCCCTCGGCGCCGACGGCCAGCCTGACGGCGATGGCGTGAATGCCGACATCGGTTCCTGGCAGTTGTAAGGCCGGCCATGAACAGCCAATCGAACCAGCAGGGGATGGCGATCATCAGTGCGCTGCTGATTGCGGCGGTGGTCGCGGTGATTGCCGCCGGCATGCTGACTCGCCAGAGCGTTTCGACCCGGGCGCTGGAAGCCGAACAACTGCGGGTGCAGGGCCGTTGGGTGTTGCACGGCGGGTTGGAGATCAGCCGGCAATTGTTGTGGGATGCGCGGCAGCGCGATCCGTTGACTCGACTTGATCAGCCCTGGGCGCAGCGGTTGAACACTCAGGGTTTCGAGGGGCGGCTGGAGGACGAGCAGGGCAAGTTCAACCTGCGCAATCTGGTGGCCAACGAGCGGATCGATGACGCGCAGGTGCAGGCGTTCGAGCGCTTGTGCGAGTTGATCGGTGTCAGCAACGGCTTGAGCTGGCGCATCAGTCAGCGGGTGATCGGCTCTTATCCGCACCTGTTGAATGCCCAAGTGGTGGACAAGCCTGTGGCGAAAAACACGTTCGACAGTGGTCGCGCCACGTCGCCGTCCGCGTCGCGCAAGCCGCAATCACCGACCTTGCCAATGCTGCGCACGCTTGACGATTTGCGCAGCGTCGATGGGGTCAACGATGCGGTTTTGGCGAAATTGGCGCCGTACCTGACGGTGATTCCGGCGACCACCTGGCTCAACGGCAACACGGCCACGGCGCCGGTGCTGGCGGCTTATGTGCCGGGGCTGTCACTGGAGCGGGCGCAGGCGTTGATCAATGAACGTGACGCCGGGCGCTGGTTTATCAATCGCGGGGATTTCGTCAATCGCCTGCGCCTGCCGCAACTGGAGATCACCAGCGTCAAGGTCGGCATCACCAGCGACTGGTTCCGGTTGCGCGGGCAGGCGCGGCGCGATCAACGGCGGGTGAGCCTCGATGCGTTGTTGCATCGCAGTCAGGATCGGTTGCCGCAAGTGATCTGGTCGCGGGTGGGCGTATGAGCCAGTTGCGCGTGAGTTTGCCGCCGCTGGCGGAGCTGAGTCTCGACAGTGAAGTGGATTGTGCGTCGCTGGATCGTCAGGGGCAGGTTGTTCGCCAGGAGCGCGTGCGACTTGGCGCACTGCCGAAGCAGCCGTTGGTGTGTTTTCTGCACCCGTCGGACAGCCTGTTGGCGAGCATCGATCTGCCGCCGCTGCCCGTGAGCAAAACCGCTGCGGCTGTGCAGTGTGCAGCGCAGGCCTTGATGCTCGGCGACAGCGCCGAGATGCACATCGCTCACAGCGCTCGTAATGAAAGCGGCCAGGTGCAGATTGCCTGGGTAGCACGCAAGGATTTGCAGCACCTCGGGCAATTCGGTTTGAACCTCAAAGGCCTGTACCCGGCGGCTTACAGTTTGCCGGTGATGGCGGGCGGCGTCGGTTGCTTGCACGACGATCATCTGTTGCTGCGCCACGGCCCGAATGCGGCGCAGGTGCAGCCAATGATCGACGAAGCTTGGCTGCTGGAAACCGGTCTGCCTGCGCACTGGATCGGTGACGGCGCGCCGGAAGCGGTGCAATCGACATTCGCCGACACGCAGCGAAGTGCCGGCCCGTTGCCGAACTGGGGCCTCCACGGCGGCCTCCAGCAACCGGGCACCGAGCATCGTGGTTGGGGCAGGGCGCTTGGCTGCTGCGCGCTGGCGTTGGCGGTGTGGGTGATCGGTCTGAATCTGTACGCCGCCCGCGAGGCCGGGCAGGGCCAGCAGCTCAAGGCGCAGATGGCGCAGCGGGTGAAGCAGGCGTTCCCCGAGTTGCCGGTGATCCTCAATCCGCTGCAACAGGCCCGTCAGCAAATCGCGGCGCGACAGCAGGGCGCGGTAGATGCGCCGGGGCATGATTTCACGCGGCTGGTGTTGCAGGCCGGCAGCGGCATGCCGTCCATGGCCGGCACGGTGCAGCGTCTGGAGTTTGTCGACGGTGCGTTGCAATTGAGCCTGCTGCCCGAGGCCCGGCGTTCGGGCAACGACAAGGACTGGCAAGGCACGCTGGCCCAGGTGGGCATCAGCATCAGCCCGAATGACGACGGCTGGGTCCTGCGCCCGGCCGGCGAGACGACCGCCGCCACTGACAACGACGAGAGCAGCGGAGCCGAAGATGAATAGCCCCTCGCTTGCGAAATACCGCGCCGGTTGGCAGCGCTTCAATGCTCAGTTGCAGGCCCGTTGGCAGCCGTTGGCCGTGCGGGAAAAGCGCATGGTCGGTGGGATGGCGGCGCTGTTGCTGGGGCTGTTTGCGTGGGTGGCGTTGATTCAGCCGCCGCTGAAGAAGATCGCCGCCTCGCAAGTCGAAACCCCGAAATTGCGCGCCCAGGCCGAAGCACTGGAAGTGCTGTTGCGCGACGTCAGCGTGCGCCCGGACGGGCAAAACCTGGAGCAGTCGCTGCAACAGACCTTGCAGGCCAGCGGACTGGGCGGCCATTACCAATTGGCGGCCGCGTCCGCCGGCTGGCTGTTGACCTTCGATGCGGCACCGGCCGACGCCGTGCTCGACTGGCTGCTGAGCCAACCCCGGAATTTTTCACTGCAAGTGGTCGAGGCCCGTCTGCAACGCGCAGACGACGCCGCGACCGATGACACGGCCGGCACTCTGTCGGGCACCGTACGCATGGATCAGGCGCTGGGCGCTAAGGAAGCTTCATGAAGGGGTCAGGATCCAAACGCATGGCGTTGCCGATGCTGTTGATGGCATTGAGCGCGTGCAGCAACACCACGCCACCGAATCAACCGCCGCTGCTGGTGGACAGCGAACTCGGCCGGCCGCTGGCCAACACCCAGCGCAGTGGCGACGCGGTGCTCGACCGCGAGCGCGCGCAGGCTCAGGCAAGACCTGCGCCGAAGCAATTGCACAACATCACCGAACGCGCCCGCAGTGGCGGTTCGGCGCGGGGCACGACGTTGCCGGCCAATCCGCTGGGCGATCAACCGGTGACGCTGAATTTTGTCGACGCGGATATTCAAGCGGTGGTGCGCGCGTTGTCGCGCTCCACCGGCCAGCAGTTTCTGGTGGATCCTCGGGTCAAGGGCAACCTGACGCTGGTCTCCGAAGGCCAGGTGCCGGCGCATCAGGCCTACGACATGCTGCTGGCGGCGCTGCGCATGCAGGGTTTCAGCGTGGTGGATGTGGGCGGCGTGGCGCAGGTAGTGCCGGAGGCCGATGCCAAGTTGCTCGGCGGGCCGATCTACAGCGCCGACAAACCGGCCGGCAACGGCATGCTGACCCGCACGTTCCGCCTGCAATACGAGAATGCGGTGAACCTGATCCCGGTGCTGCGCCCGATCGTGTCGCCGAACAACCCGATCAACGCCTATCCGGGCAACAACACCATCGTCGTCACCGATTACGCCGAGAACCTGACGCGGGTCGCGCAACTGATTCAGGGCATCGACACCCCGAGCGCCATCGATACCGACGTGGTGCAGATCCAGAACGGTATCGCCGCCGACATCGCGCCGATGGTCGCCGACCTGCTCGACGCGCCGGGCAACGATCCAACCCAGAAAATCGCGGTGATCGGCGACCCGCGTTCCAACACCATCATCATCCGCGCCGGCAGCCCCGAGCGCACGGAGCTGGCGCGCAACCTGATCTACAAACTCGATAACGCGCAAAGCAATCCGAGCAATCTGCACGTGGTATATCTGCGCAACGCCCAGGCCGGCAAACTGGCCCAGGCCCTGCGCGGATTGTTGACCGGCGAGAGCGACAGCGGCACCAGCGACAATGCGCGCTCGGTGCTCAGCAACATGGGCAGCTCCACCAACTCGGGCGGTGGGCAGAACGGCCAGAACGGCACGCAAACCAACGGCAGCACGCCGACCACCAACAGCGGCAGCACCGGCGGCAGTTACGCTCAGGGCAGCAGCGCCACCAGTGGCAGCGGCAATGCGCAAAGCAGCGAACAGAACGTGGCCTTCAGCGCCGGTGGCGTGACCATTCAGGCGGACGCGACCACCAACACTTTGCTGATTTCCGCGCCGGAACCGCTGTATCGCAACCTGCGCGAAGTCATCGACTTGCTTGACCAGCGCCGCGCACAAGTGGTGATCGAAAGCCTGATCGTCGAAGTCGGCGAGGACGATGCCAGCGAGTTCGGCGTGCAATGGCAGACCGGCGATCTCGGTGGCAAAGGCGTGATCGGCGGCGCCAACCTCGGCGGTTCGGGGATCAATCTCAACGGCAAGACCAGCCTTGATGTGTTGCCACAAGGTTTGAACCTCGGCTACGTCAACGGCACCGTCGACATCCCCGGCATCGGCAAGATCCTCGACCTGAAAGTGCTGGCCCGGGCGCTGAAGAGCAAGGGCGGGACCAACGTGTTGTCGACACCGAACCTGCTGACCCTAGACAACGAAGCGGCGAGCATTTTTGTCGGCCAGACCATTCCGTTTGTCAGCGGCAGTTACGTCACTGGCGGCGGGGGCACCAGCAACAACCCGTTCCAGACCGTGACCCGTGAAGAGGTCGGTTTGAAGCTCAACGTGCGGCCGCAGATTTCCGAGGGCGGCACGGTGAAGCTCGACATTTATCAGGAAGTCAGCAGCATCGACGAACGCGCCTCGGCGGCGGCCAATTCGGCGGGGATCGTCACCAGCAAACGCGCGCTCGACACCAGCATCCTGCTCGATGACGGGCAGATCATGGTGCTCGGCGGTCTGCTGCAGGACGGCTACAGCCAGAGCAATGACGCGGTGCCGTGGCTATCGAATATTCCAGGGCTGGGTGCACTGTTTCGCAACGAACGCCGCTCGATCACCAAGACCAACCTGATGGTGTTTCTGCGCCCGTACATCATTCGCGACAGCGCGGCGGGGCGCAGCATTACGCTGAACCGCTACGACTTCATGCGCCGCGCTCAGGGCGGTCTGCAACCGGAGCGCAGCTGGGCGATGCCGGACATGCAGGCGCCACAATTGCCGGCCACCGCCCAAGGCGTGCCGGCGCCGGTGTCCGGCCCGCGCGCGACCATCAAAGCGGTGCCGCTGCAATGAGCGCATTGCCTTACGCCTGGGCCAAAGCGCAGCGGATTTTGCTGCGTGACGGCGTGCTGACGGTGTGCCCGTCGACGCCGGGCTGGTCGATCAGCGAGGTGCGCCGACAGTTCGGCGCGGCGAAGCTTGAGCGGGTGCGCGATGATGAACTCGACGGCCTGCTCGCCACTGCCTACGCCGACACCGGCAGCGCGGCGGCGGTGGTCGGTGCGGCGGAGAACGAAGTCGACCTCGACCGCCTGATGCAGGACATGCCGGAAATCACCGACCTGCTCGACACTCAGGACGGCGCGCCGGTGATCCGCATGATCAACGCCTTGCTCACCCAGGCCGCGCGCGATGAGGCCAGCGACATTCACATTGAACCGTTCGAAACCCATTCGGTGGTGCGCTACCGGGTCGATGGCACCCTGCGCGACGTGGTCTCGCCACGCAAGGCGTTGCACGGTGCGCTGGTGTCGCGAATCAAGATCATGGCGCAGCTCGACATTGCCGAAAAACGCCTGCCGCAGGACGGCCGCATTGCGTTGCGCGTAGCGGGGCGACCGATCGATATTCGTGTTTCCACCGTGCCTACCGGGCATGGCGAGCGAGTGGTGATGCGTCTGCTCGACAAGCAGGCCGGGCGCCTGCATCTCGAAACGTTGGGCATGGACGCGCAGGTGCTGGCCAAACTCGATCACCTGATCCGCCAGCCCCACGGCATCGTGCTGGTCACCGGCCCGACCGGTAGCGGCAAGACGACGAGTCTTTATGCGGCGCTGGCGCGACTGGATGCGAGCACCAGCAACATCCTCACTGTGGAAGATCCGGTGGAATACGACTTGCCGGGCATCAGCCAGATTCAGGTCAACGCCAAGATCGACATGACGTTTGCCCTGGCCTTGCGGGCGATTTTGCGGCAAGACCCGGACATCATCATGATCGGTGAGATCCGAGATTTGGAGACTGCGCAGATCGCGGTGCAGGCTTCGCTGACCGGTCACCTGGTGCTCGCAACTTTGCACACCAACGACGCGGTGTCGGCGGTCAACCGCTTGGTCGACATGGGCGTCGAGCCGTTTCTGCTGGCCTCGTCGATGCTCGGGGTTTTGGCCCAGCGTTTGGTGCGGCGGCTGTGCAATCAGTGCAAACAGGAAAACCCGGCCACGCCCGGCACCTGGCGCCCGGTCGGTTGTGCGGCGTGCAATCACACCGGTTACAGCGGCCGGACCGGCATTCACGAGTTGTTCTGCATCGATGACGACATCCGCACCCTGATTCACCAAGGGGCAGGGGAGCAGGCGTTGCGCGCGGCGGCGAGCAAGGCCGGGATGTTCAGCCTGCGCGAGGACGGCGAACGCTGGATCCGCAGCGGTGCCACGGCCCCTGAAGAAATCCTTCGTGTGACACGGGACGCCTGATGAATCGCTATCGTTTTGAAGCCGCCGATGCCAGCGGCAAGATCGAATCCGGGCATCTGGAAGCGGACAGCCAGGGCGCCGCGTTTGGCGCTCTGCGCGGTCGTGGTTTGACGGCGTTGTCGGTGGAGAAGGAAAGCAACGTCTCCCAGCACGGCGGCGGTGGATTGTTCAGTGCCAAGCTTTCGGATAACGATCTGGCGTGGGCTACTCGGCAACTGGCAAGTCTGCTCGGCGCCAGTCTTCCGTTGGAAGCTGCGCTGAGTGCCACAGTCGAACAAGCCGAGAAAAAACACATCGCCCACACCCTCAGCGCCGTACGTGCCGACGTCCGCAGCGGCATGCGCCTGGCCGAAGCGCTGGCAGCGCGGCCACGGGATTTTCCGGAGATTTACCGGGCGCTGATTGCGGCGGGCGAGGAGTCCGGCGATCTGGCGCAGGTAATGGAACGGTTGGCGGATTACATCGAGGAACGCAACAACCTGCGCGGCAAGATTCTCACCGCGTTCATCTATCCGGGCGTGGTCGGGCTGGTGTCGATCGGCATTGTGATTTTCCTGCTGAGTTATGTGGTGCCGCAGGTGGTCAGCGCGTTTTCCCAGGCGCGGCAGGATCTGCCGGGGCTGACGCTGGCGATGCTCAATGCCAGTGATTTCATCCGTGCCTGGGGCTGGTTGTGCGCGGGCGTCATGGCCGGTGCGTTCTGGAGCTGGCGCCTGTATCTGCGTAATCCGGCGGCGCGCTTGAGTTGGCATCATCGGGTGCTGAAGTTGCCGCTGATCGGGCGTTTCGTACTGGGTCTGAACACCGCACGGTTCGCCTCGACGCTGGCGATTCTCGGCGGTGCCGGGGTGCCGTTGTTGCGGGCATTGGAGGCGGCACGGCAGACCTTGTCGAACGATCGTCTGAGCCTGAGCGTCAATGAGGCCACCGCCAAGGTGCGCGAGGGCGTCAACCTGGCGGCCGCGCTGAAAGTGGAAAATGTGTTCCCGCCGGTGCTGATTCACCTGATCGCCAGCGGCGAGAAAACCGGTGCGCTGCCGCCGATGCTTGAGCGTGCGGCGCAAACTCTGTCTCGCGATATCGAACGCCGGGCGATGGGTATGACCGCGTTGCTGGAGCCGCTGATGATCGTGGTGATGGGCGGGGTGGTGCTGGTGATCGTGATGGCGGTGCTGTTGCCGATCATCGAGATCAACCAGTTGGTGCAGTAGTAGTGTGTTAGTTGGTTTGATGTTGTCTGTACTGGCCCTATCGCTGGCAAGCCAGCTCCCACAGTGTTCGGTGTTGTTAATGCAATTTTCTTCACAACACAAAAACCTGTGGGAGCTGGCTTGCCAGCGATGAGGCCAGTGACAGCAACAAATAATCCAAACTTTTTTCCAGGACCTCAGCATCACCCGACCCTCATTCCCCCCATCCTCGGGTTCTCCTTTCTGTCATCTGCAACGGCCCTTCAAGGGCTGTGGCCGATTCCCTCGAAAAGCCCGCCACAGACACTCCGCACAACCCCCGGAACACCCGAGAAAATCCCTCGAAAATCAGCCTGCACCTCCCGAGGTTTTTTCCTTTATCTGTCACCGGAAACTGCGAATTTCTCAGTGCGACTTAACCACGGACCCCGCTTGCGAAGGTCGGCGGTGAGTCCTCCCAGTGTCATGCAAGCAATCCGAAAACCTGTGTTCCCAACCTCGTTGAAAAGGAGATTCTTCATGTTCAAGCGCACTCTGATCGCAGCTTCCCTGACTGTCGCTGCCCTGGCTTCCGCCCAGGCCATGGCTGCCAACGTTACCGGTGGTGGCGCGACTCTGCCTGCCGCTCTGTATAAAGGCTCGAGCAACAGCATCCTGCCAGCCAACTTCACCTACGCCGGCACCGGTAGCGGCACTGGCAAGACCGCTTTCCTGACCAACAACTCGGCTCTGTTCAGCGCCACCGGTTCGGTCCACTTCGCCGGTAGCGACTCGATCCTCAGCGCCTCGGAAATCAGCACCTACAACACCAACTTCGGTGCTTCGTACGGCCCGCTGATCCAACTGCCATCGGTCGCCACTTCGGTCGCCATCCCTTACAAAAAGGCCGGCCAGACCGCTCTGAACCTGACCAGCCAGCAGCTGTGCGACGTGTTCTCGGGTACTGCAACCACTTGGGGTCAACTGCTGGGCAACTCCGATGCCACCCCGGTTCGTGTGGTTTACCGCACCACTTCCAGCGGCACTTCGGAAATCCTCACCCGTCACCTGAACAACGTCTGCTCGACCAAGTTCTCGGTCAACTCGACCTTCGCCAACTCGCTGCTGCCAGCCGGCACCACATTGCCATCGAGCTTCGTCGGCGTTGCCAACACTGCTGACGTCGCTGTTGCGGTGAACGCGGTTGACGGTTCCATCGGTTACGTCGGTCCGGACGGCGTGAACGCCAGCAGCAACGCTGTGGTATCGCGCGTCAACGGCGTGCAGCCGACCCCGGGTAACGTGACCACCGCGCTGTCTTCGGTTGCACTGCCAACCACACCGTCGAACCCTGCCCAGTGGGCACCGGTTGTCGCCAACCCATCCAGCGGTTACCCGATCGCTGCCTACACCAACCTGATCTTCGGCCAGTGCTACAAGGATGCAACCGTGGCCGCTGACATCAAATCCTTCCTGACCACTCACTACAGCGTGCCGGGCAACGCTGCAGCGACCATCAGCCACGGCTTCAGCGTTGTTCCGACCAACTGGAAAAACGCCGTTACCGCCAACTTCATCACCAACACCAGCGGCAACAACCTGGACATCAACAACGCCAGCGTGTGCAACGCTATCGGTCGTCCTTTGTAAGCTTCGCGTTAACCCGCAACACGAATGGCAGCCCTACGGGGCTGCCATTTTTTTTGCTCGTCACGGATGGCCGGGGCGGGCAATTACACCTCAATCATGAAGTTTGTGTGACATCGGTTCGGTCGCGTCCCTCGCCAACCGCCTATGTCGTAACAGCAGGTTGTCGCCGACCTGCGGCAATCAAAAGGACTCGTAGTGATGCTTGCTCGCCCATCCCGTCGCCGTACCCGCGTTCAGTCGTTAAAACGTGATGCCATAGACCCGGCGCTGTGGCTGCTCAAGCCATTGGCCCAGGCCGTGGCGTTGTGTCTGGTGGCGGGCGGTGCGCAGGCGCAGACGGCGTTCAGTTCGAACTGGTTCGCCGCCAAGGGCGCTGCACAGCAAGCGGCGGCAGCCCGCCCGAGCAGCGGCGGGTTGCCGGGCATGACCCCGCCGCTGGCGCAGCAACAGCGGGCCAACCAGCAGTTACAGCGTTCGATACAGACCTTGAACAACACGGTCGCGGCGATTGCCGCACAACAAGCGGCGCAGGCGGCCGGTCGCGCAGCGGCGCTGGGTTCGGTGCAGGTGGTGCCGGACGGTCTGGGCGCCGGCGGTCTGCAAGTCGATAACAGCCTCGCGCAAGGCTGGCAGAACGCCAAAGGCCCGCAGCAGACCCAGGCCGACGGCAAGACCAATGTGCGCATCGAGCAGACCGCCGACAAGGCGATTCTCAACTGGGAAACCTTCAACGTCGGGCGCAACACCACTGTGGAATTCGCCCAGCAGGCCAATTGGGCGGTGCTCAACCGGGTCAATGATCCGGCTGCGCGTCCGAGCCAGATCCAGGGCCAGATCAAGGGCGCCGGCACGGTGATGCTGATCAACCGCAACGGCATCGTGTTCAGCGGCAGCAGCCAGGTCAACGTGCGCAACCTGGTGGCCGCCGCGGCGAACATCACCGACATTCAGTTCCGTGACCGGGGCCTGTATTTCGACAGCAGCGGCAGCCAGCCGACCTTCACCGACGCTGCCGGCAAGGTGCTGGTCGAGCGCGGCGCATCGATCCAGACCGCCGGCCCCGCGACGTCCACCGATGCCGGTGGCTACGCACTGTTGCTCGGCAGCGAAGTGCAGAACGACGGCAGCATCAGCACCGCCAAGGGCCAGACCGTGCTCGGTGCCGGTGACCGCTTCTACATCCGCAAAGGCTCGGGCACCGAGGGCAACGGCTTCTCCACGACCTTCGGCAGCGAAGTGATTCCCGGCTTCAACAGTGGCAGCAGTGCCGGCAAGGTCAGCAACAACGGCTTGATCCAGGCCGCCACCGGCGACATCACCCTGACCGGCCACGATGTCGTGCAGAACGGCGTGCTGCTGGCTAGTACTTCGGTGGCCACGCGCGGCACCATTCATCTGCTCAACCCGGCGACCGATACCAGCGGCAGTGTCACGCTGGGGCAGGGCAGTGCCACGGCGATCATGCTCGACAGCAGTGATCTGACCGCACTCGACAGCCAACAGAAAGCCGCGCTGACTGGCGTCAGCCCCAACAACAAGGTGCGCAGCGATCAGTCGCGCATCGAGATTCAGAGCGGTGGCAGTGTCGAGTTCCAGAACGGCTCGATCACCCTCGCCACCGGCGGCCAGGTGGCCGTGGCGGCAGGGCGACGCAGTCTGGTGCGCGACGGGGCGCTGATCGATGTGTCCGGGGCCATCGGCGTGAAAGTCGCGATGGAATCCAACAACATCAAAATCAACGTCCAGGGCAATGAGCAGCGCGACGCGTCGGTCAACCGCGAAAAAGGCGCGCTCAACAGCAATGACGTCTGGGTCGATGTGCGTGAGCTGGTGTATGTGCCGGCGGGCACCAACGGCTATGCGACGGATCGCTGGTACACCGCCGGTGGCTTGCTTGAGGTCGGCGGCTATCTCGGCACTCAGGGCCACGGCATCGGCGAGTGGATGGCCCAGGGGGGCGCGGTGAGTTTTGCCGGCAACGATGTGGTCACCGAGAAGGGTTCGTTGATCAATCTGTCTGGCGGCACGCTCGATGTGCAGAGCGGCGAGATCCGCCAGAGTTGGTTGCGTGGCGCCGACGGGCGCTTGTACGAAGTCTCGCGGGCACCGGGGGACATGCTCTACACCGGCCTGTACAAAGGCTATGAAGACAACAGCGAACGCTGGGGGCAGACCCGTTATTACTACAGCCCGTTGATTGCCCCGCGATCGCGCCGTGAGTCCGGCTATACCGTGGGTCGCGATGCCGGGCAACTGGTGATCGGCACGACCAATGCGGTGCTCGACGGGCAGTTGCTTGGCGAGGTGTATCAGGGCGAGCGCCAGACCCAGGCGCCGCGCGCGCCTCTGGACGGTTATGCACAGAGCCAGACTGCGCTGGCGCGTCGCGCGCAACTGATCGTCGGCAGCTATGACCCGGCGTATGTGGCGGCGGCCGGCGGCCTGTTGTACGGGCTGAACCCGTTGCTCGATCAGGTGCAGATCGGTGGCGAGCCGATGCTCGCCGGCGTTGACCGGGATCTGCTGACAGCCGTCTCAGACGCGCGCAAGGGCAAGCTGTTCCTCGACGCCGGACAACTCAACGGCTTCAGGCTCGGGGCGTTGAAGGTCGCGGCCAAGGATCGCATTACCCTGGACGCCGCGTTGCAGGTCGATGCCGGTGGCGAGATCACCCTGTACGGGCCGGATGTCCAGGTCAATGCCGACCTGAGTGCCCGTGGCGGCAGTATCCGCCTGGGCAACGTGCTCAATCAGTTGCAGACCAGCAGCGTTACCGACACCCGAATCACCCCGGCCGCTGGCCATCCGGAACGGGTCACCGTGGCCCATGGGGTGCAACTCGATACCCGCGGGCTGTGGAGCAATCAACGCACCAACCCCGACGACGCGGCCAGTCTGGCCTGGCTGGATGGCGGGTTGATTTCGATCCGCAGCAGCGGCGACATCGATATCCAGAGCGGCAGCCTGCTCGATGTGTCTTCCGGCGGGGCGATCCTGGCCAACGGCAAGACCCGTGGCGCCAAGGGCGGCAGTGTCACGCTGGAGTCGGCAGCCAACAGTGCCGCCGGCACTTCGCAACTCAATCTTGATGGCGAGTTGCGCGGCTACGGCGTGACGGGTGGCGGTACGTTGTTGGTGCAGGCCAGCAAAGTGATGATCGGCGAGGCTGATGAAGCGCTGGCGAAGTCGACGTTGCAACTGGCGCCGAGTCTTTTCAGTAAAGGCTTTTCGGCCTACAGCGTGATTGGCCTGAACGGCCTCGAAGTGGCCCGGGACACGCAGATCGATGTGACCACGCCGGTCTATCGTTTTACTGACGATGCAGCGAACCGGGTCAGTGGCGGTGATCCGCGCACCGCGCTGGAACTATGGAAACCGACGCTGTACCAGGAGAGCCCGACCAAAGCGCTGTTGACCCAACGTGCCGGCGCCAGCCTGTCGCTGCAGGCCGGTCCCACCCTCGTGGGGCTGATCGATCCGGGCAACGCCACACTGACCCTCGGCACGGGTTCGCGCCTGAGCGTGGATCCTGGGCAACGCATCAATTTGCGCGGGGCGGGGCAGATCACCGTTGACGGTACGCTGCAGGCCTGGGGCGGTACGATTGATATTCGCCAGCAGCAATTCGGCAACATTGACCCGGCCCAGAGCCAGCAGGAAGCGCCGATACAGGCGCACAACCGGTCAATCTGGATCGGTGAACACGCGGTGCTCGATGTAGCGGCGCGCGCCGCCACAGCGGTCGATGCCTTGGGAAGGGTGTACGGCCAGGTCGGCAAGGGCGGCAGCATCATCATCGGCGGTGAAATCGATTCCAGGAAAGCTACCGCGACTTCGGCCGACGCTTATGTGGTCGTACGCCAGGGTGCGCGCCTTGACGCCTCGGGCACCCAGGCGGTGCTGGACATTGCCGGGCAGGGGCCGACCACGGTTGCCACCGACGGCGGGCGGATTTCCCTGAGTTCCTACAACGGCCTGTTCATCGACGGCGACCTGCGCGCCGCAGCCGGTGGTGCCGGCGCCAGTGGCGGACGGCTGGACATCGCCCTGGAAACGCCGCTGTATCGCATCAATACCGCCAGCAACGAGGTCCGGCGGCCACGGGAAATCATCATCGGCCAGGGCGCCGGCAAGACCACCCTGGCGGCCGATCTTGCACCCGGTGAAGCCGCGCCCATGCTGACTTACGGCAGTGCCCGGCTGAGTGCCGATGCCTTGATGGCCGGCGGCTTCGATCATCTGGGCCTGCTGAGCAATGGCCTGATTTCGTTCGATGGCGACGTCAACCTGCATCTGAATCAGAGTCTGAGCCTGTACGCCGGTGCGATTTCCCTGGCCGAGGGTTCGAGCGGCAATGCGCGGATCAATCTGTCTGCACCTTACCTGCGGTTACTGGGGCCGGGCGCGTATTACGACTCCGTTGCCTTTATCCGGCCTCGGGTCATGAATGCGCCGACGCCCGACGTCTCGGCGGCGCAGTTCATCGCCAACGCCGACCTGCTGGACATTGGTAACAGCCTGTCGTTCGGCACCAAGGGCAATATCCGCCAGCTCAATGCGCCAGCCCTTGAGGTCGGTCGCCGCAGCTTTGCCGAGGTCACGCTGGCCAGTCAGGGCGACCTGCGGTTCATCGGCTCTTCCATGCAAACCTATGCCGATCTCTGGACGGCGGGTGACTTGAACCTCGGCGCCGCGCAGATTTATCCGGTGAGCGGGATCCAGGCCCGAGTGCGCGCCGGCTTCCAGCAGGAGACCGATCCTGGCGACGGCACCTTGCGCATTTTCGCTCAGGGTCGCGCGCCGGCGGCGTTGCCTTACTCGGTGTTCGGCGAGTTGATTCTCGCCGCCAGCCACATCGAACAAGGCGGGGTGGTGCGGGCACCGCTCGGCCTGATTACCCTGGGTGAAAGCAGCAAGTCGGTACAGACCCGCGAGGTTGCGTTGTTGCCCGGCAGTCTCACATCTGTCAGCGCCGCCGGACTGGTCATGCCTTACGGCGGCACGACTGACGGCATCGATTACCGCTATAACGGCAGCCCGGTGGTGTTGAAGGGCATCGTCGGCACCACGGCCGGGGTGACCGTGCAGTCGCAGTACCTGAATGTCGCGCAAGGCGCGGTGATTGACCTGTCGGGCGGGGGGGATCTGCGCGGCGCCGGTTTTGTCTCCGGACGTGGCGGCTCCACCGATGCCCGCTATAACCCGCTGGTGCGCAATGCCGCTGACGGCACGTTCAGCCTGCCGGGCCTGACGAGCAATCCGGTCTACGCAATCCTGCCGGGCAATCAGAGTGTCTATGCCCCGGTGGTGGCCGAGGCTGGCGCGGTCGATCCGCGCATCGGTCAGCAGGTCACGATCGGTGCGGGCGTGCCGGGTTTGCCGGCCGGCACCTATACCTTGCTGCCTTCGACATTCGCCTTGTTGCCCGGGGCGTTCCGGGTCGAGGTCAACGGCCAGGCGACGCCGGCGGCCATGGGTGGCGCGCTGCAAATGCGCAATGGTTCATGGGCCAGCAGCGGCCAGATGTCGATTGCCAATACCGGCGTGCGTGACAGTCTGCCGAGCGCGCTGACGCTGACGTCGGCGGATGTACTGCGTCGCTACTCGCAATACAACGAAACCAGCTACAGCCAGTTCATCACCAGTGACGCGGCGCGGCGTGGAATATCACGCGCACTGGCACCGATGGATGGCAAAACCCTGAGTCTGAATCTGGAGCATGGTGAAAAGCCTGCCATTGCTCTGGATTTCAACGGCCAGGTGTTGTTTCTGCCCGCCGAGGGCGGGGTTACGGGCACGGCCGTGGTACGCGATCCGTCCCTCGGCGTTCTCGAAGTGCTGGGCGCAGGCCATGAGCCGACGCCGGGTTTTCAAGGTGTCTCGCTGTATGCCGACAGCCTCAACCGTCTGAATGCCGGACGTCTGGCCATCGGCTCGGCGCCGAGCGTGGACTACGGCGCTGGCGGCAATATCGTGACCTTCGTCAATGGCGGCTCAAGCACCGACATCTTCTTGCGTGAAGGCGCGATCCTCTCGGCGCCGGAAGTCATGTTGCGCACTCAGAACACCCGCGGCGGCATTACCGTCGAGGCCGGGGCGGGGATTAATACCGTGGGGCGCGGCGATGTCTCGTTCGACTCCACCGACGGCTTTGTCTACCAGCCGGGGAAAGCCAGCCTGCTGCTGGTTTCCAATGGCTGGAACAGCGTGTTGGCGCCGGAGAAAGCCGTCGACTTGACCGGTGCCGGCAGTATCCATATCGGTACCTGCACGCTGGCGCCGTGCAGTAATCCGGCCATCCTGTATTCCAACGGCAGTATCAGCGCTGCCACCGACAACCACTTCGAACTTGATGAGGCGGTGCGTTTCGGCACCCGCCACCTGACCCTGGCGGTTGGTGCGGTTAACATCGGCAATACAGAGGCCCTGGCCGATGCGGCGGGACGCGTGCCGGTCGGTCTGACCCTCAGCCAGAACGTGCTCAACCGCTTGCTGCAGGGCGACACCCAGTTCGGGGCACCGGCTCTGGAGTCGCTGAACCTGACCGCTCGCGACTCGTTCAACTTCTTTGGCACCACCACGCTCGATACGCTGGACCCGCAAACCGGCCAGAGCAAACTGCAGAATCTGATCCTGACGACCCCGGCGATCTACGGCCAGGGCGGCAGCCAGGATGTAGCCACCTTGCGCACCGCCAATCTGACCTGGAACGGTGCCACTCAGGCGCCGGGAGCCGTGGTCAGCGGTGGCGCCGGCACCGGACAGGGAACCCTGCAGGTTGAAGCGCAGCGCATCGAGTTCGGCTACGGGCCGAATCCGCAGCCCAGCGGCCTGGATCAGAACGACCGTCTGGCGCTGGGCTTTGCCAACGTCAACCTCAGCGCCAGCGAGCGCATCACCGCCAATCACAAGGGCAGTCTTGCGGTATATCAGGAGCAAGGCGCATACGACCCGGTCAAGGGCTATGCCTACAGCGGCGGCAACCTCACGTTGCGCACGCCGTTGCTGACCGGTGAAGCGGCTTCGATCAACGTGCTCAAGGCGGGCAATAACCTGACCCTGACCGGCAGCGGTAAAGGCACGGCAGCCGATGCGCTGGGCGCGGAATTGACCCTGGATGCACGCAATGTCGTCCTCGACAGCCGGATTGCGCTGGCCAGCGGCAAACTGGTGGTCAAGGCCGAGAATGACCTGACCCTGAGCGGCAATGCACAGCTGGATCTGGCCGGACGTACCTTGCCATTCAACGACGTCAACAAATACAGCTGGGGCGGCGACGTGTCGCTCTTCAGCAACAGCGGCAATATCCGTCAGGCAGCCGGTTCGCGCATCGACCTGTCGGCGCAGAACAATCAGGCCGGCAATCTCAGCGCAGTGGCGCTGGCGGCGAACGCCGGGGTGGTCGATCTGCAGGGCCAGATCCTCGGCGCCAGCAGCGGTCATTACGACGCCGGAGGCACCTGGGTGCCGTACAAGGCCGGGGGGGTGGAGATCCGTGCGCAGCAGCTGGGCGGCGATCTGAATCAGCAGTTTGCCGCGCTCAACCAGCGCTTGAACGACGGCCAGGTGTCAGGCAGTCGCAGCTTCCAGTTCAAACAGGGCGATCTGCTGATCGGCGATGGCCTGCATGCCGGCGAGGTCAATGTCTCGCTGGACAATGGCCACCTGAGCGTGGCCGGCACTATCGATGCCAGTGGCGAGCGGGTCGGCAGCATTCGTCTGTCCGGCAAAAACGGTTTGACCCTGGGCGGCAGTTCGGTCCTCGATGCTCATGGTCGGGTGCTGCGGGTCGACAGCTACGGCAAGATCATCGATGCGCCGAACCGGGCGATGGTAGAGCTCGATTCCGGTGCCGGCGTGCTGACGCTGGCCTCCGGCGCGCGGATCGATTTGCGCCACGGCACCGATGCCGCGCTGGGCAATCTGCCCGGACAAAACGATGGTCGTGCACGGGGCACCCTCGAGCTGAACGCGCCGCGTCTGGGTGTCGGTGACATCGCGATTGATGCCAATGGCGCGCTGAGCATCCAAGGCGCTCGCTCCATTGGCCTCAACGCCGTGCGCCGCTACACGGATGCCCGCGACGGCGTTGATCCGGCAGCGAGCGGCCGCCCGTATCAGGTGATCGATCAGGCGCTGTTCGATCGGATTCATGGCGACAGCGACGCCTTCATCAACGCGGCACTGGGCAACAGTGACCTGCTGCAACGCAAACTGGCAGGGTTGAACAACGCGACCTACCGCGATGCCTTCCATCTGCGCCCGGGCGTGGAAATCGTCAGCAAGACCGCCGACGGCGACCTGCTGGTCGAAGGCGATATCGACCTGTCGCGCTATCGCTACGCGAGCCTCAACCCGCACACGCAAAGAACGGCGCTGTATGGCTCCGGTGAGTCGGCAGGTCTGGTGATGCGGGCCGGTGGCAACCTCGATATCTACGGCAGTATCAACGACGGTTTCGCGCCGCCGCCGGAAACCGTGGATGACGCCGGCTGGAAATTGCTGCCGGGCGTGCAGCCGTTCGGCGGCGATCTGATCGTGCCGGGCAGCGGCGTGACGCTGGCCGAGGGCACGCTGTTCCCGAGCGGCACCACCTTGAATTACGACTTGCCGATTCAGGCGGCCACCTTCGCCAGCGGCACACTGTTGCCGACCCAGGCGGTTCTGGCCGGTGCGTACACCTTGAATGCCGGCAGCGTATTGTCCGCCGCCATCCTCGATTCGGCGGGTAATTTGCTGTACGCGGCCGGCACTCTGCTCACACAGGACGTGACCTTGCCGATAGGCAGTCGCCTGGGCGCCGGCACCCGCTTGAACACGGCCACCGCGCTGCAGGCCATGAGCTGGCCCAAAGGCGTGCCGCTGCCGGGCACGCTCGGTGCGGATAACGTGCTTGTCGGGGTCAAATTGAGCGGTGCGCTGGCGTTGCTGCGTGGCTCGCTGATTCCGTCGATGACCGATGTGGTGCTGGCTGACGGTACGGCTTTCATTGAACTGCGCGGTTACACCAACACCACTCAGCAGGGTCGTAACTGGGCCGTGGCGAGCATGTTGCCGGCGGGCAGTACGTCGTGGTCGATGCGCCTGGTAGCTGGCTCCGACCTGGATGCCGCCGACAGCCGCGCACTGAAACCGCTGACCAGTGACGGCAACCTGCGTCTGGCCGATACCCACTACGGCTTGAAAGTGACCGAGAAAAAACTCGACACGACCTGGGTCGACGGCAACCCGATGGGTTATCCGGAAGGCACGGTGGTCAGCGATGATGAACTGTATTTGTGTGACGTGTTCCCCGGCGCCTGCCTGGCGCCGGCCAAATTTCTCTGGGTTGAGGGCAACATTGCCGGGATGCCGGCGGGCACACCGGTGGCCGAGGGCGACCTGTGGTGGTGTGATGCGGATCCGTTTTCCTGCGCACCGAACAAGGGCGGCATCAGCACCACGACTCACTCGCAGATGTTCAGCGTGTTGCGCACCGGCACCGGCGATCTCGACCTGTTGGCAGCCGGCAACCTGAGCATGGACTCGCCGTTCGGGGTTTACACCGCCGGCACTCAATCGAGCGACGTCGATCCGCGCTACAACTTGCGCCGTGGCACCTTGACCGACAACGGTTCGGTGCTGGGGAGCCAGGGCGCCGATTATGAAAAATGGGTCAACGGCGGTAGCGACAGCCTGTATCAGGCCTGGTATCCGCAGGGTGGCGGCAACCTGACGATCAATGCCGGCGGCTCGGTGTCCGGTGACGCCGTGGGCCGTCGTAGCCTCAACCCCCTGGCCAAGCTGCGCGAGCAGGTTGCCAGCGTCTCGGTGGGCAACTGGCTCTGGCGCCAGGGCACCGGCAACAACGATGTGCCGACAGCCTGGTGGATCAACTTTGGCAGCTATGCGACCCAACCCCTACCGGATCAGGGTACCGATAGCGGCCCTTATCTGGTCGGCTTCACGGGTTTTGGTGCGCTGGGTGGCGGCAACGTCAGCCTGCGCGCCGGCGGCGACGGCGGCATGCTCCGGCCGTTGGGCGATACCGGGTTGAATCCGCGCAGCCAAGGCTTGATCGTTGCGGTCGGCAGCACCGGACGGGTCGGCAGCGACGGCAGCCTGCAATTGACCGGTGGCGGCGATATGGATATCCGCATCGGCGGCACGCTCAACCCGTCGCGGCAAGCAAGCACAGGGCAGAACGGCAATGGCTCACCGAACCATGACTTGCAGGGCGCCTTGATCAACCTGCGTGGCGCGGCGCAGTTGTCAGGCGGGGCGCTCGGCGCGATCAACCTGCAATACGGTGCGGCACCGGCGTTGCAGGATGCGCGCGAAACCCGGGCATTCGACCCGTTCACCTCGACCTTGGGCGTTGCTACCGGTGGTCTGGTATTGATCCCCGGTGACTCGGGCATGCGCCTGAGCACCCGTGGCGATCTGGTGCTCGGTGGCGCGGCGGACCCGGGGCGCGTACGTCTGCAAAACAGCACGCCGTTCACCGATGCCGCCGGCGTCGTGCATGGCGGAGGCGGGCTGACGGGCTTCTCGCTGTGGACCGATCACACCGCCATCGATCTGTTTTCAGCCGGGGGCAATCTGACTCCAAGCACCCAATTGGCCGAGACCGGCACCCAGGGGCCGTTGACGAATCGCAACAGCTCGCCGAGCGATCTGCGCTTTGTCTACCCGTCGATCTTGCGCGCCGTGGCCGCTCAGGGTTCGATCTATGCCGGCACGTCAGCGGTGTCTGTCTCCAGCGCGTTTCCTGCTGCACCGGCTTATTCGCTGGTGCTGGCACCTTCAGCCGCCGGCCAACTGGAAATGCTCGCCGGCGACTCGATCTACGCCGGCGGTTATGCCATCGATCAGTCCGGCGCCAGCCGGGCGGCCATCGCCACGCCGTTCGCGCCGGCGTTCAGCGGCTATGCGCAGTACGGCAGCAGCAAGCCGCTCCTGAGCAATTACAGCGTTGATGGTGTGGCACCGAGTCAGAACCTGCGTTATCCGTTGTTTGCGTTCGGCGCCGACACGTATTCGGGCACCAGCGGTGTGCAGGCGCCGGCACGTTTCTACGCCTTGACCGGTGATCTGGTCGGCGTGCGCAGCGGTGAAACCTTGCGCTTCAGCAACTCACTGCGCACCTGGTATGTCGCGGCTGCGCCAGTGTGGATGCTGGCCGGGCGCGATATCGTCGCGGCCGGCACCGACCTCGGCAAACCGACTGCTGCGCCGTCGGATCTGGGCGGGAACGGCGAAACCATTGCTTCCTCGGGCAACCTGTTCGTCCACAACGATGAGCGTGATGTGTCGCGGGTTTCGGCGGGGCGCGACATTCTCTACAGCAGCTTCGACGTTGCCGGCCCCGGCCTGCTGGACATCAATGCCGGGCGCAATATCCTCATGGAAGATCGTGCGGGCATCACCAGCCTGGGGCCGATTGCGCAGAGCGACAGTCGGCCCGGTGCCAGCATCGTGTTGCAGGCCGGCATCGGTGCACAAGGTGCGGATTACGGTCGTTTCATCGCCCGCTATCTGAGCCGGGACAATCTCGCTGACGCGAACCTGTCCCTCGCCGCGCAGCCAGGCAAAGTGGTTAAAACCTACCTCGACGAATTGCAGAGCTGGCTGACCCTCGGCTACGGCTTCAACGGCAATGCGGAACAGGCGAAGGCCTTCTTCGCCGCGTTGCCGAGTGCCGAGCAGGCGATCTTCGCCCGTCAGGTGTACTTCGCCGAACTGCGTGCCGGTGGCCTGGAGTACAACCAGGTTGGCGGCCCGCGCAAAGGCAGTTACCTGCGCGGTCGCAACGCCATCGCTTCGCTGTTCCCGACCACCGATGTGGCCGGCAACCCGGTCCGTTATGACGGCGATATCACGATGTACGGTGGAGCAGGGGTCAAGACCCTGTTCGGCGGCGACATCCAGATGCTCACGCCGGGCGGCGCTCAGGTGTTCGGCATCGAAGGCGCGGCGCCGCCCTCCACGGCGGGGATCATCACCCAGGGTTCGGGCAATATTCAGCTCTACTCCGAGGGCAGCATTCTGCTGGGGCAGAGCCGGATCATGACCACGTTTGGTGGCTCGATTCTCGGCTGGTCCGCCACGGGCGATATCAACGCCGGTCGCGGTTCGAAAACCACCGTGGTCTACACCCCGCCGAAACGCGTGTACGACACCTGGGGCAACGTGACCCTGTCGCCATCGGTGCCAAGCACCGGTGCCGGTATCGCCACGCTCAACCCGATTGCCGAAGTGGCTCCGGGCGACATCGACCTGATCGCGCCGCTGGGCACCATCGATGCGGGCGAGGCGGGGATTCGCGTCTCGGGCAACGTCAACATCGCCGCGCTGACGGTGGTCAACGCCGCCAACATCTCGGTGCAGGGCAAGGCGACCGGCGTGCCGGTGGTCTCGGCGGTCAACACCGGCGCCATCACCTCGGCCAGCTCCGCTGCGTCGTCGGCGACCCAGGCGGCCGAAGACGTCGCCCGTCAGCAACAGGCCGCCTCGCGCCAGAACCAGGCCTCGGTGTTCACCGTGCAGGTGCTGAGCTTCGGCAACGAACAACTGGCCCCGACCCGCGACGGCGCCAGCCGCGCACCAACACCCGGCTACAACCCCAACAGCCCGGTGCAGGTGCTGGGCGCCGGGGCGCTGGATGAACAGGCGAAACAGCAGCTGACCGAAGAGGAGCGGGGACAGCTGACGTTGTAAAGGACTCTCGTGTAGTACGCTTCGGGCGGCCAATTGGCCGCCCTTTTTTTATGTTGATGAGGTTCGTGGGTATTGTCGTCGGGTGTGGACTAACGTCAGTATTTTGATGCGCCCGTTCACTCGATAGACCAGCAGATAGTTCGGATTGACCACCATTTCCCGAGTGCCTGGCACTCGACCGGACCGGTAACCATAAGGAATTGATGAAAGCCTTTGCGTTGCTGCACCAACCTTGTGCTGCAGAGCCGTTGAAGCGTTTGAGTTGTATTGTTCAATGTAATCGATAATGTCAGCCAGATCGTCCAGAGCTTGTTCGCTCCATTCAAGCGACAGCGCGTCGATTCTTGCGTCTCTCTTCTAATAGTTGGTCGAGCCGCATCATGGCTTCTTCATGGGGAATGCCCGGACTAGGATCATCCAGTGCCTCCTGCACCTTGGCACGAAACCAGCGATCGTAGCTCTCTGCCTCTTCTTCGGAGTCGAAGTCAGAGTAAAACGGGGAATGCAATATGCTCATAGTGATCTCCGTGATCAATTTCAGCAGTCTAAGGGGGGAGTGGCCCGTTGTCGTCACTGGCAGACGATGCACCCCATGAGCCCTTTAGGAACCATGGGGTAACGGCGCCCAGTATCTGCAAGTCACCCCTTTGAAATCTGCCGGACGTTTCCCTCCGTTGTCCGGCAATCTCGACCGCCGCTGTAGGCCTATTCCTCCCCTCTGTTTTTCAGGTTTTCAGCCTACAAATCCACGCGCGCCTTCCTACAAATGCACTCAGAACGCATACGGAATACTCACCTTCGCCCACAACATTTCCCCCTCCGGCCGGTTCTCCACGTCGAACTCCTTGGCCCAGCGGATCTCGGCGCTGGCGTACTTGAGGAAGGTGAAGTGCAGCGCCGGGCCGATGGCGAAGACCTTGCCGCGCACGCCGTCGTTCACGTCTTCGCCGGCGAATTGCACGGTGTGGCCGAACTGTTTGTCGTCGGTGGTCTGCTTGAGGTAGTAGCCGTTGATACCGAGCATCAGGTCGTCGGTGATCTTGTAGCTGGCCGAGTAATCGAAGTGGAAGATCTGGCCGGACTTGTAGTCGGTGTCCTTGTTCTTCTCGTTGAAGCTGTAGGTGGTTTTCATCGACACCTCGGTGCGCTCGGTCGGCAGCCAGGTGAAGGAGAACAGCGGTTTGTAGGTGTAGAAGTTGTTGCTGGTGTTGGCCAGCCGGTCGACGCTGTATTCGCCGGTGGGCACGGTGATTTCCACGGCGGCGCCGAGGGTCAGGTCCTTGCCCATGTCCCACAGGATGATCGGCGCGATGGTGGTATCGCCCATGCCTTCGCGGGTGTCGCTCAGACCGAACACCGAGACTTCCTGCTTGAGCCACGGCTGGGCGATGTAACCGGCCAGGCGGCCGCCGAAGATCCGCACCGGGCTCAGATAGTCGATACGCGGGATGACCGCCGTGGATTCGATCTCGACATTCGGCACCTTGCCGCCCAACGAACTGATGTTGAGCTTTTGCGCCTTGTAGTGGTTGTAGTAGAGATTGAAGGCGACCATGTTCTCCGGAAGGCTGTCGACTTCCAGCGGCAGCATGAAGAAGCCATCGGTGCCGGGGCCGATGTTGTCGACGCCGGCTTCGGTGGCCAGCGCCGGCAGGGTCGCGGCGCAGCCGAGCAGGCTCAGCGCCAGTCGCACAGGGAATGTCGCGCGGTTCGGGGTCATATCCGTCCTCATTATTATTGTGTTTGGGCGCAACGCCGGCACGCAGGACGTCCGGCCACTATAGAAATAAGCCCTTGGCGCACGCCGGGGCAGGGTATTGGCGGACACGGAAGGGGGCTTCTGCGGACAGTCCGTCAACCCTGTGCTAACTTTCTTCGACATAACCGGTAACAAAAATAACAATTCAGCGTGATCCGGAATGTCAGCCTCCATGAACGTAAAAGTCCAAGACCCCACCTTCGAACTGGCGCTGGTGTCGCCGTTTTTGCTGCAAACCCTGGCCGAAGTCGCCGCCAACAAGGGGATCGAGCCGCAGAGCCTGTGCCGTGGCCTGGGCTTTGATTTCGAAGACTTGCAGGATCCGGCGCAGCGGATTTCCTACCGCCAGGCCGTGGCCATGATCCAGCGTGCGCTTAAAGCTTTGCCCAATCAGGGGCTCGGCCTGTGGGTCGGTGCGCAGAACGTGCTAGGTACGCTGGGGCTGCTCGGCCACGTGCTGTCGCTGTGCAAGACCTTGCGCGATGCGTTCGAGATCGGGGTTCGGCATCAGCACACTTCAGGCGGGATTGTCGTTTCCAGCGTCGATGTGGTGGGCGACCAGGTGTACGTCGACGTTGAATGCCGGCTGCCGTTTGCCGAGGTGCAGGTGTTTGCCGTTGAAGAGTTTTTCGCCAGCCTGCTGGTCTATGGCCGGGCGCTGGTGGGCGAGACGTTCAAGCCGATTGCCGTGGAGTTCATGCACGCCGCCCCGGATTACGTCGATGAATACCGGCGTCTGCTGGGGCCGGACGTGCGCTTTGGGTGTTTGCACAATCGGATGCTGATCGACGTGCAATGGCTGGAGGTGAACCTGCCCAATCACCATTCGCTGGCGCTGCGTCAGGCGGTCAAGTTGCTGGAGCTGGAGGCGGCGCAGGTTCACCAGAAACTCGATCTGATCCAGGCCGTGGAGCGGGCGATTGCCCGGGACCTGAGCCGGGGCAGCCATATTGAAAAGATTGCTGGCGACCTGAACATGAGCAGCCGTACTTTACGACGGCGCCTGACCGAACATTCACTGACTTTCGAAGCGCTGTTGGAGCAAGTGCGCCAGGCACGCACCATGAGTTTGCTGGCCAATCCGGACATGCCGATCGAGCGGATTACCGAGGAAGTCGGCTACAGCGACGTGCGCAGCTTTCGTCGGGCGTTCAAGCGTTGGACGGGGAAGAGCCCGAGTACGTGGCGCAGCGAGTGCGTCATCTGATCCCACACAAATCCTCCGGCTACAGTTAAACTCCGCGCTCTTTCCCAAGGAGTTCACATGAGTTACTACCAGCCGGGCATCCTCGCCACCCCAGTTCCGCCGCAAGCACGTCATCTGTTTTTCGCCCTCGAGTCGGTTGAAGCGCTGCCGCAGGCGATCGACAACCTGCTGAACCTGGTGGACGGCAAGTCGGCGGTGGTCGGTTTCGGTGAATCCCTGGCCAAGGCCCTGAATGTGAACATCGACGGCCTGCGCAGCTTCCCGGCGCTGACCGGGGTTGGCGTGGAAAACCCGTCAACCCAGCACGCCCTGTGGGTCTGGCTGCACGGCGTCGACCGTGGTGATCTGCTCAACCGCAGCACCGCGCTTGAGGCCGCACTGGCCCCGGCGCTGCGTCTGGTGCAGATGCAGGAAGCCTTCCGCCACAAGGACGGCCATGACCTCACCGGTTATGAAGACGGCACCGAAAACCCGCACGACGAAGCCGCCATCGCTGCCGCACTGCAAAGCGAGGGCGCCGAAGGCCTGATCGGTGGCAGTTTCGCCGCGATCCAGCAATGGCAGCACGACCTCAAGGGGTTCCATGCACTGTCCGCCGAAGACAAGGACAGCATCATGGGCCGTCGCCTGAGCGACAACGAAGAGATCGACGATGCGCCGGTGTCCGCCCACGTCAAACGCACCGCCCAGGAAAGCTTTGCTCCGGAAGCGTTCGTCGTGCGCCGTTCGATGCCGTGGATCGAAGGCGACCGCGCCGGCCTGATGTTCCTGGCGTTCGGTTTCTCCCTCGACGCCTTCGAAGCACAACTGCGCCGCATGAGCGGTCTGGAAGACGGCATCACTGACGGTCTGTACCGCATCAGCCGGCCGATCACCGGCGGCTACTACTGGTGCCCGCCGCTGCAAAACGGCCACCTCGATCTGCGCGTACTGCGCATCGGCTGAGGCACAAGAATGAACTTGGTGCGTTGGGGCATGATCGGTTGCGGCAGCGTCGCTGAACGCAAGAGCGGGCCGGCCTTCTACAAGGCGCCCGGCTCGGCGTTGGTGGCGGTGATGGGGCGACGCCTCGAAGCCGTGACCGATTACGCCGTGCGCCACGGCATCGCCCGGACTTACACCGAAGTCGATGCGCTGATCAACGACCCCGAGGTGGACGCGGTGTACATCGCTACGCCCCCCGACAGTCACCACGCCTACAGCCTGAAAGTCGCCGCCGCCGGCAAGCATTGCTGCGTGGAAAAACCCATGGCCCTCAATGCCGGGCAAAGCCGCGAGATGCAGCAGATATTTGCCGAGGCCGGTTTGCACCTGTTCGTCTCCTATTACCGCCGTTCGTTGCCGCGTTTCCAGCAGGTTCGGCAATGGCTGGAGGAGGGCCGCATCGGTGAAGTGCGGCACCTGAGCTGGATGCTGACCAAGGCGCCGTCACCCAAGGATCTGGACGGCAGCGCAAACTGGCGCACCGATCCGGCGGTGGCCGGTGGCGGGTATTTCGCGGATCTGGCCAGCCATGGTTTTGATCTGTTCCAGTACCTGCTCGGTGACATCGTCGAGGTCGCCGGCTTCACCGCGCGTCAGGCCGGGTTATATGCGGCGGAGGATGCGGTCAGCGCCAGTTGGCGATTCGCCTCGGGCGCACTGGGCATGGGTTGTTGGAGCTTTGTTGCGGACCGGCGCGAGGATCGGGTCGAGATCATCGGCAGCCAAGGGCGGATCGGTTTTTCGGTGTTCGACGAGCACCCGGTCGAGCTGCACGCCGATGAACACATCAGCCTGGAAATCCCCCATCACGAACACATCCAGTGGCATCACGTACTGGGCATGAACGCGCAGATTCGCGGTGAGTCCCGTCACCCGGTAATCGCCGCCGAAGCCCTGAAGACCGATTGGGTCATGGATCAGATCCTCAAGCGCTACTGATTCGCTGGTCGCACTCAATACCAATGTGGGAGCGGGCTTGCTCGCGAATGCGTCGTATCAGGCAATATTTTCGGTTACTGACACTCCGATTTCGCGAGCAAGCCCGCTCCCACATTAGGAAATTGCGCCACCTGTCTAACCTTATGCTCATTCGGTATTTCTCAAGCTTGTCATAACGTCTCTAAGATCACGTCATAACTCGTTATAACAAGTGATCCCGTGATGACCGATAACGTTCTCTCCCTGGGCAGTGTCCCGCTGCACACCCAGCTGCGCGATGTGCTGCGCGCCCGCATCCTCGACGGCGAATACCCGCAAGACAGCCAGATGCCGTCCGAAAGCGAGCTCGGCACGCTGTTCAAGGTCAGCCGCATCACCGTGCGCCAGGCCCTGGGCGATCTGCAGAAAGAAGGGCTGATCTTCAAGATCCACGGCAAAGGCACCTTCGTCGCCAAACCCAAGACCTTTCAAAACGTCAGCACCCTGCAAGGCCTCGCCGAGTCCATGACCGGCCGCGGCTACGAGGTGATCAACCGCCTGCGCAGCTTCAAATTCATCGCTGCCGACAAACTGGTCGCCGAGCGCTTGCAGGTCGCCGAAGGCGAAATCGTCGCCCAGATCAAACGCGTACGGCTGATCAACCGCGAGCCGATCTCGCTGGAAATCACCTACCTGTCCAAAGCCGTCGGCGAGCGGCTGGAGAAGGCTGATCTGGTCACCCGTGACATCTTCCTGATCCTCGAAAACGACTGCGGCATTGCCCTCGGCCATGCGGATCTGGCCATCGACGCGGTGCTGGCCGACAGCGACCTGACCCAGGCGCTGAACGTCGAGGCCGGCTCGCCGATCATGCGCATCGAGCGTCTGACCCACGATGCCAACGGCCAGCCGCTGGACTTCGAACACCTTTACTACCGTGGCGATGCGTTCCAGTACCGCCTGCGGATCGACCGGCAAAAAGGGGCCTGAACATGACCCGCAATACTCTCGAACAGGAATACGACATCGTCGTGATCGGCGGCGGCACCGCTGGCCCGATGGCGGCGATCAAGGCCAAGGAAAAGAACAAGGAGCTGCGCGTGCTGCTGGTCGACAAGGCCAACGTCAAGCGCAGCGGCGCGATCAGCATGGGCATGGACGGCCTGAACAACGCGATCATTCCCGGCCACTCGACGCCCGAGCAGTACACCAAGGAAATCACCATCGCCAACGACGGCATCGTCAATCAGGCGGCGGTCTATGCCTACGCCACCCACAGCTTTGAAACCATCGAACAGCTCGACCGCTGGGGCGTGAAGTTCGAGAAGGACGAAACCGGCGATTACGCGGTGAAGAAAGTCCACCACATGGGCGCCTACGTGTTGCCGATGCCGGAAGGGCACGACATCAAGAAAGTCCTGTATCGCCAGTTGAAGCGCGCGCGGGTGAGCATCACCAACCGACTGGTCTGCACCCGTTTGCTGACCGACGAGGAGGGCGCCGTCAACGGTGTGATGGGGTTCGACTGCCGCACCGCCGACTTCCATGTGATCAAGGCCAAGGCAGTGATCCTCGCCTGCGGCGCGGCTGGGCGACTCGGTCTGCCGTCCTCGGGTTACCTGATGGGCACCTACGAAAACCCGACCAACGCCGGCGACGGTTACGCGATGGCGTATCACGCCGGGGCCGAACTGGCGAACCTCGAGTGTTTCCAGATCAACCCGCTGATCAAGGACTACAACGGCCCGGCCTGCGCCTACGTCACCGGCCCGCTGGGCGGTTATACCGCCAACAACAAGGGCGAACGCTTCATCGAGTGCGATTACTGGAGCGGGCAGATGATGTGGGAGTTTCACCAGGAACTTGAGAGCGGCAACGGCCCGGTGTTCCTCAAACTCGACCACCTGGCCGAGGAAACCATCCAGAACATCGAGGAAATCCTCCACAGCAACGAACGCCCGAGTCGCGGTCAGTTTCACGCCAATCGCGGCACCGACTACCGCACGCAGATGGTCGAGATGCACATCTCGGAAATCGGTTTTTGCAGTGGCCACTCGGCGTCCGGCGTGTGGGTCAACGAGCGCGCCGAAACGTCGGTGAAGGGGTTGTACTCGGCCGGTGACATGGCCGCCGTGCCGCATAACTACATGCTCGGCGCGTTCACCTACGGCTGGTTCGCGGGTAACAACGCGGCGGAGTTTGTTGCCGGGCGCGAGTTTTCGGCGCTGGATGCCGAGCAGATCGAAAAGGAAAAGGCCCGGGTCTACGCACCGCTGGATCGCGAACACGGACTGCCGCCGGCGCAGGTCGAGTACAAGCTGCGGCGCTTCGTCAACGACTACCTGCAACCGCCGAAAGTGACCAGGAAAATGGAAATCGGCCTGCAACGCTTCAGCGACATCGAACGCGATCTCGACGAGATGAAGGCCAACAACGCCCACGAACTGATGCGCGCGATGGAAACCAGCGTAATCCGAGATTGCGCCGAAATGGCCGCCCGTGCCTCGCTGTTCCGCGCCGAAAGCCGCTGGGGCCTGTACCACTATCGCGTCGATCACCCGCAACGGGACGACCGTGAATGGTTCTGCCATTGCCACCTGAAGAAGGGCGAGGACGGACGCATGACCAGTTTCAAGAAAGCCGTCGAGCCTTACATCATCCCGCTCGATGCCGAGGAAATGCAGGCTTACGACCGCCTTCGGGTTGGCGCTTTCGCCGCTTGAGGCATCACTAGAGAGAGTCCGGACCATGGCCTATCAAGCCCAGGAAATCTTCTTCCGCTCCAATGCCCCCGTCACCGTGGACGAGGACAAATGCATCGCCGAAAAGGGCTGCACCGTGTGTGTCGACGTCTGCCCGATGGACCTGCTGGCGATCAACCCGGCCACGCAAAAGGCCTACATGGCGTTCGATGAATGCTGGTACTGCATGCCTTGCGAAAAGGACTGCCCGACCGGTGCCGTCAAAGTCGAAATCCCCTACCTCCTGCGGTGACACCCAATCCCCTGTGGGAGGGGGCTTGCTCCCGAAGAGGCCGGCATGGCTGGCATCACTATTGACTGAAACACCGCTTTCGCGAGCAAGCCCGCTCCCACAGGGGATTTGTGGCGAGCCGATAGCCATCCGTAAACCCCGGACGCTGGATTCACCAAACACCCCTCGTTTCCCACCGCGCCCTGATCGCGGCGGAGACGAACATCCTATAAATGATTCGAGGGGATTCAACCATGTTGCGTGCAGCAATCGCCGGTCTGGTACTGGCTTCGTTCACCCTGTCGGCGTCGGCCGAAACCATCCGCATTGCCATCGGCACCCAGGACACCACCATCAACTGCGCCGCCGGCGGCCTGTTGATTCGCGAGCTGGGCCTGCTCGACAAATACCTGCCTCACGACGGCGCCTACAAAGACGCCAAGTACGACGTGCAGTGGAAGAATTTCACCAGCGGCGCACCGCTGACCAACGAAATGGTCGCGGGCAAACTCGACTTCGGCGCCATGGCCGATTTCCCCGGCGCGTTCAACGGCGTGGCCTTCGAAACCGCCGGCAAACACAGCCTGTTTATCAGCGTGTTGTCGGGCAGCATCAAGGGCAGCGGCAACGGCATCGTGGTGCCGAGCGCGTCCGGCGTGCAGTCGCTGAGCGAACTCAAGGGCAAGACCATTTCCGTACCATTCGCTTCCACCGCCCACGGCATGTTGCTGCGCGCCGTGGCGGAGCAGGGCTGGGATCCGCTGAAGGACGTGAACATCATCGCCCAACCACCGGAAGTCGCAGGTTCGGCGTTGCAGGCCGGCAAGATCGACGCCCACGCCGACTTCGTACCGTTCGCCGAACTGTTCCCGAGCCGCGGTTTCGCTCGCAAGATCTACGACGGTGCTCAGGCCAATGCGCCGACTTTCCACGGTGCGCTGGTCGATCAGGCCTACGCCAAGAAATACCCGGAAATCGTCGTCGCCTACCTGCGCGCCAGCATGGAGGCCAATCAACTGCTGGCGGCCGAACCGGAGAAATACAGCGAACTGATCGCCAAGGTCACCGGCGTCGATGCCGAGGTCAATTATCTGTTCCATGGCCCGCTGGGCGTGCAGACCCGCGATCTGAGCTGGAAACCGGAGTATCGCCAGGCTGTGGGCACCGCGATCGACACGCTGAAGTTGTTGAAGAAGGCCGATCGTGGGCTCGACCTGAATTCCTTTATCGACGATCAGTACATCCGTGCGGCGTTCAAGGCTTCGAATCTGGATTACACGGCGCAACTGGCCAACTACGCGCAGACGCCGTTGAAGTCGGTCGATGCGGTGACCGGAAAGGCTATCTCGGATTTCAGCCATGTTGCGGAAATCTGGGTGCGGGGTGAGGACAAGGTTCGGCGGTATGCCTCGGCTGAAGAGGCGTTCGCGGCGCTGGCCGGCCTGAAGTCGGAAGGCAAGAACATTCGGGCGGTGTATGCCCAGGCGAGTGACAGCGGGATCAAGTTGCTGGCGGAGCAGGCTTGGTTTGCCAGTGATGCGAAGGGGCGTCTCAGCGCGTTTTTGTTGAAGGGGCAGGCGCAGCAATTTGCCTCGGCGCAGGGTGGGAAGGTCTTCGACTTCATCGATGCCACCGCGCAGGCCGTCGCCACCCGCTAATTGAAGATCAAGAGCAACCCCTCACCCTAACCCTACCGAAACGTCGGACCGCCCGGAGGGAGAGGGGACTGACGGAGTTGTTCTGGAGAGTTACGCCGACCTGAAATATCGAGCCGAACTCAGGTTTTGAAACGCTTGAAGATCGGCTCCCTTTCCCCCTCGCCCCCTTGGGGGCGGTCCGACGTTTCGGGAGGGCTGGGCGGGCGGCGTTCCGATGAGGGGGTAAATCTCAGCCACAACACAGCTCCACAATTGGAAACCCGATCCATGAAGTCACCCACCCTACGCTGGACATCGAGAGCCGCCTCATTGCTGCTCTGCCTGCTCTTCTGGCAACTCGCCGCCAGCCACCACTGGAACCTCGGCCTCGTCACCTTCGCCAACGTGCCAACCCCGCTGGCCGTGATCGAAGCCGCACTCGGCCTCGGTGACTCCGGCAAGCTCATCCAGCACCTGACCGCCAGCCTCGGCCGGGTCTTCGCCGGCTATCTCGCGGCGCTGGTGATCGGCATCGCCCTGGGCCTGGCCATCGGCCGATCGAAATGGGCCGAAGACCTGCTGCTGCCACCGCTGGAAGTGCTGCGCCCAATCCCCGCCGTCGCCTGGATTCCACTGGCCATCCTGATGTTCCCATCCTCCGAACTGTCGATGGTCTTCATCACCTTCACCGGCGCGCTGTTCCCGATCCTGCTCAACACCGTGCACGGCGTCGAAGGCGTCGACCCGCGCCTGATCGCCTCGGCCAAAAGCCTCGGGGCAGGGCGCCGGGCGATCCTGCTGGAAGTGATCCTGCCGGGCGCCGCACCGAGCATCATCACCGGCCTTGCGATCGGCATGGGCACGTCGTGGTTCTGTCTGGTGACCGCCGAAATGATCTCCGGCCAGTTCGGCATCGGTTACTACACCTGGGAGTCCTACACGATCCAGAACTACGCCGACATCGTCGTCGGCATGCTGCTGATCGGAGTGTTGGGCATGGGCAGCAGCCTGCTGATCAAACGCCTGGGCGGGCTGTTCACGCCCTGGCACCGACCACGAGGAAAAGCCTGATGAGCGTGATGCAAACCCCGGAAGGGCGGATCGATATCCGTCAGCTATCCATCGTCCTCGGCGAAGGCCGGCAAGCGTTCGAAGCGGTGCAGGGCCTGGATTGCCAGATCGAACCCGGCCAGTTCGTGTGCATTCTCGGCCCGTCCGGTTGCGGCAAATCGACCTTGCTCGGTGCGCTGGCCGGGCATCTGCAACCCCATGGCGGGCAGTTGAAAGTCGATGGCGCCGAAGTATCCGGCCCGTCACCGCAGCGCGGCATGGTGTTCCAGCATCACACCTTGTTTCCGTGGCGCACCGTGCGCGACAACGTTGCCTTCGGCCTGAAGATGCGCGGCATCGGCAAGTCCGAGCGCCATCGCGCCGCCGACGACATCCTCAAACTGGTCGGCCTCGAAGGCTTCGCCGAACGCTGGCCGGATCAGCTCTCCGGCGGCATGCAGCAACGGGTGGAGATCGCCCGGGTGCTGGTCAATCGCCCCCGGCTGTTGCTGATGGACGAACCCTTCGGCGCACTGGATGCGCTGACCCGCCTGAACATGCAGGAACTGCTGCTGGACATCTGGACGCGAATTCGCACCACCGTGGTGTTCGTCACCCACGACATCGACGAAGCGCTGTTCCTCGCCGACCGCTTGCTGGTGATGAGCGCACGGCCGGGGCGAATCATCGAAGACTTGCGCCTGGATTTCCCCCGGCCACGCACCACCGAACTGGTCACCAGTCACGAGTTCTCGCGCCTCAAGCGCCACTGCCTCGACCTGCTGCGCCACGACAACGACCGACCGCTGCCGCGCCTCAATCCGCTCGGTTTGCCTCCTGAAAACGCCTTGCCGAGATTTGCCCTGTGACCTCATTTTTTGCTGTGACTGATAACGACGACATTCTCGCTCTGCAACCGCGCCTGACCGCCGATGACGCCGGTGTGCGTAGGATTGCGCTGATCGATCTGGCTGACCTCGAAGAGCCGGACGGTCTGCTCTGGCTGGTCGAGCGCCTGGCCGAAGACCCCGCCGAAGAAGTGCGTGCCGAAGCGGCGCGGCTGTTGGAAGCCTGGGAAGACGAGCCGGTGGTTGAAGCGCTGTGCCAGGCCCTGACGGATCCGTCGCCGGCGGTGCAAGCCGCTGCGGCGCAGAGCCTGAGCCTGCTCAAGACCGAAGCGGCGGGCAGGGTGATTCTGCCGTGGACCGCCCATGCCGAAACCGGCGTGCGGATTGCCGCGTTCCGGGCCTTGCGCGAGTTGCGTTTCCCCGGCGCTGCACCGGTCGCGATTCAGGCGCTGAACGATACCGACGCCAGCGTGCGCCGCGAAGCCGTCGGCGTGCTCGGCTGGCTCAAGCAACTCGACGCGTTGCCAGCCCTGGCCCGCCTGGCGAGTGATGACCCGGACACCGAAGTGCGCCGCGCCGCCACCGGCGCCCTGGGCCTGGCGAGTGGCGCAGATGTGCTGCCGGCCTTGCGTCAGGCCTTGCAGGACAACGCCTGGCAAGTGCGCGAGGAGGCCGCAACCACCCTCGGCAAAGTCGGCCATACCGATGCAGGCCCGGCACTGATCGAAGCCTTGGGCGACGACTACTGGCAGGTACGCCTGCGCGCCACACGCAGCCTCGGGCGCCTCAAGTACGTCGCTGCCCTCGACGCCCTGATCGACACCCTCGGTCATCGCATCAGCAACCTGCGCAAGGAAGCCGCGCTGGCCCTCGGCGAATTGAACGATCGTGGGGCGGTGGCGGCGTTGCAGGCCGCGCAGGACGACGGCGACCCGGAAGTGCGCAAAGCCGTGCGGATTGCCTTGAGTCAGCTGCAATGAGTCCGCTGTCGGTCGGCAATTCCCAAAGTGAACACCGGTTACGGCTGAGCTGGCCGGATGGCCGCGAGCAACTGCTCGACCACGCCGAACTGCGCCGCCAGTGCCCGTGCTCGCAGTGCCGGGCGTTTCGTTTGCGGGGCTCGCCGCCAATGGTTGACCCGCGTGTGCGGGTCATCGAATTGAACGCTCAGGGGTACGGTCTGCAACTGGTGTTCAGCGACGGCCATCAACGCGGGATTTACCCGTGGGTCTATCTGGCGCAATTGGATGAAATCACTGTCCCGCCGTCATCGCCGGCCGACAACCATGGAAAATATCCAGCCCCGGCTGATACAGCGACGTCCTGACCTCGAACAACCCCAGCACTGAATGGAACAGGTTGTCGTGGCTCAGATCCGGCTGGCTGCCTTTGCCTTGCAGACAACCACGGTCGATGCCCAGTTGCGCCAGGGTGTTATTGCCGAACCACATCACCATCGGCACATGGGTCTGGGCTTGCGGCGCCAGCGCATAGGGCGCGGCGTGCAGGTACAGGCCGTTCTCGCCCAGCGATTCGCCGTGGTCGGACACGTACAGCATCGACGTATCGAGGTGCTCCTGATTGCGCTTGAGCAGCTCGATCACCTTGGCCAGGAAATGGTCGGTGTAGAGGATCGTGTTGTCGTAGACGTTGACCAGTTCGTCACGGCTGCAACTGCCCAGCTGGTTGGTGTGGCAGATCGGTTTGAAGCGCTCCATGTCCTTGGGGTAGCGCTCGTAGTATTCCGGGCCGTGGCTGCCGTCGGCGTGCAGGACGATGATCGCGTTGCCCTTGAGGCTGTCGATGTAGCCTTGCAGGTCGGCCAAAAGCGCTTCGTCGAGGCAGTTGTTGCCGTCGCAGAACGGGCCCGGCTGGTTCTTCGCGATGTCGCGGTTCGGCACGCGCAGGCAGGTGCCCTTGCAGTCGCTGTTGTTGTCCAGCCACAGCACCTGCACGCCGGCCCGTTGCAGGATGTCCAGCAGGCCTTCGTAGGTTTTGCCTTTCTTGTCGCTGTAGTCCTCGCGCGGGAACATCGAGAACATGCACGGCACCGACACCGCCGTCGAGGTGCCGCAGGAATGCACCTGGGTGAAGTTGAGGATGTCGAGTTTGCTCAGCTCGGGGTTGGTCTCTCGCTCATAGCCGTTGAGCGAGAAATGGTCGGCCCGGGCGGTTTCGCCGACCACGAACACCATCAGCGATTTCTTCTCGCGACCGGCTGCCTTGGCGCTCATCACCGCGTCTTCGCCGATGGCCTGCACCACGAAATGCTTTTTGATCCCCAGCCGCTGCTTGGTGTATTTGCTGATCGCGTAGATGTAGTTGGTCGGGTTGATGAAGTGGGTGAGCTTGTCTTCCTCGCGAAAGATCGGCGCGTAGGTCGAATAGAACGCGCCTACCGAAGCGCCGATCACCAGCACGCAAGCTGCGATCACCAGCACCTTGTTCAGCAAGCCCCGAAAGAATGGCCGATAAACCACCGGCCAGCGCCAGATCAGCACGGCCGGCAACACACCGAGCAACAGCACGTAAGCCAGCAGTTTGCCGCTGAACAGCGCCGTAGCTTCCCCGGGATTGGTTTCGAACACGTTCTGGATCATCACCGTGTCGATGGTGATTCCGTATTCGTTCATGAAATACGCCGCACAGGCCGAGAGCAGGGCCACCAGCGTCAGCGCCGGTTTCAGCGTCCAGCGAAACGAAATCAGCGTCAGCAGCAGTGTGATCGCCGCCCAGAGAAACAGCCCGAAAGACGCGAAAAACGCCAGTTTTTGCACGCCTTGCAAGGTGATCAGCGTTCCCAGCACCTTCCAGGTCGCCAGGTTGTACAGCGCCACCAGTGCCAGCGAAAACAGCAGCACCAGGCGGGTCGGAGTGATGGACGGTAGACGCAGTCCTTTGCCCAAAGCCATTCGAAACCTTCCTCTACGTCAGTCGAAAACCCATACGGTTACGCGCGTAACTGTAGAAGAGCATTGGTAAAAATTCCGTAAACATCCGGTAACAAAATCACGGTAAATACAAAAAAAAGTGGGGCCAGCGATCTGGCTCCCACAGGGGATTTGCGATGGGTCAGAAAGATTTGCTGACGCTGGCGACGACCGTCGCCGTGCACACGTCCTTGAAGCCCCAACTGCTCAGGCACTGGCTCTGCGAAAGGTCGGTGTCGATGTAGCTCAGGCCCAGCACCACGCCGGCCAGGTTGTGGGTCAGTTTGACTTCCCACTCCCGGTAGGACTCTTCGCTGTGGCCGGACGCCGAATACATATGCGGGTCCTTGAAGTCCATGTTGCCGTAGCGCAGCTTCAGCCCGGAATCGAATGGCAATTCGGTTTCATAGCCGATGTAGCTGTAGAGCGAACTCTGTTTGCTATCGATGCCCGGCGCGTCACTGGAGTAATAGGCCGCGAGTTTCACGCCGTAGGCGCTGAGAATCGAGTACACCTCGCTCTGGTTGAACTGGCTCTCCTTGGGGTACGCGTATTTGATGTAACCCAGATCAAGACTGACGGCCTCGGTCGCCTGCCACAGCCAGCCGGCGTAGTAGTCGACCTCCTGACGGGTTTTCAGGCCGCCGCCGAAATCGACGTTCGAACTCCAGGCGCCGAGGTACAGGCCGCTACTGTGGGCCAGGGTCAGACCGGCCTGCACCGCCGGATCGTTCTGGGTCTGGGAGATGCCGCGGGTGCGGTAGTCGCTGGCCAGGGTCAGGTCGACCAACACCGCAAAATCATCGTTCAGGGGAATCGCGTGGCTGCTCAAGGGCAGCAGGCTCAAGGAAGTGAGGGCGAGCAGGGGCAAGGCTTTCATGTGAAGTCCCGTTGTTGTGGTTGTTATGGGCAGGAAGCAGGCAAGGCTGCGCCGAACCCCGGCGACGGGCGCGGGGGCGGGCAGGGAGTACGGCGATTGTTATTAGAGGGTTGGTGCGTAGACCTGACGGCCGGCGAACCAGGTTTGCAGCACCTGAGTGTCATGCAGGGCCTTGTCGTCGACGCTGAACACGTCGCGATCGAGCACGATGAAATCGGCTTGTTTGCCGGGGCTCAGCGAGCCGATCTGTTGTTCCAGGCCGATGGTCCGCGCGGCGTTGGCGGTGTAGGCGTAGAACATGGTTTCGCGGTCCAGGCGTTCGTCGGCGTTGAGCACGCCCAGCGGCCCGGTGCGGGTGATGGCCTGGGCCATGGCGTTCCACGGGTTCGGCGAGGACACCGGCCAGTCGCTGGCGCCGGCAATCGTCGCGCCTTGCTTGAGCAGCGAATGCGCCGGGTATTGATAGCGAAAGGCGAGGGCGCTGACGTAAGGCTTGATCATGTCGGTGGTGTAGTCGTCGGCGCTGGCCCACAGCAGTTGCATCGAGGCAATCACGTTCAGCGGCTTGAAGCGGGCGAACTCCTTCGGGTTGACCATCTGCAGGTGGGTGATCGAGTGCGTCACGCCGCTCTGCCGGTCCTTGCGCGCCTGGGCGATACCGTTGAGAGATTCGCGTACCGCGCGGTCGCCGATGGCGTGGATGTGTACCAGCCAGCCGCGTTGGTCGATGGCGCTGACCAGTTCGCCAAAATGCTGCGGATCGATCAGCAATTCGCCCTGTTTGTGCGAGTTGCTGTAGGGATCGATCATCGCCGCGCTTTGGGCCGGGTATTCGATTACGCCGTCGGCGAAGATCTTGATCCCCGGCAGCGTCAGGTTGGGAATGCCCTGAAATTGCCGGCGCACTTTGTCGAGAGTGTCGAGATCGGCCGGTACGCTTTTCGGGTTGGCCACCAGCAGCGCGGCGACGTGAGCGGTCATGCCGCCGCTTTCTGACAGGGCTTTATAGGCCGGCAACACGCCGACGGTTTTCTCGGTGGGCTTCAGCGCGAACACCGGCTCGCCCGGCGCGGCGTTGGCGGCCGGGTCCATCCACGCAGTGATGCCGAGGCTGTTGTTGAAACGCACCGCCGATTGCGCAGCCTTGAGCATGTCGGCCGGGCTCGGCACCGGCATTTTCGAGGCGACGCGATCCCAGCCGGCATCGACCACAAAGCCGTTCGGTTCACCGCTGGGCAGTTTGCCGATGGTGTCTTTTTCCGCGTCCGGCAGGGTTTTCAGCAGCGCGGCGTCGATGCCCGCACGCTTGAGCATCACGTTGTTGGCCCACGCCGTGTGGTGGTCGCTGCCGGTGAACACCACCGGCACGTCGGCCCATTCGCCGTGGTTGAAGATGTTGCCCAGCGCTTCAGCCTTGGCCCAATACGCCGAACTCATGCCGGCCACGCTCAAGACGTCGCCATGCCGGGCCTTGCCGTCGTCACGCCAGCCGCGCAGGCGTTTTTCCAGTTCATCCAGACCGACCACGTCGTCTTCCATGTTGGCCGAGACCATTTCCAGTCCGCCGAAAATCGCGTGGGAATGGCTGTCGATCAGGCCGGGCATCAACGCCTGACCTTTCAGGTCGATCACCTGGGTGCCGGGTTCGATCAAGGCCTTGATCTGCGCATCCGTGCCGACTTTCAGCACCTTGCCGTTCTCCACGGCCAGCGCCTGAACCTTCGGTTGAGCGCGGTCGGCGGTGAAAATCTTGCCATTGAGCAGCACCAGATCGGTGGCGGCCATGGCTTCCATCGAGGCAAAACCCATAGCGGCGATCAGCACATTTTTTGTGAAATGCGGGATGAATCTTTTCATTGAACATTTCCTTGTTATTGCGTCTGATGGCCAGATTAGTGGCTGCCAACGCCCGACAGAACGCCTCCCTCACGAAAAACGTTTTTGCCTGAATGGAAAAAGCATGGACAAGCTGGGTGCACTGAAAATGTTCGTGGTCACCGCGCAGCTCGGCAGTTTCAGCCGCGCTGCCGAGCAACTGGGCAAGACCCCGTCGGCCCTGACCAAAGCGGTCAATCACCTGGAATCCGAACTCGGCGCGCGGCTGTTCGAGCGCAGCACGCGGCGGATTTTGCTGACCGAAATCGGCCGTCTCTATCTGGAAACCGCGCGCCAGGTGCTGCAACGGCTGGATGAGGCCAGCGAAGAAATCGAGCAGTTGCAGCACGGCCTGCGCGGCAGCCTGAAAATCACCGCACCGCTGGCTTACGGGCGGGCGTTTCTCGATCAGGTGTGTGACGGCTTTTTGCAGCAATACCCGCAGATCAGCCTGCAAGTGGATTTGTGCGACGAATTCGTCAACCTGCTGGAAAGCGGTTACGACCTGGCGTTGCGCGAAGGGCATGACGACTTGCCGGGGCTGATTGCCCGGGTGGTCGGCAGCAATCGGCTGGCGCTGTGCGGCAGCCCCGAATACCTGGCGCGCAAGGGCTTGCCGGTGACGCCGCAGACCCTCGATCAGCATGAATGGCTGCTGTACCGGCATCCGTTGCTCAGCCGCGAATTCTGGTGGGCCGAACGCGACGGCCAGCGCCTGAGCCTGGCGCAACCGTCGGCGCCGCTGTTGCGCAGCGACAATTACGACCTGCTGCTGGCCAGCGCTTTGGCCGGGCGCGGCTTGCTGCACACGCCATTGTGGAGCGCTGCGCCATACATCGCCGACGGGCGACTGGTGCGGGTCATGGCTGATTACGACATCGACCCGGACAGCTTCGGCCCGCACATTCTGGCGGTGTACCCGAGCCATCGGCGGGCGACGGCCAAGGTTGTGGCGTTTATCGACTACATCGCGGAGTTTCTGGCGGCGCGCGGTTTGAGCTGACGGAGAGATTTTTCCCACGCTCCGCGTGGGAACCATCAATCACAGGATTTGAGCTGACTGGCGGTGCTTGTCAGGAAATTCCCACAGGAGTACAAATGTACTCCATGACGACTCTGACTCCCCGCCGTACCGCCATCCTGACCTTTATCCGCGAACGCATCGCCGAACACGGTCAGCCCCCGAGCCTCGCTGAAATCAGCGAGGCTTTTGGTTTTGCCTCCCGCAGCGTGGCGCGCAAGCATGTGCTGGCGCTCACCGAAGCCGGGTTTATCGAAGTCAATCCGCATCAGGCCCGGGGCATTCGCCTGCTCGGGCAACCGGCGCGACCGGAACTGCTTGAAGTGCCCGTACTCGGGCGGGTGGCCGCCGGTGCGCCCATCGGCGCCGATGCCGACCTGCACAATCGGCTGATGCTCGACCCGGCGCTGTTCTCCCGCACGCCCGACTACATGCTGCGGGTGCAGGGTGATTCGATGATCGAGGACGGGATTCTCGACGGCGATCTGGTCGGCGTGCGCCGCAATCCCGAAGCGCTCAACGGCCAGATCGTGGTGGCGCGACTCGACGGCGAGGTCACCATCAAACGCTTCGAGCGGATTGGCGATGAGGTTCGCCTGTTGCCGCGCAACCCGGCGTATCAACCGATTGTGGTGCGGGCCGATCAGGACCTGGCCATCGAAGGGGTGTTCTGCGGTCTGGTGAGGCAAGGCTGATGGGGGCCGTCGTTGCGCTGGATACGCTGTTCAATGGGGGCCAGGTCTGGAAGGGCCGGCCTGCGCCACCCACCGCCAGCCCGCAACCCACCGGGCACGCGGCGCTGGACGCAGCGTTGCCCAGTGGCGGCTGGCCAGAAGCGGCGCTGAGCGAAATCCTGCTGGCCGGGCCCGGCGTCGGCGAACTGCAACTGGTGTGGCCGACGTTGGCGCGGCTGTCGGCGGCGGGCGAGCGCATCGTGCTGGTGGCGCCGCCGTTCGTGCCATACCCGCAGGCGTGGGCCAATGCCGGGGTCGATCTGCGTCAGTTGTCGGTGATCCAGGCCAGCGAACGCGATGCCTTGTGGGCGGCAGAACAGTGCCTGCGCTCGGGCAGTTGCGGCGCGGTGCTGTGCTGGCCGCACAAGGCCGATGACCGCGCCTTGCGCCGTTTGCAGGTGGCGGCGGAAACCGGCCAGACCCTGGCGTTTGCGTGGCGCCCGTTGAGCGAAGCGGTCAACCCGTCGCCGGCCGCGCTGCGGATTGCCATCGATGCGCGCCCGGCGCAGTTACGCGTGCTCAAGTGCCGGGGCGGTCTGGCGCGCAGCGCACCGATTGCCTTCACCGTGGGGCATTGAGGTCGCCATGCGCTGGGTTTGTATTCTGTTCCCGCAATTGGCCCTCGACGCCGTGTTGCGTCAGCGCCCCGATCCCGAGCAACCCTTGGCGCTGCTCAGCGGCCCGGCCCAGCGCCGGGTGCTGCAAGCGGTCAACCCGGCGGCGCGGGCGCTGGGCTTGCGCCCCGGTCAGTCGATGACCGCCGCGCAGGCCATGAGCAAAGGGTTCGCCACCGTTGATTACGATGCGGCCGAGGTCGAGCACTGGCAGCAGTTTCTCGCCGCCTGGGCCTATCGTTTCAGCGCCCAGGTCAGCGTGCATTACCCGCGTACCGTGGTGTTCGAGGTCGAATCGAGCCTCGGGCTGTTCGGTTCCTGGGCGCAGTTCGAGGCACGGTTGCGCACGGAGCTGACGGAGCTGGGCTTTCGTCACCGCATCGTTGCCGCGCCCAACCCGGTGGCCGCGCGAGTACTGGCCAACGCCTACGACGGATTGGTGGTGCCCGACGGTGAAGCCCTGCGCCACCACCTCGGGCAATTGCCGGTCGACCGCATCGGCCTTGAACCGAGCGTGGCCACGGCGCTGACGCGGATGGGCCTGCGCAACCTCCATCAGGTGCAGAACCTGCCGCGTCAGGCCCTGGCCCGGCGCTTCGAGGCGCCGATGCTCAAGCACCTGGACACGCTGTTCGGCGCACGCCCGCTGGCGCTGGCGTTCTATCTGCCGCCGGATCGTTTCGATGTGCGTATCGAACTCAATTTCGACGTGCAGTCCCATCAGGCGCTGCTGTTCCCCTTGCGCCGCCTGACGTCCGATCTGGCGGCGTTTTTATGCGGGCGCGACAGTGGCGTACAGCGCTTCGATCTGCATCTGGAACATGCGGGGCTGCCGGACACGCTGATCAAGGTCGGCCTGCTCAGTGCCGAGCGCGATCCGGCGATGCTCTTTGAACTGGCCCGTGGTCGGCTGGAGCAGGTGCAGGTCGAAGCCCCGGTGCGCGGCTTTCGTCTGCGCGCCGAGGATCTGCCGAGCTTCGTACCGCAGTTTCAGGAACTGTTCGACGACCGCCCGCAACAGACCTTGCCGTGGGAGCAACTGCGCGAACGCTTGCGTGCGCGGCTGGGGGATGAGGCGGTGCAGGGCCTGCGCTTTCAGGCCGATCATCGACCGGAGTGCGCGTGGCAGAACGCCGACGACAAACAACGTTGCCCTGCATTGCCGGGGGTGCAGCGTCCGGGCTGGTTGTTGGGCGAGCCGCAGTCCGTGCCCGAAGGTTCGGCGCGGATCCTCATGGGCCCGGAACGGATCGAGTCCGGCTGGTGGGACGGTGACGACGTGCGCCGCGATTATTACCTGATCCAGAACCGCGCCGGCCAGCAAGGCTGGGCGTACCGGGCAGTGGGTGAGGGCGGTCCGTTGTGGCTGCAGGGCTGGTTCGCATGAACCAGGGTTATGCCGAGCTGCACTGCCTGTCGAATTTCAGTTTCCAGCGCGGTGCCTCCAGTGCGCTGGAGCTGTTCCAGCGCGCGAAAAAACACGGCTATCAGGCGCTGGCGATCACTGATGAATGCACCCTGGCCGGAATCGTCCGTGCCTGGCAGGCGGCGAGGTCCGTGGAGCTGCCGCTGATCATCGGCAGCGAAATCCGCATTGAGAACGGCCCGAAACTGGTGTTGCTGGTGGAGAACATCAAGGGTTATCAGGCGCTGTGTGGCTTGATCACCCAGGCACGACGGCGCACCCGGAAAGGCCAGTATCAAATCCTGCGCGAGGATTTCAGCGAGCCGTTACCGGGATTGCTGGTGCTGTGGGTGCCGGAGGCGGTCGATGAGGTGGAAGAGGGCCGCTGGCTGAAACAGACCTTCGGCGAACGGCTTTGGCTGGCAGTACAGTTGCATCGCGGGCAGAACGATCAGCAACGGCTGGCCGCACTGCTGAGTCTGGCGGATGAGCTGCAAATTCCAGCCGTGGCCAGCGGTGATGTGCACATGCATGCCCGTGGCCGCCGGGCCTTGCAGGACACCATGACCGCAATCCGCCATCACGTGCCGGTGGCTGAGGCCGGGTTGCGTCTGCATCCCAACGGCGAGCGGCATCTGCGCAGCCTTGATGTGTTGAGCGAGTTGTATCCGCAGGCCTTGCTGGACGAATCGGTGAAACTGGCTCGCCGATGCACCTTCGATCTGGGCCAGTTGCGCTATCAATACCCCAAAGAGCTGGTGCCCGAGGAACACGACGCCAGTTCCTGGCTGCGCCACCTGACCGAAGAGGGCATCGCCTGGCGCTGGCCGCAGGGCGCACAGCCCAAGGTGCTCAAGCAGATCGACGATGAGCTGGAGCTGATCGCCGAACTCGGCTACGAAAGCTACTTCCTCACCGTGCACGACGTGGTGCGCTTCGCCCGTGAGCAGAAGATCCTCTGCCAGGGTCGGGGTTCGGCGGCCAACTCGGCGGTGTGTTTCGCCTTGGGCATCACCGAGATCGACCCGGACCGCACCACGCTGCTGTTCGAGCGTTTCATGTCGAGGGAGCGCAACGAGCCGCCGGACATCGACGTGGATTTCGAGCACGAACGCCGGGAAGAAGTCCTGCAATACGTGTTTCGTCGTTATGGCCGCCGTCGTGCGGCGCTGACGGCGGTGGTCAGCACCTACCACGCGGCCGGCGCGATCCGCGATGTGGCCAAGGCGCTGGGCTTGCCGCCGGACCAGATCAATGCGCTGGCCGACTGCTGCGGTCACTGGAGTGATCAAACGCCGCCCGTGGAGCGCCTGCGCGAAGGCGGTTTCGACCCCGAAAGTCCGCTGCTGCACCGGGTACTGAGCCTGACCGGGCAACTGATCGGCTTCCCCCGGCACCTGTCGCAGCACCCCGGTGGTTTCGTGATATCCGAGCAACCGCTGGACACGCTGGTGCCGGTGGAGAACGCCGCCATGGCCGATCGCACGATCATCCAGTGGGACAAGGACGATCTCGACGCGGTCGGGCTGCTCAAGGTGGATATCCTCGCCCTCGGCATGCTCAGCGCGATCCGCCGCTGTTTCGACCTGCTGCGCCGTCATCGCCATCAGGACCTGAGCCTTGCGACCATCCCGCCAGAGGATCGCCCGACCTACGACATGATCAGCCGTGCCGACACCATCGGCGTGTTCCAGATCGAGTCCCGGGCGCAGATGTCGATGCTGCCGCGCCTGCGCCCGCAAACCTTCTACGACCTGGTGATCGAGGTGGCCATCGTCCGGCCGGGGCCGATCCAGGGCGGGATGGTCCATCCGTACCTGCGCCGCCGGAACAAGGAAGAAGAGGAAACCTATCCGTCACCGGAGCTGGAAGTGGTGCTCAAGCGCACCCTCGGCGTGCCGCTGTTTCAGGAACAGGTGATGCAGATCGCGATTGTCGCCGCCGACTACAGCCCCGGCGAGGCCGATCAGTTGCGCCGCTCCATGGCCGCGTGGAAACGCCACGGCGGGCTGGATCCGCACAAGGAGCGACTGGCCGCCGGCATGAAGAAAAACGGCTACAGCCCGGAATTCGCCGCGCAGATCTTCGAGCAGATCAAGGGCTTCGGCAGTTACGGTTTTCCCGAGTCCCACGCCGCCAGTTTTGCCTTGCTGACCTATGCCAGTTGCTGGCTCAAGTGCCACGAACCGGCGGCATTCGCCTGTGCGCTGATCAACAGCTGGCCGATGGGTTTCTACAGTCCGGATCAGATTCTTCAGGATGCGCGCCGGCATCATTTGCAGATCCGCCCGGTGGACGTGCGTGCCAGTGACTGGGATTGCAGTCTGGAGCCGATTGCCGGCGAGCAACCGGCCATCCGCATGGGGTTGCGGATGATCAAGGGCTTTCGCGAAGAGGATGCGCGGAGCATTGAAAAGGCTCGGGCGAGGGGCGCGTTTGCCAATGTCGCGGATCTTGGCGAACGCGCCGGGCTCGACAGTCGGGCCCAGGCGCTGCTGGCGGATGCCGGAGCACTGCGCGGCCTGGTCGGGCACCGCCATCGGGCACGCTGGGAAGTGGCCGGGGTGCAGAAACAGCTCGGGTTGTTTGCCGGGTTGCCGAATCAGGAAGAGCCGGATGTGCTGCTGCCGACGCCGAGCGTCAGCGAAGACCTGTTCACCGACTACGCCACTCTCGGCACCACGCTGGGGCCGCACCCGCTGAGGTTGTTGCGCGACGAGTTGCGGGCGCGGCGCTGTCGCAGTTCCCGGGAGTTGCTGGAGGTCGAGCATGGCCGGTCAGTCAGCGTGGCGGGGCTGGTGACCGGGCGCCAGCGGCCGGGCACTGCCAGTGGCGTGACGTTCGTGACGCTGGAAGACGAGTTCGGCAACGTCAACGTGGTGGTCTGGCGCGATCTGGCCGAGCGTCAGCGTCAGGTGCTGGTGGGCTCGCAACTGCTCAAGGTCGATGGTCGCTGGGAGCGGGAAGGCGAGGTGCGGCATCTGATTGCCGGACGCTTGAGTGACCTCAGCCCGTTGCTCAACGGAATTCGGGTGCAAAGCCGCGACTTCCACTGACGGCAACTGGCTGATTTGCAAGCCAATTTGCTGACGTCAAAAAAACCTGTCCTCACTGATGGCACTTTGGCATAATGCCGCCCCTTTCCCGATCCCCCACGACAACAGCGTGCAGGGACCCATCGTTTTTCAGAAGGAATGCACAGTGAGAATGATCTCCCGGATGTTGGTCTCGGGCATTGCGATTGCCGTCCTCGGCACCCTGGCCGGCTCGCTTTCCGGTTGCGCCACCGAAAGCTCCCGCGCATTGCCGGTGGCCAAGGTGGAAAGCGCCTCCCAGGCCTGGGCCGGTGTCCGCATCCCGATGGCCGTGGGCAAGTTCGACAACCGTTCGAGCTACATGCGCGGGATCTTCTCCGATGGCGTCGACCGTCTCGGTGGCCAGGCCAAGACCATCCTGATCACCCACTTGCAGCAGACCAACCGTTTCTCCGTGCTGGATCGCGACAACATGGGCGAGATCCAGCAGGAAGCGGCGATCAAGGGCCAGGCCCAGCGTCTCAAAGGCGCCGATTACGTGGTCACCGGTGACGTCACCGAGTTCGGCCGTAAAGAGACCGGCGATCACCAACTGTTCGGCATTCTCGGCCGTGGCAAGACCCAGGTCGCCTACGCCAAGGTCAACCTGAACATCGTCAACATCAGTACGTCCGAAGTGGTGTATTCGACCCAGGGCGCCGGCGAGTACGCCTTGTCCAACCGCGAAATCATCGGCTTCGGCGGCACCGCTGCCTACGACTCCACCCTCAACGGCAAAGTCCTCGATCTGGCCATGCGCGAGGCGATCAATCGTCTGGTCGATGGCATGAACGCCGGTGCCTGGAAACCGGGCAACTGATAGACGCCCATCGCAAGGAGCAACACACCATGAATCTGTCCCTGTCCCGGTCGCTGATGGCCCTGACTGCTGGCGCCTTGCTGGCCGGTTGCAGCAGCCCGCAAACCCTGTACCAGTGGGAAGGCTACCAGCCGCAAGTCTACGAATATTTCAAGAGCGAAACGCCGAAAGAGGCCCAGGCCGAAGCGCTGGAAGCCGATCTGCAAAAGATTCGTGCCAGCGGCAAGCCGGTACCGCCGGGTTACCACGCTCATCTCGGTCTGCTGTACCTGAGCATGGGCAAGGACGATCAGATGGTGCAGCAATTGCGCACCGAAAAGACCCTGTTCCCCGAGTCCGGCACCTACATGGATTTTCTGCTTAAAAACGCCAAGACCGGAGACGCCCAATGATCTCCCGTGCCTTGAAACTGCTGGCCGCAGGCCTGGCGCTGACCGTTCTCGGTGGCTGCGTTGCACCAAAAACCGTGGACTACTCGGCGTACAAGCAAGCACGGCCGAAATCCATTCTGGTGCTGCCGCCGCTGAACACCTCGCCGGACGTCAAGGCGTCCTACAGCCTGTTGTCGCAGGTGACGTTCCCGCTGGCCGAAGCCGGTTACTACGTTTTGCCGATCACGTTGGTCGACGAAACGTTCCGTCAGAACGGCCTGACCACGCCGGATGACATCCATGCAGCGCCGGCCAACAAGCTGCAGGAAATCTTCGGTGCCGACGCGGCGCTGTACATCACCGTCAGTGAGTACGGCACGCGCTACATGGTGATCAGCAGCGAAACCGCCGTCACCGCCAGCGCCAAACTGGTTGATCTGAAAACCGGCGTCACCCTGTGGACCGGTGCCGCCCGGGCGTCGAGCGAAGAGGGCAACAACAGCAATGCCGGTGGCCTGATCGGTATGCTGATCACCGCGGCGGTGAAGCAGATCATCAACAGCTCCACCGATGCCGGCTATCCGATTGCCGGTGTGGCCAGCAATCGACTGCTGTCGGCCGGGCATCCGGCGGGCCTGCTGTACGGGCCACGGTCGCCGAAGTACGGCACCGATTGAGCAAATGATATAAATCCCTGTGGGAGCGGGCTTGCTCGCGAAAGCGGTGGTTCAGTCAGCATCCATGTTGAATGACAAACCGCTTTCGCGAGCAAGCCCGCTCCCACAGGGGTAATGCGTTGCTCTGTTGATTTATTTGGCTGCCGGCCAGAACCGCTCGCCACCCCCCGGTGCCTCCGTCCACGCTTGCAACGAGCGGGTCGGCAGGTCGAAGTAATCCCGGGTCCGCGCATAACCATGCCCGCCCATGCGCCCGATCGCATCCAGTCCCAATTGATCGATGTACAGGGTTTTCGGATCGATCAACTCATCGCGCACATGCGCCATCAACACCTCGCCAAAAATGATCTCCCGCGACTGACCGATGTTCAGCGCCATCATCCGCCGACACTCCAGCGCCACCGGTGCTTCGCCGATTCGCGGGCATTTGACCGAGGTGCCGGGAATTGCCGTCAGCCCTGCTGCGGTCAACTCATCGAAGCCCGGCGCGAACGGCACGGCGCAGACGTTCATGGCTTCCACCAATGCATCGCTGACGATGTTGACGGTGAATTCCTGATTCATCTGGATATTGCGCGTAGTGTCCTTGGGGCTCTGGTCGCCGTAGTTCTCGACGCCGAGCGCCAGAATGGGCGGGTCCGCCGACAGCGCATTGAAGAAGCTGAACGGCGCCGCGTTGACCCGGCCTTCGGCATCGATGGTGGTGACCAGTGCAATCGGGCGTGGCACCACGCTGCCGATCAGAATCTTGTATTTTTCCCGTGGGCTCAGTTGGCTGAAGTCGAAGCTGTGCATGGCAGTGTTCTCTAAAGAAGTGGATCGATGGCGCTCAACGGCGCTTCGGCGCTGTAGTCGTCGGCGAACGGAATGGCCGGCTGGAACAGGGTTTTCCAGTCCGGTCGGCCAAAGGCCCGGTCGCTGTGGCTGCGCATCAGTTTTTCGTATTGGCGTTGGGCCTGGCGTTGCAGAGTGGGGTAGTCGACGCCGTTGACCTGACCGTCGTGCATCACGCAGCGACCGTCGATGTAACTGGCGATGCAGTCGTCGCCGCGCCCGGCCAGCAGCAGGTTTTTCAGTGGATCGAACAGCGGGCCCAGATGCAGGCCGCGCAGGCTGAACACGGTGATATCGGCTTTGGCGCCCGGAGCCAGGCGACCGAGGTCGTCACGGCCCAATGCCTTGGCGCCGCCGAGGGTCGCGGCGTTGTACAGGTCGAGGCTGCTGGTCAGCGCCGAGCCGCCCTCCATGAGCCGGGCGATGTTCAGACCGTGGCGCATGTTGGCCAGCAAGTCCGCCGGCCAGGTGTCGGTGCCGAGGGCGAAATTGATGCCTTTGGCCCGATAACGGCCGAATGAATTCAGCGCCTCGCCATCGCGGGCGAACACCAGCGGGCAGTGCACCAGACTCGCGCCGCCGTCGATGAGCCGTTGCAGATCGTCATCGCCCGAGGTGTAGATGCCGTGGGGCAACAGGTTGCGTGGCGTAAGTAAATCCAGCTGCTGCAACCAGCCCAGCGGCGTGGTGCCTCGCAATTGTTCGACCATCGCCACTTCACCCAGCGCCTGACAGCAATGCAGACGCATCGGTGCGTTCAGTTCGCGGCTCAATGCGGAGGTACGTTGCAGCAGTGCCGGGGTGCAGGTCTGGATGCGATCCGGCAGCAGTGCACCGCGAATCAACCCGGCGTGCGCGCCATCGAAATCCTTGAAAAACCGTTCGGCCGCGTCCAGTCCTGCCAGGCCCCGAGCCTCATCCCAATGGTGGGCGAGGGTGCCGTCGGCGCACCAGTAACTCATGCCGCTCATGTAGCAGGGGCCGAGATAGGTGCGCAGCCCCAGTTCGCCAGCCACGCCGGCGACCGCCGCGAACTCGTCGTAGGTCTCCGCCCATTCGCGGTAATACATCGAGGTGATCGGCATCGCCGTGGTGATGCCGTTGCGGATCAACTGGGTGAAGGCGTAGCGGTATTTGAAGACCTCCTCTTCCGGACTGAACGACTCACGCGGGCCGGTCGCCAGATATTCCGCCGACCACATCCGGCCCATGGTGCGTTCGTCGCCGTTGTCCAGGGTCAGCACCGTAGAATCGAGATCGCCGAGGGCATCCAGGTCGATGAAACCGGGTCCTATCAACGCATTGCCGTAGTCGATCCACTGATCCACCGGGCCTTGATAGCCTCGCCCGACAAACTCGATGCGCGAGCCGGCAAACACCACTTCGCCGTCACGCCACAGCACATGTTGCGTGCCATCGAAGCCGACCACGCAACCGGCCTTCAGGCCGATACGTTTCACAGACGGCTGCCCAGCAGGCGACCGCCGCTGGCGATCAGTTCGCCGCCGCGATAGACCTGACGCACTGGCCGCGCGACCACGGCTTCACCGAGGGTTTCGACCGGCATCAGCAGAAAATCCGCAGGCTTGCCGATGGCGAAGCCGTAATCCTCGATCCCCAATGCGCGCGCTCCGTTCACCGTTGCCGCGTCAAACGCCGCCGCCAGTTCATCGTCCTTGCCCAGATCGAAACGGAATGCGAGCAACATCGCCCGTTCCAGCATGTCGCCGTTACCCATCGGCGACCACGCATCACGAATGCCGTCGGAACCGAGGCACACGTTGACCCCGGTCTCACGCAGCGCCAGAAACGGTGGAACCGCGCAGTCGGCCGGCGCCGAACTCATCAGCGAAATGCCCAATGCCGCCAATCGCTCGGCGACCGGTTTGACCTGACTCCACGGCAACATGCCCAGGCAATAAGCGTGGCTGATCATCACCCGGTTTTGCAGGTTGAAACGCTCGGTGTAATCGGCGATCCGGGCGATCTGCCACAGGCCCAGTTCACCTTTGTCGTGCAGGTGAATATCGACGCCACGCTGGAATTCACTGGCCAGTTTGAACACGAAATCCAGCTGCGCGATCGGGTCGTTGTCGATGCCGCACGGGTCGAGTCCGCCGACGTTTTCCACGCCCAGGGCCATGGCTTCGCGCATCAGTTCGGCGGTGCCGGGGCGGCTGATCAGGCCGGTTTGCGGGAAGACCACCAGTTGCAGGTCGATCAGGTCGTTGTACGTTTCGCGCAGTTGTTGCATGGCTTCGACGTGGCGCAGGCCGAATTCCGGGTCGATGTCGACATGGCAACGCATGGTCAGCGAACCCCGGGCGATGCAGTTTTCCAGCAGGGCGCGGGCGCGTTCGGCGATTGGCGCTTTGACTTCACGCAGGACGCGGCGCTCGTTGCTGATGTAATCCTTGAGCGTCGGGCCGGCGCTGTTCGGGCGCCAGGGTTGGCCATACAGGGTCTTGTCGAGGTGGACGTGGCTTTCCACCAGCGGGGCGGTCAGGAGCTGGTTCTGGCCGTCGATGTCGGTGGCGGCCAGCGGCGCGTTGGAGGCCGGGCGGCGTTGGCTGAATCGGCCGTTTTCGATCAGTAAGTCTTCGGCGGGGGTGCCGTAGGGGCGGATGTTTCTGAGCCAGCGGGGGGGGGACATTTCATACCTCTGTTTCTATGTTGTCTGGGCGGGCCTCTTCGCTGGCAAGCCAGCGATGGCCGCGACGCGGTCTCAAGTCAGGCAATCAACCCTTGAGCTTCGACCAGATCCGGTCCTGCAGCTCCCGCGCCTTGTTGCTGCATTCCTTCTCCGGCCGTAGCCGCGAGGCGTATTCCTCGGGCATGTTGATCGCGTCCATGACTTTCCATTTCGCATCCAGCAACTGATCGCTCTGAATCCCGTTGGCATAGGCAATCGCGTTGGACACGGCCGCCGCGTTCTCGGGTTTCATCATCCAGTCGATGAAGATCTTCGCGTTACCCGGATGCGGCGCGCTTTTCGGTACGGCGAAGTTGTCCTGGAACATCGCCAGGCCTTCTTTCGGGTACACGTACTTGATCGTGCTCTTCTGCAACGTGGCGCGGGCCGTCGAGCCGTTCCAGTTCTGCATCATGATCACTTCGCCCGAGGCCATGCGGTCGACGGTGTTGTCGGAGCTGTACATCTTCAAAAACGGTTTCTGCTTTTGCAGCAGCTCGAGGATGCGCTTGGCGTCCTGCGGGTTTTCCGTGCATTCGTCGACGTTCAGGTAATGGCTGGCGGCGTTGATCACGCTGCTGGAGGTGTCGAGGGCGGCGAGCTGGCCTTGCAGTTCCTTGCGCGGTTCGAAGAACTCTTTCCACGAGTCGTCGAGCTTGCCGCCCGGCACCCGGGCGCTGTCATAGGAAAACCCGGTGGTGCCCCACAGGTACGGCGCCGAAAACTTGCGGCCCGGATCGAAGCTCGGGTCGCGGAACGGGCCTTTGACGTACTGGAAATTGCTCAGGGTCGGCGTGTCGATTTCCAGCAGCAGGTCCTGCTTGATCAGCGTCTGCATGATCGACTGCGACGGCACGATCACGTCATACGCCGCGCCGCCGGCCTGCAACTTGGCGAGCAGGGTTTCGTTGCTGTCGTAGCCGTCCATGGTGACCTTGATCCCGGTCTCCTTTTCGAACTTGGCCAGCAGATCCACCGGGTAGTAATCGGTCCAGTTGTAGAAGAACAATTGCTTGGGCTCGGCAGCGTGGGCGCTGAGCGCGGTGAAACAACTCAGGGCCAGACTGGAAATAGCCAAACGCATGCTTTTGGTTTTCATGAACAGAGCGCTCCAGGTTTATTGTTGTTTGCCGCGTTGGCCGAGCCAGAAGGCCAGCACCACGAGCACGATGGAAATCACCAGCATCAGGGTCGAGATCGCGTTGATCTCCGGCGTTACGCCGGCCTTGATCGCCGAGAAGATGTACACCGGCAACGTGGTCGAACCGGGCCCGGCGACGAAGAAGGTCATGATGAAATCGTCGAGGCTGACCACGAATGCCAGCACCGAACCGGACAACACCGCCGGCCACAGCAGCGGCAAGGTCACGCGGCGAAACACCTGCCACGGGTTGGCGTACAGATCGTTGGCGGCCTCCAGCAGGCTCTTGTCCAGATCGTTGAGCCGTGCGCGGATCGGCAGGTAGGCGAACGGAATGCAGAAGCCGATGTGCGCGACGATCACGGTCATCAGCCCGAGCTTGATGCCCAGCGCCATGAATAGCAGCAGGGTGGCCACAGCGGTGACGATCTCCGGCAGGATCAGCGGCAGGTTGATCCCGCCCTCGACCATTTTCTGCCCGTAGAACGGCCGGTAAGTCGCCAGCGCCGCCAGCAGCGCAATCGCCGTGGCGCACACGGTGGCGATGGTTGCGACGATGATCGAGTTCAGCGCCGCCGTCTGGATCGATGGGTTGGCCAGGATCCGTCCGTACCAGGCGAACGAGAACTCGGTCCACACCGTCGCCGAGCGGTTGGCGTTGAAGCTGTAGGCGATCAACACCAGGATCGGCACGTACAGGTAGGCGAGGATCAGCAGGCTGATTTCCCGGGTCGCCGGGAGTTTTTTCAGGTGCAGAGAGATCATGCTTTCGCTCCCCGGTTCAGGGTTTTCGCCGCGCTGCGGCTGTAGAGGGCGTAGAGCACCAGCGACAACAGCAGAATCCCCAGCAACAGGAACGACAGCGAGCTGCCGAGGGGCCAGTTGCGCGCGGTGCCGAATTGCTGCTGGATCAGGTTGCCGATCATCAGGGTCTTGCCGCCGCCGAGGATCGCCGGGGTGATGAAGGCGCCGAGGCTCGGCACGAACACCAGCAACGCGCCGGCAATCACGCCGGGCATCGACAGCGGCAGGATGATCCGGCGCAGTGCGTACCAGCGGTTGGCGCCCAGGTCATAGGCGGCTTCCACCAGACGCCAGTCGAGTTTCTCCAGGGTCGAATAGATCGGCAGGATCATGAACGGCAGGAAGCTGTAGACCAGGCCGACGCTGACCGCGAAGTCGTTGTAGAGCAGGGTGATGCCGCCGGCACTCGGGAACAGTGCGTTGAGGCTCTGGGCGACCCAGCCCTGTTCACGCAGGATGATCAGCCACGCGTAATTGCGGATCAGCAGGTTGGTCCAGAACGGTATGGTGATGAGCAACACCATCAGATTGCGCCGGCGCGGGGTCAGGCTCGACATCCACAACGCCACCGGAAACCCGAACAGAAAGCACAGCACCGTGGTGCCGCCGGCCTGGAACACTGAGCGCAACAGCGCCTGGGCGTAGACCCAGTTCAGTTCCAGTTCACCGTCGAAACCTTCCTGGAAAAACAGCTGCACGTAACTCTGCAATTGCCATTGGGCCTGCCAGTCGACGCCGCCGTAGGTGTTGCGCGGCAGCAGGCTGATGTAGCCCATGATCCCCAGCGGAATGGCGATCAGGGCGAGCAGGGTCAACACCACCGGGCTGAGCAACAGCGCGCGGTTGAGGGAGGGGGAAGTGCTGCTGACGCTCATCTCAGGCCTCCATCAACAGGCAGGCCTGGGGCGGCAGGTGCACCGCCACGCGCTCGCCGACGGCACGACCACGGTTCAGACCTTCGTTGTTTTCCCGCAGCATGACTTTGATGTCGTTGTTCAAACGGCACTGGTACAGCGTCGCGGTGCCGACATACAGCACGGCCTCGATCACGCCGCGCAGATGATGCGGCTGGTCCGCCGCCACCAGTTGCGAACGCTCAGGACGAAACGCCAGTTGCACGCTGCTACCGTTGACGCCTTGCGGCGGGCAGGGGATTTCCACCGGCATGCCGTTGGGCACGAAGATGTTTTCGTTGTGTTCGCCACGCTTGAGCTGGCCGGGGAGGAAATTGATGTCGCCGATGAACTGAGCGACGAAGCGGTGCTGCGGGCGCTCATAGATGTCGGTCGGGGTGCCGATCTGCAGGATCTTGCCGGCGGACATCACCGCGATCCGGTCGGACAGGGTCAGGGCTTCTTCCTGATCGTGGGTGACGAAAATGAAGGTGATGCCGGCTTCCTGCTGCACGCGCTTGAGTTCGACCTGCATTTCCTTGCGCAGCTTCAGGTCCAGCGCCGACAGCGGTTCATCCAGCAACAGCACTTTCGGTTTCGGCGCCAGGGCCCGGGCCAGAGCGACGCGCTGTTGCTGGCCGCCGGATAATTCTGCCGGTTTGCGCCCGGCCAGGTGCTCCATCTGCACCAGCGCGAGCATTTCGTCGACCCGTCCCGGAATCGTCTTGCGATCAAGACCCTGCATCTCGAGGCCGAAGGCGATATTCTGCGCGACACTCATGTGCGGAAACAGCGCGTAACTCTGGAACACCGTGTTGACCCGACGCTTGAACGGCGGCAGGTGATTGACCGTTTCACCCGCCAGACGGATCTCGCCGTCGCTGACGTGTTCGAAACCGGCGATGGTGCGCAGCAGGGTGGTCTTGCCGCAGCCCGAGGGGCCGAGGAGGGTGAAGAATTCGTTGTCAGCGATGTTCACCGACACGTTGTCGAGGGCTGGCGCCAGGCCAGGATCATCAGAATACCGCTTGGATACGTTACGCACTTCAATGGCTATTGGTTGACCCATAATGGTGCAATCCTCTAATTATTGTATGCAATATCTGAATGCAATTTAGAAATACCCGGATTAATCTGCTGGCGCAACCCCCCATTTCCCTGACTGAGTCGTGCGTCGGGCAGCGTTGCCAGCATTGAAGGAGTTTTCAAATGACCGAGAAAAAAACGGAAACCACGGTCGACCGCGTCTACCAAGGGGTTTACGAGGCGATCAGCAAGCGTTCGCTGCGGCCGGGGATGAAGCTGGGCGAGGCGTCGCTGGCGGAGTTGTTCAATGTCAGCCGCACGTCGGTTCGTGCCGCACTCAAGCAACTGGAGGCTGACGGACTGGTCACCACCGAGCCCAATAAAGGTGCGTCGGTGTCGCTGCCCAGCGATGAAGAGATCCGTTCGCTGTTCGAAACCCGGCGCCTGATCGAGATCGGCATCGTCACCGAATTGTGCCGACGCAAGGACTCTGCGGTGATGCAGGACTTGCGCGATCACTTGCTGCTGGAAGACGAAGCCCACGAGGCGGGCGATCATGAGCGGCTGATTCACCTGCTCGGCGAGTTCCACATCAAACTGGCCCGTAGCCTCAACAACCCGGTGTTGCTCGACTGGTTCCAGAAACTGATTTCCCGCGCCTCGCTGTACGCCGCCGCACTGGATGACGACAGCCACGAAGCCTGCCGCGACGACGAGCACCTGCGGCTGATCGAGTACATCGAGGCCGGCAATCAGAACGCAGCCATTGAGCTGACCTGTATGCACCTGGACGGCATCCAGAAGGCGATCCTCGACGTCGCTGCAAAGCTCAAGACTGGCTACCATCCGCTCAAACACCTGATCGAAGTCTGAACGTCGAGCCGGGGTGAAATCGGCTATACCTCTAATGAAACCATCGCTGCCCGGCGCGCTCGAAACAGACGGGCGCGGCGCTTGAACGCGCAGCGATAGAACCGGACCCACCACAAGGCGTTGAAGCAGCCGATGCAGTTTTTATCCGATAGCCATGGGTGTGACGGCTGGCAAGGCGAGATGGCCGGGCGGATCCGTGCGTTCGACTGGAGCGGCACGGATCTGGGCTCTCTCGAAACCTGGCCGGCCAGCCTGTGCAGCACGGTGCAGTTGATGCTGGCCTCGCCGCTGCCGATGGTCATGCTCTGGGGCCATGCCGGTTACATGATCTACAACGACGCCTATTCCCGATTCGCCGGCGGCCGGCATCCGTACCTGCTCGGATCACCGGTGGAGCTGGGCTGGCCGGAGGTCGCCGATTTCAACCGGCATGTGGTGGACACCTGCCTGGCGGGTGGCACCCTGGAGTATCGCAACAAAGTTCTGGTGCTGCTGCGCGACGGGGTGCCGGAGGACGTCTGGCTCGATTTGTATTACAGCCCGGTGGCCAACGATGCCGGGGTGCCTTCGGGCGTGATGGCGATGGTGGTGGAAACCACTGAACTGGTGTTGTCCGAGCGTCTGCGCCAGGCCGCTGAAGATGCCTATCGCGCCGATAACGAGCGGGTGCGACTGGCACTGAATGCCGGCGCATTGATCGGCTCCTTTGTCTGGGACGTCAGAAACAATGTGCTGTCGGCCGACGAGCGTTTTGCCCGGACATTTTCCTACCCGCCGGATCAAGACCTGACCAACCTGCCGCAACATATCGCCGAAGCGCACATTCATCCTGACGATCGCAATTGGGTACAGGAGTGCGTGGAGAATTCGGTGCGTACCGGCGAGCCCTACAACGCCGAGTACCGGGTGGTGCGTGCCGATGGCAGTTGTCTGTGGGTGCTCGCCAGCGGCGCTTGTGAATTCGACGAGCAGGGCCGGCCGTTCCGTTTTCCCGGTGTGCTGATCGATATTCACGAGCGCAAGATTGCCGAAGAATCCCTGCTCAAGTTCACCCGTAACCTCGAGCAGCGTGTGGCAGATGAAGTCGAAGCGCGCCTCGCCGCCGAAGAGCAGTTGCGCCAGTCGCAGAAACTCGAAGCCATCGGTGGCCTCACGGGCGGTGTGGCCCATGACTTCAACAACCTGCTGCAAGTGATCGCCGGCAACCTGCATCTGCTGGCTCGCCATGAGCCGGACAATACCAACGTCCAGCGTCGGGTCGGCGCCTCGCTGGCGGCGGTGGAGCGCGGCGCCAAGCTGTCTTCGCAACTGCTCGCGTTTGCCCGGCGTCAGCCGCTGTCGCCGGCGGTGTGCGATCCTCGGCAGATCTTCGAAGGCGTCGGCGAGTTGCTGCAACGGGCGCTGGGCGAAATCATTCAGATCGAGGTGCAACTGCCGGACGAACCGTGGCACATCAACGTCGATCGCAATCAACTGGAAAACGCCATTCTCAATCTGGCGATCAATGCCCGGGACGCCATGAAAGGCGAGGGCACGATTGTGCTCGGTGCCGCCAACCTCTCACTGGACCGGGCGTTCTGTTCGGGCAAGGGCATCGTGCCGGGGGATTTCGTCCGGGTTTCGGTCAGTGACAGCGGCGTCGGCATCGCCCCGCACATGCTCGAGCAGGTGTTCGAACCGTTCTTCACCACCAAGGCCGACGGCCAGGGCACCGGCCTCGGTTTGAGCATGGTGTTCGGCTTCGTCAAACAGAGCGGCGGGCATGTCGAGATCGACAGCCAGGTGGGTCAGGGCACGCGAGTGCAGTTGTACTTTCCGCGCAGCCTGCGACCGGTGGGCGAAGCGCCGCCCAGCGTGGAGAAACATCTCACGGGCGGCCACGAGACGATCCTGGTGGTCGAGGACAACGAAGCGGTACGCACCTCGGCGGTCGAGTTGTTGCGCGAAGAAGGCTATCGCGTGCTGATCGCCGGCAATGGCGACGCGGCCATGCAGGTGTTGATGGAAGGCGCTCGGGTCGACCTGATCTTCACCGACGTGGTCATGCCCGGCCTGATCAAGAGCTCCGATCTGGCGGCGTGGGCCAAGGTGCAGATGCCACCGGTGGCCGTGCTGTTCACCTCGGGCCACACCCGCGACATCATCTCGCGCAACCACCAGCTCAGCCCCGATACGCATCTGCTCGGCAAGCCTTACGGCCCCGAAGCGCTGTTGCAGATGATCCGAACCGTGCTCAGTGCCTGAGCTTCGAATCCCTTGACCAAGGCTGACCAATGACCTCCAAGCGCAGTTCCAATTCCGCCGCCGGCATGGTTCGCGTGCGCGGCGCCCGTGAACACAACCTGAAGAACGTTGACGTCGATATTCCCCGTGATGCGCTGGTGGTGTTCACCGGTGTGTCGGGCTCGGGCAAATCGTCGCTGGCGTTTTCAACGCTGTATGCCGAAGCCCAGCGGCGCTATTTCGAATCGGTGGCGCCTTATGCGCGGCGGCTGATCGATCAGGTTGGCGTGCCGGACGTCGATTCCATTGAGGGTCTGCCACCGGCCGTGGCCCTGCAGCAACAGCGCGGCACGCCAAGTACGCGTTCGTCGGTGGGCAGTGTGACCACGCTGTCGAGCCTGATCCGCATGCTGTACTCGCGCGCCGGCAGCTATCCGCCGAATCAGCCGATGTTGTATGCCGAGGATTTTTCACCGAACACACCACAAGGCGCGTGCCCGGAGTGCCATGGACTGGGCCGGGTTTACGAGGTGACCGAGGCGTTGATGGTGCCCGATCCGAATCTGACCATCCGCCAACGCGCCGTGGCCTCCTGGCCGCTGGCCTGGCAGGGGCAGAACCTGCGCGACATCCTGGTGACCATGGGCATCGACGTCGATATTCCATGGCGCAAGCTGCCGAAAAAGCAGCGCGACTGGATCCTCTTCACCGAGGAAACGCCGACGGTTCCGGTGTACGCCGGGCTGACGCCGGAAGAAACCCGCGTCGCCCTCCAGCGAAAAATGGAACCGAGTTATCAGGGCACCTTCACCGGCGCCCGGCGCTACATCCTGCACACCTTCACCCATTCGCAAAGCGCGCTGATGAAGAAGCGCGTGTCGCAATTCATGCTCGGCAGCCTCTGCCCGTTGTGCGATGGCAAACGCCTCAAGCGCGAGGCACTGTCGGTGACGTTTGCCGGGCGTGACATCGGCGAGCTGTCCCGGATGCCGCTGCTGCAAGTCGCCGAAGTCTTGAAGCCGGTGGCGGATGCGAGTTGGCTGGAACAGGCCGATGAAACCGGCGAAACCCTGACCCACAGCCAGACCCGCGAAGCCCGCCAGCAGCGCGTGGCTCATGGCGCCAGCGGCCACGCCAACGCGCCTGACGTGCGCCATACGCCGAACCTGTCGCTGGAAAAACGCCTGGCCGCGCAGCGCATTGCCGAGGACTTGCTGGAGCGGGTCAGCACCCTGACCGATCTCGGCCTCGGTTATCTGGCCCTGGAGCGCAGCACACCGACCCTGTCGTCCGGTGAGTTGCAGCGTCTGCGGCTGGCCACCCAACTGGGTTCGCAATTGTTCGGCGTGATCTACGTGCTCGACGAACCTTCCGCCGGCCTGCACCCCGCTGACGGCGAGGCGCTGTTCGAGGCGTTGCAGCGTCTGAAGGCCGATGGCAACAGTGTGTTTGTGGTCGAGCACGATCTGGACACCATGCGCCGCGCCGACTGGCTGATCGATGTCGGCCCGGCGGCAGGTGAAAAGGGCGGGCAGATTCTCTACAGCGGTCCGCCGCCGGGGTTGGCAGCCATCGAACATTCCCAGACCCGCGCCTACCTGTTCGCCGAACAGCAACGGTCGACCCGTGCCGCGCGCAAGCCTTCTGGGTGGCTGAAGCTAGATGGCGTCACCCGCAACAACCTCAATAACCTCAGCGCCGAATTTCCGTTGGGTTGCTTTACCTCGGTCACCGGCGTCTCCGGTTCCGGCAAATCGAGCCTGGTCAGCCAGGCGCTGCTGGAGCTGGTCGGCGCACAGCTTGGGCGCAGCGTCAGTGACGCCGAGCCGGAAGAACTCAGTCTCGAAGATGAGACCCCGACGGCCAGCACCGGCCAGGTCAGCGCCGGGCTGGCGTCGATCAAGCGTCTGGTGCAGGTCGATCAGAAACCCATCGGTCGTACTCCGCGTTCGAATCTGGCGACCTACACCGGGCTGTTCGACAACGTGCGCAAATTGTTCGCCGCGACCGACGAGGCGAAAGCGGCGGGTTACGACGCCGGGCAGTTTTCCTTCAACGTCGCCAAGGGTCGCTGCCCGACCTGCGAAGGCGAGGGATTTGTCAGTGTCGAATTGTTGTTCATGCCCAGTGTTTATGCGCCGTGCCCGACCTGTCACGGGGCGCGTTACAACCCCGAGACCCTGGCCATTCTCTGGCAGGGGTTGAGCATCGCGCAGGTATTGCAACTGACGGTGGACGAGGCGGTGACGGTGTTTGCCGAGCAACCGGCAATCCGCCGTTCGCTGGAGGTGCTGCGCGATATCGGCCTCGGTTACTTGCGCCTCGGGCAACCGGCGACCGAGCTGTCCGGCGGCGAAGCCCAGCGGATCAAACTGGCCACCGAGCTGCAGCGCAACCAGCGCGGTGCGACGTTGTATGTGTTGGATGAGCCCACTACTGGCTTGCACCCGAGGGATGTCGACCGCTTGCTGGAACAACTGGATACGCTGGTGACGGCGGGGCATACGGTGATCGTGGTCGAGCATGAAATGCGCGTGGTGGCGCAGAGTGACTGGGTGATCGACATCGGGCCGGGTGCGGGGGATCAGGGTGGCAAGATCGTCGTGGCCGGGACACCGCAGAAAGTGGCGGCGAGCAAGAAAAGCCGGACCGCGCCGTTTCTTGCCCGTGCCTTGAGCCGATAATTGCGTCGCCAGGGCCGGCCTCATCGCGGGCAAGCCCGCCCCACAAAGTCTGATGTGTTCACGAATGTGTGTACGGCACAAAAACTGTGGGAGCGGGCTTGCCCGCGATGGTGGCGTGTCAGGCGCCGTCGAGCGTGCGGCGCACCTTGTCCAGCAACTCACGGATCTGGAACGGCTTGACCAGCATGTCCATGCCGGCCCCGAGGAACACCTGGCGGTTGATCGCGGTTTCCGCGTAACCGGTCATGAACAGGATCGGCAACCCTTCACGCCAGCCCCGGGCAACGTCCGCCAGTTCGCGGCCGCTCATGCGCGGCAGACCGACGTCGGTCAGCAGCAGGTTGATCGACGGATCGTTCTGCAGGCGTTCCAGCGCGGTTTCGATATCGCCGGCCTGGGTGCAGCGGTAACCGGCGTCCTCCAGCACTTCGGTAACGAACAGCCGCACGGACGGCATGTCTTCGACGATCAGCACATGCTCGCCAGTGCCCTTCGGATCAATCGTCGGCAGCGGCACATCGGCGGCGGTCGGGTCACTGGTCGCCGGCAGCATGATCGTCACTTCAGTACCGCGTCGGGCAACACTGCGGATGTGCGCGTCGCCGCCGGACTGACGGGCGAAACCGTAGATCGTCGACAGCCCCAGCCCGGTGCCCTGGCCCAGCGGTTTAGTGGTGAAGAATGGCTCGAACACCTTGTCGATGACGTTGTGCTCGATGCCGGTGCCGTCATCGCGCACCGACAAGGCCACGTAGGATCCGTCGGTGAGGTTTGGATCGCCGTGGGAGTACGCGGCGTAGGTGCTGACCCAGATATTGCCGCCCTGGGGCAACGCGTCCCGGGCGTTGATCACCAGGTTGAGCACCGCGCTTTCCAGCTGGATCGGGTCAACCAGCGCGATGGCCGGTTTGGTGGTCAGCTCAAGCTTGAGGGCGATGCGTTCGCCGATGGTGCGCACCAGCAACTCTTCAAGCGAACGCACGTGCTCGTTGATGTCCACCGGCCGGGTGTCGAGCGGTTGCTGGCGGGCGAAAGCCAGCAGGCGATGGGTGAGCGAGGCCGCGCTCATCGCCGAGTTCAGGGCCGCTTCGGCGTAGAACCGGACCTTGTCTGGGCGGGCATCGGCGACGCGTTTCTGGATCAGTTCCAGGCTAGTGATGATCCCGGTCAGCAGGTTGTTGAAGTCATGGGCGATACCGCCGGTGAGTTTGCCCAGCGCATCCATTTTCTGCACTTGCAGCAACTGTGATTCGGCGCGAACCCGGTCGGCGACTTCCTTGGCCAGTTGCGTGGTGGTGTCGTCCAGCCGCGCCAGGTGCGAGCGTTCGCGGTGACGATGCTCGGTGACGTCTTCGACGAACACCAGGCTCAGTTTCGGGGTGCGGTAGGGTGAAATCTGCCACTCGGTCTCGCGGATCTCGCCCTGCACGCGCATGTTCAGCGTGCCTTTCCAGCGCTCGCCGTCCTCCAGCCGCAGGCGCAGTTCGTCGAGGATCGCGCTCTGATCCTCGGCGAAGCATTCGCTGAGAGTCTGCGGGTCGCGGTTGTCCTGAATCAGTTGGGAGAAGGCGTGGTTGCACTCGTGGACTTTCAGGTCGGCGTCGAGCACCGCGATGGGCGCGGAGATGTTGACGAAAATCTCGCGAAAACGCGCCTCGCTTTCGCGCAATGCGTTCTCCGTGTCGCGCACTCGCAACAGGGTGCGCAACGTGGCCAGCAGCACATCGGGATCGACCGGGTGAATCAGGTAGGCATCGGCCCCGGCGTCGAGGCCGGTGATGATGTCACCGGTCTGGATCGACGCCGCTGACACGTGGATCACCGGGAGCAGGGCGGTGCCCGGGTCGGTGCGCAGTTTACGCACGATGTCGAACCCGCTCATGTCCGGCAGGTTGACGTCGAGAATCAGCGCATCGAGCGGTTGACTTGCAATCAGGGCCAGGCCGTCGCCGCCGGTGCCGGCTTCGAACACTTCGTAGCCGTGGCGCTCCAGGCGTCGGCGCAGGGCGTAGCGGGTGGCGACGTTGTCATCGACGATCAACAGACGGATGTCATGTCTCATCGACGTTCTCCTGAGCAATCGCCAACGGAATGATCACGAAAAAGCTTGAGCCCACGCCCGGCGTACTTTCGACACCGACCTCGCCACCGAGCAGTTCGGCGAAGCGCTTGCACAGCGACAAGCCGAGCCCGGTGCCGCGCAGGCGTTTTTGCAGCGGCGAGTCGACCTGTGAAAAATCTTCGAACAGGGTGCCGTGCAATTCCGGGGCGATACCGATGCCGGTGTCGCTGACGGCGAACCGCACTTTGTCCTGACCTTCGAGGCGCGCCGAGACCCGGACTTCGCCCCGGGTGGTGAATTTCAGCGAGTTGGAAATGAAGTTGCGCAGAATCTGCGCCAGCTTCTTGTCGTCGGTGAAGAGACGCGGCAGGCCCACCGGCTCTTCGAAAATCAGGTCTACGGCCGTGGCATCGACAATCGGCCGGAACATCCCGCGCAGTGCGGCGAACAGATCGAACATGTCGAACCACGCCGGAGAAATGGTGATGCGCCCGGCCTCGATCTTCGCCAGATCGAGCAGGTCGTCGACCATGTCGCTGAGTTCCCGGGCGGCACTGCTGACAAACGCGACCTGCTTGTGTTGCTCGGGGCTGAGCGGGCCGTCGAGTTCGTCGGCCAGCAGGCTGTTGATGCTCAGGATCGAGCCCAGCGGAGTACGGAATTCGTGGCTCATGTACGACAGGAAGCGGCTTTTCAGGTCGGACGCCTGACGCAGTTGTTCGGCCTGGGTGTCGAGTTCGGCATACAGGGCGAGCACGCCCTGATTGGTCTCGTCGAGCTCTTCGCGCAACGCGGCGGTTTCGCTCTGCAATTGGGCGATCAGCGCGGTCTGTTCTGCGCTGTTCAGGGTCGGGGACTCAGCCATGGGCGGCCTCCAGGGCAATGACCAGCACCGTTACATCGTCGCGCCCGCGACAGAAATCACGGTGCAGGACGGTGGCTATCACGGCGGGATGGCGATGCACCAGACCGGGGTAGTCTTGAAGGTTCCAACGGGACTGCAAGCCGTCGCTGTACATGATCAATAGATGTCCGTTCACGTGAGCATAGTCAAAGGGCTGGGCTTTTCGGTATTGGCCGCCGACGATTCCGGGGTGCGAGGCGAGTCCGCGGGACTTGTCGGCCGTCACCAGACTGGCGCCGATGTTGCCGACACCGGCATAGGTCAGGCTGTCACGCTCGCCATGGAACTGCGCAAATGCCACCGCGCCGCCACGGGTGCCGATCATTTCCCGGTGCAAGTCTTCCATCAGCGGCACCGGGGCGCCGAAGGGGGTCAGGGCGAAGGCTTTTTCACCGGCCCGTCCGGCGCGCTCGGCGTCTTCGCCATGGCCCAGACCGTCGACGATCAGGGCGCTGATATCCGGCCCGTTGAACGCCAGATGCCAGACGTCGCCGCACGCCGGGTCGTTGTGCAGTGAATGCTGACTGACACCGAAGCGCAGATCCGGTTGCCGGTCGGTTCGCGGATACAGGCGCGCCAGCAACACCGCGCCCCGAGCGTCGGCATACACATCAAAGACTTCGGCCTGACGCGACACCGCACCGAGGCCGATCCCCTGCGTCCCGCCCGTGGAAAAACCGTCGGCCATGCAAGCATCGAGATCGAAGCCGCCGGCCCGGTCGACCGCGAGCATTTCGAGGCCGAATCCATCGGCCCGCTTCAGCACCCGCAGATGCATTTCGCCGTGCGTCGCATGCTTGAGCACGTTGCTCGCCAGTTCCGTGGCCACCAGCGCGACTCGTCCGGCATCGCGCTCATCGAAACCGTGTTGCTCGGCGAGTTGCTGCGCCGTGCGCCGGGCATGGCCGATCTGGCTGCTGTCTTCGATCGGCAGCACTCGGGTCAGACTCCCGCTGATATTTATGTCCATCGGGTGATCGTGATCCGGGTGCCTTCGCCGGGTGCAGTGTCCAGTTCGAATTCATCCACCAGACGCTTGGCCCCGGTCAGGCCCAGGCCCAGGCCGCTGCCGGACGTCCAGCCATCGGTCATCGCCAGTTTGATGTCGGCAATGCCTGGCCCCTCGTCGCGAAACGTCAGGCGCAGGCCGACCTTGTGGTTGTCGTCGAGGATCTGCCAGTCCATGTCGCCGCCACCGCCGTAGACCATGGTGTTGCGCGCCAGCTCGCTGACGGCGGTCACCAGTTTGGTCAGGTCGATCAGGCGCATGCCGCATTCGGTGGCCAGTTTGCGCGCCAGTTGCCGGGCGAGCACCACGTCCTGCTCGATATGAATCGGTTGCGTACCGCTGCTGCGCACGGTCATTGCTGGCGTACTCGTTCCTGCAACAGTTTCATGCCGCGCTCGACGTTCAGCGCGGTACTGACGCCCGGCAGATTCAGGCCGAGCTCGACCAGGGTGATCGCGACCGCCGGCTGCATGCCGACCAGCATGGTTTCGGCGTCCATGATTTTCGACAGCCCGGAAATGGTGCCGATCATTCGGCCGATGAACGAATCGACCATGTCCAGCGCCGAGATGTCGATCAACACCCCGCGCGCCGAGGTTTTGCTGATGCGCTCGGACAGGTCGTCCTGCAGGGTGAGGGCGAGCTGGTCATGCATGTCGACCTGGATGGTCACCAGCAGGAAGTCGCCCATCTGAAGAATCGGGATACGTTCCATCGCTTAAACCGTCTTGGCGAGGGTGATGCCCAGGCGGGTCAGCGCCAGTTTCAAGGCATCGGCCAGATTGGCTTTGGTCACCACGCCTTGCAGGTCGAGGCCCAGGTGGACGATGGTCTGGGCGATCTGCGGACGCACGCCGCTGATGATGCAGTCGGCGCCCATCAGGCGGATCGCGGTGACAGTTTTCAGCAGGTGCTGGGCCACGAGGGTGTCGACGGTCGGCACGCCGGTGATGTCGATGATGGCGATTTCCGAACCGGTGTCGACGATGCGTTGCAGCAGGGATTCCATCACTACCTGGGTGCGTTGCGAGTCGAGGGTGCCGATCATTGGCAGCGCGAGGACGCCGTCCCAGAGCTTGACCACCGGGGTCGACAGTTCCAGCAGTTCTTCCTGCTGGCGCTTGATCACCGCTTCACGGGATTTCTGGAAGGTGCGGAGGGTGTGCAGGCCGAACGCGTCGAGCAGTTCGGAGATTTCCCAGAGCTGTTCGGCCAGCAGCGCCGGTTGTTCCCGGTAACGGCTTTGCAGCAAGGTGAACAGCGGGCCTTTGAGGGCGAAGATGAAACTGGCGGTCTGCTGCGAATCCTGACCGAGCAGGGCACGGCTGTGGGACAGCTTCTCGAGGAACTGGCGAGTGTTTTCCCAGCCTGGCGCGGCGATGTTGGTGCCGTTGTCGTTCTCCAGACCGCTGACCACCAGTTGCAGGAACTCGGTGGTCTGTTGTTGCACGTCGTGGTCTTTGAGGTTGCGGGTAGCACCGCTGGTTTGCAGTCCGTTGATCCATTCGCCCAGCAGTTGTGCCTGTTTGTTTTTAATCGCATCGAGTGTGCTGTCCTGCAGTGCTGCCATGTGCCTGTTGCTCCATTGCGAATTGGGGGTCGGTTCTTTGGAAAATGACCGGCGCGAAGTGAATGACCTTGGCCGTTCGAAATAGTTGTTTGTCCCCGCGAGGATATTTTTGATCTACCGCAAGGAACGCACCGGTAACTCTAGTCGGCGTGGCCGGGAATGCTGATCTTTCGCGTGCAATGCAAAGAGGCCGCGTCCAATGGAGGCGGCCTCTTGAGGTGAGTTGCGGTTACTTGCTCGGGTGCTTGGCCTGCAATTCCTTGGCGGCGGCCAGGTGCTTTTGCAGCCCCGGGAGCATTTTCTGGGCAAAACCCTTGAGCTCGGTGGTGCCCTTGACCTTGTCGTCGGTCACGGTGTTGGCCTGTTTCTCGAACAGCTTGATGGCTTCTTCGTGGGCCTTGACCTGATTGTTGGCGTACGCCGCATCGAAGGATTCATCGCGCATGTCCAGGATCTTTTCCTTGGCCTGTTTGACCAGCGTCGTCGTGTCTGGCACTTCGATGTCGTTGGCCTTGGCAATCGTCGCCAGTTCGTCGTTGGCCTTGCCGTGGTCGGTGATCATCATGTTGGCGAAGGCCTTGATGTCGGCCGACTGGCTTTTTTCCAGCGCCAGGCGGCTGGTTTCGATCTCGGCGATGCCACCGGCAGCGGCGTTGTCGACGAAGTCGTTATCGGTGGCGGCGAAGGCCGAGCCCATACCAGTGCTCAAGGCCACGGCCAGAAAAAGATGACGCAGTTTGAATCCGTCCATTGGTGTTTCTCCACGCAGGTTTTTGTGAGCGTTATTCAATGGAGGGAAGTCGCCGACCAAAGGTTTTATCGCATTTGCGAAAGGGCGACGAACGGGCACCGCTGGTCTGACAGGTGGTCGACAGAACCGGTCAACCGAGGCCATTCTGATACCTGGCCAGCGCAATCGGTCGCGTTGGCTGCCGATCAACTGACGGAGGTGTTCCATGCCGGTGACTCATGATTTGTTACAGGACTTGAAACTTACGAAGGAAGAGATCCAGCAACGACGCACCGCGGATCCACATCTGGATGCACTGATCAACAAGTATTCCCAGGCGGACGCCGAAGTCGTCAAGGCCGAGACGGCGACCTCGGATGCACCCAGCGACGACACCCTGAAGAAACTCAAAGAGAAACGCCTGCAGGTCAAGGACAAGATCGTCGAGCAGTTGCAGGCCCGAACCTGACCGTCAGTCGCGCCACCGGCCTTCGGTGGTGAAGCGACTGGAACGACAGCCCTGACTGGCACCTCGAATGTTCAGAGTCTTCACATAGCGACTCTCAGCGAGGTGCCTTATGAAAGATCCAAAATTTCCTAGTGAAGAGCAGGGCGCATTCGACCCGGTTCCCACGCATCCCGAGCCCAATAGCCCGGCGCACACCGTTCGTAATCCTGAAGAGAAACGCAAGAGCGAGGAAGTGCCGGAGGATGAGGATCCGGACAAGTTCGATCGGTCCAGTAACTGACCGGCTGCCATCGCCTCACTTCAAGGCTGCCTCCAGCGGCATCCGCGCCATGTGCGTGGCCTTCAGCGAGCCGAAGTACAACCACTCGCCATACTCGCGCACCGTGGTGATCGGCGAGTAATTGCCGGCGCTGGCATCCTGCAGATTGGCGATCACCTTGCCCTCCAGATCCAGCCCCAGCACGAACCCGCGTTTCTCCACCGGTTTGGGCAGCACGGTCATCGCCCGCACGATCATCTTGCGTACGAACGGGTGTTCAGCGGTGCGATCCAGCAGCGGATTGCGCGGCGTGTACAGCGCCACCCAGAAGCGATCCCGGCCATTGAAGGCGAGGTTGTCCGGCAGCCCCGGCAGGTTGTCGATGAACAGGTCGTGAGTGCCGGCTTTGGGGCCGGTCAGCCAATAGCGGCTGATACGGTAGGCGCCGGTTTCGTTGACCAGCACATAGGCGTCTTCCGGGCCGAGGGTCACACCGTTGGCGAACTCCAGTTTGTCGAGCAACACGACGGTCTTGCCCGTCTGGAAGTCATAACGCAGCAGGCGTCCGTCGCCGCCGTGCTCGATGATTGCTTCACCATCGTGACCGTAACCCCAACGACTCGAAGCATCGCTGAAGTAGGCGTAATGCCCGGACTTGTCGATGGCCACGTCATCGGTAAACCCGAACGGCAGGCCATTGGCTTCGGTGGTCAGCGCCACCAGCCGACCCTGCGCATCGAGGGACAGCAAACCCTTGACCCCATCGGCGATCACCAGCAAACCGTTGGGATGCCGCGCCAGCCCCAGCGGCCGCCCGCCGGTATCCGCCAGCACCTTGCGTTGCTGGCCGTCGAGGCTGGTGCGCAGCAGGCGCCCGTCGTGCAGGCCGGTGATCAGAAAGTCGTTTTCCAGCAGCAGCGCTTCCGGGCCTTCGATGTCGCTCGGACCGACCTGCGCCGCGCTCTTGAGCCGCTGGTTGTCAACGAATTGGCCTTCGGTCAGCGAGGGCGCCGGTGGCGGCGTCCAGGCGATGGGCTCGACCTTGGTCGGCATCAACAGCAAAAAGCCCAGAACCCCGATAACCAGCAGCAACAGCAGATAACGCCATCTCACACGTGGGCTCCCGCGAGTGCCAGGTGCCGGGTCGCCATGTCACGCAGGGCGAGCATCGACGCCGCCGATTCACGATCGATGCGACGCTTGAGCAACAGGTGGTTGGCAATACGCATACCGATGCCCTCGAACTGGTAATCGAGGGTGCGCACGAACCGCGTGGCATCGTTTTGCGCCGAGCATTCATAGGTCAGCAGCAACGAAAGCCCCTGATCACCCTGGGCCCGGGCGCACCAACGCCGACCGGGCAGATACTCGGTGACCTCCCAGCGCAAATGCCCCTCGCGCCCGCCGGCGTGGATGTCCTCGTCGAATCGCGCGCCGGCATGCAATGCACCACTCGGGCCGTCGATCTTCAGCGAAGACGGGTGCCACTCCGGCCAGCGGCTGACGGTGGCGGCGTAGGCGAGGACGGCAACCGGATCACCGGCGATGTCGACTGTGTGCTGCATGCGGGTCATGGGCGTTCTCGAATCGGTCGAAGGGGCGGTTTCCGGCTCCCAGTAGAGGGTGCCGAACAGGTAGTCCATCAGCGGAAAAACGATATTGAAATTGCGCTCCTGCATGCGTTCGCGACGGTGATGCAGCTCGTGCAGACGGCGCATCTGGCGGATCCACGGCAGGCGGGTCAGCGGGTTCTGCGGCGGCAGATGCTCGCAGGCGTGAAACACTTCATAGGTCAGGTAGCCAAACACCATGCAGCCGCCGAACAGCCCGGCGACGTTGCTGTTGACCTGCGCGAACAGCCACCACAGGGGCAGGGTGATCGCCAGGGTGTGCAGCACGATCAGCCAGGCGGGGAACAGAATCACCCGCCAGTCGCGGGCGCCGTCGTAAGTCATGTGGCCGGGGGTGAAGAAACTGTGATGATCGCCGGCATGCCGGGCGTAGAACATCCGCGCGAAACTCTTTTTATGATGACCGAGGTGGCGGTGCACCATGTACACGCCGAAATTGAAGAACAGCAGGGTCAGCGGCACGGTCAGCCATTCCAGCGCCTGCACCTGGTGCACGCTGCTCCAGAACGCGCCGATGGCCAGCACGCCGAACAGCAGCACGAACGCGCCATGCAGCCACGGGTTGTAGCGGGGATGGATCGCCGCACGGTAGCGGCTGCGAAATGCCTCGGTGGTCTGCCTCACTGCGGTCACCTGCGGATTTTGTCGTTATCCCGGCAGATTAGCCGATCCCGCCGTTTGTGCTGGGGCAACCTTCAGGTCACAAATGCCATGCTCCGGTGTATAGCGGCCGTCAGCTCAACGGGTTCCAGCGCTGCGACCAGTCGTCATCGGCCCTGATCACTTCGCGCAGCAGATCGAACGCCTGTTGCAGGATCACCGAGTCGCGGTCGCGGGAGTAGACGAGGTAGGTCGGATAGCCGAATTCCGGGGCTTTGGACACCGGCTCCAGCGCGCCGCTTTCCAGATACGTGCGCACGACCCGGGTCCGGAAATAGCCGCTGCCGCCGTTCTCCAGGATGTATTGCAGGGCCAGCGGGCCGAGGTTGAAGCTCAGGGCGGCCTTGGCCTTTTCCGGCAGGGCGGCGTCGTGCTGGCGGCGGAAGTCCGGGCCCCAGTCGATGTACACGTAGGGGGCAGGGCGGCCGGGTGTGGTGACCAGAATCAGTTTCTCTTCCAGCACCTGCTCGACCTGCAGCCCCGGCCAGTATTCCGGTTGATAGACCAGTGCCGCGTCGAGCACCCCCAGTTCGAGCTGGCGCAGCAGGTTTTCGCCGTCGCGGATCTCCATGCGCAACGCATGACCGGGGATTTTCTCCCGCAGCTCGGCGGCCCAACTGAGCATCAGCGGGTTGCACAGGCTGACTTCGCCGCCGATGTGCAGCACGTTGTGATAGCCCTCGGGCAAGGGCAGGTCGCGGCGCGCCGCTTCCCAGGTCTGCACCAGCTGATTGGCGTAGACCACAAAGGCCTCGCCGTTAGCGGTCAGTCGTGCACCGGCGCGGTTGCGCACGAACAGTGTGCTGCCCAACTGGCTTTCGAGTTTCTGGACCCGGGCGGTAATTGCCGTTTGCGTGACGAACAGCTTTTCCGCCGCCGCGGCGAGGCTGCCGTGACGGACGATTTCCAGAAAGGTGCGGGCGAGGTCGATGTCCATGGGCGGGCCGGTGGTTGAGGTGCCCGCATTGTAAGGGCAGCCCCGGGACCGCGTCATTGTTCAGTCAGCCACTTCGACTTCACGCACCCGAGCCCAATCCTCCACCAACCGCGCCGGCGTACAGCAAGTCTTGCGCTTGTAGACGAAGTTGCGGCACTTCTCGGCAAACTGATTGCGGTTGTACAGCATGTCTTCCTGCATCTCCTGCAGCTCCGCCTCGCGGCACTGACGAATCAACACATGATCGACCCTCAGCTTGCGCTCCCGCACCGCAGCATAAGTCGGATCACTCAGCACACTGTTGGCCCGTTGCAGCAGCCACAACGAGAACTCGTCCGGACAGTGCGGGCCGATTTCCTGGATCATGCCCAGTTGCAGCGCCTGCGCAGCGCTGACCGGCAAACAGGCCTGGGTCAGTTGTTCAGCCATCGCCGGGCCGACGGCGCGGGGCAGGCTGTAGGTCCAGTATTCCGAGCCGTACAGGCCCATGCTCTTGTAATGCGGATTGAGCACGATATCGGCACGGGCGAACACGAGGTCAGCCGCCAGGGCAAGCATCACGCCACCGGCGCCAGCATTGCCGGTAACCCCGCTGACCACCAGTTGCCGTGCGCTGAGCAATTCTTCGCACACATCATCGATGGCCTGGATATTGGCCCAAGCTTCGGCGCCCGGATCTTCGGCGGCCTGAATCACGTTCAAATGCACGCCGTTGGAAAAACTGCCGCGTCCACCCTTGATCAACAGCACCTGAGTGTCGCGGGATTTGGCCCAGCGCAGGGCCTCGACCATACGCCGGCATTGCTCGGTGCTCATGGCGCCGTTGTAGAACTCCAGCGTCAGCTCGCCGACCTGCCCGGACTCGCGATAACGGATCGGCTGATACGCCTCGTCGCTGAAAGGCGCGTTGGCAACCGACCAGTCCAGCACCGGCACACCAGACAACTTCCCGGCCAGGACATGCCGCGCCGGACGCTTGAAGGTTTCTTCACCCGGTTGCGGTTTGCGCCGCAACGAGCCGATCCACAGGCTGTGATCACCGGTCGCCACCAGCACCGCGTCGTCGTGTACCGCGAGAATCTCGCCGGGCATGCCGGTGCGCTGATCGAGGTGCGCGTCGTACACGTAATACTGCCCGCCGGCGAGGCTGGCGAGTACGCCGGGCTGGCCGTCCGCCGCATCGATGCAACGCTTGATGAAGCGCGAACAGTCGTGCCAGCTGAAGGTGCGGTCGTCCTGTTTCATGTTCCGCTGCAAACGCCCGCGCACTGTCGGATCGTTGTAATCCAGCGCCACCGGCTCGAGGCCGTCGATGAATTTCTCCACCACTTCACGGATGCAACAGATCGCCGCGTCGCTGACCCGACCGTTGTACAGCTCGGATTTGCGCAGGCCGGTCGGCAGGTTGAATTCGCAGGTGGTCCAGACCGGACCGGCGTCCATTTCTTCCACCGCTTGCAGGGCGGTTACGCCCCAAGACGGCAGCTCGCGCATGATCGCCCAGTCCAGTGCGCTGGCACCGCGATCGCCGACGATGCCGGGGTGAATGATCACCACCGGACGCTGCGGATTGCTCCACAGCGCGTGGGGAACGCGATCCTTGAGGAACGGGCAGATCACCAGATCTGCGCCGCTGTTTTCGATCTGTTCGCACACGGCGGCTTCATCGGTGAACAGCACCACGCTGGGTGAGTGACCGGCCTGACGCAGTTCCAGCCAGGCACGCTGAGTCAGGCCGTTGAACGCCGACGACAGAAGAATGATGTTGAGTGATCGCATGATTGCTCTTCCTTGAAAAGTCAGCCGCAGGCTCCCGGTGAACCGTCCGTGGCTATCGATGGAGGCGCAAGGTTAGAGACTGGCGTGGTCGGCGCCACTGATCGAGATCAACGTTGTGTCAGCCAATGTTGCCGTGGCGATGAGGTGCCTTATTCTCAAAGGTTTGCTGATCCTGATTTTTTATTACTTCAAATGTCTCAGGCGCTATTGCACAGTCGCACCCCTGATCACCGCCGGAAGATCCCGGCGTATCCATGGATTTTCGCAGCGGGTGGAGCCCGTTTTCAGGGAGTAAGGCATGGGGAGTCACAACCCGCATTACCAGGTCATCGGGCAGATGTTCCAAAAGGACTACCGATGGTTGTGCGCAGCGGTGAGCCGTACCCTCGGCTGCCCGCACAGCGCACAGGACATTGCTTCGGAAACCTTTCTTCGGGTCCTGGCACTTCCCGATCCGCTGGCGATTCGCGAACCCCGCGCGCTGCTGACCACGATTGCCCGGCGGCTGGTCTACGAAGGCTGGCGCCGGCAGGACCTGGAGCGCGCTTACCTGCAAAGCCTGGCACTGGCGCCGGAGCCGGTGCATCCGTCGCCCGAGGAACGGGAGTTGGTGATCGAAACGCTGCTGGCGGTGGATCGCTTGCTCAATGGCCTGTCGGCCAAAGCCAAGGCTGCGTTTCTCTATCACCAGCTCGACGGCCTGACCTACAGCGAAATCGGCGAACGCCTCGGCGTGTCCACCAGTCGTGTGCAGCAATACATGGTCGAAGCCTTCAAACGTTGCTATCAGGCGATGCAGGCATGAGGCCGGACGAAACGCTGATCGACGAAGCGGCGCAATGGATGGCGCTGCTGCAATCGGGGCATGTCAGCTTGCAGGAGCGCGCCGCCTTCGACGCCTGGCGCACGGCGGATCCACGGCATCAGCAGATCATCGAGCAAATGGGCGGCGGGCTGAACCTGCTTCGCCATTCGAACCTTCGTGGTTTGCCGCGTGAGAGTGTGTTGCACAGCCTGAATGCACCGTCCAGTCGGCGTCGATTCCTCAGCGGCAGTTTGAGCGTACTCGGGATCGCGGTGCTGGCCGGTTTGCTCGGTCGACGTTATGGCTGGTTGCCCGAGGCCGGCGAGTTGTCGACCGGTACCGGCGAGCGTCGGGAATTCACGCTGGAGGATGGCAGCGCTCTGACCCTCAATGCCCGCAGCCGCGTGGTGCCGCGCTTCAACAATCTCGAACGTTTGCTGGACCTGCGCAGCGGTGAGCTGCTGATCGATGTGGCGAAAAATCTGGCCCGACCGTTTGTGGTCGAAACCGGGCATGGGCGGATGCGTGCGCTCGGGACCAAATTCCTGGTGCAGCGCGGTGAGGATTCGACGCGGCTGGTGATGCTGCATTCACAGGTCGAAGTGGTCACCGCCAGCGGCGCGCGGCAAGTGGTGGAGGCGGGCGAAAGTCTGCTGTTCAACAGGCAGGAAATCCTCGCGCTGGAACCCAGCAAAGGGCAGGAAAGTGCCTGGGTGCAAGGGCGGCTTGAAGTGCGCGATCGGCCCTTGAGCGAAGTCATCGACAGCCTGCGCAGCTACCGTCGCGGCATCCTGCACCTGAGCCCCGAGGTCGCCGGTTTGCGCCTCAGCGGTCTCTATTCGCTGGACGACAGCGACCGCACGCTGCAACTGCTGGAGCGTTCGCTGCCAATCCGCGTCACCTGGCACAACCCGTACTGGGTGAGCATCGAAGCGCGGTTATAAATCCATAACTTCCTGGTCTATCCGTCCCCCTATAAAAAGCGCCGGCCCGCTGCTCATTCCCTGCAGACGCCTTCAACAGGGAAGCCCCTCGATGTTCTCATTCAAACAACAACAATTGTCCCGCCTGACGCTGGCCATCGTACTGGCGACGGGCATGGCTCCGGTCGCCGTTCTGGCACAAGACGCTGCCGCTCAGGTCTTTACTTTCGACATTGCCGCCGGGGCCCTCGACGAGGTCCTGCTGGACATCTCGCGCCAGACCGGCGTGCCGATTTCCTTCAGTCAGAGTCTGGTTCAGGGCAAGCGCAGCAGTGCGGTGCGCGGTGCGTTGGGTGGCAGGCAAGCGGTGGAAAAGGCCTTGATCGGCAGCGGTCTGCAAGTCGAGCAGGGCACTCAGGGCCTGAGCATTCGCCCGGCCGATGCGCCGAGCGCCGCGCCCGTGAAAGCCGCTGCTGTGGCACCCGCCAGCAACGCCGATTACCGCATGGAAAAAGTCACCGTCACCGGCTCGCGGATTGCCCGGGCGCAGAGCGATGGCGCGACGCCGGTCAACGTCATCACCCACGAAGAAATGGAAGCGCGCGGCTACAAGAACGTCTACGACGCGCTCGCGACGCAAACGCAAAACACCGGCATGACCCAGGGCGAAGACTACGGCAACACCTGGCAACCGGCTGCCAGCGCCCTCAACCTGCGCGGCCTAGGCCCCAACCACACGCTGGTGCTGATCAATGGCCGACGGGTCGCCGATTACCCGACGCCGTACGATGGCAAGGTCAACTTCACCAACCTGGCGAACATTCCGTCGGCGATCATCGACCGCATCGAAGTGCTCAGCAGCGGCGCCTCGGCGATCTACGGGTCGGACGCGATTGCCGGGGTGGTGAACATCATCCTCAAGGACAAAATGAATGGCGTCGACGTCAACCTCAAGGGCGGCACCAGCGAGCGCGGGGGCGGTGACAACCAGCGCTTGCAGATCAGCGGCGGCGGCAGCTGGGGCGACTTCGACGGTTTGTTCGGACTTGAACTGACCAACCGCGATCCGATCTGGGCCGATGATCGCGGTTTCATGCAGAGCGGGCCGTTGGCGGATGTCGGCTACCGTCGCGACCTGACCAACAACCGCTATCTGGGACCCGGTTGCGGCGCCTATCAAGGCACGTTCGACAACAAGCTGTTCAACAGCGGCGGACGTTGCCGCACCGACCAGATGTACAACGATTACTGGACGGTGCAGACCCAGAAGGAAAACTACGACGGCTATACCCGTGGCACCTGGCATTTCAGCGACAGCGGCCAGGTCTTCGCCGATCTGATGTACGGCCTCGATCACATCCAGAACAACACGCGTGGCCCGAGCTTCACCTCGCCGGATTTCATCAACCAGAACAGCGGCAATCTGGAGCGCTGGTATCGGCGCTTTGGTGAAGAGGAAATCGGCGGGCGCACCCGCAACAACAGCAAGTGGCGCGATACCTCATGGACCGGCACCCTCGGCCTCTCCGACAAGATCGCCGACACCGGGTGGAACTATGAACTGGCGGCCAACCGCTCCGAATACAAAAGCGTGCGCACCACCCGTTACACGCCGCTGTCGTCAATCCAGGACTTCTACCTCGGCCCGCAACTGGGTACCCGTGGCGGTTACCCGGTATTCGCGCCGGATGCCTCGCGCCTCGACCGGCCACTGACGCCGCAGGAGTGGGAGCAGTTTCGCGGCAACCTGACGCAGAGCAGCAAGTCGGTGTCGACCAGTTACAACGCGTCGGTCAACGGCGATTTGTTTGACCTGCCGGCCGGCCCGGTGGGATTCGCCGGCGTGCTTGAGGCGGGCAAGCAGGAATACCGCATCGACCCGGACGACAGCCTCAACGACGGCAGTTTCTACGGCGTGACCCCGGCGCAAAGCTCCGGCGGTTCGCGCAAGCGTTACGCGGCCGGTGGCGAGTTCAGCATTCCGCTCACCGACACGGTGCTGGCGACAGCCGCAGGGCGCTGGGACCAATACAAATTCAGCGGCCGCACCGAGCAGCAGAAGACCTACAACCTCGGCCTGGAATGGCGGCCGGTGAACAGCCTGCTGGTGCGCGGCAGCTACGGCACCAGTTTCCGCGCCCCGGACCTGAACTACATCTATCAATCCGACAGCAACGGTTACTACCCGGCGCAGATCGACTATTACGGTTGCAGCCAGGGCGTGGAGGGCGCCTGTGATCGCGGGCGGGTCGATTACACCCAAAGCGGCACGGCGGATCTGGAATCCGAACGCGGCAAATCCTGGACCTACGGTTTCGTCTGGTCGCCGTCGCGCAATTTCGATTTCTCCACCGATTTCTGGCGGGTGGAGATCGACGACCTGCTGACCACCGTCGACGAAAACCGTCTGCTGCAGCAAGAGAACGAATGCCGCAATGGCACCCAGGACATCAACTCGGCCAACTGCCAGTCGACCCTGGCGCGCGTCGATCGCAATCCCGGCAATGCCGCCATCGATCCCAACCAGTTGCAGCGGGTGCGGGTGAACGCGATCAACGCCGCCAGCGAACGGGTCAGCGGCCTGGACTTCAAGAGCAACATCCGCTGGGGCGCCGGGCAGTACGGCGCGTTCAGTTCGACGCTGGGCTACACCCTGGTGCTCTCGCATTACTACAAGGAATCGGACGAAGCCCCGACCCAGGACTGGCGCACCTCGCGCACCAACTACGACTGGCGCAGCAAGGTCAACGCCAGCCTGACCTGGGATTACCAGAAGGCCACGGCAACGCTGATGGGGATTCGTTACGGCTCGGTCACCAACGGCGCGGGCGACGGGCGTCTGTCGCCGTGGACGGTGTTCAACGCCAGTGCGCGGTACAAGCTCAGTGACCGGGCGAGTGTCGGGCTGACCGTGAACAACGTGCTCAACCAGGTCAAGCATGACGACTCGGCGGGATGGCCGTATTACCCCACCGGCAACTACGACCCGTACGGGCGCCAGTGGTGGCTGGATGTGAGTTATCACTTCGGCAGTTGAGGGCGGAATGACGCTCGGCAGCGTCCTACGGAAGTTGCCGGACTTTGGGCGAAAACGGGGAAATTTCCGACGATTTTTTAAGGTTGGCCGTCGGAAGCGTGATCTATAGCATCGTCGATGACATTGAAGTCGTTAACGGCCTGATCACTCAGGCCTCTGATAATGGATTGATCATGCGAACTGCACTCCTCGAATACGAAACGCCTGCTTATTCCGCTCGCCATCAGTGGCGCGATGATCGTGCCCGGTGCCCCATGGAGGATGTCGCGTTGCCCAGCGCAAAAGTACCCCGGTTGGCGGGCTTGAAGAAGGTCGAGGGCAAGCCTGTCGAATTGCTCGTGCATGGCCGGAACATCGGTGATGACGCCCTGCTGATTGTTCGGCTTACCGATGAAGGTTTCGAGCTGAACGATGTCGTCGACATGCTTTCAACCTCCGAGCTTTACCAGCAAGGCGATGTGGTCAAACTCATCACTGGCAAGTCGGTCAGAACGGTACGGCGGCTGCTGAAGGAAGGAACGCCGGTACGGCTTGACCCGCAGCAGAGTGTCATCGCCTACCAATATGCATTGGTGCTGGAGTTGGCCATTCGGGCCTTCGGGGGGCAACCACGGGCGGAGGACTGGCTGCAGAAACCCTCTACCTATTTTCACGGTCATGTGCCGCTGGAGTTGACCCTGCATCCATTGGGTTTTCAGATGGTCGAGCAGTATTTGCAGCAGCTTATTTACGGGGTTTACCCATGAACCCCTTGCCGTGGGACGAGCATTGGTATGCGTGGCGGCTGGATCGCGAGGTTTATGGAGGGACGTGGGACAGCGGGATGGGGTCAAAGCTCAGAGGCGGTCGATGGAACATACCAGGACGACGCGTCGTCTACGCATCCGTCGATCCTTCCTCGGCCATTCTTGAGGTGGCAGCCAACCGCAGTTTTGATGCCCTGGACAGCGAGCCTTATGTGTTGACGTGCTTTGAGGTCATCAGCGACGCGAAGGTGAAAATCGTGCAGCCCGAAGAGGTGCCGAACCCTTACTGGCTGAGCCCTGCACAGCCTTCACCCAATCAGCAATTGTTTGCCGATGCGTTGCTGGCCGAGCACCCGTTTGTACTAATTCCATCGGCGGCAACCCGGCATTCGTGGAACTTGCTGGTGAGCTGCGACCTGGCAGAGGGGCAGTTCAGAATGGTCTCGCAGGAGCGGTTCGGGCTTGATACCCGATTACTCGGGGAAATGGCGTTGGTCTGATGAAGCGTCATTCTGCAATTTGCATAACCTCAGCACCCAACGGTCTAAATCGCGCTCTATAAATCAACATCCGCCATCGCACATCCCTGCATAAACCAAAACGCAGGGATGGCTGTTCATGATCCATTTTTCACCCGTTAAATCCCCTTTGAGCCTGGCCTTGCTGCTGGCGATCAACACATTGCCGGCCCTCGCTGCCAATAGCACGGCGAACGAACCGACCACCCAACTGCAACGGGTCGAAGTCACCGGCACTGCGATTCGTCGGGTCGATGCCGAAACCGCCGTGCCGGTCACCATCCTGCGGGTCGAGGAGTTGCAGAAGCAGGGCGTGACCACTACTGAAGAGCTGGTCAACCGCATCTCGGCCAACCAGTCTTCGGTGGTCTCCGGGCGCTCGGTGGGGTCGAGCAGCGGCGGGGCTTCCTACGCCGACCTGCGCGGGATCGGCCCGAACAAGACACTGGTCCTGCTCAACGGTCGGCGCCTGAGCAACAACGCGACCAACGCCATCAACGGCTCCGGTGTCGACCTCAACACCATCCCGTTCGCCGCCATCGACCGGGTAGAGGTGCTACGCGATGGCGCGTCGGCGCTGTACGGCACCGATGCCATCGGCGGAGTGATCAATTTCATTACCAAGACCAGTCTCACCGAAGGCCAGATCAGCACCAACTACGACACGCCGACCCATTCCGGTGGCGGTGAAAGCCGCAACTTCAGCGGCAGTTGGGGGTTCGGTGATTTGCAGGATGATCGCTTCAACGTTTTCGGCGTGGTGAGCTATGACAAGCAGAATCGCCTGGCCGCCGATGATCGGGGTTACACCTATAACTACCAGCCGGGGCGCGGCCTCGATTACACCTCCGGCACGGCGTCGCCCGCCAACTGGAGCCAGGGCAGCAACGCTACCAACCCGTTGGCCGGTTCCGGTTGCAATGCGCCGGGGTTGCTGTCGCGCAATGGCATCTGCCGCCAGAGCCTGTGGAGTTACCTGGATTTGGTGCCGGAAACCGAGAAGACCTCGGCCTTCGCCAAGGCTACGGGCAAGCTGTCGGACGATCACAACGTCAGCCTCGAATACTTCTGGGCCCGCAACGAAAACCGTACGCAGATCGGGCCCGGCACCTTGATGGGCAATCAGGTCAATCCTGGCACCGCGTTCTATCCGGGTAACGGCATTACGCCCGGCCCGAGCGGTTTTGCCCTCGACCCAACGCAGCCGGTGGACGTGAACTGGCGTGAAACTGCCGTCGGTGCGCGTCAGCATGAGGATGACAACACCGGTCAGCGCCTGCTGTTGAGCTTCGACGGCACGCTGGTGGGGTGGGATTACAACCTCGGCGCGTCGTACAACCAGAACAAGGTGGTCAACACGATTCGCAGCGGTTATGTGAATGACCGCGCCGTCAGCCAGGGCATTGCCAACGGCGTGATCAACCCGTTCGGTCCGCAGACGGCAGCCGGTTCGGCGTTGCTGGCGGCCAATGAGGTAGACGGCGATTACGCGACGGCGGTGGGCCGGGTCAAGGCGGTTGACGGGCGCATCAGCCGCGAAATAGGCGACTGGTTCGGTGCAGGGCCTTCGGCGCTGGCGCTGGGCGGTGAGTACCGCAAGGAAGACTTCCATCAGGATTTCGCCGCGTTTGCCGGCGACGTGCAGAGCCTGGGAGTCGATCCCAACGGCAGTGTGGAGGGTGATCGCAGCGTCTCGGCGCAGTACGCCGAGGTCAACGTGCCGGTGCTCGACAGCCTTGAGTTGTCCGCCGCAGTGCGCCACGACAAGTACAGCGATTTCGGCAGCACCACCAACCCGAAATACTCGTTCCGCTTCCAGCCGTTCAAGGAGCTGGTGGTGCGTGGAGCCTACAGTGAAGGCTTCCGTGCGCCGTCGCTTTATGAGTTGTACAACCCGACGTTCACCTCGTTCACCAATGCCAACTACAACGACCCGCGCCTTTGCGCCGGTGGCAACCCGAGCAACGGCGGCATTGCCAACCGCGACTGTGCCCAACAGTTCAATCGCACCTCCGGCGGCAACACCGACTTGAGCCCGGAAACCGCACGCAACGTCACCCTCGGTTTCGTTTATCAGCCATTCGATCGCTTGACCACCGGGCTGGATTTCTGGTGGATCGACATCGCCAACCAGATCGCCGAATTCCCCGAATCGGCGGTGTTCGAGAACCCGGAGCTGTACTCGGAGCGCCTGATCCGCAAGCCTGATGGCTCCATCGATCACATCGTCACTGGCCTGGCCAACCTCGGCAAGATCAAGACCAACGGCGTCGACGTGAGCTTCGACTATCGCTTGCCGAGCACACCGTACGGCGATTTCGGCATCGGCCTGCAAGGCACTTACGTCACTCGTTACGACTATCAGCAGCAGCTCAAGGGCGACTACATCGACAAGCTCGGCGATTTTCGTGGCGGCGACTTTGCCTCGGCCGGCGCCGTGGCCCGTTGGCGTCACAGCCTGACCGGCAGCTGGAACTACGGCCCGCTCGGCGCAAGTCTGACCAACCGCTACACCAGCGGTTACCACGACTCGGATCGCGAGACTCACGATTACGTCGGTTCTTACAACGTCTGGGACGTGGCCGGCACCTATACCTGGCGCAAGACCCTGGCGGTGACCCTCGGGGTGAAAAACCTGTTCGACCGCGAGCCGCCATTCAGCAATCAGACCTACACGTTCCAGAGCGGCTACGACCCGAAATACGGCGACCCGTTTGGCCGCACGTTGTACACGCGGGTCAATTACAAGTTCTGAGAATGATCGGTCGGGGCGGGTTTTAGTAACACATCGTTCTAACCCCCGCCCTATAAAAATGCCCGGCCTGTTGCACATCACAGTCAGGCAGGCACGTGGTGAAAGGATCTGCCCATGTTTTCCAGAGTCATTCTGTTCAGCGTCGGTCTGTTGCTGAGCCCGGCGCTGTTCGCCGCGCCTCAACATGCCCTCACGGTCTATGGCGAAGCCCCGAAATACGCCCCGGACTTCCAGCACCTGGCCTACGCCAACCCCGACGCGCCCAAGGGTGGAACCTTGCGCCGCTCTTCACTGGAGAGCGGTCCGTTCGATCACCTGATTCCCTACATCGACAAAGGCACCGGCGTTGCCGACATCGACGGCTGGCTCTATGCGCCGCTGGCCTATCGCAGCAAGGACGAGCCCTACAGCGTCTACGGTCTGGTCGCGCAACGGATGGAGCTGGGCGCGGACCGGCGCTGGCTGCGCTTTTATCTGAACCCCAAGGCCCGGTTCGAGGACGGCACGCCGATCACCGCCGGAGACGTGCGCTACACCTTCGAGCTGTTCACCACTCAGGGCAGCCTCAAGTATCGCCAGCAGTTTCGCGATGTCGCCGAGGTGCAGGTCGAGTCGCCGACCCAGGTGCGTTTCGTGTTCAAGAACAACGAGAGCCGAACCTTGCCGCTGGATCTGGCGACGTTGCCAGTGCTGCCCGAGCATTGGTGGCGCACGCGCAATTTCGCCGATGGCGCAGGCTTCGAGATTCCGCCGGGCAGCGGACCGTACAAGGTCAGCGCGGTGGACGCCGGACGCAGCGTGAAATTCCAGCGGATCAAGGACTGGTGGGCCAAAGACCTGCCGATCACTCGCGGGCTCTACAACTTCGATCAGTTGAGCGTGGAATTTTTCGCCGACACCGACGTGTCGCGACAAGTGCTCAAGGCCGGCGGTTTCGATTACAACCGCGAGTTCTCCGCCACCAGTTACACCATCGGTTACGCCGGCGCGGCGCTGGAGCAGGGCAAGTTGCTGCGCGAACACCTCGCACCCGGCGCCGCGCAAGGTGCCCAGGGGTTTGTGTTCAATCTGCAGAAGCCGATGTTTCAGGATCGTAGGGTGCGGCAGGCGATCGCCATGCTCTGGGATTTCGAATGGAGCAACCGGCAGATGATGCGCAGCATGTACCTGCGCCAGCGCAGCTTCTTTTCCCACAGCGCGTTGTCGGCCACCGAACTGCCGGATGCCGAAGAACTGAAAATCCTCGAACCATGGCGCGGCAGGATTCCCGATGAAGTCTTCAGCCAGGTGTTCGAGGCGCCGCGCACCGACGGTAGCGGCAACATCCGCGCGCAGCAGTTGCAGGCGCTGAAATTGCTGGAGGCTGCTGGTTGGAAACCCCGTGGCGATCAATTGATGAATGCCGCCGGGGAGCCGTTGCAATTCACTTTTCTCAACGGCCAGAAGGGCTTCGAGCGTCTGCTGCTGCCGTTCAAGCGCAACCTGGCGCAGATCGGCATCGGCTTCGATATTCGTCAGGTCGACACCGCGCAATACACCAACCGCGTGCGCAGCCGCGACTACGACATGATCGTCGTCGGTTACCCGGTGAGTCAGGCGCCGGGGCGCGAGCTGTTCAACTATTTCGGCTCCGACGGTGCCGACGATCCTGGCTCCAACAACTACATGGTGTTGCGCGACCCGGCGGTGGATGCGCTGCTCGAAGGCGTGGTCCAGGCCGACAATCGCGAGAGTCTTCTGCGCCATGCTCATGCGCTGGATCGGGTGTTGCAATGGGGCTACTACTGGATTCCCAACTATTACCCGCCGGGGATTTCCACGGTCTGGTGGAACCGCTTCGGTCGCCCGGCAATTGCGCCGCTGTACGACGCCGGCCTCGATACCTGGTGGGAAATCAGTCCGACCGCGCTGACCTCGACGCAGATGCAGCAACAGCAAAAGGAGTACGCCCATGTGGGGTTATAGCCTGCGGCGTCTGCTGCTGATCGTGCCGACCTTGCTGGCGATTCTGCTGGTGAACTTCGTGATCGTGCAGGCCGCGCCCGGTGGCCCGGTCGAACAGGCCATCGCCCGCTTGCAGGGGATTGGTGTCGGTGCGGCGGTGGGGGCCAGTCATGTCGAGAGCATTGGCGGCGAGTCCCGCGCGACCCGTGGCCTGGACCCGAAGCTGGTGGCCGAGATCGAGCGCCAGTACGGCTTCGACAAAAGCGCCGGCGAGCGCTTGTGGCTGATGCTCAAGAGCTACGCGCAACTGGACTTCGGCAAGAGTTTTTTCCGGGGGGCGTCGGTGACCGAGCTGATCTGGCAGAAGCTGCCGGTGACCTTGTCGCTAGGTTTGTGGGCGACGCTGATCACCTATCTGGTGTCGATTCCGCTGGGCATCCGCAAGGCCGTGCACAACGGTTCGGCGTTCGATGTCTGGAGCAGCGCGGCGATCATCATCGGCTACGCGATGCCCGGCTTTCTGTTTGCGCTGTTGCTGATCGTGGTGTTCGCCGGCGGTACGGCGCTGGACTGGTTTCCGGTGCGCGGGCTGGTCTCGGACAACTTTGCCGAGCTGTCGCTGTGGGGCAAGGTCGCTGACTACTTCTGGCATCTGGTGTTGCCGGTCAGCGCGCTGGTGATCGGCGGGTTTGCAACGCTGACGATCCTGACCAAGAACAGCTTCCTCAACGAGATCTCGCGGTTGTACGTGGTCACGGCCCGGGCCAAGGGCCTGAGTGAACGACAGGTGTTATACGGGCATGTGTTTCGCAACGCGATGCTGCTGGTGGTGGCCGGATTGCCTCAGGCATTGGTCACGGTGTTCTTCGGCGGTTCGTTACTGATCGAAGTGATCTTCTCCCTCGACGGTCTCGGCCGCCTGAGTTACGAAGCGGCGGTGTCGCGGGATTACCCGGTGGTGTTCGGTTCGCTGTTCATCTTCACCCTGTTCGGGCTCTTGATAAAACTGTTGGGCGACCTGTGCTACACGCTGGTCGATCCGCGCATCGATTTCACCGCGAGGACTGCCTGATGCCGACGCTTTCTCCCATCGGACAGCGCCGTTGGGCGCGGTTCAAGGCCCATCGACGCGGCTGGTGGTCGTTGTGGCTGTTTCTCGCGCTGTTCGGCCTGAGCCTGGGCGGCGAACTGGTCGCCAACGACAAACCGTTGCTGGTGACGTATCAGGGCGAGTGGTATTTCCCGGCGTTCAAGCGCTACACCGAGCAGGACTTCGGCGGCGAGCTGCCGTTCCAGCCCGACTACCGCAGCGTCCAGGTGCGTGAACTGATCGAGGGGCTGGGCGGGCGGATGTGGTTTGCGCCGATCCCGTTCGGATTCGATACGGCCAACTACGACCTCACCGAACCGGCCCCGAGCCCGCCCACCGCTGAAAACTGGCTGGGCACCGACGATCAGGCGCGGGATGTGCTGGCGCGGGTGATATTCGGCACGCGGGTATCGCTGTTGTTCGCATTGGCATTGACGGCGGTGAGCGCGTTGATCGGCATCGCCGCCGGTGCCTTGCAGGGCTATTACGGCGGCTGGGTCGACTTGCTCGGGCAGCGTTTGCTGGAAGTGTGGTCGGGGCTGCCGGTGCTTTATCTGTTGATCATTCTGTCGGGCTTCGTCGAGCCGAATTTCTGGTGGTTGCTGGGGATCATGGCGCTGTTTTCCTGGCTGAGTCTGGTGGATGTGGTGCGCGCCGAGTTCCTGCGCAGCCGGGGGCTTGAGTATGTGAAAGCGGCGCGGGCGCTGGGTGTCGGCGATGCGCAGGTGATCGTGCGGCACATTCTGCCCAATGCCATGAGTGCAACGTTGACGTACCTGCCGTTCATTCTGACCGGGGCGATTGCGACGTTGTCGGCGCTGGATTTTCTCGGCTTCGGCATGCCCGCCGGCAGTGCTTCGCTGGGCGAGCTGATCGGTCAGGGCAAGAACAATCTGCAAGCACCGTGGCTGGGGCTGACGGCTTTTTTTGCCCTGGCGCTGATTCTTTCACTACTCGTATTCATCGGCGAAGCCTGCCGTGATGCCTTCGACCCCAGGACTTGATATGCGTGAACATCTGATCGAAATACGCGACCTGCGGGTGGCGTTCAAAGGGCAGGAAGTGGTGCATGGCATCGACCTCGATATCTGCCCGGGGGAATGTCTGGCGCTGGTGGGCGAGTCGGGTTCCGGCAAGTCGGTGACGGCCCACAGCATCCTGCAACTGTTGGACCCTACCATCACGCAGATTGACGGCAGCATCCGCTACGGCGGCGAAGAGTTGCTGGGTGTACACGAGCGCTATCTGCGGCAACTGCGCGGCAACCGCATCGCGATGATTTTTCAGGAGCCGATGAGTTCTCTAAACCCGTTGCACAGCATCGAGCGGCAACTCGGCGAAAGCCTGGCGCTGCACAAGGGCCTGGCGGGCGCGGCGGCGCGCAAACGGATTCTGGAGCTGTTGGAACTGGTCGGTATTCAACGACCGCGCGAGCGGCTGAAGGCGTATCCGCATCAGCTCTCCGGCGGGCAGCGGCAACGGGTGATGATCGCCATGGCACTGGCGTGCGAACCGCAGTTGCTGATCGCCGATGAGCCGACCACGGCCCTCGACGTCACGGTGCAGCGCAGGATTCTGTTGCTGCTCAAGGAACTGCAACAGCGGCTGGGCATGGCACTGCTGATCATCAGTCACGACTTGAATCTGGTGCGCACCATCGCCCAGCGGGTGGCGGTGATGCGCGCGGGCGAGATCGTCGAACATGCAAGCTGCGAGCAACTGTTCCGCGCGCCGCAGCATCCCTACAGCATCGAATTGCTCAACGCCGAACCCGGCGGTGCGGCGCTGTGTAGGGATGCAGCGGAGGATTTGCTTGAGGTTCGCGATCTGCATGTGCGTTTTCCGCTGGGCGGCGGATGGCTGCGGGCCAAGTCGTATCTGCATGCGGTCAATGGCATCGATCTGAACCTGCAACGGGGCAAAACTCTGGGCATTGTCGGTGAGTCGGGCTCGGGTAAATCCACACTGGGTCAGGCGATCCTGCGCCTGATCGACGCCGACGGTAGCATCCGCTTCAAGAGTGAGGCGCTTGAGCAGCTCAGCGGCAAACAATTGCGTCCGTTGCGCAAACGCCTGCAAGTGGTATTTCAGGATCCGTTCGGCAGCCTCAGCCCGCGTTTGTGCGTGGAGCAGATCATTGCCGAAGGTTTGCAGGTGCACAGTGACCTGAATGTGCAGGCGCGCGAGCAGGCAGTCATTGATGTATTGAAGGAAGTCGGGCTCGATCCCGAGACTCGCCATCGTTATCCCCACGAGTTTTCCGGTGGGCAACGACAACGCATCGCGATTGCCCGGGCGCTGGTGCTCAAGCCGGATCTGATCCTGCTGGATGAGCCGACCTCGGCGCTGGATCGCACGGTGCAGAAACAGATCGTCGCGCTGTTGCGCCGGTTGCAAGAGGAGCACGGGCTGACTTATCTGTTCATCAGTCATGACCTGGCGGTGGTGCGGGCGCTGGCCCATGACTTGATCGTGATGAAGGACGGAGAGGTGCTGGAGCGCGGGGAGACCGCAGCGTTGTTTCACTCGGCGAGCCATCCCTATACGCGGGAGTTGCTGGCAGCATCGTTTGTGACACCGGTCACGGCAGAGACGGGCAGGCAGGAGGCCAGCCTTTCACCGGCAGGGCATATCCGGTAAATTTCCTGGCACCGCTCATACAAGGATGTAGATGATGGCAAAACCTGCCGCGCGCCTCAGCGATCTCAATGCCTGCCCGATCACCGGGCACGGTACCAACCCCAGCACCAGTGGTTCACCCGATGTGAACATCAATGGCATGCCCGTGTTGCGAGTCGGTGATAGCACCGCTTGCGGCGACTCGGTCACCGAGGGCATCGGCAACATCCTGATCAATGGCAAGCCTATCGCCTTTCTCGGCAGTGCCACTGCCCACGGTGGAATGATCATCACCGGCTCCGGTGACGTTTTTGTCGGCACGCAGGTCGGTTCCGCGCCTTTCAGCCCGATTGTCACCGTGCCAAAGCACAGCGAACGCTTCCAGCTGGTGGACGAAACCACCGGCGAAGCAATTCCCGACATGCTCTATTGCATCGAAACCGGCGATGGACAGCGCCTCGTCGGTCATACCGACAGCCATGGCAATGCCGCGCGGGTATTCACTGCCGATCCGACGTCCATTGTTGTTCAGTGGGGCAAGGAAGCGGCCGCCCATCTGGATGCCCTGGGCATCGACTATCAAGGAGGCTGACGCGTGGCTGCACCAAAGAAGAAACAGGCCCAGACCACTGATCAGCATGCGACGACTCAGGTCACGGGAACGCTGGCACAGGACTATGTGACGGTGGTGGGGGCTTCCTACATGTCGACCGTAGAAAACTGGCGCGGGCAGAAGGGCAATAAAATGCGCTTCATCAATCAAGGCATCCGCCAACTGACGAAGTATCCCGAAGGCACGCCAGGTTTTTCGAAACAGCGGGTCTTTCTGATCTTCAAGGATGACTACCCGGAAAACCTGCTGGCGGCGTTGAAGCTGGTGGTCGAGCGCGACCATGGTGCTCAATACCGGGAACTGGATTCAATATCCGGCCTGGTGGATTTCATCTTTGTCCGGCAACGCCGCGGCAGAGAAATCAAACAGCTGGATTTCTTCTCCCATGGCGTAGTGGGAGCAATCGAGCTGGGATACGAGCTCGATAAACGGGAGAGTTACCGATTGCGCGATGCCCAGGCAAAAATGTTCAAGCCGGAAGCGTTTGCATACGGTGCAAGGATTCACTCTTATGCCTGTCGCACCGGGCTGGGCATCAACGCCGAGCGTTGGGTGCTCGAGGGCGAAGACCCTCATTATGAACTGAGTCTCGCGCAGACCATGGCCAATGCCACCCGCACAACCGTCATGGCGTTTCCGCGTCGCAGTAATTACGACACGACCTATGGCACCAACGCGGAGCGGCAATCGGTGCCCGGCACGCGTCAGCGTATGGTTTCCGACAGGGAGGCAATGGAACGCTACACCAGCAAGAATATCGAGTATCAAAGAAAACTCGCAGAACACCGTAAGGCAGAGAAGGACCCGACGGCTGAGCTTCCAGATGAAAAGGCCCCGCAGAAACCCCTTCCAACGGTTACTGATGAGGAGCGCAAATTGGTAGCACATGAGGACAGCCGGAGTTTTCACGAAAAAACGGTGGGTTATCCGCTGGATGCGTTGGGTGCACATCGTGATGTCCGGTCCGGGGATACTCCCACCGGCGTACCAGCCCATCTTCTTGAATACAGACCTGCTTGAGAATGCTGCGTTTATCGAGAAAGAACAGCTTCCTGTTCATCCTGCTGGCGGTGTTCATCACGACGGCATTTTTTTATTACAGCAAGGAAGATCGAATGTCCGCCAGGGTAATGATGTATTACGGCGACTGGAGCCCTGAAGAAGCGCGTTTCGACGCGACACGATGGTTCAGCTCGGGAATGTATCGACCGCGTTTGATGGGTACGCCTTCCGCACAGAGTCCTGTCACCATGCTGCGCAACAGCCCTGATCCATTGAAGGGCATTTCGAATGACGAGTTCCTGACCAAAGTGCTGGTTGCGATGGAGGAGCGTTATCCGAAGGTGAATACAGAGGAGCTGGTTCTCGATACGCCGGATCTTCGTCGTCAGATCCGTTATGCCTACAGTGCATTTTCCCAACCGGACAGACCGGTGGACTCGTATTGGCTGTTTGTAACCATTGGGGGTGACACGTTTGTCATCACGATTGACTGGGATGTCAACGACAAAAGGTTGCTGACGGGGCCGGTGGCCGAGCATCTGGCGCAGGAGAGTGAAGCGGGCATCGCGTTTCGAGACGTGCAGCGAGAGCTGGAAAGAGTGTCTGGTTCAACGCGTTGATGGTTACGCTCTCAAGAAGCACGAATCCCGCCAGGAAGGCGGGATTCGTGGATTGCGTCCGGACGTTTACGCCGGGAACAGCTCGGACAGTTTCATCGACAGCATCATGTCGCCTTCAACGCGCAGCTTGCCGCCCATGAAGGCCTGCATGCCGTCGGTTTCGCCGCTGACGATACCTTTCAGGGTTTCGCTGTCCAGCACCAGCGTGCAGTTGGCGTCGGCATTTTCGCCTTCCTGGATGTCGCAAGTGCCGTCTTTGACGATCAGGGCGTAGTGCTTGTCTTCGTCAGTGATGTTGAAACCGAAGATCAGATCCAGACCGGCAGCGGCGGCTGGGTTGAACTTGGCTTGCATTGCTTTTACGGCATCAGCTACGGAGGTCATGGTTCGATCCTTTTTGGTTGATTGCAGCAGGGTCACAGTAATCCGGACTCAGCGAAACGTGATGAGTTCCGGGGCCTTCAGCAGTTGCAGGTGTGCATGACTGTTGAAGGAAGCCAGAGTCACCTCGCGACCGCGAAACTTCAGCTGGTTGAGCGAGGTGTTGACGATTTGCCAGTTCAGCTCAAAGGCCTGCCGGGCAGGCATTTGAGTGATGAGGTGGAGCAGGGCGGTGATCGTGCCACCGGAGGTGAACACCGCGATTTTCTGGGTGTTGTCGGCCTGTTCGAGAATTCGGTGCAACCCGGCCTGTACCCGCTCGACGAAACCCAGCCAGCTTTCCAGGCCTGGAGTGTCGTAGGTGCCAGCGAGCCAGCGTTCGATGATCAGGGCGAAGATGCGCTGGAACTCGCCACGGTTTTGCGCGGCGTTGCGCAGGATCTCCAGGGCTTCGGGCTCGTCGGGCAACATGGCCGGGAGCAGGGCGCGGATCACGGCGTCGGCGTCGAATTCGTTGAAGGCCGAATCGATTTCCAGCGTTGGTACCGGCAAACCGACGGCGGCGAACTGTTCCAGCGCGCTGTTGGCCGTGTGTTGCTGGCGGCGCAGGTCGCCCGACAGGCAGCGGTCGAAGCTGATTCCGAGTTCGGCAAGGTGGCGGCCGAGGATTTCTGCCTGGCGTACACCGGTCGGCGACAGGACGTCATAGTCGTCTGCACCGAAGGAGGCCTGGCCATGTCGAATCAAGTAGATGCTGCCCACGTCCGCGTCATCCCGGTACGTTGAAGGTTGTGGCGAGGTTATGGGGATGACGGTGAGCTGTCAATGAAAAAACATACGCTTGTTTGAAATGCTCGTTCCAGCCTTGTTGCCAGAGGTTTCACGGCTGGCCGACGGGCCGGTGCATGGGTATGCTGGAGCCAATTCCCGCGTGTGTTTCACGACCGCGCATCGCTTGAAGGAGTCACTGTGGAGTTTTTCACTGAATACGCCAGTTTCCTGGCCAAGACCGTGACGCTGGTCATCGCCATTCTGGTGGTGCTGGCGAGTTTTGCTGCGTTGCGCAGCAAGGGCCGGCGCAAATCCGCGGGCCAGTTGCAGGTCAGCAAGCTCAACGATTTCTATAAAGGCCTGCGTGAGCGGCTGGAGCAGACCCTGCTCGACAAGGATCAGCTCAAGGCCTTGCGCAAGGGCGAGGCCAAGGCCGAGAAAAAACAGAAGAAGAAACCTGACGCCAAGCCTCGGGTGTTTGTGCTGGACTTCGACGGTGACATCAAGGCCTCGGCCACCGAAAGCCTGCGCCACGAGATCACCGCGCTGCTGACCCTGGCCACGCCGAAGGACGAAGTGGTCCTGCGTCTGGAAAGTGGCGGCGGCATGGTGCACAGCTACGGCCTGGCCTCGTCGCAACTGGCGCGGGTCCGTGAAGCCGGCGTGCCGTTGACCGTGTGCATCGACAAGGTCGCGGCCAGTGGTGGCTACATGATGGCGTGCATCGGCGAGAAGATCATCAGCGCGCCGTTCGCCATCCTCGGCTCCATCGGTGTCGTGGCGCAGTTGCCCAACGTCAACCGCCTGCTGAAAAAACATGATATCGATTTCGAAGTGCTGACTGCCGGCGAATATAAACGCACGCTGACCGTGTTTGGCGAAAACACCGAGAAGGGCCGGGAGAAATTCCAGGAAGACCTGGACATCACCCATCAGCTGTTCAAGAACTTCGTTGCCCGCTACCGGCCGCAACTGGCGATCGACGAGGTCGCCACCGGCGAAGTCTGGCTCGGTATCGCGGCGCTGGACAAGCAACTGGTGGACGAACTCAAGACCAGCGACGAATACCTGGCCGAGCGTGCCAAACAGTCCGAGGTCTATCACCTGCACTACGCCGAGCGTAAAAGCCTGCAGGAACGCATCGGCATGGCGGCCAGCGGTTCGGTGGATCGCGTGTTGCTGAGCTGGTGGAGCCGTCTGACTCAGCAACGCTTCTGGTAAAGACTTCGCACGCTCGTGAGCTGTCAGGCTCGCGGGCGTGCTGCATTTTCAGCGGAAGAAAGTGCGGTACATAGTTATTTTATAGTTGCCTATTGTTGTTTTGCCGGTTGATTCATCAATTAATTGCGCTGTATTGAAAGAAGCTGAAACTTTACTCTGAGCGCTCTTCTCAGAAATAAAGTTGCTAAACATGGATGTTAAAAAAAGTAATTCGAATACGCCTGTCATGACGCCCGCTCAACAGGGCGTTTTTTTTGACCTGTATAAAAAGCAGATCCCCAACTGGTTGCTTGAGTCTTCGGAAACTGCTCGAAACGATCTCTATGAAAGTTTCAAGAAAAGTTTCAAATCCCGTCAGGCCGCGCGGGAACAATTGCGCGCACTGAAATCCCCTCAGAGTTTTTGCACGCCACTGCTGGCCAAGGCCATGGCTGAGAAACTGGGCGAACCGTTTGAGGTCGAAGGGGCGATATTTCAGCATGTCCGCTCTGCGTCGAGCCTCTTGGGGCTGTATAGAAAACTGGTGCTGCCCATCAATCGCGACTTGTTGACCGCGGCTTGCGAGAATTTCGAATTGTCGGAAACCCTGGCCAGCACGTATCACGAGAGTTCCTTGCTGTACATCCCGGAGCGAATAACCGGACGGAACAATAAGGTATTGTCGATACAGCCTCACGAATTTGCCAGACTTTGCCGGTATCTGGATCTGGGCAAGCAATACCAGAAACATATTGAGGGGTTCTTCGGCGGCGACAGTCAAATCGCAAGTTTGCAGGAGTCCGCTATTGCATATTCCAGGGATCAGTTTGATGTCGAACGGCACATCGCTTATATGCGCGGGCATATCAGTTCCGATGTTCACCAGATGCTTGGATCGGTGAGGAACTCGAATCCTGCAATCAAGCTGGGCAAGAACACCCTGGGTTATCAAAGCCTTGAAATGCTCGGAGTACAGCTCAAAGGCCCGATGTTCATCGGTCCGGTCAGCGAACATGCGGATGACGATTACCGTTGTGTCATCTATATGCCTGGCGATCCCGATCATCCTCTCAAGGAGTACCCCAGTTTCCAGAAGTTCGAGCTCGAGTTGAGCGGGCGTTTACGCAACTCGCAGTTTCGCAGTTTTTTCATGCGCTTCATCCCGATGAAGGATCGCTCGGTTTTCCTCACGGGACTCGACGTACGTCTGTTGAAAGCCCGACCGAACCAGTTCCCCTTTTCCGCGACCTTTCTTCCGCTGACTGGGGTCGATCTCCAGGGGGACGCAAGAGATAACCTGTTTCTCGCGATGTTCCAGCACCGCGCGGAGCAGGTTCGGGCCGATACTCGCCTGCTGGCGGTGCCGACGGATGATGAAGATGAGAAAACCCGCCTTGCCAGGCAGGACTCCTATAAAGCCATCGGGCTGAATACGCTGTTGTTCTTTGCGTCCTTCGTGCCGGTTCTCGGTGAGGTCATTTGTGCCGTCGCCGGGATCCAGTTGCTCGGTCAGATCTACGAAGGCATCGACAGTTGGGCCCACGGTGACCAGGAACATGCCACCGATTGTCTGTTCGATACGCTTGAAAACCTGGTCCTCATGGCGGGTTTTGCCGCAGGCGGTCTTGCTGTCGGCAAAGCCTACAAAGTCGTGCGTTCGTCGAGTTTCATCCAGGGACTTCGGCGCGTTCAGGTCGGCCCAATGTCTTATCGCCTGTGGAATCCGGACATGAAGGCTTACCGTCAGCGCGAGTCATTGCCGCGTAGTTTTGCTGCGGATGCGCAAGGGCTGGTATGGCGTGCAGACAACCGCTATTTGCCACTGGGTCCCGACGCGTATGCGGTGCGTCCGGTGACCGGCACCAGTTTGTGGGAGGTCCATGACCCGCACTTGCCCGGGCGTTATTCACCGTTGCTTGAGACCAATGGAGCTGGCGCCTGGCGTCATGACTCCGAGCTGCCCCATGAGTGGAGTTCATTGACTCTGTTCCGTCGTCTGGGTTTTCGCGAGGAAAGGATTTCGGACATCCGTGCCCTGCAAGTCATTGCTGCCAGCGGAGTCAGCCAGGCGGCCATGCGCAAGTTATTTGTCCAACGCAGCAAGCCAATGGCGATGCTCACAGACTCGGTCAGACGGTTTCGTGCAGATTCCGACGTCAGTGAGTTCATGGCGCAAATTGACACGCCCGCGTCTGCTTCATTGGCGGATGCCGATCTGCAACTTTATTCGCTGACATCGGCAGGTCGCTGGCCACGGGATATGGGCATCCTTGTGAAGGACATTACTGGTAACGAAGTGGCCCGCTATGGCGCAGACAAGACTGAACGCCAGGTGAGCATCAGTGAGGATGCACTGCGCAACGGTCAGTTTTATACGCCTCTTCTTGCGGCACTCAACGACAGTGAGCGCACACACTTGCTGGGTTCGGCCACTGTGGAGTCGAAAAACCAGATAGCGTTATTGGGTAAACATATTGCCGGGCTGGCGCCGCGGATGCGCATGGCGATGTTGGAGCGGTTGTTCCGGCGAACCGATGTCTGCGAGCTTTCCGCAGGCGAGACGATCATCAAGGCGTTTCCAGGGCTTTCAGCCAGTGTTGCCGACGAACTGGTGCAACATGCCGATGCGCGTGAGTGGGCGCAGCTTGGATCCGACACCGTACCGTTGCGTCTGGCCGAGGAGGCCAGGCGCTATCAGCAGGTGCAGCGACTAAACCGCGCGTACGAGGGGTTATACCTGGACGCCGCCAGCGGGCGCGATGCAGACATGCTGGTGCTCGATACCCTGAGGCACTTGCCGGGCTGGCCTGATGATGTATTTGTCGAAATTCTGGATTGGGGAGTGTACGCCGATCAGCGGGCCGTCATTGGCCCGAGCGATGCCCCACACAAAGTGCTTGTCGAAGCCTATGCCGAGCGCTATCAGGTCCAGGATCCGGGTAACAATAACGTGTCCAGTCATCCGGCACGCACCCGGGCGAATTTTTTCCAGGCGCTGTGGGAAAGCCTTCCAACCCACAGTCGCAAGGCCATCGGCGTTGACGCGCAAGTTGACGGCACGGGCTTGCGACAGAAAATCACTGCATTGGCGCTGCAGCGGCGCGAAGCCTTCGCCAGGGTGCTGGAAATTACACCGGTGCGATCGAGTTATCGTTCACCCATGGGGCTGGCAGATCCCCGGATCGAACAGGTCACTGTCGAGCAATCGGCACCTTCAAGCCATTCTCCTGGCATTTCCCCCGCGCCCACGCTCGTGCGTCGGGCGCAGGAGTTGTACCCGAGCCAATCAACCGCACAGATCAAACGTTTCGTGACCTCACTGGGCACCGATGAAGTACTGGCCATCAGATCGCTTGAGCGGTTGCACGAGCAATACCGAACGATGGTGGAAACCCTGGAGCGCTGGACTCATCGCAATACGTACTATCAGGATGAAGAAGGGCCCAGGCTCAAGGTGCCAGTCCACAGCAAAGCCCGGGCAATGCAAGCCATTTTGCGCGCGTGGCGCAAGGAAACCCGAGACGCGTCGCATTCGGGGCATCCGACCTACAGTCTGACGCTCGATCCGGTGCCGTTAGGGGAGATGCCGACCCTTATCGGTGACTTTGCCCACATCACCGCGCTGGAAATGAGCGGCGTGGGCGCCAGTGCAGGTTTGAACAGGTTTCTGCACAACTTTCCCGGATTGCGGGTGCTGAATCTTTCGGGGAACGGACTGACACGCATCCCTCTCGCGATCGGGGACATGCCGGGGCTGACGGGGCTGGACTTGAGCAACAACCGCATCCGGCTTACCGGGCAGACGATTGTGGAGCTGGCCAGCAAGCAGCACCTGCGTACGCTGGATATGGGTTTCAACCCGCTCCTGGGGCGCACTCCGGATATCAGGGCGCTGCGCAATCTGCGTCACCTGAACCTGCGCAACACCGGCATTAGCGAATGGCCCGCAACCGATGCGCTTGCGCATCTGGAAACACTCGATCTGCGCAACAACCAGATCGTCGATATCCCGCCGTCAGTGTTCAACTCTCGCGCTGTACTGAACCGGGGTACCGCCATCGACGGCAATCCGCTGTCGACAGAGAGTTTGCAAGCCATCGCGGCGTACCAGCAGTCACAAGGTATCAGTCTGGGCGTTATCACCACCGAGTACGCCTGCGCCGCGCGGTTGGCCGGAGGTCGGGAAGGGACCGCGTGGCTAAATGGCTTGCCGACGGTGGAGGTTGAGCGGGCGAAGCAAGTACTGTTGTCACTGTCGGCTGATCCGGACTCTCGGGATTTTTTTGAAGTGCTCATGCAACTGCGTGAAACCTCCGATTTTGCCCGAACCCGCGAACAGCTGGGCCAGCGTGTGTGGAATGTACTGGAGGCTGCCTGCGAGGACGACTCGTTACGTCGTGCGCTGTTTCGCATGGCCCGCGCAGGCTGGCTCAGTGCGCCCAACGTTGCTGGACTGTTCAGCGATCTGGAAGTCAGAGTTCTGTGTTATCGGGCAGCGGCAGCGGCCCGCACCGGCACGCAGACTCTGGAAGGCGATCTGGTTCGCCTGTTGCGCGGGCTGTTTCGTCTGCAGCAGGTGGAAAAACAGGCGTTGATCGATAGTGCGCGGCGTTCCCGCGCAGGCACCTTCACCCAGCGTCAGGCGCTGGACATCAGCCTTGTTTACCGGGTACGACTGGCGCAGCGACTGGCGTTGCCTGCACAACCCACGGAGCTGAATATGCCACTGGATGTCGAGGTGACCGATGCGCAGATCGATCACGCGTATCTGGAGGTCGTCAGGGCCGAGCAGACGACGCAACTCTCTGAGTGGGTCAACAGCCAGGAATTCTGGAACGAGTATTTGCTGACGACGCGTCAGGACGCATTTACCGGTGTGTTCGATCGCAGCGCTCAAGCGTTTGCGCGACTGGAAGCGCAAGTCGGACTGTCTCGTGAAGCCGCCAGTCAACAAATGACGACGATTTTAGACAACTTCAGAAATGAAAGCCTGGAGCTGCGTAAACAGTTGACCATTGCGGCGCTGGCGAGGCATCCGGGTCTGAGCTTGCCGGTCACGCCGGAATCGAACGAATTGGTAAAAACGCAGGGATAAGCAGCAATACCCGAGCCCGCGAATGCAGGCTCGGGTACACGGTCAACGGCGACGGAACAGCGGCAGCGGTTCGTCAGTGGCGGCCTGATAGGTCACCGAGAAGTCCTTGAGGCTTTCCAGGGCGTCGTACGGGTCTTTGTCCGCGCGCAGGGCGAAGGCATCGAAACCGCAACGGCGCATATAGAACAGCTGATCGCGCAGTACGTCGCCAATCGCCCGCAATTCGCCTTTGAAACCGTAACGGTCACGCAGCAGGCGGGCGTTGGAGTAGTTGCGACCGTCGGTGAAGGCCGGGAAGTTCAGGGCAATCACCTGGAACTGATCCACGTCGTCACCGATTTCCTCGGCTTCTTCGTCGGCGTCCAGCCACACACCCAGACCGCCATCGCGGGCCTTGAGCATGCGGGCGTGTTCACGCCACAGCTGCAGCGGGACGATCAGGTCGTCGCAGTTGCTGATTTCGTCGATGTTGAAATCCTTGGGCAGCAGGTGCCAGGTCTCGTCGACGACCTCGTTGTTCTTAATGATTCGCTGCATAGACGCGTTCCTTGAAGAGGTCGATGCCAATACGCTGGTAGGTGTCGATGAAACGCTCGTCTTCGGTGCGCTGTTCCACGTACACGTCGATCAGTTTGGAGATCACGTCCGGCATGTCGTCCTGGGCGAAGGACGGGCCGAGGATCTTGCCCAGGCTGGCGTCACGGCTGGCGCTGCCACCGAGGGAGACCTGATAGAACTCCTCACCTTTCTTGTCCACACCCAGAATGCCGATATGGCCGACGTGGTGGTGACCGCAGGCGTTCATGCAGCCGGAGATGTTCAGGTCCAGTTCACCGATGTCGAACAGGTAGTCCAGGTCGTCGAAACGGCGCTGGATCGATTCTGCGATCGGGATCGACTTGGCGTTGGCCAGGGAGCAGAAATCACCCCCAGGGCAGCAGATGATGTCGGTCAGCAGGCCGATGTTCGGCGTGGCGAAGCCACCCTCACGCAGTTCGCCCCACAGGGTGAACAGCTGGCTCTGCTCGACGTCGGCCAGAATGATGTTCTGCTCGTGAGAGGTGCGCAGTTGACCGAAGCTGTAGCGGTCGGCCAGGTCGGCGACGGCGTCGAGCTGCTTGTCGGTGATGTCGCCCGGCGCAACGCCGGTCGGCTTCAGGGACAGGGTCACGGCCACATAACCTGGCTTCTTGTGCGCCAGGGTGTTGCGGGTGCGCCAGCGGGCGAAGCCCGGATGCTCTTTGTCGAGGGCGGCGAGTTCGGCGTCCTGGCTGCTCAGTGCCTTGTAGTCCGGGTCGACGAAGTGTTTGGCGACGCGATGCACTTCGGCTTCGGTCAGCGTGGTCTGGCCGCCGCGCAGGTGTTCCATCTCGGCATCGACTTTCTGGGCGAAGACTTCCGGCGTCAGCGCCTTGACGAGGATCTTGATCCGCGCCTTGTATTTGTTGTCGCGACGGCCGTAGCGGTTGTAGACCCGCAGGATCGCGTCGAGGTAGCTCAACAGGTCCTGCCATGGCAGGAATTCGTTGATGAAGGCGCCGACCACCGGGGTACGACCCAGACCACCGCCGACCAGCACGCGGAAACCGAGTTCGCCAGCGGCGTTGTGGACCGGCTCAAGGCCGATGTCGTGGACTTCGATGGCCGCACGGTCGGAAGTCGAACCGTTGACGGCGATCTTGAACTTGCGCGGCAAGTAAGCGAATTCCGGGTGGAAGGTCGTCCACTGACGAACGATTTCGCACCACGGACGCGGGTCGATCAGCTCATCGAACGCGACACCGGCGAACTGGTCGGTGGTGACGTTGCGCAAGCAGTTGCCGCTGGTCTGGATCGCGTGCATCTGCACGGTGGCCAGCTCGGCGAGAATGTCCGGGATGTCTTCCAGCGCCGGCCAGTTGAACTGCACGTTCTGGCGGGTACTGATGTGGGCGTAGCCCTTGTCATAGTCGCGGGCGATTTTTGCCATCATGCGCATCTGACGCGAGGTCAGCTGGCCGTAAGGCACCGCCACGCGCAACATCGGCGCGAAACGCTGGATGTACAGGCCATTTTGCAGGCGCAGGGGGCGGAATTCTTCTTCGCTCAGCTCACCTGCCAGATAGCGTCGGGTCTGATCACGGAACTGCTTTACGCGGTCCTCGATGATCCGCTGATCGTACTCGTCGTATACGTACATATAAGTCCTGTTCTCAGGCTTTGGGCTACTCGGAAAACGCTGCGTTTTCGCTTGCTGGAGTCCGATGATGCCTCTGCAATTACGCGCGCACGGCCGCGCACTCCCTAATGGAGCCGGGGCAATATACCCGTTTGCAGTTATGCGCAAAAGTGATGTTTGAGTATATGGAAAGAACCAAATCGCCTAACGAGAATCGCTTTCAACTAACCCACATTTGTCGTGCGGACAATCATCGTCTTAACTGTGGTCGAGTCTTTATGCAATCACCGATAAAACCGACAAGAGGCGATGCAATGAGCAATCCGACCAAGGCAAGGAAAAGCGATAGCAGTGTCGATGCGTGGGCCATTCTGTTCCTGATCATTCTGGTTGTTGGAACAGCTGTTTTCTGGGTCAGTCATCAGTAAGCGACAGATCCGGGCCCGGTTCCGACGATTGTCGGACAAAAGGCGGAATCCAGCGTCAATCGCCGGTGGATCGGTGGCTATAATGCGCGGCGATTTTTCCCTGGGCCCGGATGCTTCATGTTCAAGTTTCTTCACATCAGTCTGCTGCTGTTCGGCGCGGTTTTCGCAACCTGCGCGCGGGCGGAGTCCGTGCTGTTTTTGAACCCGGGATCGACCCAGGAAGCGTTCTGGGTCAGTTACTCGCAATTCATGCAGGCCGCCGCCCGGGATCTGGGGATTGACCTGCGTATCCTTTACGCCCAGCGCCAGCCTGAAGTGACCCTGGCACAGGCGCGACTGGCCCTGCAGGGGGGCGACCGCCCGGACTATCTGGTATTCGTCAACGAGCAGTACGTTGCGCCGCAGATCCTGCGCATGGCCAGTGACAGCGGCGTGAAGCTCTTTATCGTCAACTCGGCACTGACGCCCAACCAGCAGGCCCTGGTGGCGGATCGCGCGGATCGCGTCGGCAGCCTGGTACCCAACGACGAGGAGGGCGGCTACCTGATGATGAAGGAACTGATTCGCCTGCATCCTCCTGTGGCGCCCGGTAAAAGCATTGATCTGCTGGCGTTTTCGGGCCTGAAGATCACACCGGCGGCGCAACTGCGGGAAAAAGGCATGCAGCGTGCGCTGGCCGAGCATCCCCAGGTGCGTTTGCGGCAACTGGTCTACGGCGGCTGGACGCAGCAACGTGCCTACGAGCAGGCGAAGCAGTTGTTGGTCAGATATCCCGACGTGTCATTGGTGTGGGCGGCCAACGATGAAATGGCCTTCGGTGCGATGCGCGCCGTGTCCGAGGTCGGAAAAGAGCCGGGCAAGGACGTGTTGTTCAGCGCGGTCAACACTTCGCCCGAAGCCTTGCAGGCCATGGTCGACGGCCGTCTGAGTGCATTGCTCGGCGGGCATTTCACGCTCGGTGGCTGGGCACTGGTCGAACTGCATGATCACGCCCGGGGCGTCGACCTGAACCAGTATGGTGGTCGTGACCGGCAGATTCCGTTGCTGCAATTGATCGACAGAGAGTATGCCCGCCGAATGCTGGCCATGGGCGCCACTCCGGACTACGGCGTGCACTTTCGCAAATTGTCCGCGAAAGGCCGTCCGGTTTCGTATCGCTATCCGTTCAATCTGCAGACACTGATGCGCTGAGCGGATCAGGCGCCCGCCAGGTGCACCACCAGTTGCACAATGCCGAACAGCGTCAGGGCGAACACCGCCGTGAACGCAATGCCCAAAAAGATGAAATGGCTGGGCTTGCCGTGGGTGAAATCCCTTGCCCGGTTCTTGCCGCTCTGCACCCCGAACGCCGCAGCCATGACGCTGTGCAGCATCTGCCAGAAGGTCGGTGGCTTGTTGTCGACTGGATCGTCCATACATCCCTCGTCTCAAAGTGTGCCTGTTGAGCATAGTCAATTGGCTGGCGGCGTGAGAAATCGTTGGTAACGCCTGGTGGGCACCGACATAACTATCTACCACGGACGGGGGCCACCGAAATGGTGTGCTGATGCCTCACCTTACAGGAGAGGCACCATGCCAACGTTTCCGACTGCGGATTTGACACCCGCGGCTTCACAGAGCATCCACAGTCCGTTCCTTGAACAGGCCGTTCCCGATTGGCTGACGGATGCTACGGCGCAGCGCCGTGCACAACTCAAAAACGCCAGCGCAGCACTGCCTCGCGGGTATCGGCAAGCCTCGCCGCAGCAGCGACGAACCCTGAACGACAGCTTTACCGCAAGCTTCGTGGCCCAGTCCCGGCTGGACAGACACCTGTCATCCCTGCAAGACATCGACACTTTTGCCGAGCCTTTGCTGACCGAAGCACTGAAGGAAGAGTACGGCATCGAAATGGATGTCAAAACGATCTACCTGCGTCTGAACAAGGCTGTGAAAGCAGGGGTGTTTTCGGTTGAGGTGGGTGTTTTCGAGGTTCTCAAGCTGCCGCTGCTGCAGGCGGCGTTGCATAACTTCGAAGCCTCGGAGTGTGAGCCTGATGCATTCCATCGTTCATCCGGTTTTCTCGTCGAGTTGTGGAAGCCCGGAGAGCTGCTGCCCCTGACAACGCCGATGACCGTCACTCGATTCATGGCGTTATGTCGCTCGCTGGACATCGGGGCGAAGTATCAGGTTTACCTCAAGCGTTTTTTCCACCCAGCAGAGGCGCAGGTACAGTCGGCGTTGCGCGAGCATTTCATCGATGCCGCCCGGGCCGATCTGCGAGCTGCGGCAGAACAGGCACTGTTATGCAAAGACATCGAGCCTGCGGACTACTCGATGATTCTGTCGGTCATCAATGGGAACCGCGACCCGCGGCTGGGTCGCCAAAAGGTCTGGTTTCACGAACTGAGCCTGATGAAGCATCGGATGACCGGTTGCGTGTGTTTTTCGATCAGTGAAGATGATCGCTATACCGATCAGTTGATTCTCTATATCCCCCATGATCCCCGGCATCCGCTGAAACGCTATACGCATGCACAAGTGTGGGACATGTTCAAAAAACGCTTCACTGAGCGCGATAGCGATTCGACCGGGCAGGCAACACCGACAGCGTATCAGCAGTTTTTCAGCCGGTTCGTGGCGTATGCCGACCGCGGGGATTACTTCAGTCGGTTCACTCGCGATGCGCCGGATACCTCGATGGCCGGGCGTGTTTTTCTGGAGGGTCTCACCACCTTCAACCCTTTCGTTGGCTTCACATTCATCCATGAGTGGCCACCCTTTGTGCAGCGACAAGTGCCGGAAGACGACCCCTATCTGGCGCCGTACGTCATTCCCCGCGAGGGCGATGATCCCACGTCGGAAAACGTCGACCTGTGGAACTACCTCTTCGATCGACACCGCGCGCGGATCATTGCCGATGCCAGCAGTCACGCCGTGCCCACGGCTGATGTCGATGCGAAGGTGCGCAAAGAAAAACTCGCGGCATTGCTGAACATCGGCATGCTGGTGCTCACCACGGCGGCGGGGTTTGTGCCCGTACTGGGCGAAATCATGATGTCCGTCATGGTCGGTCAGTTGCTGGAAGAGTCCATCGAAGGTGTCATCGAGTGGAGCGAAGGGGATCGCAAGGCTGCCATGGCGCACTTGATCGATGTGGCGGAAAACCTGGCGCAGTTCGGTGCGCTCGCCGGCGCCGGTAAAGCTCTGGCCCGCATCAGAGCGGCAAAAGCCGTGCCGGTGATCGAGCAGCTGCAGCCAGTAACATCGGCCAGCGGCGAAACCCGGTTGTGGCATCCGGATCTGACCGCCTATGAAAGTCCCGATGCACGGCTTCCTCAAGGCGGGCCCAATGCCCTGGGACAATTCGTTACGCCGGAAAAAACCTGGATCCGGATACAGGGCAGGGCTTTCGAGAAAACCTGGGACAAGTCTCTCAAGCGCTGGCGTATCCGGCATCCCGCCGACCCCCAGGCGTACCAGCCGGTGCTGAGTCACAACGGCTTGGGCGCCTGGCGCCATACCCTGGAGCGTCCGTTGTCCTGGGATCGATTGACGTTGCTGCGTCGTATCGGACACAGCACTCACGTGCTCTCCGACGAGCAGTTGCTGGCCATCGCCGACATCGGCGGTGTCAGCGACAACACACTGCGCAAAATGCACCTGGATAATCTGCCGCCGCCACCTGAACTGGCCGATGCGCTGCAATTGTTCGAAGCGCCTCGTGGCACTGCCGCACCGGATGTACGGATTACCAGACTGCAACACGCATGTCCGGGGCTCGGCGACCACGCCGCCCGGGAAGTTCTGGCCCATGGGGATGCCGATTCGCTGGCAGTTTTGCAAACTTCGAAACCGGTGCCTCGCGGCTTGCTGGAGGAGGCTCGCTGGCACGTACGGCAGGGGCGGGCGAGCCGCGCCTATGCCGGTTTGTATCAGGAGCATCCTTTGATCGACAGCGGGCGTCTGGCCTTGCGGTTGCTCGAAAAACTGCCGGGCTGGCCGGGCGATGTGCGCCTGGAGCTTCGCGACTTGCACATCCACGGAACGCTACTCGAGGCGATTGGCAGCGAATCGGCGACCAGCCGGGTTGTTCTGGTCAGGCAGGGGCCGTTGTATCAGGCATTTGGCGGCGACGGGCAGGCATCGGCCGGTCGGCTTGATACGTTTTTTCCCTCCCTCGTCCGCACATTGCCACAAGAGGCCAGACAGGCTCTGAGGCTTTCCGGAGTTGAGAACAGCGCCAGGCTGCAACGCACGATCGTCGATTACGCCACCGCGCACCCTGAACAGGTTCGCTCATCCGTGGCGGCATCAGGCCAGGGCGTACGGGCGTACAAACCACCGGCGCGTCTCGAAGATCGTCGAGTGGGGTATTTCGCCAGCGGCGAGGGCGCAGTGGGACGTTCGGGCGTCAATACCGCTCTGGTCGTGCGGTTACTTGATCTCTATCCGAACCTGGATTTCCGACAGGCCAACGGCGTGATCCTCAAGGCAATGAGAGAAGGGCAAAGTGATGCGCAGATCATGCAGGGCCTGTACGACCGTGCGCGCGAGTGGGAGCGCCTTGAATCAACGCTCGATCACTGGGCCGCTGCCGGGCCTCGCCTCGAAGAACGTGTGAGAGCCGTGCGCCAATTGAAACACTGCTGGCGTTATGCGCCTCTGGCCGCAGACAACCCCGGTTACAGTCACCTTGAATGGGTCTGCGACGACCCGCTGCCGCCTGTGTTGGCGCGTTTCCCCCACGTGAAAACCCTGCGCCTGCAATCACGTCGCTCGGAAGTTGCACAGGTTCGCGGGTTCCTTCGTGCTTTTCCCGAGGTTCGCCATCTCGATCTCAGTGAGTGCGCGCTGACCACCAACCCGATTCCGTCGGACACCCGCGCGAAACTGATCGATCTCGATCTTTCCGGCAATCCGCTGTATCGGCTGGATGTCTCGAGCATGCCGGACCTGGAGGTGCTGAACCTCAGCGGTACGCTGTTGCGGCAATGGCCACGGGGAGCCGAGAACCTTCAGGCGTTGCGCTGGCTGGATCTGCGCAACACCCGGATTACCAGTCTGGCGCCGCAAGTCCTGACCCGCGATGAACTGTTGATCAACATGAATCTCACCGGCGCCCCCTTGACGCCGCAAGCACAAGGTCACTTGCACGCCGCGCAGTACCGGGTCGAGTCTGCGCTGGGGCTGCCGGAAGGTGCGTTGGCAAGGTTTGCCCGCGAACCTATCCCTGAACCCTATCGAATGCCTCTTGAGACGGGGTCACGCGTGGCGTCGCGGTTGTTGCCGCTGCCACCGGCTCCGCTTGCCGACGAGAGTCTTGCTTCCTTTGTCAGCCGTTTGCAGCGGGTGATTCCCGACCTGTCGGAACAGGACGCCGTTGAAGTGGTTGAATATCTGCGCGCCGGTGCCTCCGACGCGCAGGTCAATGCCCGTATCAATGACTGGAGTCAGCGATTCGAAGCGCTGACACGGCACTTGAATGGCTGGATCTTCGTGCGGCGCAGTGCCGAACAGCGTTTCAGGCACCCGCGCATTTCGTCGGAAGGCCGGGCAGAGGCGGCGCGAAAAATAATGGAATGCTGGCGGCTGGGCTTGCCGGGTGAGGCCGCTGGAACCGATTATGTGCTGGATCTGGAGGGGACTCTTGGCGTGGGGGCATTGCCGGGGCTGCCGGAAACCTTTTCCCATGTGGCGGGCCTGAATCTCCGGGGGCTGGAGTTGAGCGAGCAGGGCGTCAAGGACTTCCTCGCGTCATTCAAGCAGGTGGAAACCCTGGATCTGGCCGCCAATGCGCTGGAAACCCTGCCTGAAGCCGTCGGCGATATGGTGCGACTCGAGCAACTGGACCTGTCCGCCAATCGCTTGCATGACGCGAACGCAGTCGCTCAACGGTTGGGCACGCTGGAACACCTCAAGCGCCTGAGTCTGAACTACAACCGTTTCAGGGCTTTCAATGCCGAGGCTTTGGAGGGGTTGGAGTTGCTGGAGCTGAACCACAATCGGCTCCAGGAATTCAATGGAACAATTGCGCCCTGGCTCGAACGACTGCACTTGAACGGCAACAATCTCAAGGAGTGGCCGGCGGGGGTGTTACAGGCAGAACGTTTGCACACGCTGAAACTGACGGGCAATCCGATCAGGGACATTCCTGCGCAGGCGTTTGATGGCCTCCATGACGAGTTGCTTGCCGGTACCCGCTTGTCGGGACATTACCGGTCATTGTCGACAGACTGTCTGCAACGGGTCCGTGCCTGGCTTGACCGCACAGGCGGGGATTCGGCGCTGGGGATTTCCCGGGAGAGGCTTGAGCAATGGCTGGCGGACAGGGAGTGGGAGGAACCGGACGGTTCCTCCTCTTCCGAAGAGGACGATTGAGGCCGATGGCTCAGTTGTCGTAACCCAGGTTCGGCGCCAGCCAGCGCTCGGTCAGGCTCAGTTCCTGGCCTTTGCGCGAGGTGTAGCTCTGCACCTGGTCCTTGTCGATCTTGCCCACGGCGAAGTACTGCGCCTGCGGATGGGCGAAGTACCAGCCGCTGACCGCTGCCGCCGGGAACATCGCGTAGTGCTCGGTGAGGAACACGCCGCTGCGACCGGCGCGCATTTCCTGGGCTTCAGGGTCGAGCAGGGCGAACAGGGTGGCCTTCTCGGTGTGATCCGGGCATGCCGGGTAGCCCGGAGCCGGGCGGATGCCGGAGTACTGCTCTTTGATCAGCGCCTCGTTGTCGAGGGCTTCATCCTTGGCGTAACCCCAGTGCTCTTTACGCACCTGCTGGTGCAGCCACTCGGCGCAGGCTTCGGCCAGACGGTCGGCGAGAGCCTTGACCATGATCGAGTTGTAGTCGTCGCCAGCGTCCTGATAAGCCTTGGCCACTTCTTCGGCGCCGATCCCGGCGGTGGTGATGAAACCACCGACGTAGTCGGTCACTTCGCTGTCCTTCGGCGCGACGAAGTCGGCCAGGGAGAAGTTCGGCTTGCCGTCAGTCTTGATGATCTGCTGGCGCAGGTGATGCAGGCGGGCCATTGGCTTGCCGTCATCGCCGTACAGCTCGATATCGTCGTCGTGCACCTGATTGGCTGGCCAGAAGCCGAACACCGCACGGGCGCTGATCAGCTTCTCGTCGATCAGCTTGGTCAGCATCTCGCGGGCGTCCTTGTACAGCGAGGTCGCCGCTTCGCCGACCACTTCGTCTTCGAGGATGCGCGGGAACTTGCCGGCCAGGTCCCAGGAGATGAAGAACGGCGTCCAGTCGATGTATTCGGCCAGGACGTTGAGGTCGATGTTGTCCAGCACGCGGGTACCGGTGAAGGTAGGTTTGACCGGGGTGTAAGTGGCCCAGTCGAATTGCGGTTTTTTCGCGATCGAAGCGGCATAGCTCAGGCGCTCGGTGCGGGCGCTGCGGTTGGCGGTGCGTTCGCGCACGTCAATGTATTCTTCGCGGGTCTTCTCGACGAAACCGGCCTTCAGTTCCTTGGACAGCAACTGCGTCGCCACGCCCACGGCTCGGGAGGCGTCGGTCACATAGACCACCGCGTCGTTGCTGTACTTGGGCTCGATCTTCACCGCCGTGTGCGCCTTGGAGGTGGTCGCGCCGCCGATCATCAACGGCAGGTGGAAGTCCTGACGCTGCATCTCGCGGGCCACGTGGACCATTTCATCCAGCGACGGAGTGATCAGGCCGGACAGGCCGATGATGTCGCACTTCTGCTCCTTGGCCACTTGCAGGATTTTCTCTGCCGGCACCATCACGCCGAGGTCGACGATGTCATAGCCGTTGCAACCCAGCACCACGCCGACGATGTTCTTGCCGATGTCGTGCACGTCGCCTTTCACGGTGGCCATCAGGATCTTGCCCTTGGCTTCCGGCTTGTCGCCTTTTTCCAGTTCGATGAACGGGATCAAGTGGGCCACGGCCTGCTTCATCACGCGGGCGGATTTCACCACCTGCGGCAGGAACATTTTGCCGGCACCGAACAGGTCACCGACGATGTTCATGCCGGACATCAGCGGGCCTTCGATTACTTCGATCGGACGGGCGAAGGACTGACGAGACTCTTCGGTGTCTTCGACGATGTGGGTGGTGATGCCCTTGACCAGCGCATGCTCCAGACGCTTGTTGACGTCCCAGCCGCGCCATTCTTCGGTCTCGGCTTCCTTGACGCTGCCGTCGCCCTTGTACTTGTCGGCGATGGCGAGGAGGGCGTCGGTGCCTTCGGGCGTGCGGTTGAGGATCACGTCCTCAACGGCGTCGCGCAGTTCCTGCGGGATCTGGTCGTAGATCTCCAGCTGACCGGCGTTGACGATGCCCATGGTCAGGCCGGCGCGGATCGCGTACAGCAGGAATACCGAGTGGATCGCCTCGCGCACCGGGTTGTTGCCACGGAACGAGAACGACACGTTGGACACGCCGCCGGAGCTCAGGGCATACGGCAGTTCGTCACGGATGTAGGCACAGGCGTTGATGAAGTCCACAGCGTAGTTGTTGTGTTCTTCGATACCGGTGGCCACGGCGAAGATGTTCGGGTCGAAGATGATGTCTTCCGGCGGGAAGCCGACTTCGTTGACCAGAATGTCGTAGGAGCGTTTGCAGATTTCTTTCTTGCGCGCTTCGGTGTCGGCCTGGCCGGCTTCGTCGAACGCCATCACCACCACGGCGGCGCCGTAGCGCTTGCACAGTTTGGCGTGGTGGATGAACTGCTCGACGCCTTCTTTCATGCTGATCGAGTTGACGATGCCCTTGCCCTGAATGCACTTGAGGCCGGCTTCGATCACTTCCCACTTCGAGGAGTCGATCATGATTGGTACGCGGGAGATGTCCGGCTCACCGGCAATCAGATTGAGGAAGGTCACCATGGCCTTCTTCGAATCGAGCATCCCTTCGTCCATGTTGATGTCGATCACCTGGGCGCCGGCCTCGACCTGCTGCAGGGCGACTTCCAGGGCTTCGGTGTAGTTGTCTTCACGGATCAGGCGGGCAAATTTCGCGGAACCGGTGATGTTGGTCCGCTCGCCGACGTTGACGAACAACGAGCTGCGATCAATGGTGAACGGTTCCAGACCCGACAGGCGGCAGGCCTTGGGAATGTCCGGAATCTGCCGCGGCGCATAACCGGCGACGGCTTTGGCGATGGCTTCGATGTGGCCCGGCGTGGTGCCGCAGCAACCGCCGACGATGTTGAGGAAACCGCTCTGGGCGAATTCTTCGATGACCTTGGCGGTGTCCACCGGCAGTTCGTCGTACTCGCCGAATTCGTTCGGCAGGCCGGCGTTCGGGTGCGCCGAAACGTGGGTGCTGGCCTTGTCCGACAGTTCTTCCAGGTACGGACGCAGTTCGCGGGCACCGAGGGCGCAGTTCAGGCCGACCGAAATCGGTTTGGCGTGGGCCACGGAGTTCCAGAACGCTTCGGTGGTCTGGCCCGACAGGGTACGGCCGGAGGCGTCGGTGATGGTGCCGGAAATCATGATCGGCAACTCGAAGCCCAGCTCCTCGAACACACCTTGCACGGCGAAGATCGCGGCTTTGGCGTTGAGGGTGTCGAAGATGGTTTCGATCAGGATCAGGTCGGCGCCGCCCTCGATCAGGCCTTTGGTGGCCTCGGTGTAGTTCTCCACCAGTTCATCGAAGGTGACGTTGCGATAGCCCGGGTTGTTGACGTCCGGCGACAGTGAGCAGGTGCGACTCGTAGGACCGAGCACGCCGGCGACGAAACGCGGCTTGTCCGGGTTCTCGGCGGTCTTGGCGTCGGCCACCTTGCGCGCCAGTCGTGCGCCTTCTACGTTGAGTTCGTAGGCCAGCTCTTCCATGCCGTAGTCGGCCATGGAAATGCGGGTGGCGTTGAAGGTGTTGGTTTCCAGGATGTCGGCACCGGCATCCAGATAAGCTTTTTCGATACCGCCGATAACATCAGGACGGGTGATGACCAAGAGGTCGTTGTTGCCCTTGACGTCGCTCGGCCAGTCGGCGAAGCGTTTGCCGCGATAATCCTGCTCTTCGAGCTTGTAGCTCTGGATCATCGTGCCCATACCGCCGTCGAGAATCAGGATGCGCTCTTTGAGAGCTTGCTTGAGAGCTTGAAGACGGACGCTGCGATCGGACATTGGGACTACTCGAAAAGACCATGACGAAGGAGCGGGATCATAACAAACCTGTGCGGATTTAGAGCATGTGGCGCTTTTGCATGAATATCGTTCATGTTGGTACGGGCGTCATAACGGTAGAATCGCGGCGTTTTTTCTTCAGGATCAGGATCAGGGACATGTCGTACCGCGTCATCAGCATTGCATTGCTGTTTTTTAGCTTTGGCGCGGCGGCGCAAAGTCCCGCTGTTTCTTCTTCTATTTCCTACACCCGAGACATCCAGCCAATCTTCACCGAAAAGTGTGTGGCCTGCCATGCGTGCTACGACTCTGCCTGTCAGTTGAACCTGGGCAGCGGCGAAGGGGCGGCCCGTGGCGCGAGCAAGATGCCGGTCTACGATGGCGAACGCACCCAGGCGGCGCCGACCACCCGGCTGTTCTATGACGCCTTCGGCAAACGGGCCTGGCAGCAGAAAGACTTCTATTCGGTGCTCGACGCCCAGGGCAGTCAGGCGGCACTGATGGCGCGCATGCTGGAGCTGGGACACAAAACGCCGCTGACTCCCAACGCCAAACTGCCGGAAGACATCGTGCTGGGCCTCAACCGCGAGAATCTGTGCGCAATGCCCGCCGAATTCGACGGTTATGCCGGCGCCCACCCGAAAGAGGGCATGCCGCTGGCGGTGACTGGCCTGACCGATCAGCAATACCAGACGCTGCAACGTTGGCTGGCGTCCGGCGCACCTATCGACGAGCAAGGCCTGGCGCCGAGCACCAAGGAGGCGCTGCAGATCGTCCAGTGGGAAAACCTGCTCAACCAGCCCGGCGCGCGGGAAAGCCTGGTCGGGCGCTGGCTGTACGAGCACTGGTTCCTCGCGCACATCTATTTCAAGGACGGCGAGCCGGGGCATTACTTCCAGTGGGTGCGTTCGCGCACGCCGACGGGCCAGCCGATCGATCTGATCGCCACGCGTCGCCCGAACGACGATCCGGGCACTCAGGTCTACTACCGCCTGTGGCCGGTGCAGGGCGTGATCGTGCACAAGACCCACATCACCTATCCGCTGAGCGCGGCGAAGATGGCGCGGGTCAAAAGCCTGTTCTACAACGGCCACTGGCAGGTCAACGCCTTGCCGGGCTACGGGCCGCAGAGCCGGGCCAACCCGTTCGCGACCTTCGAGGCGATCCCGGCGCAGGCGCGTTATCAGTTCATGCTCGATAACGCCGAATACTTCGTTCGTACCTTCATTCGCGGCCCGGTGTGCCGTGGGCAGATCGCGACCGACGTGATCCGCGACAACTTCTGGGCACTGTTCCAGGCGCCGGAACACGATCTGTACATCACCGACCCGAACTATCGCGGCCAGGCCACGCCATTGCTGGCCATGCCGGGGCAGAACGACGACGTCGGCAGCGTCCTGAGCCTGTGGCACAACTACCGCAACAAGCGAAACAAATACGAAGCCTTGCGCCGTGACAGCTACGCCGACCTGCCGGCGCCGAGCTGGTCGACCCTGTGGGCCGGCAACGACAACGCCTTGCTCAGCATCTTCCGTCACTTCGACAGCGCCTCGGTGACCAAGGGCCTGATCGGCGAAGTGCCGCAAACCATGTGGCTGTTCGACTATCCGCTGCTGGAGCGCACCTATTATCAGTTGGCGGTGAATTTCGATGTGTTCGGCAACGTCTCCCATCAGGCGCAAACGCGCTTGTATTTCGACCTGATCCGCAACGGCGCCGAGCAGAACTTCCTGCGTCTGATGCCTGCCGATTCCCGCGAGGGTTTCCTCGACGATTGGTACCAGAGCAGCGGCCAGTTCAAGATGTGGCTCGATTACGAAGCCATCGATGACGACAAGCCGACCGCGCTGAAACTCGACGAGAAAGACCCGAAACGCGATTTCGCCCTGCAATTGCTGGCGCGCTACGGCGATCTCAACGCGCGTCCGGATCCGATCAACCGCTGCGAAGACGCCTATTGCTCGCGCCCGAACATTGATCCGGCGCTGCAAGACGCCGAACAGGCCCTCAGTCGCCTGACTTCGCGCCCGGCCGCCGGCCTGAAAGTGATCGATCAATTGCCGGAAGCGACCATGCTGCGGGTCGAAACCCGCAGCGGCAAACGCGAGGTCTACAGCCTGTTGCGCAACCGCGCCCACAGCAATGTGGCGTTCCTGCTCGGCGAATCGCTGCGCTATCAGCCGGGGCTGGACACGCTGACGATCTATCCGGGCGTGCTCAGCAGCTACCCGAATTTCATGTTCAACGTCCCGGCGGATCAGGTGCCGGCGTTTGTCGATGCCATGGAAAGTGCCAAGGATGCGGCGCAGTTCGAGAAAATCGTCGAACGTTGGGGTATCCGCCGCAGCCATCCGCAGTTCTGGTTCTATTTCCATGATTTGAGCCAGTACATCCACGAAACCGACCCGGTGGAAGAGGGCGTGCTGGATATGAACCGGTACGAGAATCTTTGATCGTTTGACGCGAGCCTGCTGTCCCAATTTCTGACTAGACACAAAGTTCCTGTGGGAGCTGGCTTGCCAGCGATGAGGGCGGTCCATCCGGCATTTAAGTGGCCTGACACTCCGCCATCGCGGGCAAGTCGAGTCGTCGCACCGCCGCTCCCACAGAGTTCAGTGGTGGTTCACAAAGAGTGACGGGAGTGGGCAATGTTGATTTCAGTGCAGGCCCTGCGAGCGCTCGCCGCGTGGGCGGTGGTCTGCCATCACTTCATGCAGATTTTCTTCGACTTCGAGGCGCGCGGGCCGATAGGGCAGCTGTTCATCGACAAGGGCGCCGTGGGCGTCGATATCTTTTTCGTGATCAGCGGGCTGGTGATTTTCCTGTCCACCGAAGGCAAGGCGCTGCCGCCAGCACGGTTTTTGTTGTATCGGCTGTTTCGTATTGTTCCGGCGTATTGGCTCTACACCGTGCTGATGGCGTTGCTGGTGGTGTTCGCCCGGCCGTTGCTGCCGGATCAGGCAGTGGACTGGAGTCATCTGCTGCTGTCGCTGCTGTTTATCCCGACCGAAAATCCCGGCGGCTACGGGATCTATCCGACCCTGAATGTCGGCTGGACCCTGAATTACGAAATGCTGTTCTATGTGCTGTTCGCCTGGGCGCTGTTGTTCCGGCTGCAAGTCCGCTTGCTGGTGGTTGCGGCACTGCTGTTTGCGGTGTGCCAGGCCTGGACCGGGTTTGGCTGGGTCAGCGAGTTCTATCGCTCGGACATCGTTTATGAGTTTCTGCTGGGGATTGGCATCGGCATGCTTTACCGTCGGGGATGGATCGGGCCGGCGCTCTGGCTGCCCTTATTGGGGATCGGTGCGGCGTTGCTGGCAATCTATCACCTGCCGCCGGAACCCCGATTGCTGAACTGGGGCGTGCCCAGTGCGGTGCTGGTCATGGCCAGCATGGCGCTGGAGCGGCATGTCGAACGCAACAGGCTGCTCAAGATGCTGGGCGACTGCTCCTACTCGGTGTATCTGATGCACGTGCTGGTGCTGTCGGCCGGTGGTTATCTGGCCCGACGCTACGGGATCAACCCGTATTTGATGTTTGTCGTCTGTGCGCTGGCCATCGCTATCGGTTCGTGGCTGAGCTACGAATGGGTCGAAAAGCGCAGTTATCAATGGCTTAAAGCGCGGATTGACGGCGAACCTGGCGCCTAGCCGATTTGCGAACTATTCCTACGTAAATACTAGGACTTTGTGCCGCGCGCCGATTGGCGTAAACTCCGCCTCAAGCCTGCGAGGAGTCTCCATGACCGCTATTACCATTACCGACGCCGCCCATGATTACCTGGCCGATCTGCTCTCCAAGCAGAACACCCCGGGCATCGGCATCCGCGTTTTCATCACCCAGCCTGGCACCCAGTACGCCGAAACCTGCATTGCCTACTGCAAGCCGGGCGAAGAAAAACCTGAAGACACGGCGCTGGGGCTGAAAAGCTTCACCGCTTACATCGACTCGTTCAGCGAAGCGTTCCTCGATGATGCCGTCGTCGACTACGCCACCGACCGCATGGGCGGCCAGCTGACCATCAAGGCGCCAAACGCCAAAGTCCCGATGGTCAACGCCGACAGCCCGATCAACGAGCGCATCAACTACTACCTGCAAACCGAAATCAACCCGGGGCTGGCCAGCCACGGCGGTCAGGTCAGCCTGATCGATGTGGTTGAAGACGGCATTGCCGTGTTGCAGTTCGGCGGCGGTTGCCAGGGCTGCGGCCAGGCGGACGTGACACTGAAGGAAGGCATCGAGCGCACCCTGCTCGAACGCATTCCGGAGCTCAAGGGCGTTCGCGACGTGACCGACCACACGCAGAAAGAAAACGCCTACTACTAAGGTGTTCGCTGCGGCATGAAAAACGGCGCCCCGTGAGCGCCGTTTTTTTATGCGTGAGATTCAATGACGCCTTCGCGAGCAAGCCCGCTCCCACATTTGGAATGCGATCAAGTGTGGGAGCGGGCTTGCTCGCGAAAGGGCCGTCATGGGCGGTAAAGATGTGCGTGCCCCGCGCGGTACAGCGACGATTCACTGAAATGATCGCTGCCCAACACCCGCCCAACCAGAATCAACGCCGTACGCCGAAACCCCTTGGCCGCCACCTTCCCGGCAATATCCTCAAGCGTCCCGACCACCCAGTCCTGATCCGGCCACGTCGCCCGGTGAATCACCGCGATCGGGCAATCTGCGCCGTAATGCGGCAGCAGTTCGGCCAGGATCTTCTCCAGATGATTGACCCCCAGATGAATCGCCATGGTCGCCCCGTGCTGCGCCAGATTGCCTAGCTCTTCGCCGACAGGCATCGCGGTCTTGTCGGCATAACGGGTCAGGATCACGCTTTGCGAGATGTCCGGCAGGGTCAGTTCGGCGCCCAACAGCGCGGCGCACGCGGCGGTGGCGGTCACGCCGGGGATGATCTCGAACGGAATATCCAACTCGCGTAGATAACGAATCTGCTCGCCAATGGCGCCATACAGACTCGGATCCCCCGAATGCACCCGCGCCACATCCTCGCCCTTGGCGTGGGCGGTCTTGATCAGATCGATGATCTGTTCCAGGTGCAGCTCGGCGCTGTTGACCACGGTTTCAGCGCAATGACCTTCCAGTACCGCCGTCGGCACCAGCGAACCTGCGTAGATGATCACCGGGCAACTGCGGATCAGCCGCTGGCCTTTGACAGTGATCAATTCCGGGTCGCCGGGGCCGGCGCCGATGAAGTAAACGGTCATCGTTGGATCCTGTAAAAAAGGGGCAGGGCGGTGCTTCGCAAGCGCTTCAGATGAAGAATGCTCATGATCGAAAGCGGGGATTATCGGGAATTTACGCCGCGCCGGCCAATGCCAGAGTTGCCTGAGCGTACTTTTGCCGGGAAATCAGCAGTTTTGCCGGGCCACTGATCAACTGTTCGGCGAGTGCCAGAGCAGCACTTTCCGCCACGCCGTAGCAACCGGTGCGTTCGAAGGCGATCTGTGAATGGTGACTCAAACGTTGCTGATAACTGGCCAGTTCTTCGCTGCTGAAGTACAGCAACGGCAGCGCCAGTTGGGCGGCGAGTTCCTGCAAGCCGGGTTCGTCGCGCTTGAGGTCGATGCTGGCCAAAGCCTTGACCTTATCAAGGTCAATTCGATGCGCCTGTAACGCCTGGTCAAGCAATGCGCGCAGCGTGCTGGCCGGGCAGCCGCGCTGGCAGCCCAGGCCGACCACGAAGGTCGGCGCTGCGCTGTCATCGGTCATGCGTGGTACTGACCTTCGCTTTTGCGGCGGAACAACCAGGCGCTGATCAGGCCCAGGGCCAGCCAGAACACCACGTTGGTCAGCTGCGAAGCGATTTTGAACTGGGCTTCGAGGGCTTCCGGGGCGAGCATCGAATGCACTTCCGGTTGCGGCGCGCCGATCACGTGCGGTACGGCAAGGATCGCCACGCCGAGGATCTTCATCAGCCAGTGACGGCTGAACGCGATCAAGGCAAGGCCGACAGCGGTGGAGGCCGCAGTGCCGATCCACCACATCTGCCGCGAAGCCAGATCCGCGGCGGCAGTGCCTGGCAGTTCAGGCGGCAGGCCCATGGTCGGGGCGAGCACGAAGGTCGCGTAACCGGCCAGACCCCAGAGCAGGCCTTGCGAGGTTTTGGTCGGCGCACGCAGGGTGTACAGACCCGCCAGCATCAGGGCAAAACCCACGGCAACCACCAGATTGCCGCCAGTGGTGGAGACCACGCGCTGCCAGCCGTCTTCCGGCTCCCAGGCTTCGGCATCGTGGGTGTGGGCGGCGGTGCCGGCGGCGTGTTCGTGAACTTCGGCAACCGGCTCGGCTTTCTCGAATGTCTCGGCCTGCAGAATCAGCGGCGAAACCCAGAAGCTTTGCAGCAACGTCAGGAGCAGGGCGGCCAGAAGGCCGGTGAAACCTGCGGTCTGCGCAATACGCTTGATCATGTCGTCAGGTCTCAGTGGCACGGGAACGCGGCGCTGTGGCGGGTATCGTGGGCGGCGTTGTGCACCGCTTCGATGTGCGAGAAACCGGCGAAATACACGAGGCACGCACCGAGGATCGACGCGCAGACGGCGGCGGTCAGGCGTTGGCTAAGGGTGGTGGTGCTGGAGATCTTGTCCGAATTGCTGCCGGTGCTGCTGATGATCGACATGGCGCTTCCCTCTGGAGTGTCAGCGGGTGAATAGAGCGCATGAAAACCCCTGCGGCCGGGCACGCAGAGGTTCGAACAGCGCCCGCCCACCGCGGGTTTGTCAGGTTCAGTGGCGATGTCGCGCACTGTGTGTGGCGGGCCGGTCTCCGGGCTCACGAGGGGTGGCTGTCTGCCGACCTGCAAGCGTCACCTTCCCATGCCTGTGGGCACAGTGGATCTGACGCTTCGCTCGCTTACCGTTGCGGGGGCAGCACCGGACTGACATGGCTTTAGAGTAAAGCACATGATTCACCGGTTTCCCGTTTCACCCTGTGAAGGGCACCCGTAACAAGTTGTGTAGGAGACCATGGGCGGGTGATTCGCGTCAATTGGCAAGGGTTCTCACCTGGATCGCCTGGTAGAGATTGACCTGCCCCCACACCCTGCGTAGCCTTGCGCTTTCGAGGTTCTTCGGCCCACGCCGAAGCTAAGAAGGGAACGCGGTCCAAGCCGCGGCTGCCCCCGCAACTGTGAACGGTGCTGTTCGCTGCCACGCCACTGCCAACTCAATCCAGAGCCAGCGGGAAGGCGCAGCGAATACCGGGCCAAGGCCCGAACACCGTCAGCCAGGAGACCTGCCTCGTCACAGATTCTCACTTTCAACCGGGCGGGGTGATCCGGTGGCGAACTCTCCAGGCACGCACCCGCGTTGCCGGTCTCGTCCCGTATGCCCGCCACCTTGCCAAAGGGCATCCGATGAAAACACTGGCCAAACTCCCCGTCACCATCGTCACCGGTTTCCTCGGCTCGGGCAAAACCACCTTGCTGCGGCACATGCTCGACAATGCTCAGGGCCGCCGCATCGCGGTGATCGTCAACGAGTTTGGCGAGCTGGGCATCGACGGTGAAATCCTCAAGCAATGCACCATCGGCTGCACCGAAGAAGAAGCCACCGGCCGCGTCTACGAACTGGCCAACGGCTGCCTGTGCTGCACGGTTCAGGAAGAGTTCTTCCCGGTGATGCGCGAACTGGTGGCCCGTCGCGGCGACCTCGACCATATCCTGATCGAAACCTCGGGCCTGGCCCTGCCAAAACCGCTGGTGCAAGCCTTCCAGTGGCCGGAAATCCGCAGCGCCTGCACCGTTGACGCGGTGATCACCGTGGTCGACAGCCCGGCCGTGGCCGCCGGCACCTTCGCCGCGTTCCCGGATCAGGTCGATGCCCAGCGCAAACTCGACCCGAACCTGGACCACGAATCGCCGCTGCACGAACTGTTCGCCGACCAACTGGCCAGCGCCGACCTGGTAATCCTCAACAAGGCCGACCAGACCAGCCCTGAAGACCTCGCGCGCGTCCGTCTCGAGGTCGCCGAAGAGCTGCCGCCAGCAGTGAAAATCATCGAAGCCAGCAACGGTCGTCTGCCGCTGGACGTGCTGATCGGCCTCGGCGCCGGTTCCGAAGAACACATCGACAGTCGCCACAGCCATCACGATCACCATCACGGTGAAGGCGATGACGATCACGACGACCACGATCACGACGCTTTCGATTCGATCTCTATCGAACTGCCGCAAGCTGACGAAAGCCTGCTGCTCGACGCGCTGACGCAACTGGTGGTTCAGCACGGCATCTTGCGGGTCAAAGGTTTCGCGGCGATCCCGAACAAGCCGATGCGTTTGCTGATTCAGGGCGTCGGTACGCGTTTCGACAAGCACTTCGACCGTCAGTGGGGCGCCGATGAGGCACGCGTGACGCGTCTGGTGTTGATCGGTCAGGAATTGGACGCCGCCCAGCTCGAAGCGCAACTGCGCGCTGCGCTCAGCGTTTAAGCCATGCACCTGCTCAGGACCCAGCCCGGCGGTTTCGTGTCGGATGACAACATTGCCGACCTTGGACAAACCCCCGCCGAGCTAGTGATCCTGTGCAGCGGCGATTCCAGCCTCGCACTGCTCGCCGAAGCGGCGCAGCAACTGCCCGAGGATTACCCGAGCGTGCGGCTGGCCAACCCGATGCAGGTGCAGAACCATGCGTCGGTCGACCTGTACGTCGATGAAGTGTTGCGCCACGCCAAGGTCATTCTGACTTCGCTGCATGGCGGCATCGCTTATTGGCGTTATGGCGTCGAGCGGCTGGTCGAGTTGTCCGAGCGTGGCGTGCAGGTGATTCTGGTGCCGGGCGATGACCGTCCCGACCCGGAGCTCAGCGACTTGAGCACCGTGTGCGCCGAGGATCGAGACCGGCTCTGGCAGTTTTTGCGTCAGGGCGGCATGGGCAATGCGCTGGACTTTTTCCGGTGTCTGGCCAATCGCTGGCTGGCACGGGATTACGTGTGGGGCGAGCCGCAGACGCTGCCGCGCACGGCGATTTACCACCCGAACAAAAACACCGCCGCACTGAGTGACTGGCAAGCCGATTGGCTGCCCGGTCAACCGGTCGCGGCGGTGTTGTTTTATCGCTCGCATTTGCAAGCGGCCAACACGGCGTTTATCGACGTGTTCTGCCAACGGCTTCAGGCGGCCGGACTCAATCCGCTGCCGGTTGCCGTGGCCAGTTTGAAAGAGCCCGGCTGCCTGTCGGTGGTCGAGGACTGGCTGGATGAAGTCGAGGCATCGGTGATTCTGAACACCACCGGTTTCGCCCAGTCCAGCCCGGAAGCGCCGCATCTGCGGCCATTCCGTCGCAACATTCCGGTGATCCAGGCGATCTGCGCCCAGGACAACGAGCCCGGTTGGCGCGAGAGCGAGCAGGGCCTCGGTCCGCGGGATCTGGCGATGCACATCGCATTGCCGGAGCTGGACGGCCGGATCATCAGTCGGCCGATCAGCTTCAAGGATCTGGCCTGGCGCAGCGAGCGCAGTCAGTCCGATGTGGTGTGTTATCGGGCCCAACCCGAGCGCATGGATTTCGTCGCCGAACTGGCGCGCCGCTGGGTCGATCTGGCGCGGGTGCCGAACGCTGAAAAGCGCATTGCCCTGATCTTCGCCAACTACCCGACCCGGGACGGACGCATCGGCAACGGTGTCGGCCTCGACACGCCGGCCGCCGCGCTGAATATCCTGCGGGCGTTGCAGGCCGAAGGTTATCCGCTGCCGGCCGAACTGCCGGACAGCGGCACTGAACTGATCCAGCAATTGCTCGGCGGCGTCAGCAACGACCTCGATACCCTCGATCAGCGCCCGTGCCAGCAGAGCCTGGCGATGGACGATTACCTGACGATGTTCAACGCGCTGCCTGAAGCCAATCGCGCGGCGGTGCTGGAGCGTTGGGGGACGCCGCACAACGACCCGATGTGCCGAGACGGGCGAATGATGATCGCCGGCCTGCGTTTCGGCCTGACCTTCGTCGGCATTCAGCCGGCGCGGGGTTATCAGGTCGATCCGAGCGCGGTGTATCACGACCCGGATCTGGTGCCGCCGCACGCGTACCTCGCGTTCTATTTCTGGCTGCGCCAGACCTACGGCGCCCACGGCGTGATTCACGTCGGCAAGCACGGCAATCTCGAATGGCTGCCCGGCAAAGGCGTGGGCCTGTCGGAGAACTGCTGGCCGGACGCATTGCTCGGGCCGCTGCCGAATATCTATCCGTTTATCGTCAACGATCCGGGCGAGGGAGCTCAGGCCAAGCGTCGCACCCAGGCGGTGATCATCGACCACCTGATGCCGCCGCTGACCCGCGCTGAAACCTATGGTCCGCTGCGCAATCTGGAGCTGTTGGCCGACGAGTATTACGAAGCGCAATTGCTCGATCCACGCCGCGCCCGTGAGTTGCAGCGCGACATTCTGCAACTGGTGCGTGACACGCAGATCGATCGTGAATTGCAGCTGGATGCCGCCCTCGACAGCGATGCCGATGCGGCGATCTGGCTGCCGCGTCTGGACACCTATCTGTGTGACTTGAAGGAATCGCAGATCCGCGATGGCCTGCATATTTTCGGTGAGTCGCCGACCGGGCGTTTGCGCATCGATACCTTGCTGGCGTTGCTGCGGATTCCGCGCGGCGATGGCAAAGGGGCTCAGTCGAGTCTGTTGCGGGCGTTGGCCAAGGCGTTTCAGTTGGGGTTCGATCCGCTGAATTGCGCATTGGCTGATCCTTGGAATGGCCCGCGTCCAAAGGAGCTAATGTCGGTCAGCGATGAAGTCTGGCGCACCGCAGGGGATACCCGTGAACGCCTTGAACTCTTCGCAACGCATTTGATCATGCAGACGCTGCACAGTAACTGTGGGAGCGGGCTTGCCCGCGAAAGCGGTATGTCAGTGAAAGAAATATTGACTGACACGACGCCTTCGTCGGATCGCCGCCCGGGGACAAGCCCGCTCCCACAGGATCCTCACTGGGCTGAAGTCAGCGCGATCATTGAGAACCTGCGAGAAGTGATCGCCCCACGCCTCGACGCCTGCGGCCCGGCTGAAATGCGCGGCCTGCTCGACGCGTTGAACGGCCGATTCGTCCCGGCCGGCCCGAGCGGCGCCCCAAGTCGCGGCCGCCTCGACGTGCTGCCCACCGGGCGCAATTTCTATTCGGTGGACGTGCGCAATCTGCCGACCACCACTGCATGGCGAATCGGCTTCCAGTCCGCAACCCTGATTCTCGAGCGACATCTGCAGGATCACGGCGATCACCTGCGTCAGCTCGGCCTTTCAGTCTGGGGCACGGCGACCATGCGCACCGGCGGTGACGACATCGCCCAGGCCATGGCGCTGATGGGCGTGCGTCCGGTATGGGCCACCGGCAGTCAGCGAGTCGATGATTTCGAGATTCTGCCGCTGAGCCTGCTCGACCGGCCTCGGGTCGATGTCACGCTGCGGGTCTCCGGATTTTTCCGCGACGCGTTCGCCAACCTGATCCGCCTGTTCGATGCTGCCGTTCAAGCGGTGGCGGAGCTGGACGAGCCGGACGATCTCAACCCGCTGGCCGCCAAAGTGCGTGCCGAACGTGAGGCGTTGCGGCAATCGGGTCTGGATGAAGACGCGGCGCGACGTCAGGCCGGCTGGCGGATCTTCGGCGCCAAGCCCGGTGCCTATGGCGCGGGCGTGCAGGGCGCCATCGATGGTCGACTCTGGCAAACCCGCGAGGATCTGGCCGAGGTCTACCTGAATTGGGGCGCCTATGCTTACGGTGGCTCCGATGAGGGCACCGCCGCCCGCGAGCAATTCGTCCAGCGCCTGAGCCAGGTGCAGGCCGTGCTGCAAAACCAGGACAACCGCGAGCATGACCTGCTCGATTCCAACGACTATTACCAGTTCCAGGGCGGCATGCTCGCTGCCGTGGAAAGCCTGCGCGGCGAGGCGGCGGTCAGTTATCACGGCGATCACAGTCAGCCGGACCTGCCGAAGATCCGCACGTTGAAAGAAGAGCTGAACCGGGTGATCCGTTCCCGGGCGGCGAATCCGAAATGGATCGACGGGGTCAAGCGCCACGGCTATAAAGGCGCGTTCGAACTGGCGGCGACGGTCGATAACCTGTTTGCCTTCGACGCCACCACGCAACTGATCGACGATCACCAGTATGCGTTGCTGGCCGATGCGTATTTGCTGGATCCGGCGACCCGCGATTTTGTGCGCGAGCATAATCCCCACGCCTTGCGCGACATGACCGAGCGCATGCTCGAAGCGCAGCAGCGCGGGATGTGGCAGGAACCGGGCGCCTACAAAGCGGCCTTGGAAAACCTGCTGCTGGACATAGAAGAAGAGAGCTGAGACTGAACATGACCGACACCCCGCATTTCCCGCTCTCCGCCGTGGTCGGCGCCGATGACCTGAAACTGGCGCTGTACCTGACAGCCATCGATCCGAAGATCGGCGGCGTGCTGATCGAAGGCCCGCGCGGTATGGCCAAGTCGACACTGGCCCGGGGTCTTGCGGATCTGTTGGCCAGTGGTCAGTTCGTCACCTTGCCGTTGGGCGCTACTGAAGAGCGACTGGTCGGCACGCTGGATCTGGACGCGGCGTTGAGCGACGGTCGTGCGCAGTTTTCTCCCGGTGTGTTGGCCAAGGCTGACGGCGGCGTGTTGTATGTCGATGAAGTGAATCTGTTGCCGGATCATCTGGTGGATCTGCTGCTTGATGTGGCCGCCAGCGGCACCAACCTGATCGAGCGTGACGGGATTTCCCATCGGCACTCGGCGAAGTTTGTTTTGATCGGCACGATGAACCCGGAAGAGGGGGAATTGCGTCCACAATTGCTGGATCGTTTCGGCCTCAATGTTGCGCTGAGCGGTCACACGGCTCCGGTCGAGCGCGGGCAAATCATTCGTCGTCGACTGGATTTCGACAGCGATCCGCAGGCGTTCTGTGCGCAGTGGGAGGCTGAGCAGCAAGCTCTGCGTCAGCGCTGCGAGAACGCCCGCAAGGTTTTACCGGGTATTCCGCTGGATGACGTGGCGTTGGCGCAGATCACCGAGCGCTGCTTCGCGGCTGGCGTCGACGGCTTGCGTGCCGATCTGGTCTGGCTGCGTGCGGCGCGGGCCCATGCAGCGTGGCGCGGTGCCGAAGCCATCGCCGAGCAGGACATTGATGCCGTGGCTGAGTTTGCCTTGCGTCATCGTCGTCGCGAACAGTCTTCTTCCCCTGCACAGCCACCGGCGCAATCGCCGTCCGGCACTAACGCCGAACCCAGCGAAGGGCAGGGGCAGTGGGGCGAAATGCCGGCGCCGGCCCTCGCTACCGGTGCCCGCCGCGAAGTGCCGACCTGGCCGCCACACCTACAAAAAAAGCCTTAGGCATTCGCCCCCGATCCGACGCGGGGGCGAATGCCAGACCCCGCGCCGGACGCCTCGATAACGGTCGCCAGGGCAAGCGTCACGCGGCTCGCAGCGGCTCGGTGAACTGGCCAGGAACCTTGCTCAATGGCCGTCCGAAAACCCGGGCGGATCTGCTGTTTCAACTGCGCACCCGCACGCCCCACGAACTGTGGCTGGTGATTGTCGACGCCTCCGCCTCGACCCGTCGCCATCAAGCCTTGAGCGATGCCAAGGGCGTGCTTGCGCAACTGTTCGACGACGCTTACCGGCAGCGCGCGCGCCTTGCGTTGTTGACCGCGAGCGGCGCCGCGCCGAAATGGCAGGTGCAAGGGCTGAAGGCCTCCAGCGGGTTGCGCGCGTGGCTCGATGGATTGGGCGCGGGAGGCGGCACGCCGCTGTTGGCAGCGCTGACGGAAGCCGGGCATTGGCTGGCGGTGCGACGCAAGCGTTTCCCCGCTGAACAGCAGCGTCTGCTGGTGCTGACGGATGGTCGCCTGAAACAAGGCCCGGAATTACCGGCACTGGCGTGTCCGGGCCTGTTGATTGATATCGAGCGCGGGCCGATTCGCCTGGGCCGCGCGAAACAATTGGCGACAGCACTGGACGCCGATTACCGGCATATCGACGAGTTGTTGTCGGTCTGAGAGCTATGCTGAAGTGAGGCCAAATCACAGGGAGTGAATCATGCGCGTACTGGTCGCCAATCCGCAGAACGATTTTCGCGTCAAGGCCTACGCCGGCACCAACGGCGTGCTGCTCGCCATGGACCTCGCCGAACCCCGCCGCAAAGGCCTGCTGGGGTTTGCCATCGAAAAGCAGCAGGGCGACAAGCCGTGGCTGTTCCTGTTCAACAGCCTGACCTTTCCCGGCAAGGTTCACACCTTCCCGCAGTTCCACGCCACGCCGAGCGACAAGGCGCCGCTGCAGAAATTTCGCTGGGCCGATTACGCGGTCAATCCAGGCATGACGATTCACTATCGCGTGCACCTGGCGTATGGCACGCCGGATGCGCCGCAACTCGGTGAAGCGCTGGAACTGACAATCCGCTCCGACGACGGTCATCCCGCCAATCAGGGCGTGATCTTCAACCGTGCCGTGGCCGCCAGCCAGGCGTTTCAGCGCAAATTCCCCGATCTCGACGCACAGATCAGTGCCAACAAGAACATGCCCATCGAAGCCTGGCCCGATGCGGCGCGTCAGTGGCTGGAGAACGGTCTGCTCGGGCGCCTGCAAGGCTTTATCGAGCGTGCGGTGGACGGGCAGTGGGCGCTGGACATCGCGATCTACGAATACCAGTTGCAATCCATCATCGACACGGTGAACGCGGCGTTCGATCGAGGTGTTCAAGTACGCGTGCTTTATCACGCACGGCCCGACGACGAAGACACGACGATCAACGAAGCGAGCCTTGCGAAACTGCCGGCGACCAGCAAGCGCGGGCGGGTCACTCACAACATTTTCCATAACAAGTTCATCGTCCTCAGCCGCCTGGACGGAGGCGGCGAGCGCCAGCCGCAAGCGGTGCTGTGCGGTAGCACCAACTTCACCGCCAACGGTGTGTACCGACAGGCCAACGTGGTGCATGTGCTGGACGATTCGGCGGTCAGCGCGAGTTACCTGAAAACCTTCGAGCAGATCTGGGCCGAGCCGGCGGATGTGGGCGCCACCCGCGACTGGATCACCCGACACAACCCGATGAATCCGGCGCAGCCCTTGTTCGCCGGGTTTTCCCCGCGCACCGGCGGTGCTGATTTACAGGAGTTCGTCGATATCATCGAAGGGGCGAAAAAAGACCTGCTGTTCGTCACCGCATTCGCCTTGCCCGACGCGATTCTCAACGCATTGCTCGGTCAGCCTCACGACGACATCCTGCGTTACGGCCTGCAAAACACCGTCAGCCGCATCACCGGATTTCACGCCGACCGAACCGCCGAATTCGCCGCCACCGCGTTGCTCAACACCGGGCTGGAAGGCTGGCTGCGAGAGAACATGAAGGGCCAGAAAGGCAACCTGCTGGTGCATACCAAAGCGGTGGTCACCGACTTCACCAGCGACAGCCCGACCATCATCAGCGGCAGTCACAACCTCAGTTCCTCGGCCAGCAACGGCAATGACGAGAACTACCTGATCATTCGCGGCGATACCGATCTGGCGGATCGTTATGGCCTGGAACTGCTGCGGTTCTACGAGCATTACCGTTTTCGCTACTTCGCCAAGAAGCTGGCATTGAAGCAGGTGCAGCCGTTGGCGGCAGATGACCGCTGGACCAACGACTACTACGTCGAGGACGATCTGCGTCAGTTGTCTCGCCTGCGGTTTGCCGGGCGTTAGACGTCCATCGCCTGACGGTACTGCCGGGTCCGGCGGCTGAGGTACAACCGATCGCGGATCAGCGCCCAGAGTGCCGACACCTCGGGCTTGGGCTGGCGGCCACGGCTCAGGCGGGCCATCTGGAAGCGCACCACGGCCATGTTCGCCAGTGCGGCCAGCGGTTTGCGTTTCCAGCGGATCGGCGGCAGTTGCGGCTCGCTGTTGCGACCTTCGCGCCAGTGCTTGACCAGGCTCGGCTCGATGGCCAGCGCCGTGGCGATGCCGGCCATGGCGATGCCGCTGTAGAGTACTTGTTCGACCACGGGCAGGCGACGGATACCGCCGGTGACCATCACCGGCATGCGCGCCACGCTGGCAAGTTCAGTGGCCATTTCCAGAAAGAACGCCTCACGGGCGAGGGTGCGTCCGTCACGTGCTTCGCCCTGCATAGCCGGGGCTTCGTAGCTGCCGCCGGACAGTTCCAGCAGGTCGATCGACTGCTCGTTGAGCCATTCGATCACCTGGCGCGCGTCGTCGGTGTCGAATCCGCCGCGCTGGAAGTCTGCCGAATTGAGCTTCACCGCCACGCAAAACTGCGGCGACACCGCTTGGCGGATGGCCTCGATCACCGACAGCAGCAGGCGCGCGCGGTTTTCCAGCGAGCCGCCCCAGCGGTCGGTGCGGCGATTGGTCAGCGGCGAGAGAAACTGGCTCAGCAGATAGCCGTGGGCAGCGTGAATCTGCACGCCGGTGAACCCGGCCTTTTCGGCAAGCGCGGCGCTTTTGGCGAAACGTTGAATGACTTCTTCGATGTCGTCTTCAGTCATCGCTTTGGGCTCGGCGAACAGCTTCGAGAACGAGCCCATTTCCAGTGCCACCGCCGACGGCGCCAGTGCTTGCTGGCCCATATTGGCGAAGGTCTGGCGGCCGGGATGGTTGAGTTGAACCCAGACCTGCGCGCCGCCGCTGCGGGCGATTTCGGCCCATTGGCGGAAGCGCTCCAGATGCCGCTCGTCTTCGAGCACCACGCCACCTGGGCCGGTCATGGCACGGCGGTCGATCATCACGTTGCCAGTCAACAGCAGCCCGGCACCGCCGTCGGCCCAGGCCTGATACAAGCGGAACAGTTCGCGGGACGGTGCCTGGTCACGGTCCGCGAGGTTTTCTTCCATGGCGGCTTTGGCGATACGGTTGCCGACGGTCTGACCGTTGGGCAGATTCAAAATCTGGAAGGGCGACATTGCTTGACTCCTCATCAGTGATGGAGAGAGGCTAAGCTTAAAGTTAACTTTAATGTCAAGCGGGCAAATCGAGGCTGAAATGAAAATCGGTGAATTGGCGCAGCAGAGTGGCTTGAGCGCTTCGAGCATTCGCTTTTACGAGGCCCAGGGGCTGATTCCCAAAGTGGAGCGGCAGGGCAATGGCTACCGACGTTACCCGCCACAAGTGCTGCAGACCCTGAATATCATCCGCAGCGCCCAGCAGGCCGGGTTTTCCCTGGAAGAACTCAAACAGTTGTTGCCGGCTGCCGGAACCGGTGAATTCAAGCACGATGAACTGGTGGCAGGTCTGACGCGCAAGGTCGAGCAGATCGAAGTCATGCAACAGCATCTGGCCCAGAGCAAGGCGCGGCTGCTGGAGGTGATCGAGAACATTCAGTCCAAGCCCGAAGGCATGAGCTGCGGTGCGAATGCCGACCGCGTGTTGTCGACGCTTTACCCGTAAAAGTCCGGAGATGTGTGCGGCGTACAGATTTTGAAATGATTTCCGGCTGTAGGAAAAGTCATCAGAGCCTGTACGCTTCAAGGCCTTTTTTCATTCAGGATTTGCATGAACACCCTCTCGGAGCCTCCCAGTTCTATTCAAAGAACCTTGTTCCCCTCGCGCCACGGCGCGGTCTTGACGCACTCGCAACATCCAGTCTTCCGACTACCGACTATCGTTGATGGCGCAGCCTTCGAGCTTTCGCGCCGCACTTTGCCGTGTCCGGCAGCCTGAATTCACTGACGAGAGATAGAGACAGATTATGGAATGGTTAGCGGATCCCACGGCATGGTTGGGCTTGTTGACACTGATCGTGCTGGAACTGGTACTGGGTATCGACAACCTGGTGTTCATCGCGATCCTGGCGGACAAACTGCCGCCCCATCAGCGCGACCGCGCACGCATCATCGGTTTGAGCCTGGCGCTGATCATGCGTCTGGGCCTGCTGGCGAGTATTTCCTGGCTGGTCACCCTGACGGCGCCGTTGTTCGAAGTGTTCGGCAAGAGCTTCTCCGGCCGTGACCTGATCATGCTGTTCGGTGGTGTGTTCCTGTTGTTCAAGGCGACCATGGAATTGCACGAACGCCTGGAAGGCCACATCGGCGAGCGTTCGACCAACACCGCTTATGCGCTGTTCTGGCCGATCGTCGCGCAGATCGTCGTGCTCGACGCGGTGTTCTCCCTGGACGCGGTGATTACGGCCGTGGGCATGGTCGATGAACTGGCGGTGATGATGATCGCGGTGGTTGTGTCCATTGGTGTGATGATCGTGGCCAGCAAGCCGCTGACCCGCTTCGTCAACGCCCACCCGACGGTGATCATGCTGTGTCTGGGCTTCCTGATGATGATCGGTTTTGCCCTGACGGCCGAAGGCCTGGGCTTCCACATCCCGAAAGGTTATCTGTACGCGGCCATTGGTTTCTCGATCCTGATCGAGATCTTCAACCAGATCGCCCGCGCCCGTCGCAAGCGCTCGATGCAGGGCTTGCGTCCGATGCGTGAGCGTACGGCCCACGCGGTGATGCGTCTGTTGGGTGGTCGCAAACTGGCGGTGGAAGAGGTCGGCGAGGAGATTTCCGACTTGCTGGACAACGGTGAAGCGCCGAGCGCGGAGCTGTTCGACCGTCGCGAGCGGGTGATGATCAGCGGCGTGCTGCAATTGGCCGAGCGACCGATCCGCGCCTTGATGACTGTACGTGCCGATGTCGATCACATTGATCTGGCGGACGACGCCGAGGCTATTCGTACACGGTTGATGCATTCGTCCTACTCGCGCTTGCCATTGATTCGTAACGGCGCAGTGGATGAGCCGTTGGGCTTCGTGCACAAGAAGGAGCTGCTCAAGGAATATCTGGCCGGCAACGAGCCGAACCTTGAACATCTGGCGCGCAAGACCGTCAATCTGCTGGACAGTTATTCGATCCTCAACGCACTGGAACAAATGCGTGCGGCCTCGACCCACATTGCCTTTGTGGTCAACGAGTTCGGTGACTTTGTCGGCGTGTTGACCATGACCGACATTCTCGAATCGATTGCCGGTGAACTGCCGGACGCCAGCGAAATCGCTGGCCCCGACGTGGTCGAGGAGCAGGGCGGGTACATCGTCAACGGTGCACTGAACCTGACCCGCATCCGCGAGCACACCGGTTTTCGCGCCGAGCCGACCGAGGATTACCAGACCCTTGCCGGGCTGGTGATGAGCCTGCTGGATCGCCTGCCGATGAAGGGCGACCGACTGGAACATGAAGGCTGGGGCATGACCGTGATGGCAGTCGAAGAGCGGCGGGTGACGCGGGTGTTGTTGGTGCGTGAGGCCTGATGGCCTCACTGATGAAAGGTGTACCGGTCCTTGCCGGTATGCTTTGACTCATACAGTGCTTCGTCAGCCTTGATCAGGGCCTGGTTTAGGGTGTCGCCGTCCGCAACCCGGGCCACACCGATGCTGATGGTTACCGGGTGCCGGGTCGGTTGCTCACGCACCACCCGGCACAATTCCCCGGCCAGCGCCTCGACATCCTCGCGGCGCACACCGGCCAGATAGATCGCAAACTCCTCACCGCCCAATCGTGCGTATTCGAAGCGTGACATCACGGTTTTGATGTCTGCCGCGATGCGCTTGAGCACCTCATCGCCGATGTCGTGGCCGTACACATCATTCACTTTCTTGAAGTTGTCGATGTCGATCATCGCCAGGTAATGGTCATGCTCGCGTGGTACGGCTTGCAGGGTTTTTCCGGCGCGGGTCATGAACGAGCGACGGTTGGGGATTTCGGTAAGGGTGTCGTTATAGGCCTGATCCAGCAACAACTTGGACATGATGTAGTTGTAGAGCTTGGCCTCGCGCAGCTTCAAAAACGTATAGATCGTCAACCCGCAGAGAAACACCGCGTAAGCGATGGTCATCACGCCCTTGAGTTCGAACAGCCCGACTTCGGTACCAAAAAACGGATTGAGCACCAGCCAGATCACCCCTTGCGAGGTGTAGAACGACCAGCGGCTGATGGGCAGAACCGAGATGCTGTAAAGCATGCTCGAGGCGCCCAGTACCAGCCATGCGGGTTGAAAACTCGCGGGCAGGCCATCGATCAGCAGTCGCACGCCAATGGTCATGGCGACGATGAACAGGATGTTCAGAATGTCGAAATGAACTGCCTTTCGTGTGAACAGCAGAATGACAGCCTGAATCGAAAACACCGTCAGAAACACCATCGATCGCCAGGTAAAACCCTGGCCTCCCAGGAAACTGACGATCAGATCGAAGACAATCCAGACACTGATGCTCGCCAGATAAATCAGCAGGCAGAACCTGTGCAGCCGCTCGAATTCATGCTGGATGAACTCGCTCCACAGTTCGGCGGGCGCGGTCTTTTTCAGGACTTCGTCTTCAATGGTTTTGTACATTGCTGCCCGGATGCTTGCGTTGGTTATCGAGGATTACCGAACCCCACGGTCGATAGCGCAGGGAAAACACCGCGCTCTGATGGCAGCCGGTCGAGGTTGCATCCAGGCTGGCCGGTTCGGCACGGAAGGGCTCGCCCTCGCGGCTGACCTGCCGGAAGGCTTCGCGCACGATCCCCACGGAGCAGGGCAGTGCACTGGCGTAACCGTTGCGCACCAGCGGTGACAAACGACCGGTGCCCGCGCCGTCCTGCCACCAGACCTGGGCACCGGCCGCCGTCAATTCGCCCAGCCATTGACCATTGACCGCCGGGGCCAGCTTGCCGGCACTGAAGGCGCTGACATGCAGCGGCGCATCCAGCTTCGCAGCGAAATCCTTCAATTGACGCTGAAGCGTGGCCCGTCGATCTGCCGCCAGAAAGTGCAGGTCGTCCAGCTCCAGCGGCAGATACCAACCGCTGACCGGCAGCTTCCAGTCCTGGCGCAGCTTAAGCTGCTGGACCAGCGACTGGCCCAACTGCGCCTGCCAGTAGGCGCCTAGGCCGGCGCTGTCCAGTTCATCGATCCGTTTGTAGTAAGCCGGGTCCATCGCCAGGCCAAGCACCAGTTGCAGGCCTTGTCGTTGAGCGAGTTGCAGGCTGTTGGCGAGCCAGCCATTGGCGCCGCCGAAGTCCGAGTCGCCGTAGGCCGTCCACTGCACGATCACGGTACGCGCGCCTTGTTTCGTGGTGTCTTGCCAGACTTTCTGCCACTGCGCCTGGGTCAGGCCGGCATCGACATTCAGCGGCTGATAGAACACCCGCTCATCGGCCTTCGCGACAGTGGCGCTCATCAGCAGGCACAAACACAACATCCATCGAGCCATCAGAAATTCCACTCCACGCCCAGCAGCACACCGTTGCCGCCTTCATACAGATTGCCGCCCAGCGACTGTTGATATTCGGTGCGAACCGTCAGTTTCGACCGGTAGGCGTTGTAGCGATCCTCGTCGTACCACCATTGCCAGCGCAGACCGACACCGGTGCGCAGGTCCTGGCGCCAGTCGTTGCTCGGGTCCTGGCTGGCAAACTCGAGGAAGCCGTAAGGCATGATCGTCTGGGCTCCGCTGAACGGCAGTTTCCAGGCGTGACCTTGCTGGAATCGCGACAGCCACTGGTGATCGCCGGCCTTGGTCCACCATGCGGCATCGAGGTAGAGAAAGCGCTCGTCCCAATCGTTTTCGTCGACACGCCAGTCGTTGCGGTACTTGCCCTGATCGAGGAATGAGGCGGTGGCGCGCAGCAGGTAATCAGTGGTGGTGTGGCCGTCGTTGCGGTGATCGTTGACCTGATCGAACAGCTTTTCCGGCACCAGCATCTGGCCGAGGCTCAGGCTGTGACTGTCGTCATCGCCGAACTGACTCTGCTTGTAGATCTCGCCGTAGAAGTTGATGTTCTGTGTGCCCCACGGTTTGTAGCGCAGGCCGACACCGGCGGCGAGGGACTCGGCGTAACTGGAGCGACCTTGTCCGCCCAGCAAGACGCGACCGTACACCGACAACGTGCTGCCGGCGCGGCTTGGTTCTTCGCCCAAGGCGTGGTCCCACATTGCCAATTGCACATTCTGCGAATCCGAGCGACGGCGTGAACCTTTGCTGTCGTCCGGGCGCACGAAGTCGTTGGTCGAGATCCCGGCCGGCGACCAGGTGCTGGCAATCGTTCGGCTGTCACGACGAGACAAGGTTTCATGGGCGCGGCGCTGGCGATACCGCCGGGCTTCCATGCTGCCGTCTTCGTCATCGGCCGCCACCGGGTTTTGCTCCAGATCGATCACCCGACGCAGTTCCTTGCGCGCGGAGGCGCTGTCTTCGACTTCGTCGTAGCGCCAGGCCAGGGTTTCGCCGAGGCGGTAATCCTCGGGGAAATCGCGGGTGGCCTGTTGCAGGTACGGAATCGCCGTGGCGCGCTCTTCACGGGTTTGGGCACCGGCCAGACGCATGCCGTAGTCGGCGCGATAACGCGGGTTGCTCGGCTCGCGGCGTACCGCTTCGGCCAGCCACGCGGTGCTTTGTGGCAAGTCCCCGGCCTTTTGCGCGGTGACCGATGCAGCGTAGAAGTGCCCGGCATCCGGTGTCTGCTGCAGGGCCTGACGCTGACGTTGCAGTGCCTGGGCGTGATCACCCCGTGCATCGGCGATGGCTGCGCCGAGGGCCCATTCATTGGCGCCGCGAATGGTGCTCTGCTGCCAGTAGGTTTCCGCGGTCTGGCTGTCGCCGACATTCAGCGCGCTGCGACTGGCCGTCAGACGTGCGTTGTCGCTGAGTTCGGCGGCCGGGAAGCTGCGCCAGATGGCCAGCGCACCGGCAGAATCACCGGCCGCTTCCAAGGCATAGGCCAGCGGCAGACGACTGCCGCGATCACCGAGTTTTTCAGCCTGCTGGTAATAGACGACGGCTTCACCCGGGCGATCAGGCATGGCGCAGCGACCGAGCGCGCGGTAATCGCCAGCCGCTTGCGGGTGGCTGCCGATGGCTTGCTGCACGGCGTCGCACTGGCCGGTCTCCGCGAGTTGCGCGAGCAGTTGGCCGCGCGTGGCGCCGTCCACCCGGTTGAGCAGGAGCGCCATGCGCCGCTGTTGCTCCGGCGTCGTGGATGGCGCTGCGGCATACAAACCGGCCAGACGCTGCAACGCCGTCGCCGGCAGATGCCCCCCATGACGATCGAACGCTGATTCCAGCAATTGCTGGGCATGGGCGCGATCACCGGCATTTACCGCCAGGTAAGTGGCCTGATTGAGAGAGGAAAGATTGCCGGTTTGCCGGTAATGCAGTTCCCACAAGGTTTGCGCTTCGATCATTCGGCCCATGCGTTGCGTCAGTTCCGCACGGCGCTTGATGATATCGGGCGTCTGCTTCTGACCGGCCAGCCAGGCGTTGACCTCGGCGTTGCGACCTTGCTCCTGCCAGATGTCGAGTACCTGCGTTTGCCGTCGGCTGTCCCAAGGCTCCGGTAGACGAGTGCTTTGCAAAAGGTCGGTGGCTTGCAGGCGCTGGGCGAGTACCAGCCAGGTTTGAGGGTCGTCCGTCGGCGTACAACTGCGCAGTTGCTTGAGCGCGGCTTCCGGATCCTGGCGCGACAGCCATTCGGCGGTTTCCAGGCAGGGCCGTTGCAGATCGTTGCTCAGGCGCTGCACGGTAGGCACGTCTTCGGTCTTGCGCGCCAGCTCCCACAGACGCTGACGTTGCGCCGGATCGGCGAGGTCGCTGGCCGGTAACGACTGCATCCAGCGCTGGGCCTGTTGCTCGTGGCCCATGGCGATGGCGCGGTCGACCATCGCCAAACGAATGTTGCGCGCCGCCTCGGGACTCGGCGCCTGTTGCAGCAGTTGCTGCAGCGGTTTTTCATCGAGGCGCTGCACGTAGGCGTTGGCCAGTCGTTGCCAGCCTTCGGCGTCCAGTTGTTTGCGTGCGGCCAGTGGCGCGAGTTGTTCGATGGTGCCGCTCCAGTCGCGCAATTGCTCCGACCAGTTGGCGCGGGCCAGACGCAGGATATTGTCGTCACCCTTGGGCGCCAGTTGTGCCAGCCAGTCATGGGCCTTGGCCGCGCCGCCGAACTTGGCCAGGCTCAGGCTGTAGGCCTGCCAGAGGCGTACGCGGTCATTCAGGCTGCTGGTGGCCATCCAGTTTTCTACTTGAGTGCTGGTGGGCGGATCCTGTTCTATCCAGGTCAGGCGCAGGTCGAGCAGGGCGTCGCTGTTGTCCGGCAACGCTTGCAGCGCTTCCTTGTAACGGCGTTGCTTGGCCAGGGATTCCACCAGCAGCGCCCGGGCCTCGTCGTTTTTCGGAACCTTTTCCAGCAAGTGGCGCATCAGTCGTTCGACTTCTTTCCAGTTGCCCTTTTTCGCCTCGCGATAGCTGCGGTCCATGTAGGGATAGCTGCGGAACTGTTCAAAGTCGCTCAGTGGCGCGGCCTGTAACGGATACGCCGTGCTCAGGCCCAGCAGCAGGCTGCCCATCAGCAGGGTGTGACGACGCACAGGCTTCATGCGACCTCCCGGACAATACGGTAGGCGGCTTGCTGTTCGCTGGCCTGATCGGCCAGGGCCTGTTCCAGTACTTCCTGGGTAATCATGCCCCGGGAAATCAGATGCTCGCCGAGTGACATCTTCTCGGCATCGAAGTCGATCAGCGCTTGGTTGAACAAAGTTGGCGGCACCATGCCGCGCACCTGCAACAGATTGCCCAGCAGCACCTGATGGCGGCTGACCCGTTCCAGCAGGGCTTCATCGTCCTGATGGCGCTCAAGCACTTCGAGCATATGACGCACTTCCTCATTCTGGCGGGGGCTGGCGTACCAGTAACGAATCCCCAATGTGACGCGGCCCTGAGGTGCGAGACGGCTGCGCACCGGGCGTTTCAATTGACGGCTGATGGCGCCCAACGAGACCTGACTGACCGGGCCTTCGGAGGCCAGAATCAGCGTGTCGCCTTCTTCTGCCACGGGCAGAACTCCGTAGTGGGAGGCGACCCGGCGCGGCACCGTATCGATCAAGCGTTTGTCGAGCTTGAACGGATTGAGTGGTGCCCATTCCAGATCCAGCTGTTCAGACAATGTCTCGACGAGCTGAGTGCTGTCGATGTACTCACGCAGCAACAGTTCGCGGCCGAGTCGACGGCGCACCGGGCTGGTGATCGCCGCTTCCAGTTGTTCCTCGGTAAGCAGGCCTTTTTCCACCAGGCGATGGCCGAGTGGCGTGCGTTGCGCCTTGGTCAGTGCCGGGAATTCGTGGGTGGTCTTGTCCCAGGCCACGCGCCGCGAATCGCCCATTTCCATGACTTGACGCAGGGCACGCAGGTTGGCGAAGAAGTTGACGAAGTTGCTCCACATCATGCGCGGCGCCGACAGCAGACCCTCGACCAATCCGTAGTAACGAGTGACAAACCAGCCGCGCTGGAACAGACGATTGAGCAGCATCAGGCCGTTGAGCCACAGCAACACCGAGAGCAGCGAGCTGTCGGCGAGGATCGAGGGATAGCGCCACGAGTCCGGGGAGATGATCGTCACCGCCCACATCGCCAGCAGCACCAGGAACAGCAGGTTCACCAGGAAGCTCAGCAGGTAGGCGATCAACCCGCGACGGTCGCGCCACAGGAAATAATTGAGCAGACCCTTGCGGCTCCAGCCGAGGTTCTTGGTGCCCTGGAACACGATGCCGACAATCCACCGGGACTTCTGCCGGATCGCATGTTGCAAGTCACGTGGGAAGTGTTCCCGGACGCAGATCACCTGGGAGAATTCGCGGTTCATGCCGAACACCCAGGGTTGCTCCAGCGCCAGTTTCGGATCGCTGACCGAATAACGGGCGAAGATGCATTTCATGCCTTTCTGCTTGAGGCGGAAACCGATGTCGTAGTCCTCGGTGAGACTCTGCACATCGAAGGCAATGCCATCGCCGTCTTCCAGCAGGGCGCTGATGGCTTTACGGCTGAAGCAAGTGCCAACACCGGCGCTGGGCACTTGGCCGGTGAGGGCTTCGCGGACGATGACGTCCTTGCCGTGGTTCTCGGCGAACTCGTCGACGTAGTGCCCGGCGGTGAAGCCTTTCCACTCCGGCGCGTAGGGGTAGACCGGAATCTGGATCAGGTCCTTGTTCGGCAGCAGGTAGTTGTAGAGGCGCAATTCCATCGGCGAAATCACGTCTTCGGCGTCGTGCAGGATGAACCCGGCGAACTGGATTTTTGCTTCGCTCTCGAAGCGCAGGATTGCGTCGATGATGTTGTTCAGGCAGTCGGCCTTGCTGGTCGGGCCGGGTCGGGCGCAGACCACCTTGTGCACGTTGGGGTAGTGCTGGCACACCGCATCGACATCAGCCTGGGTTTCGGCGTCGTTGGGGTAGGTGCCGACGAAAATCTGATAGTTCTCGTAGTCGATGGTCGAGGCGGCCAGGCGCGCCATTTCACCGACCACGCCGACTTCGTTCCACGCCGGCACCATGATTGCCAGCGGTTTCTCGGGAATCGAATACAGGCGTTCCTCGTCGGCACGCTTGAATTTCTCGTAGATCCGCCAGCGCCGGATGAACTTGCGGCTCCAGTAGACGAGGTCGATGAACAGGTCATCGAGGCCGAGGATGAACATCAGCAGGGCGAGGGCAATCGCCACGTATTTGAGACCGAACAGCACATACGCAAAGAAATCGACCCAACCCAGACTCATACCTCTTTACCCGCCGCCGAGCGCGCGCTCAGCCAGGCGTGGAGGCGGGTGGCGATCAGTTCGCTGGCGTGACCGTCGCCATAGGGAAAGTGCACGCGGCTCATGCGCGCGTAGGTGTCCGGGTCGTCCAGCAGTTGGCGGGTTTCCTTGACGATGCGCGCCTTGTCGGTGCCGACCAGCAGCATGGTGCCGCTCTCGAGCACGGAAGGGCGTTCGGTGACGTCGCGCAGTACCAGCAGCGGTTTGCCGATGGCCGGCGCTTCCTCCTGGACGCCACCGGAGTCGGTCAGGATGAAGTGCGCGCGGCCCATCAGCCAGACGAAGTTCGGGTAGTCCTGCGGTGGCACCAGATAGATGTTCGGTTTGTCGGCCAGCATGCCGTACACCACCTCCTGCACCAGCGGGTTGAGGTGCACCGGATAGACGAATTGCACGTCCGGGTATTGCTCGGCCAGTTCGGCCAGGGCCTGGCAGATATTGCGGAAACCGTCGCCGAGATTTTCCCGTCGATGGCTGGTGACCAGAATCATCCGGCGCTGGTCATCAATCGCCGACAGGGGCGAATCGGCGGGCGGATGCCAATCGATTTCCTGCTGGTGCTTGCGCATCCACAGCAAGGCATCGATCACGGTGTTGCCGGTGATTTCAATGTTGTCTTCGGGAACGCCTTCACGCAGCAGATTGGCGGCGGACTTGGAGGTCGGCGGGAAATGCAGATCGGTAATTACGCCGGTCAGGCGTCGATTCGCTTCCTCGGGCCACGGCGCGCGCAGGTTGCCGGTACGCAAACCGGCTTCGACGTGACCGATGGGTAGCTGGCGATTGAAGGCGGCGAGGGCGGCGATGAAGCTGGTGGTGGTGTCGCCGTGGACCAGGACGATGTCCGGCTTGACCCGCTCGTAGGCCTGATCGAGCAGGGCGAGCAGATGCTGCGACAGACCGTTCAGGGTCTGGCCCTGAGTCATGACTTGCAGGTCTTCGTCGACCGTCAGTTCGAACGCATCCAGCACCTGAGTGAGCATCTCGCGATGCTGACCGGTGGAGCAGATGTTGAGTGTGATGTCGGGCCACTGACGCAGAACCCGGGCCAGCGGGGCCATTTTGATGGCCTCCGGGCGAGTACCGAAAACCATCATGACTTTAAAGGACATTGACCCCTCCTGGGACGAAGCAAGGCTGCGACCAGAGGGCCGGCAGCACTCATCTCTTTCTGAGAAATAAAGAAAAGCAGCCGGATGGGAGCTTGTCCAATCCGGCTTCGAGGCTAGTTGTTACAGATCAATTGGAACGACGGTGCCATTACCTGATGGCTCTTAGGTGGCACTTTCAGGAAAAGTTCCATCGTTTTGCGCGGGGGATGGTGCAGAGGGTGCTGAGGGTGTGGCGAAGCCAGTTCATGTCATGGGGCAGTTTGCGCGGTGCAGCGAAGTGTCTGGTTTTGCCGAGGTGTTGGGTGAAGTCTTGCAGGAGGGATTCTTCCGAACCAATGCCTTTCAGGTGTTTGATCAGAACACCTTCCTTGTAGAACAACACCGTTGGCGTCCCCGTGACATCCGGATGCCGACAACACTGTGCGGTATCGAGCATGAAGATATCCATCCAGGGCCGAAAGGGTTTGGCAATCTCGAGAAAAACGGGGCCGGAAGACACGCAGGCACCGCAGTGCTCGTTGAAGAAATACAGGACGACAAGACGCCTGGCTTTCAAGACTTTCCGGTACGTCGGGGGCAACGCTGAATATCGAGTCGGTATCGTCATTGGAGCCTCCTTTATTCGATGTGCTGGACAGTGCGACGTTAGGGGCGCTGCGACCGTTGCCGCAACTGTCAGAGTTGACAGGTGCAGCCCGCGCCCAATCGTGCATCGCGCACCAGGATGTGGCCCGGCTACCCGCCATGTGTGGCGCAAAGTAGCGAGGCGCGGAATTACTTTTGGTTACACCGATCCACGGGTTACATCCATCTCTTTGATTCAAAACAAATTTCGATCCGTTGCAGATTCCCCCCGAATCCTGTGGCACACTTTCTGCTGTCTATTCCGTAGTAACAAACCAAGTTCCGTTATAGCGGAATAAACAATCCTCTGGAGTGCTTGCCATGCATCGCCGACCTTCCTTGTTCAAAGCGTGTGTTTTTGTTCTCGCGGCTTCGTCCGCTGTCATGGGTATGGCCCAGGCGGCCGACAGCAAGCTCGACAGCGTGCTGGCCCGTGGAAAACTGATTGTGGGGACCGGCAGCACCAATGCGCCGTGGCACTTCCAGGGCGCGGACGGCAAGTTGCAGGGCTTTGATATCGATATCGCCCGGATGGTGGCCAAAGGTCTGTTCAACGACCCGAGCAAGGTCGAGTTCGTGGTGCAGTCGTCCGATGCGCGGATTCCCAACCTGCTGACCGACAAGGTCGACATGAGCTGCCAGTTCATCACCGTCACCGCCAGCCGCGCGCAGCAGGTGGCGTTCACCCTGCCGTACTACCGCGAAGGCGTCGGCCTGCTGCTGCCGAACAACAGCAAGTACAAGGAAATCGAAGACCTGCAGGCCGGTGGCGACGGCGTGACCGTCGCCGTGTTGCAGAACGTGTACGCCGAAGAGCTGGTGCATCAGGCGCTGCCCAAGGCCAAGGTCGATCAGTACGACAGCGTTGATCTGATGTATCAGGCGGTGAACTCCGGCCGCGCCGATGCCGCCGCCACCGACCAGTCCTCGGTCAAATACCTGATGGTGCAGAACCCTGGCCGCTATCGCAGCCCGACATACGCCTGGAGCCCGCAGACCTACGCCTGCGCCGTCAAACGTGGCGATCAGGACTGGCTGAACTTCGTCAACACCGCCCTGCATGAAGCCATGACCGGCGTGGAGTTCCCGACCTACGCCGCGTCGTTCAAGCAGTGGTTCGGCGTGGATCTGCCATCGCCGGCCATCGGTTTCCCTGTCGAATTCAAATGATCCCGTGAGAGTGGGGCGCCTTGATGCGCCCCGCTCAAGGTACTGCCGACCATGAACTATCAGTTGAACTTTGCCGCCGTGTGGCGCGATTTCGACACCTTGCTGGCGGGGCTCGGTCTGGGCCTCGAACTGGCGCTGGTGTCGATCGCCATCGGCTGCGTGATCGGCCTGCTGATGGCGTTTGCCTTGCTGTCCAGGCATCGCGCCTTGCGGGTGCTGGCATCGGTGTATGTGACGGTGATCCGTAACACGCCGATTCTGGTGTTGATTCTATTGATCTACTTTGCGTTGCCGAGTCTGGGGATCCGGCTGGACAAGATCCCGTCGTTCATCATCACCCTGTCGCTGTATGCCGGGGCGTACCTGACCGAAGTGTTCCGCGGTGGTTTGTTGAGCATCCCCAAGGGCCAGCGTGAAGCGGGGCTGGCCATTGGTCTGGGCGAGTGGCAGGTGAAAGCCTACGTCACCGTGCCGGTGATGTTGCGCAACGTGCTGCCGGCGCTGTCGAACAACTTCATTTCGCTGTTCAAGGACACCTCGCTGGCCGCCGCGATCGCGGTGCCGGAGCTGACCTATTACGCGCGCAAGATCAACGTCGAAAGCTACCGGGTGATCGAAACCTGGCTGGTGACCACGGCGTTGTATGTCGCGGCCTGTTACCTCATTGCCATGCTGCTGCGTTACCTGGAGCAGCGTCTGGCAATTCGCCGATAGGAGGCTGCGATGTACGAATCCCCCAGTTGGTTGCATGAGTTGTGGATTGCCCGCGAAGCCTTGTGGCAAGGCTTTCTGACCAGCGTGCAGGTGTCGGCGCTGGCGATTCTGTTCGGCACGTTTATCGGCGTATTCGCCGGTCTGGTGCTGACTTACGGCAAGTTCTGGATGCGCGCGCCGTTCCGCTTTTATGTCGATCTGATTCGCGGCACGCCGGTGTTCGTGCTGGTGCTGGCGTGCTTTTACATGGCGCCGGCGCTCGGTTGGCAGATCAGTGCGTTTCAGGCCGGTGCACTCGGGCTGACGCTGTTTTGCGGCTCCCACGTGGCCGAGATCGTGCGCGGTGCGTTGCAAGCGTTGCCACGCGGACAGATGGAAGCCGGCAAGGCCATCGGCCTGACGTTCTATCAGTCCCTCGGTTACGTGCTGTTGCCTCAGGCGCTGCGGCAGATCCTGCCGACCTGGGTCAACTCGTCCACGGAAATCGTCAAGGCCTCGACCTTGCTGTCGGTGATCGGCGTGGCTGAGCTGTTGCTCAGCACCCAGCAGATCATCGCGCGGACGTTCATGACCCTGGAGTTTTACCTGTTCGCCGGTTTTCTGTTCTTCGTCATCAACTACGGCATCGAATTACTCGGCCGGCACATTGAAAAGCGGGTGGCCCTGCCATGAATCAAGCTCAAGTTTCCAACGTCAAGAACGGTCAGCCCCTGCTGGACATCCGTGGCCTGCACAAACAATACGGCGCGGTCGAAGTGCTCAAGGGCGTCGACCTGAGCATGCAGCGCGGCAACGTGGTGACACTGATCGGCTCCAGCGGCTCGGGCAAGACCACGCTGTTGCGTTGCGTGAACATGCTGGAGGAATTCCAGGGCGGGCAGATCCTGCTCGACGGCGAATCCATCGGCTATGACGAACTCAACGGCAAGCGCGTGCGTCACCCGGAAAAAATCATCGCGCGCCATCGGGCGATGACCGGCATGGCGTTCCAGCAATTCAACCTGTTCCCGCACCTCACCGCGCTGCAGAACGTCACGCTCGGCTTGCTGAAAGTCAAAAAGATGCACAAGGACGAAGCCGTGGTCCTGGCCGAGAAATGGCTGGAACGGGTCGGCCTGCTGGAGCGGCGCAATCACTTTCCCGGCCAGTTGTCCGGCGGTCAGCAGCAGCGCGTGGCGATTGCCCGGGCGATTGCGATGAACCCGAGCCTGATGCTGTTCGACGAAGTCACCTCGGCCCTCGACCCGGAACTGGTCGGCGAAGTGCTGAACGTGATCAAGGGCCTGGCCGAGGATGGCATGACCATGTTGCTGGTGACCCACGAAATGCGTTTTGCGTTCGAGGTCTCGGACAAGATCGTTTTCATGAATCAGGGGCGCATCGAAGAGCAGGGGCCTCCCAAGGAACTGTTCGAGCGCCCTCGATCGCCGCGGCTGGCGGAATTTCTCAAAAGCACGCGGTTCTGACTTTTCACTTTTTCAATCAGGAGAAACACCCATGAGCATTACTCGTTACGGCACCGGCAGCACCGCCGCTGGCGGCCAGCCTCGTCCATTCGCCCGCGCCGTTGAAGCCGATGGCTGGCTGCACGTTTCCGGGCAGGTGCCGGCGGTGGATGGCGAGATCATTGTGGGCGGCATCGTCGAGCAGACGCACCAGACCATGAAGAACCTGATCGCGATTCTCGAAGAGGCCGGTTATGGCCTGGAAGACGTGGTACGCGCCGGCGTGTGGCTGGACGATCCGCGGGATTTCAGCAGTTTCAACAAGGTCTTCGGCGAGTACTTCAAGCCCGAACACGCACCGGCCCGGGCCTGCGTGCAGGCGAGCATGATGGTCGACTGCAAGGTCGAGATCGACTGCATTGCGTACAAGAAGAAGGCTTGAGTATCGACCGTTCCCGCGCAGAGCGTGGGAACGATCTTTCGCGATAAACTCCCGGCACTTTGAATGGGAACCACTGAAATGACCGAAGATACCATCAAGCGCCGGGCACGCGGTCTGGACCGGGCGTTCGATATCCTCGATTTCCTCAAGGAGATCGGCCAGCCCCTGCGCCCGAACGACATCGCCAACGGCATCGGCAGCCCGAAATCCACGGTCTACGAACTGGTGGCCTCGTTGCTCGAACGGCGAATTCTGGAGCCGGTGGGCAAGGACGGTCATGTCTACCTCGGTCGTCAGCTGTACTTCCTCGGCCAGGCGCACTTGCGGCATTTCGACCTCAGTCGCGAGGCCGATCACGCCTTGCAGGAGATCGTCAGCCAGACCCGGGAAACCGCGCAGATGTGCCTGCTCAACGGGCGCAAATACACGGTGGCGCTGATGAAGGAGGGCGAGCGGCATTTCCGCATTTCTTCCGATATCGGCGAGAACGCGCCGATCCCGTGGACCGCGTCCGGGCGCCTGCTGCTGGCGCACTTGAGTGACCAGCAGATCAGCGACCTGATCGACCCCGACGACTTCATTTTGCCAGGTGGCGAACGCCTGCCGATGGAGACGTTTCTGGCGGAAATCCGTCAGGCCGGCATCGACGGCTTCTTCTCCTTCGACAGCGTCGCCGACACCTTCACCCATTGCTTCGCCGCCCCGGTCAAAGACCCTCAGGGCGTTGCCATCTGCACCCTGTGCATCGTCGCCCCGCGCGCCGATGCCAAGACCAATTACAACGACTATCGCCGGGTCTTGATCGAGAGCGCCAACAGCCTCGCCCGGCGAATCAACGAATAACCGCGCCTGCCAGCGGGCGCGACTGTGAGGAGTTCGACCATGACGACTGCCAACAACACTGCTGCCGTGGAAAAGGGCGATGCCGCCGTCGGCGCGCAACTGGTGCGTGACATCAGCCTGCCGGCGCTGGTGCTGCACCGCGAAGCGCTCGAACACAACATCCGCTGGATGCAGACATTCGTCAGCGACAGCGGCGCCGAACTCGCGCCCCACGGCAAGACCAGCATGACCCCGGCGCTGTTTCGTCGTCAGCTCGACGCCGGCGCGTGGGGCATCACCCTGGCCAGCGCCACCCAGACCCGAGCTGCTTACGCCCACGGCGTGCGCCGGGTGTTGATGGCCAACCAACTGGTCGGCACCCCGAACATGGCGCTGATTGCCGATCTGTTGGCGGCCGATTCCGGCTTCGATTTCTATTGCATGGTCGATCACCCGGACAACGTCGCCGATCTGGGCGCCTACTTCGCGTCGCGCGGTGTACGCCTGAACGTGATGATCGAGTACGGCGTGGTCGGCGGCCGTTGCGGTTGCCGTAGCGAGCAGGAAGTCATCGAGCTGGCCAAGGCCATCGGCGCGCAACCGGCGCTGGCCCTGACCGGCATCGAAGGTTACGAAGGCGTGATCCATGGCGATCACGCCGTCAGCGGCATCCGTGAATTCGCCGCCTCGCTGGTACGCCTGGCGGTGCAGTTGCAGGACAGCGGCGCGTTCGCCATCGCCAAGCCGATCATCACCGCGTCGGGTTCGGCGTGGTACGACCTGATCGCCGAATCGTTCGAAGCGCAGAACGCCGGCGGGCGTTTCCTCAGCATGCTGCGTCCCGGCAGTTACGTTGCCCACGACCACGGCATCTATAAAGAAGCGCAGTGCTGCGTGCTCGACCGTCGCAGCGACCTGCACGAAGGCCTGCGTCCGGCGCTGGAAGTCTGGGCGCACGTGCAGTCGATGCCGGAGCCGGGTTTTGCGGTGATTGCCCTGGGCAAGCGTGACGTGGCGTTCGATGCCGGGATGCCGGTGCCGTTGCTGCGTTACAAGGCCGGTGTGCTGCCAGCGGTGGGCGACGATGTCGGCGCCTGCAAGGTGACGGCGGTGATGGACCAGCACGCGTTCATGACCGTGGCGCCGGGCGTGGAATTGCGCGTCGGCGACATCATTTCCTTTGGCACTTCGCACCCATGCCTGACCTTCGACAAATGGCGCGTGGGCCTGCTGGTTGACGAGCAGCTGTCGGTGATCGAAACCATGGAAACCTGCTTCTGATGAACACGCTCAGTCCATTGGGTCCGAACACCCCGCGCATCGCGCTGATCGGCGAATGCATGATCGAACTCCAGCAACGTGCCGACGGCAGCCTGCAACAGAGCTTTGGTGGTGACACGCTGAACACGGCGGTCTATTTGTCCCGCGCCATGGGCGACAAGGCGCAGGTCGATTACGTCACGGCGCTGGGTGACGACAGCTTCAGTGACGCGATGTGCCGCATCTGGGCCGACGAAGGCATTGGTCTGGATCTGGTCCAGCGTTTGCCCGGTCGTCTGCCTGGTTTGTATTGCATCCAGACCGACGCTGCCGGGGAGCGCCGTTTCCTTTACTGGCGCAACGAAGCCGCCGTTCGCGACTGCTTCACCACGCCGGCGGCCGCGCCGATTCTGGCGGCGCTGCCCGATTACGACGCGCTGTATTTCAGCGGTATCACGCTGGCGGTACTCGGTGCGCAGGGGCGGGAAAAACTGATCGAGACCTTGATCGAAGCCCGTCAGCGTGATGCGCGAATCGTCTTCGACAACAACTACCGGCCACGCCTGTGGGCTTCAGTGGAGGAGGCGCGGGCGGCCTATCGCAGCGTGTTGCCCCATGTCGATCTGGCGTTGCTGACGGTGGACGACGAGCAGGCGCTGTTCCATTTCGAGGACTGTGATGCGGTGTTTGAAGCGTACGCGCAGATCGGCACGCCGGAAGTGGTGCTCAAGCGCGGGTCTGAAGCCTGTCTGATCCGTTGCGACGGGGAAGCGTTCGAAGTCCCGGCGCAGAAGGTCAAGAAGGTGGTGGACACCACGGCGGCGGGAGATTCGTTCAGTGCGGCGTATCTGGCGAGTCGCTTGCTTGGAGGGAGCCCGACGGAAGCGGCGCAGGCCGGCCATCTGTTAGCGAGCCAGGTTATTCAAGTACCCGGAGCTCTGATTCCGAAGTAATCGGTGAATGGCCGATTGCTGCGCAATCGGTTCGCGGGCAAGCCCGCTCCCACAGGGATGACTGTTGTGAATGCTATCGATGCCACACAGCAGAACCTTGTGGGAGCGGCGGTGCGACGATTCGACTTGCCCGCGAAGAGGCCCTGAAGCCAATCACTCAGTCGCGGTAAAACACCTGCACCAGGTGATACCCAAATTTGCTCTTGATCGGCCCGTGCACGGTGCGCAACGGTTTCTTGAAGATCACCGCGTCGATCGCGCCGACCATCTGCCCCGGCCGCACTTCACCCAGATCGCCGCCGCGCTTGCCGGACGGGCAGGTCGAAAATTTCTTCGCCAGCACATCGAACGCTTCACCGTTGGCGATGCGTTGTTTGAGTTTTTCAGCCTCTTCGGCGGTTTTCACCAGAATGTGGCGGGCTTGGGCTTTCATCGTGCAATACCTGTAGCGGGGTGACGGCGGGGCGCGGATTATGCCTCAAGTCACGGGTTTTGGCTGATCATCGTGCGGATCTTGCCGGCCAGCTGTTCGATGGAAAACGGCTTGGCGACCATGTCCATGCCGTCCTCGAGGAAGCCCTGACGCTCGGCGGCTTTCTGCGCGTAACCGGTCATGAACAACACTTTGAGCCCCGGACGGTGCTGGCGGGCGATCTCCGCCATTTGCCGACCGTTCATGCCCGGCAGGCCGACGTCGGTCACCAGCAGGTCAACCCGCAGATCCGATTCGAGCAATGGCAGGGCGCCCTTGGCGTCCTCGGCTTCATGGGCGCGATAACCCAGCTCCTTGAGCAGGTCCATGACCAGCATGCGCACCGCCGGATCGTCCTCGACCACCACCACGGTTTCGCCGGTGGCGACAGCGGGGGCCTCGGTGACCGTTTCGATGACCGGCCGCTCCGGTTCCAGTGCATACAAACGCGGCAAGTACAGGCGCACGCAGGTGCCCTGACCCGGCAGGCTGTCGAGGCTGACGTGCCCGCCCGATTGTTGGGCAAAGCCATAAATCATCGACAACCCGAGTCCAGTGCCCTGGCCAATCGGTTTGGTGGTAAAGAACGGATCGAACGCCTTCGAACGTACCGAAGGCGTCATGCCGGTACCGTTGTCGCTCACCGCGAGCATCAGATAGTCTCCGGCCTTGACCGGTTCGAGGGTGGTGATGTCGTTGCCGTCGAGGTAGACGTTGGCGGTTTCGATCAGCAGTTCACCGCCGTCCGGCATGGCGTCGCGGGCGTTGATCACGAGGTTGAGCAGGGCGTTTTCCAGTTGGCTGACATCGGTGCTGACCGACCATAGGTTGTCGGCAAGGCGCAACTTGAGCTCGATCGGATCACCCTTGGTGCGGCGAATCAGGTCTTCCAGCGAGTGGATCAGCTCGTTGACGTCGAGGGTCTTGCGATCCAGCGACTGGCGCCGGGAGAACGCCAGCAGACGATGGGTCAGCGCCGCCGCGCGGTTGGCCGAGGACACCGCCGCGTCGGTAAAGCGGCCGATTTCATCGGCGCGGCCACTGGCGATGTAGCGCTGCATCAGGTCGAGGCTGCCGATGATGCCGGTCAGCATGTTGTTGAAGTCATGGGCGATGCCGCCGGTGAGCTGGCCGACCGCTTCCATTTTTTGCGCGTGGCGCAGGGCGTCCTCGGCGCGCTCGCGTTCGAACATCTCATTCTGCAAACGCTGGTTGGCCTGGGCCAGTTGTTCGGTGCGCGCACTGACACGTTCCTCAAGGGTTTCATTGAGGTTGCGCAGAGCTTCTTCGGTCTTTTTGCGTTCGGTCTCGTCGATCACGAAGATGTAGAAACCGTTCACCGCACCGTCCGCGCCGTGGCGCGGCAAGTAGTTCATCAAGGCATGCCTCTGGCTGCCGTCGCGGTGTGGCGTGTACAGGCTGAACGAGCAGGGGCGGCCGGCCAGGGCTTCGGCAATGTAAGGCGCCCGCAGGAAATAGGCCTCTTCTCCGATGACCTCGCGGATCGTGCGACCGTACAGCTCTTGCGGCGTGAGCCCGTACCAGTCGAGGTACGCGGCGTTGTTCAGGCGAAAGCGTTCCTCATGGTCGACATAGCTGATCAGGATCGGCATGGCGTTGATGATCAGTTGCAGCTCGGTCTGACTTTGACGCAGTGCCTGCTCCGTGTGCTTGCGCTCGGTCAGGTCCAGCGCGGCACCGAGAAAGCGCATCGGCCGGCCATGATGGTCCTTGTAGCAGCGCCCGCGGGCAAACACCCAGCGCAGCTCGCCATTGGCTTGCAGCAGGCGGTATTCCTCGGCGTATTCGGTGCCGTGGGTGATGCAGTGCTTGATGCTGCGGGCAATCAGCGCGCGGTCTTCGGGGTGCACGCCGTGCAGGTATTCGCTGATCGGCAGCTGACCGGCCAGGGCCGGATCGACACCGTGCAACTGGGCGAAATGCGCATCGGCGATGAAGCGGTCTTCGCCGATGTCCCAATCCCAGGTGCCGACCGCATCGGTGGCTGCCAGCGCCAGTTGCAGGCGTTCTTCGCTTTCGCGCTGGGCCTTGAGGCTGTCTTCGGAGCGCTGCTGCAGTTCCAGGGCGATGCGCCGGCGTTCGTTGGTTTCGATGGCGGTGACCAGAATGCCCGCCACTTGCGCGCTTTCGTCGCGGATCGGGCTGTAGGTCAGGTCCAGCCAGAAGTCGGAATCCTGGCCGTCCCGTTGCAGGGTGAAGCGCCGTTCGCTGTAGGTTCGCACCTGGCCTTGTAGGACCGCGCTGTAAATCGGGTCGGTAAAGTCTCGAAGTTCCGGCCATATCTGGTGCGCCGGTTGTCCGAAAGCGTGCGGATGCTTGCTCCCTGCGAGCAGCGCGAAGCCGTCGTTGTAGATCTGGGTGAGCTGCGGGCCCCACAACAGCAGCATCGGCATCGGCGAGTGAATCACGATGTCCACCGCGGTGCGCAGGCTCTGTGGCCAGGTGCCGGAGGCGCCCAGCGGGCTGCGACTCCAGTCGGTGCGGGCAATCAATGCCTGGGCGTCGTTGGTGTTCGGTACAGCGTTCATCACATCAATCCTGGGCGTCGGTCGGTGAGGCGGCGTCTACTATCCTAGTGCGGTAGACGCTGTAAGGCCCGTCGCGTCACGACGCACGGTCTTTAGTTCATTGAAAGCTTCGCAGGTGCTTTTGGCCATGGAAATCGACGCACTACTCAAACAACTGGCGAGCCGCCACGGTTCGGATCTGTTCCTGTCCACGGGCGCGCCGCCCAGTGCGCGGTTCGACGGGGTGCTGACGCCGCTGAGCGATCAGCCGTTCAAACCCGGCGAAGTGGCAACTGTCGCCGCCTCCCTGATGGACGCCGAGCAGCGCCGGGAGTTCGACCGGGATCTGGAAATGAACCTGGCGATTTCCCGCACCGGCATCGGGCGCTTCCGGGTCAACATCTTCAAACAGCGCAACGACGTGTCGATCGTGATCCGTAACGTCAAACTCGACATTCCGCGATTCGAAGACCTGAAACTGCCGTCGGTATTGCTCGAATCGGTGATGCTCAAGCAAGGCCTGATCCTGTTCGTCGGCGCCACCGATTCGGGCAAGTCCACGTCGCTGGCGGCGCTGATCGACCATCGCAATCGCCATAGCAGCGGGCACATCATCACCATCGAAGACCCGGTGGAATACATCCATCGCCACAAGAAATCGATCATCAACCAGCGCGAAGTCGGGGTCGATACCCGCAGCTTTCACGCCGCACTGAAAAACACCCTGCGCCAGGCTCCGGACGTGGTGCTGATCGGCGAAATCCGTGACCGCGAGACCATGGAGCATGCGCTGGCCTTCGCCGAAACCGGGCATCTGGTGCTGTCGACGTTGCACGCCAACAACGCCAATCAGGCGCTGGACCGGATCATCAATTTCTTCCCCGAAGAGCGCCGGCCGCAGCTATTGCATGCCTTGGGCAATCACCTCAAGGCGTTCGTCTCCCAGCGTCTGGTACGAACCCGGGACGGTCAGCGACGGGCCGCCGCCGAGGTGATGCTCGGTACTCCGACGATTGCCGACCTGATCCGGCGCAATGACTTTGGCGAGCTGAAAACCATCATGGATAAATCGGCGGAATTGGGCATGCAGACCTTCGACGGTGCACTGTTTGCGTTGGTGGCAGAAGGGGTGATCGATGAAGACGAGGCCCTGAAAAACGCAGATTCTGTCAACAACCTGCGCCTGCGTCTGAAGCTGCACGCCGATACCATGCCGTCCCCACCGCCCTCGACCGGCGAGTGGGGACTGATGGACTGACAGGCGTCAGTCGCGAAGTTCGACCCGATTGCGAAACTGCTCAAGCGCTTGCGGATTGGCCAGTGCATCGGTGTTTTTCACCGGTTCACCGTGCACCACATTGCGCACGGCCAGCTCCACCACTTTGCCGCTGATGGTGCGCGGAATGTCGGTGACCGCGACGATCTTCGCCGGTACATGGCGCGGTGTGGTGTTGGCGCGGATCACCTGGCGAATCTGCTGTTGCAGCGCCTCATCCAGCGCTACGCCGTCCTTGAGGCGCACGAACAGCACCACCCGCACGTCGTCCAGCCACTGTTGGCCGATGGCCACGCTGTCCAGCACTTGCGGGACTTTTTCAACCTGCCGGTAGATTTCCGCCGTGCCGATGCGCACGCCGCCGGGGTTGAGCACGGCGTCGGAGCGGCCGTGGATCAGCATTCCGCCGTGGGGCAGTTGCTCGGCGTAGTCACCCTGGGCCCAGACGCCGGGGAACTGGCTGAAATAGGATTTGCGCAGCTTCTCGCCGTCGGGATCGTTCCAGAGTCCGATGGGCATCGCCGGGAATGGCCGGGTACACACCAGTTCGCCTTTTTCGCCAACGACCGGTTGCCCGGCGTCATTCCACACTTCCACCGCCATGGCCAGGCTCTTGCCCATGATCTCGCCCCGGCGTACCGCTGACATCGGGTTGCCATTGACGAAGCAGGACACGATGTCCGTACCGCCGGACATCGAGGACAGGCACACGTCCGGTTTGAAGTCGCGATAAACGAAGTCATAACTCTGGGGCGACAGCGCGGAGCCGGTGCAGAGCAGGGTCTTCAGATGGCTCAAGTCGTAGCTTTCGCGCGGTTTGATGCCGCTGCCTTCCAGGGTCGCGAGGAATTTCGGGCTGGTGCCGAACACGCTGACTTGCTCGTCGTCGAGCAGCTCCAGCAACCGCTCGTTGTCCGGATAAAACGGTGAGCCGTCATACAGCACCACCGCGCTGCCGACCGCCAGCGCCGAGACCAGCCAGTTCCACATCATCCAGCCACAAGTGGTGTAGTAGAACAAACGGTCGCCGGGGCCCAGGTCGACATGCAGCCCGTGCTCCTTGACGTGTTGCAACAACACGCCGCCGGTGCTGTGAACGATGCACTTCGGCACGCCGGTGGTGCCGCTGGAATACAGCACGTACAGCGGATGATCGAACGGCACCGGGACGAACTGCGGCTCATCGCCGGGTTCATAGAAGTCGTCCCACAGCGTGACGTTGGCGGGCGTCCGGTAATCCGTGGCATGGGCGTGGGGGCGTGCATAAGGGACGATGATCAGCTGTTGCAGAGACGGCAGCTGTTCGAGGATTTCGTTGATCTTGACGGTCTGGTCGATCTCTTTGCCGGCGTAACGGTAACCGGCGCAGGTAATCAGCACTTTCGGTTCGATCTGGCCGAAACGGTCGATCACGCCGTGGGTGCCGAAGTCCGGTGATGAGCACGACCAGATTGCGCCGAGGCTGGTAGTCGCGAGCATCGCCACCAGGGTTTGCCAGGTGTTGGGCATGCAGGCCGCGACCCGGTCGCCGACCACGACGCCGGCCGCTTGCAGGCTGGCCTGGAACCCGGCGACCTGTTGGGCCAGTTCGGCCCAGGTCAGCAGTTCACGCTGGCCGTTTTCCCCGATAGCGATCACAGCGATGGCATCGTCGCGGCGACTCAGCAGGTGTTCAGCGAAATTCAGGGTGGCGCCGGGAAACCATTCGGCGCCAGGCATCTTCAAGCCTTCGCGCAGAACCGCGTCGGGCTGGGTGTGAAAACTGATGCCGAAGAAATCAACGATCGCCTGCCAGAACGCTTCGCGCTGGCCGATGGACCATTGGTGCAGGGCCGGGTAGTCGTCGAGGTGCAGATGGTGACGCTGAATGATGAAGCGCCGAAAACCGTCCATGCGGGACCGGGCAATGCGTTTGGCATCGGGCTGCCAGAGAATGTCGGACATGGTTTGCCTCTTATTGTTGGTCAGAAGGCTCCCACGACAGCGTGGGAGCGATCAGTTGCAAGCTTACTGCGCCAGCCACCCGCCATCGATATTCCACGCGGCGCCACGCACCTGGCTGCCGGCCTCGCTGCACAGAAACAGCACCAGTTCACCCAGATGCGCCGGGGTGACGAACTCCAGCGACGGCTGTTTCTCGGCCAGCAGATCGTGTTGCGCCTGCTGCGGGTCGACGCCCTTGGCCGCGCGATCATCGATCTGCTTTTGCACCAGTGGCGTCAGCACCCAGCCCGGGCAGATGGCGTTGCAGGTGACGTTGCTGGCGGCGGTTTCCAGGCCGACCACCTTGGTCAGGCCGATCACCCCATGCTTGGCCGCCACATACGCGGCTTTGCCGGTGGAACCGACCAGACCGTGCACCGAAGCGATGTTGACGATCCGCCCCCAACCCTTGGCGCGCATGCCCGGCAAACTCAGGCGAGTGCTGTGAAACACCGAGGACAGGTTGATCGCGATGATCGAATCCCAGCGCTCCACCGGAAATTCTTCAACGGCCGCGACGTGCTGGATGCCGGCGTTGTTGACCAGAATGTCCACGCCGCCGAACTCGCGCTCGGCGTAGGCGATCATGTCGGCGATCTGCGCCGGGTCGCTGACGTCCGCCGGGTGATGGCCGACCTTGCCGCCGAACTGTTCGACTTCGGCGATCACCTTCGAAGCATCGCCAAAGCCGTTGAGGATCAGGTTGGCGCCGGCCTTGGCCAGCGTCAGGGCGATGCCCAGCCCGATGCCGCTGGTGGAGCCCGTAACCAGTGCGGTCTTGCCAGAAAGAGTCGTCATCAATACCTCACACAATGCCAGTGGCGTAGAAAGTGCCGATCACCACGAAAACCGCCAGGGTCTTGATCAGCGTAATACAGAAAATGTCCTTGTAGGCCTCACGGTGAGTCAGGCCGGTGACGGCGAGCAGGGTGATCACCGCGCCGTTGTGCGGCAGGGTGTCCATGCCGCCGCTGGCCATCGCGGCCACTCGGTGCAGCACCTCCAGTGGAATGTTGGCGGCGTGGGCGGCGCTGATGAATTGTTCGGACATCGCTGCCAGCGCGATGCTCATGCCGCCCGAAGCGGAACCGGTGATACCGGCCAGCAGGGTCACGGTGATCGCTTCGTTGACCAGCGGATTGGGAATGCTTTTGAGCCAGTCGGCCAGCACCAGGAAACCTGGCAACGAGGCGATGACCGCACCGAAACCGTATTCCGACGCAGTATTCATCGCCGCCAGCAGTGCACCGCTGACTGCGCTTTTGCTGCCTTCGGCGAGCTTGCTTTTGATTGCTTTGAAACCGAATGCCAGCACCATCAGGATGCCCACCAATAATGCTGCCTGCACCGCCCAGATCGCCGTGAGTTTGGCAATTTCAGTAGTGACCGGCGCGGCCATGCCCGGCAGCGCGAGGCTGTGTGTCTTGCCGTACCACTGCGGAATCCACTGGGTGAACAGCAGGTTCATGATGCCCACCGCCAGCAGCGGCGAGAGGGCAATCCACGGGTTCGGCAGTTTCAGGTCTTCGGCGGTTTCCGGTTCGTTGCGCAGTTCGGTGCCGTAGCCTTCACCGGCGCGCTGAGCCTTGTTGCGCTGGCGCTGCAGGAACAGCATGCCGGCGCAGAACACGAAAATCGTGCCGATCACACCCAGCCATGGCGCTGCCCACGCCGTGGTGTTGAAAAAGGTGCTGGGGATGATGTTCTGGATCTGCGGCGTGCCGGGCAGGGCGTCCATGGTGAAGGAGAATGCACCGAGGGCGATGGTCGCCGGAATCAGGCGCTTGGGGATGTTGCTCTGGCGGAACATTTCCGCTGCAAACGGGTAGACCGCGAATACCACGACGAACAGCGAAACACCGCCGTAGGTGAGCAGGGCGCAGACCAGCACGATCACGAGCATCGCCTGGCGGGTGCCGAGCAGACGAATCGCTGCCGCGACGATCGAGCGCGAAAAACCCGACAGCTCGATCAGCTTGCCGAACACAGCACCGAGCAGGAACACCGGGAAATACAGTTTGATGAAACCGACCATCTTTTCCATGAACACCCCGGTGAAAGCGGGGGCGACGGCGGACGGGTCGGTGAACAGGACGGCGCCGAGGGCGGCGATCGGGGCAAAAAGGATAACGCTGTAGCCACGGTAGGCCGCGAGCATCAGCAGCGCGAGGGCTGCCAAGGCGATGATCACACTCATGGTGTGCTCCTTCGATTGTTATTTTTGTGGGTGGAACGGGTGTGGGAAGGGCTATAGCGAGATCTGTGCCAGAGGGTTAAGTTGTTGAAATAAAAGGAATTAGTTTGAGTTTTAGCGGTGGTTTTATAGATTTTGTCTCTATTTTGAGACTTCTGTGAATCGGAAGGCGCTTTCGCGGGCAAGCCCGCTCCCACATTTGAATGCATTCCCCCGTGGGAGCGGGCTTGCCCGCGAAGCTTTTGATGTTGTCTCTCTATGGAGAATGATGTCTCTCTATTGAGACTCTGCGATCCCGAGCGCAATCATCTTCTTGTACAACGTCGAACGCCCAAGTCCCAGCCGCTCAGCGGCCTCGATCACCTTGCCCCCGCATTGCGCGAGGGTTGATTGAATCAACTGCCGGTCAAACCGCTCGCGAGCCTGACTGAAGGTCTCTTGGGTTGCCGGTTGTGACAGAGGTGTCAGCGCTCGCTCAACCGGTGTAAACGTGCCAATCGCCGCCCGAATGTCATCCGCCGTCAGCATCAAGTCATCACTGAGCAATGCCGCTCGCTCCAGCACGTTGCGCAGCTCGCGGATATTCCCCGGCCAGGCATGCTGACCCAGCAACTCCAGCGCTTCGCGGTTCAACTCATGCTGACTGCGCAACTCCTCCAGAATCGCCTCACTGAGCGCCGGCAGATCATCCAGCCGTTCCCGCAGCGGCGGCACCTGAATCGGAAGCACGTTGAGGCGGTAATACAAATCCGCGCGGAACTCGCCGCGCTTGATCGCTGCCTCCAGATCCGTCGAGGTCGCGGCAATCACCCGCACATCGCTCTGGATTACATCATTGGAGCCTACAGGTTCGAACTCTTTCTCCTGAAGTACCCGCAGCAATTTGCTTTGCAGTGGCAGCGGCATGTCGCCGATCTCGTCGAGAAACAGCGTCCCGCCCTGAGCGATCTGCAGTTTGCCGGTGCGGCCCTTGCGGTCGGCACCGGTGAAGGCGCCGGGGGCGGTGCCGAAGAACTCGGCTTCAAGCAGCGCCTCGGGAATCGCCGCGCTGTTGATGCTGACGAACGCCTTGTGCGCCCGAGGCGAAGCGCCGTGGATCGCCTGCGCCAGCAATTCCTTGCCGCTGCCTGTTTCACCCAGCAACAGAACCGGCGACTCAGCGCTCGCGCTGCGACGGGCACGGCGTTTGACTTCCAGGCTGGCAGCGCTGGTGCCGATGAAATGGGCGAAGTTGTATTTGGTTTGCCGGGCGCGCAGCAAAGAACGGGTCGAGGCCAGTTCTTCCTGCATGCTCAGGTAGCGCTTGAGCATCGGCGACAGCGTGCGCAATTCGTCGAACAGGGCAAAACCGATGGCGCCGATCACCGCGCCGGCGTCGTCATGGATCGGCAGGCGCATTACCACCAGCGGCTCTTTCGGCGTGTCCTGCATGTCCAGCAGAATCGGCCGCCCGGTGCGCACCACCTCACGCAGCAGGCTGCCGGGGATCACGCTTTCACAGGGCTTGCCGATGGCCCCGGCCGCTGAGTCAAGTCCGAAGCGTCGTGCGTAGCGCTCGTTCATCCAGACGATGTTCGCGTCGCGGTCGACAATCACCGTGCCTTCACTGGATTGCTCGATGATCTCGAACAACGAACGGATCGCCAGGGTGCGAACCCGTTGGTAATCCTTGAGGCTTTCGGTGGTGTTCATGGCGGCGTCCATTGGCGGAAGTCAGGTGGCGCGATTATGCCTATCCCGGATGCGCCGCCGCCAACAGCTCTTTGGTATAGGGATGCTGCGGTGAATCGAACACGTCATGACTGGCGCCGCGTTCGACCACTTTGCCGTCCTTGATCACGATCATGTCGTGGGCCAGCGCCCGCACCACAGCGAGGTCGTGACTGATGAACAGATACGTCAGGCCATGTTTTTCCTGAAGCTGGCGGAGCAGGGCGACCACCTGCTTCTGCACGGTGCGATCCAGTGCCGAAGTCGGCTCGTCGAGCAGGATCAGCGCCGGTTTGAGCACCAGAGCCCGGGCGATGGCAATACGCTGGCGCTGACCACCGGAGAATTCATGGGGATAGCGATGGCGACTTTCGGGGTCGAGGCCGACTTCCTTGAGCACGCGGATCACCTGATCGTCGCACTCGTCGGCGGTCGACTGGCAATGCACTTCCAGCCCTTCGCTGATGATCTGCGCCACCGACATGCGCGGGCTGAGGCTGCCGAACGGATCCTGGAACACCACCTGCATCTGCCGGCGCCACGGCCGCATCTGTTTCTGGTCGAGGCCGTCGAGTGCCGTGCCCTGGAAGCGAATGCTGCCCTTGGAGTCGAGCAGCCGCAGGATCGCCTGGCCAAGAGTGGACTTGCCTGAACCGGACTCGCCGACGATGCCCAGCGTCTTGCCGCGCTGGATGTTCAGGCTGATGCCGTCCACCGCGCGCAGGTATTGCTTGCGCTGGAACAGCCCGCCACCGACCGTGAAATCAACCCGCAGGTCATCGACCTCCAGCACGTTTTCCCGTTCGTCCCGGGGCAGCGCTTCGCCTTCCGGTTCAGCGTTGAGCAACACGCAGCTGTAAGGGTGTTTCGGCTCGGTGAACAGGGTTTCGCACGGCGCCTGCTCGACGATCTGTCCGGCCTTCATCACGCACACCCGTTGGGCGATGCTGCGCACCAGATTGAGGTCATGGCTGATCAGCAGCAGTGACATGCCCAGGCGCCGTTGCAGGGACTTGAGCAGCAACAGGATCTTGCGCTGTACGGTCACATCGAGGGCGGTGGTCGGCTCGTCGGCGATCAGCAATTCAGGTTCGCAGGCCAGGGCCATAGCGATCATCACCCGTTGGCGCTGGCCGCCGGACAGTTGATGCGGATAAGCCTTCAGCCGTTCTTTCGGTTTCTGGATGCCCACCAGTTCGAGCAGTTCGAGGATCCGCGCCTGAGCTTCCTTGCCACCGAGGCCACGGTGCAGCAGCAGGGTTTCGCCGATCTGCTTTTCAATCGTGTGCAACGGATTGAGCGAGGTCATCGGCTCCTGGAAAATCATGGCGATGCGGTTGCCCCGCAGATCGCGCAGGGTCTTGGGATCGGCGCCGACCAGTTCCTGGCCACGATAACGGATGCTGCCGGTGGTCCGGGCATCGCATTCGGGCAGCAGTTGCAGGATCGAATGGGCCGTCACCGACTTGCCCGAGCCCGACTCACCGACCAGTGCCAGGCACTCGCCGGGACGGATGTCCAGGCACAGGTTGCGCACCACAGTATGGCCGTGGAAGGCGACGCTGAGATCACGGATTTCGATCAGATTGTCAGTCATATCAAGGTTCCGTTCATGAGCGCGGGTCAAAGGCATCGCGTAACGCTTCGCCGATGAATACCAACAGGGAAAGAATCAGCGCCAGGGTGAAAAACGCGGTCAACCCGAGCCACGGCGCTTGCAGGTTCTGTTTGCCCTGACCGATCAACTCACCCAGTGAAGCGCTGCCGGCGGGCATGCCGAAGCCGAGGAAGTCCAACGCGGTCAGGGTCGAAATCGCCCCGGTCAGAATGAAGGGCAGGTAGCTCAGGGTTGCGTTCATCGCGTTGGGCAGGATGTGCCGGACAATCACTTTGCGATCGCTCAAGCCCAGAGCTCGCGCAGCCTTGACGTACTCGAGGTTGCGACCGCGCAGGAACTCGGCGCGCACCACGTCCACCAATGCCAGCCAGGAAAACAGCGCCATGATCCCCAGCAGCCACCAGAAGTTCGGCTCGACGAATCCCGAAAGGATGATCAGCAGATAAAGCACCGGCAACCCCGACCAGACTTCCAGCAAACGCTGACCGAGCAGATCGACCCAGCCTCCGTAATAGCCCTGCAGGGCGCCGGCCGCGATGCCGATCAGGGCGCTGACGAAGGTCAGCATCAGGGCGAACAGGATCGACACCCGCGCGCCGAAAATCACCCGAGCCAGTACGTCGCGCGCCTGATCGTCGGTGCCCAGCCAGTTGACCGAAGTCGGTGGGCTCGGTGCTGGTTTGTTGAGGTCGTAGTTGGGGGTGTCGTCACTGAACGGAATTGGCGGAAACAGCAGCCAGCCACCGTCCTTGCGAATCAGCTTCTGCACGTAATCGCTGCGGTAATCGGCCTGGAACGGCAGTTGCCCGCCGAACTCCTGTTCGGTGTGACGCTTGAACACCGGGAAGTACCACTGGCCCTGATAGCTGACGATCAGAGGTTTGTCGTTGGCGATCAACTCGCCACCAAGGCTGATTACGAACAGACCAATGAACAGCCACAACGACCACCAGCCCCGGCGGTTTTTCTTGAAGCGTTCGAAGCGGCGACGGCCCAGAGGCGAGAGCTTGAGCATCAGGCGTTCCTCGCGGCGAAGTCGATGCGCGGGTCGACCAGCGTGTAGCACAGGTCGCCGATCAGTTTTATCAGGAGGCCGAACAGGGTAAAGATGAACAGCGAGCCGAACACCACCGGATAATCACGGGACACGGCCGCTTCGTAACTCATGCGCCCAAGGCCGTCGAGGGAGAAGATCACTTCGATCAGCAATGAGCCGGCGAAGAACACGCTGATGAACGCCTGGGGAATGCCCGACACCACCAGCAGCATCGCGTTGCGGAACACGTGCCCGTACAGCACCCGGTTTTCGCTCAGGCCTTTGGCGCGTGCGGTGACCACGTATTGGCGTGTGATTTCATTGAGGAACGAGTTCTTGGTGAGAATGGTCAGGGTGGCGAAACCGCCGATCACCAGCGCTGTGACCGGCAATACCAGGTGCCAGAAATAGTCGGTGATCTTGCCCAGCGTCGACAGGGATTCGAAATTGTCGGACACCAGCCCGCGCACCGGAAACCAGTTCAGCGACGTGCCGCCGGCGAACACCACGATCAGGAACATCGCGAACAGGAATGCCGGCATGGCATAGCCGATGATGATCGCCGTGCTGCTCCAGATATCGAAATGGCTGCCGTGGTGCACGGCTTTGCGGATGCCCAGCGGGATCGACACCAGATAAGTGATCAGCGTCGCCCACAGCCCGAGGGAAATGGTCACCGGCATTTTCTGCAGGATCAGGTCGGTAACCGTCGCGCCGCGGAAGAAGCTCTTGCCGAAATCCAGTTGCGCGTAGTTCTTGAGCATCAGCCACAGGCGTTCATGGGCCGGTTTGTCGAAGCCGTACTGTTTTTCGATGTCCTTGATCAATTGCGGATCGAGGCCACGGCTGGCGCGGGACGTGCCGCTCATGGTCTCGCTGGCACCGCCGCCGACACTGGCGCCGCCGATCCCCTGCAAGTGGGCGATGGCCTGTTCCACCGGACCACCCGGCGCGGCCTGGATGATCACGAAATTGACCAGCAGAATGATCACCAGCGTCGGGATGATCAGCAGCAAGCGCCGCAGTATGTAAGCCCACATCAGTGCGGCCCTCCGGGTCTGCCACGGCTGATTTTCTCGGCCGTCATCTGCTGGTTGGTCAGCGGTGTACTGCTGATTTCCCACCAGCTCTCGATCGCTTCGTCATTGCTCGCCTGCACGGTGGGAATACCGAAGCGGTTCCACCACACGGTCGATGTGCCCGGCGGGTAATAGTTGGGAATCCAGTAGTAGTTCCATTGCAGCACCCGGTCCAGCGCATGGGCGTAACGCAGCATGTCGGCCTGGGTCGAGGCGCGGATCAGGCCGTTGATCAGGGTGTCGACTGCCGGGTTCTTCAGCACCATGTAGTTGTTGGCGCCGGGATCGTTGGCCGACGCCGAACCGAAGTAGTTCAACAGTTCGCCGCCGGGGGAGGTGGTGACCGGGTAACCGGTGACGATCATGTCGTAGTCACGACTCATCAGGCGATTGACGTACTGCGAGGAGTCGATGCGACGGATGTCGAGGTTGATGCCGATCTGCTTCAGCGTGCGCTTGTACGGCAGCAGCAGGCGGTCCATGCCGTTCTGGCTGACCAGGAAAGTGAAACTCAACGGCTCGCCACGGTCGTTGACCAATTGATCGCCATCGGGTCTCCAGCCGGCCTGTTCCAGCAGCGCCAGCGCTTGCAGTTGTTTGTCGCGGATAAGGCCGCTGCCATCGGTCTTCGGCGCTTCGAAGACCTGGGTGAACACCTCGTCGGGAATTTGCCCGCGCAAGGGTTCGAGAATCTTCAGCTCCGCGGCATCCGGCAGTTGGCGGGCGGCCAGATCACTGTTGGAAAAGTAACTTTGCTGGCGGATGTACATGTTGCGCATCATCTGCCGGTTGCTCCACTCGAAATCCCAGAGCATGGCCAGTGCCTGGCGAACGCGGCGATCCTGGAACATCGGCTTTTGCAGGTTGAACACGAAACCCTGGGCCGACTGCGGCGCTTCGGTGGCCAGGTGAGCCTTTTGCAGGCGGCCGTCGCTCAGGGCCGGGCTCTCGTAACCGATGGAGTAGCCGGTGGCGGAGAATTCGCGGTTGTAGTCATAGGCGCCGCCGCGCAAGACCTGGCGGGCGACGTCGGTGTCGCCGAAGTACTCGATGCTGAAGTGATCGAAGTTGTACAGGCCACGGCTGACCGGCAGGTCCTTGCCCCACCAGTCGGGATTGCGTTCAAAGGTGATGCTGCGCCCGGAGTCGACCTTGCCGACCCGATACGGGCCGCTGCCCAGCGGCGGTTCATAGCCGCCACCGCCGGCGAAATCACGGGTCTTCCACCAATGTTCGGGAAATACCGGCAGGGTCGAGATGTCCAGCGGCAGGGTGCGGTTCTCGTTGCTTTTGAAGTCGAAGCGCACGGTGAGCGGGGCTTCCACTTCGACGCCTTTGACGTCGGCGAACTGGGTGCGATAACGCAGGCTGCCCTGAGTCATCAGCAAATCATAGGTGTAGCGCACGTCTTCGGCGGTGATCGGTTTGCCATCGGCGAAGCGGGCCTTGGGATTGATGAAGAAACGCAACGACAGGCCGTCATCCGAGCGTTCCATTTTCTGCGCTACGAGGCCGTATACGGTGTAGGGCTCGTCGAGCGAGCGCTGGGCCAGCGGGGAGTACAGCAAACCGTCGATCTGGCTGACGCCGATGCCTTTGTCGATGTACGGCAGGACATGATCGAAGTGGCCGATCTCGATGGCCGAGCGGCGCATCGTCCCGCCCTTGGGCGCCCGGACGTTGGTGTAATCGAAGTGACTGAAGCCGGGCGGGTATTTTGCCGGTTCGCCATAGACGGTCATCGCATGCTGCGGTGCGGCGTCCACACCGGTGATCCCAAGCAGCAGGGTCACGGCAGTGAACATCAATGTCGGGAAAGCCAGTCGCATTGTCAGCCTTAAAGCCGGGTAATCGATAAGCGCAATTTGTACGCGAGCGGCGCGCCGTTCGCCAGCGGTGTGGTGTAACCAAAACAAAACGGCCCGCCATCAGGCGGGCCGTTGCACAGCAGGTCGGGCTGAATATCAGTCCTGACGGCTGGTGACTTCCAGCAGGTGGTAACCAAACTGGGTCTTCACCGGGCCTTGCACGACGTTGATCGGCGCGCTGAACACCACGGTGTCGAATTCCTTGACCATCTGGCCAGGACCGAACGAACCCAGGTCGCCGCCCTGGCGGCTGGACGGGCAGGTGGAGTTGGCCTTGGCCACTTCGGCGAAATCAGCGCCACCTTCGATCTGGGCCTTGAGTTCGTTGCACTTGGCTTCGCTGGAAACCAGGATGTGGCGGGCAGTGGCTTTAGCCATGGGGAAACTCTCCAATCAAATCGTTAAAGGAGTGAGCGTACCGGATTCAGTGGCCGATTTCTCTGCAAAGTTCCATTCGCTCGTCTGATACCGGTCGCTAGAGATTAGCCGCTTGCAGGCGCAAGGCGTGTTCGACGTAAAGCTTGACGGGATCGTTTTCCGTGAAGCGCTGACCGATGCCTCGACGCAGGCTGCGCAAATGGTCGAGCGGATAATCGGAACGGATCACGGTGCCGAGGTGTGAACTGAAGCGGCCGACAAAACCGTCGTTCTGCGCGGGTTCTGTAATGAAATACTTCGACAGGGCCAGGCAGATGCCCTGCACCGGATCGAGGGCCTGCACGGTCAACTCGGGTACAACACCACTCCACGAATAATAGCGAACGCCATCGACGCGCTCGGCTCCCTGGCCACCCCAGGTTTTGGGTAGGCCCTGCGGGTATTTGTCGTTGAATTGGCCGACACCCTCTGTTGTCAGCGCATTAAGTGCTGCCAGTGCATGGCGAGGCAGTGTTTTGTGCCCGCTGAGCAGAGACAGAAAATCGGAAAACAATGTGGCTACATTCTGGGCCACGGTCTCCGGCAGCCGCCCAGGGATCAATGCCTTGCGCAGGAAGTCAGCCAGCTCCGAGCCGTGATTGGGACCGCTGACCGACGTCACGGACGCAACCTTTTGTGGCGCTAGCGCCGCAGCATACCGAGCGGTCAAAGCGCCCTGGCTGTGACCGATCAGGTTGACTTTTGTCGAGCCTGTGCCTCGGAGCACGGAGTCGATCTGGGAGAGCAATTGCTCGCCTCGCACTTCATTGTCATGAACAGCCGACAAGTGCGGTACGAATACCTGGACCCCGACGGCCTTGAGCGCCTGTTTGACGTCATGGAACAGTTCGAAAGAGCCAATGCGCTCGAATCCGAACAGGCCATGCACCAACAGTACGGGATAGAGAGTTGTGGCATTTCGTTGCATTTTTCGTCCTTGATCGCAGGGATTCATCGATGTTGTCTGCGTGCAACTCTAAAACAGTCGTTGCGCGGGCGATGCCTGAAGAGTCCTTCTAGTGCGGTGGAAACTGGATCAGTGTGCGTATGAAATTTCATTTTTGAATGAGATCCGGTTCTGAATATTTGGAGGGTTCCCGCCTTATCGAGCTTGTTATTCCCATTTTTGCCTACTTGCTTCAGTGCGATTAACCCTGTCCAACAGGGTGTCTGGCTGACATCGAATGGCCTACGAAGCGCGTTAAATAGAGGTTCTTTCACGCAGTCTTCGGCGGCGTGTCATTTCCAGGGAATGGAGCAGCGAATGAATATGTCGGATGTACAGACAACGGACTCGCGAGAGCGAGCAAAGGGAATGGATGCTGAAAGCGTCGGGGTGTTCGAGCGTTGTCGGGGACGCGAACAGGGTTTATCGCTGCCCGTGCCCGCAATCGATTCACTGGAAGGTGCGGTCCTTGATCCCTCACTGCACAGGGTCGTCGTGCGGATTGCCCCCTATCCAGGGATGGCCTGCGGGGACAGGATCGTGTTGAGCTGGCGTGGCCTCGATATCGAGGGGGTGCCATATCACCATCAGATACCGCGATTTATCAGCGAGGCCCAATTGGGACGGGAGATCGTTCTGGTCGTGCGGGGCGTCCACGTTGCAGCGCTGGACGGAGGTTCGCTGGAGGTGTTCTGGACATTGACCAGTGTCGCGCGGTCGGAGCCACTGACTTCCTTGCGCAGGCAACTCGATGTCGGAGACGTTCGGCACAGTCTGGTGCCGGTCACTCTCGAGGATGCCGTCGGGGGCTGCCTCGACCCCGCACTAGTCATCGACGGGACCTCGGTCACGCTTCAGCCTTATCCCGGGATGTGTGCCGGCGATCGGGTGCGGCTGATCTGGGACGGTCCCGCGCCGGAGGCATCATTTCAAGACACGCTGATCGTTGAGTCCTTTGCTGTCGGTGAGCCTCTGGTGTTGGGGATAGCCCCCGAATTCATCACTCCGCATCTCGGCGGGGAGGTGGTGGTTCGATATTGTGTCGAACAGCAAAGCGGCGCGATTCGCGAATCAGGTGCGACGCGAGTCATCATCGCTCCCCTGAAAAGAGGTGAATTGGCGGCACCCCAGGTGCTCGAAGCCAATGACGGGATACTCGCTGTACAGGATGCGATCGACGGCGTGAGTGTGCTGATCAGCGATGCGCGGGTAGAAGAGGGGGAACTGGTTTATCTCAAGTGCGACGGCGAGTCATTCTTTCACCGCGATGACCGCGAAATAATCAGCGGAATGGCCATGCAGCCTTTGGTCTTCATCGTGCCGTATCGATTCTGGCGGGAGCATGTGGACACCCTTGTACAAGTGTCCTATTCGGTCGAGAGGCTTGATGATGTGAGCCAGGTGTCCGGCGTGACCCTGCTCCGAGTACAGGGCTGATCCGTTCACGTTGAGCATCGGCTGGCCCTCCGGGTGAATGACACACCGGAGGGCTGCTTGGCTGTCAGGCCTGTTGTCGAATGCGTTGCGCGGCATCCAGTAACAGGCGTTCTGTTGCATCGAACCCGAGGCAGCCATCGGTCACGGAAACGCCATAACGCAGTGACTCGCTCAAGGGTTGACATCCCTCGAACAGGTGCGACTCGAGCATCATGCCGATCAATGAGCGGTTACCTTGAAGTCGCTGTTCCAGCACATCGTTGAACACGCCCGGCTGGCGGAGCGGGTCTTTGCCGCTGTTGGCATGGCTGCAATCGACCATGATCCGGCTTGGGATCTTCAGTCGGGTCAACTCGGTGTTGATGATGGCAACGCTTTCGCGGTCGTAGTTCGGCCCTTTGTGACCACCACGCAGTACCAGGTGGGTGTCCGGGTTGCCCGAGGTCTGGATGATTGCCGGATGGCCCTGGCTGTCAACGCCGAAATGGCGATGGGCATGCGCTGCCGAACGCATTGCGTCAACGGCGACGGTCACACCGCCATCGGTGCCGTTCTTGAAACCGACCGGCATACTCAGTCCACTGGCCATTTCCCGGTGGATCTGTGATTCAGTCGTGCGAGCGCCGATGGCGACCCAGCTCAGCAAATCATCGAAGTATCCGGCGGCCACGGGCTGCAGCAGTTCGGTGGCAATCGGAAGACCGAGGCGGATCATTTCCAGCATCAGTTCGCGCGACAGCGTAAGGCCGGCAGCCATGTCGTCGCTGCCATTCAGATGAGGATCGTAGGCGAGGCCTTTCCAGCCGACGGTGGTGCGAGGTTTTTCGACGTAGGCACGCATCACGAGCAGCATGTCATCACGGACTTCGTCGGCCAGGCGCGAAAGTTTGCTGGCGTATTCAAGCGCGGACTCGGGGTCGTGAATCGAGCAGGGGCCGACAATCACCAGCAAGCGCGGGTCATGGCCATCGAGAATCGCGCGGACCGCCTGGCGGTGGGCGACGACTTGCTGGTTCAGCACATTGCTCAGGGGCAATTGCTGTTTGAGTTGCAGCGAACTCGGCAGACGCAGGGTCAATGCTTCGTTGGCAGGGTTCAGGGTAGACAGTGGCAGAGCAGAAACGGACGAGTTCATATTCAGTCTTCCAGGGCGGACGGCGGGGGCTTCCCGCTCACTCGGCCCTACTGGGGTGTTCGACAATTGGCCGGATTGGCTACGTGTGTTGGCTTGCCACCTGTGGGTGACCGATCGGAGGCGGCAGGCTGTCCCGAGCGGAGGCTGGTAAATCGCCAGGCGGTAAAACTGTCGTAACGGTAATAAGTGGCGTAGTTCATTTGCTGAATCCTCAAAGTGTCTGGTGTGTTGCTGAAAAAGTTCGGGCCTGAGAAAACAAAACCCCCGGTCGGGAGGCCGACCGGGGGTTGAGAAATCTCTGGTAGGCGACCCGTTCAAATGGGCGCCGTGTGGGTATCAGGCGCGCCAGTGGCTAAACCAATACCCAAAATAAAAGCTTGCTGGAGCAGCGCAGACGCCGTTCACCCGGGCAGCCGCAACCGAGCGCGAAGCGCTGGCGGTACGAAGCTGTGAAAGGGCGTTGAACATGAGCTGTCTCCAAAGAATGCGCCGAGCTTACTAGAGGCCGCTGTGCATCAGCAATCAGAAATTGCTATCGAACGTACAAGAGCGACTCTATGGGTTGAGCGCCCGCCAAGGTATGACACACTCTGCTTTCTGAACCTGCGCTCAAGGAAGGGCCTGAATTTGAAGAATATCGAGGCAGGAATGAGTTTTGAGTTACGCCAGGCAACGTCCGCCGACCTGTCGTTTGTGCGAGAGCTGACTTGCCGAAACATGCTCCGCTACTACATTCACTATGACTTGCTGTGGCAGGACGAGGCGTTTGATGTCGCCTGGGCCGGGCGTGAGAACTGGTTGATTCTTCGTGAAGGCGAATTGACGGGGTATTTCAGTCTGAGTCGTGATGCACGGGCTCTGTATATCCGCGAATTGCAGATCGTCGAAAGCGCTCAAGGCCGGGGCGCGGGATCCTGGGCGATCGATCAGATTATCGCGATAGCTCTTCTCGAGCGTCGCCCGGCGTTGCGCCTGACGGTGTTCAAAAACAATCCGGCGCAAAACCTGTATCGAAGAAAAGGAATGTTTGTGCAGGGCGAGGACGAGTGTTTCCTGCGAATGCAGCTCGATTTCAGTACACCTGTGCTCTGAAACCCACGGCTGGCAAGCCCTCGATGAAGAATTGAAACTTTTTATATGTCGCTTGCCGCTAGGTCTGCCCGGCACTTTTTGCTAAGGTGTCCGGCATCCCAATAAGACCATATCGCGAGGTGTCTGCTTGATTAGGGTGCTAGTGGTCGACGACCATGATCTCGTTCGTACAGGCATTACACGGATGCTGGCCGATATCGATGGCCTGCAGGTGGTAGGCCAGGCCGAGTCCGGGGAAGAATCCCTCATCAAGGCTCGTGAGTTGAAGCCCGACGTGGTGCTGATGGACGTCAAGATGCCGGGCATCGGCGGCCTTGAAGCCACGCGCAAACTGTTGCGAAGTCATCCCGACATCAAAGTGGTCGCGGTCACCGTGTGTGAGGAAGATCCGTTTCCTACACGGTTGTTGCAGGCTGGTGCGGCGGGGTATCTGACCAAGGGCGCCGGATTGCCGGAAATGGTTCAGGCCATTCGCCTGGTGTTTGCCGGCCAGCGCTATATCAGCCCGCAGATTGCCCAGCAATTGGCGATCAAATCCTTTCAGCCGACCAATGATTCACCGTTCGATGCGTTGTCGGAACGGGAAATCCAGATTGCGTTGATGATTGTCGGCTGTCAGAAGGTTCAGATCATTTCCGACAAATTGTGTTTGTCGCCGAAAACCGTGAACACCTACCGCTACCGCATTTTCGAGAAGCTCTCGATCAGCAGCGATGTCGAGTTGACGCTGCTGGCGGTTCGTCATGGCATGGTCGATGCCAGCCTCTGACCATGACTGAAACATTCGATTCGGGCGCCTTTCTTTCGACCGTCAGCGGGCGCCCCGGCGTGTATCGCATGTTCGACAGCGATGCGCGTCTGCTGTACGTCGGCAAGGCCAAGAACCTCAAGAAACGTCTGGCCAGCTACTTTCGCAAGACTGGCCTGGCGCCGAAAACCGCGGCTCTGGTCGGGCGTATCGCCCAGGTCGAAACCACCATCACCTCCAATGAAACAGAGGCGTTGCTGCTCGAGCAAACCCTGATCAAGGAGTGGCGGCCGCCGTACAACATCCTGCTGCGCGACGATAAATCCTATCCCTACGTCTTTTTGTCTGACGGGCAATTCCCGCGCCTGAGCATTCATCGCGGGGCTAAAAAGGCCAAGGGCAAGTATTTCGGTCCCTATCCGAGTGCGGGGGCGATTCGCGAAAGCCTCAGCCTTCTGCAGAAGACGTTCTTCGTGCGTCAGTGCGAGGACAGCTACTACAAGAACCGGACCCGGCCGTGCCTGCAATATCAGATCAAGCGTTGCAAGGCGCCCTGTGTCGGGCTGGTCGAGCCTGAGGTTTACGCCGAGGATGTGCGTCACTCGGTGATGTTCCTCGAAGGACGCAGCCATGCGTTGACCAATGAGCTGTCGACGGCGATGGAAGAGGCTGCAATCAACCTCGAGTTCGAACGCGCCGCCGAACTGCGCGACCAGATCGCATTGCTGCGCCGGGTGCAGGATCAGCAGAGCATGGAAGGCGGAACGGGTGATATCGATGTGATCGCCGCCTTCGTCAATCCTGGCGGTGCCTGCGTCCACTTGATCAGTGTGCGGGGAGGGCGGGTGCTTGGTAGCAAGAATTTCTTCCCGCAGGTCGGGATCGAAGAGGACGTTGCCGAAGTCATGGCGGCGTTTCTGGGGCAATACTTCATCAGCAGCCCGGAACGCGATTTGCCGAGCGAGTTGATCGTTAACGTTGTGCACGAAGATTTTCCTGCGCTGATAGAGGCCATTCAGGCGTTGCGCGGACGTGAGTTGACCATCAGTCATCGGGTTCGCGGTACGCGCGCGCGCTGGCAGCAACTGGCCGTGACCAATGCTGAACAGGCGCTGGGGGCCCGGTTGGCCAACCGACAACACGTTGCCGCACGTTTCGAAGCGCTGGCTGAAGTGTTGAACCTCGATGAGCCGCCACAACGGCTGGAGTGCTATGACATCAGCCACTCCAGCGGTGAGGCCACGGTGGCTTCGTGCGTGGTGTTCGGCCCGGAAGGGGCGATCAAGTCGGATTACCGTCGCTACAACATCGAGGGCGTGACCGCCGGCGACGATTACGCCGCCATGCATCAGGCCCTGACCCGACGCTTCAGCAAGTTGAAGGAAGGCGAAGGCAAGCTGCCGGACATCCTGTTGGTGGACGGCGGCAAGGGGCAGTTGTCGATGGCGCGTGATGTGCTCAACGAATTGGCTGTTCCGGATCTGATCTTGCTGGGGGTCGCCAAGGGGGCCACGCGCAAGGCGGGATTCGAGACTTTGTATCTGAATGATGCGGCAAACGAGTTCACCTTGCGGGGCGATTCGCCAGCGCTGCATCTGATCCAGCAGATTCGTGACGAGGCCCACCGCTTTGCAATCACCGGCCACCGCGCACGGCGCGGCAAGACTCGACGCACGTCGACGCTGGAAGGCGTTGCGGGCGTTGGGCCGACCCGGCGTCGGGACTTGTTGAAACATTTTGGTGGATTGCAGGAGCTGTCTCGTGCAAGCATCGAAGAGATCGCCAAAGCACCGGGGATCAGCAAAAAGCTAGCAGAGTCGATTTATGCAAACCTGCATAGTGAGTAGAATGCCCATTCACCTCGTAGCCAGTTGTGCCGATGAATATCCCTAATCTGATTACCGTTCTCCGCGTCCTGCTCATTCCGATCTTCATTCTGCTGTTCTATTTGCCTTACCAATGGAGCTATCTGGCCTCAAGTTCGGTATTCGCCTTTGCGGCGGCAACGGACTGGCTGGACGGCTATCTCGCACGACGCCTTGAGCAAAGCACGCCGTTTGGAGCCTTTCTCGACCCTGTCGCCGACAAGCTCATGGTGGCGGTCGCGTTGGTCTTGCTGGTGCAGGAGCATGGCAACTTCTGGCTGACACTGCCGGCAGCTGTCATTATCGGCCGTGAGATCGTGGTCTCGGCATTGCGTGAGTGGATGGCGGAGCTTGGAGCGCGTGCTCACGTCGCCGTTTCGAATCTGGGCAAATGGAAAACCGCCGCGCAAATGCTTGCGCTGGTGATCCTGCTGGCCAATCCAAAGGATTTCAGCTTTTGGGTCTTGGTGGGTTATGCGTTGCTGATGGTCTCTGCGGGGTTGACCTTGTGGTCGATGGTTCAATACCTTCGCGCTGCCTGGCCACATCTGAAGACCGATGTTGAAAAGAAATAAAACTTTTTTGAATCAAAGGGTTGACGGCGCTTCTGATTTCTATAGAATGCGCCACACCAAGCGGGAATAGCTCAGTTGGTAGAGCACGACCTTGCCAAGGTCGGGGTCGCGAGTTCGAGTCTCGTTTCCCGCTCCAATTTGTACAGCGTTTGTTGTTGCGCTACTGACAGCAAATGTTTTGAGGCCGAGTAGCAAAATGGTTATGCAGTGGATTGCAAATCCACCTACGCCGGTTCGATTCCGACCTCGGCCTCCACTCTTGAAAACCCCGTAGATCAGTGATCTACGGGGTTTTTTATTGTCTGCAGGAAAACGGGGGGGGCGTAAGCCACCGAGAGTGGCGGCGATCCGTCTCTGAGCGCATCGTGAGGTGTTTGCTATGGGAGGGGCCTCTTCGTCATGCGGAAATTCTTTTGATCGCTTGCCAAAGCGTCTCAGATGTATAATTTTTGAAAAATCAGTCTGTTTATAAGGAACGGCAAGCAATGACGTATGTCAAGGAGCACTGGAAGTATTTGACCAGTGCCGGTGGTTATCCTGGGATTGATTTCTTGAGAGCGACAGCCGTCCTGCTAGTAGCGTTTTTTCACTTTAAGATACTTCCAATAGGTTGGATCGGTGTAGATATATTCTTTGTGCTCAGCGGATTCTTGATCGGTGGAATAATCCTCGACAAAGTAAAGGCGGGGACTTTCAGTTTTTATGATTTCTATAAGAAGCGGGCGTTACGAATTTTACCAATATACTATTTCATTATGTTGCTCTGCTTTTTTTTAAAGGCAGGCGGGGTGTTCGATTTTGTCGGTCTCAAGAGCATTGTTTCAGGAATGCTCTTTCTGCAGACCACGGGTCCATATTTTTTTCCAAGTTTCTTTGCAATAAACGAGGCGTATATTCCAGGAGGGTCATGGAGTCTTGTTATCGAGGAAATGTTCTATCTGGTCGCACCGCTGGCTATTGTCCTGGTGTCTTACCTTGCATCCAAGAGGATGTGGCTCATTCTGATTGCACTGCTCGCAGCGTTCATTTCCGGTATTGCTGTCCGAATGGCAATGACTGCGGGGTTTGCTCCAGATGACGCCAGTTGGCATTTCGCAAGCTTCATACAGTTCCACTCCCGTTACGATGAATTGGTTGCGGGCGTTATGGCGGCGGCCTATTTGAGATTTTCGCGTGATGTAAAAGGTCAATCATCCTGGTGGATTGCGGCGGGTATCGCACTGACGTTTCTGTTTATGTTGTATATCGTTGGGAAACCAGAGTTTCTTGCGAAACCTTTCATGATTACTCGAGATACAATTTGGCTGCCAACGTTGCTGGGTGCAGTTGGCGCGTGTTTTGTATTGGGTATTTATTGGGTGCCGCTTCAGGCGAAACCGATAGTTCTGCTTGCCAGGCTTTCATATCCTCTGTATCTGGTTCATATACTGTTTTTTGAGATTACAAATAGATACAGTGAGGTAGGTGTTTTGAAGTGGATGCTTGAGGCATTTACTTATCAAGGCAGGTCTATTGTTTTGATTTCGGTTTGTACTTTCCTTTCTTATTTGGTGTCTTTGCTCGTTGAGTATCCATTTATTCGAATGTACAAGACGAATAAAGACAGTGCGCGGGAAACAGTCGCGGCTGTCACAACCTAGTGATTCTGCCAGAGCGAAGCCCGCCGTGAGCGGGCTTCTTTTTGCCTGCGAAACCGGGATAGATCGTGACATCCCGGCTTGCGCGCGGTTTGGGCGAGTGCGAGAACTACGATAGGTATTCATTCTCGACCCTGCCAGGGTACGGTCAGATCCATCGCAATATCACATTTTGAATGAGTCCTGATCAGTCTCACATCCGGAAACGCGCCTTTGGGCTTGTATGGACCGTAGCGGGTTAAAAATCAGTAGCTTGCGAAACTCGAATAGTGCTAACCTATTGAAAAGCGTAGATTTATAGATGGATCGCAATCCAGCAGTGACGGTTTGACACCTACCTCAGACTCCACTCTAAATACGCGTCGTAGATCCATGATCTACAGAATTTTTTATTGGCGTTGCGCCCAGAGAGGCTTAGCCTTTCAAACCGTAACCGCAAACTTGATTCACCAGGGAGTGATGTATATATTCCCCCTCTGCTGCCGCGGTGCAAATCCTGACAGGATTGTGAATCGTGGTCAGCGCAGGAAACACCGCGCTACCGCCCGAATGGCGAAACTGGTAGACGCATGGGACTTAAAATCCCCCGCTCGTAAGGGCGTGCCGGTTCGATTCCGGCTTCGGGCACCATGAATATCAAGGGCTTGCATGACATACCTCATGCAAGCCCTTTTTTGTGTTCAGACAAACCCCTGCCCGCTAAAGCCTCTAGGCAGACGCTGGAGTCCAGCGATCGCGGTGAGTCGTTCGACCCACTCCGAGCGCCAGTCGGTCGCGGAATGGGCAGCCCTGGACTGGCGAGCCGCTCGCCGCGCCGCATTGCGCTGATTTTTTCGCGCATCCTTGTACGCATCCGTATTGCGGCAGCTGCGGCACTTCACTCGATTGAGTTCGCTGCTGGAAGAGAGGTCGTTGCCTTTGTGCCCACAGGCCAAGTGTCCGTCGACTTTGAAATGAATGACCATAAGACGCCTCCTTGGTGACGTGTAAAGGTATTGACCTCTCACGACCAAGGGCGTTCTTTTTTTCGTGCACCGTGAATCGATGACTTACCTGAAGCGTGGCAACGGCCGGTCGATCGGTTTAAGCGATGACAGGGTGCTGCGAATCAGCGGGGTATCCTTTTCGATATCGTTCAGTCGGTCGCGGATGCGCAGGGCGGTCGGGTGCCCGCCTTGATGGTCGACCCAGTCGGCGATCTCTTTGCAGGCCGCAGCGAGGCGTGCTTCGCGGGCATCGAGCAAGGTGAGGAGAGTGGTGATGGACTCTCTTTCGGACATGAAACACCTCCGTACATTAATCTGCTCGGTGGCAGCAAAAAGCCCGCGAAGGGCGAGCTTTCTGCCGTTGGGGCGCTGCTCCTTCAGCTGGTTTGAGTATAGACCCGTAAATGACAGCTATCAGCCCGACGACTCGGGGGCGGTCACTCGCGAGCTGGCGGCGTTGAGCCGATGACATTCCTTGCGGGCGTCGTCTTCCCGATCATAGCCATCGCCGATGAAACCACCGGTTCTGGTGTCGCAGATGCGATACCAGCCCATGGCTTCGGCGGGTTCATGAAGGCTTTCTCCGGTGCGCCGGCCGTGGATGACGATCTTGTTGCAGCGCTTCACGACGAATATGTCTTCCATGGCGTCACCGCGGCTGATTCGTATCAGATCAACTATAGAAGCCCTGACCAGTCGTGCAAAAAATAGACAGGTCAGTTCGTCGGGTGCAGTTGCCAGGCTGATGGGTGTCGGCGCAGGTGGTGAGTCGGATTCAATGCGTCGAGGTCGCGATCATCCGCTCGAGGAACAGCACCAGCGCAACTTCTTCCTTGCGCAGGCCCTTGCGGACGCGCGGTTTAGGCAACTCGGCCAAGGCGCCGAGCATGAAATGCTCGACCACCGCCGGGTGGATGTAGCACTTGCGACAGACCGCCGGTGTGTTGCCAAGTTGGCGGGCGACGCCCTTCACCATCTCGACCACATGCCGCTTGGCCTCGGTCTCGGACTCCCATTGCAGCTCCCGCAGAACCGCCAACGCCAGTGCGCTGCCGGCCCAGGTACGGTAATCCTTGGCGGTAAAATCCGCGCCGGTCATGGCTTGAAGGTAGGTGTTGACGTCAGAGGAGCTGACGGTGTGCCGCTCGCCGTTTTCATCCAGATACTGGAACAGGTTCTGTCCCGGAATTTCCAGGCAGCGCTTGATGATTCGCGCCAGGCGCCGGTCCTTCACCGTGATCTGATGTTCGATGCCGCTCTTGCCGCGAAACTGGAACAGGATTGCACTGCCGTTGACCTCGACATGCCGGCTGCGCAGGGTGGTCAGGCCGTAGGAACGATTGTCCCGCGCGTATTGCGTATTGCCTACGCGGATCAGGGTGGCGTCGAGCAGCGTGATGACGGTCGCCATGACCTTGTCGCGGCTGAAACCGGGAGAAGCCAGCAGCGCCTCCAGCTGTTTGCGCAGTTTGGGCAGCGCCAGACCAAACTCGCGCAGACGCGAATACTTGTCCGCGTCACGCACTTCGCGCCAGCGTGGGTGATAGCGATATTGCTTGCGTCCACGGGCATCGCGGCCGGTGGCTTGCAGGTGGCCGCGCGGGTCGGCGCAGATCCACACGTCGACGTAGGCCGGCGGAACGGCCAGCGCGTTGATGCGTTTGATCTCGTCAGGATCGGTGATGCGCTGGCCTGCGGGATCGAAGTAGGCGAATTTTCCGCGCAATTTTTTGCGAGTGATACCGGGCTGTGTGTCATCGACGTAATGCAGATCCGAAGGCAACACTTCGGTGAGCGCAGTATCGGGCATGGCGGACGTCCTTCGCGGCAAATCAGGCTGTTAAAGCCATTGACCGCACGCCATGACGGTCGTGCCCGCGGATTTACGCCAGTACCGCAACAGCCTTGATCTGGGCCCACAATGACTGGCCCGGATGCACGCCAAGCTGATCCCGTGAATAGCGAGTGATGCGCGCCAGCAACGGTGTCCCGCCGGCATCGAGGCGAATGAGCACGTGGGCGGCGTTATCGGCCGGTTGTTCGCTGACGACCGTGACCGGCAGGCGATTGAGGATGCTGCTGAACTCGCTGTTTTGCAGGGTCAGGCTGATGTCGCGCGCGTGAACCTTGCAACGCAGTTTTTGGCTCGTCGTCATGGGCGCGTGGGTCACGCGAATGCTCAGTGCCGAGTCGGGCAGTTGCAGGGTGAGCAATTGATAGTCGGCATCGTAGCCGCTGACCTGGCCTTCGATGATCACGCCGGCGTCGTTGTCCATGGCCAGAGGCAGGTCGAGTCGCGCCAGGGTTTCGCCAATCGGGCCGCTGGCCAGCGCTTTGCCGTCGCTGAGCAGCACCAGATGATCGGCGAGCCTGGCCACTTCATCCTGAGCGTGGCTGACATACAACACCGGGATTTCCAGTTCGTCGTGCAGGCGTTGCAGGTAGGGCAGGATTTCGCTTTTGCGCTGACTGTCGAGGGCCGCCAAAGGCTCGTCCATCAGCAGCAGCCGGGGGCTGGTCAACAGCGCCCGGGCGATGCCGACACGTTGCCGCTCGCCACCGGACAGATGCTGCGGATGACGATCGAGCAAGTGGCCGATCCCCAGCAGTTCGGTGGCTTGGGTCATGTCGACCCGGCGCTGCGTCTTGGCAATGCGCTTGAGGCCGAATTGCAGATTTGCCAGCACCGACAGGTGCGGAAACAGGCTGGCTTCCTGGAAGACATAGCCGAGCGCGCGTTTGTGCGGCGGCACGAAAATGCCTTTTTCGCTGTCCTGCCAGACCTCGTCATTGATGCGGATAAAGGCCTGCGGCGCGCGTTCGAGGCCTGCGATGCAGCGCAAGCAGGTGGTCTTGCCGGAGCCGGACTGACCAAACAGCGCCGTCACACCGCGACCGGGCATCTGCAGATCAACATCGAGGCTGAAGCCCGACCAGGCCAGTTTCAAACGTGCATCAATCATCGATCAGCTCCAGCCCGCGCGGGTCTTGCGGCTGGAATACAGCGCCAGCAACACCAGAAACGAAAACACCAGCATCGCCCCAGCCAGCCAGTGCGCCTGCGCGTACTCCATGGCTTCGACGTGGTCGTAGATTTGTACGGAAACCACCCGGGTCTTGTCGGGAATATTCCCGCCGATCATCAGCACCACGCCGAACTCACCAACGGTGTGGGCGAAGCCGAGGATTGCCGCAGTGATGAAACCGGGACGGGCCAGGGGCAGAATCACGCTGAAAAAGGTGTCCCAGGGATTGGCGCGCAAGGTCGCGGCCACTTCCAGTGGGCGAGTGCCGATCGCGGAGAAGGCGTTTTGCAACGGCTGCACCACGAACGGCATGGAATAGAGCACCGAACCGATCACCAGGCCGGTGAAGCTGAATGTCAAGGTGCCAAGCCCCAGCCACTGGGTGAAATGACCAATGAAGCCATTGGGGCCAAGGGCCAGCAGCAGATAGAAACCGATGACCGTCGGTGGCAGCACCAACGGCAGGGCAACAATCGCGCCGATGGGGCCGCGCAGCCAGGAACGGCTGCGCGACAACCACAGGGCAATCGGAGTGCCGATGACCAGCAGGATCGCGGTGGTCAGGGACGCCAGTTTCAGGGTCAGCCAGATCGCCGCGAAATCGGCACTCGTCAGCGACATTTACAGTTGATAACCGTAGGACTTGATGACCGCAGCGGCTTTCGGGCCTTTGAGGTAATCAACCAGCGCTTTGGCAGCGGCGTTGTCTTTGCCTTTGTTCAGGATCACGGCGTCTTGCTTGATCGGGTCGTGCATGCTCGCCGGAACGATCCACGCCGAGCCGCTGCTGACCTTGCCGTCCTTGTAGATCTGCGACAGGGCGACGAAGCCCAGCTCGGCGTTGCCGGTGGACACGAACTGGTAGGCCTGGGTGATGTTCTGGCCTTCAACGATCTTGGCTTTGGTGGCCTCAGTCAGCTTCAGCTTCTCCAGCACCTGAGTGGCGGCGAGACCATAAGGGGCGGCTTTCGGGTTGGCGATGGACAGGTGCTGATATTCGTTTTTCTTCAGGACCTCGCCTTTGGCATCGACGTAAGCTTCTTTGGCCGACCACAGCGCCAGGGTGCCGATGGCGTAGGTAAAGCGCGAGCCCTTGACGGTGTCGCCTTCTTTTTCGAGTTTTTCAGGGGTGCTGTCATCGGCCGAGAGGAACACTTCGAACGGCGCGCCGTTTTTGATCTGGGTGTAGAACTGGCCGGTAGCGCCGTACGCAGCGACCAGTTTGTGCCCGGTGTCTTTTTCGAAATCGGCTGCAATCGCCTGGATCGGCGCGGTGAAGTTGGCCGCGACCGCGACTTGCACTTCGTCGGCCTGAGCGGCGCCGATGGCGAATACCGCGAGCAGGGCAGGGGCAAAACGTGAGGCACGATTGATCATGTAACGGCTCCGTGGGTGGCAAGTGCAGTGGGCAGTTGTTATTGGAAGGTAGACTGCGCCGATGCGAGAGTGTGAAACGCTATATAGCGAAATATATAGCGAAATGCCGCCAAACGGGAAGCACTGCTTTCAAACCGGGCGAGGGCGCCACGCTCCTCACCCGTTCGGGGTCATCACCGCGTCAGTTTTGCCAGTGCGCCTTCAGCCAGTTGCCGGGTCAGTTCAGCGGTGCCGAGGTCTTTGCCGAGCGTGAACGCCTGGCCGGCCCAAAGGTTGCTGAAATCCGCTTCACCTTTCGCGCGCAGCGGCATCAAGGCACCGCCCGCCAGCGGAAAGGCAGGGGCCTTGTCCGACATCGGGCCCAGCTCGCGCATCACCCGATTGAGAATCCCCCGCGCCGGTCGCCCGGTAAACAGATTGGTCACCGCTGTCTCGCTTTCCTTGGCGATGCGCAAGGCCTTGTGGTGCGACGCACTGACTTTCGCTTCCGGGGTAAACAGATACGCCGTGCCGACCTGAACCGCCGAAGCACCGAGCATGAAGGCTGCCGCCACGCCGCGGGCATCGGCAATCGCACCGGCAGCGATCACCGGCACACTCACGGCGTCGACCACTTGCGGCACCAGGGCAAACGTACCGACCTGACTGCTCAGGTCATCGCTGAGAAACATCCCGCGATGGCCGCCGGCCTCGTAACCCATGGCGACGATCGCGTCGCAACCGTTCTGCTCCAGCCAGATCGCCTCGTCGACGGTGGTTGCCGACGAAATGATTTTCGCACCGGTGGCCTTGACCCGATCCAGCAAGGATTTTTCCGGCAGGCCGAAGTGGAAGCTCACCACTTCAGGGCGAAATTCTTCCAGCACTTCGCAGGCGGCCGCATCGAAAGGCGCGCGGTTGGACACCGGCGTCGGTGCATCGAAATCGACGCCCAGTTCGCGATAGTAGGGTTCGAGCAGATTTTTCCAGTCACGGGCCTTTTGCTCATCGGCGGCCGGCGGTTGATGGCAGAAGAAGTTGACGTTGAACGGCTTGTTCGTGCCCTGGCGAATGGTCTTCAGCTCTTCGCGCAGTTGCTCGATGGTCAGCATTGCCGCCGGCATCGAACCGAGGCCACCGGCGTTGCACGCTGCGATGACCATGGAAGAATTGGTGGCTCCGGCCATGGGGCCCTGGATGATCGGCAGTTCGATGCCGAACAGGTCAAGAATGCGGGTATCAGGCCATTGGCTCATGGAATAGCTTCTCCGACGACAAAACAGGGCAGGGACGGTAGCAGCCGGTTTTTTAACGCAAAGCCACCCCCATGACCAGCACAGATTTGTAGCTTGAACAGCCGGCGCTGGCTCGGCGTTCTGGCCCGATTGGCTAAAGGTCGAGTGGGGCAAAATGTTGCAGTGTGCTATTCCAATCCCTCCGCATCCTGAATTCCACCCGTGAGAGGCAGTCATGTTCAAAGGCATTTTGATCGACAAAGACGACAGCGGTTATCGCGCCAACCTGCAGGAGATCAACGACGAGCGGTTGCCCGAGGGCGATGTGACGGTTCGCGTCGCGTACAGCACGCTGAACTTCAAGGATGGACTGGCGATTACCGGCAGCAGCCCGGTGGTGCGCAAGTTTCCGATGGTGCCGGGGATCGATCTGGCGGGCACCGTCGAAGTCAGCTCGCATCCGGATTACAAGGTCGGTGATGCGGTGCTGCTCAACGGCTGGGGTGTCGGTGAAAGCCACTGGGGCGGTCTGGCGCAAAAAGCGCGATTGAACGGTGACTGGCTGATTCCGCTGCCCAAGGCATTCACCGCCGCGCAAGCCATGGCCATCGGCACGGCGGGTTATACGGCGATGTTGTGCGTCATGGCGCTGGAGCGCAACGGCGTGACCCCGCAACAGGGCGAAGTGCTGGTGACGGGGGCCAACGGCGGCGTTGGGAGTTTTGCCATCGCATTGCTGAGCAAGCTGGGCTACCGCGTGGTCGCTTCGACCGGTCGGGTGTCGGAACACGAATACCTGAAACAACTGGGCGCCGACGAAATCATTGATCGCGCCACCCTGTCCGAACCCGGCAAGCCGCTGGCCAAGGAACGCTGGGCTGGCGTCATCGATTCGGTCGGCAGCCACACGCTGGCCAATGCCTGCGCCAGCACCCGGGCCGAAGGCACGGTGGCTGCGTGCGGTCTGGCTCAGGGCATGGATTTCCCGGCGTCCGTGGCGCCGTTCATTTTGCGTGGTGTGACGCTGGCCGGGATCAACAGTGTGACCCAGCCCAAGGCCCGTCGTATCGAGGCCTGGGATCGTCTGGCGAAGGATCTGGATTTTGCCCTGTTGCCGCTGATCAGCCATGAAATCGGCCTCGGCGAAGCCCTCGAAGCGGCCCCGAAGTTGCTCGCCGGTCAGTTGCGCGGGCGGGTTGTGGTCGACGTCAATCGCTGACACATTAGCGCCATCGCGGCTCGCTCGGGCCGCACTTCGAGCTAATGGAGTGGCGTTTTCGATGGACTTACAACAGCAATTCGTCGATTCATTCACGGTTTCCGGCCTGCGCGTACGCACCACCAACGCAGCCGAACACAACCCTGAAACCGCGCAGATCGGTCCGATGTGGGGACAGTTTTTTGCCAAGGGGCTGGCCGAGGTGATTCCCGGCAAACTGACGGAGTCGTCAGTGTATGGCGTGTACTCGGCTTACGAGTCCGATGCCTCCGGGGCATTCGATGTCACCGCCGGGGTGGCGGTGGCCGAACCGTCAGCAGACTTCGAGACGATCCGGATCGAAAGCGGCAACTATCTGGTGTTCGAAGGGCGCGGCCCGTTGCCGGGAGCGGTCATCGAAACCTGGGGCCGGATCTGGCAGCACTTTGAAGTCCATCCTCAGATCGAGCGTCGATTCGCCACCGATTTCGAAGCCTATACCGGCCTCGAATCGGTGGCGATTTACATCGGCCTGCGTTAAGACTGCGTTTCGCGCAGCAACAACTCACGCTTGCGCTCCACGCCCCAGCGGTAGCCGCTGAGATTGCCATCGCTGCGCACCACGCGGTGGCACGGAATGGCCACCGCGAGGCTGTTGGCGCCGCAAGCCTGGGCCACTGCGCGCACGGCTTTTGGCGAGCCGATACGCAAGGCGATGTCCGCGTAGCTGGCGGTGCCGCCGACCGGTATTTCGCGCAGCGCCTGCCACACCCGTTCCTGAAACGCCGTGCCGCGCACATCCAGCGGTAAATCCAGGCCGATGGCGGGCGCTTCGATGAAACCGACGACGCGAGCGATCAGTTGTTCGAACTCGGCATCGGCGCCGATCAGGTTGGCCCGGCGAAACTGGTCCTGCAGGTCGCACACCAATTGGTGCGGATCGTCCCCCAACAGAATCGCGCAGATCCCGCGCTCGCTCTGTGCCACCAGAATGGCGCCGAGCGAGCACTGGCCGACGGCGAAACGGATGTCGTTGTTCTGTCCGGCGGCCCGGAAATCGCTGGGTTTCATGCCCAGTACCTGATCGGCCGCCTCGTAGAAACGGCTGTTGGAATTGAAACCGGCGTCATACAGCGCTTCGGTCACCGAGCCGCCGTCCGCCAGACGCTGACGAACCCGGCGCGAGCGATGCGCGGCGGCATAGCCTTTGGGCGTCAGGCCCGTCGCTGCTTTGAACACGCGATGAAAATGGAAGGCGCTCAGGCCGGCAGTCTCGGCCAGATCGTTGAGCGCCGGCAGGCTGCCCGACGCCTCGATCTGGCGACAGGCTGCCGCGACGGTGGCGGCATGCTGCGCAGCGACTTCGGTCTGATCCTTGCTCGCCCGTTTGCTGGGGCGATACCCCGCTGCCTCGGCGTCCTCGGCAGTGTCGAAGAACTCGACGTTCTGCGGTTTCGGCAAGCGCGCCAGGCTACTGGGACGGCAATAGATGCCGGTGGTTTTCACGGCATAGACAAACTGGCCGTCCGCCCGAGGGTCGCGTGCCACGACAGCGGCCCAGCGTGGATCGTCTTCAGTGTTCAGCGAGGTGGAAAGCGTTTTCATGATGGAGAGTCCGTTGACCTGTTGAATTTCAGGTTAACCAGTGCCACCGGCCGGAACACTCCGACCCTTGCGGTCAAACTTTGCAGGATTATCCAGCGGTGCGAAACGTCAGGTTGAAGCGCTGTTCGCCAAGGCGCGGGTGCCGGCCAGGCTTGATCGGCAGGATGCCGTGATAGCGCAGTCGGTCGACGCCGCCCCAGATCACCATGTCGCCGTGCAGCAGCGAGATTTTCTGGCTCCTGTCGCCGCGTGCGAAACCACCGAACAGGAACGTTGCCGGCAGACCCAGTGACAGAGAAACGATCGGGGCTTCGTAGGCATTTTCGTCTTTGTCCTGATGCAACGACATCTTTGCGCCTGGGACATAACGATTGATCAGGCAGGAATCGGGTACGAATTCGGCAAAACCGGCGCGTTTCGCTGCGGCCTGGGCCAGCTCGCGAAACACCTTGGGCATGGCTGGCCAAGGTTGATGGCTCACGGGATCTTCAGATGAATAGCGGTAGCCGCTCCGATCGGTGATCCAGCCCAGTGCACCGCAACTGCTGGTGGCCACCGACATGCTGAAGCCCCCAGGTGTCATCATGTGGCGCAGCGGTGCGCAGGCAATGATCGATTCCAGGGCCGGCAACAACTGCTCGATTTGCGGCAGGGCAAAGCCGCGCAGCACCCAGGATTGCTCGCCGATCTGTTCTGCGCGCCGGGGCTGCTCGGATTCTGTGTCGGCGAACAGATCGAAGGTGGTTTGCATGATCGTCAGGTCGCGTCGTGGAAGATGATGCCCAGAGTATGCCGTTTTCCGCTGTGCAGTCGGCTGACGCCGTGGCGCATGGTCACCCGATAGTCGCCGCGCACGCCTTTGACCGGGCGCTGGTTGACGGCAAATATCAACGCGTCGCCTTTTCTCAGGTCCATCACCAGCGGGCGGGACTGCATTCTTGGACGCTGTTCAGTCAAAACGAACTCACCGCCGGTGAAGTCTTCGCCAGGTTCTGACAGAAGAATCGCGATTTGCAGCGGAAACACATGCTCGCCGTACAGATCCTGATGCAGACAGTTGTAGTCCTGCGGGCCGTATTGCAGCAAGAGCGGGGTAGGCCGCAGTTGACCGGCGGCGTGGCAGCGCTCAAGAAGTTCGCTGTGTTGCTCTGGAAAGCGTTCCGGTAAGCCCATTCGTTCATGCCAGCGGTTGGCCAGAGGCACGAGTCGCAGGTAAAGCGCACTACGCAGGCCTTCCACCACGGGGGGAAGCGGATAGCGAAGGTATTTGTATTCCCCGCGCCCGAAACCATGACGGGCCATGATGACCTGGGATCGAAACGGTTCACTTTGTGGGTAAAGCGCACTCAACCGATCGCAGGTGTCCGGGCGCAGCAACGTGCGGATGACGGCACAACCGTCCTGATCCAGTTGCTGCTCCAGGGCGATCCAGTCGAGCGCATCGAGCGGGGAGGCGGGTGAGGGTGACATGCTGATTCCTTGGCTTGCATTCAGGTCTCAGTCTGGGCCGTCCACCCGGCCGCAACACTCCGCCGCTTGCGGTCGAATTGTCACCCGGGTCTTACAGGGCCTTGCTGACGCTGATGTCGCTGATCACATCATCGCTCTGGCCGTGCAGGGCATCCAGCGCGGCCTTGGCTTCTTCCGGCGTGCCGTTTTCCAGTTGGGCGAACTCGAAGCGGCGTTCACCGTTGAGTTTGTACTTGATCACGTATTTGGTCGTTTGGGCCACGTTGATGCTTACCTGTCTGCGTTGGCGGAACCGCTCAGCTGAGTTTGGAGCTCGAGCGGCGAATGATCTTGATCGAGTGCGTCAGGGTCGGCTTGCGGGTCACGCTGATCGCACGGCGGTTGACGGTGTCGATGGTAATGTTCCAGAAACCGGTGCTCGGGGCGGTGATGCGGGCCGGGAACGTGTCGAAAGCACCGCCGTGATAGGTGTGGCGGCCGCCATTTTTGAAGCTGCGGAAGTTGGCGTCGTTCATCAAACGGATGTTGCAGGTTTGCGAGCATTGGATGACGACGATGTCGTCTTCGTTGAGGTGCTCGCGTTGGTGAATGAATTTCATGGGCGCCTCCAGAAGGGCTTTTTCTACAAAATCAAAACGATAGCATTGTCGATTGGCGCAGTTTATCAGCCCGGACAGGTTATTATCCGGCCGTCGGGCACCGCTTTGACAATTAAAAACAGATATTCACGATTCGATGTGGGTTAAATGCAGTGAGCCTCGGAGAAAAACGGCATTCGTGCTGTCGGAGGGTCTTTATTGGAGGTTTTGTATGAAGTGGGGTGTGGTGATTCTGCCGTTGGCATTGGCAATGGGTGGTTGCGCAAGTGTTTCGGAAATCAATGAAACGCTGCCGACCATGAACGTCATTTCCGGCAAGAAACCCCATGAATATGCTGAGTGCCTGACCGAAAAGCTGTCCAGCAGCCGGGGTGCCCTGCAGGTGGAGCGGCAAAAGGACGAAGTCCGGGTCATCGTTCCGGGCAAGCTGGGATCGGGTCCGGCCGCGGTGTTCGACATCGAGGATCGCTCCGGTGGCAGCAGCATCAAGCTGCACGAGCGGATGTCCAATGTGCCGCTGCGTCCATGGGATGTGCGCAAAGCCGCCACGGCCTGTATTTCCGGCTGATAGACTGTCAGTAGTCAGCATTGATGCCGTCACAGCGTTGCTGTGGCGGCATTGTCATTTCTGGGAGAGGTGAATGAAGAGAGAGCAGGTGCGGGAGCGACACAAGGAAGGGCTCATTGCGGCGACCCATGTGATCCAGAACCCGGCGAATCCGGGGGAGTGGATCGTGTTTTTCAAGAAAAGCGCCGGTCGCAGTTACTTTCTGGTCGACGATAACGATGAGGTTGAATCCTTCAGCCGGCTCGACGACCTGATCGAGGTCGTACGCGGCCTGGGGATCAAGTTCGCCGAAATTCACATGTAAGGCTATTTACACACCACCACGACGCTACGGGTTTTGTAATTGCCGACGTCGACGCCCAGGGTCTTGTCGCTTTCTTTGGGCGCCGGTGTGCCGTCGGTCCCGACGATGCGATAACCGGTTCCGGCGCAGGACGCGTCAGCTTTTTCATAACAGCTTGCCCAGGAGTTGGCTTCGCCGGAGCAGTCGATGCTCAACCCTTGTTCACCGTTGTTCAGGTAGGCGGTCTGCGAGGTGGCGCAGCCGGCCAGGACAGCGAGCGCAATCAGGGGCAGGAAGTTGATGAAGGGGCGGTTGATCATGGCAATGTCGTCTTCGAGGAGGAGGGGGCTAGTCGCTATGACAGCGCCGGCAGGAAAAGGTTATAGCGATTGGCCACTTCTTTGTGCGCAGGCCAAAAAAAGCCCTGCGCGAAAGCAGGGCCGGGATTTGTGGTCGCCGATCAGTCTTGATCCTTGCCGCGACGCTTCGGTGCAGGAGGCGTGTAATCAAGCACCGCGGCTACTTCAATCGCCATCGCTTCAGTGGGCAACGGACCGGACACGTCTTCGCCGTTGGCGGCGGTGATATGCCACTGGCCATCTTTCGCCTTGGCGACGGTGTACCCATTGATGATTTTTGCTGCGGACATCGATCGGCCTCGTTGGCTGGTTCAAAGGCGCCATGATAACGGTAAATGGGCGAACGGGCGCAGGTCGATGAGGTGTTTCGAGATCTTTGAGCTACGCTGATTGCGCAGCCTCTGTGTGCGGATTGAACTATCCGCCAGATTATTTCTCTATGTTGACATCGGTTAGCCAGTGCGGGGCATTGTAAGGTGCACGCCGCCTGATTAGACTGCGCCGAAACTCGTACACACAGCCCTTTCAAGGACTTATATGATCAAGAAATGCTTGTTCCCAGCAGCCGGTTACGGTACTCGCTTCCTCCCAGCGACTAAGGCCATGCCCAAAGAAATGCTGCCGGTGGTAAACAAGCCACTGATCCAGTACGGCGTCGAAGAAGCTCTGGATGCTGGCCTGAACGAAATCTCCATCGTGACCGGCCGTGGCAAGCGCGCCCTGGAAGACCACTTCGACATCAGCTATGAGCTGGAAAACCAGATCAAAGGCACCGACAAGGAAAAATACCTGGTCGGTATCCGCAAGCTGTTGGACGAGTGCTCGTTCTCCTACACCCGTCAGACCGAAATGAAAGGTCTGGGTCACGCGATCCTGACCGGTCGCCCGCTGATCGGTGACGAGCCGTTCGCCGTGGTGCTGGCGGACGACCTGTGCGTCAATCTTGAAGGCGACGGCGTACTGACCCAGATGGTCAAGCTGTACAAGCAATTCCGCTGCTCGATCATTGCCATCCAGGAGGTCGATCCGCAGGAAACCAGCAAGTACGGCGTGATCGCTGGCGAAATGATCCGCGACGACATCTACCGCGTACACAGCATGGTCGAGAAGCCAAAGCCGGAAGACGCCCCGTCGAACCTGGCGATCATCGGCCGTTACATCCTGACTCCGGACATCTTCGACCTGATCGAGCAGACCGAGCCAGGCAAGGGTGGTGAAATCCAGATCACCGACGCCCTGATGAAACAAGCCCAGAACGGCTGCGTGATGGCCTACAAGTTCAAGGGCAAGCGTTTCGACTGCGGTGGTGCTGAAGGCTACATCGAAGCAACCAACTTCTGCTTCGAGAACTTCTACAAGACTGGTAAGGCTTACTGATAAAGCCTGATCTGCCTGTACGAAAAAGCCACCTTCGGGTGGCTTTTTCATTTTCCGCCCCTATATCGGCAGGAGTGCTTGCCCAACGGACGACGGCGGGTATGCTGATCGCCTGCCGAGGAGATAGAAATGGCCTACGATTTTGACCTTTATGTGATTGGTGCCGGTTCCGGCGGAGTGCGGGCTGCGCGTTTTGCTGCCGGGTTCGGTGCGAAAGTGGCGGTGGCCGAGAGTCGTTATCTGGGCGGTACCTGCGTCAACGTTGGTTGCGTACCGAAAAAACTGTTGGTGTACGGCGCGCATTTCGCCGAAGACTTCGAACAGTCCTCGGGATTTGGCTGGAGCCTGGGCGAGGCGGATTTCGATTGGGCGACGCTGATTGCCAACAAGGATCGCGAGATCAATCGCTTGAACGGCATTTATCGCAACCTGCTGGTCAACAGTGGCGTGACCCTGCATGAAGCGCACGCCAAGATCGTTGGTCCGCACGAAGTCGAGGTCAACGGCGAGCGATACACTGCGAAGAATATTCTGATCGCCACCGGTGGCTGGCCGCAGATCCCGGAGATTCCGGGGCATGAGCATGCGATCAGCTCGAACCAGGCATTCTTCCTCAAAGAATTGCCCAAGCGTGTACTGGTCGTCGGTGGCGGTTACATCGCTGTTGAATTTGCCGGGATTTTCCATGGCTTGGGCGCCAACACGACGTTGCTGTATCGCGGGGATCTGTTCCTGCGCGGTTTTGACGGATCGGTGCGTAACCACTTGAAGGAAGAGCTGACCAAGCGCGGTATGGATCTGCAATTCAATGCCGACATTGCCCGTATCGACAAACAATCGGACGGCAGCCTGAAGGCCACCCTCAAGGATGGTCGCGTACTGGGCGCGGATTGTGTGTTCTATGCCACCGGTCGGCGTCCGATGCTGGACAACCTGGGGCTGGAGAACACTGATGTGCAGCTCGATGACAAAGGCTTCATCAAGGTCGATGAGCAATACCAGACCACCGAGCCGTCAATCCTGGCGCTGGGCGATGTCATCGGGCGTGTGCAGCTGACGCCGGTGGCGCTGGCTGAAGGCATGGCGGTGGCGCGACGTCTGTTCAAGCCTGAGCAATACCGTCCGGTGGATTACAAGATGATCCCGACGGCAGTGTTCGGTCTGCCGAACATCGGCACCGTCGGCCTGACCGAAGAAGAGGCGCGGGAAGCGGGTCACGACGTGGTGATCTACGAAAGCCGCTTCCGGCCGATGAAGCTGACTCTGACTGACTGCCAGGAGCGCACGCTGATGAAGCTGGTGGTGGATGGCAAGTCTGACAAGGTGCTGGGCTGTCACATGGTCGGGCCAGATGCCGGCGAGATCGTGCAGGGCCTGGCAATTGCGCTGAAGGCTGGCGCCACCAAGCGTGACTTCGACGACACCGTCGGGGTTCACCCGACGGCGGCCGAAGAATTTGTCACCATGCGTACGCCGGTCGGCGCTTAAGTCTTTTTCGGTTCTGCTGCGTCTGGCGCTGCCGCAACGGTGGTGGCCAGGCGCAAGCTGGCTTGAACCGTGGTCAATTCCTTCTCCAGTGACTGATTGAGCTGCGTCTGCTCGTCGACGTTCTGCTTGAGTGTCTGGCTTTCCAGCAGGGCCACGCGCAGGCGTTCCTGGAGGAGGGTGCGTTCGCTGTCGACGCGAGACGCTTGCTCCAGCAGTTGATCCTGACGCTGATTGCTGTGTTTGAGCTGATCCTGCATCAGGCTCAGTTCGCGTACGGTGCCGCGATTCTCGGTCAACAAGCGTTCGTTGTCGCGGTGCAATTGAGTGATCTCATCCTGACGTACCAGTGCGCTTTGCTGTGCCTGACGCAGCTCCATCTGCAATTGCTGCACTTGGGTTTCGTGACGGCTCTGTTCCTGCTCGCGCTGTTCCTTGATGGCGTTGCGGTAGTGCTCAAGTGCATCGCGGGCGTGCAGGTGCTTCTCTTCCAGCGAGCGGATCTGCTCGTCCTTGTCCTGCAAGCGCAATTCAAAATCCGCCAGTGCCTGATTCAGCCCGGCGTTGCGGGTCTGCTCGGTCTGCAGCATCGAGCGGGTATCGCTCAGGGCTTCGGATTCCTTGGCCAGCGCGGCGGCCTGAATGTCGTGCTTCTTCTCCAGTTGCGCATGATCCTGACGAAGCTGATTCAGCTCGTCCTCCTGTGCCTGGCGCTGTTGCTCGTACTGCTCGCGTGCCTGATCAATCGGCTCTTGCGCCTGTTCTTTCAGGCGCTGGGCAAGGCGCGTGACGAGTGCCAGCAGCTCGTCATCGATGGGTTCTGCCGAAGGATCGGCCGGTTCGCTGCCGTCATCTAGCTCCTTCAGATAGCGATGAATCGTGGTTTTGGAACCCGTATTGCCCAGTTCGATGCGTACTGCGTCGATGCTGGGGTGTTCGCCACGGGCGAGGATCGCTGTGCGCGCGATCTGGACTACTGCTTTGTTAACGCCGCCACGGGCCATATCTGCTCCTACCATTTCGTACTGTGGTACATGCCACCAAAGTACGCAGTGTACCATGTTGAAAATAAAGTGAAATAAGCAACGATAAACGGGCGGGATATACTGGTATTACCCCATGTGAAACCCCTAGAATCGTTTTCCGCAAAAAAACTCAGTACGCCACGAGAAAATCAGCCCATGAGCGATATCGATCGCTATCTGCAAGCCGCTACCCGTGACAACACCCGCCGCAGCTATCGTGCGGCCGTCGAGCATTTCGAAACGGTATGGGGTGGGTTCCTGCCCGCGACAGCGGACAGCATCGCGCGGTATCTGGTGGCGCATGCCGGCGTGTTGTCGGTCAACACGCTGAAGTTGCGTCTGTCGGCGTTGGCGCAGTGGCACAACAGTCAGGGCTTCGCCGATCCCACCAAGTCGCCGGTGGTGCGCAAAGTGTTCAAGGGCATTCGCGCCCTGCATCCCGCGCAGGAAAAACAGGCCGAGCCATTGCAACTGCGCGACCTTGAACAGACCGTCGCCTGGCTTGAGCAGGAAATGAAGGACGCTAGAGAGAATCAGGACCGGCCGTTATTGCTCAGAGCCTGCCGTGATCGGGCTTTAATCCTGCTGGGCTTCTGGCGAGGCTTTCGCAGCGATGAACTGTGTCGGGTGCAGATCGAACACGTGCAGGCCCACGCCGGCAGAGGCATCACCCTGTACCTGCCGCGCAGCAAGGGCGATCGGGAAAACCTCGGCCAGACCTACCAGGCCCCGGCGCTGCTGAAGTTGTGCCCGGTGCATGCCTATATCGAATGGGTCACCGAGGCAGCACTGGTGCGAGGCCCGGTGTTTCGCGCTGTCGACCGCTGGGGCAATCTGAGCGAGGAGGGCTTGCACGCCAACAGCGTGATTCCGTTGCTGCGTCAGGCCCTGGAGCGCGCGGGGATCTCCGCCGAGCGCTACACCAGCCACTCCCTGCGACGCGGCTTCGCAACGTGGGCCCATCAAAGCGGCTGGGATCTCAAATCGTTGATGAGTTACGTGGGCTGGAAGGATATGAAGTCCGCCATGCGCTATGTTGAAGCGAGCCCCTTTCACGGGATGGCCCGGATTACGGATAGGCCGCTGTCGCCGTAGATATCGTTTTCTTCTATTAATACCCTCAGCTAATAGCGAAAACAAATCAGCAGCATCAGGTTTGCCAATGAGCCATCCGTCGAGTGACTGGGTAGGATTCACCCATCGAATTCACAACCCTGACGGAGAGTCATCAATGCCTATCATCAACAGCCAAGTAAAACCGTTCAAAGCTACCGCGTTCAAAAACGGCGACTTCGTACAAGTCTCGGACGCTGACCTGAAAGGCAAATGGTCCGTAGTGTTCTTCTACCCGGCCGACTTCACTTTCGTTTGCCCAACCGAGCTCGAAGACCTGGCTGACAACTACGCCGCCTTCCAGAAGCTGGGCGTAGAGATCTACAGCGTTTCGACCGACACCCACTTTGCCCACGCTGCCTGGCACAACACTTCGCCAGCCATCGGCAAAATCGAATACACCATGATCGGCGACCCGACCCACGTCATCTCCCGCAACTTCGACGTGCTGATCGAAGAAGCTGGCCTGGCGGATCGTGGCACCTTCGTGATCAACCCTGAAGGCCAGATCAAAATCGTTGAACTGAACGATGGCGGCGTTGGCCGTGACGCTTCCGAGCTGCTGCGCAAAATCAAGGCTGCTCAGTACGTTGCCGCTCACCCAGGCGAAGTTTGCCCAGCCAAGTGGAAAGAAGGCGAGGCCACTCTGGCTCCGTCCCTGGACCTGGTCGGCAAGATCTAAGTCTGTGACACGCAATGCAGGGCGGGACTCCGCACCTACTTAAGTATGCTGCACCGCCCAATAGAAAAGCCCGGGCGAGATTCGCTCGGGCTTTTTTTCGCCTCAAATAAAGTCAGGAGATCGCCCGTATGTTGGACGTCAATCTTAAAGCCCAGTTGAAATCGTACCTGGAACGGGTCACCCAGCCGATCGAGATCGTTGCTTCACTCGACGACGGTGCGAAATCCCGTGAAATGCTCGACCTGCTGAAAGACGTTGCCAGTCTTTCGCACCAGATTACCTTGATCGACAGCGGTGACGATGCACGCAAGCCTTCGTTCTCGATCAACCGCCCGGGTGCCGACATCAGCCTACGTTTCGCCGGCATCCCGATGGGCCATGAATTCACTTCGCTGGTGCTGGCCCTGCTGCAAGTCGGTGGCCACCCTTCGAAGGCCAGTGTCGAAGTGATCGAACAGATCCGCTCGCTCAAGGGCGAGTTCAACTTCGAGACTTACTTCTCGCTGTCCTGCCAGAACTGCCCGGACGTCGTTCAGGCGCTGAACCTGATGGCCGTGCTGAACCCGAACATCCGCCACGTCGCCATCGACGGCGCGCTGTTCCAGGACGAAGTCAACGATCGCAAGATCATGGCCGTGCCGAGCATCTACTTGAACGGCGAAAACTTCGGTCAGGGTCGCATGGGCCTGGAAGAAATCCTCGCCAAACTCGACACCGGCGCCATCGAACGTCAGGCCGAGAAAATCAGCGCCAAGCAATCTTTTGATGTGTTGGTGGTCGGCGGTGGCCCGGCCGGTGCGTCGGCAGCGATCTACGCGGCACGTAAAGGCATTCGCACCGGTGTTGCAGCCGAGCGCTTCGGCGGTCAGGTGCTGGACACCATGGCTATCGAGAACTTCATTTCCGTGCAGGAAACCGAAGGCCCGAAACTGGCGACCGCGCTGGAAGAACACGTCAAGCAGTACGACGTCGACATCATGAACTTGCAGCGCGCCGACAAGCTGATCCCGGGCAAGAACGGCGAGCTGCATGAAGTTCGCTTCTCCAGCGGCGCGACCCTCAAGGCCAAAAGCGTGATTCTGGCGACCGGTGCCCGGTGGCGTGAAATGAACGTGCCGGGTGAGCAGGAATACCGCAACAAAGGCGTGGCTTACTGCCCGCACTGCGACGGCCCGCTGTTCAAAGGCAAGCGTGTAGCGGTGATTGGCGGCGGCAACTCCGGCGTCGAAGCGGCCATCGACCTGGCCGGTATCGTCTCCCACGTGACCCTGCTGGAGTTCGACGTTCAACTGCGCGCCGACGCCGTATTGCAACGCAAGCTGCACAGCCTGCCGAACGTCACCGTGATCACCAGTGCGCTGACCACTGAGGTCACCGGCGACGGGCAGAAGGTCAACGGCCTGCGTTACAAGGATCGCAACAGTGACGAGCTGCGCACGGTCGAGCTGGAAGGGATCTTCGTGCAGATCGGTCTGCTGCCCAACACCGATTGGCTCAAAGGCACCATCGAGCTGTCGCCGCGTGGCGAGATCATCGTCGACAACCGCGGTGAGACCTCGATCCCCGGCATCTTCGCCGCCGGTGACGTGACCACCGTGCCGTACAAGCAGATCGTGATTGCGGTGGGCGAGGGCGCCAAGGCTTCCCTCAGCGCTTTCGATCACCTGATCCGCACTTCGGCTCCGGCGTAAATTCCGGGCCCGAAAAAGAAAAAACCCATCAGCGATGATGGGTTTTTTTCTTTGCGGGGCGCTCTCTAGCCAGGTTCAGCTTTACAGCGGCGCCGGCTGGATGATCTCGACCCAGTAGCCATCCGGGTCCTTGATGAACGCCAGGCTCTTCATGCGGCCATCGGTCAGGCGCTTCTGGAAATCGCAGCCCAGTTCTTCAAAGCGTGCGCAAGCCGCAACGATGTCCGGTACAGAGATGCAGATGTGGCCGAAACCGCGTGGGTCGGTGTTGCCGTTGTGGTAGGCGAAAGCCGCATCGTTTTCGGTGCCGTGGTTGTGGGTCAGTTCCAGAATGCCGGGAATCGACTTCATCCACTCGGTGCGGGCAGCGGCGTCGGCCGGGATCTGCGATTTGTCGACCAGGGCGAGGAAGTACAGGCTGAATTCCGCTTCCGGGAAATCACGCTTCTCTACCAGCGAGAAACCCAGTACGCGGGTGTAGAAATCCAGCGATTTGGTGATCTCTTTGACGCGCAGCATGGTGTGGTTGAACACGAAGTGGCTGGTTGCGCTGTCCGGGGTGGCGGTGACGCCAGGGAAGGTGTTCAGTTCTTGCAGGCTCATGGGCCCTCCGTAACAAATTGGGGCGAGTGAATGGGCGCAATGATACGCATGCCTGGCAGCATCGCCAAACCGAAAGCGCGGGCTTGCCCTGCGAGCGGGCGGGCCTCAGACTTTACGACTCAATCCGCGAGTGCCTCTGGTAATGATCCGACCGTTCAAATCGCTGTTCGTTTTCCTGGGTTTTTCCCTGCTTGCTCTGCCGGCCTTTGCCGAGGCGCCGAGCATCACCTGGCCGGCCGGCTGGGAAGTCGAGGCGCTGCCTGAAACCTCCCCGGAAGTCTCCCGTCAGCGGGCAGTGAAGACTGACGCCGATGGCAATCAGGTGATGGTGATGGAGTTGACGATGACCCGTGTGGAAAGTGGCCATCAGGTCAACTTGCAGGGCGTGTTGCTGGAGATGCGCAAGTCGGTGCAGAAAGACTTTTTCCAGAGCGGTTATCAGAGTGTCTGCAACAAGGTTCACGCGAGTACGCTGGGCTCGCTGACCGCGCTTGAAACCACTTGTACGGTGACTGAAAACGGCCGTCATGTATTGTCGCAAACATTGGTTGCAGCGGTCGAGGCGGATAAGGCTTACGTACTTTCGTACGCCGGGCAGGCGGAGGTTTATAAGGCGAGCGGCGACGACATAGTCGCTGCGCGAAACAGCTTGAAATTCTAGTCGTCTGTTCGCGGTCAGCCTGATGTTAGATACCAGAACTGATTAAACATAAAGTTAATCTCCGGCTAACGGGGCAACATTCGGAAGCATAGTTCCGGCGCGAGAGCTGTCTTAGACTCAACTTTCCCGCCAGAAAAAACGTTGTATTTGTTAAATATTGTCCAAAAAAAAGCCCTGCATATGCAGGGCTTTCATGTTTGCGAGGGATTAACCACGCAACCAGGAATCAACGGTAGCTGCACCGTATTGTTCCTTCCAGGCCTTCAGGCCGCGATGGTTGCCACCCTTGGTCTCGATCAGCTCGCCGGTGTGCGGGTTCTGATAGACCTTGACCACGCGAGCGCGGCGGGTTTTAGGTGCGGCGGTCGATTGCAGACCGGATTTCGCCGGGTTCGGATCGAGAATGGCGATGATGTCTTTCAGGCCTTTGCCGTAGGTTTTCATCAGCCCCTGGAGCTTTTCTTCGAATTCGATTTCTTTCTTGAGCCCGGCATCGTTCTTCAGCGATTCCAGCTGCTTGAGCTGTTCCTGAAGGGCCTTTTCAGCTGCACGAAATTCAGCGAGTCTGGACAATATCTTTACTCCAATAGTGTGTTTGGCTGATACCAACCGCAAACAAAGCTATAAGCCAAGAGCCTTGAAGCGACTCGGTGATAATGGCTCACCTGCCCATCTTGCAACAGGTAAGAAAAATTGTAGTAGTTAATGCGACAAGAGTAAATCCTGACTTTTTCTTCATGTAACAACAACGCTGTTTTGTATCAATTTGGTGCGAGCTGTCGGCGAGTCTGGATTTATCCCGCCAAGTTAATGATGAGTTAATGCTTCGATGAAGTCTGCAGCCGGCATCGGTTTGCCGAAAAGGTAGCCCTGCAGAAAGTTGACATGATGAGCGGCCAGGTAATCGCATTGGGCTTGCGTCTCTACACCTTCAGCCACAACGCCCAGATCCAGTTTGGTGGAAAGCTCGATGATGCTGTCCAGAATGTGCCGGGACAGGGCGTCTGTATCGATCATGGCCACGAATGTCTGGTCGATCTTGAGGAAGTCGACATTGAAGGTCCTCAAGTAGCCGAGGCTTGAATGACCGGTACCAAAGTCGTCAATCGCGATCTTCACGCCCATTGCACGCAATTGTGCGAACAGTTGATGGGTGATGTCGGACGGCTCGATCAGCTCGCGTTCGGTCAGCTCCAGAACCAGGCTGATGCTGCCGGGCTGGAACGCTGACAAAAATTCACGGCAATCCTCAACCAGCTCCAGATCGCGGCAGTGGCTGGCGGTGATGTTGATACCAATGTGGAACGGTGCGGTAAAGCTCGATGACAGCGGCCCCAGCACGACAGCGGTTTGCTGCATCAGAGCGCGGGTCATCGGCACGATCAACTTGGAGTGTTCGGCGAAGGGAATGAACAGGTCCGGACGCACCAGCCCCTCCTTGGGATGGTTCCAGCGCATCAGCACTTCCGCGCCCGACCAGCGTTTGCTGTCGCCGTGCACCACCGGTTGAAAGTACGGAATGAATTCTCCCGCCTCCAGCGCTCGCAGCATTTCATGGCTGGGCGAGGTGGAGCGCCTCTGCAAGATGTAGCCGATCGCTCCCGATACCGCACCGAAGAACATCAGCAGGCTGAATAGCGGCGGGTACTCGTCTTTCATGTAGCGCCATGTTTCGCCTGCCGGAAACGCGGCGCTGACCGAGAACGCATAGTGCGACGAATGCAAGGTACTTTGTGCCACCGGCAACGCAGGCAGGGCGCCTTGATGCACTTTGCCGTCGGCGGAGAGCCAGTTGTTGCCGACTTGCAGCAACAACAATGTGTGCCGACCGATCAGGCGCAGGATGTTGCTCAGGTGATAGCCGTCCAGCGTGGTCAGTGCGCCGCCGCGACCCTCGCTCAGGCGATAGACCAGCAGCGCGGTGTCAGGTGTGACCGGGTTGCCATTCATGAGCCACAACTTGCCCTGGGCATAGTCGCCCGGATTCACGGCTTCCTTGAAGTCGCCGAACAGCGAACTGCAATAGAGATTGTCGTCCCACACCAGATTGGTCGAGCGCACGAACGGGCGGCGGGTGACTTGTTCGCGCAAGGCCAGTTTGACGGTCTCGCAGGTCTGGCCGGCCAGCGGCAGCAGCTCCCGGGCGGCCAGGGCGGTGTTGTCGAGCATCAGTTCGAACTGCCGCAGGGCTTCATCGGCGGTGTGTTGTGAACTCTGCTGAAGGGCGCGTCCGGCCTGCATATAAAGAATCACACTGCCGAGTACGATCGGCAGCAGGCCACACAGCAATGTCACGATAATTCGGGTGCTGCGCTTGCGGCGGGGCCTGACGGTCAGTGGCATGGGCGCATCCTGTCGCGATGGGGTAGGGCTCTGGATGGCAGGCGAAGCGTGCGCGCAAAGCCCAAGGTCTGAGCCCATGATAGATGGCCAATGACGCTTGCGCCGCTCAACGATAATCCAGCCGTGTTGCCAGCTGAATGAACGCCAGCGTAGCGGGCGACGCCTGGCGCTGATCCAGCACTGCCAGACCGACCTGCCGGGTGACTGCGGGGGACAGCGGTCGCTTGACGTAGCGCGGGTCGGGATCGAAAGGTAACGAACCTTCGGCCACCACGGTCATCGCATCGCCCCGGCCCACGGTGTCGAGCGTGCTGAGCAGCTGCGAGCAGCGATAACGGATGTTCGGGCTCAACCGGGCAGCGTTGAACAGGCGCGAAACCAGCTCCGACGAGCCGGCCTCGGTCAGCACGAACGGATAGTTGCACAAGTCTTTTAACGTCACTGTTTCGTGCGCCGCCAATGGGTGATCGAGCGGAAGCAGGGCGACCATCTGATCTTCGATCAAGGCAAACGTGTCGAAGCGCTCCTCGGGCAGCACCACAAAACCGATATCGATCCGCCGCTCCTCCAGCCACTGAATGACCTGCCGATCCGGGCCTTCATCGATGTGCACTTCGATCCCCGGATGCGCCTGGCGATACTGCTGCAAAATCCTGGGCAACAACTTGATCGAGGACGTCGGCCCGAACGAGCCGATGCGCAAGGTTCCGCGTTTCATGCCGCGCGCATCCGCCGCCTCCTGGCGCAAGGTGTTGGCCAGCCCGAGCATCGCCCGCGCGCGCAGCAGCAGTTGCTCGCCTATGTCGCTCAGTTCCACTTGCGATTGGTGCCGGCGCAGCAGTTCGACGCCCAGTTCCTGTTCCAGCGACTTCAAGGCGTGGGACACCGCCGACTGAGAAATTCCCAGACGATGGGCGGCGAGGGTGAAGCCGCGCAGTTCGGCCACCAGCGAGAAGATTTCGAGTTGGGTCAGGGTCATGAGTAAAGACTCATTTTACGATGATGAGAAATCAATCGAATGATACGTCATCCGTCAGTCTCATCGTTGGGAGCGTTATGAGTTGTCATGAACCTGATCGTCCGGCCACCTCGGACATGCCCGTCTATTTGAACCTGGCTCTGGTCACGATGATCTGGGGTGGAACGTGGGTGGCCGGGCGTTTTTTGGCCGGCAGCCTGAGCCCGGTGTTTGCCGCCAGCCTGCGGTTTCTGCTGGCCAGTGTGGCGCTGGTCGTGTGTTTAAGGCTCGCTCGAATCCGGTTGGCGCGGCCCACGCCCCGGCAATGGCTGCAACTGACGTTGCTGGGGTTCTTCGGGATCTTCTTCTACAACCTGTGCTTCTTTTACGGGTTGCAATACATCAACGCTTCCCGAGCCTCGTTGATCGTGGCTCTGAACCCGGCGGTCATTGGTCTGGCGTCATGGCTGCTGTTCAAGGAGCGGCTGAGCCGGCTGAAGGTGATCGGCATCGCAATCTGCATCGGCGGGGCGGGTGTGGTCATCGTCAGTCGCAATCCGCAACTACTGAGCGAAACGCCGGACGCGTGGATTGGCGATCTGCTGATCCTCGGCTGCGTTTTGAGCTGGGGCGTCTATTCGCTGTTTTCCCGCAGCCTCAACCAGAGCATCGGCCCGGTGCAGACCGTGACCTTTTCAATTCTGCTGGGCACCCTGATGTTGTGGGCGCTGGCCCTGAGCCGAGGCGAAGTGGACGTTGCAGCGCTGGCCGCGATTGGCCCGCGCCAATGGCTGAGCCTGGCCTATCTGGGCCTGCTCGGCTCGGCGCTGGCCTACATCGGTTACTACGATGGCATCCGCAAGATCGGCGCCACGCGCTCCGGCGTGTTCATTGCGCTCAATCCGCTGACCGCCGTGCTGGCCGGTGCAATCCTGCTGGGCGAACAGCTGACGCTGGCCATGTGCCTGGGCGGCGTGCTGATTCTGGCGGGCATCTGGCTGTGCAACAAACCCCTTGCACCGGCCGGAAAAAAGCGGATTTTATAGAGAGGGCAGACAACCCTATTTACGCTGTGTAGAATCGGGTTACGCATACAATAATAATCGTCTTCTGGCAGCAGAAGCCTCGCCCGCAAGAGCCTTGGGTCGACAATGAAGATATTCGGGTTTCAACTGATCTACGGTGACTTCCTCGCCCGCAGTGTGCGTGGCATCTCCTGTGCGCCACCCACCGGTCTCAGCATTACTGACAAATAACTCTGGTTAATTGATAAGAATGATGAGGCGCCAACCATGGCAGATTTATACGAAAACCCAATGGGCCTGATGGGCTTCGAGTTCATCGAGTTCGCATCGCCGACGCTTGGCACCCTGGAGCCGATCTTCGAGATCATGGGCTTCACCAAGGTCGCGACCCACCGTTCCAAGAACGTGCACCTGTATCGCCAGGGCGCGATCAACCTGATCCTCAACAACGAACCCCACAGCGTGGCTTCCTACTTCGCGGCCGAACACGGCCCGTCGGTGTGCGGCATGGCGTTCCGGGTCAAGGATTCGCAGAAGGCCTACAACCGCGCACTGGAACTCGGCGCTCAGCCGATCCACATCGAAACCGGCCCGATGGAACTGAACCTGCCGGCGATCAAAGGCATTGGCGGCGCGCCGCTGTACCTGATCGACCGTTTCGGCGAAGGCAGCTCGATCTATGACATCGACTTCGTGTTCCTCGAAGGCGTTGACCGCAACCCGGTCGGTGCCGGCCTGAAGATCATCGACCACCTGACCCACAACGTGTATCGCGGTCGCATGGCCTACTGGGCGAACTTCTACGAGAAGCTGTTCAACTTCCGCGAAATCCGCTACTTCGACATCAAGGGCGAATACACCGGCCTGACCTCGAAAGCCATGACCGCGCCGGACGGCATGATCCGCATCCCGCTCAACGAAGAATCGTCGAAGGGTGCCGGGCAGATCGAAGAGTTCCTGATGCAGTTCAATGGTGAAGGCATCCAGCACGTGGCGTTCCTCACCGATGACCTGGTCAAGACCTGGGATCAGTTGAAGAAGATCGGCATGCGCTTCATGACCGCGCCGCCGGACACCTACTACGAAATGCTCGAAGGTCGCCTGCCGAACCACGGCGAGCCGGTGGATCAACTGCAATCGCGCGGCATCCTGCTCGACGGCGCATCGGATAAAGAAGACAAGCGTCTGCTGTTGCAGATCTTCTCGGAAACCCTGATGGGCCCGGTGTTCTTCGAATTCATCCAGCGCAAGGGCGATGATGGTTTCGGCGAGGGCAACTTCAAGGCATTGTTCGAATCGATCGAGCGTGACCAGGTGCGTCGTGGCGTACTCGCTACCGAGTAATTAGCTGCACCGATAAAAAATATGGGAGCGGGCTTGCTCGCGAAGGCGTCGGATCAGTCAACTGAAGTGTTGAATGAACGATTGCCTTCGCGAGCAAGCCCGCTCCCACATTTGTTTTGTGCCGCTTTTAAGGCCTGCGCTGGCGCATCAGATGCTTGAACCCTTCAAACACCAACACCACCACCGCCAGCCAGATCGGGATGTAGGTCAGCCATTCACCGGGCTTGATGCTTTCACCGAGCAGCAGCGCCACACCCAGCAGCAACACCGGTTCCACGTAACTCAACAAACCGAACAGGCTGAACGGCAGCAAGCGGCTTGCGATGATGTAGACCACCAGCGCCGAGGCACTGATCAGGCCGAGCAGCGGAATCAGCCACGTGAGCGCCGGGTGCTGATCGAATACGCCGAAACCCTGTTCGCCACCGCGCACAAACCAGTACGCCACCGGCAGCATCAAAGTCATGTCGACCCACAAACCGCCGAGGTTGTCGGTCTTCAGGTATTTGCGCAGCACGAAATACAACGGGTAACCGACCACCACCACCAGCGTCGCCCAGGAAAACCCGCCGACCTGATACAGCTCGTTCAACACACCAAGGCTGGCAAAAAACACTGCGACTTTTTGCAGGTACGACAGGCTTTCGCCATAAGCGATACGCCCGGTCAGCACCATCGCCAATGGCAACAGAAAGTAGCCCAGCGACACATCGAGGCTGTAACCATTGAGCGGCGCCCACATGAACAGCCACAACTGCACGCCCAGCAACGCAGACGAAACGATCAGGCCACCGATCAACTTCGGCAGCGCAGGGACCCGGCGCAGCAGCTCCAGCACCCGCCGCCATTCGCCGGACAACAACATGAACACGGTCATGCAGGGCACGGTCAGCAGCATCCGCCAACCGAAGATTTCCACGCCGCTCAATGGGGTGAGCAGCGAGGTGTAGTAATACATGACGGCAAACAGCGTCGATGCTGTCACCGATAGAGCAATGCCTTTAGACAAACTGTCCTCGCGGGGGTGATGGTCAAACGGGGCGCGCAGGATACGTGGTTTTTGTGGTGAATATTGGCCAGATGGTCATTATTTTCAACAGATCCAAAAGCCCCCTCACCCTAACCCTCTCCCAGAGGGAGAGGGGACTGACCGCAGGGTCTCGCGACATTCAGCGACGTGAAAGTCCGAGTCGATTACGGATTCAACACAACAGCTGCAGGCAAAAGCGTAGCTTCAATTTCCCCCAATCGGTTCCCTCTCCCTCCGGGAGAGGGTTAGGCGGGCGGCGTTCCGATGAGGGCAGCAATCTCAAGCCGAACGCGATTTCCGGCCCGACACAAAATGGCTCACATCATTAAACCCCGGCGTAGACGCATGCCCCGGCGTCACCAGCGAGTCGATAAACGCCTCATCCTCCGCCGTAATCTTCACCGCCTGCGCCTTGGTGTACGCATCCCATTGCTCTTCCGTACGCGGCCCGACAATCGCCGACGTCACCGCACCGTTGTTCAGCACCCAGGCAATCGCAAACTCGACAATCCCGACCCCACGCTCCTGGGTGTATTGCTGAATCTGCTGGGCAATGCGCAACGACTCCACGCGCCATTCGGTTTCCAGAATCCGTTTGTCCTGGCGCCCGGCTCGGCTGTTGGCGTCCGGCGTCACGTCCGGCGCGTACTTGCCGCTGAGCACGCCACGGGCCAGCGGGCTGTAAGGCACCACGCCGAGGCCGTAGGTCTGGGCGGCAGTGATTTGCTCGGTTTCGGCCTGACGGTTGACGATGTTGTAAAGCGGCTGGCTGATCACCGGGCGATCGACGCCGAGTTTGTCCGCCACGCGAATCACCTCGGCAATCCGCCAGCCGCGATAGTTCGACAGGCCCCAATAACGGATCTTGCCTTGGCGAATCAGATCGCCAATCGCCGAGATCGTCACTTCCAGCGGCGTGTTGTGGTCTTCGCGGTGCAGGTAATAGATGTCGAGGTAGTCGGTGCCGAGGCGGGCCAGGCTGGCCTCAAGACCGTTAAAGATGTGCTTGCGGCTCAAACCGCTGCGGTTCGGAACTCCATCCACCGGGCCGAAACCGACCTTGGTCGCCAGCACCCATTCATGCCGATGACGGGCGATGGCTTCGCCGACAATCTCCTCCGAGCGGCCGTTGGTGTAAACGTCCGCGGTGTCGATGAAGTTGATGCCCTGATCCCAGGCCTTGTCGATGATGCGCAGCGAATCTTCCGCGCTGGTCTGCTCGCCGAACATCATCGTGCCGAGGGTGAGGGTGGACACCTGCAACCCCGAGTGACCCAATGTGCGATAGCTCATGCCGAAATCCTTTTGTCGGTGGGAAAGCTTCCATCAAATACCAGAAGCGCCCGGCGCGGCAAAGTGAATTTATCGACGCAATGCCTCGCAGCGCTCGCGTAAAAACGCCTGCAACACCTTGACCCGTTCCGACACCTGCACCCGGTGCGGACACAGCAGATTGAACGGCACGCTCTCGCCGTGCCAGTCATCGAACAGCGTCAGCAGCCGCCCGGCGCGCACGTCTTCGGCCACGTCGAGCCAGGCCTTGTAGGTGATGCCGTGCCCGGCGAGTGCCCAGCGGCGCGCGACTTCGCCGTCGTCGCTGAGGTAGTCACCGCTTACTTCGACCTCGACCGTTTCGTCCTCTCGATGGAAACGCCAGGTGTTGTAAGGCCGGCCGTTGCGCAGGTAGAGCAGGGCGCTGTGCTCACTCAATTCGGCAGGATTTTGCGGTGTGCCGTGGCGCTCCAGATACGCGGGGCTGGCGCAGGCCATGCGCCGATGCTCAGGCAGAATCGGCAACGCCACCAATGTCGAATCACTTGGCACGCCAAAGCGCAACGCCACATCCACCGTTTCGCGAAACAGATCCGCATGCCGGTCGTTGAGCAGCAATTGCAATTGAATATGCGGGTGCTCGCGCTTGAAATCGTCCAGCCACGGCAGCAACACGTTGCGCCCGAAGTCCGACGGCGCCGCCAGTTGCAGCACGCCGCTCAGGCCTTCGGTCTGCTGCTTCAGCGCCTGCTCGCCCTCGGCCAGGGTGGCCAGCGCCAGACGCACGCTTTCCAGATAGCGCCGGCCTTCTTCGGTCAGGCGCATGCTGCGGGTCGAGCGGGCGAACAGGCGGATGCCGAGGCGGGTTTCCAGACGTTTCAATGCGATGCTGGCGGCGGCCGGCGTCAGCTCCAACGCCCGGGCGGCGGCGGAAATGCTGCCGGAGTCGGCGGTGCGCACGAAGATTTCCAGATCGAGGATTGAGCTCATTGGTAAAAATCCTTTAAAGATCCTTCCGATTTACCGGGATTTTTCTTCGATTGGCAACCGGAGAAGATGCAATCTCCTTAAGCCTATCGGAGAACTCTCATGAAACCACTCGACAACCAGACTGTTGTGGTCATCGGCGGCAGCAGCGGCATTGGCGCCGCTGTCGCGTCGAACGCTGCTGAGCGCGGCGCCCGTGTTTATTCGGTCGGGCGCCGTGTCGAAACCTCCGAAACCCATGATGGTGTCCGTCACGAAACTGCCGATGTCACTGATGACGCCTCGCTGCGTCAACTGTTCGAACGCATCGGCGCGTTCGATCATTTGGTAATTACTGCAGGGCCGAGCGTCAGCGCCAAGCCGTTGGCCGACAGCGATCTGCTCCAGGCGCAGCAGGCGTTCGATGTGAAATTCTGGGGCACCTTGCGCGCCATTCAAGCGGCGCTGCCGTACCTGAGCGAGCGGGGTAGCATCACCCTGACGTCGGGGTTGCTTTCGCGCAAATTCGTCGCCGGGCAATTCATCAAAACCACCCTGAATGCCGCGCTGGACGCTCTGGCCAAACAACTGGCGAAGGAGCTGGCGCCGCGTCGGGTCAATGTGATCAGCCCCGGCGTAACCGACACCGAAGCCTACGCCGGCATGGACGAAAGCCAGCGCAGCGCGATGTTCGCCCGCACCTCGGCCTCTCTTCCTGTGGGCCGGGTCGGAACGCCGCAGGATCTGGCCGCTGCATTTATGCTGGTCATGGGAAACGGCTTCATCAGCGGCAGCATCATCGACGTCGACGGAGGTGGATTGTTATGACCTGGCACTTCGATCACCTGGCGTTCAATGCGCCGGACGGGCAACCGATTCAGGATGCTTTCAACGCACTGCTGGGATTGACGCCGGGGCGTCGGCCGCCGTTTCCGTTTCCCGGGCGTTGGTTGTATCAGGAAGGGCAGGCGCTGGTGCATGTGATCGAGCAGCCGGCGCTGGATGAGGCGGCGTTGAGTCATATTGCGTTTCGTACCGATGAAGACGCGGCGGTGGTTTTGAAGCGGGTGCAGGGCAGTGGGTTGCCGTATCAGGTGGCGCAGGTGCCGGAGGACGGGATCTGGCAGATTTTTGTGCAGATGCCGGGCGGGTTGGTGCTGGAACTGGATGCGAAAACGGGGATTTTGTGAGTGTTTAATCGTGGCGTTTAAAGGACACGTTCAGACACGCACCCCAGGCTACACACACTTGCGCCGTTGCCTACGACTGCGCCAGAATCCGCCGGCTTGTGCGCTTATAGGCCGGGTTTTATCGTTATCTCGTCGCTGAAAAACAGCGATGGGGTTTGGTAGCCCGGGTCTTAAAATGCAGAGTGCTCCATTTTGTAGAGTCTTTTGTCTCTGTTTTATGGTGGTCATTCGCAGGGCACCTTCGGGTGCGCCGTTTCTCCTAAGGCCCGGTCTACCAACCTGCGTCTGGCCACCACCATCGTTTGGTAGCGAGTGTGGTGGCTCCAATAAGCGCCTTAGGAGTTTTGCCATGATCAAACCAACACCGAACCCACCCGAAGCCGATTCAACGTCCCCCTACGAAACCCTCGATTCCAAGAAATTCCACGAAGCCGCCGAACGCGCCCTCGATCACTACCTCAACCCGTTCCACCCCAGAAAGCCGCTGCTCAAAACCAACACCCGCTACCTGATCGCCCCCGGTATCCCGAGCGAAGAACTGTTGGCCGATGCCTGCGAAACCCTGACCTCCGCCAAAACCATGGCCAGCGATTTCGCCGGGATGATCGATGCGCCGCAGCGGCACGTCCTGCTGGGCATCGGGCAACTAATCATGCTGGCGGAACTGGCGGTGAATCGGGTGCTGGACAATCTGGACACGGCGGCTGAAGCCCGGCCCTGACCGATCGTAGAGCACCAACAAAAAACGGCCCGAAATGGGCCGTTTTTGTCTGCCTGCCAACAATCAGGCCCGCAACGTCCGCGTCATCCGCAACGCCAGCAAACTCCCGCCAACAATCACACCCGCCAGCAGATAAAGCGCCGCATCTGTAGAGCCAGTGCTGTCCTTCACCCAACCCACGAGGTAAGGGCTCAGGAACCCGGCCATCTGCCCCATCGAGTTGATCAACGCCAGACCACCCGCCGCAGCACCCGCGCTCAGCATGGCCGTCGGCACCGGCCAGAACATCGGCAGACCGGTCAGCGCGCCCATGGTCGCAATGGTCAGACCAAGAATCGCAATCGCCGGATTCGCCGCGAAGTTCACCGCGATCAGCAGACCGACAGCGCCCATCAACATCGGCACCACCAAATGCCAGCGACGTTCTTTGCGCAGGTCCGCCGAACGACCGACCACCAGCATGAATACCGCCGCCAGCAGATACGGAATCGCACTCAACCAGCCAATCACCAGGTTGTCGCTGAAGCCGAGGTTCTTGATGATCGACGGCAGCCAGAAGTTGATCGCGTATACGCCGCTCTGGATGCAGAAGTAGATCAGGCCGAAGGCCCAGATGGCCGGGTTCTTGAACACCGCAATCAGCGAATCGGAGGTGGTTTTCGGTTTGTTCGCCAGGTCTTCGGCCTGATCGGCTTCCAGGACCGAACGCTCGTACGGGGTCAGCCATTTGGCGTTGGCGAAGTTGTCGCTGAGCAGGAAGTAGGCGAGTGCGCCCAGCACCACGGTCGGAATGCCTTGCAGCAGGAACATCCACTGCCAGCCGGCGAGGCCACCTTGACCGGCGGCGAAGTGATTGAGGATCCAGCCGGAAAACGGGCTGCCGAGCAGGCCCGACACCGGGATTGCCGACATGAACAGCGCCATGATCCGGCCACGGCGGAAGGTCGGGAACCACTGCGAGAGATAGAGCACGACGCCCGGGAAGAACCCGGCTTCGGCCGCGCCGGTGAACAGGCGCAGGGTGTAGAACCCGGTCGGTGTGGTGACGAACAGCAGGCAGGTCGACAGCGTGCCCCAGGTGATCATCATCAGCGCGATCCAGCGCCGTGGGCCGAATCTGGTCAGGGCCAGGTTGCTCGGTACGCCGCACAGCACGTAGCCGATGAAGAAGATACCGGCACCGAGGCCGTACACGGTTTCGCTGAATTTCAGCGCGTCGAGCATCTGCAGTTTGGCGAATCCAACGTTGACCCGGTCGAGGTAGTTGAACAGGTAGCAGATGAAGATGAAGGGGATCAAACGCAGGGTGATGCGTTTGTAGACGGCATTTTTATCGTCAGCGATGGTCTGGGCGGCAGCGGCGCTCTGCGACATGGCGGCTCTCTCTTTATTATGATTTTTTGCGATGCAAAGGGTAACGTTGATCGCCCTGAGAGTCTCGGCCACCTTTGGCCGGATTGTCTTTGTGCCTGAGCACAGGGTTTGCCGCCAGACCCTGTGCGGGTGAACAACCGTCCGCGCCTGTTTTCAAGGATTCCAGCCCTTATGTTCGAACTCGATCACGACCTCGCCCAGGACATCGTCGACCGGGCCATGGCCATTTTGCCGTACAACGTCAACGTCATGGACAGCCAGGGCCTGATTCTCGGCAGCGGCGAGCCGGAGCGGATCAACACCCGCCACGAAGGCGCGCAACTGGTGCTGGCCAACGGTCGGGTGGTGGAGATCGACGCACAGACTGCCGTGCATTTGAAAGGTGTGCAGCCGGGAATCAACCTGCCGCTGCTGCTCGATCAGCGGTTGATCGGTGTGCTCGGCATTACCGGCGAGCCCGAGCAACTGCGCACTTACGCCGAGTTGGTGCGCATGACTGCCGAAATGCTGGTGGGCCAGCGTAACCAGCAATCGGAACAGCAATGGCGTCGGCAGCGTTGTGATGACTTGCTCGCGTTGTTGCTGAGCGAGGCGGGGGATTCGCCGCGACTGGTGGACGAAGCTCAGCAACTCGGACTCAAACCGCAACTGACGCGAGTGCCGTATCTGTTCGAATTGGGCCTGGAGCATGGACCGGGGCAAACCGTCGAAGCGCTGAGTGCCTGGTTGATGACGCGCTATCCGGACAGCTGGTGCGTGAGTTCCGCCAAGTCCTCACTGCTGTGGTGCCGGCCGGCCAGTCAGAACGTCGAGCATGATCGCCTGCTGGAAAAACTCGATGGTCTGGGCTGGAACATCCTGCGCATCGCTGTTGGCGGGCAGGCCGATGGGCTGGCCGGGTTGCGCCGTTGCTATCGGCGGGTCGGCGATTTGCTCGCTTACGGCCGCGAAGTGCTGCCGCGTTCACGGCTGCTGACCCTCAATCGCTATCGCTTGCCGGTGATGCTCTGGCGTCATCGCAACGACGATGCGCTGGATGAACTGCTCAAACCGTTGCGCAAGGTCATTGCCAAGGACAGCAACGGCCAGTTGCTCGCGACCCTGCGCAGCTGGTGCGATCACGACGGCCAGAGCCAGGCCTGCGCCGATGCCTTGGGGATCCACCGCAACAGCCTGCGTTACCGGATGGAGCGGATTGCCGAGTTGAGCGGGGTCGATCCGCTGAGGCTCGACGGCATGCTGGCGCTGTATCTCGGGGTGCAATTGCTGCCACAGACTGACGATTTGTCGAAATGAACAATAAACGCCTGCGCCACTTGTGCAGCGGACAGGCGTCAACGCGCAAAGCGACTGGCAGCATGAGGGGCATTGGAACTGGAGAATTCGCATGAAGATCGTCATCGCCCCCGATTCGTTCAAGGACAGCCTGAGTGCCCAAGGCGTTGCAGAAGCCATTGCGCTGGGCCTGGCGCAGGTCTGGCCGCAGGCGACGCTGGTCAAATGCCCGATGGCCGACGGTGGCGAAGGCACGGTGGAGTCGATTCTCGCCGCCTGCGAAGGCGAACTGCGCCACACCCGCGTGCGTGGCCCGTTGGGTGCGGCGGTCGAAGCCGCGTGGGGCTGGCTGCCGCACAATCACACCGCGATCATCGAAATGGCCGAGGCCAGCGGTTTGCAACTGGTGCCCCCGGGGCAGCGCGATGCGTGCATCAGCAGCACATTCGGCACCGGTGAGCTGATTCGCGCCGCGCTTGATGCTGGCGCACAACGGGTGATCCTCGCCATCGGCGGCAGTGCCACCAACGACGGCGGCGCCGGCGCGATGCAGGCGCTGGGCGTAAAACTGCTGGACGCCCAAGGGCAATCGTTGGTGCCCGGCGGTCTGGCGCTGGCGCAACTCGCTCAACTCGAACTCAGCGAACTCGACCCACGTCTGGCGCAAGTTCGCTTCGACATCGCCGCCGACGTCAACAATCCACTGTGCGGCCCCCACGGCGCTTCTGCGATTTTCGGCCCGCAGAAGGGCGCATCTCCTGCGCAAGTGCAACAACTGGATCAGGCTCTCGGTCACTTCGCCGAACTCTGCGCGCAAGCGTTGGGCAACGATGTGCGGGATGAACCGGGCAGCGGCGCGGCAGGTGGGCTGGGTTTTGCCGCCAAGGCATTTCTCGGCGCACGCTTCCAGGCCGGTGTTGAAGTCGTCGCGGAACTGGTCGGACTGGCCGACGCAGTGAAGGGCGCAGATCTGGTCATCACCGGCGAAGGACGCTTCGATGCCCAGACCCTGCGCGGCAAAACCCCGTTCGGCGTAGCGCGGATCGCCAAGCAGCAGCGTGTGCCGGTGATCGTCATTGCAGGAACCTTGGGCGAGGGCTATCAAGCACTCTACGAGCACGGCATCGACGCCGCATTCGCCGTCACCAGCGGCCCGATGACCCTCGAACAGGCCTGCGCCGAAGCGCCGCGCCTGTTGCGCGAACGTGCCACAGACATCGCTCGCGTCTGGCGCCTGGCAACCCCGGCCTGACCTGTCACCCATCATCTGAAACAAAGGGTGTTTCACCGCTGAAACACCCGCAACACCTTGAAAAATATTTCATCTTTCCCCGCAAACTTCCTCAAGTCTGGCCGATACAGAAATCAGGCGCGCACAACATCTCCAAAAACAGTGACGCCGGACTGATGCCCGTCCCTCGGGCCAGTGATCACGGCATGGACGCTCGTAGTTTCAATTATCCGAGAGTCTTCCTATGTCCTTGCGTAATCTGAATATCGCGCCCCGTGCCTTCCTTGGTTTTGCCTTCATTGCCCTGCTGGTGATCGTGCTCGGCGTGTTTGCCGTCAATCGCATGTCGATCATCCGCCAGGCGTCGCTGGAGATGGAGTCGACGCAATTGCCAAGCGTCACTCAACTTGCCGTGGTCACGGAAAACGTCCTGCGCCTGCGTATCCTCTCGTTCCGCATTCTGGTCAACCGCGAACCGGCCGGTCTCCAGGAAGCCCAGACCCGCATCGGAGTGCTGGTGGACAAGGTGCGCGCTGCCCAGGCCAGTTACGCGGCACTGCCGGCCGGTTCGGAAGAACGCGCGCTGTATCAGACGTTTTCGACGACCCTCGACAACTACCTGCAAGCCCAGAACCAGATGATGGATTTGTCGCGTCAGGACAAGCTCGACGAGATGCGTACCCTGATCAACACGAAGATCAAGGACGGCACCGACAAGATGGGCGAACAGCTCAACCAACTGATCGCGATCAACTCGGCGGATGCGAAAACCGCGTCGTCCCGGGCCGGTGACCAGTACAGCGGCGCGATCACCGGGATCATCGTGGTGGCCGTGATTGCCGCGTTGCTGACCGTGCTGCTGGCCTGGCTGCTGACCCGCAGCATTGTCACCCCGTTGAACCGCGCCGTCGCTGCCGCGCAAACCATCGCGGGTGGCAACCTGACCAAAGCCATCGAAGTCGACGGCAAGGATGAACCGGCACGCCTGCTTGAAGCGCTGGCCGCGATGCAGACCAACCTGCGCAAGACCATCGAACAGATTGCCGGCTCCGCCACGCAACTCGGTGCCGCTGCTGAAGAGCTCAGCGCGGTGACCGAAGAAGCCTCCCGTGGTCTGCAGCAGCAGAACGACGAAATCGAACAGGCCGCCACCGCTGTCAACGAAATGACCGCTGCGGTGGAAGAGGTCGCGCGCAACGCGGTGTCGACCTCCGAAGCCTCGAACCAGTCGACCCACGCCGCCCGTGAAGGTCGCGACCAGGTGGTGAAAACCGTCGATGCAATCCAGACCATGACCCACGACGTGCAGAACACCGCGCAGATGATCGAAGGCCTGGCCGCTCAGGGCCGCGACATCGGCAAGGTGCTGGACGTGATCCGCGCCATTGCCGAACAAACCAACCTGCTCGCGCTCAACGCTGCCATCGAAGCGGCCCGTGCCGGTGAAGCCGGGCGTGGTTTCGCCGTGGTGGCGGACGAGGTTCGTGCCCTGGCCCATCGCACCGCGCAATCGACCCAGGAAATCGAAAAAATGGTCGCCGGCATCCAGAACGGCACCGGCGAAGCGGTGGAGTCGATGCAGCAAAGCAACCAGCGCACCCAGACCACCCTGGAAATGGCCCGCGCCGCCGGTGTCGCGCTGGAGCAGATCACTCAATCGATTCACCAGATCAACGAGCGCAATCTGGTGATCGCCAGTGCGTCTGAAGAGCAGGCGCAGGTGTCCCGTGAAGTCGACCGCAACCTGGTGAACATCCGTGACCTGGCCACCCAATCGGCCGCTGGCGCGAACCAAACCAGCGCCGCGACACACGAACTGTCGCGTCTGGCGGTGGATTTGAATGCGATGGTGGCGCGGTTTGTGATTTGACCTAGGGTGAAGGCTGGAGACCGCGCAATCAGGAGACGTACATGCGCTATTCAGCCTTGACCCAACGAATCGCCGGGGAGGGAGCAGCGGCCTGGCGGATTCACGACCGAGCGCTGGAGTTACGCGCCGAAGGCATTGATGTGTTGCTGCTGTCCGTGGGTGATCCGGATTTCGATACGCCGCTGCCGATCATCCACGGCGCCATCGGCAGCCTGCTGGCCGGCGATACCCATTATTCCGAAGTGCGTGGCCGCCAAGAACTGCGCAAAAGGATCGCCGAGCGCCATCGGCGAAAATGCGGCCAGGACGTGGACGCTGACCATGTGATTGTGTTGCCGGGCGCGCAATGCGCGGTGTATTCGGTGGCGCAATGTCTGCTGGATCCTGGCGATGAAGTCATCGTCGCCGAGCCGATGTACGTGACCTACGAAGGGGTGTTTGGTGCCTGCGGCGCAACCGTGGTGCCGGTGCCGGTGCGCCCGGAAAACGGCTTTCGCGTCGATCCGGTGGATGTCGCCGCGCGAATCACCCCGAAGACTCGGGCCATGCTGCTCAACAGCCCCAACAACCCGTCCGGCGCCAGTCTGTCGCTGCTGATCTGGCAGGAACTGGCGGCGTTGTGCATCCGCCATGATTTGTGGCTGATCAGCGATGAGGTCTACAGCGAATTGTTATACGAAGGCGAGCACGTCAGCCCGGCGAGCCTGCCGGGCATGGCCGAGCGCACCGCGACCATCAATAGCCTGTCGAAGTCTCACGCGATGACCGGGTGGCGGATTGGCTGGATGATCGGGCCGAAACCGTTGGCCGAACATCTGGTGAATCTGTCGTTGAGCATGCTGTTCGGTCTGCCGGACTTTGTGCAGAAAGCGGCGCAGATCGCACTGGAGAAAGATCTGCCGGAAGTGACGCAGATGCGCGAGGAATACCGGTTGCGTCGGGATCTGGTGTGCGAGCGCTTGCGCGGTTGTCCGGGGTTGTACCCGATCAAGCCGGATGGCGGGATGTTCGTGATGGTCGATGTGCGCCAGACCGGGCTCGGGGCACAGGATTTTGCCGAGCGGCTGCTGGAGGGGTATGGGGTGTCGGTGCTGGCCGGTGAAGCGTTCGGTCCCAGTGCAGCGGGGCATATTCGCATCGGGCTGGTGGTGGATCGGGTGAAACTGGCGGATGCGTGTTCGCGGATTGCCTTGTGTGCTGCGCAGCTTCTGCAAGTGCGCAGCGCCTGATTTCGATCAGAGAGGGTTCACCAGATTGGCGGGGCTTTCTCCCGCCAGCGCCGCCAACAGATTCTCCACCGCACACCGCGCCATCGCTTCGCGGGTCTCGTGGGTCGCCGAACCCATGTGCGGTGTCGCCACCACGTTGTTCAACTGCAGCAACGGCGAGTCATGATTCAGTGGCTCGCGCTCGAACACATCCAGCCCCGCTGCGCGAATCCGGTTATGGCGCAAGGTGTCAATCAGAGCCGCCTCATCCACGACCTTGCCCCGTGAGATGTTGATGAAGATGCTCTCCGGACGCATCAACGCAAACTGTTCCGCGCCAATCAAACCTTCAGTCTGCGCGGTCAGTGGCAGCGTCAGACAGATGAAATCCGCCTGCTGCAATAAGTCCTCAAGACTGCGGTACTGCGCATCAAAACGCTCTTCGACCGCCGGTTTGCGCGACTGACTGTGATAGATCACCGGCATTCCGAACCCGAAATGCCCGCGCTGGGCCAACGCCTCGCCAATTCGCCCCATGCCGATGATACCCAGGGTCTTGCCGTGCACATCGGTGCCGAAATGCGCCGGGCCGATGCTGCGGTGCCAGTGGCCGCCGCGCACCATGTTCGCCAGTTCCACCACGCGCCGGGCTGTGGCCAGGATCAGTGCGAAACCGGTGTCGGCGGTGGTTTCGGTGAGCACGTCCGGGGTGTTGGTCAGCATGACCTTGCGCCGGGTCAGGTAGTCGATGTCGTAGTTGTCGACGCCCACCGAGACGCTGGAAATCGCTTCGAGCTGCGGCGCCAGATCAAGCAGCGTCGCGTCCAGTTTCAGGCTCGCGCCGAGCAGGCCGTGGGCGGCGGGAAGGGCGTCGCGCAGTTTCATCAGACCGTCGGCGTCGAGGCTGTCGATCAGCGTCACATCGACCTGTTCCTCAAGGCGCGCCATCAACGCCGGCGACAGTTTTTTGTACAGCACAACCTGCTTTTTCATCGCAGTCATCTCTCTATCAATTCAGGAGTGGGCCGGCAGCGGACGCGGTGCGACACGCTTGGCCGTCACCCGGTCGCTCGCGCCGGGCTTGAGAAAAAACGTCAGCACCACCGAGAGCATCAGCGCGCCGCTCATCAACAGATACGAAGCGCCGGGCGAACCGGTGGAGCTGTTGAGGTAACCGACCAGATAGGAGCCGCCAAAAGAACCGAGGGCGCCCATGCTGTTGATCAGCGCCATGGCGCCACCGGCAACGTTGGCCGGCAGGATCTCCGGAACGATGGCGAAGAACGGCCCGTACGGCGCGTACATGCAGGCGCCGGCGATCACCAGCAGCGTGTACGACCACCAGAAATGCTCGGCGCCCAACGCGTAGGAGCCGTAGAACGCCACCGAGGCAATCAGTAGCGGCGGCCAGACGAAGCGTTTGCGCTTTTGCAGTTTGTCCGAGCCCCACGACACCAGCAGCATGCCGATCACTGCCGCGAGATAAGGCAACGCCGACAGCCAGCCGGCCTCGATCATGTCCATCTGCGCACCGGCCTTGAGGATCGACGGCAGCCACAGCACGAAGCCGTAGACGCCGATGCTCCAGCAGAAAAACTGCAGCGCCAGGATGATCACCTTCGGCGAACGGAAGGCTTCGGCGTAGTTCTTCACCGCTTTGATCCCGACCTGTTCGGCGGCGAGCGCGCTTTCCAGATCGTGCTTTTCCCGGTCGCTGAGCCACTTGGCCTGTGCGGGACGATCATCCGCAAGCTTCCACCAGATAAAGGCCCAGAGCACCGCCGGCAGACCTTCGATGATGAACATCCAGCGCCAGCTGAAATGCTGCACCAGATACCCCGAAACCACCGACATCCACAGCATCGTTACCGGGTTGCCGAGGATCAGGAAGGTGTTGGCCCGGGAGCGTTCGGCGCGGGTGAACCAGTGGCACAGGTACACTAGCATCGCCGGCATCACCGCCGCTTCGACCACACCGAGCATGAAGCGGATGACGATCAGCCAATAGGCGTTGGAGACCACACCGGTCAGCGTGGCGAGCCCGCCCCAGAGGATCAGGCTGACGAAGATCAACTTCTTGACGCTGTGCTTCTGCGCGTAGATCGCTCCGGGCACCTGGAAGAAAAAGTAACCGAGGAAGAACAGCGCGCCGAGCAGCGAGGACAGGCCCGGCGTGATCATCAGGTCTTCAGCCATTCCGGAAGCGGCGGCGAATCCGTAGTTGGCGCGATCCAGATACGCCAGGCTGTAGGTGATGAACACGATCGGCATGATGTACCACCAGCGGCGGGTGGCGAGGGTTGCGGTTTTCATGGTCTTGCTCCTGAGCTTGTTGTTTTTGTCGCAGCAGGGTTCAGATTTTGTAGTGACTATGCGGGCCCATTCGCGAGCAAGCCCGCTCCCAAATTTGGAACGCATTCCAGTGTGGGAGCGGCGGTGCGACGATTCGACTTGCTCGCGAAGGCGGCCTCGAATTCAGTGGTGAGTTCGGATCGGGTCGGCAGTCCCTCCATGTCGCCACGGCTCTGCACCGCCCGGCTGCCGATCCAGTTGGCGCGTCTGACGGCTTCGGGAAAGCTCAGGTGCTCCAGCAGGGCGCTGATCATCCCCACCGCAAAACCATCGCCGGCCCCGACCGTATCGACCACCGTTTCAACCGGCACCCCGGCGACAAACCCCTGATCCAGATGCGTGCGGTAGTACGCACCTTGCGGCCCGAGCTTGATCGCCACGGCCTCGGCACCCTGATCGAGATAAAACGCCGCGATGTCTGCCGGGTCTTCAAACCCGGTCAGCAAGCGACCTTCGCTCAACCCCGGCAACACCCAGTGGGCGAGGGCGGCGAGGCGATTGATCTCGTGGATCATCTCCCGCTTACTGGCCCACAGACTCGGGCGCAGGTTCGGGTCGAACGAAACGCTGTGGCCGGCATTGCGCATGCGGGTCATCAGTTCATGGGACATTTCCCGGGCCGAGGCCGAGAGCGCCGGCGGAATACCGGTGGCGTGCAGATGTCGGGCGCTCAACAGCGTCGGGGTGATCGACTGCGGCGACAGATGACTGGCCGCCGAGCCGCGACGGAAGTACTCGACCGTCGGATCGCTGCCGTCATCGTTGCGGGATTTGAGCTGGAAACCGGTCGGGTGCGCGTTGTCGACTTCGACATGGCTGCAATCCAGTCCTTCGCGAACCAGAGTCTCGACGACAAATCGTCCCAGCGAATCGGCACCGACCCGACTCAGCCACGCAACGTTGAAACCCAACCGGGACAAACCGATGGCCACATTGCTGTCCGCCCCGGCAATCCGCCTGTGGAACTGGTCTACGAATGCCAGATCACCGCATTGTTCGGCGACAAACATCGCCATGGTTTCGCCGAACGACAGAATATCGATCTCAGACATGAGCAGGCTCCAGGCGGGATTGGCCGAGGCGGGCGAGGGCGGCGACGTGTTCGGTGGTGAGTTGCACCAGGTCATCGCCCTGCAACGGGTATTCGGCGGCGCGCATGACCCCTTGGGCCATGTGCCGCAGCAGTTGTTCCCACAGATGCAGGTCGGTGGCGGCCGGTGGCACCGCTACCAGTTTGCCGTCGGCGCGGCGGGCCACGGCTTTGCAATGCACGTAACCGACGTGGCGGCCCAGCAGGCGTGCGGCGCTGGTGGCGGACTGGTCTTGCCACTGCCAGTTGCCAATATCGAAAGTCATCTTGATTGGCAGATTGTGTTGCTCGACGGCGGCGAAGAAGCGCTGGAGCGGTTCGATGCGACCACCGTGCAGGGTCTGATCGTTTTCTACCAGCAGTTGCACCGGGCTTTGCGCAAGGATTTGCGCCAGTGGTTGCAGATCGTTGTTGTCGGTGAAGAAACCCAGGGAAACCTTCAGCCACTTCGAGCCGAACGCATCGGCGTTTTGCAACGCGGTGATGAGTTCGGGATTGGGCCGCGACTGGCCGGCAAACCACAGTTCGATGGGCGAGGAGTAGATGCTTTGCAGGCCTTGAGCTTGCGTGGCGGCGGCGAGTTGCCCGGGGACTTCGTTGGTCAGCAGTTCTTCGCGCCATTCGATGCGATTGGCGCCGGCAGTGGCCAGCACCTCGATGAACGAACCTTGGCCGCGACGGCGAACAAGGTCGGCGCCGTAGCTGGAGAGGCTGATGGAAATGGCAGGTTTATTCATTGTTAGCTACCTCTGAAACCGGTTTCATTTTTGTTCAAAAAAAATCAGTAAGTTGTGCAGTGCGCTCTCGGGCCTCTTCGCGGGCTTGCCCGCGAAGAGGCCGTATCAGTCACCACAAAACCCACGGGTCGAACCGCGCTCAATAAGCACCGGCGCAAAATCCAGTGTCCGCGCCGCCTCATCATCCCCACGCAACCGCTTGAGCAAACACTCAAACGCCCGCGCACCAATCTCCTCTGTAGGCTGGGCGAGTGCAGTAATCCCGCTGCCCACCAACGGATACCAATCCAGATCATCCAGTGCGATCAGCCCAACATCCTCGAACAATCGGCAGCCAATCTCGCGCAACGCCAGGGTGCAAGCCAGCGCCGCCACGCCATTGGCGCAGAACAGGGCTTTGGGGCCCGAATCAGGTGTGTTCAAAAAGGTTTGAAGATCGTTCGCAAGGCCTGGGCCGGTTTCCAGCACCGCGCCATTCATGACTTTGCGTTGGCCAATCTGTTGCTGAAAACTGCTGACCCGCTCGATCCGCGAACTGGTGCCGTCGTAGGGCTCAGTCACCAGCAGTACATCGCGAAAGCCGCGTTGCTGAAGATGTTCCAGCGCCATTTCGATGGCCTGCGGGTTGTCCAGCCCGACCATGTCGCTGTCCAGCCCCTCGACCTTGCGATCTACCAGCACGAGCGGCATTTCCCGCTTCAACTCGTCCAGTTCATCCCGGTGATGGCCCAGGGTGTTCACGATCAGTCCTTCGATGTTGTACGAGCGCAGCAGTGCCAGGTGTTGGCGTTCCTGCTCGTCATCGCGGTCGGTGTTACACACCACCAGGCTGTAGCCGTGCCGGCGGCAGGCGGTTTCCACCCCGTGCATCACGGCAATCGAATAAGGGTTGCGGATATCGGCCACCAGCATGCCGATCAGGCGGGTGCGACCGCGTTTCAAACCACGGGCCATTTGATTGGGGCGGTAGCCGAGTTCGGCAATGGACTGCTCGATGCGCTGGGCAATGGCATCGGAGAGCAGGGCGCGGTCATCGCCGATGAAACGCGAGACGCTGGCCTTGGACACGCCGGCGTGTTCGGCGACGTTGAGCATGGTGACGCGGCTGCGCTGGGCGGCGGAGAAATCGTTCACGGTTGAGTCTTCTTATTGTCTGAAACCGGTTTCAGGAAACAGTATTATGAGCACTCCCGTCAAGCTGAAAAACTTCTGGACAATGAGTAAATCCGACCGGCGGTAGCGATACCTGTCAGATCTGACAGTGGGCGATATTCTCGAATGAGCGCTTAATAAACTCCATCTCGTTAAGTTGTATTCACGTTGTAGAGGCGCGCATCAATGTCCAAAAAAAAATCACCGGGTGATGGAAAAACTGTCGTCAGTCTTGTCTCAGCGGACCCCATCTCCACACTGGACTATGCACCTCCCGGTGTCGTGGAAGTTGATGCGAACTGGGTCATCCTCGATATTGCCCATCAAAATGGATTGACTGTAATTGTTCCACGTTGGGATTCACCTTCCCCTGACGGATTGCCGAATGAACTGTATCTGTATTTGAATGGCACGGAGGTTTTTCACGCTACTTATATCAGCCCTCTGACACAGCCAGAGTTTCGTCCGGTCATTGATCCGAAGTACTTCTCGATCGATGGAGCGTATCGACTAACGTATGAAACTGTTACCACCGGTAATCACGCTTATTCCGATCCCCGGGATCTTACTGTCAGGCGTTTGCCCGTGGTCTTGCTGCCTGAACCCTTATTTACGGCTGCGAATTTATGGGGGTATTTGAACTGTTTGACAATCCCACCTATTTGGGAACTCGTGATTGTGCGGATTCCGTTGCCCACAAAAATATCCTGGGAGGTAGATGATGAGCTGCATCTTTTGTGGACAGGATATAAAACACTGAATGGATCCGGTACTGCGCTTTTTTCGCATACGGTGATTAGAAAACTGACAGCGCAGGATGTGATTGGCGATTATGAGTTTCGAATAACTGATTTCAAGAATTTTATAGAGCCGTTGGAAGATGGCGCCTCAGTCCTCGCGGTATATTCGATTTATCATAAAGGATCACTTATTGCCAAGTCCGTTCCGGGGCTCGTGAAAGTTGATCGTGTTATCCCCGGGGAAAGTTATTTCTGTGGATCTGAACCATGGCGTGTTTTGAATGTTGATAGATGAAATGTGTTGGTGCGGGTATCACTACTAGACGAAAGGAACTGTCACATGACAATCGATATGAAATTGAATGCGGTTCAACAGGCTGCCGAAAACTCTCGCGTAGCACTCAGGCAAAAAAGGCTGAGTGCAGGCGGAGTACAGGCGGATTCACCGAAACCCGTGATCGTCGGTGTGCCGGATGGAGACACGGTTCCGGTCACGTTGTTAAAAAGTACTGCGGCGCAAACAGGAACCACGACAGCCGCTCGCCAGCCGGACCTACCTGTAACATTGAGGGTTTCCGGCTGGGAGTTTCCGAATGACCGGGATATGGTGGTGATCGAGGGCTATGCTTTCAAGTACGGTGTGGATGATCCCGACAAGCCGGAGGAATGGGCATGGGAAGTCTTCCATACTGAACCGGCGCCTCCGGTTGCAAACCGCCCGCGCGAGTGGAACGTCACGATACCTGCGGGCAAATTGACGGACCTTCCAGCTCCGGGATCAGATTCGCCCACACACTGGAAAATCCAGAGCTCCGGATCCTTGGATGGCAACCCGCAATACTCTGAGATCGCGGATTATTACGTCGATATTTATGCTCCTTTTCACAACAAGGGCGATGTACGACTCGCCCCTCCAACCCGTATCGACTTTCCGTTACCCCCCACCGCCAAAATTGATAGCGCTTATCTGGGAACCATCGCAACCACCGGGATGGAATTCACGCTCCCGGTCACTGACGCCAAGTGGGACTACAAGCCGACGGATAAGGCCTTTATTTATCTGAGTCCGAACTTGCGGCCGTCACGCCAGCTTCAGCCCACGTTGATTGTTGACCCGGTGCCTGCGGACGGAAAAGTCTCAATACCCGCATCAGATATCGGCAAACTGCAAAACGGAACCTGTTGGCTGATCATGGCCTATGAGGATAAGCCCGGTAACCGCAGCCTCGATATGCTTGCCAACAGCCGAATCGTCGAGTTTGTGCCCCTGCCTGAGCCTGCGGCTCCTGTGGTTGATGCCGCTAGCCAGGCCGGAGATATCACGATCGATATCAAGGATGCCGAGGATGCCGAGCCAGACGGTATCATCGTCAGGGTCGCTCGACCGCTCAATACTCAAGATACGGATCAGGCTACGGTCTTCGTAGCAGGCTATGAAACCCTTGAACTTGTTCCGCCGGTGGACGCGTTTGGAACCAACAATGAGTTGGTGTTCAGAATGAGGTACGCAGATCTTAAGGTGATCTATGCCACTGAAACGGGGGGAGACCCGGATGCCCGGGAAATTCCTCTGATTTTCAAATGGAGCTGGATACGAGGTGTCCAGACCAAAGACTCCCCGCCGGCTACGCCGGATCTGGATTTGTCCTATCCAGGTGAGAACCCGGAAGAACCCAGCTTGATCAACCGCAATTTCGCCAAGGTACAACTGCGTGGTGTCGACAATCAGCTCAATATCCTTGGGCCAGATGACCTGGTTACAAATCCGAAGGTCCTCATCCCCATGCCGACCGGCAGCGCCGCATTACCTCCCAACGTTGTTTGTACCTGGTATTACAACGGGAAGCCGATCGCCGAATTTTCGCCTGATGGATTGACTCAATACGAAGGTGAGCTGCCGGCTTCAGAGGTCGTCAGCGGTGGTGCGGGGGACAAGCTTACATACTGGCAATGTTCGTATATCGGTGGCATCAACCTGCAACGCTCACTCGATGAAACGGTGATCGTGACAACGGTCAAAAAAGAGGTACCAGATCCTGCAATTGATAGGTTGTATATCACCACAACGATCAACTGCCCGACCGTTGGATTTGTCAGGGGAAACAAGCCTGAATTCCCTTCTCTCACATTCAAGACAGCAGCAGACCCGGTTCTGGCAGGCTTGAAGAGCATCACTGCGCATTGGGTCGGGACAAATAATGCTGACGGGACGGGGCCGATCGCCGGTACGGACCAGGATGTTGTTATTCCAGTGACGGGTAATGAAGCCACGACGGGGATCGTTGGGTCGATTGCGGAGTATCTGACTAAAATCGTACCTATCCAGACACGGCCGGATCCTTTCCCTGCGCCCCCTCCACCCGTTACTTATGCATCGCTCAAGTATTCGGTGGAATGGACAGACGGTACAAAAACCACTTCGAACGCCACCGTGAAAATGGTTTCACTGGTGAACGGCAATCGTGAGTTTTGTCACGAGGTTAGATAACGCATACGGAGTTCCATGAATGGCAAGGAGGCATGAAAGTGCCTCCTTGCATTATCTGTCACCGGATAGATCCGGATTTTCCCTCCATGAGTTGAGGATTAATCCTACATAAACGTAGGCAGCTGGTCTGTAGTCTTGCGTGCGCTTTCGGGTCGGACTGCTCTGATGAGTGAGTCATCCTGGTCAACAATATGATACCTCCGAGTGGTTATTTATATGGCTTCGCACATTGGTTCGACAGACGTACCAGTTTTTCACAAAGATAAGTTGTGCCTTGTTGCACTTTCCCTCGTGATTACATCTTTTGCCGAGGCTCGACCCATTATTGTTGACGAGGCTATCAGCAACGGAGCGCCTGTGGAGGATTTCATTGTTGGTCAAGGTGCGACGTTAACGGTTAATGACGCTACCACTCTTAACATTTCTACGAATGCGGCACAGTTGCTGGTCAATACTGGCACGTTGCAGGATATCAGAGCTAATAACGGTTCCACTGTCACGCTTGACAAAGCGACCGTCATTGCTCGAGCAAATCAGCCAGGGGTCACAATCACCAACTCGACGGCAACGATCAACAACAGCACGATCACAAGTGATGGTGCTGGGCTACAAGTTGCTCGCGTGCCCAATTCTCCACTTACGACGGTGGTCTCATTGACCGGTACTACTGTAACCGGCGGGACAGCCGGGGCTGTGGTCAGCGCACAAACTACACTCAATATGAGCAACTCAGACCTGGTGTCTCAGAGCTCTACGGGCTACGGACTGCGTCTCGCGAGTGGAGATGTCTTTGCTAAAGGGGGGCGATTAGAAGGCGGGCTTAACGGCATACTTCTGAGTGGCGATAACTTTATCAGTCGGGCCAATACACTTGTACTGGATGGCACTAAGGTAATAGGGGGAAGTGGCGCGGCTATCTCCGTGGACCCCAGCGGACGCCCAATTGCGACCAATATCCATATACTCAATGGCGCCAGTTTGACCGGCGGCAATGGTAATCTTCTGGAAGTGGGTAACGGGGGAACGGTAAATCTTACTGCTGACAATGCCGTACTGAAAGGCGATGTGGTCGTGGCACGCGGAGCAACCACCAATATTTCTTTGCAAAACGCCAGTGCGTTGACCGGCGATCTGAATAACGTAGCAGTGATCAGCTTGAATAATCAAAGCTCTCTCAAAGGGAATGTGGTCGGTGGTGTGGCAGGCGGTTCCTCAGTGCTGATTGATAATGGCTCTGCAATAGACGGGAATATTGTTGATTCTTCGCGCGTAGATATCAGCAACGGCTCCCGGTGGACCATGGCAGGTAATAACCAGCTCAATATTTTGCACCTCAATGGCGGTAATGTTGTTCTGGGTAGTGGTGGCGATTTCAAAAAGCTGGATATTGTCAACCTGTCTGGTAATGGTCTGTTTGATATAAGAGCAGATTTTGCTGCTGACAAGAGCGACTTCTTCAATGTGACCGGTACGGCGACAGGTAATCATCAACTGCGGGTTGCCGCGAGCGGAACTGAATTTGCAACAGGCAACACGGTAAAAGTCGGTAGCGTTAACACGGGAGACGCCGCATTCAGCCTGTATAACGGGCGACCGGTAGATGCAGGCACTTTCACCTACAAACTATTGAGCGAAAATGGCGGGGTGTACCTGGCGCCAGACAAGGAAGTCGTCAGTACCGGTACCAATGCAGCTCTGGCGATTGCTGGCACCGCGCCGACTATCCTGTACTCGGAAATGACCACGTTGAATAGTCGTCTTGGTGACCGACGGTTGAGTGGTAGCGAGCCCAATATCTTGACGCGGGCCACTGGCGAATCCCCCTCCGGTGTATGGATCCGCAGCTATGCGAACCAGTACAACGTGGCTAACGCCTATGGTGACGGTTTCTCACAAAAACAGCGTGGGATATCAGTGGGGGGCGACACGCCATTTCCGTTTGGTGATGGGCAATGGCTTATTGGTGGATTCGGCGGCTACAGCAAGACTGATATGGATCTGAAGTGGGGGAGCACTGCTGCAATCGAGAGTTACTACGCGGGTGGTTCTCTGACTTGGTACGATGCTCGAAGTGGTTATTATGTCGACACGGTGAGCAAGATCAACCAGTTTGACAACAGTGCCAAAATCACCATGAGCGATGGAACTCGCACCAAAGGACACTATAAAAATCTTGCTGTGAGCGGCTCTGTTGAAGTGGGTAAATATGTTGCGTTTGATAACGGAATTTTTATTGAACCTTTTACCCAGATTACCGCTGCCGTTGCGCAGGGCAAGGACTACACGCTTGATAATGGCATGCGAGTGAGCAATGATCACGCACGCTCATTCGTAGGCAAGGTAGGGACATCGGTCGGTAGTCAAATTCGCCTGGATCGCGGCGGAGAACTGCAGCCTCGGCTAAAGGTAGCTTTGGCGCATGAGTTTATAAAAAATAACGAAGTCAGTGTAAATGGAACCGACTTTGCTAATGATCTTTCGTCCACAAACGTGGAGTTGGGCGCAGGCATCAACTGGGTGCCAGCGCGGAAAAGCTGGCAGGTATACTCCGAAGTCAGTTCCAGCAAAGGGAAGACGGTCAGCCAGGAATGGGGCGCGAGTGTAGGGTTGAGTTACAGTTTCTAGAATAAAAAAAGGAAGCGATTGCTTCCTTTTTTGTTTTTCAATGAAACGGGTCAAATGACAGAAGTGCTATAAGTCAGATCCCCGGAGATCATGAATGACTGTCCATCCGTATCACTGACTATGATGTCCATCTTGCCTGATAGGTTGCTCAATTCATCTCCTTTGTAGCCGAGTGTCAATATCACCGTGCCTTTCGTCGCTGTATGAATATACGGCTCTGGGTCAGAGGTGTCGGTATAGTCGATGTGCAGACCCTTCGGGTCGTCCGGAATAAAAAACTCGCCCGAGCTTGATTCTTCTGGAAGGGCAAGGGTAATGGTTTTTTTGTCAACTCGATTCTCATCTACTTTTACGGTGTATTCGGCAGAAAACACCCAATAGCGCCCGCCCAGGTCCGGTAGATCTTTAAGCTCAAGAGTGAAAAATTTCGCGTTGAAATCTTCCGTGTCTCCATTGCGAAGTACTTTTGCGGTGAATGAGTTGACGCTTCTGATTTGTGGATTTACTAGCGCATTCATGAATGTTTCTCCAGAGTTAAGGGGGAACTAATCCATAAGCCGGATCCAGCCTAAAGCATGGATGGACTATATAAGCGCGAGTACTTGATTTTGTATACTGTCAGAGTTGACAGGTAGGCAGGTGGAAGAAAGTATGGATTGGTTCTTATACATTTCCGCTATATCAAAAAAACAAACATCGTGACAGATTGGATGTGCGCCATCGATTTTGGAAAGAAACTTTCATTAGCCGAACAAACCAGCAGCAATATTAATTGAGAACCCCAGAATCGCCGTATTGAACACAAACCCGATCAACGACTGCGCCAGCACGATTTTGCGTATCTCACGGGTTCCAACACCGACATCTGCCGTCTGCACAGCCACGCCGATGGTGAACGAGAAGTACAGAAAGTCCCAGTAGTTGGGTGTCGTCAGGCCTTCGGCAAAGCGCAGCGCAGGCTCCTTGCCGTCCCAGGTGTAAAACAGCCGGGCATAGTGCACGCAGAAAATCACCCCGATCAGCAGCCACGAACCGATGACCGTCAGTGCGGTAAACCCGTAATGCAGGAGTTTGCGGGTGGTTTCCAGATCCTTGCTGCCGGCCAGCTCGACGGTAATGGTGGCGAGGCTGGCCAAGGCGGCAATGCAGACGACAAACAGCACCAGCCCGGCATTTTCATCCTCGACTTCGGCAATGCGTTTGACGTCCGGCGCTTTGGCGCGGATGGTCAGCCAAAGCATGAGGATCAGATACGTCCAGACCCCGGCGTTCCAGCCGATGAGGATTTTGCTGATGACAGATTCCGCCGGGGCCAGGAGGCCTGCGGCAAGGCCGAGCAACGCGGCAGCGGAAAGGCGAGGGTGCGTGCGGGCGAGGAAGCGCATGGGGACTCGATGGGCCAGGGTGGTTCAGACACCTTAGCCCAGCGCGGCGACCTCTGGCCACCGCACCGGGAGCGCTCGATCAATCAGGCTTGGTGAACCTGCGCACAAGCTTGATCACGACAACGAAGAACACCGGTACAAAGATCACCGCCAATGTGGCTGTAATCATCCCGCCAATCACCCCTGTGCCAATCGCCTGCTGACTCGCCGAACTCGCGCCCGTGGCAATCGCCAACGGCACCACGCCGAGAATGAACGCCAGCGACGTCATGACAATCGGCCGCAACCGCAGACGCGCGGCTTGCAGCGTGGCATCAATCAGATCGTGACCTTCGTCATACAGGCTCTTGGCGAACTCGATGATCAGGATCGCGTTCTTCGCCGACAGGCCGATGATGGTGATCAGGCCGACCTTGAAGAACACATCGTTGGGCATCCCGCGCAACGTCACCGCCAGCACTGCGCCAAGCACACCGAGCGGCACCACCAGCAGCACGGACGTCGGAATCGACCAGCTCTCGTACAACGCCGCCAGGCACAGGAACACGATCAGCAACGACAACCCGAGCAAAATCGGCGCCTGACTGCCGGACAAACGCTCCTGCAGCGACAGACCGGTCCATTCCTGACCCATGCCTTTCGGCCCTTGCGCTACCAGCCTTTCGATTTCCGCCATGGCTTCGCCGGTGCTGTGGCCGGGTTTCGGTTCGCCGGAAATCGAGATCGCCGGGTAGCCGTTGTAGCGGGTCAGTTGCGCCGGGCCCTGGGTCCAAGTGGCTCGGACAAATGCCGACAGCGGCACCATTTTTCCGGCGTCGTTGCGCACGTGCATTTTCAGCAGATCATCGACCTGACTACGGCGGTCGCCTTCGGCCTGCACCACCACCCGTTGCATCCGCCCTTGGTTGGGGAAGTCGTTGACGTACGAAGAGCCGATGGCAGTGGACAGCACGTTGCCGACGTCGGCGAAGGAAATGCCCAGCGCGTTGGCCTGCTTGCGGTCCACTTCCAGCTGCACTTGCGGTGCTTCGGCCAGGGCGCTTTCACGCACGTTCATCAGGATCGGGCTTTTCTCGGCGGCCTCCAGCAGTTGGGTGCGTGCCTCCATCAAGGTCGCATGGCCGAGGCCGCCACGATCCTGCAGGCGAAACTCGAAGCCGCTGGAGGTGCCGAGGCCGTCAACCGGTGGCGGCAGTACCGAGAATGCCATGGCGTCCTTGATCTGGCTCAGGGCGATGTTGGCGCGCTCGGCAATGGAGCTGGCCGAGTCGTCGCTGCCGCGATGCGACCAGTCCTTGAGCGTGGTGAACGCCAGCGCAGCGTTCTGTCCGCTACCGGAGAAGCTGAAGCCGAGAATAACAGTGCTGTCGCCCACGCCCGGCTCGCCGGCGTTGTGCGCTTCGATCTGCTCGACCACCTGCACCGTGCGGTTCTTGCTCGCACCGGGTGGCAGTTGAATGTCAGTGATGGTGTAACCCTGATCCTCGACCGGCAGGAACGAGGAGGGCAGACGCGCGAAGCACAGGCCCAGACCGACCAGCAGCACAACGTAGATCAGCAGATAACGACCGGTACGTTTCAGTGCGTAACCGACCCAGCCCCGATAACGATCGGTCAGTTGCTCGAAGCGGCGGTTGAACCAGCCGAAGAACCCGGTCTTCTCGTGATGCTCACCCTTCGCAATCGGCTTGAGCAGCGTTGCGCACAGTGCCGGGGTCAAGGTCAGGGCGAGGAAGGCCGAGAACAGGATCGAGGTGGCCATCGACAGCGAGAACTGTCGGTAAATCACACCCACCGAACCCTGCATGAACGCCATTGGAATGAACACCGCCACCAGCACCAGCGTGATGCCGATGATCGCGCCGGTAATCTGCCGCATCGCCTTGCGCGTTGCTTCTTTCGGCGACAGGCCTTCGGTGGCCATGATCCGCTCGACGTTCTCCACCACCACGATGGCGTCGTCCACCAGAATGCCGATGGCCAGCACCATGCCGAACATGGTCAGTACGTTGATCGAGAAGCCCAGCGCGAGCATGGTCGCGAAGGTGCCCATCAACGCCACCGGCACCACCAGTGTCGGGATCAGCGTATAGCGGATGTTCTGCAGGAACAGGAACATCACCGCAAACACCAGCAGCATCGCCTCGCCGAGGGTGTAGACCACTTTGGTGATCGAGACCTTCACGAATGGCGAAGTGTCGTAGGGGATCTTGTATTCCACGCCGGTCGGGAAATAGCGCGACAGTTCGTCCATCTTCGCCCGGATCAGCGTTGCGGTGCTGAGGGCGTTGGCGCCCGGCGACAGTTGCACGCCGACGGCGGTGGACGGCTTGCCGTTCAGGCGCGTACCGAACTGGTATTCCTGACTGCCGATCTCGACCCGCGCCACATCCTTGATACGCACGGTGGAGCCGTCGGGGTTGGCCTTGAGCACGATGTCGGCGAACTCTTCAGGCGTCGACAGCTGCCCCTTGACCAGAATCGTCGCGGTGATTTCCTGAGTGCTCGGGTTCGGCAGATCGCCGATGCTGCCCGCCGAGACCTGGGCGTTCTGCGCGACGATAGCGGCGTTGACATCAGCCGGCGTCAGGTTGAAACCGATCAGCTTCTGCGGATCGACCCAGATCCGCATCGCCCGCTCGGCGCCATAAAGCTGGGCCTTGCCGACGCCGTCGATACGCTTGATCTCGTTCATCACGTTGCGCGCCAGATAATCGCTGAGCGCCACGTCATCGAGCTTGCCGTCGCTGGAAGTCAGGGTGATCAGCAACAGGAAACCGGCGGAGACTTTCTCCACCTGCAAACCTTGCTGATTGACCGCTTGCGGCAGGCGCGACTCGACCACCTTGAGGCGGTTTTGCACATCGACCTGCGCCAGTTCCGGGTTGGTGCCCGGCTGGAACGTCGCCTTAATCGTGGCGCTGCCGAGGCTGCTCTGGGATTCGAAATACAGCAGGTGATCGGCGCCGTTGAGCTCTTCCTCGATCAGGCTGACCACGCTCTCGTCAACGGTTTGCGCCGAGGCGCCCGGGTACACGGCATAGATTTCGATCTGCGGCGGCGCGACGTCGGGGTATTGCGCCACCGGCAATTGCGGGATGGCCAGCGCACCGGCCAACAGGATGAACAACGCGACGACCCAGGCGAACACCGGGCGGTCGATAAAGAACTGCGGCATAGAAGAGCGTCCTGCTTACTGACCAGAGGTCTGGGCAAGTGGAAGAGGGGTGTCGTCGATCTGCACCACTTCGCCCGGACGGGCGTGTTGCAGGCCTTCGATGACAATGCGGTCGCCGGGCTTGAGGCCGCCGGTGACGATCCAGCGGTCGTTCTGCACCGCGCCCAGTTGCACCGGCTGCTGGGCGACGCGCATCTGATCGTCGACCGTCAGCACTTGCGCAACACCGGCGCTGTCACGCTGCACGGCGCGTTGCGGCACGGTCAGGCCATGCTGGATCACGCCTTGCTCAAGGCGTACACGAACGTAGCTGCCGGGCAGCAGATCGAGATCCGGGTTGGGAAACTCGCTGCGCAAAATAATCTGACCGGTGCCCGGATCGACCGTGATGTCGCTGAACAGCAATTTGCCAGGTAACGGATAAAGGCTGCCATCGTCCTGGATCAGCGTGGCCTTGACCTGATCCTGACCGACCTGCTGCAACTGCCCGGAACGGAAGGCCCGGCGCAGTTCGTTGAGTTCACGGGTCGACTGGGTCAGGTCGGCGTGGATCGGGTTCAGTTGCTGGATCAGCGCCATGGGCGTGGTTTCGTTCTGGCCGACCAGCGCACCTTCGGTCACCAGAGCGCGCCCGACGCGCCCGGAAATCGGCGCGGTGACGGTGGCATAGCCCAGATTCAGTTTTGCTCGCTCGACGGCTGCCTTGTTGGCGGCGACGTCGGCGGCGGTCTGCCGGGCGTTGGCGCGGGCGTTGTCGTAGTCCTGAGCGCTGATGGCCTTGTCGTCGATCAACTGGGCGTAGCGCTGTTCCTGCAGTTTTGCCTGGAACGCATTGGCCTCGGCCTTGCGCAGGGCTGCTTCGGCGCTATCGAGGTCCGCCTTGAACGGTGCCGGGTCGATGCGAAACAGTACGTCGCCCTTTTTCACGTCGCTGCCTTCGCGGAAGGTGCGTTGCAGCACGACGCCGGCGACCCGGGCGCGGACTTCGGCGATACGCGGCGCGGCAATCCGCCCGCTCAATTCGCTGCTGATCGACAGGGGGCGTGCCTCAAGGGTTTCGACCCGCACGGTGGCCGGCGGTGCCTGTTCCTCAGTGCTCGAGGATTTATCACAGGCACTCAGCGTCAGCGCCAATGCCATCAGGCCGAGCCCGGCCAGCAGATTCTTCGACATGTACAACCCCCAATATTGATCTGCGCATCCTACGGACAGTCGCCGAAGGTAGCGGTGAAGCTTTGTAGGCGCTGTGTGAAATTGTGTAAGGGTTTTGCTCAGGGACGAGTGAGGGCGTATATCCTTTAGGCCTTGAAATTTATTGCGACACAGCAGTCGCCACCGCCTGTTCTGGATCACCTCAATGCCCAACATTCTTCTGGTCGAAGACGACACCGCCCTCGCCGAACTGATTTCCAGCTACCTGGAGCGCAACGGTTACTCCGTCAGCGTGATCGGTCGTGGCGACCATGTGCGCGAACGGGCGCGGCTCAATCCGCCGGATCTGGTGATTCTCGACCTGATGCTGCCGGGACTGGATGGCTTGCAGGTCTGCCGCCTGCTGCGCGCCGACTCGGCAACGCTACCGATCCTGATGCTGACCGCCCGTGATGACAGTCACGATCAGGTTCTGGGTCTGGAAATGGGTGCCGACGATTACGTCACCAAACCCTGCGAGCCACGAGTCCTGCTGGCCCGGGTTCGCACCTTGCTGCGGCGCAGCAGTCTTGGCGAGCCGATGACCGCCAACGACCGGATCCTGATGGGCAATCTGTGCATCGACCTCTCCGAGCGCACGGTGACCTGGCGCGAACAACTGGTGGAGCTATCCAGCGGCGAATACAACCTGCTGGTGGTGCTGGCCCGTCACGCCGGTGAGGTGCTGAGCCGCGATCAGATCCTGCAACGCCTGCGCGGTATAGAGTTCAACGGCACCGACCGCTCGGTGGACGTGGCGATTTCCAAGCTGCGACGCAAGTTCGACGACCACGCGGGCGAGGCGCGCAAGATCAAGACCGTTTGGGGCAAGGGTTATCTGTTCAGCCGTTCCGAGTGGGAATGCTGAGTCGATGTTCAGAATCCTGTTTCGCCTCTATCTGGTGACGATCGTTTCCTACAGCGCGGCGATCTATCTGGTGCCGGATCTGGTGGTGATGGCGTTCAGGGATCGCTTCGTGACTTACAACCTCGACTATTCCCGTGGCCTGCAATCGCTGATCACCAAGCAGTTTCGCGCAGTGCCGCAGGATCAGTGGCCGGCGCTGGCGGCGTCGATGGACAAGGACTTTCAGCCGCTGCACATCGTGCTTGCCCGTATCGATGATCCCGGCTTCACCGACATCGAGAAAGAACGTCTGCGGCGCGGCGAAAACATGGTGCGGGTCGGCGACTGGGGCTGGCGCACGCTGGCGGTCACGCCGCTGAACGACGAAATGGCGGTGCAGATGGTGGTGCCGCCGGATCCGATGGACGTGAATCTGTTGTACTGGAGCATCAACGTGCTGATCGGCGCGAGTCTGCTGGCGTGCCTGTTGCTCTGGTTTCGCCCGCACTGGCGCGATCTGGAACGCCTCAAGGGCACGGCCGAGCGTTTCGGCAAAGGCCATTTGAGCGAGCGTACGCAGATTGGCTCGAACTCCAACATCGGCAGTCTGGCCAATGTATTCGACACCATGGCCGGTGATATCGAAAACCTGCTCAATCAGCAGCGTGATCTGCTCAACGCGGTGTCCCATGAACTGCGTACACCACTGACCCGACTGGACTTCGGCCTGGCGCTGGCGCTGTCCGATGACTTGCCGCAGGCCAGCCGCGAACGTCTGCAAGGGCTGGTCGCGCACATTCGTGAACTGGATGAACTGGTGCTGGAGTTGCTGTCCTACAGTCGTCTGCAGAATCCGGCGAAGTTGCCGGAGCAGGTCGAAGTGTCGCTGGACGAATTCATCGACAGCATTCTGGGCAGCGTCGACGAAGAACTGGAATCCCCGGAAATCGTCATCGATGTGCTGCTGCACAACCAACTGGAACGCTTCTCCCTCGACCCGCGCCTGACGGCCCGCGCGATTCAGAACCTGTTGCGCAACGCCATGCGTTACTGCGAAAAACGCATTCAGATCGGAGTGCAGGTTTGTCCAAAAGGCTGTGAGATCTGGGTGGATGATGACGGCATCGGCATTCCGGAAGACGAACGGGAGCGGATTTTCGAGCCGTTCTATCGACTGGATCGCAGCCGCGATCGGGCGACCGGCGGGTTTGGCCTGGGGCTGGCGATCAGCCGTCGTGCGCTGGAAGCGCAGGGCGGGACGTTGACGGTGGAAGGTTCGCCGTTGGGTGGGGCGCGGTTCAGGCTTTGGCTGCCTACACCGGTTTGATTCGATCGCTCCCGTGCATGGCGCGGGAGCGATCCGTGATCAGAGCAACTCAGTGGACTGGATCAACCCGACCCCGGCCACCTGCATCCGCTCGATCGCTGTCGCCAGCGAGCCGTTCAAATCTATCCCCCGGCACGCATCCAGCACCACAAAGGCATTGAACCCCGCCGCCCGCGCATCCAGCGCGGAGAACATCACGCAGAAATCCAGCGCCAGACCGACCATGTACACCGTGTCGATGCCGCGTTCCTTCAGATAACCGGCCAGCCCCGTGGTCGTGACGCGATCCGCTTCCAGAAACGCCGAATAGCTGTCGATGTCCGGGTTGCAGCCCTTGCGGATGATCAATTGCGCGTGGGGCAAATTCAGTCCCGAATGAAACTCGGCACCGCGTGAACCCTGAATGCAGTGATCCGGCCACAGCGTCTGCTCGCCATACGGCAGTTGAATCACGTCATAAGGCTGACGGCCTGGATGGCTGGAGGCAAACGAGGCATGCCCGGCCGGGTGCCAGTCCTGGGCGATGACCACTTGCTTGAACTGTTCGGCGAGACGGTTGATCAGCGGGACGATCCGGTCACCCTCGGGCACGGCCAACTGGCCGCCGGGAATGAAGTCGTTCTGCACGTCGATGACCAGCAGGGCTGTGCGTGGCGAAATCGGCATAAATCCATCCTTCTTGGAAAATCACCCGAGCAGCATAGTGACAAAACTCTTTAAACGTTCAGCCGGGTTTTAAACATTTTCGCCATGTCTTCCAGCTCGGAAGCCGGGTGATGGCCGATCAGCATCCAGGCGTGTTCACGTTCGGTCCAGTACACCACGTTCATCCCGTGCCGGCGTTCATGGGCCAGCGGCTGGCTGCCGCTGTTGGTGCGCGTGACGCACAGCGCCAACGGGCCGTGGGTGGCGTCGAGCCAGGTCATCTGGGCGATGGGCACGCCGTCATACTCGAGCAATTGCGCGCGTTTGAACTGCGCGCCGGGCAGTTTCAGTTTCGCCGGCGACAGGTTTACGCCCAGCCGCGCATCGACGGTTCGCAACTGCGCCAGTTGCGAGGCCTCGTCGGTAGGTAAATGCTCAAGAGTCTGCGGCACATACAGCGCCATGTAATCGCCCACCCGTTCGCGCCAGTTGTGCGATTGCTGTGTCTGCCAGGCCAGAAACAAGCGGTCCGCCGCGACACCTGCGAGCGCCACGCCCGCTGCTGCAGCGCCGATGAACCAGCGCCGGCTGAAACCGGGCTTCTGCGGTGACGGCGCGGCATCGAGCCGGGCCTGCAAACGGTCGAGCGGCGCCTGTTGGGCCAGTTCGTCGTAGGCAGCCTTGAATGGCAGGTTGCTGCGACTCAGCCATTGCACCCGTAGGCTCAGCAGCGGATCGTCGGCGATGAGGCTGTCGAGTTGGCTGCGCTGTTCGCGGTCCAGTTCATCGTCCAGATACGCCACCAGTTGCTCGTCGGAAGGCGCATTCATTGCCGGTCTCCTGCGGGGCTGTTCGGTACCGCTTGCAGCGGTGGGTATTCGGCCAGTTTCAGGCGCGCGGTGGCCAGCCGGCTCATGACCGTGCCGATCGGCACTTGCAGGATCTCGGCGACTTCGCGGTAGGACAGGCCTTCGACGTAGGCCAGATAAACCGTTTCGCGCTGGGTTTCCGGCAACGCATCGACCCGGCGGATCACCTGCGCTGTCATCACATGAGTCTGCGCGGCGTATTCACCATCGAACGTCAGCTGGCTTTCGGCATCCGCCACACCCTGGCCCTGGCGCACCCGGCGGGCGCGCACTTCATTGAGCCAGATCGAATGCAGAATGCTCAGAAGCCAGCGATCCATACGGGTGCCGGCCACGTACTGGCCCGAACGTTCGAGCGCCCGCACGCAGGTGGCTTGCACCAGATCCTCGGCCACGTGCCGATTGCGCGACAGCAGCATGCCGTAACGCCACAGGCGCGCCAGGTGTTGCCCGAGTTCGGCCCTGAAGGCCTGATCGCTGAAAATGTTCGCCTCCGCGTGTCGTGTCAGGTTTTCGATGAATCGTTGATGGCTTCGGCCAGGTCCTGGTATTCCTCGCAGGTCGTGCCGCAGATCTTCTGGATGTGCTGCAACTGCTCCTGCGCCAGATCGACGCGGCCCTTGATCACATAGGCTTCGCCCAGGTATTCGCGGACCTGCGCGTACTGCGGATCGAGTTTCACCGATTGCAGGTAATAACCGATGCCTTCGTCGGTACGTCCCAGTTTTCGAGTGGCGTAACCGCGATAGTTGAGGGCCTTGGCGGTGTTCGGATGTTCCAGCGTGTCGAGCAGGGCCAGGGCTTCTTCATAACGGCCGGCCTTGGCCAGACGGTAGGCGTAATCGGTCCGGTCGGCGTCGGGCACCAGGTGGCTGGTCTGCATCACGCACTTCTGCGTCCTGGTGTCGAACACCTGGCCTTTGGGGCAATTGGGTTTCTGCACCGGCGCCTCTTCATCGCCGTTGGCGAAGGCGAGGGGGCTCGCGAAAACGGCGGCCACCAGCAACGGGGCGGCGAACATAACGGAACGGATAGTCATGGGCAAGGCTCCACAGGGGGTCATGTTTCACTTTGAACACCGCAGGGTGAAAATTTATTCATTGCTTTGTCAGGCTTTGTTAAAGGAAAGCCTTTTTTCCGGCGCTATGCTCGTCAGCGTTCGTCGTCGATCTGCAGTTCTACCCTAGGAGTTTGGCCATGAAAGATCAGGTTCACCACTCGGCCGCCAGCGGTTACAAGACCGCTGCCGACACCTACGTCAAAGGCCGGCCCGACTATCCGCCGGCCGTCAGCGAATGGCTGACGGGCACACTGGGCCTCGATGGCCACAAGACCGTTATCGATCTCGGCGCCGGCACCGGCAAGTTCACCGGATGGCTGGTGGCGACCGGCGCCCAGGTGATTGCCGTGGAACCGGTGGTGCAGATGCTGGAAAAACTGTCGCTGGCCTGGCCGCAGGTGCTGGCCGTCAGCGGTACGGCGACGGATTTGCCGCTGCCCGATGCCTCGGTGGATGCGGTGGTGTGCGCACAGGCCTTTCACTGGTTTGCCAGCACCGAGGCGCTGGATGAAATCGCCCGTGTCCTCAAACCGGGCGGCAAGCTGGGCTTGATCTGGAACCTGCGCGACACCCGGATCGACTGGGTGCCCAGGCTGGACGCCATCGTCAACGCGCTGGAAGGCGACACGCCGCGCTTCTACACCGGCCAATGGCGCAAGGCCTTTCCCCACCCGGCGTTCGGGCCGTTGCAGGCCCAGCACTTTCAGCATGGCCATACCGGCTCGCCGGAAGATGTGATTTTCAACCGGGTGCGTTCCACCAGTTTCATTGCCGCGTTGAGTGACCAGCAGCGCGCGAAGATCGACGAGCAGATTGCTGAGCTGATTGCCGGTGAGCCGCAGTTGCGGGGCAGGGAAGTGGTGACGGTGCCTTACGAGACCGCCGCCTTCGTCGCGGTGAAGAACGGCTAGAGTCCCGCATTTGGCCGAACCGCCGTGCTGATGCCTTGTTATAGTTCGGGCCTCATTTTCAGACCGGTAAAGGATTTCTGCCATGACTCAATACACTGCCTTCAGCGTCGAACTGGCCGACAACATCGCCCATGTGCAGATCAACCGGCCGGAAAAGATCAACTCGATGAACGCCGCGTTCTGGAGCGAAATCGTCGAGGTGTTCCAGTGGATCGACGACACCGACGAAGTGCGGGTGGTGGTACTTAGCGGTGCCGGCAAACACTTCTCCTCGGGCATCGACTTGATGATGCTGGCCGGCGTCGCGAATGAACTGGGCAAGGACGTCGGCCGCAACGCGCGTCTGCTGCGCAAAAAGATCCTGACCCTGCAAGCCTCGTTCAATGCCGTCGATAATTGCCGCAAACCGGTGCTCGCGGCGATTCAGGGTTATTGCCTGGGTGGTGCCATTGACCTGATCGCGGCCTGCGACATGCGTTACGCAGCTGAAGACGCGCAGTTCTCTATTAAAGAAATCGATATCGGCATGGCTGCCGACGTTGGCACTTTGCAACGGTTGCCACGGATCATCGGTGACGGCATGCTGCGTGAGCTGGCTTATACCGGTCGTACCTTTGGCGCCGAAGAGGCGCGCAGCATCGGGCTGGTCAACCGCGTCTACAGCGACAAGGACAGCCTGATCGAAGGCGTGATGGACATTGCCCGGGACATCGCCGGCAAGTCGCCGATCGCGGTTACCGGCACCAAGGAAATGATCAGCTACATGCGCGACCATCGCATCGACGATGGTCTGGAGTACGTTGCCACCTGGAACGCCGCCATGTTGCAATCCACCGACTTGCGCGTGGCCATGGCCGCCCATATGAGCAAACAGAAACCCGAATTTCTGGATTGAGAAACCATGACATCTCGCTGGACCACTGCAGTACTGGACACCGATCAACCCGGCGGCTGGGCCGTGGCGCGCAGCCCCGAGGGCTTTCTGTTCGATGACAACGGCGTGCTGTTCCCCCGGGAATGGCTCAAACGCCAGGACTTGTCGATCCTCGCCGAGCACGGCATCGGTCACCTCGATGGCGAGCCGGTGTACCTGCTGGAATTGCGCAGCACCAGCGAGGTGCCGGGTTGTAACTGGAAAGGCCTGCGGGCGTTCATGCTCGATGGCGATCACACGATCTACAAAGTGCTGGGCTACGCCGCGCAGATCGGGACGTGGGCCCGTGAACACCGTTTCTGCGGCAACTGCGGTCAGCCCATGACCCAGGTGCCACGGGAGCGGGCGATGTATTGCCAGCCGTGCGATTTGCGCAGTTATCCGCGAATTTCACCAAGCATGATCGTGCTGGTGACTCGTGGCGATGAAGTGCTGCTGGCGCGCTCGCCGCGTTTCGTCACCGGGGTCTACAGCACGCTGGCCGGGTTTGCCGAACCGGGTGAGTCGGCTGAAGACTGTCTGATTCGCGAAGTGCGCGAGGAAGTGCAGATCGAGGTGAAGAACATCCAGTACATGGGCAGCCAGTGCTGGCCGTTCCCGCACTCGATGATGCTGGGTTTCCACGCCGAATATGCCGGTGGCGAGATTGTCTGTCAGGAAGACGAGATCGAAGACGCCCAGTGGTTCAACGTGCACGATCTCCCGCCGTTGCCGGCGTCCAAATCGATTGCCCGCTACCTGATCGACGTCTACGTGGCGCGGCGCTTAGGCCACGCTGAACCAGTGCTGCCAGGCTAGACGCACGGTCAACCCCAGCACCACGGTGATGAACACCGGACGAATGAACTTGGCGCCGCCGCTGATCGCGGTGCGCGCCCCGAAGAATGCGCCGACCATCACCGACAGGCCCATGCTCAGGCCGATGATCCAGTCCACCTGCCCGGAAAACACGAATACCGACAGTGCTGCAATGTTGCTGACGAAGTTCATGCTGCGCGCCACGCCGCTGGCCTTGACCAGATCGATCGGGTAGAGCAGCAGGCTGCTGACCGTCCAGAACGCCCCGGTGCCGGGGCCGGCCACGCCGTCGTAGAAACCGAGGCTGAAGCCCTGGGTCGATTGCCACTTCTTCTTGATCGGTGCATCGCTGTCCAGCGGCGCTTTCGGCGTGCCGCCAAACAACAGGTACAGGCCACAGGCGAAGACGATCACCGGCAGCATCTTGTTCAGCCATTCCGCCGGCAGATAGTGGGCGACGACGGCGCCGGTCAGCGCACCGATCAGCGTGCCGATGATGGCGTGCATCCACTGCTTGGGATGAAAAAGCTTGCGTCGGTAGAAGGTGAAACTGGCGGTGGCCGAACCGAAGGTCGAACTCAACTTGTTGGTGCCCAGCACCAGGTGCGGCGGCAGGCCGGCGGTGAGCAACGCAGGCGTGGTCAACAGACCGCCACCGCCGGCGATGGCGTCAATGAATCCGGCAATGAAGGCGACAAGGGCCAGAACGGCCAGGGTAGTGAGGTCAACGCTGAGTTCGAAAGGCATGGAATCGGCTTATTTCGGCAGGGCGCAGAACAGGGCTGCGGGGAGGGCAGTCATGTTACTCATTTCCAGGTGTTGCGGCGACCCATAAGGCCCGGCCACCGACGGCTCAACTGTTGCCCAGCCAACACGCACCCAACAAATCACCCTGCCACCATGCATTCCGTTTGCCTGGAACCCCAATAAAAACGGATTTCCCGCCGCTGGCACGCTTGCTGCTCTAGCTCACTCATCTTCATCAACTGTCCCGAGGACACGCCAATGAGTCAGCAAGCCGTGAAATTTGCCTACTGGGTGCCGAACGTCAGCGGTGGGCTGGTGGTCAGCAAGATCGAGCAACGCACCGACTGGGGCATCGAGTACAACCGCAAACTGGCACAACTCGCCGAGGCGGCGGGATTCGAATACGCCCTGACCCAGATCCGCTTCACCGCCGGCTACGGCGCCGAGTTTCAGCATGAGTCGGTTGCCTTCAGCCACGCGCTGCTCGCCGCCACCAGCAAACTCAAAGTCATCGCCGCCATCTTGCCCGGCCCGTGGCAACCGGCGCTGGCGGCCAAGCAACTGGCAACCATCGATCAACTCACCAATGGCCGGATCGCGGTGAATATCGTCAGTGGCTGGTTCAAGGGTGAATTCCAGGCCATTGGCGAGCACTGGCTGGAGCACGACGAGCGCTATCGTCGCTCGGAAGAGTTCATTCGTTCGCTGCGCGGCATCTGGAGTCAGGACAACTTCACCTTCCGTGGTGATTTCTATCGTTTCGACAACTACAGCCTCAAGCCGAAACCGCTGGGCCGCCCGGAAATTTTTCAGGGTGGCAGCTCCCGCGCCGCACGGGACATGGCGGCACGGGTGTCGGACTGGTATTTCACCAACGGCAACAGCGTCGAAGGCATCAAGGCTCAGGTCGATGACATTCGTGCCAAAGCGGCAGCGAACCAGCATTCTGTGAAAATCGGGGTGAATGCGTTTGTCATTGCTCGGGATACCGAAGAAGAAGCCAAAGCGGTGTTGGCACAGATCATCGATCAGGCGGATCCGGAAGCGGTGAATGCCTTTGGTGATGCGGCGAAACAGGCGGGCAGGGCGTCGCCGGAGGGCGAGGGCAACTGGGCCAAATCGACGTTTGAAGATCTGGTGCAGTACAACGATGGCTTCAAGACCAATCTGATCGGCACGCCGCAGCAGATTGCCGAGCGGATTGTGGCGCTGAAGGCGGTGGGAGTGGACCTGGTATTGACGGGGTTCCTGCACTTTCAGGAAGAGGTGGAGTATTTCGGCAAGCGAGTGTTGCCGTTGGTGCGGGAACTGGAAGCCAAAGCGCAATCGGTCCCGACTGCCGAAGTTGCCTGAGAATCCCTCCTGCATTTTGTGCAGGAGGGATCGGCTGAATTACAGACCGAGTTCCGACAGACCCGGATGATCATCCGGGCGGCGGCCCAGCGGCCAGTGGAACTTGCGTTCGCTTTCCTTGATCGGCATATCGTTGATGCAGGCGTAACGCTGGAACATCAGGCCGTTGTCATCGAACTCCCAGTTTTCGTTGCCGTAGGAGCGGAACCAGTTACCCGAATCGTCGTGCCATTCGTAGGCGTAGCGCACGGCGATGCGGGTGTCGGAGTACGCCCAGAGTTCCTTGATCAGGCGGTAATCCAGTTCCTTGGCCCATTTGCGAGTCAGGAAACCCTTGGCTTCTTCGCGGTTGTTGGCGAATTCAGCGCGGTTACGCCATTTGGTGTCCAGTGTGTAGGCCAGCGACACGCGGTGCGGGTCGCGGGAGTTCCAGCCATCTTCGGCCAGACGAACTTTTTCAATGGCCGATTCACGGTTGAACGGTGGCAATGGCGGACGAACTTCGGCTGCAGTAGACATGTTTGTCTCCCGATCTATTAACAGTTAAACAACTTGTCAGGCTTATTAAGGCGTTACAGGTCCAATAACTTTCGCGCCATGCATTGCGCATTATCGGCGGCACTGTGATCACCCATCACAAGCGCTACGGTAATGGCGCCGTCAATCAGGATCAGCAACTGCTTGGCCAACAGTTGCGGGTCCTCGGCTCCATGTTCGGTACACAGCTCGCACAGGTAGTCGAGCAATTTCTGTTTGTGGTCTTTGGCGACCAGGCGAACCGGATCCTCGGGATCGCCGGTCTCGCCGCTGGTGTTGATGAAGGCGCAGCCCCGGAAGCCTTCCGAGGCGAACCAGCCCTTGAGCACGGTAAACAGGTTGAGCAGACGATCGGCCGGGGTTTCGGCCTGATCGACGGCGCTTCTGTACCAATGCATCCAGCGCACGTCGCGGCGTTGAAGGGCGGCGACGGTCAACTCCTCCTTGTTGGCGAAGTAGCGGTAGATACTCTTTCTGGAAACGCCGGCGGTTTTCACCAGAAGATCCATGCCGGTGGCCGCGATGCCACTTTTGTAGATCAACTTTTCGGTGACATCCAGAATGATGTCTCGGGTCGTGTCGTTGCTTGTGATTTCGTTCATGTGGCTAACAGTAGAACGATCGTTCTCCTTGGTCAAGCACTTATTTTGAAATGGCTTTCGCGAGCAGGCTCGCTCCCACATTTGAAATGCGATTCAGGTGGGAACCAGGCGGCTGGCGATGAAGTCATTACAGACACTCACAAGACCCGAAGGAGTTGATGGTGTAAGCTCTCGGGTTCTTCGGATTCGACCCATTGCGAGCCCTATGCCGTTGCTTTTCAAACGCTCTCTGCTGCCCAAACTGCGCAGCTTTCCGCTGACCGCCGAGGCCGTGACGATCCTGCCCGGCGCCGCCGATTTCCGCCGTTGCCTGCTGGAGAAAATCGCCCAGGCGACGCAGCGCATCTACCTCGTCGCGCTTTATCTGCAAAACGATGAAGCCGGCCAGGAAATCCTCGATGCCTTGCACGCCGCCAAACTCAAGCGTCCCGAGCTTGAAATCGCGGTGGTCGTCGACTGGCTGCGGGCCCAGCGTGGCTTGATCGGCGCCGGCAAACAGCCGGGCAACTCGGCGTGGTATCAGGAAATGACCCGCACCCACCAGAGCGTGGTGCCGGTCTACGGTGTGCCAGTGCAGACCCGCGAGCTGTTCGGCGTGCTGCACCTCAAAGGCTTCGTGATCGACGATTGCGTGGTCTACAGCGGTGCGAGCCTGAACAACGTCTACCTGCACAAATTCGACAAATACCGTTTCGACCGTTATCACGTGCTGCAAAGCCGCGAACTGGCGGACTCGATGCACCATCTGGTCAAGCACGGCCTGATCGAATCGAAAGCGGTGCATCGCCTCGACCTGCCGAACCTGCCGACCACCCGCAGCCTGCGCAACGACATTGGCGACCTGCGCAGCCGCCTCAAATATGCGGCCTACGACACCAGTGCCGGCAGCACGGCGCGCACAGGCCTGTCAGTCAGTCCGTTGCTCGGCGTGGGCAAGAACAACCCGCTGAACCGGGTGATTCTGGAGCTGATCGCCAGCGCGCAGAAGCAACTGACCATCTGCACGCCGTACTTCAACCTGCCGCTGGGGGTGATCCGCGAGATCAACCGGGCGTTGGCGCGCGGCGTGAAGATCGACATCGTGGTCGGCGACAAAACTGCCAACGACTTCTACATCCCGCCGAGCGAGCCGTTCAAGGTGATCGCGGCGCTGCCGTATCTCTACGAGATCAGCCTGCGCCGGTTCGCCAAGCGGCATCAACGCAACATCGACAGCGGCCAGTTGAACCTGCACCTGTGGCGTGAAGGCGACAACAGCTACCACCTCAAGGGCATGTGGATCGACCAGCGCTACACGCTGCTGACCGGCAACAACCTCAACCCACGGGCGTTTCGGCTCGATCTGGAAAACGCCTTGCTGATCGATGACCCGAAAGGCGAGTGGCTGGAACCGCGTCGCGTGGAGCTGGAGAACATCTTCGTTCACACCACGCGGATCGCACGTTTCCAGGACCTGGAAGCCTTGCCGGATTACCCGGCGGGCGTGGCCAAGTTCCTCAAGCGTGTGAGCCGGGTGCGGGTCGAGCGGTTGCTCTATCGCATTCTCTAGTATCCGAAATCTTTAGCGCGGCCTAAGACGCCATCGCGGGCAAGTCGAAACGTCGCACCGCCGCTCCCACAGGTTTTGCGCCGTTCACGAAGTCGTGATCCGGCACATACCTTGTGGGAGCGGGCTTGCCCGCGATGAGGCACTACAGAGCGCTATAGAACTCAGTTCAGGCCCAATTTTCCACGCAATGTGGAAAGGTCTTCGGCCAGGGTATTGACCGGGCCGACCAGCGCCTTGCGGTCGTTGTCCTTCACCTTGTCGTAAGTCTCGAAACCACCGTCCTTGGTTTTGTACTTGGCCAGGATCTTGTCCACGGTGGCGAAGTTCTTGTCGACTTTGGCGACGAAAGCCTTGTCCTGCTTCTCGATCTGCGGACGGAACAGGTCGACGATTTTCTTCGCGCCGTCGATGTTGCCCTGGAAGTCGTAGAGGTCGGTGTGGCTGTAGCGGTCTTCTTCACCGGAGATCTTGGTCGCGGCGACTTCTTCGAGCAGCGCAGCGGCGCCGCCGACGACTTTTTCCGGCGGGAAGGTCAGACCGGCGACGCGGGTCTGCAGGTCTTTCACGTCCTTGTTCAGGCCGTCCGCCAGGGCGTCCAGATTCTTGGTGCTCTTTTCCGAGAACAGCGAGTATTCGATGCGGTGGAAACCGGTGAAGTCTTCGGCTTTCACGCCTTGCTCGTGGTCGTCGACGCGGGAGTCGATGGAGGCATCGAGGTCACTGAACAGCTCGGCGATCGGCTCGATCGACTCGTAATAGACGCGGGTCGGCGCGTAGAGCTTCTGCGCGGTGGCCAGGTCGCCTTTTTTCACGGCGTCGGTGAACTGCTGAGTGTGGCTTGCCAGTTCATCCAGTTGTTCGGTGACGTAGATCTTGTAGTCTGACACCGGCCCCACCAGATCCAGAGGCGCGGTCGCGGCGAGCGCCGACAGTGGGGTGTTGAGCAAACCAAGGGTCAGCAATAACGCAAGTGGCGTCTTTTTCATGGGGGCGGCTCCTGTTGAATGCTATGCAGTTGTTTTTGGTTGGGTAGCGTTGAGCAGCGAGCGACCGATGAAATCCTTGTCGCCCGTGACACCCGGCAGGGTGAAGAAGTAACCGCCGCCGACCGGCTTGAGGTATTCCTCCAGCGGCTCGCCGTTGAGGCGGGTCTGCACGGTGATGAAGCCTTTTTCCAGGTCGGCCTGGTAACAGATGAACAGCAGGCCCATGTCGAGCTGGCCGTTCTTGTTCACGCCGTTGGAGTAGTTGAACGGCCGGCGCAGGATCAGGTTGGCCTGGCTCGCGGCGGTGCGCGGGTTGGCCAGGCGAATGTGTGCGTCGAGCTTGGTCAGCTTGCCTTCCGGGTCCTTGCTGTAATCCGGGACTTCGGTTTCATGGCTGGCGCCCATCGGCGCGCCGGTGGTTTTGACCCGGCCGATGATGCTTTCCTGTTCCTGCAACGGCGTGCGGTCCCAGCGTTCGACGAAATTGCGGATGATCCGCACTGCCTGATAACTGCCGTGGGCCGCCCAGGCCGGTTCGTCACTGCCCGGTTGCACCCAGACGATACGGTCCATGGCCTTGCCGTCGTTGGAATCCGGGTTGGCCGAGCCGTCGCGGAACCCCAGAAAGTTGCGCGCCGATTGCGCCGGCACGCCGGGTTTGGTCGGGGCTTGCGGCGGCACGCTGCCTTCCTGTTTCCAGCGCACCAGCAGCAGGTCCGGCAGGTTCTTCACGATGTCGCGCAGGGCGTGGATGTTGGTGTCGGCGGTGTTGGAACAGAACTGCAGGCTCAGGTCGCCGTGGCAGCAATCGGCTTCCAGCGCGTCGTTGGGAAAACCGACCATGCGGATCAGGCGCTTGGGTTTGGCGGACGCGAGGCCGAAACGCTCGTCGAACAGCGATTCGCCCACCGACACGGTGATGGTCAGGTTGTCCGGCGTCACCACCGGACCGAGGATGCCGGAATCCGGCGGCGGCAACTTCGGATCGATCTGCGCCACCGGGCCACCCTTCATCAGGAATGCGATGCGCTCGTTGAGGGTGCGGAACAAACGCTCAAGGTCTTCACGGTCGCTGGCCAGTACATCGAACGACACCAGCATGCCGGCTGCCGGGCGCGGGGTGACGATGCCGCTCTGGTGTACGCCGTGAAAATCGTGATGATCCTGGGTCTTGTCGCTGCTCGGTGCTTCGGTGACTTGTGCAGGCGCAGCGGCCATGGCCGGGCAGCTCAGGGCGGTGCCGGCCAGAGCGACGCCGGCGGCGCCCATGCCCATCAGTACGCGACGGCGTTGCAGGTTGAAGTGTTCGGAATCGTTCATCGGTAATCGTCTTCTACTTACAGGCCGGAGAGGCCGAGGGCGGGATCGATGCCGTCGAGAGCGTCGGCCAGGGCCTTGGCCTTGTCGGCGATCTGTTTGCGTTGTTCACCGTTGACGGTGTCGTAACTGGCGTAGCCGTCCTTGACCTTGAAACCGTTCAGGGTGTTGTCGAAGTCAGTCAGCGCGCTGTCGATTTTCGGCAGCAGGTCGGCGGCGGATTTCGTCAGCAGCGGTCGCAGCAGTTCGACGACTTTGTGCGCGGTCTCCAGGTTCGCCGCGAAGCCATTGAGGTCGCCGTGGCTGTAGCGTTCCTCTTCGCCGCTGGCGGCGCGCACGTCGGCCAGGGTGTTGAGGTTGCGCACGAGGATTTCCACCAGTTGCTCCGGCGGCAGCGACTGGGCCAGCAGCTGTTGTTTTAGTGTGGTGACGTTGTCGAGCAAGCCTTGGGCAATCGGTGTCAGGCCATCGAGTTTGCGTTGCTGGAACAGCGCGTATTCGAGGCGGTGGAAGCCGACGAAGGCCGGATCCTGCTCGCGTTTTTCGAAGTAATCGGCGCGGGCGTTGATGCTGTTGTCCAGTTCGGCCAGGCGTTGTGCGGCAGGGGCCAGACGCTGATACGCGGCGCGGGCTGGCGAATACAACGCCTGGGCCTGGGCCAGATCGCCGCTGTCGATGGCTTGATTCAGCGCCGTCACGGCTTTGATCAGCGCGCTGCCCTGGCTCGCCAGGTAGACGCGGAACTCCGACAGCGGCCCGACAAAGGCAACCATCGACGGCTTGGCCTTGGCGGCGGCATCCGAAGCAGCGGTCGGCGTCACGTGCAGGGTGCCGCGCGGGTTGCTCAGCAGCCCGCAAGTGATGGCGTAGTCACCGGGTTGCAGGTTGGCGTTGATCACCTGGCTCAGGCCCGGCGCAATGTTCTCGCGCTCTTCGATCACCAGCACGCCGTCGAGGATTTCCCATTCCACCGCCCGGTCGGAACGGTTGACGATGCGGAAACTGGCCCGGCCGGCCGGCACCGTCAGGGCGTTCGGCTCGCAACTGTGCGGATGAATGTTCACCACCACTTCGTCATGGTTGTGCTGACGTTTGGCGGCGGCCATTTTCGAGGCGTAGTAGAACAGGCCACCGGCGGCGATCATCACGACCACTGAACCGGCCACCGCCCAGCGCAAGGCGCGGGGAGGCGAGGCCTGAGGAGTATTAGGCTTTGACATGAAGGCCCTTATTGGCTGGAAACGGAAGACGATTGGGCAGCGGGTTTGGGGGCTGGCATAAAGAACATGACCAGCGCCACCAGCAGATAAATCAGGTACGCGCCAAGGGTGCTGACGGTCGGTGCGTCCTGATAACCGAACATGCCGGCCAGCACCGAGCCCAGCGGGCCATCCATCGGCAGCGTCGCGCTGAAGTCGAAGAGCACGGTTTGCAGGTGATTCCACACCCCGGCCTCATGCAGGGCCTGCACCGAGTTGGCGAGAATCCCGGCGGCGACCACGAGGATGAACAGCCCGGTCCAGCGGAAGAACGCCGAGAGGTTCAGGCGCATGCTGCCGCTGTAGATCAGGAAGCCGACGATGATCGCCAGGATCAGGCCGAGCAGGGCGCCGATCGGCGCGGCGGGGCCTTCGCTCTGCTGGAACACGGCGAGCAGGAAGAACACGGTTTCCAGACCTTCCCGGGCCACGGCGAAAAACACCATGGCGATCAGGGCGATGACCTGATGCTTCGACGCGGTCAGCGCATGGTCGAGGGACGCTTGCAGCGAATGCTTGATTGAACGCGCCACCTTGCGCATCCAGAACACCATCGAACTGAGAATGCCCACAGCGACGAGGCCGACCACACCTTCGAACAGTTCCTGCTGTTTCTGCGGGAATTCGGCGCTGACCAGTTCCAGGCCACCGCCGACCAGCAACGCCAGCGCAGCAGCGAGAAACACCCCGATCCACACCGCCGGCATCCACTGGCCACGGCCGGTCTGTTGCAGGTAGCTGGCGATGATGCCAACGATCAGCGCGGCTTCGATGCCTTCGCGCAACATGATCAAAAAGGGAACGAGCATTCGGCGGTCACTGTGTAACGAAATGAGGTTACAAGTTGTAACATAATGAAAGTCATTCTCACATGGCATTCATTGACATTTAGCTGAACCTCAGCTGAACGAGTCTGAACATCCACGCCGCCCAGCCAGCTGCGCTAAGATGCCCGCCACTCGAACAACAACAGGGCTCAGCGGGTTCCATGTCGGAAAAAGACACCATCGCCATTCAACTGGTGCGCGAAGCACTACTGCAAAGTTGTGCCCCGGGCGTGGCCACGGAAGAAGTCTTGAGCAAGGTCGGGATCGATCCGGCGTTGCTGTCCACCGATGACGCGCGCGTGCCGGCCAGCCAGTACGCGCGGTTGTGGCGCCTGCTGGCCCGGCGCGGCGATGACGAATTCTTTGGCATGGACCCGCGCAAGCTGAAATCCGGCAGCCTGGAGTTTCTCTGCCGCAGCGCGATGGCCCAGCCGAATCTGGCCGCAGGGCTGAGCGCCGGGTTGAGTTTCCTGTCGCTGATGCTTGAACGCCTGCCGGCGCAACTGGTGCATCAGCAGAGTCTGGCGGAGATCGTGCTGCTGGAAGACGATCCGGAACCGCGCCGCGCCTTCACCTATTTCACTTACTGGATGATCGTCCACGGCGTGGCGTGCTGGCTGGCAGGGCGGCGGATCCCGATCCTGGCCATCGAGCTGCGCTGCCCGGCGCCGGATTTCTGTGATGACTACCGGGTGATGTTCTCGGAAAACCTGCGTTTCGACCGGCCGCGCACGCGGATGATCTTCGCGGCTGATGTGCTGGATCTGCCGATCAAGCGCAGTTCCGAGGAGTTGAAGCGTTTCCTGGCCCATGCCCCGGCCAACATTCTGGTGAAGTACCGTGACCCGGAAAGTCTTGCGAGCCGGATCAAGCAGGATCTGCGGCAGTTGCCCGCCGAACAGTGGCCGGAAACCGACGCACTGGCCCAGCAGCTGTGCATGTCGGCCTCGACCCTGCGCCGGCGTCTGGCGGAAGAAGGGCAGACTTATCAGGGTTTGAAGGACAGCGTGCGCAAGGAGCTGGCCATTATCTGGCTGGCGGAGCCTTCGATCAGTTTTGCCGAGATCGCCACGCGGCTGGGGTTTGCCGATGCAAGTTCGTTCTACAAGGCGTTTCGCAAGTGGTCGGGGACCAATCCTGGGCATTACCGCACGCTTATTCTGAACGAAGCAGACTGATCCAATTATTGTGGTGTCTGCGCCGTCCTCTTCGCGGGCAAGCCCGCTCCCACAGGGTTAGCGCTAAACCTGTGGGAGCGGGCTTGCTCGCGATGGCGGCCTGTCACGCGCTACATAACGTGAATCTTGGCCAAACCAGTCATCCACTTTGAGGGCTTTGACCATTGCCGCAGCCGGCGTGCGGCGCGAGTATTCCTCTGTTGTTTACGGTTCCCCAACCTAATAAGAACAGAGGGATTCTGGCAATGCGCGATTACTTGTCTGCCACCGCACAGTTTGATTATCAGCACACCGTGGACGCCGCGCTCAGCGGCACGCTTGAGGCGCTCAACGCCTGCGTCGAATGTTGTGACCGGCACGCGCTGCCGGGGCGCATTGCGCTGTTCTGGGAAGGCCGCGATGGCGCCAGTGCGACGTACACCTTCAGCGACCTGCAGGACAAAGCCGCGCGTTTCGCCAATTTCCTTCTCGCCCAAGGCGTGCAGAAGGGCGACAAAGTCGCCGGCCTGCTGCCACGCAATATCGAATTGCTGATCACCGTGTTCGCCACCTGGCGCATCGGCGCGGTGTATCAACCGCTGTTCACCGCGTTCGGCCCCAAAGCCCTTGAGCATCGCCTGAACAGCTCCGGCGCCAAAGTCGTGGTGACCGACGCCGCCAACCGGTCGAAACTCAGCGAAGTCGCCGACTGCCCGACGCTGGTCACCGTTGGCGGCCCGAAAGGCCAGGGCATCGTCCGTGGCGATTTCAGTTTCTGGGCCGAGCTGCCCAACCATTCCAGTGTCTGCGAACCGGTGATGCTGACCGGTGAAGACCCGTTCCTGCTGATGTTCACCTCGGGCACCACCGGCCCGTCGAAAGCGCTGTCGGTGCCGCTCAAAGCCATCGTGGCGTTCCAGAGCTACACCCGCGATGCCGTGGATCTGCGCCCGGAAGATGCGTTCTGGAACGTTGCCGATCCGGGCTGGGCCTACGGCATCTATTTCGGTGTGACCGGCCCGTTGTCGATGGGCCATCCGATCACGTTCTACGATGGCCCGTTCACCCTCGAAAGCACCTGCCGGGTCATCAACAAATACGGCATCACCAACCTCACCGGTTCGCCCACCGCGTATCGCCTGCTGATTGCCGGCGGCGACAAGTTCGCCAAATCGATCAAGGGCAAGCTGCGCATCGTCAGCAGCGCCGGCGAGCCGTTGAACCCGGAAGTGATCCGCTGGTTCGCCGACAACCTCGGCGTGGTCATTCACGACCACTACGGCCAGACCGAACTGGGCATGGTTCTGTGCAACCACCACGGTCTCGAACACCCGATCCACCTCGGCGCTGCCGGTTTCGCCTCGCCGGGCCATCGCATCGTGGTGCTTGACGATCAGTACAACGAACTCGGCGTCGGCCAGCCCGGCATCCTCGCCATCGACCGCACACAGTCGCCGATGTGCTGGTTCGCCGGGTATGAAGGCGCGCCGACCAAAGCCTTCGTCGGCAATTACTACCTGAGCGGCGACACCGTCGAGTGGAACCCGGACGGCAGCATCAGCTTCGTCGGTCGCAGCGATGATGTGATCACCACTTCCGGCTACCGGGTCGGCCCGTTCGACGTGGAAAGCGCACTGATCGAACACCCGGCCGTAGTCGAGGCAGCGGTGGTCGGCAAGCCCGATCCGGAGCGCACCGAGCTGGTGAAGGCCTTCGTCGTGCTCAACCCGCAATACCGCGCCGAACCGGCGCTGGCCGAAGAACTGCGCCAACACGTGCGCAAACGACTGGCAGCGCATTCGTACCCCCGTGAAATCGAATTTGTCAGCGAGTTGCCGAAAACCCCGAGCGGCAAATTGCAGCGCTTTATCTTGCGCAACCAGGAAATCGCCAAGGCTCAAGAGGCCGCGGCGCAAAACGTTTCAGCTTGAATCCAAGGAAACAGTCATGCAGATCGAGAACAAGGTTTTTATCGTCACCGGCGGCGCGTCCGGCCTGGGTGCCGCCACCGCTGAATTGCTGGTGAGCGCCGGCGCCAAAGTGATGCTGGTGGACATGAACGCCGACGCCGTTGCCGCCCAGGCCCAACGCCTCGGCGCGCAAAGTGTCGTGGCCGACATCAGCAACGAAGCCGCCGCCGAAGCCGCCGTGCAGGCGACCGTTAAAGCCTTTGGCAGCCTGAATGGTCTGGTGAACTGCGCCGGCATCGTTCGCGGCGAGAAGATCCTCGGCAAGAACGGCCCGCACACCTTGTCCAGCTTCGCTCAGGTGATCAACGTCAACCTGATCGGCAGCTTCAACATGCTGCGTCTGGCAGCGGCAGCGATTGCCGAAAGCGAAGCCAATGCCGATGGCGAGCGCGGCGTGATCATCAACACTGCCTCCGTGGCGGCGTTCGACGGCCAGATCGGCCAGGCCGCGTATTCCGCGTCCAAAGGCGCGATCGCCAGCCTGACCCTGCCCGCCGCTCGTGAACTGGCGCGCTTCGGCATCCGCGTGATGACCATCGCCCCGGGCATTTTCGAAACCCCGATGATGGCCGGCATGACCCCGGAAGTGCGCGACTCGCTGGCCGCCGGCGTGCCGTTCCCGCCGCGTCTGGGCAAACCGGCCGAGTACGCCGCGCTGGTGCGGCACATCATTGAAAACAGCATGCTCAACGGCGAGGTGATCCGTCTCGACGGTGCCTTGCGCATGGCCGCCAAGTAAGGAGGATTTCCCATGACCATCTCCAACGATCCGATTGTCATCGTCAGCGCCGTCCGCACCCCGATGGGCGGTTTTCAGGGCGAACTGAAAAGCCTGACCGCGCCACAACTCGGCGCTGCCGCGATCAAGGCTGCGGTTGAACGTGCCGGTGTTGCCGCTGATGCGGTCGATGAAGTGCTGTTCGGCTGTGTGCTGCCGGCCGGCCTCGGCCAGGCGCCTGCGCGTCAGGCTGCGCTGGGCGCCGGGCTGGATAAATCCACCCGCTGCACCACGGTCAACAAGATGTGCGGTTCGGGCATGGAAACCACCATTCTGGCCCACGACATGTTGCTGGCCGGCAGCGCCGATGTAGTCATCGCTGGCGGCATGGAGAGCATGTCCAACGCGCCGTATCTGCTGGATCGCGCCCGCGCCGGTTACCGCATGGGCCACGGCCGGGTGCTGGATTCGATGTTCCTCGACGGCCTCGAAGACGCCTACGACAAGGGCCGCCTGATGGGCACCTTCGCCGAGGATTGCGCTGAAACCAACGACTTCAGCCGCGAGGCTCAGGACGCCTTTGCCATCGCCTCGACCACCCGTGCCCAGCAGGCGATCAAGGACGGCAGCTTCAAGGACGAAATCGTTCCGCTGACCGTGACCGTCGGCAAGGAACAAGTGGTGATCAGCAACGACGAGCAGCCGCCAAAAGCCAAACTGGACAAGATTGCTTCGCTGAAACCGGCGTTTCGCGAGGGCGGCACCGTGACCGCGGCCAACTCCAGTTCGATCTCCGACGGCGCAGCGGCGCTGGTGCTGATGCGTCAGTCGCAAGCGCAGAAACAGGGTCTGAAGCCGCTGGCGGTGATTCACGGCCACGCCGCGTTTGCCGATACCCCGGGCCTGTTCCCGGTGGCACCGATTGGTGCAATCAAGAAGCTGATGAAGAAAACCGGCTGGTCGCTGGATCAGGTCGATCTGTTCGAAGTCAACGAAGCCTTTGCCGTGGTCGGCATGGCAGCGATGACCCACCTGGAAATCCCTCACGACAAGCTCAACATCCACGGCGGCGCTTGCGCCCTCGGCCACCCGATCGGCGCGTCCGGCGCGCGGATTCTGGTGACCTTGCTCTCGGCCCTGCGCCAGAAAGGCCTGAAACGCGGCGTCGCGGCAATCTGCATCGGCGGCGGCGAAGCCACGGCGATGGCTGTCGAGTGCGTCTGAACCCGAGTTAAGGATTTGCCATGATTCCCAATGACGACCAGCAACAAATCCGCGACATGGCCCGGCAGTTTGCCGAGGAACGGCTCAAACCGTTCGCCGCCGAGTGGGATCGCGAGCACCGCTTCCCGAAAGAAGCCATCGGCGAAATGGCCGGGTTGGGTTTCTTCGGCATGCTGGTGCCGGAGCAGTGGGGCGGTTGCGACACGGGCTATCTGGCCTACGCCATGGCCCTGGAAGAAATCGCCGCCGGCGACGGCGCCTGCTCGACGATCATGAGCGTGCACAACTCGGTCGGTTGCGTGCCGATCCTCAAGTTCGGCAACGACGACCAGCGCGAGCGCTTCCTCAAACCGCTGGCCAGCGGCGAGATGCTTGGCGCCTTCGCGCTGACCGAACCCCAGGCCGGTTCCGACGCCAGCAGCCTGAAAACCCGTGCACGGCTGGAGGGCGATCACTACGTGCTCAACGGCTGCAAACAGTTCATCACCTCCGGGCAGAACGCCGGGATCGTGATCGTGTTTGCGGTCACCGACCCGAGCGCCGGCAAGCGCGGGATCAGCGCGTTCATCGTGCCGACCGATTCGCCGGGCTACAAAGTCGCTCGCGTCGAAGACAAGCTCGGCCAGCACGCCTCGGACACCTGCCAGATTCTGTTCGAAGACGTGAAAGTACCGGTGGCCAACCGCTTGGGCGAGGAGGGCGAGGGCTACAAGATCGCCCTGGCCAACCTCGAAGGCGGTCGCGTCGGCATCGCTTCGCAATCGGTGGGCATGGCCCGCGCCGCGTTCGAGGCGGCACGCGATTACGCCCGCGAACGTGACACCTTCGGCAAACCAATCATCGAGCACCAGGCTGTGGCGTTCCGTCTGGCGGACATGGCGACCCAGATCGCCGTGGCGCGGCAGATGGTGCATTACGCCGCCGCCCTGCGCGACAGCGGTCAGCCGGCGCTTGTCGAGGCGTCGATGGCCAAACTGTTCGCCTCGGAAATGGCCGAAAAGGTCTGCTCCATGGCATTGCAAACCCTTGGCGGTTACGGTTACCTCAACGACTTCCCGCTGGAGCGCATCTACCGCGACGTGCGGGTCTGCCAGATCTACGAAGGCACCAGCGATATTCAGCGCATGGTCATTTCGCGCAATCTTTGAGAAGGAATCTGCACATGAGTTACGAAACGATTTTGCTGGAAACCCATGGCCGCGTCGGCCTGATCACCCTCAATCGCCCGCAGGCGCTGAATGCCCTCAACGCGCAACTGGTCAGCGAAGTGAACCGCGCGCTGGATGGTTTTGAAGCCGACGCGAACATTGGCTGCATCGTCATCACCGGTTCGACCAAAGCCTTCGCCGCCGGCGCCGACATCAAGGAAATGGCTGATCTGACCTACCCGCAGATCTACATGGACGACCTGTTCAGCGACAGCGACCGCGTGGCCAACCGCCGCAAGCCGATCATCGCGGCGGTCAACGGTTTTGCCCTGGGCGGCGGCTGTGAGCTGGCGTTGATGTGCGACTTCATCCTGGCCGGCGACAACGCCAAATTCGGTCAGCCGGAAATCAACCTCGGCGTGCTGCCGGGCATGGGCGGCACCCAGCGCCTGACCCGCGCCGTGGGCAAGGCCAAGGCCATGGAAATGTGCCTGAGCGGACGTTTGATCGACGCGGTGGAAGCCGAGCGCTGCGGCATCGTCGCGCGGATCGTGCCGAGTGCCGAGTTGCTGGATGAAGCGCTGAAAGTGGCGGCGGTGATCGCCAGCAAATCGTTGCCGATTGCGATGATGGTCAAGGAAAGCGTCAACCGCGCGTTCGAAGTGAACCTGACTGAAGGCGTGCGCTTCGAGCGCCGGGTGTTCCATGCGGCGTTTGCGACGCAGGATCAGAAGGAAGGGATGGCGGCGTTTGTGGCCAAGCGGCCTGCCGAGTTCCAGGGCAAGTAATAGAGTTTGCCCCCACGCATTGCGTGGGGGCGATCAATCAGAGCTGGTAGTTCTTCAACTCCCGAGCAATCACCATCCGCTGTATCTCGCTCGACCCCTCATAAATCTGGGTAATCCGCGCATCCCGGTAGTACTTCTCAACCGGGTAATCCTCCAGATACCCATACCCGCCATGAATCTGAATCGCTGACGAACACACCTTCTCGGCCATTTCCGACGCAAACAGCTTGGCCTGCGAAGCCTCCGACAGACACGGTTTGCCTGCCGTGCGCAGCCGCGCCGCATGCAGAATCATCAACCGCGCCGCGTTGATCTGCATCTGCATGTCCGCCAGCAGGTTGGCGATGCTCTGGTGCTCAACGATGGCCTTGCCGAACTGCACCCGATCACGGGCATAACCCAGCGCCGCTTCGAACGCTGCACGGGCGATGCCCAGTGCTTGTGCCGCAATGCCAATGCGCCCGCCTTCAAGGTTGGAAAGGGCAATCGCCAGGCCTTTACCGCGTTCACCCAGCAGATTCGCTTCAGGAATGCTGCAATTGTTCAGCGTCACCGCACAGGTGTCGGAGGCGCGGATGCCCATTTTGTGTTCGGTGCGGTCAACGATGAAGCCTGGCGTGTCAGTCGGCACCAGAAACGCCGAGATCCCACGCTTGCCCAGATCCGGATCGGTCACCGCAAACACAATCGCCAGTTTCGCCCGCTTGCCATTGCTGACAAATTGCTTGGCGCCGTTGATTACCCATTGCCCGTCACGCAGTTCAGCGCGGGTGCGCAGGTTGTGCGCTTCGGAGCCGGCCTGGGGTTCGGTCAGGCAGAAGCAGCCGATCACCGCGCCGCTGGCCAGATCCGCCAGCCAGGTCTGTTTCTGTTCTTCGCTGCCGTAATTGAGCACCGGCCCGCAGCCCACCGAGTTGTGGATGCTCATGAACGCGCCGGTGGCGCCGTCACCGGCGGAAATCTCTTCCACCGCCAGCGCATAGGCCACGTAGTCGACGTACGTGCCGCCCCATTCCTCCGGCACCACCATGCCCAGCAGGCCGAGCTCGCCCATCTTCGCCACCAGGCCATCATCGATCCAGCCGGCCTTTTCCCAGGCCTGTGCGTGGGGCGCGATTTCGCCACGGGCAAAGTCCCTGGCCATGTCGCGGATCATTACCTGGTCTTCAGTCAATTCGAGATCGTGCATGGCTCAGCTCCCGCTCTCAGCGAAACCGTGGAAGAAACTCTCGACCTGCTCGGCGTGCAGCGCGGCAAGGCTCGGCGGATTCCAGCGCGGTGATTTGTCTTTATCGATCAGCAAGGCGCGCACGCCTTCGATCAGGTCGCCGCGTTCGAACCACTGGCGATCCAGATGCAGTTCGAGGGCGAAGCAGTGTTCCAGGCTCAGGTGCCGGCCGCGACGCAGCATCTCAAGGGTCACGCCCATGGCCAGCGGCGAGCGGGTTTCCAGCAGGTCGGCGGTGGTGGTCGCCCATTCATGGCTGTCGGCGACGGTCACGGCGCGCAGTTGCTCGACGATGCTCGGCACGTCAGGCAAGGCAAAGAAGTGGTCGATGGCCGGGCGCAAGGCTTCAAGCGGCGCATCCGGCAGAGTTTGCACGGCGTGGCGGGCCAGCAGGTTTTGCAGATCCTTCAGCGGCGTGTCGTGCCACTCCAACTGGTCGAGCTGTTCTTGGAGGATGCCGAGTTTGCTGCTGTCCAGATACCAGTCGGCGAGGCCGCAATACAGCGCATCCGCCGCACGAATCTGCACGCCGCTGACACCCAGGTAAATCCCCAGCTCGCCGGGAATGCGCGGCAGGAAATAACTGCCGCCGACATCGGGGAAATACCCGATCGCCACTTCCGGCATCGCCAGACGGCTCTTCTCGGTGACCACCCGCAGATCGGCGCCTTGCACCAGACCCATGCCGCCGCCGAGAACGAAACCGTCCATCAGCGCCAGCACCGGTTTACGGTAGTGGTGAATCGTCAGGTCGAGGGCGTATTCCTCGACGAAGAAATCTTCGTGCAACGTGTCGCCGCCTTTATGGCTGTCGTACAGCGATCGAATGTCGCCACCGGCACAAAAGGCTTTCTCGCCGGCACCGCGCAACACGACGGCGTGGATATCGGCATCTGCAGCCCAGGCGTCCAGGTGTTGCTGGAGCTGGCGCACCATGTCGAGGGTCAGGGCATTGAGGCCGGCGGGGCGGTTGAGGGTCAGATGACCGATGTGATTGCGAACCTCGGCCAGCACTTCGTATGGCGTGGCATCCATGGACGAAGTCCGCGGGGATGAAGCCTGAGCAGTCATCACTAACTCCCTGCTTTTATTGTCTTTATTCGAGAAGCTCGCGCGCGAGCGTTACCGGATCGTAACAGTGCAAATTTGCCGTGTACAACGGGGATATGTGCATGGGCTGTCTGCATTTTTGCCTTGTCTGGAAAGCCGCTTGCAGACGTTCATTCCAGTCCCTGCCGTCATTCGCTGCGAAACTGTGCCTGAAGGGTCCTGGCGCAAAGCAGCAGGGCGCGCCTGGCCTCTTCATGGGCGGCGGGGTAGTTCATGAAACCGTGGCGCATCTTCGAAAACTCTTTGTGTTCGACAATGACACCTGCTGCCCGCAGTCGCGTAGCGTAGGCACGGCCCTCATCACGCAGAACGTCATGTCCGCAGGTGATGATCAGCGTCCGGGGCAATCCATGCAGCGACAGGCTGAGCAGTGGCGATAGCCGCGTATCCGTTCGGGATATGCCGGGCGGCAGATAGTGAACGAGGTACCATTCGAGCATGTCTGTGGTCAGTCCATGCCCTTGTGCGAACTTTGTGTGGGAGCGACGGCGCGTGTGGCAGTCGAGCAAAGGATAAAGCAGCAGCTGAAAGCAGATACGTGGCCTGTCACATTCAGCGTCACGCTGGCTGATGACCGCGGCCATCCCGCCTCCTGAGCCACCCCCTGCGACTGCCATTGCTGAAGTGTCCAGTCCGGAACCGGCGCCTTGCCGTGTCACCCACTTGAAAGCTGTCCAGCAGTCTTCCAGAGCTGCCGGAAACAAGTGTTCCGGAGGACGGGCGTAATCAACGGCGACCACTGCGCAACCGGCCCACTCACACATCAACCGACAGAACCCGTCATGCGTGTCCAGGTCTCCCGTGACCCAACCACCGCCATGGAAGAAAACCAGCACGGGAAACGGCCCTTTGCCTGGAGGCGTGTAGAGGCGCAGTGGCAGTGACCGGCCATGACTTTCAATCACCCGATCCTGAACGCAGGTCACTTGCGCCTGACGCAACGCCGTTCTGGCATCCTCCACCGTCAGAGAGATTTCATCCATGGCGGGCGCTCTTGCTCGAACGGGCCTCTGCCTCGATCTCGATAATGTATTCAGACCTGATCAATCGCGAGACTTCCAGCAGCATTGTTGTCGGTCGATGTTTTTTAAAAAACTTCTTGTGCGCCTGAGCAATTTTCGGCCAGAGATCCATGTCGGTGGTGTACATGCGCGTGGCAATGATGCGGGTACGATCCTCACCCAACTGCTTGAGGGCCTGTTCGATGATTTCCAGGCATCGCAGTGTCTGGGCATAGGCATCGCCGGGTTCGAAGGGTTCGCCGTCATCACCGAATGCCACCGTACCGCCGACCAGAATCGTCTTGCCAGCCTTCACGGCTCTGCAGTAACCGGCGAGGCGCTCCCAAGGTGCTCCGGAATAAACACGTTTGAATTTCATGGTTCAGACTCCTGTTCCCAGATCGACCGGAAGCGTCTTCAAACCCCGGAACTGCAGGTTACTGTTGCACCACGTGGCAGGTCGGCGCGCGATGAGGTGCAAGTCGGGGAAGCGCTTTAACAGCGAGATGAACACGATCTCGGCCTCCAGCCTGAATAGCGACGTGCCCATGCAAAAATGTTCGCCTTTGCCAAACGTCAGGTGTTCGTTCCTTGCACGATGAATGTCGAATTTGTCGGGGGCGGGGAATTGTTCCGGATCTCGGTTGGCAGACGCCCGTATCAGGTAAACCAGATCTCCCTTTTTCATCGTCACGTTGTCAATGGTGACGTCTTCCATGAGTACCCGATGGCTCAGGGAACCGGCAGGATCGAAGCGCAGCATTTCTTCAATGAATGAGCCGATCAATGTCGGGTCTGCCAACAGCGCTTCGAGTTGTTGGGGATGCTTCAATAAATGCAACAGGCCGAGGCATAGCTGGTCTGCGCTGGTGGTATAACCCGCCACCAGAATGAACACGATCTGTGCCAGCACTTCATCAAGACTGGCGGCGCTGTTCCGGCCACTCTCCAGTACCCGGCTCACGAGATCATCTCTGGGTTGCCTGCGCCGTTGTTCAATGAGCTCAGCGAAAAAGGCGTACATTTCCTTGACGCCTTCCAGGGCCTGGTCCGGCCCTTGATCCGCGTCCTGGCTGCCGCCGAGGAACATCACGATATCTCGTGTCCAGCGTCGAAGTTTCAGTGCCTCGTCATCCTCCAAGCCGTACAGACTGGCCAGAATCAGGGCTGGAATCCGGTCGAAGAGGGCGGTCTTCAAATCGGTTTGCCCGTGCAGACGGGAAAGTTCTCGATCAGTGATGTCTTGAATGATTTTTCGCAAGGATTCGATGGAGCGGGGTGTAAAGGCATTGCCCAGCAATTGACGACTGGCCTTGTGAACTGCGCCATCCTGGGAATACATCCACCTGGACGCCAGCTTGATGAATTCGGTCAGATGCGTGCGCTTGTTTTCAGGCACCCGGGCATCGATCAGTTGTTGCATGCGGTTCGAGGAGAATCGTCGGGAATCGGCCTGTGCGGCGATGACATCGCGATAGCGGGTCAGAAACCAGGCCTGCAAGTGTTCGCACCAGTAGACCGGTTGATGTTCCCGCAGCCAGGCGTACGCCCGGTAAGGGTTGCGAATCGTATTGCGGTTTGAAAAATCCGGCTCGTTGTCGTACAGCGGTTTTGTGAAGCATTTCACGTAGTCCGCCGAGTCGATGGGGGCACTGACCAGTTCTGGCGGCGGTTTGAGCAGGTTGTTCATCACGCGCAATTGATCTTCGCAAGCGTTCCGTTCCAGCTCGTCACCGGCAGCAGTCAGCCCCCATTGATAAAGCTTCGAAGAAAAGACGTGGACGATGTCCCTGAGTGTCTCGGATGACACGAGCGGATGGCGTTCACCTTCGTCGATTATCAGATCCAGCGCTCGAGCGTAAGTGAGCGCAACCGCCTGGCGATGGGAGAAACCACCGGTACTGCGGCATTGATCAACAATCAGCGATTCAATTCGCTGTGCGATGTTTTCGCAGGCAAACCGTGGCCGGGAAATTGCAGCTTTGGCTACCTGGCAGCACAGGACGTTGTTATCGCCTGCAAAGGTGCTGCTGATCTCGTGATCAATGCACAAGGTGACGATCTGGTTGCGATGGTGAAAACCCTGCGAACCACAAAGCTCTCTGCATGCCCTCATCACCTCCAGCCCCAGCCATGTACCGACACTTTTGACGATCGCGGCGAGAATATGCAGTTCTGTTCGGCTGGCCGCCTGATGCCAGGATCCTTCGAGCCGCGACAGTACGGCCCGCTCCAGCATCTCCAGGGCCAGCACCTTGAGTTGTTCGACATACAGCCGTTGTCGGAACAGTGCCTTGGTCAGAAGAGGCTGGCTGCCTTCGTTATCTTTGAGCAAACGATGGGAGCCGAAACGATACGTCAGGTAAACACACATACTGGCGCCACCACGAGCAGCAGCAATAAGGAAAAGGCGTTCCTGAATGAATGTCTGCATCGCGCTTTTCGACCGCTCTTTTGGCGGGATGTCGCTGCTGAAATCACCTTGCGCCGAGAACCTGGCATAGCGTTGCATCAGTGCGTCCATGGGCAGCTTCATTTTGCAAAAACGGATGCCGGCGACTTGATTGGCGTGGATCCCTCCCTTGGGATCGCAGGTGGTGATCCTGACGCCTGGCAGGAGCGGGCCATTCTCTTCCTCGCGAATTCGTACCCGAAACCAGTGCAACCCCTCATCCACACCCTTGACGATCAGACGTCCCAGCACCATGACCACCACCGCCGCGTGCAATGTGTTGCCGATCCAGAACTTGCAGGACTGCGCTGTGGGCGAGTTCAGAATCAGACAATGGTTGTGCGGGTCGTGGGTGATCGTGGTTTGCAGGTTACCCACATCGGAGCCGCTGGCGATCTCCGTGCAACCAAAACCGTAAACCGCTTGCAGTTGGCAGATTTCCTTGTGGTACTTCGCGATCTGGTGCTGACTGCCATGGGCAAAAAAAGCATCACCGGCAATGAAGTGGTCGACGATGCAGGCGATCAGTGAATAATCCCAGGCACCGATATACGCTGCACGCTCAAGCATCAAGCGGAATTCAGACTGACGGGATTGGCCCAGCCACATGTCATTGGTCATGAGCCCGCTGCCGATGATCGCGCGCATACGATCGATATTCAGATCCATGTATTCGCGCAGAGACAGGCGATGGCGCTTCTCGGGGCCGAAGAGAGCCGTTTGCAGCAATTTCAACAGTGGGTCGCTCATGAAACGTTCCTCTCGCAGAATTCGAAACAAGGGATTCGAAAACCACCAGATTCACGGAGCTGGCGAAGAACACGCTTGCGCGCCTGCGAAAGGCGGGGCATCCGGGCGGACTGCAGGTTACGCAGGAAATGCGGTGTTCGAGGAAAGTAACGGGTCAATCAAAGCGCAAAGCCAGCTCGCTTCTCAACAACGTTGAGCGTTTTTCCATAGCCAGACTACCGGTGTCATCGCTACTGGACATTACAGCGGGCCAGACTTCCAAGTGAAAGGCAGACAACTCTGTGCGGTACTGATTTGAAATCTAGTTGTTACTCGACACTTGGCAAGGTCACTGCGTTTCCTTTGGTCGGACGCGTGCGAAAGGAAGGTACGGCTCTCAACTGAATACTTCACCGATACTCCGCCGTTTGGCATGCAATTCACTGGCATGAATCAGCTGCTCCAGATCCTCCGGCGTGACATCGATGAACGCCTCCATGTCCGCCAGTGCCAGTTTCAGATCCTCTGCCGTGATGGACTGAATATCCACCGGTGCCACGGCCGGCGCTGGCTCGGCGGGGCGTTTCGGGTAACGGATGCGAGTGAGGTTGTTGTAAGCCAGTGCGGCCAGCAGCAGGCAGGCGGCGCTGAGCATCACCGGTTCCAGGGCTTTCCAGTCCATGGCGATGGTCATCGGATCGGCCAGCACCATCGTCAACGCGACGGCGCCGGCCGGCGGGTGCAGGCAGCGCAGCCAGCACATCAGGATCAGCGCCATGCCCGCCGCGAGGCACGCGCTGCCCAGGGTTCGGCCGAGGACATGGGCCACCAGCAACGCGACGACGCCCGCGCACAGATAGCCGCCGATGATCGACCACGGCTGGGCGAGGGCGCCGGAGGACACCGCGAACAGCAACACCGCCGAGGCGCCCAGCGGGCCGATCAGGTGGTAAGCCACTTCAATGCCGAACACCTGACTGCACGCCCACACACTGAACAACGTACCCAGTGCCATGCCGATGGCAGCGCGGCTCCACTCGGTGGGGCGGGTGTTGATGGCGGCGGGTAACCAGCGAGCGAGCATGCAGAATCGATCCTTTGCGAAATTCGGGGCAAAAAAAAGGACTTGTCCGTAAACGCGGAAAGTCCTTCGAAGTGTTCCAACTATTGGGGGAGGAACGCGCACAGTGTGCCAAGCAATCACGATGCTGACAAATTCATATAAATGCAGTTTCAGTGCATTATTTCTGAAGTAAAGCCACGCGCCGCCCGCTCATGAAACACAGGAAACCGCCCATCGCGGTCAGTGCGCTGAGGGCGTAGAACATGGTCGGCGCCGGCGTGTGCATCAGCAGGAAGCCGCAAATTACCGGGCTCAACGCGCCACCCAGCGCCGCCAGATTCTGCGCGCCGTAATAGCTGCCGCGCAGTTCTTCCGGGGCCAGGGTGTCGACGAACAGGAATTCCGACGGGTAAATGATCATCTCGCCGAGGGTGAAGATGAACATCGCGATGCACCACGTCACCAGGCTGTCGGCAAGGCTGAAACCGATCAATCCTACGATGAACAGGCTGGTGCCGGCGGCGATCCAGTAGCGCAGTTTTTCCCGGTTGAGGAAGCGGCCGATCTGGTATTGCAGCAGGATCACCGCGATGGCGTTGCAGGCGAGCAGGGCGGCCATGGTTTGCAACGCGCGCTGCGAATCCTCGACCACCAGCAGGTATTGCGACAGGTACAACGTGAAACGCCCGTGAACCACGGTGCTGAGCAGACAGCCGCAGGTGAACATGATCAGCGTGCGGTCGTTTTTCAGGGTGATGAGGGTTTTCAGGAAGCTTTGCGGCTGGCCGATGGCGGCGACCGGGCTTGCGTCCTTCGGGATGCCGATCATCAGGAAGATGCTGCCGAAAGCGATACCGGCGGCAATCAGGAACGGCGCAATCGGGTAGACCCCGGCGATCACCACGCCGAGCATCGGGCCGGTGGCGTAGCCGATGTTGGTCAGCGTATAGCGCAGGGAAAACGCCTTGGCCCGCTGGCCCATGGGCAGGTTTTCACTGAGGATCGCCTTGGAACCGATCAGGAACAGCGCCGACGCGGTTTCGGTGATGACCAGGGTCAGGGTCGTCAGGTACAGGTCTTTGGCGAAGGTCAGCAGCACGAAACCGATGGCACTGGAGAGCATCGCCAGAATCAGCAACCGGCGCTTTTCCAGCCGGTCGATGATGTAGCCGCCATACAGCGCAAGCAGGGTGGCGATGAACACCGCGATGCCCAGCAGCAACCCGACATCCTGTTGGTTGAGGCCGAGCTTGTTGCTCAAGAACAGCGTGAGCAACGGACTGGTGATGGCGCGGCTGACGACGATGGTCAGCGAAACGATCATCAGGCGGCGGATAACGAGCGAGTAGGTGGCCACGGAAAATCAAATGTCCTTATTCGGTTAACAGGTGCTCGAGATCGCGCACGGAATCCAGGGTTTGCAGTTGCCGCAGCTGCGCCAGCAGCCGTTCAGTCTTGGCCGCTGAACTCACGCGCAACGCCAGACTGAAAAACTTCTCCTCCAGCGCCGCCTCGCTCAGCGGATTACCCGGCGCGCCCAGCGGCACCTCGACACACAGACTCGCCTGACGCCCGTCGCGAGTTCGCACCACGACAACCGGCTCGCCATCCTCCGACAGTCGCTCATCCACTTCAAGGCGAATGCGCATCAGCCAGTGAGCGATGCGCAGATCGTTGCGTGGCTGTTCGTCGTAAGCCTCGAGTCGACAATGACCGTGCACCAGCCGCGCGGCGAGGGCGTAGGGCAGGCTCATCTGCGCGGCGGCCAGACTTTGGGTGTCGCGACCACCGCACATGTCGAGCAGAAACCCGCACAGATTCACCTGCACGTCTTCCACCTGATCCGCGCCGACCTGCAATTGCTCCAGCAACAAGCCGAGCGCATCGATCGCCGAATGGGTGCCACGACACGCGGCGTAGGGTTTGATCGAACAGCGCGCGAGTTTCCAGACCTTTCCTAAATCAGCATCCAGCGCATCCGGTTGCGCGCTGTCCGGCGCCAGGGTCTTGAGAAATCCACCCCAGACATCCTCGAACAATACCGACGGCCCGCTGACGCCTTCGCGGGCAAAACGCGCCGCGAGCAAACCACCCTCGGCCGCCCGGCCGCTGTGCAGTTTCTTGCTTTGCGAACCGTCGTGAATAAACGCCCACAACCCGCCGCTGAAACTGCCGGCGATGCCCAGCGCCGACACGGTTTGCCCGACATCCAGCGCAAAGATCCGCGCACAGGCCGCCGCCGCGCCGAACACACCGCAAGTGGCGGTGGAATGCCAGCCGGCGCTGTTGTGCGCCGAATAACTGCCGCAGGCTTCCAGCACCCGCCGGCCGATTTCATAGCCGATCACCACGGCGGTGATGAATTCGCGACCGTCCACCGGCCGATCCACCAGCGACAGCGCGGCCATCACCGCCGGCAGCACCACTGCGCCGGAGTGATCGCATCCGCCGGTGTCGTCCAGCTCCAGCGCATGGGCGGCGATGCCGTTGAGCAATGCGGCATGCCCTGCGCCGACGCGCAACGATGAACCCCAGACCAGCGCGGTGCCTGGCTCGGCGCCGAACACCTGCCGCGCCTGAAGCGCCACCGCGCTGTCGGCCCCGGCCAGCGCTGCGCCGAAGGTGTCGAGAATGTGTCGCTTGGCCTGTTCCACCAACGCTGGCGGCAGGTCTTCAAACCGCGTTTCGACGCAAAACAGCGCCAGCCGTTGCATGCGTTCCGTCATACGAGGTAGTCCCGATAATGGCGCTCATACACCGACGCCGGATGATCCTGCGCAACCGGCGCCGCCGTTTGCGCCCACCACTGTGCGACTTCGGCGCCGGTGGCGATCCACACGTCGTCATGCTGCTGAATGCATTGCAGCAATTCGCGCAGCACACCGATGCGCCCCGGCGTGGCGATGATTTCCGGGTGCAGCCGCAGCACATAACACAGGCCGAAGCGGTGGAACCCGGCGAAGTCCATTTGCAGGTTGCCCAGGGTGTGGCTGTAGGAGGCGATCCGCGATTGCGCCGGCGGCACGGCCGGGCTCAGGTTGAAGGCGAAATAGGGTTCGTCTTCCAGTTCGTAATGCAGCGGCAACTCGACCACCTCGGGGGCGGTCGGGTGGCAGAACGGCAGGTCATCACCACGCCATGAGGACGACCAGTGAATGCCGTGATCGTTCAAGGTTTCAATGAAGCCCGGTGCACCGTTGCCCGCCGGAATCCGGAAACCGGTCGGATGCACGCCGGTCAACGCTAACAGCGCTGCACAACCCTTGGCGACTTCCGCGCTCTGCGCCGCCAGATCCAGCGTGTCGTAATCCTGATGACGGTAACCGGCGCAGGCGATCTCATGGCCGTCAGCCTGAATCGCGGCGATGTGCTGCGAGTTTTCCTCGGCAACGATGCCGGGCACGAACCAGCTGCTGCGCACCCCGAGTTCCCTGAACAGGCCGAGCAAACGCTCGACGCCCCGTTGCGTGCCGTAGCGCCACACCGACAGCGTCTTGTCGCGCCCGGCGACTTCCGGGGCCTGGGTGAGAATGCCGTGGATATCGTTGTAATCGACGGTCAGCACCACCGCGCAGCGTTTGCCGGCGGGCCAGAGGTTGTCAGCGTCAGCCATGGTGATGCTCCTTCAGCCACCAGCGGGCGACGTCGCGGCAGGTGGCGAACCACACGTCATCGCGTTGGCGCATATGTTCGAAGAGTTTCTCCAGCAACAGGATGCGCCCCGGTTTGCCGGTAATTTTCGGGTGGAACAGGGTGGTCAGGCACAGGCCTTCGTCCATCGCGCCGTCGTATTCGCGTTGCCAGTTGTCGAGGGTCAGCTCGTAGCTGGCGGTGCGGTCGAGCCCGGACGGGAAGTTCGGTGCGCGGGTGTAGGCGAGGGAGGCGTAGTCGTCCATTTCCCAGCGGCCGGGGATCTCCACCAGCGGGGTGTCGTGGCCGGGGACGTTGACCAGATACGGGCGATCATCGCCGCGCATGCTGCTGGAATAGATGACGCCGTTGTCGGCCAGCATCGCCGGGGTTTCGGCACGCCAGTCGCCGGACGGGGTGCGAAAACCCTCGGCGCGGATGTGCAGGTATTGCCAGAACACGTCGCGGGATTTGTTCATCACGGCCTGCTGCTGGTCCAGCGTCAGGGCGTAGAAGGATTCGTGCTTGTAGCCGTGGTAGGCGACTTCATGGCCGCGCTCGACGATGGCCTGGCATTGTTTCGGCCAGTTCTCCACGACCCACGCGGGGACGAAGAAGGTGGTCGGGATCTTGAAGGTGTCGAGCAAGTCCAGCAGGCGTGGCAAGGCGCGATAGGGGCCGTAGCCGCCGAAGCCGAAGTATTCGGGCTTGTGCCAGATCGAGTTGTTGAGCATGGCATCGCCGGTCGGGCCGTCGAGGTCGAAGGCCAGGGCGAGGCAGGCTTTGTGCTGGTCGGGCCAGGTGGGTTGCAAGGAGGACATCGATAACTCTCCAACTGTTCACGATCCCTGTGGGAGCTGGCTTGCCAGCGATGAGGCCGATACATTCAACATTGATGTCGACTGATCGAGCGCCATCGCGGGCAAGCCCGCTCCCACAGAGGAACCAGTTACTTGCCGGCGTTAATGGTCACATCCTTGATCGCACCCAACTCCAGATCCCACTTCTTCAGAATCGCGTTATAGCTGCCGTCATCCACCATGCTCTGCAACGCCACTTTCACCGCCTCACTCAGCTCAGGCTTCTTCTTGCTCACACCCAACCCGGTGAACTGCACGGAGATCGGCTGGCCGACCGTTTTGTACATGTCCTTTTCCTGGGTCTTGAGGTACGACAGGGTTTCACTGCCCTGCATCGCCGCATCAATACGGCTCTGGCGCAGTTGCGCACGGGCGTCGGCCGAGCCTTCGGTGCCGATCACGTTGATCGCAGGTTTGCCGGCCGCTTCACAGTTCTCCTTGCTCCACGCGGCGATTTCCGCCGGGAAGGTGGTGCGGCGGCTGGTGCCGACTTTCTTGCCGCACAGGTCGATGATCTCGTTGGTCGCCGCGTTCTTCTGCAAGGTTTAGAACTGCGGGCCGCTGGTGAAGTAGTCGACGAAGGTCACGCTGGCCTGACGCTCGGCGGTGTCGGTCATGCCCGACAGGACCATGTCCACACGGTCGGTGGTCAGGGCGTTGATCATTTGCTCAAAGCCGGTTTCCTGCCACTTGATCTTCACCCCGAGGCGTTCGGCCAGGGCGTTGCCCAGGTCGTAGTCAAGGCCGGTGAGCTTGTTGGTGGCCGGGTCCTTGAAATCCATCGGCGGATAGTTGGGCATGATTGCGACGACGATCTCGCCTTTTTCCTTGATGCTGGCCGGCAACTCGGCGGCCACGGCGAAACCGCAAGACATGAGGGTGGTGAGTACTGCTGGAATGACGAAGTTCTTCATGGACGTTCTCTTATGAGTGTTGTGAAGGCCAAAGGGGCCTCAGGTTCGAACGGCAGAAATGAAGCTTTGGGTGCGCGGGTTTTGCGGACTTATTAGTATTTCTTCGGGGCTTCCAGCCTCCACGATCTGCCCGCCGTCCATGAACACCATGCGGTTGGAAACCTCCCGGGCGAAGCCCAGTTCATGGGTGACGACGATCATGGTCATGCCGGTCTGCGCCAGATCGCGCATTACCGACAGCACCTCACCGACCAGTTCCGGGTCGAGTGCCGAAGTGGGTTCATCGAACAGCATCAGCTTGGGTCGCATGGCCAGGGCGCGGGCAATCGCGACCCGTTGCTGCTGACCGCCCGACAGTTCGATCGGGTAGCTGTTGCGTTTGTCGGCCAGGCCGACCCGGGCCAGCAGTTCCAGGGCTTCTTCGTGCGCCTCCTTGGGCGAACGTTTGAGCACCTGGCACGGGCCTTCGATGATGTTTTGCAGCACGGTCATGTGCGGAAACAGGTTGAAGCGCTGGAACACCATGCCGGTGGCCAGGCGCTGGCGGGCGATCTGCGACTCGTTGAGTTCGTGCAGTTTGTGCCCGACCACGCGGTAGCCCACCAGTTCGCCGTCGACCCAGAGGCCGCCCTTGTCGATCTTTTCCAGCTGATTGACGCAGCGCAGCAGGGTGCTCTTGCCCGAGCCGGACGGGCCGATGATGCACAGCACTTCGCCTTGCTCGACCTCGATGTTGATGTCCTTGAGCGCGTGGTACTGGTCGTAATATTTGTTCAGGCTCACGGCCTTGACGATGCTTCTCATGACGGATTCCTCAAGAACGCTTGCCGGCGCCGCGAGCGAAACGACGCTCCAGACGGCTTTGACCAAAGGACAGGACGGTGACGGTGGCCAGGTACCAGATACCGGCGACGATCAGCAGCTCCATGACCCGGGCGTTGGCGTAGTAAATGTTCTGGGCGTTGTAGAGCAGTTCCGAGTACTGGATGACGCTCGCCAGCGAGGTCATTTTCACCATGCCGATGAATTCGTTGCCGACCGGCGGAATGATGATCCGCATGGCCTGGGGCAGGATGATCCGGCGCAGCGCTTGCAGGCGCGGCATGCCGATCGACTTGGCCGCTTCGTACTGGCCGGTGTCCACCGACAGCAGGCCGGCGCGCACCACTTCAGCGGTGTAGGCGCCCTGGTTGATGCTCAAGCCGAGCAGGGCGGCCACGAACGGGGTCATCAGGCTCACGGTGTCGAGTTCGAACAGGCCGGGAATGCCGATGGTGGGGAAAATCAGCGCCAGGTTGAACCACAACAGCAGTTGCAGAATCAGCGGCGTACCGCGAAACAGCCAGGTGTAGGTCACTGCCACGTAACGCAGGATCGGGTTGGCCGACATGCGCATGATCGCGGTGATCACCCCGAACACGATGCCCAGCGCCATGGCCAGGACGGCCATGATGATCGTGTTGAACAGGCCCCACATGATCGCTTCGGAGGTGAGGAACTGGCCGATGTACGACCATTCGATCTTGCCTTCGGCGAAGGCCCGTACCAGACCAATGATGGCGATGACGATCACGGTGGCGAAGAAGATCCGCCCGTAATAACGCCGTGGCACGTGCTGGTACTGGGTAATGTCGAACTGGTTTTCCGCCAGTTTGCGCTCCGCCTGGAGTCGTTCTGCCTGAGTCTGGCTCATGGTGTTTCTCCGTACACTGTACTTTTCGATCAACCCCCTCCCGGTGGGAGGGGGACCCGGCTCAGAGGCGGAAGCCCTGGTAGTTTTCGGTCCACTGTTGCTGCGCGGCGAGGGCGGTTTTCAGGCGGCCGATCTGCTCGCGCACCTGTTGCGGTGCGGTGCCGCCCCAGCCGCTGCGGGCAGCGATGGCGGCTTCCAGGGTCAGGCTGTCACGCACGTCTGCCGTGAGGCGCGGGTCGATCTCGGCCAGCAGCGCCGGCGAGGCTTCCCACAATTCGAGGTCGTGTTTTTCGCAGGCCTGCACCAGCGCCCCGGTGATTTCGTGGGCTTCCTTGAACGGCACGCCGCGCACGGCCAGCCAGTCGGCGACTTCGGTGGCGAGGGTGAAACCCAGCGGCGCCTGACGCCGCAGCTCCTCGACGTTGACGGTCATGGTCGCGACCATCCCGGCCATGGCCGGCAGCACCAGCAACAAGGTGTCGACGCTGTCGAGCACGCCGTTCTTGTCTTCGCTGAGGTCGCGGTTGTACGACAGCGGCAAGGATTTGAGCGTCGACAGCAGGCCGGTCAGGTTGCCGATCAGACGGCCAGCCTTGCCCCGGGCCAGTTCGGCGATGTCGGGGTTTTTCTTCTGCGGCATGATCGAACTGCCGGTGGCGTAGGCGTCGTCCAGATCGACCCAGCGGAACTGGCGCGACGACCACAGGCAGAACTCTTCGGCCAGACGCGAGATGTTGATCCCGAGCATGCTGGCGATGAACAGGAATTCGGCGACGTGATCGCGGCTGGCCACGGCGTCGATGGAGTTTTCGCAGACCCCGGCGTAACCCATTTCCTTGGCCGACTGTTGCGGCTGACGAGCGATCGCAGAACCGGCCATGGCCGCAGCACCAAGGGGCGACAGCGAGGTGCGCGCGTCCCAATCCACTAGGCGTTGCACGTCACGCAGCATCGATTGCGCGTGGGCCAGCAAGTGATGGGCGAACACGATCGGCTGCGCCTGCTGCAAGTGAGTGAAACCCGGGCAGATGCTTTCGACGTGCTGCTCGGCCTGATCCACCAGCGCCTGTTGCAAGGCCAGCACTTCCACGGCCAGGGTGCGGACGTGATCACGCAGGAACAGGCGCAGGTCGTTGGCGGTCTGGTCGTTGCGTGAACGGCCGGCGCGCAGCTTGCCGCCCAGTGCGCCGAGGCGTTCGGTCAGCAGGCGTTCGATGAAGGTGTGAACGTCTTCGTCGTCCAGAGTCGGGGCGATGCGCCCGGCGGCAAAGTCAACACCGATGCCGTCCAGGGCTTCGATCATCGTGCGGGTTTCCGGCTCGTCGAGCAGGCCGGCACGTTGCAGTTCCCCAGCGTGGGCCTTGGAGCCGGCCAGATCGTACGGCGTCAGGCGGAAATAGCGCTCGGGGCAACGGGACAGGGCCGCCAGGGCTGCGGACGGGCCGCTTTTGAAACGGGCACCCCAGAGACGGTCGGTGGTTTGAGACATTTGTTGTTTTCCTCGTCGGTAACGCGAACTGAAATCGATGTGCTGGGACCTGAAAGTCGCGCTGATGAGTCAGCGGACAGAGTCAGGCCAAAGCAGTTTTCAAGAGGGCAGTTGCAAAGAGACAAGAGCTGATCGAAGTGTCAGCTTTTAATGTTTGGCGATCAGTGAGTTGGCACTGATGTTCGGGATTTTTTGGCGGTTGCCAAGGCTTGTTTTCTGTGATCATTATTATTAGCCGGCGATGTTTTTGTTGTTGGACACAGATTGTTGAACATTGCGCCAGAGGTAAATCAGCATTATGGAAACCCCACTTTCCAATTCCGGAAACCCACCGGTCAAAACCGCTCACCGGGCACCTTTGGCCCTCAGCGGACTGGATTTCAAACTGCTCAAGGTGTTCAAGGCGGTGGTCGAGGCCGGCGGCTTCAGCGCGGCGCAAAACGAGCTGAACGTGGGCCTGGCCGCGATCAGCAAGCAAATCTCCGACCTGGAAATCCGCATCGGCATGCGCCTGTGTACCCGTGGCCGCGAGGGGTTTCACCTGACCGAAGAAGGGCGTCTGGTGTATCAGGCGTCGATTGATCTGTTTGCCTCGGTCGACAACTTTCGTGACCGGCTTAGTTCGGCGCAGAACGAACTTATCGGCGATCTCGGAGTGGGGGTGATCGATAATACGATCAGTGACGATAATTCACCGTTAGTTGCTGCGCTTAAAAAGATAAATGAGCACTCGCCAAAAGTAAGATTTCAACTTCAGGCAACCCAATTGGATGAAGTGGAAAGAGGTGTGGTGGAAGGTCGCTTAGTTGCCGGAATAGTCCCGGTTTATCAAAAGCGTGAAGAGTTCGATTATTACCCGCTCTATGAGGAACGCTCGCAGGCTTACTGCGCCGTCGGCCACCCGTTGTTCGAGATGCCAGCGGAGCAGATGGGCGGTAACGTGCTGCAGGATTACGAGTGCATCAACCACCGCTATGCGATCCATCGCGACAAGCTCAACTTCGCCCGCTACGACAGTTTTTCCGCGTCGGCGACCCAGGTTGAAGCGGTGGCGTTGCTGATCAAGACCGGGCGTTTCGTGGGCTTTCTGCCCCGGCATTACGCCGCCACGCTGGTGGCCGCCGGGCAGTTTCGCGCGGTGTGCCCGGAGCTGATCCACTTCGACACGCCGTTCAATCTGATCCTGCGGCACAACACCGTGCGCAGTCCGTTGGTCAAGGCGTTTGCCCAGGCGCTGGGGGTTGATCTCAAGGCGACGGCGTGAGCACCAGGCGCATGGCGCAACGTCGCTCGCCGGGCAATCCGTGAGCGATTTCTTCGCGCAATACATGGTTCAGACGCGCGTCCGTGTCCTCGGCGTTCAATAGCGCAAAACCCATGCGTTGATAGAACGGCGCATTCCATGGCAGATCGCGAAAGGTCGTCAGCGTCACCGCTCGAAGTTGCCACAGACGCGCCTGTTCAATCGCCGCCAACAGCAACTTGCGACCGACACCCCGGCCCTGAAAGTGTTGGCTGACGGACAGTTCCTCAATGTGTAACTGTTGGTCGACAGTCACCGCCCTTAAAAAACCTGCAAGTTGCCCGTCGTTGTTTTGCGCAACCCACAGTTCGCCCTGTTCAATGACTGGTAAATGCGCAGAAGCCTGCGGCACGGCGGCATCGGCCAGCCAGGCCAGTGACGGGTCGAGGCGAAACAGCGCGGCGGCCGAACGTTCGATGGCGGGGAGGGCGATGGCATCGGCTGCCAGGGCCTGTCGCACGGTAAAGGTCATCAGTCAGCGGTCCCTGTCGAAATCACGTCGCGCAGGTTAAGGCGTCAGCCACAGCAACACATAATCGTTTTTGTCGAAACGCCCGCTCAGCACCGGCTGCAGCGTTCCGAGCGGCGTGCCTTGCAGGGCCTGATAGTCGCTGCGATCCATCATCAGCCACGCCGGCCCCTTGAGCGCTTCGAGCGCTTGCGTGGTTTCAGTGAACAGCGGTTGCAGATCCTGCTCGGCGTTGACCATGAACTTGATCGCCTTGGCGTCCTTGCCCATGCCATGCAGCACCAGCGGCGCGGGTTGCTCGTGGATCCGCGCCAGTGCCGCCTGACTGAAGGATCGCGTGTCATAGAGCTGGCGCTCCACTGGCTCAAACACCAGCGCGTACGCCGACCAGACCGCCAACACGGCGCTGAAAGCAAGGACTTCGGATCGCCAGCGCGCCAGCCACAACCGCGACAACGCGGCCAGTTGCAGCAATCCGAGCACGATCATTACCGGCGTCAGGTCGGTCAATGACTCGGGAAACCGTCGCTTCGCCACCCACAACAGGACGATCAACAATGCGGGAATCAACAACCACAGTCCCTGCATGCCGACGCGCAGCCAGGCAAACACCCGGCCGTGCAACACCTGAAACGGATACGCCGCAATGATCACCGCCATGGGCAGCATTGGCAGCAGGTAACGGGCCTTTTTCGCTTGGGGAATCGACAGCCCGAGCATCACGATCAATCCCGCCGCGGCGCAATACTGCACCAGTCGCAAGGCCGGGCCGCGGTGCCGGGGTTTGCTCAGCCAAGCCGCCGCCAGTGCCAGCAAGGCCAGCGGATACGCCAGCGCGTAGTTGCCCAAGGAGCTGGTGAAGTAATACAGCGAACCGCTGACGCCTTCGCTGCCGTCCATGCGCCCCATGAACTGCATGCGGATCACGTCCTGCCGAAACGCCGGCCCGCCGTTGATATCCGCCAGCCACAACAACAGTCCGACGCATGCCGCCAGCAGCAGCGAAGCCAGCACACCGAAGATCAACAGACGCGACCATTGGCGATCCATCAGGTAGTAACTGCACAGCATGCCGGTCGGCACCACCAGGCCGATCGGCCCGCGAATGCCGAACCCCAGCAGCAACAGAATGAACACCAGCGGCCAGCGTCGACCAGCAGCGAAATGGTCGTGGGCATAGCCGAGGTAGAACACCGAAAACGCCACGGCGGCGAGCATCAGGTCCTGCGACACCGCGCGGGTCTCGGTGATGAAGGTGCTGGTGAGCATCAGCAGCGCGATGCTGACCACCGCCCAGCGCACGGACGAAGGCGCGAGCAAGCGATACATCAACGTCACGATCACCGCGCCGGCCACTGCGCTCGGCAGCCACGCCGTCAGGCTGTTGACCGTCCCGAACGGCAACGACAACAGCCAGATGAACAAGGTCGAGAGCGACGAATAATCGGCGTACGGCTCACCATAGGTGGTGGGAAACACACTGGGCCCGTGCCGGAGCATTTCCTGGGCGAACAACACGAAGCGTGAGTCGAAACCGATGGGCGCCTGCCCATACACACCGGCGATGAACAGCAGAAACGCCAGCAGCCCTGCGATCAGGGACTGCCGGCGCAGGGCAGGGGTCAACCCGATCAAGCCACGTCCGAGGCGTGGGGCCATTGCTGCAACGGAATCGGCAGGGTGCGCGATTCGCCACGGCCCATCGGGAAGTAATGGAAGCCGTTGCGGGCCAGGCGTTCGGCGTCGTACAGGTTGCGGCCGTCGAAGATCACCGGGGCCTTGAGGCGTTGCTGGATCAGATCGAAGTCCGGCGCCTTGAACTGCTGCCATTCGGTGCAGATGATCAGCGCGTCGGAGCCGGCGAGCACCGATTCCGGGGTGCCCATCAGCATCAGTTTCGATTCTTCCGGGTACAGATGCTGGGTTTCCTGCATCGCTTCCGGGTCGAACGCCCGCACGCTGGCGCCGGCGGCCCACAACGATTCCAGCAAAACCCGGCTCGGCGCATCGCGCATGTCGTCGGTGTTGGGCTTGAAGGCCAGGCCCCACAGGGCGAAGGTCTTGCCGCGCAGTTCGCCCTTGTAGAACGCGTTGATCCGTTCGAACAATTTGTGTTTTTGCCGCTGGTTGATCGCTTCCACCGCTTGCAGCAAATCGCTGGAGCAGTGCGCCTCTTCGGCGCTGTGGATCAGCGCGCGCATGTCTTTGGGGAAGCACGAACCGCCGTAACCGCAACCGGGGTAGATGAAGTGGTAGCCGATGCGGCTGTCGGCGCCGATGCCCTGGCGCACCGATTCGATGTCCGCGCCCAGGTGTTCGGCCAGCTCGGCGATCTGGTTGATGAAGCTGATCTTGGTCGCCAGCATGCAGTTGGCGGCGTACTTGGTCAGCTCGGCGCTGCGCAGGTCCATGAACATGATGCGGTCGTGGTTGCGGTTGAACGGCGAATACAGGTCACGCATCACGTCGCGCACTTCTTCGCGTTCGCAACCGATGACGATCCGGTCGGGCCGACGGCAATCGGCGACGGCTGAACCTTCCTTGAGAAATTCCGGGTTGGAGACGATATCGAACTGCAACAGACGCCCGGCCTTGATCAGCGCTTTGTCCAAGTGGGTGCGCAAGGTGTCGCCGGTACCGACGGGAACGGTGGATTTCTCCACCAGAATCAGCGGTTTCTCACGGTGACGGGCCACGGCATCACCCACCGACAGCACGTAACGCAGGTCGGCCGAACCGTCTTCCTTCGACGGGGTGCCGACGGCAATGAACGCGACCTTGCCGTGCTGCACCGCGAGTTTTTCATCGCAGGTGAATTGCAGGCGCCCGGCGTCCAGACCCTCGCGGACCAGGCTGGCCAGCCCCGGCTCGAAGATGCTGACGTGACCCTGGCGCAGCAGCTCGACTTTTTTCTCGTCGATGTCCATGCACACCACGTCATGGCCGACTTCGGCCAGCACGGCGGCCTGCACCAGGCCGACATAACCGCTACCAAACACTGTGATTTTCATGGCGAACTCCTCAATTCGGGCGCACGGGCCGGACGAGTGTTGATGGTGATGACCCCGAGCATGACCAGCGCCACGCCCAGTGATTTGGAGAAACTGAAGGATTCGTTGAACAGCGGCAGGCTGGCCGCCAGCAGGTACACCAGCGCATAGCTGATGCTCAGCAACGAATAGGCCCGGCCCAGCGGCAGATCGCGCAGGGCGGCGAGCCAGCAGAGCATCGACAGCGCATAGGCGAAGATCGCCGCGAGCACCACGGCCAGTGCGGTTGAATCGACGCTGGGCAGAGCCAGCCACTGATCCGGCCGGGGCAGGCGCGTCATGCTCCAGCGCATGCTCAGTTGCGCCACGCTGACCAGCAGCACGCTGGCCAGGGCGAAGAAGATTCCACGAGCCTGGTTCATGACTGTTGCCCCAACAGCGCCACGCCACCAATCACCAGCAACACGCCGAACCAGTGCTGAACGTCGACGGGCTCCTTGAACACGAAGCGGGCGATCAGGGTGATGATCACGAAATTGAGGCTGAGCATCGGGTAGGCGATGCTGACCGGCAGGTGCTGCAACACCAGCAGCCACACCAACAGACCGGCGCCGAGGGCAAACAGCGCCAGCCACAGCCACGGCGAGCGCACCTTGCGCGACCACGACAGGCTCGCGCCGCGCCAGCTCTCGACGGCGAATTTCTGCGCGACCTGGCCAAGGCAGGTCAGCAGGCAGGCGAGCAACAGTAGCCACAGGCTCATGAGGCCTCCTGCGGAAGAATCATGATCACCAGGTTGCCTTGCTCATAACGAACGCCGTCCTTGGGCAGTCTGTCGAGTTCGTCCAGTTCGTCTTGCCCCTTGACCCGCATCACCACGCCGACCGAACCGGTCTTGCGGGCTTCGCGCATCCACTGTTGCACCTGATCGGGATCGACCCGTTGGTGAATGCCGTCAGGATAGGCAAGGCCATATTTCAATTCGCCTATCGTGTTGTACATCGCCACCTGCGGGCGTTTGACCCGCCAGGACAGGGCCGACGCAGCGCCCAGGTCGTTGCTCAACAGGTGCGTGGTGGCCGCCAGTTCCGTCTGGTGGGCGAGGACGAATTGGTCAGGCATCTTGTTCGCCACCACCGATTTGGGCAGTGCCGCCGGCAGCAATGCGATCAGCAGCAGACTGCCCACCGCCGGCGCCGCCCAGCATTGCAACGGGCGGAAGGCCTGCAGCAGGTTGCTGATGATCCAGCCGGTCAGGGCGATGAACACCAGCACCAGACTGTGCAATTCGTGGTCGTACAGCGGACGCTTGAGTTGCACGTAAACCAGCCCGATCAGCGTTACCAGTCCCAGCAACAGGTTCAGCAGGCCATTGAGGCCCAGCGCCCGGCCTTGCTCCAGACGCAAGCGATCGGCCAGCGCGTGGCCCAGCAGCAATGCCAGCGGCAGCAGGCACGGCAGGATGTAGGTCGGCAGCTTGCCGTTGCTCAGGCTGAAGAACAGCAGCGGCATCAGCAGCCACAGGCCGAGAAACGCGATGCTGGTTTCGCGGCGGGTCTGCCACGCCTGCTTGAGTGCCACCGGCAACATTCCCACCCACGGCAGACTGAACGCCACCAGCAGCGGCAGGTAGAACCACCACGGCGCTTCATGCTGCGCATCGTCACCGGCAAACCGGCGGATGTGCTCGTGCCAGAAGAAGAACCGCCAGTAATCCGGTTCCTGACCGTGCACCGCCAGTACCCACGGCAGGCTGACGATGATTGCTACGGCAATCGCAATCGGGCCGAACAACAGCAACTCCTTCCAGCGCTTTTGCCAGAGCATCCACGGCAAGGCGATCAGCACCGGCAGCAGCCAGGCGAGAAAACCCTTGGTCATGAACCCCATGCCGCACGCCAGGCCCAGCACCGCCCAGCCGGCCAGGCGCTGGCCGTTGGAGCGGCTGTCGAGGGCGAACCACAGCGCCACCAGACTCAGGTTGACCCAGAAGGTGAATTGCGGATCCAGATTGGCGTAACCGGCCTGGCCGGCGACGATGACAAAACTCATGTAGAGCAGGGCGCAGACGAAGCTTTTGCGCGGGTCGTTCCACAAACGGCGGGCGATGAGGAAGCACAGCAGCACGCTCAGCCCGGTACTCAGGGCCGAGGCAAACCGCACGCCGAACAGGTTCTGTCCGAACACGGCCTGCCCGAGGGCGATCATCCAGTATCCGGCCGCCGGCTTTTCGAAGTAACGCAGGTTCATGAAATGCGGCGACACCCAGTTGCCGCTCAGCAGCATTTCCTGGCTGATCTGCGCATAACGGGTTTCATCGGGAATCCACAGACCATGACTGCCCAGCGGCAGTAGATAAGCCAGCAGAAAAATCCCCAGCAACAGCGGCAATGCCCAGCGTTTGCTCATGCGCCTTGCACTCCCAGCCAGCCTTCGCGGCCTTCGAGGGCACCGCGTTGCACATGGCCGACGGGCAGGCTGTTGAGAAACGCGGGCAGCAAGTCGCCCAGCGGCTGAAAGTGGATATGTCGCTGGCGGGCGTCGGCCAGCAGTCGACGAAAGTCTTCGGCCATCAGAATCCCTTCTACTTCGGCGTGAATGGTGTAGACGTTGAGGTTGTCCGGGCGGAACCGGTCGAGGATGAAGGCGTTGAAATCCTTCGCCGCCACACTCGGCCCGACCACTTCATCGAAGGTCGGCAAGTCCACCGGAATCTGTGGCGCACCGACCGAGCCGTCAGACAGCAATGGGCGGAACAGCCGCTGCCCACGGCAATCGCTGTTGTAGCGAAAGCCGAAGGCCTGTTTGGCTTCGATCACACGCTCGTCCGCACGCCAACCGGCGGCGGCCGAGCACGTGACCTTTTCGCCAAGGATGTCGCACAAGGTGTCGACGCCCTGACGGATCTGCTCGACCAGTTGCGCATCGCTCCAGCGCCCGGCATTGGCCTGCCAGCCGTGGTGATCCCAGGCGTGCAGGCCGACTTCGTGGCCGGCGGCCCGGGCCTGACGCATCAGGTGCCCGAGGTCGCGGCCGATCGGCTTGCCCGGCCACGCCGTGCCTGCGAGCAGAATGTCCCAGCCGTACAGGCCGGCGGCGTTGGAGCGCAGCATCTTCCAGAGAAACTGCGGACGGATCAGGCGCCACAGGTGCCGGCCCATGTTGTCCGGGCCGACACTGAAGAAAAACGTCGCCTTGATCTGCGCTTCATCGAGGATTTCCAGCAAGCGCGGCACGCCTTCGCGGGTGCCGCGAAAGGTGTCGACGTCGATGCGCAAACCGGCCTGCATCAACGCTTGCTCTCGATTTCGGCCATGGCCTCACGCAAGAAGAAGTCCAGCGTGTTGCCGATGGTCTCGCGCATTTCCACGGTCGGCGTCCAGTCCAGCAGGCGCTTGGCGTTGGCGATGCTCGGTTTGCGGTGCTCGACGTCCTGGTAACCGGCGCCGTAGAACGCCTTGCTTTCCACGTCACGGAAACCGGCGAACGGCGGGAAGTTGGAACGCAACGGGTGAGCCTCGAACTGGCGCAGCAGTTCTTCGCCCAACTGGCGAATACTCGCTTCGTTGTCCGGGTTGCCGATGTTGATGATCTGGCCGTTGCAGACGTCGTTGTCGTTATCGATGATCCGCGCCAGCGCCTCGACGCCGTCGGCGATGTCGGTGAAGCAGCGTTTCTGCTCGCCGCCGTCGAACAGGCGGATCGGCGTGCCTTCCACCAGGTTGAGGATCAACTGGGTGATGGCGCGGGAGCTGCCGATGCGCGCCGAATCGAGGCGATCGAGCCGTGGGCCCATCCAGTTGAAGGGGCGGAACAGGGTGAAGTTCAGGCCCTTGGCGCCGTAGGCCCAGATCACCCGGTCCAGCAGTTGCTTGGACACCGAGTAGATCCAGCGCTGTTTGTTGATCGGGCCGACGATCAGGTTCGAGGTGTCTTCGTCGAAGTGTTTGTCCTGGCACATGCCATAGACTTCCGAGGTCGACGGGAAGATCACGCGCTTGTTGTATTTGACGCAGTAGCGCACCAGTTTCAGGTTTTCTTCGAAGTCGAGCTCGAACACCCGCAGCGGATTGCGCGTGTACTCGATCGGCGTGGCGATGGCCACCAGCGGCAGGACCACGTCGCATTTCTTGATGTGGTACTCGATCCACTCCGAGTGAATGCTGATGTCGCCTTCGACGAAGTGAAAACGCGGGTGGCTGCGCAGGCGGTCGATGGCGTCGGAGCCGATATCCAGGCCGTAGACTTCGTAGCGCTCGTCGCGTAGCAGACGCTCGGACAAATGGTTGCCGATGAAACCGTTGACGCCGAGGATCAGCACCCGTGTACGGCGTGGCCCGCGACCGGATTCGGCGCCGCGCAACAGCGAGCCGTCCACCAGACCGAGTTCATTGGCCAGTTGCGGGCCGCTCAGGTACAGGCCGTTGTCGTTGCGCTGGCCGGCGTTGATCAGCAGCGAATCTTCACCGCAGGCGATGCGCAGCGGATCGACACTGATGACCCGGCCCGGCGCCTGGCCTTCGTTACCCTTGACGACTTCGGCACTCCAGACGATCAGCTTGTGCTCGCCCACGGCGCAGAAGGCGCCGGGGTAGGGCTGAGTAACGGCTCGCACGAGGTTGAACAGTTTTTCGGCCGGTTGCGCCCAGACCAGTTTGCCGTCTGCCGGGGTGCGCCGGCCGAACACCGTGGCCCGGGATTCGTCCTGCGAGGTTTCCCGCAGTTTGCCGTGCAACATCGCCGGCAGTGCATCGCGCAGCAGGTCGCTGGCGGCGATCCGCAGTTTGCCGTGCAGGCTCAGCGCGGTGTCACTGCGTTCGATGGCCACGCGTTGCTGGGCGAGGATGGCGCCGGCGTCGGCGCGCTTGACCATGCGATGCAGGGTGACGCCGGTTTCGGTTTCGCCGTTGACCAGCACCCAGTTGGCCGGGGCGCGGCCACGGTAGCGCGGCAGCAAGGAGCCGTGCAGGTTGAACGCGCCTTTTTTGGCCAGCGCCAGCAATGGCTCGCTCAGCAGGTGGCGATAGTAGAACGAGAAGATGTAATCCGGATCAAGCCTGGCAATCCGCTCGATCCACAACGGGTGGTTGGCGTCTTCCGGTGCATGAACCGCGATGCCTTTGCTGGCGCACAGTTGTGCAACCGAGGCGTAGAAGGTGTTCTCCTTCGGATCATCGGCATGGGTGAACACCGCCGCAATGTCGTAGCCGCTGTCGAGCAGGGCTTGAATGCCGGCGCAGCCAATATCGTGGTAGGCGAAGACAACGGTTTTTGCGCTCATGAGAGAACCTGATCGGACGTGGAATTGGAAGTGAGGCCGTCAACGGTGATGGCGGGGGCCGGCGTGGCGGGGTGCCCGCGCAGGACCTTTTCGATGAAGAAACGCGGGCGGGCGCGCACATCGCTGTACATGCGCCCCAGGTATTCGCCCAGCAGGCCCATGCCGATGAACTGGCCACCGGTAAACACGAACAGCACGGCGAACAGCACGAACAGGCCATCGCCGGCCCATCCGGCGCCAAAGGCCAGGCGCATGACGATCAGCGCCGCCGCGAACAGCACGCCGAGCCCGGCCATGGCGAAGCCGACGATGCTCAGCAGGCGCAGGGGCGTGGTGGTCATGCAGGTGATCAGGTCGAACATCAGGTTGATCAAACGCATCGGGCTGTATTTCGAATCGCCGTGCTCGCGCTCGGCGTGGGCCACGGTGATTTCCGTGGTGTGGCGAGCGAAGCTGTTGGCGAGGATCGGAATGAACGTGCTGCGTTCACGGCAGGCGAGCATCGCGTCGATGATGGTGCGGCGGTAGGCGCGCAGCATGCAGCCGTAGTCGCTCATGGCGACGCCGGTGGAGCGTTGCACGGCGAGGTTGATGAGTTTCGACGGATAACGGCGCAGCGCCGAATCCTGACGGTTGCCGCGCACGGTGCCGACCACGTCAAAGCCTTTTTCGGCCTCGGCCACCAGACGCGGGATTTCTTCCGGCGGGTTCTGCAGGTCGGCGTCGAGGGTGATCACCACGTCGCCCTTGCACTGTTCGAAACCGGCCATGATCGCCGCGTGCTGGCCGTAGTTGCGGTTGAGGATGACTGCCACGAACGGGCTGTCTTCGACTGACGCGGCGTCTTCGAGCAGTTGCGCGGAGGCGTCACGGCTGCCGTCGTCGACCAGCACGATTTCGTAGTCATGCCGCAATTGCTGGCAGGCGGCCTGGGTGCGGCGAAGCAGCTCCGGCAGGCTGTCCTCTTCGTTGTAGACCGGGATGACGATCGACACGCAATGAATCGGATAAGGTCTCACGGGCGTTTCCCCATCAGGTGTGCAATGGCCCCGACGACCCGGTCCAGATCCTGGTCGGTCATGTCGGGAAACAAGGGAATCGAGCACAGCCGCGCCGAGTTCCACTCGGTGTCGGGCAGGGACAGGTGCGGATCACGCTGGCGATACCAGGTGTGCAGGTGGGTGGCGATGAAGTGGATGCCGGTGCCGATGCCTTGCTCCTGCAAACCCTTCATGAAGGCTTCGCGATCGATGCCGCAGCGCTCGCTGTCGATACGCAGGATGAACAGGTGCCAGGCGTGCTGTTGGGCGTATTGCGGCACGGCCAGCGGTTGCACCGGCAGGCCTTCGAGTTTTTGCAGGTATTGCGTGGCCAGTTCGGTGCGGCGGGCGTTGATCGCGTCCAGACGCTCCAGTTGCACCAGCGCAATCGCGGCGTTGATGTCGGCCAGGTTGTATTTGAAACCGGGCTCGATCACCTGGGCCTGGGGTTTGCGACCGTGGGTCAGGCGGTCGTAGGCATCGACGCCCAGGCCATGGAACTTGAGCATGCGCACGCGGTTGGCCAAGGCTTCGTCGTCGGTGACGAACATCGCGCCTTCGGCGCAGGTCATGTTCTTGATCGCGTGGAACGAGAAGATCGCGGTGCCTTGCGAACCCACGTGGCGGCCTTTGTAGCGAGTGCCGGCGGCGTGGGCGGCGTCTTCGATCACGGCGATGCCGTGCTTGTCGGCCAGGGCGTAGAGCGGATCGAGATCGAACGCGGCGCCGGCGTAATGCACGGGAATGATCGCTTTGGTGCGCGGGGTGATGGCGGCTTCGATGCGCGCGGCGTCGGTCATCAAAGTGTCGCGGTCGACATCGACGAACACCGGTGTGGCGCCGAGCAGGGAAATCATGTTGGCGGTAGACACCCAGGTCTGCGACGGGGTGATGACTTCATCGCCGGGGCCGACTCCCAGCGCCAGTAAAGTTACATGCATGGCACCGGTGGCCGAGGAAAGTGCCACGGCATGGCGACTGCCGACGTACTGGGCAAACTGTTCTTCGAGGGCCTGGTTTTTCGGCCCGGTGGTGATCCAGCCGGAGCGCAAAACTTGCTCCACGGCAACAATTTCTTCATCACCGATACTGGGGCGGGAGAAGGGGAGAAACGCCTGACTCATGCACACCTCATTGCAAAGAAAAAAGAAAAAGATCCATTGAGAAATTGGATCCAATCAAGGCGTAGATGCGAAAAAATCCTTTGCATCAATAAGTTGCCAAGACGACATAACGTCGGGTTCGGTTGACTTTTCAGGCATTGCCCGGCAGCTTGGGCAGCGCCGGCACAGGACTCAGTGGAATTAAGGTTATGCCCGTTTTTGTGAAAGGAACATGAAAAACCGGTCGGCGAATCGTTTATCTGAAACCCATACAGCCACTGTTCAGACTTCTACCGTTTATCGCGGTTTTTAGTAGAAAAGTCCTACGGAAGTGTTCCCCTTATATTAAGAATGTTGCAGTTGTTAGTTGCTGTGTTGAACTGCTTTTACTCAAGGCCCGACGTTTGATTGACTTACCCGTTGCATCCCCCGACACCCTGAAAACCAACCCGATGACCGTGTATCTGGCGCGTTTGGCTCCCTCCAGCCAACTCACCATGCGTTACGTTTTACAAGATGCCGCCGACCGTCTCGGTTTCGAAGACATGAACGTTGAAGACATTCCCTGGCATGCGCTGCAACCGGACGATGTCGTTGCGTTAGTCGCCGCATTGCGCGCCGACAATTACGCACCGAACACTTCTTCGCTGTATGTAAACGCAATTCGCGGTGTCATGAATGAAGCCTGGCGCATGAGTCTTATCAGCCAGGACCATCTATTGAAGATGCGCTCGGTCAAAGGCATTGCCGGCACGCGACTGTCTCAGGGGCGCAATCTGAAGCGCACGCTGATTCATGAATTGATGGAAGTCTGCGCGGCGGATCCACGACCACAAGGTTTGCGCGATGCGGCGGTGATTGCGCTGTTGTATGGCACCGGCATGCGCAAGTCGGAGTCCGTGGATCTGGACTTGAATCAGGTTGACTTCACCGAACGCAGTCTCTGTGTCACCGCCAAGGGCAATAAACAGCTGATCAAGTATGCGCCGGCCTGGGCGTTCGCCAAACTGAATGCCTGGCTGGAGTTTCGTCGGTCAGAGCTCAAGGAAGGCGAGAGCGACGATGCGTTTCTGTTCAACCGCATTCGCCGTGGCAGCCACATCACCCGCGAGCGCATCACCAAGCACGCGATCTATTACATCGCCCGCCAGCGCGGCACCCAGGTCGGGGTGAAGATCATGCCCCATGATTTCCGCCGTTCGTTCATCACCCGGGTGATCGAAGAGCATGACCTGTCGATCGCCCAGAAGCTGGCCCATCACAGCAATATCCAGACGACCGCCAATTACGACGTGCGCGACGACAACGAGCGGCGCCGTGCGGTGGATCGCTTCGACTTGTAGGCATTGCGTTTCGATCAGGAGGCGGGTGGGCAGCCGCGTGAGCTGGTGGAGGCCTGGCTGATCAATGCAGCCAGACGCTTGACGTTGTTCTGTTGGGCCACCACCAGATCGTCGATGGTCGGCCCGGACGGGGTTTGCAGCAGCGAGCGGCAGGCGAGCAGGGCATCGTCCCCGGCGTTGGCCTGGCGCAGGCGCCATTTTACGTCCATCAGCCCGTATTGCCCGGGTATCGAATCGAAGCGTTGCACATCGATGCGCACCGAGGTTTTGCGTGGGCCGCCGGCATTGCTCAGTTGATCCACCAGCGCGCTGCGCAATTCATCACTGAGGCTCGCGCCCCACCATTCAGTCTCAAGGATCGCCAGGCCGCTGTTGCCCTGGCGGATGACGATCTGCGGCCGGTCGACCTGCGGTGGCACGCTGATACTTTCGATGGCGATTTCCGAACCGGCGCGGCCGGCCATCGGTTGCGTCGGCGTCAGGGTGTGAAAGCTGATTGGGGCGCTTTTGCAGGCGCCCAGCAGCAGGCCGATCGCGAGCACGGTGAACTTCAGCTTTAAAGCCATGGGACAGCTCCTGTGCTCAATTGCGCGGCGGCCCTTTGAGGTCCAGCGGCGCGGCGTTGTCGGGGCGGCCGCGAATCAACGATTCCGGATGTCGGCCCAGATAATCGGACAGCTCACGCAGCGAACGGGACATGCGCCCGAGCTCGTCGAGGGTCTCGGTCAGTTGTTCGCGTTGTGGCGAATCTTCGGCCAGGGTCGAACTGGCCGATTGCAGGGTCTTACTCACGTCGGCGAGGGTGTTCTGCACGCCGGGCAGGGTCTTGGCGTTGAACTGGGTCAGGCCTTTGCGCAATTCCACGAGGTTGCTGTCGAGGTTGCCGGCAATCCGTTCCACCGGTAGCTTGTTGAGCTTGTCGATCATCGCTTCGAGTTTTTCCTGCAGTTGCTCAAGACTGCCGGGAACGGTCGGAACGCTGATCGGGCGGACGGTCGGGTCAAACGCGACTTTTTCTGCCTTGGGGAAGAAGTCCAAAGCAATGTACAACTGGCCGGTCAGCAGGTTGCCGCTGCGGGCCTGGGCGCGCAGACCGTTGTCGATAAAGGTGCCGATCAGGCGTACGGCGGCGGCTTCATCGTCCGGATTGTGCTCGAGTACCTTGAGCATCTTGATGTGAGCCTGGCCGAGGCGGGCCGGGTAGATCACGATGCCGACGTTGAGCGGGAAGCTGCGTTTTTTCGCATCGAAGTCCAGGTTGACGCTGACCACCCGGCCGATCTCGATGCCGAGAAACTCCACCGGCGCATCGACTTTCAGTCCGCGCAGTGCCTGATCGAAACGCAGACTCAGGTACTGCGCCTTGCCGTTGGGCGGGGCGAGGGCGGTTTGCTGATCGTCGAACAGGTCGTAAGTCCTTTCTTCAGCGGCAGCGACATCATTGGGACTGTACTCCGGCGCACGGAAGGCGATGCCGCCCACCAGCAAGGTCGACAACGACTCGGTTTTCACCGCAAAACCGTTGGCGCCGACGTTGACGTCAATGCCGCTGGCGTTCCAGAACCGGGTGTTTTCGGTGACAAAAGCATCGTTTGGCGCGTGGATGAACACCTCGATGTTCACCCCTTTGCCATCGGCGTCCAGTGCGTAGGCCACCACCTGACCGACCGGGATCTTGCGGTAATAGACCGGCGAGCCGATGTCCAGCGAACCAAGGTCCGAGGCATGCAGATTGAAGCGCTTGCCCGGTTCGCCGTAGGTGATCGGCGGCGGGTTTTCCAGGCCTTTGAAGTGCTTCGAACGTGAGTTTGACTGCCCGATATCCGCGCCGATGTAGTCACCGGACAGCAACGTGTCTATGCCCGAAACTCCGCCCGCTCCGATGCGCGGGCGCACGACCCAGAACTGCGAATCTTCGCGGGTAAAGGTTTCGGCCTGCTTGGCCAGTTTGATCGTGGCGTTGACGCTTTTCTGGTCGTCGCTCAGCTCGACGTCCGTGACCTGGCCGATCACCACGTTACGGTATTTGACTTCGGTCTTGTTGGCGGTCAGGCCGCTGCCGGTCTTGAAGGTGACGGTGATGCTGGGGCCTTCCTGCATCAGGTTGTGCACCACCAGCGAGATGCCCACCAGCACCGCGATGATCGGCACGATCCACACCAGCGAAATGCTGAAACGCCGGGTCTTGACCGGCGCCTGGCCGGGCGTTCGCGGTTGATCGGCGGCTGACGACTCCATCCATGACCTCCAGAGTGTATTGGGCACTGAGCGTCAGGAACGCAAAAGCACTTCATCAATATAGAAGTGCTTCGCGATAGAGCAAATGTGCAGGACGCTTTATCCCAACAACTCCCGCAGGCGATACCAGAACATGCCGAGTGCCAGCAGCGGCGAACGCAGCGCCGGGCCACCGGGGAAGGTCATGTGCGGCACATTGCTGAACACGTCCATGCCCTGACTGTGACCGGCATGAATCGCTTCGCCCAGCAGCTTGGCGCACCAGTGGGTGACGTTCAGGCCGTGGCCGGAATAACCCTGGGCATAGAACACGTTCGGGTGCTGCTTCAGTCGACCGACCTGCGGGAAGCGATTCGCGGTGATGCCGATCTTGCCGCCCCATTGATAGTCGATGCGTACGTCCGCCAGTTGCGGGAAGACCTTGAGCATCTTCGGTCGCATGTAGGCGGCGATGTCCGCCGGATCCCGTCCCGAATAATGGCAGGCGCCGCCGAACAGCAAACGCCGGTCCGCCGAGAGCCGGTAGTAATCGAGGCCGACTTTCTGGTCGCACAGCGCCAGATTCTGCGGAATCAGCTCGGCGGCGCGCTCCGCCGAAAGCGGTTCGGTGGCGATGATGTAACTGCCGGCGGGCAGGACCTTGCCGCTGAGTTGCTGTTCGAGCTCATCCAGATGCGCGTTGCAGCCGAGTACCAGACTGCCGGCGCGCACGGTGCCGCTCTGGGTGCGCACCTGAACGGTCTGGCCATGGACGATTTCCAGCACCGGGCTCTGCTCGAAAATCCGTACCCCCAGGGATGCCGCCAGCCGCGCTTCGCCCTGGACCAGATCCAGCGGATGCAAGTGGCCGGAGCCCATGTCGATCAGTCCGCCCTTGTAGACACCGGCGTTCACCACTTGCTGACGAATCAGCTCAGGCGCAACCAGCCGCGTTTCATGGCGGTAACCCAGCTGCGCCAGGCTGTCCTGCTCGGCTTTGAAGGCATCGAATTGCGCCGGTGTGTTGGCCAGCTCGCAGAAACCCCAGCGCAGGTCGCACTCGATGGCGTTGTCGGTGATGCGCTGGCGCACCAGCTCCACCGAGTCGATCCCGGCCCGGTGCAGGTAGCGCACGCCTTCGCTGCCGACATGCCGGGCAAAACCTTCGACGTCATGACCGATCCCGCGAATCAGTTGCCCGCCATTGCGCCCGCTGGCGCCCCAGCCGATGCGCCGGGATTCGAGCAGAATTACCGAGAGCCCGCGCTGCGCCAGCTCGATGGCCGTGTTGACGCCGGTGAACCCGCCGCCGATCACACAGACATCGGCGATCAGATCACACGCCAGTTCCGGATAGGGTGTGCTGCCCCGGGCCGACGCGGCGTAATAGGAGAGGGCGTGTTCCTGGGTGTACTGATTCATTTGTTCGACTTCACTTTGCTCCAGGACCGGGTCATCAGACGCATGATCGACTGGGGCGGGGTAGAGGAGATGTAGAGCTTGTCGAGGACTTCCTGGGACGGATAGACCTCGGGATTGTTGACCAGATCGGCATCCATGAATTGCTTGGCCGCCAGGTTCGGGTTGGCGTAGCCGACCGAGGCGCTGACCTTGGCGATCACTTGCGGATCGAGCAGGTAATTGATGAAGGCGTGGGCTTCCTTGGTGTTGCCGGCATCGGCGGGAATCGCCAGCAGGTCGAACCACAGGTTCGCGCCTTCCTTGGGAATCGAATAGGCGATGTTCACGCCGTTCTTGGCTTCCTTGGCGCGGTTGGCGGCCTGGAACACGTCGCCGGAATAACCGAAGGCCACGCAGATGTCGCCGTTGGCCAGGTCGGACACGTATTTCGAAGAGTGGAAATAGGTGATGTACGGCCGGATGCTCAGCAGTTTCTCCTCAGCCTTCTTGTAGTCCTCGGGTTTCTCGCTGCGCGGGTCCATGCCCATGTAGTTGAGGATCGCCGGGAACACTTCATCGGCCGAGTCCATCATCGACACACCGCATTGGGTGAGTTTCTTCAGGTTTTCCGGTTCGAACAGCACGGCCCAGGAATCGATGTGATCGATACCCAGCACTTGCTTGACCTTGTCGACGTTGTAGCCGATGCCATTGGTGCCCCACAGGTACGGCACCGAGTGCTCGTTGCCCGGATCGTTTTTCTCGAGCAGGGCCAGCAGTTTCGGGTCGAGGTTTTTCCAGTTTGGCAGTTGCGAGCGGTCCAGTTTGAGGAACGCACCGGCCTTCACCTGACGGGCGAGAAAGTGGTTGGACGGCACCACCACGTCATAGCCGGTACGCCCGGCGAGCAGTTTGCCTTCGAGGGTTTCGTTGGAGTCGAAGACGTCGTAGATCACCTTGATCCCGCTGGAGGACTGGAAGTCGGCGAGGGTGGTTTCGCCAATGTAATCGGTCCAGTTGTAGACGCTGACCTGAGGTTGGGCGAGGGCACCGGCACTGTACGCTAGGGCCAGCGCGGCGGGGATCATGGATTTCAACAGACGCATATCGACACCTCTTCGAATTATTGGATTTTTCAGGTGAGCACGGTGCCTTGTGGGCGCTGGCTTGCCAGCGATAGCGGCGGGTCAGTCGATAGAGATGTTGACTGTGCCGATGCCATCGCTGGCAAGCCAGCTCCCACAGGGTTCGTGGGTGTTGGTTAAACGCTCAGCAACAGGAACTCCCGCTCCCAGGAACTGATCACGCGCTTGAAGTTTTCGTGCTCGGCGCGTTTCACCGCGACGTAGCCGCGCACGAATTTGCTGCCCAGGTATTGCGCGACGGTGTCGCACTCTTCCATCTGGGTCAGGGCTTCTTCGATGGTGATCGGCAGGCGCAGGTTGCGGCGCTCGTAAGCCCGGCCTTCGACGGCGGCACTCGGTTCGATGCCTTCGACCATGCCGATGTAGCCGCACAGCAGGCTCGCGGCGATGGCCAGATAAGGGTTGGCGTCAGCGCCGGGCAGACGGTTTTCAACCCGCATCGCCTCAGGCCCGGAGGTCGGCACCCGCAGGCCGACGGTGCGGTTTTCTTCGCCCCATTCGACGTTGACCGGTGCCGAGGTGTCCGGCAGGAAGCGGCGGAACGAGTTCACGTTCGGCGCGAACATCGGCAGCACTTTCGGGATGTACTTCTGCAGGCCGCCGATGTGATGGCGGAACAGGTCGCTCATGCTGCCGTCGGCGTTGGCGAAAATCGGCTGGCCGCTGGCGATCTCGACCACGCTCTGGTGCAGGTGCATGGCGCTGCCGGGCTCATCGCCGATCGGCTTGGCCATGAAGGTCGCGGTCACGTTGTGCTTGAGCGCGGCTTCACGCAGGGTGCGCTTGAACACGGTGATCTGGTCGGCCAGATCCAGCGCGTCGCCATGACGGAAGTTGATTTCCATCTGCGCCGGACCGTCTTCGTGGATCAGCGTGTCCAGGTCCAGGCCTTGCAGTTCACACCAGTCGTAGACGTCTTCGAACAGCGGATCGAATTCGTTGGCGGCGTCGATGGAGAACGACTGACGACCGCTTTCGGCGCGACCGGAACGGCCCAGCGGTGCCTTCAATGGCAAGTCCGGGTCTTCGCAGCGCTGGGTCAGGTAGAACTCCATTTCCGGTGCCACGATCGGCTTCCAGCCCTTGTCGGTGTACAGCTGGAGGACTTTCTTCAGCACGTTGCGCGGCGACAGTTCGATCGGGTTGCCGAACTTGTCGAAGGTGTCGTGGATCACGATGGCCGTCGGTTCGATGGCCCATGGCACCACGTACACCGCGTCGCTCACCGGCTTGCAGACCATGTCGATGTCGGCCGGGTCGAGCAGGTCATAGTAGATGTCGTCGTCGACAAAATCCCCGGTTACCGTTTGCAGCAGCACACTTTCCGGCAGGCGCATGCCTCGCTCATGCAGGAACTTGTTGGTCGGTGCGATCTTGCCGCGGGCGATGCCGGTCAGGTCGCTGACCACGCATTCCACTTCGGTAATCTTGTGATCTTTCAGCCACGTGAACAGCTGATCGAAAGGGGCATTCATAAAGACCTCGTCGTTGGTTTTGTTGACGCGGGGGAAAAGCGATTTCATCTTTCGCAGGCTTCCCCTGTGGCGCGTTGACGACTATCTTGGGCGGGCCTTGACGTTCCATCTATCCACTTTCAGCAGCACCAAAGCGCACCAAAAGAGTGCGCAAGGTCTCCCATGACAACGTGTAATCCGCTACAGGTTCAAGCTTTCAACACCGCCGACGTCACCGAACAGATCCGCGCCACGCCGGGTTGGGTTCAGCATTACCAGCAGATGTCGCCGGGGCATTTCGCCGGGCAGATCCGCTATCTGGATTTGCAGGGTGTCGAGGTTTACGAAGAACAGATGAACACCCGGGTCGAGCAGAATTTCAGCGCGCCGGAAGGGTCGCTGGCGTTCTGTTTCGATCGCAGCGACAACGCGCTCTATCTGCTCAACGAAGAGAGCCGCAACATCTGGATCACCCCGGAGAACTACCAGGAAATCGCCGTGGTGTTCGGCCCGGAATTCGTCCAGCGCAACGGCCTCGACGTGGCCAGGCTGGAAGGTTTGTTCATGGCGCCGCTCAATGGCGCGCAGAACGGATTGTTCAGTCGCTGGTTAAGCTCGACCCTCACAAAGTTGTCGCAAACCCTTGATCAGCCAAGCAAAGAAGCACTGACCCAACAGTTGCTTGAGGACTGCCTGTTCATCCTCGACAACGCAAGCGTATGCCTGGACGGCGGTGGTTTGCAGCGTCGCGCCGAAGAGCGAATCACCCTCAAGCGCGTGGGGGAGTGGGCGGCGGATTCACCGGAGGAAACCCTCAATCTGCTTGAACTGTCGCGGGTGGCCGGGGTTTCCCTGCGCCAGTTGCAGCAGACGTTCAAGGCGTACACCGGGATGTCGCCGAGCCATTGGCTGCGTTTGCGCAGGCTCAACAGTGCGCGGCGGGAATTGCTCAAACGTTCACCGGCAGATACGACGGTGGCGGAGGTCGCGATGAACTGGTCGTTCTGGCATTTGGGCCGTTTTTCAAGCAGTTACCGGGCGATGTTCAAGGAATTGCCGAGCGAGACGTTGAAGCGCTCGGCGTCCCTGTGACTAGCGCCTACTAACTCGCTCGGTTGTTGCGCATGATCGAGAAATTAAGCGCCGCAGCGACACACAGCCAGGCCAGATAAGGAAACAGAATCAACCCGGTGATCACATCCAGGCGCAAGGTCAGGACCACCATCGCTGCTACCACCAGCCACAGCAGCACGAGAATGACCATCGCCGCAACGATCCGCTGCGCACCGAAAAACACCGGCGTCCACAGCGTGTTCAAGGCAATCTGTGCCGCCCACAACGCCAGGACCATTTCGCTGCCGGGAATCAGCGTCAAACGGTAGCCGACCCAGGCCAGCAGCAGATAGATCGTCGTCCACGCCACCGGAAACACCCAGTTGGGCGGGGTGAACTTCGGTTTGTTGAGCTGCGCGTACCATTGGCCGGGCTTGAAAACCATGCCGGTGGTTGCGGCCGCACCGCAGGCGATCAGGAAAATCAGGAAAGTCACCATGTGTTGCTCCTTGTGGCTGCTGATCCGTTGACCGGTGGCGTCGGCGGTAAGTTTCACTGGCGGAGCAAGGCAGCGTCGGGCGAACGCTGAATTCAGATCGATTCCCCGTTATCCAGGCGGGCCAGCAGCGACTGGCCGCGTTGCCACAGTGCCTCTTGCTTGGCCTGCGGCATGCGGTCGAGGTTCTTGTACATCATGGCCATGCGCTGGTTGCCGCGCAGCAGCTCACCGTGGCGCATCAGGAAATGCCAGTACAGCGCATTGAACGGGCAGGCATTGTCTGCCGTGCTTTCGCTGACCTTGTACGCGCAACCGCGGCAGTAATCGGACATGCGATTGATGTACTGGCCGCTGGCGCAATAGGGTTTGGAACCGAGATAACCGCCATCGGCGTGCATGACCATGCCTAGGGTGTTGGGCAGCTCGACCCAGTCAAAGGCGTCCATGTAGATCGCCAGATACCACTCGCAGATCTGGCTCGGCGCGATGCCGGCGAGCAGGGCGAAGTTGCCGGTGACCATCAGCCGCTGAATGTGATGTGCGTAGGCATGCTGCAAGCTTTGTCCGATGGCGTGGCGCATGCAGTTCATCTGCGTATCGCCGGTCCAGTAGAACTCGGGCAATGCCCGGGTGTTGCCGAACGAGTTGCCCAGCGCGTAATCAGGCATTTTCAGCCAGTACACGCCCCGTACATATTCACGCCAGCCAATCAGTTGCCGAATGAAGCCTTCGGCGGCATTGAGCGCAACGCTGCCGGACCAGTACGCCGATTCCACGTCGCTGCACAACTTGCGCAGATCCAGCAGGCCGATGTTGAGCGCCGCGCTGATGCGGGCATGGAACAGAAACGGCTCATCACTGGCCATGGCGTCCTGGTAATCGCCAAACCCGGCCAGACCGTAATCGAGAAAGTACGCCCAGAGTGCCTGTGCATCGGCATGGGTGACGGGATAGTTGAATTCATCGAGCGCACCGTAGTGGTGGCTGAAACGCGCCTTGACCAGTGCCAGTACTTCGCAAGTGATGGCGTCGTTATTGAAGCGCGCGGGGTAGGGGGCTTTCACGCTTTTGGGCAGGGCCTTGCGATTCTCCGCATCGAAATTCCACGCGCCACCCACCGGCGAGCCATCGCCATTGAGCAGCAACCGGCTCTTGCGGCGCATCTCCCGATAGAAAAACTCCATGCGCAGCTGTCTTTTGCCCTCGGCCCAGGCGGCGAACTCTTCGCGACTGCACAGAAAGCGCCTATCGGCGTGCCAGTGAATCGGCAAGCCGCATTCCTTCATCGAGTGCTCCAGCCGCCAGTCGCCACACTCGGTGACGTGCACTTGCTCGGCCTGCAACAGCGCTTGCCAGCGATGTAATTCACCCGGCACCGAACCGCTGTTTTCCGGATCATCAAGAGTGACGTACTCAACACGCACACCCTGGTCTCGCAGCGCCTGGGCGAAATGGCGCATGGCGCTGAAGATCAGGGCGATCTTCTGTGGATGGTGGGCCACGTGGCTGGCTTCTTCCATGACCTCAACCAGCAACACAGTGTCGTGCTCGGCATCGAGTGCCTGTAAGGAGGCCAGGTCGAACGACAACTGGTCGCCCAGTACCAGGCACAAGCGGCGGGTAACGTTCATTCAATCAAGCTCTGGGGTTGTGCGGTTCATTGGCTTGCTTCGGTGCCCTGGCGGCGGAAGAACAAGGTCACCTGACCGACTTCCACACCGAACTTGGACATGCTGGTGCGGTTGATCAACGTGTCCTCGTCCATCAGGTACATCCAGTCGTCCATGCTCACTTCATAGGTCGAATCGTCGACCGCCAGGTTCAGGCGATAAACCCAGTGCACGGCGTTCCCGGCAATCTGGCCCTGGGCAGCGCCGATCACATCGCCGGCGCGACCGCTCCAGCGTCCCGGGCCCTCGGGCGTCAATGTCCATACGCGGTGCTGGCGGGTGCCGTCGCTGTACAGGAAGCGCTCATCGAGAATCAGGTTGTTGCCTTCGCGACGGCTGACGATCGTGACTTCAAAACGCTTGGTCACTTCGCCGCCGGGCTTCTGAAATATCCCCCAGGCTTTGACGGGCTGGCTGAAAAAGCGCTCCAGACTCAGTGCCGGTTGTTGATCGGCATAACGTGTGACATCCACGTTGCTGCAGCTTGCGAGGTTGAGCATCAGTGCCAGTAACAGCAGTAATCGAGTCATTGCCTTGCTCCCTGATCGCAGGTGTTGAGGGAGAACGTTCGAAGTTTTTTCTTGTACGCAGTGAGGGGTGCGTACAGGGTTATAGGCGTCTCATTAAGGTATCTCGTGACGGAATCTCGCGTGGGAGCGTATCCGTAGCAAAATAAATTGTACGCGGATAATGCGTTTGTATAGGTTTTAATCAAGATAGGCGGAAAAATGCCAGCTGACAATGAAGCGGCATTTTTTCGTGTAGAGAGGAAGACTCACTTCACAGCGTGAAGCTTTTCTTGTGTAGAGGGGAGAGGGGAGAGGGGAGAGGGGCGAATATTGATCCGTGCGCTGCCTGGCGCCATTGCCTGCACGCAGAAAAAGGCCCGGATTCATCCGGGCCAGTTTTGCACGTCAGCGTGAATCCGCCTTGCTGACAACTTCGGCGGATGATCTTTTCCGGCGTCTCTGAAGCCAGCTATGGAACGCATGTACGGGATGGAGGATGGCGGTCAGTACGCCAATCAGCAGGATGGTGAAGAGGATGATCAGCGGGAGGCTTTCGTGCGAGAACATGGTGGGTTACTCCTGTAGTCACTATGTCGTAACCCGCAGACTAGACGCATCGAAGCCTGTTTTCGATGAATGAATGTTCATCCTTGAACGCTGCTGGTGTGTTACGGCGAATCTTCCGGGTGCATTGTCAGAATGATCTTCCCAACATTCCTTGAAGACTCCATTCGCCAGTGGCATACGCATCCCTGGCTGCGCGGCGAGATATTGTTTCGATGCTCACGAAGCGATCGCGAGATGAACGGCGTTTTTACACAGCAAACGTAGTCCCGCGAGTATTCACAAAAAGCGAGTAGATCGAGTGACTACTTGCCATGAACAACCTGTTCCCTTCGCGCCCCCCGAAGCACAGGTTCGGGCAGCGCTCTGGCAGCGAAATATGGCCGATGGCCTTGCCCTGTGGATTGAAAACACGCACGCCGTCGAGTTTTTCCAGATCGGCCCTGGGATCACCATTGCCGCCCCAGCCGCACCACAGGTTGCCCGCTTCGTCGCACTTGATACCGTCGATTGCCGCGTAGTCCAGCCCCTCGATGTGCTTGCGGCGCTCGCCCAGTGTGCCGTCTTCCTTCACGGCAATTGCCCAGATCAAGCGATTGGGTTTGGCGCGGCCTTCGACGACATACAGGGTTTTTTCGTCGGGACTGAAGCACAGGCCATTAGGGCCGTTAAGGTCGTCGATCACCCGAGTGACCTTTCTGCTCTCACCATCGATGCGGTAAACGGCGTGGGGTTGGCTCGGGGTGATTTTGTGGCCTTCGTAGTTGTTGCCGGTCTGGAATGGCGGGTCGGTGAACCAGATCGATCCGTCACTTTTGCAGACGATGTCGTTGGGCGAGTTGAAGGGCTTGCCATCAAAGCTGTCGGCCAGCACGGTGATCGTGCCGTTGTATTCGGTGCGTGTGACGCGGCGGCCTTCGCTGGTGGTGGTAGAGCCTTCGCAGACGATAAGACGCCCTTGGCGATCCCGGCACATTCCGTTGGAGAAGTTCGAGTGTTCACGGTACACAGTGAAGGTCTCGGTGATTTCGTCCCAACGCATGATGCGATTATTGGGGATGTCGCTGACCAGCAAATAGCGGCCATCACCGACCCAGACCGGTCCTTCGGCCCAGCGCATGCCGGTGGCGAGCTTTTCCACACTGGCGTTGAAAATACGCAGGTCGAGGAAGCTGTCGTCGAGGATATGAATCAGTGGATCCGGGTAGCGTTGACTCAATGGTTCGGCAGCTTCAGAGAGACTGGGCAACAAGGCGCTGCCGGTGGCGAGCGTGGCGGAAACAGCGAGGGACTTCTTCAGGAAGCTGCGGCGTGTATTGCCTTTTACCTGTTCGAGGTTGTCAGGCTTGGCGGACAGGGATGAGTCCATGTCGCGATCTCCGTGGTTTTATTTTTTTTGGAGACGCAGTAATAGCCTGTGATAGGACATCGTACAAGTTATTTGTTATCCAGGTCTGGTCGGGCTTGGAGATTAAGTCCTTCGCCCGAAATCGAAGCCCAGCGTAAATACGACGAGTTGCAAAGCACCTATCACTTGCAGGCACAACTGGTCAGTTACGCCGGCGACACCGGCATCGACATCAGCCGCTACGCCGACAGCGATGCACTATCGACGCACACCGAAGGCCTGACCTCTTACGTGATGCGCCCTGATGGCAGTGGTCAGCCGCTGACGACGGGTGATGTGAAAAAGCGCTTCGCCAGCGTTACTCGTGGCAGCGACCTGATTCTGGTCGATACACCGCAGCAAGTCGCCGATCGCATCGAAGAGCACGCGCGAATATCCGGCACCAGCGGCTATATGCTCAACCCGCTGATCAGCCCAGGCAGTCTTGAGGACTGTGTCGAACTGGTCATTCCCGAACTGCAAAAGCGTGGGCTGTACCGGAATCAGCCACAAAGCGGCACCTTCCGTTCGCGGTTAAGGGCAGATCACTCCAATCACCTGCCTGCCTCGGCTTATGGGGCTTCGTTCCGCTTCGACAAGGCGCTTTAGGCTGACGCTCAGCACCTGTTATTCCAGCGCTGCGCAGGGAAACAGGTGCGCCAGCGGGTCGAGCGAGGTCGTCGCGGCTTTGGTGGCCGTGCCGGGTGTGTAGGAAAAAATTCGGGGCTTTGCGCCTTCCTAAGCCGTGTTCCTACCGATATTTGCGATTTATCCAACAGAAAAGGGCTTGGTTTCGCAGTGAAACATTAATTAGAATCAGTCTCATTTATATCCTTCGCGCAGGGTCTCTTGAGATGATTGAAGCAGCGACGCCACCGGAGCACAGCCTACACACCTTGTACCGAGACCACCGAGGCTGGCTGGAAAACTGGCTGCGAAAGCGCATGGGTAACGCGTGGGATGCGGCGGATCTGAGTCAGGACACGTTCATGCGGGTGTTGTGCAGTTCACAACCCGTCGCCGAAATGCGCGAACCGCGCGCCTATCTGTTGACCGTCGGCAAACGCCTGCTGAGTAATTTCTATACCCGACGCAGTCTGGAAAAAGCTTATCTGGACGCGTTGGCCCACTTGCCTGAAGACTGTGTCCCGTCCCCCGAGCAGCGCTGGGTAGTGCTCGAAACCCTCCAGGCGCTCGATGAACTTCTCGACGGTTTGCCCCGGGAAGTTCGTCGCGCATTTTTGTGGAGCCAGCTCGAAGGCCTGGGCTATCGCGAAATCGCCGAACGCCTGCAAGTTTCCGAACGTACGGTCAAACGCTACATGGCCCAAGCCTATGAGCATTGCCTGCTGGTGGACTGGTGATGCGCGCGGCACCTTCCAGCGAAGCCCGCGAGATTGCCCGGGCGGCTGCGCAGTGGCTGACATTGCTGGAGTCCGGCGAGGCTACCCAGGACGATCAGGCGCGCCTGCAGAACTGGCGCAACAGCCATAGTAGTCACGAGCATGCCTGGCAAAAGGCGCAGATGCTGCGTCAGCGTTTTTTCGGCTTGCCGTCGGTATTGGCGATGGCCACGCTTGATCGTCCTGATCCTGCTCGCCGTGCCGCACTCAAACGGGCGCTTGGGGTGGCGGCGCTGGTGCCGACTGCATGGCTGATCGGGCGCCAGCTGCCGCTGGATGTCTGGCGCGCCGACTTGCAGACCGGCACCGGCGAACACAAACGCATTCCCCTGGCCGACGGCAGTACCTTGCAACTCAATACCGCGAGCGCCGTGAACATCGACCTCGGTGCTCGCCTGCTGACCCTGGTGCGCGGCGAAATGGCGCTCAACGTACCCGGAACCGCACCACTGACCATTCAGGCGCCTTATGGCCGGATCATCGTCAGTCGCAGTGAAGTGTGTGTGCGTCTCAACGAGCGCGATTGCCGCGTGTCGGTCGTCAGCGGTGCGGTGCGCCTGCAACCGCTGCAAGGCCCTGAAATGTTGCTGAACGCCGGACAGCAAGTGAGCCTGCAGGCCAATGGTGCAGGGGCCGTCGGTGCGTTCGATGCGCTGCTGCCCGGATGGCGTGACGGGGTGCTGATGGCACAGAATCAGCCGCTCGGTGAGTTCCTGCGTGAACTCGGTCGTTATCGCCCCGGCCTTTTGCGTTGGGAACCTGCGCTGGAAAGCTTGCGGGTTACCGGCAGTTTCCGCCTCGACAACACCGACCGCATCCTGTCACTGCTGGCCGCCAGCCTGCCGCTGGACGTGCAATCGCGCACCCGATTCTGGGTCACGCTGGTTCCTCGAAAAAATATTGCCTGAAGCCTGTCCCTTTTTTTCGCCTCGCCGGTCATTCCAGGTAAGTGAACAAAAAACGAGAGCTTCTTCCAATGCCCGCAGTATTCCCGAGTCGTTTGCGTCCGTTGTTGCAGTTGAGCCTCATGCTGAGCCTGAGTGCCAGTCCATTGTTGATGCCGGTGAGCTGGGCGGACGAGGCCGCTCGTCGCAGCTACCAGGTGCCCGCCGGCAGTCTGAGCGCCGCACTGACCCGGTTTGCCGGGCTGGCCGGGGTCAACCTGTCGGTGGATCCGGCGCTGGTCAGCGGTCGCAGCAGCAACGGCCTGTCCGGCGAGTATGGTGTCGAGGAAGGCTTCGCCCGTTTGCTCGCGGGCTCCGGCCTGCAACTGCAACCGGTCGGCGAGCAGGCATATATCCTGATGCCGGCACCGGAAGGCAGCAGCCTGCAACTGGCACCGACTTCGATTCTCGGCGCCAACGACGAAACCGGCGGCGACGTATATGCGGGTGGCCAGGTGGCGCGCCGTGGTTCGCAAGGCCTGTTGGGTTCCCGCGATTTCATGGAAACGCCGTTCAGCATGACCACCTACACGAGCGAGGCGGTCAAGAACCAGCAGGCCCGCACCCTGGGTGACCTGATTGCCAGTGATCCCTCGGTCCGCGCCACCAACCCGGCCGGCGGGCGTTACGAGCAGTTCACCATTCGCGGTTTCAGTCTGTTCAACAGCGATGTGGCGTACAACGGTCTGTACGGGGTCTTGCCGACTTACACGATCGACATGGAAATGGCTGACCGCGTCGACATCCTCAAAGGCCCGACCCAGCTCATCAACGGCATTTCGCCACGGGGCAGCGTCGGCGGCGGCATCAACGTGGTGCCCAAGCGCGCAACCGACAAGCCGATCACTTCGCTGACCGCCAATTACGCGTCCAACAACCAAATTGGCGGCGCCGTGGATGTCGGGCGGCGCTTTGGCGAAGACAATCAGTTCGGCCTCCGATTCAACGGGGTCAAGCAGTCCGGTGACACCGAGTGGGATCATCAGAGCGTCGACCGTGACATGGCCGTGCTGGGGCTGGATTTTCGCGGTGAACGCCTGCGTCTTTCCACCGACGTCGGCCGTACCGAACGTGATACCGACGCCCCGCAGGAGCGCGTGCAGGTCGGTGCCAATGCCCGCGTCCCGAGTGCCAGTGAAGTCAGACACAACTATGCGCAGCCCTGGAGCAAGGCCCGTACCAAGGATACGTTCGGAACGGTGAATGCCGAGTTCGACGTCAATGATTCCACCCTGTTGTACGGCGGAGTCGGTGTACGCAAAAGCAATCATGATTTCCTTCGGCACGCGGTAGCGGTCACCAACGACAAAGGCGACTTCAGCGTCCAGCCTCGGGATTTCACCCGTGACGAAAACGTCCGTACCGCTACGGCCGGGGTGCGCAACTGGTTCCATACCGGGCCGGTGAGCCATGAAATCAATCTCGCCGCCAGCTACTTCTACATGGACTTCGAGAACGGTGGTGCGCGCTATGCGGCCTCCCCGAGCAATCTCTACAACCCCGTTGAAACGCCAACTCCGGTGCGTCCGACGCGACAGGATCCGGAGGTCTATACCGAAAACCGTTTCAGTGGTGTAGCGCTCGCCGACACGATGGGCTTTTTCGATGATCGCTTGCTGCTGACGCTGGGCGCCCGCTGGCAAAGGGTGAAGGTCGATGACTGGAGCGACGATGTCAAAGGCGACACCGCCTACGATGAAGAAAAAGTCTCGCCATCCGGCGGCATCCTGTTCAAGGCCACCGACAAACTGTCGCTGTACGCCAACTACATGGAAGGCCTGAGCCAGGGCAAGATCGCACCGTCGACGTCGGTGAACGAAGACGAAATCTTCCCGCCGTTCATCAGCCGTCAGGTCGAGGTAGGCGCAAAGTATGACGCCGGTTCGTTCGGCCTGACCGCCGCAGTCTTCCGGATCAAGCAACCGGCCTACGAGACCAATGCGGTGACCCGGGTCTTCGGCCCCAACGGCAAACGCCAGAACGATGGCGTGGAACTGACGGTGTTCGGCGAACCCCTCCAGGGTTTTCGTCTGCTCGGCGGTGTCATGTACATCGACAGTGAGTTGACCCACACCACCAACGGCACGTTCGATGGCAACCGCGCACCGGCGACCCCGAAATTCAACGTCAATCTCGGCGCGGAATGGGACGTACCGAACGTGCAGGGCCTGACTCTGACCGGGCGTGGCATCTACTCGAGCTCGCAATACCTGGATCAGTCCAACGACAAGCAGATCGATGCCTGGGAGCGCTTCGACGTGGGTGCGCGCTACGCGTTCAAAGTCGACGAAAAGAACATCACCCTGCGAGCCAACATCGAAAACGTCGCGGACAAACGCTACTGGAGCTCCGCCGGTGCGTCCGATGACAGCGAGCCAGGGCTGACGCTTTCGACACCACGAACCTATCTGCTTTCGGCAACCGTCGACTTCTGAAACGAGGAACCTGGCCCATGGAAGGGCAGCGCAGGAATGTTCTGAAGGTATTTCACGAAGCAAGGAACTCTATGAACAACACTACTCAGTAGTTATCCCGATACTGTGCAATGAATTACTGCTAATAAAGATAATAAAAAGTTGAGCGTTGCATGAAAAAAGTATGGCCATATCATGGCGCATCAGTTGATTTTTGTTCGGGTTTAACGACTTGCAATTTGTTGTGCGCGTAGGTTTTTAAACAGAAAATATCGTTATGTAAATATTCCAAAAAATTGCCAACTGCCTGTTGCATGAATTAGTTGATGGGAATAGTTTTCATATCGAAATTGACCGAGGGTAATCCGATGTTGAATGATGGCGCATTGCACATTAGTCCTCTGCAAAAGACCAATGCCGACTATTTGGTGCGACAGGGAAAGTTTGAATCGAATGTTCGAAGTTATCCGCGCAAGTTGCCTCTGGCCATTGCCAAGGCAAGCGGTGTCTGGGTAACGGATGTCGAAGGCAAGACCTATCTGGATTGCCTGGCCGGTGCCGGGACGCTAGCGCTCGGGCACAATCACCCGGCCATCATGGACAGTATCGGCAGCTTTCTGGCTTCCGGCCTGCCGATGCACACCCTGGACCTGACGACCGAGGTCAAGGACGCTTTCAGTGAAACCCTGCTGAGCCTGTTGCCGGGGCAGGGCGAGGGTTACTGCCTGCAATTCTGCGGTCCTTCGGGGGCGGATGCGGTAGAAGCCGCGCTGAAACTGGCCAAAACGTTCACCGGTCGCCACAACATCATCAGTTTTTCCGGTGCCTACCACGGCATGACGCACGGCGCGCTGGCCCTGACCGGCAACCTCGGGCCGAAGAACGCCGTCGCCGGCCTGATGCCCGGCGTGCAATTCATGCCGTATCCCCATGAGTACCGCTGCCCGTTCGGCTTGGGCGGTGAGGCTGGCACCGAGGCGCTGACCCATTACTTCACCCAGTTCATCGAGGATGTCGAGAGCGGGGTCACCTTGCCGGCAGCCGTGATCGTCGAGGCAGTGCAGGGCGAGGGCGGGGTCAACTGCGCGCCGGACAGCTGGCTGCGTGCGATCCGTGACGTCACGCGCAAGCACGGGATCCTGCTGATTCTTGATGAAGTGCAGGCCGGTTTCGGTCGCACCGGCAAGATGTTTGCCTTCGAGCATGCGCAAATCGAGCCGGACATCATTGTCATGTCCAAGGCGGTAGGTGGCGGTCTGCCGATGGCGGTGCTGGGCATCAAGCGCGAATTCGACGCTTGGGAACCGGGCAATCACGCCGGCACCTTCCGTGGCAACCAGATGGCCATGGCCACCGGGCTTGCAACGCTGCAGGCGCTCAAGCATCAACAGCTTCAGGCCCAGGCCGAACGACGCGGTCAATGGCTCAAGGATCAGCTTAACGGTTTGCGCCAACGGTATCCGGCCCTGGGTCAGGTGCGCGGTCGGGGCCTGATGCTCGGCATTGAGATCGTCGACGAACGCCAGCCGGCAGATCGTCTCGGGCATTTTCCTATGGACCCGGTACTTTCCGTCGCCATCCAGCAGCAATGCTTCAAACAGGGACTGCTTCTGGAGAGGGGCGGGCGCCGGGGTAATGTCATTCGTTTATTGCCTCCGCTGATTATTGATGACCAACAATGCCAGCAAGTGATTCAGCGATTTGAAACGGCACTTGAAGCTGCTCTGCTTGAAGTTCGTGCGTAATCGTTTGTTTAAAAGGTGTTTGAGCCTGGCGAACGTTATATAGAGAGCGATCAGGGTGAATGGTCGAACCGCCGCTTAAAGAAAGCACTTCAGTGATGAGCGCTTTTTCAGAAACTTTCGGTAATCGATTGTTTATTTAATTCTCGCCGGGATGACTTTTTTAAAGTTGCTGTAGTGCGCTCCGTAAGTTGGCGCAAGCGCTTGTTCTTTGTCCCGGCAAACGTAACCAGTGACCTCACGGGCTGCTGTGGAGTACCTATGAATCAAGCAGATCGCAATGTTGTATCAAGAATGGTCAGTGAGTTGGCGAGTACCCGCGCCTTGCTCAATTGTTTGATCAAGGAGTTCGCCTTGCCGGAAAACTGCCTCGATTATCGCTGGCCCAGTGATATGCAAGGCATCGCGCCTGGCTGTTATCTGGAAGGCCTGCAGTGGAAGGGCATTCCGCTGACGATCAGCCTGCCCAATGAGCAACAGTTCTTTGTCATGGTCGATCGTCGTGACCGTCTAGGCAGCCATCGTTATCTGTCGGACGTCTATGCCCGTCAGGGTCAGGGGGATTGGCGTTGCCTGGGTTTCGCCGAGTTTGCCGCAGAGTTGCTGGGTGCCTGCGAGCACATGACCCGTGCCAGCAATGAAGAACTGCTCGACCAGGTATTGCAGAGCCAGGGTCTGACAGCCGCGATCGTGGCGCACAACATGGACAATCAGCGCCCGGCACCGCTCAGCAGCTACCTGGCCAGCGAGCAGGGTTTATGGTTCGGTCATCCCAATCATCCGGCACCCAAGGCCCGCTTGTGGCCGGCGCATCTTTCGCAGCAGACCTACGCCCCCGAGTTTCAGGCGCAAACCGCGTTGCATCTGTTCGAAGTCCCTCGGCAAGGACTGCGCGTTACCGCCAACGGCCTCGATGAAAGCCAGGTCATGGCCGGGTTTGCCGATCAGCAGCGGGCCAGACCCGGTCACGCGATGATTTGCATGCACCCGGTGCAGGCGCAGTTGTTCATTCAGGACCGACGCGTGCAGCAACTGCTCGAACTGGGCGACATTGTCGATCACGGTGCCACCGGTCCGATCGCCAGTCCCACGGCGTCGATGCGCACCTGGTACATCGAAGGTCATGACTACTTCATCAAGGGGTCGCTGCATGTGCGCATTACCAACTGCGTGCGCAAGAACGCCTGGTATGAGCTGGAAAGCACGCTGATCATCGATCAACTGTTCCAGCGTCTTCTGCAAACCCAGCCGGATACGCTGGGAGGTTTGTCGGTGATTGCCGAGCCCGGTTCGATGAGCTGGGCGCCGCCCCAGGCCAGTGAGGCGGACGCCCATTGGTTCCGTGAACAGACCGGCGCGATCCTGCGGGAAAACTTTTGCCTGCGTTCCCGTGCCGATCGCAGCGTGATGGCCGGCACTCTGTTTGCCCACGACATCCATTCTCGCCCCCTGGTGCACGGCTTCCTGCAAGCGGCATTTGGCCAGGAACCTGACGACGAACAACTGGTGGAATGGTTCGACCGCTACCAGGCCCTGTTGCTGCGCCCGGTGCTGGCGTTGTTCTTCAACCACGGCGTGGTGATGGAACCGCATCTGCAGAACACAGTGCTGGTCCACGATTCAGGCCAGCCGCAACAGCTGCTGCTGCGTGATTTCGAGGGGGTGAAACTCACCGAAGAACTGGGCATCCGGCAGATCGATGTCGGGCTGCACCCACGGGTGCGCCAGTCGCTTCAGTACAGTCGAGCGCAGGGCTGGAGCCGGATTTCCTACTGCCTGATGATCAACAACCTCTCCGAAGCCGTGTTAGCCCTGAGCTGGGAACGCCCGCACCTGGCCCCTGTGATGTGGCAGCGGGTGGAGCGCCAACTGCGTGTCATACGCGATGAGCTGACACGTCCCACGCCGGAACTCGATGCGCTGATCGCCGGTCAGCCGATCGCCTGCAAGACCAATCTGAAAGTGCGCCTGAGCGCCCAGGCGGATCGCGCCGCCGGCTACGTCAGGCTCGTCTCACCCTGGAGCGAGGAGGCCCGTTATGGCTGATCTGACGGTTCCCGTTCTGGAAGCGATCGATCGTGTTCGGGCCGCGAATCCGGATCCGCTGGCGGCATTCATCTACGACCTCGACGCGTTGCAGGCCCATGTGCGCGAGGTGATGGACGCACTGCCGCCGAAGGTCGAGCTGTATTACGCGATCAAGGCCAACAGCGAAGCGCCCTTGCTTGAGGTTCTGGCGCCGCTGGTCAGTGGTTTCGAAATTTCCTCGGGAGGCGAGATCGAGCGGGTGATGACTTGTCCGATCCGCAAACCCTATGTGTTTTCCGGCCCCGGCAAGCTCGATTCCGATTTGCGTGCCGCGCTGGCCCATCAGGTCGAAGCCATTCACGTTGAAAGCCTGAACGAGATCGAGCGCCTGCAACGGCTGGCCAATGAAGCGGGGCGGGTACAGCCGGTGTTTATTCGGATCAATCCTCAGCTCCCGGCACAGCAGTCGAGCAAACTGGCCATGGCCGGCACGGCGACGCCCTTCGGCATCGATGAATCGGAGCTCGGCGAAGCAGTGCAACGGGTCGATCGCGCCACGCATTTGTGCCTCAAGGGCTTTCATGTGCATGCCATGTCGCACCAGATGTCGGTGGAGCGACACGAGCAACTGCTCGATTTCTATTTGCAGCGCTGGGGCGAATGGAAAACCCTGGCCGCCTACCCGGAGCAACTGACCCACCTGAATGTCGGCGGCGGGATCGGCGTCGATTATCTGGGCGGACAGCGGTTCGACTGGCAGCGACTGTGCCGTTATCTGGAACGCCGCCTGGACGATCAGCCCGATGCGCCGATCCTGCGCTTCGAGCCGGGGCGGTACATCAGTGCGTTCTGTGGTTACTACGTGATCGAGGTGCTGGACACCAAGACCAGCCATGGCGAGCACTTCATCGTGTGCCGTGGCGGCACTCATCAGTTCCGCCTGCCGGCCGCGCAAAGCCATGACCACCCACTGATTCACCTGCCGCAGACTCCCCCGACCGCCGAATCGACCGAGCGCAACTGGACCGTGGTCGGGCAACTGTGTACGCCCAAGGATGTCCTGAGCCGGCAGCAGCCGCTCACCGGTGTCGAAGTCGGGGACTTGCTGGTACTGCCCATGGCGGGGGCCTACGGCTACAACATTTCCCACGCCGACTTCCTCTGCCATCCACGGCCGCCACAACATTTCGTGCATCGGGGCGCATTGCTCGAAGGAGTCGGCCTGTGGCAGTGAGTTTCAATCCCGCACGGCGCTGGGTGGTGCTGAATGTGCTTCTGGGCACGCTCACGGTCAGCCTCAACAACAGCTCGCTGAATCCGGCATTGCCGGCCTTCATGACGGCGTTCGAGATCGGGCCGCTGCTGGCAACCTGGATTGTTGCGGGGTTCATGACCAGCATGGGCGTGACCATGCCGCTGACCAGTTTTCTCAGCCAGCGCCTGGGCCGCAAGCGCCTGTATCTGTGGGGCGTGGCGCTTTTCATCGGCGGTTCGCTGATGGGCGCGCTGGCAGATTCGATTGCCATGGTCATCGCAGCGAGAGTGGTGCAGGGCATCGCCAGCGGGCTGATGATTCCGTTGTCGCTGGCGATCATTTTCTCGGTGTATGCCAAGGATGAGCGAGGCCGGGTGACGGGGCTGTGGGGAGCGGCGGTGATGCTCGCACCTGCGGTCGGGCCTCTGTGCGGCAGCTTGCTGCTGGAGTGGTTCAGCTGGCGGTCGCTGTTTCTGATGAATGTGCCGATCGGCCTGATTGCGCTGCTGATGGGGCTCGGCGTTCTGCCGGACTCCGAGCCGACGGAGCGCAAACCCTTCGACCTGACAGGCTACGTGCTGATCGCTTCGGGCATTGGTTTGTTGATGGTCGCCATCAGCCGGATGCATCACGCCGATACGCTGCTCGAACCGGCCAACGTCGGCATGTTGCTGGCAGCGGTGGTCTGTCTGGTGGCGTTCGTCCGGGTCGAGCTACGCCGCGAGGCGCCGCTGCTCAACCTGCGAATCTTCGCCTTGCGCGGTTACCGGTTGAGCGTGGTCATTGCCGTTGTGCAGTCGGTGGGCATGTTCGAGTGCCTGGTGTTGCTGCCCCTGCTGGTGCAGACCGTGCTGGGGTACAGCGCAGTCTGGACCGGCCTGTCGCTGTTGTGCACGGCGGTGTTCGCCAGCCTGTTCGGGCGCATCGGCGGCAGTGCACTGGATCGCCACGGGCCACGGCGGGTGGTCGCGATCGGCCTGTTGCTGACGGGCCTGTCGACCCTGGCGCTGGGCTTGCTCAAGAGCGACGCAGGTATCGGTCTGGTGTTCGGCTTGATGATGGTTCGCGGCGCCGGCCTGGGACTGTCTTACATGCCGGTCACCACCGCCGGGCTCAATGCCTTGCCTGAGCCGATGGTCACCCAGGGCGCGGCGATGAACAACATTTCCCGGCGGCTGGTTTCGTCACTCGCGATTGTCATTGCATCGCTGTGGCTGGAGTTCCGCCTTGCTGCCGCCGGTACCGAGGCACAACTGACGGCAACACCTTCGGCGATCAGCGAAGTGTTCTTTGCCACCGGCCTGCTGATCCTGCTGGCACTGCCTTGTGCCTGGCGTTTCCCTCTTTCCGACGAGACGGCCGAGCCTGTGCCGGCCGCGCTCGAACATCGTTAACGCATCTTTGGAAGGTATGAACATGACGACGACTTTTTCGACATTCTCTCAACCGTCTTCGACGCCGGGTGCCTGGCTGACGAGCGTCGATACCGGTATTTATCAAAAGGTGCAGCAGCGGGTCGTTGGCCAGTTGTTGCAGACGTTGCTCTATGAAGCGGTCCTGCCTTATCGCAACCAGCCAACAGACAATGGCCAACAGCTTTTCGTGGTGATGGGGCGCGACGAGCAACAGTCGCCGGTGGAGTACCGCTGCAAAGGCCTGCTCAGCGACAGTTTTCAATTGATTCGCCTTGATCCGCAAACGCTGGAACGCGTGGACAGCCACGGCGAACGCAGCCTGCCGGATCTGCACCAGGCCTTGGCCGAACTGCTGGAGGACTATCAGGACAGCCCGCACCTGGCGCGCTTCATTCAGGAACTGGAACAGACCGAACTCAAGGACCTGCAGTCGCGCAGCCAGGGCTACTCGGCCGACTGCGCACCCCATGAGCTGGACGTCGACGCGCTGGAACAGCACTTCATGGACGCCCACAGTTATCACCCTTGCTACAAGTCGCGCATCGGCTTTTCGCTGGATGACAACCGGGCCTACGGGCCGGAATTCGCGACACCGATCAACGTGGTCTGGCTGGCGATCGCGCGCAATCGGGCGTCGGTCAATCATTCCCGGCACATGGATTTTGCGGCGTTCATCAAGCAGGAAGTGGGCGCACAGCGCTGGCAGCAGATCGTCGATCAATTGGCTGGCCGGGGCCGGTCCATCGAGGACTATGCCGTGCTGCCGGTTCACCCGTGGCAGTGGGAGAACGTGATTGTTCCGGCGTTCTACAAGGAGCTGGCCAGTGGCGAGCTGATCTGGCTCGGGACGTCGGATGACCAGTACAAGGCGCAGCAGTCGATTCGCACGCTGGCCAATGCGACAACCAGAGAGCGGCCATACGTCAAACTGGCGATGAGCATGACCAACACCTCCAGCACGCGGATCCTGGCGCGGCACACGGTGATGAACGGGCCGATCATCACCGACTGGCTGCAGCAACTGATTGCCAGTGACAGCACCGCCCGTGCGCTGGATTTCGTCATCCTCGGCGAAGTGGCCGGCGTCAGTTTCGATTACAGCCATCTGCCGCAGTCGCGCAGTGCGCAAACCTACGGCACCCTCGGTGCGATCTGGCGCGAAAGCCTGCACTCGTACCTCAAGGCAGACGAACAGGCCGTGCCGTTCAACGGCCTCAGCCACGTCGAAAACCGCTACGGCGATGCACCGCAGCAGCCTTTTATCGAAGCGTGGATCCGCGAGTACGGCCTTGAAGCCTGGACCCGACAACTGCTGAAAGTCACGGTGCCGCCGATCATCCACATTCTTTACGCCGAAGGCATTGGCATGGAATCCCACGGTCAGAATATCGTGCTAATCGTGAAACAGGGCTGGCCGCAGCGGATCGCCCTGAAGGACTTCCACGATGGCGTGCGTTACTCGCCTGCGCATCTGGCGCGCCCGGAACTGTGCCCTGAACTGGTGCCGCTGCCAGCCAGTCACGCAAGGCTCAATCGCAACTCGTTCATCCTGACCGACGACGTCAACGCGGTGCGGGATTTCTCCTGCGATTGTTTCTTCTTCATCTGCCTGGCGGAGATGGCGATTTTCCTGCGTCAGCACTATCAGCTCGAAGAAGCGCAGTTCTGGCGCATGACCGCTGAAGTGATCCTCGATTACCAGCAGGCCCATCCGCAGCACCGCGACCGGTTCGGCCTGTTCGACGTGTTCGCGCCGCATTACGAAGTGGAGGAGTTGACCAAGCGTCGTCTGCTTGGCGATGGCGAGCGGCGTTTCAAGTCGGTGCCCAATCCATTGCACGTCCACAGGCCGCAAGCATGCTGAGAGTCAATCAACTGAAACGCAAACTGGCGACCGGGGAGGCGGTGTACGGTCTGATCAGCTCGATTCCGGCGCCAGCCGCCATCGAGTTGATCGCTGAGGCCGGTTTCGACTTCGTGATCATCGACATGGAGCATGTGCTGATCAACCCGGAAACCGTCGAGAACATGATTCGTACCGCCGAGTCCTACGGCATCACGCCGCTGGTGCGGGTGGCGGACCTGAATCCGAAAACCCTGTTGCGGCTGCTTGACGGTGGTGCCCAAGGCATCGTGCTGCCGATGATCGAATCCGCCGGGCAAGTGGCGGCGGCCATCGCCGCGTGCAAGTACCACCCGCAGGGCGTTCGCAGCCTCAATGCCGGACGGCCCGGATCGTTCGGCAAACACAGCCTGGCGCAGTACGTGACCGAAGCGAACGAACAGATCATGGTGGTGGCGATGATCGAAAGCGCCGAGGGCGTGCGTTGCGCCGCAGAGATCGCGGCGGTGCCCGGCCTGGACATGATTCTGGAAGGCGCGGCGGACCTGTCGCAGTCCTTCGGCATGCCCTGGCAGATCGATCAACCGCCCGTGCAGCAAGCCCTGCTCGACACCTGGCAGGCCACCCGCACGGCTGGCATCGCGTATTGCGCCATCCCTCGCCAGAGCGGTGACCTGAGTCGCTGGCGTGAGCGCGGGGTCAACGCCTTTGTCCTTGGCGACGAACGCGGCATTGCGTTTCGCGCCCTTCAGGCCCGACTGGCCACTCTTTCTCAAGAAGGAAACTGATTCGATGAAATTCACTACTCAGGCCGCCGACATCGTGATGCAGGACTTGATTGACTGCCTGTTGGCCGAAGACTTTTTTGGCCGCGAGCCATTGTCGATCCTTTCTGCCGGGCAATGGCGCCAGGCTCATCCGCAGGCACCGGTCCTTGATGGCGAACATATCTGGGAATGGTGCTGCGACGCGCAGGAACGGCGTTTCATCAGCATCGCGCTGCGGCCCGGCATTACCCAGCAGTGGGAGAAAGTCCCGGGCACTGCCGTGCTGGCCCGGCAGGAAGAACACTGGGTGCGACTGTCCCCGGTGGAGTTCATGAAGCACGTGTTCACGGGCATGGGGCCACGCTTTGCCGATAACGAGAAAGGCCTGACGCTGTTTCTCGAAGTGCTGCACATCAGCATCTGGCAGACCGCGCTGTCGCAGGAACATCAGGTTGACGACACGCACCTGATGGCGCGGGACGGGGCAACGTTCTTCCGGATCATGGAGCAGTGGGCGTCGCTGCGCGATCGTCCGTACCACCCGCTGGCCAAGGCCAAGCAGGGGTTGCTGCAAAGCGAATACCTGCAATACCAGGCCGAATTCGCCGAGCCGGTGGCGTTGAACTGGGTCGCGGTGCGCAAGGACATGCTGCAGGGCGGGGAAGGGGTGACGGACCTGGAAACCATCTATCCGGCGCGCTATCTGCTGCCGGCGGACTTGCAGAAAAGCCTGGCGGCCGAACTGGCGTCGCGGGGGATCGACGAAACGCATATCGCGCTGCCGGTCCATCCGTGGCAATTCGAGCACGTGCTGCAAGGACAACTGGGGGCCGAGTTCGACCGTGGCGTGTGCCAACGCCTGGATTTCCAGGAAGCTTCAGTATTCGCCACCTCGTCGCTGCGCTCGATGACGCCCTGCTTCGACAGCGCCGACTATCTCAAGCTGCCGATGGCGATCTATTCGCTGGGCGCCTCGCGTTATCTGCCGGCGGTGAAAATGATCAACGGCGGGCTCAGCGAAAAACTGTTGCACCAGGTGCGAACCCTCGACCCGGTGCTGGCGCAAACCCTGCACTTGTGTGACGAAAGCAAGTGGTGGGCCTTCATGCCGCCGCAGGCGACGCTATTCGACGAGGCGCCTCGGCACCTGTCGGCGATGGTGCGCAGTTATCCGCAGGCGCTGCTCGACGATCCCGATTGCCGCCTGTTGCCAATGGCTGCGCTCGGCACACCGCTGCCCGGTAGCCAGCGCCACTTCTTCGATGAATGGATGAGCTATCGCCAACTGCCCGTCGAGGCCAGTTCGGTGCTGACCCTGTTCGGCGAATTGTGCGAGCGCTTCTTCGACGTCAACCTGCGCATGTTCCGCCTGGGTATGCTGGGGGAGGTGCACGGGCAGAACGCGGTGCTGGTCTGGAAGGCCGGTCAGGCTCAGGGCCTGCTGCTGCGCGATCACGATTCGCTGCGCATATTCGTGCCATGGCTGGAGCGCAACGGCATGGCCGACCCGCAGTACCGGATCAAGAAAGGCCATGCCAATACCCTCTATCACAATTGCCCGGAAGACCTGTTGTTCTGGCTGCAGACCCTGGCCGTGCAGGTCAATGTGCGAGCCATCATCGACACGTTGTCCTCGGTGTACAGCGTGCCGGTCACGGCCCTCTGGACAACCTTGCGCACGGTGCTGGAGACCCTGATCCGCCAAATCGACTTTGACGACGCGGCCCGCGCCATGCTTCAGCGTCAACTGTTCGACGCGCCACGCTGGCCGCAGAAATTGCTGCTGACGCCGATGATCGAACGTGCCGGCGGGCCGGGGAGCATGCCGTTCGGCAAGGGCGAAGTGGTCAACCCGTTCCAGCGAGTGGCTCATGGCGGTTGATCCTCAGGGGCTGATCGGCAGGCGCAGTTTGATGCGCCTGTCCCTCGGCATGCTGGCGCTGCCGCGTATTGCGCTGGCGGAACCGTTGCGGCTGGTGACACTTTTTCAAGGGGCGACCGACAGTGCCGTCGCGCTGGGAGTGACGCCGTGTGGGGTTGTCGATTCATGGAGCGAAAAGCCCATGTACCGCTATCTGCGCCCGGCCGTGCAAGGCGTGCCGCATGTCGGGCTGGAAACCCAGCCCAGCCTTGAAGACATCGCCTTGCTGCGACCGGATGTGATTGTCGGCTCGCGCTTTCGCCATCAACGCATCGCCCCTCTGCTGGAGCAGATGGGCACAGTGGTGATGCTCGACGAAGTGTTCGAGTTCAAACAGACGCTGGCCTTGATGGGGGCGGCGTTGCATCGTCAGGCGCAGGCGACTCAGGTGCTGGTGCAGTGGGACCAGCGGGTAGTCGCCTTGCGTCAACAGTTACAGGCCCGATTCGCCGGGCGCTGGCCGTTGACGGTTTCGGTGCTGGATATTCGTGAAGATCACATCCGCAGCTATTTGCCAGCGAGTTTTGCCGGCTCCGTGCTGACTGAGCTGGGTTTTGCCTGGACGCCAGCGGCCCGGGAAGCCCGCGGGGTGTCGCTGAAAATCACCAGCAAGGAAAGTCTTGCGGCCGTTGATGCCGATCTGTTTTTTATCTTCCAGCGCAGCGAGAGTCAGGGCGTACAGCGCAATTATCAGAACCTGGTGCAGCATCCGCTTTGGCGGCAATTGCGTGCGCCTCGCGATGGCCTGATCTGGCGTGTCGACAATGTGGCCTGGAGCCTGTCCGGCGGCATTCTCGGGGCCAACCTGATGCTTGACGAGATTGCGCGAGTGACTGCCATGGAGGCCGCTTCATGAGAGAAGGCGTGAAGCTTCTGGGCTTGTTGCTGGGGTTGTTATCGAGCGTGTTGTTGAGCCTGGCGGCGGGAGCGAACTGGATCGCACCGGCGCAGGTTCTTGATGTCCTGATCCATCCGGATGCGTTGGGGCTGTCCCACGAATGGGTGGTGACTACGCGGTTGTCGCGGACGCTGATGGCGCTCGCGGTCGGTTCCAGCCTGGCGGTGGCCGGCGCCTTGATGCAGGCACTGACCCGCAATCCGCTGGCATCACCGGGACTGTTCGGGATCAACGCAGGCGCGACGTTCGCGATCATTCTCGGCACGTCGGTGTTTGCCTTGAGCGCTCCGCAGCAATGGCTCTGGTGTGCATTTCTGGGGGCGGCGGTGGCCGGAAGTCTGGTCTGGATCATCGGCAATCGGGGGCAGGGCAGCCTCAATCCGTTGCGCATCGTACTGGCGGGGGCGGCCATGACGGCGCTGTTTTCGGCGTTCAGCCAAGCGTTGCTGGTGGTCAATCAGGAAGGCCTGGATACGGTGTTGTTCTGGCTCGCAGGTTCACTGTCCGAACGCGACCTGGGATTGGCGACGCCTTTGTTGGTGGTCGTGCTGGTGGCTATGGCCGGCGCATTGTTGATGGCCGGGCAGGTGAATGTGCTCAACGCCGGGGAGGCGATCGCGACGGGGCTCGGGCAGCGGACGGGGTTGATCCGACTACTGCTCGGCGTGCTGATCATCTGCCTGGCGGGCAGTGCGGTGGCGCTGGCCGGCAGCATCGGTTTCATCGGCTTGCTGGTGCCGCACATGGTGCGCAAGGGGTTGTCGGTCGACCATCGCTGGTTGTTGTCGGGCTGCGCGTTGGCCGGTGCGATGTTGTTACTGCTGGCCGATACGCTGGCGCGGGTGGTGATCCTTCCGCAGGAAGTGCCTGTCGGCGTCATGACTGCGTTGTTCGGTGCGCCGTTCTTCATTGCGCTGGCGCGGCGAGGAGGGCGCTATGAATGACTCGCTGATATTGCGGCGCGCAGGGTTCTCGCGGCGCATTGACCTTTCTACCCTCTGGCGTCTGCTCGCCGCGCTGGTGTTCACGGCGATGGTCATGCTGGGCGTGCTTTCGCTTGGCAAGGTCAACCTGTCGCCGCTGACCGTGGTGCAACTGCTCTGGCAGGGCGGGGATGAGCGTCTGGTGTTCATCATCAAGCAGCTTCGGCTGCCGCGGTTGTTGCTGGCGGCGCTGGTGGGCTCGGCATTGGCGGTGTCGGGACTGATTCTGCAAAGCATCATCCGTAACCCGCTGGCGTCCCCGGATCTGTTGGGCATCACCAGTGGTGCCAGTGCGGCGGCGGTGTTGTACCTGTCGTTTTTCTCGGTGCTGCTGGGTCCGCAGTACCTGCCGCTGGCGGCAATGGGCGGTGCCGGACTGGCGGCGTCGAGCATTTATCTGTTGGCCTGGAAGCGTGGAGCGTCGCCGCTGCGGCTGGTGTTGATCGGGGTCGGCGTGTCGGCGCTGCTGACCGCGCTGACAACGTTCATGCTGGTGTTCAGTCCGTTGACCACCACGCTTTCTGCTTATGTCTGGTTGACCGGCAGCGTGTATGGCGCGAGTTGGCCTGAGCCTCGAGCCCTGGCGGAATGGCTGCTGGCGATCATGCCGATTCTGGTACTTCTGGCGCGTCTGGTGCGGTTTCAGCAACTGGATGATGCACTGGCCCAAGGTATCGGCGTTCGGGTGCAGTGGCTGCGCGCCGGGTTGTTGATGGTCAGCGTGGCGCTGGCCGGCGCTGCGGTGGCGTGGGGCGGGGCGATTGCGTTTGTCGGCCTGATTGCGCCGCATATCGCCAAGCGCCTGGTGGCTCCGGGGTTTGCCGGGCAAGCGGTCATGGCGGCTCTGGTCGGTGCGAATCTGGTGGTGCTGGCCGACCTGATCGGGCGCAGTCTGTTTCTGCCACTGGATCTGCCCGCCGGGATTTTTGTCGCCGTGTTGGGGACACCGTTCTTTCTTTATCTTTTGATCAACCAGCGGCATTAAGGAATGACTGATGGCTTCGATGGCGACCCATCAACTGACCCTGGGCTATCAGCGCCAGGTGATTATCGATGCACTGGATCTGCAACTGCCGGCGGGCAAAGTCTCGGTGCTGATCGGCAGCAACGGTTGTGGCAAAAGCACCTTGCTCAAATCCCTGGCGCGCCTGCTCAAGCCGCGACAGGGTTCGGTCATTCTCAACGGAGTCGACATCCAGCAACGCTCGACGGCGGCTGTGGCGCGGGAACTGGCCATCCTGCCGCAGATGCCCAGCGCGCCGGAAGGCATCACGGTACGGCAACTGGTGGCGCTGGGGCGTTATCCGTATCAGAGCTGGATGCAGCAATGGTCGGTGCAGGATGAGGCCATGGTTGAACGGGCGATGCAACAGACGGGGGTGCAGGATCTGGCGCAACGGCCTGTCGATGCGCTGTCCGGTGGTCAGCGTCAGCGCGTCTGGATTGCCATGACCCTCGCGCAGGATACCGAGATCGTGTTGCTCGATGAACCGACCACTTTTCTCGATCTGGCCCACCAGATCGAGGTGCTGGATCTGCTGCGCGACCTCAATCGTCAGGAAAACAAGACCATCGTGATGGTTCTGCATGATCTGAACCTGGCGTGTCGCTACGCCGATCATATGGTCGCGGTGCATCAGCGCACGGCATTCGCCCAGGGCCGTCCGGCGGACATTCTGACCGAGGGACTGGTCAAGCAGGTCTTCGATCTCAACTGCCGAATCATCGCCGATCCATTCTTCGGCACACCGCTGTGCATCCCGTTCGGACGGGAGTTGCCGCAATGAACCTGAGTTCAGCGTTCGCACCGCACGACTGGGCTGTCTTGAGCGGCCCGCTACGTCTCAAGCCCATGGCTGAGCACGACAGGCTACGCTCGGTTCGCGCCACCGCATTGCTGGATGAAGAGGTGTGCGTGCAATTGCTCGACCGGCTGGGTCCCGTGATCAGCTCTCCGACCCGAGCCATCACCGCGTCGCTGCTGGCCAAGCGGTTCTCTTTCCTGGCCACGGGCGCTTGTCTTTACGCCATGTCGGTTTGTGATCAGGGGCTGATGTTGTCCCTTGAAGATTGCGTGATCGAATACGGTCATGACGAAGGGCTCTGGACGTCCTCCATGCCCATACCCGAGCGAGCACCCACCCGGTACGATGCCGGAGAACGAGAGGCCTGGCGGGCAGAAGTCGTGACAGCGTTGTTCGCGGGCGTGTTGGCTCCGTTATGGCAGATGTTCAATCGGGTCAGCGGGATTTCGCGACGCATTCTGTGGGAAAACACCGCCGTGCGCGTTTATTCGCTGTACGAAAAGCGCATGAGCAAGGTGCAGGACCCGCAGATTCGCCAGCGCCAGGAAGCGGATTTCCATTGGCTGCTCAATGAAGCCCCCCCGGAACTGTTCGGCCTGGATTACAACCCGCTGACGCACTTCCGCCGTCCGCCCACGCCCATGGAGGAGGGGGGCAGTGTCCGTTTTCGCCGTACCTGTTGCTTCTACTATCGAGCCTGCGATCCCGTCGAATATTGCTCGACATGCCCCCTCATCCGGCCAAAACCTTCACGTCCGAGGAAATGTTCATGATCGTTCCCCGTCAACAACAGGCCAGCCCGGACCTGCTTGAACAATATCGGGAGATCGCACCATCGACCCTCGGCCATTTTGGTGATCAAGGGTATTTGCGTGGCATCAGACCGTTGTTCAGTAATGTGCGCATGCTGGGCAATGTCGTCACCGTGAAGGTCTTTCCACCCGACGGCAGCATCTTGCGCGACGCGCTGTTGCTCAGTCAGCCGGGCGATGTGTTGGTGATCGAATGTGCAGGCGACGAGGAGTGCGCCTGCTGGGGCGAGTTGCGAACGCTGGCCGGGTTGATCAAAGGGCTGGCAGGTGTTGTGGTCGGTGGTGCGGTGACCGATGTGGCGGCCTTGCGCGAACATCGGTTGCCTGTTTTCAGCTTTGGGGTGAGTGCTTACACCACACGTGGAATCGGTCTGCACGGTGAGGTCAATGGCACCGTCGAAATCGCCGGGGTACAGGTCAATCCAGGTGACATTGCCTTGGGCGACGATGACGGTGTGTTCATTCTCGATGTGGTTCGTGCTGAATCCTTGCTGCCAGAGTTGATGGCCAAGGAAGCGCAGGATCGTGAGCGTAGGGTGGCATTTCTGGACAGGCTGCAAAGCAGCCTTGATTGCTTCGGGTATCCCTGACCCCGAGTTTTCAGTCATCAGGTCGTCAAAGTGTCTTCCAGGCGATCTTTATATTCTGATCGCCCGTGCCCCCCAGGGCAGATGGATCTTCGCCCTGTTTTACCGCATCCCATTCGTAGACTGACTTGCCGTTGATCTGCAGCGTGTAGTTGGGAAAACCGTCATGTATGCCGTCAACACTGAATTGCACGCCACCTGCGGCCTTGCGCAGGCCAACTATGATCGTGGCATCGATATGGGGTGCCACGGCCAATGGATTGCCACCGTCGACGATGAATTTCACAGCATGGCTGGCGCCGTCGAAAGGCGTCCAGACCGCGTTCAGGTTGTCCGTCGTTCGCTCCAGGGTTGCCGTCCCGATGGGTTGCGCGCCCGGGCGCAGGGAGCGGAACCACGCCGGCTTTCCTGCGCTGGCAGCCAGTACATCGTCACTGTCGTACTCGTGGGTGGTACCCCAGGCAAGCGCGGGAACCTTCAACGATGTCGGGCCCGCCAGGTCGAGGTCCAGGGTCACACTTGGGCTGCACGTAGTGCCGCCATTGTAGGCATATGTAAGGTAATAAACGATTTCACTGGGGATGCCGAGCCGGTGTGGCGAGCGCAGACACGCCGCAATTGCCAACAAAATGCATAGCGGTGAGAGATTCAGGGCTTTTCGAAAGCAGACCAACCGACAAAAAGGATGCCCCCCTTCGGACGGGTGAAAGCAACAGCGACCCGGCTTGCGCAAACCTGGGCAGCGACGCTCGTCCGCTGGTCGGCACTGGCGACTTGATCATTGCCGTGGACAAAACGGCGTTCACGGCCTTGAAGACGTCGCAGGGAGCATTGAGTGGGGCATTCGTGTTGTATCTCAATGGCATACCCTTGCCAGGCGATGCCATGCTGATCGCCTCCGAAACGGTAGATCAATATGTCCAGCTCAGGTTCCGGATCCGCCAGGGACCGGAAACCCAGCGCCTGTGGTCCATGCTTTATGCCGACGGTGCCCTGTTCGAGCCGACGGCCCTGTATCCTGCACTGGGATGGTCCAGCAACGATGCCACGCAGACGTTGATTCCATTGCGTGGTCAGGCCACATCGGTGAGCATCACCACTGGGGCCAGGCTGGTACTTGCACTTTTGCTTGTCGTACTGGCCATCGCCGCCATCGTGTATGTCGGCAGGGCAACTGACACTCTGCGTGATGAGCCGGACTCAGCGATTCCGCCGTGGTGGAAGACCGCGCGCAAACTTCGGGCCAGGATGGCGCAGTTGTCGGACGACACGGCCCGTAACCAGGACCTCAAGGAAAAATACCCCGATTTCGACGGGACCGATGTCTCGCGCTACGACGACCTGGCCAGCAAGGCACTCGCCGGAGAGCCGGTTGAGGCAGCAGACGTCAATGCTACGTGCTTTGGCCTGGCGCTGCGCAAGCCCGACTGGAAACCCGTGCGCGCGTCCTTCAGCCTAAGTCGCACCCAGATGGCACTTTGGTTTACCTTCGCGGTCGCCACCGGGCTGTTCCTGTGGTTGTTGTATGGAGACCTGCGCCGGATAGATGGATCGCTGCTGGTCCTGCTCGGCATCAGTATCGGTACGGCGGGCCTCTCCTGGATCACCGACCGCAATGCTCCGAGCGGCCGCGGCTACGTGCCAAGTCGAGGGTTCTGGTATGACCTGCTCACAGGCTTCGACGAGCGCAAGCAACTTCATCGTTACCAAGCGGTGGTGGTAAACGTCTTGCTGCTGGTTGTGCAGCAGCAGTTGAGCTATCCGGTGTTCGATCCGACCTGGTTGATTTTCCTGGGAATCAGCGGAACGGCTTACGGGGTGGGCAAGCAGGTGCTGGAGAGCCGGTGAGAGTGAATGGAGGCGGTCGAGCGAGTCGAGGTGTAGCGAGGCGCATGACGAGGTGTAAATCCTTACAACTCAACTAAATGACCGTTTAGTCGAGTTATTACGGATTGTATTGAGAATAAATGGGAGCAGGTCATGAAACCACGCTCGATTACGGCGTCGAACCTCATTCTCACACTAGACCTCGAGCCTCACGGAGAAGGCGGTTTTTTTCGTAGAACTTACCAGGCCGACCATCGGGACATGCTCGAAACCACCGGTGGGCCGCGTTATTTGATGACGTCGATCTACTACCTGCTGACCGAGGAATCGCCAGTGGGTCAGTTCCATTTCAATCAGTCCGACATCCTGCATTATTTCCATCTGGGCGATCCCATTGAGTACAGCCTGATTCATGCCGACGGCTCGCTGCAGACGCTGGTAATGGGCAGCAATGTTTTGGCCGGCCAACAACCGCAATTACACGTACCGGGCGGAATCTGGAAAGCATCCATGCTGCTGAATGGATCGGACGGGTTTGGGTTGATCAGCGAAGCGGTTTCGCCAGGATTTGATTTCGCCGATATGGAAATGGGGAAGATGCTGGAGATTGAAATGGTGTGCGCAACCGGGCTGACTCCGCAATACTTTGTCGCTGAAAATAGGTATAGCCGGAGACTGTTGCTGCAATATTTATCATAAGTTTCAAGTAACTAAGTGCGCGCTCGGTGTTTTGTAGTTGCACAACCTAAAATTGAATGTTTGTTGCCTGAGTAATTCAATTTATACGCAACATTTTTCGATGTGCTTTCACATGCAAGAGCACAGCTAAAAGTGATTCTGTTGCGGTTCATCGCTACCTTTGTCTCTTCGCCGAGTCGCTCCTAGCCGGTCGCTCCCCGACATGACAATGCAGCCCCAACTGACCTCGCAACAACGGGTTAAAGCTCTTGGCCCGTGGTTGTACATTGCGGCTTGTGAGCGACTTGTCTCCAGCGTCCTACTAAAGTTATTCGCCCCCTAGAACAATTAGAGGAAATTGATATGGAGGCGCGGCGCCTTGCCATTGTCGCCCTCCAGGTCTTACGCACTTACGGAATGAGTCAGTGGAAAGGCCACTTCGGGGGAGATGAACAGATGCTTGAGCACCTGGAAATGCGCCCCGACGCCGGCCGACGACAGATTTTCCGAACCGACGTAGCGAGGTTCCTCGCTCCAGACTTTGCCGATGTCCCAATAGCTGTAGTACTGAGTGGGCAAGACAAAATCCTTGATCTTGCGCAGGCGGTTGCACTGAAATTCAACCTTGCCCGCGACGCCGCTATCGCCGGGTATTTCCGAAGGATCGTAGCCACGACCGAACTGGCTGCCGCCTACACCGAACTGTTTCGGCGAAAGCAGCGGTTGATGCAACACCCTGCCAGCAAAAGGACTCTGATGCAGTTTTTAAGGTTGTAGCAGCAGGCACCGGCCTGCCGATGTCGGCGAGGTGAATTGCCTCACTTTACATAGACGCTCGGGAGCGTCCGCTTTTGGCCGACTCCCGCCCGATGCATCGGGCAGAGAGCGGCCAATAGCTGCCACTGAGCTGTAAAAACAATCACAGCCAAGAATTATCCCACCCACCGTTAGAAATGGGGCTCTACGCCCTGTTCGTAGTGTCGATTAGTTCACTATTTACTCGAATGGGCTTGCTCCCCGTCATCTGTAGATACAGCTGCAGGTGAGAAGTGCAGGTTGATCAGAAGGTGATAGAACACGATGTCCTTATGTCCCCTACGGCGGATCTCGCTTCCTGACCAGATATGGTCCTCGTCTCGGAGCGTTTCCAGCACTCCAGGCTTGCCATCAACAGCCGTATAACCGCTGTATGTCTGCTTCGAAACGTGGTCTTTATAGCCCCTCACAAGTTTGGAAAAATCCTTGACGTCGCAGTAGCCGACCATCACAACCGGGCTGAGAGACTCACCGTCATATCCTGCCATCTTGTTGAGATGCTCTTTGATCACTTTAGTGTCGACCGAAAATAGACGAAATGCTTCGAAAATTCCGATTCGTGTGTTATCGCTTGACGTGATGAAGCCATCGATCTCGCCAGGCCCTTTGCCCGAGGACGAATGTCCGCCCCTTTTTTGATCCCGCAGTGACAGTTTTGCATGTGACATTCGTTGGTCGAACAGTGAGACGAACCAATCGTTGACCCAATCCTCCAACTTCATGCCTTGAAAGCTGACGTTTCCCTCTTGATCTCTGGTGGCAACCTGTAAGTTACGCTTGCGAAGCACGAGCTCGCCCGCCACGGCGAGCATGGCATCCCTGATGTATTCATGGGGTGCTTGATCCGGGTTTACCACCTCAACGTAGGACTCGAAGTCTTTCGCAATGATCTGGTTGTAATGCTTTTGCAGCTGCACAACGGTTCGCTGGGAATTCTCGGCCAGAATCAAGAGGAAGTCTTTCATCGAAGGAGCGTCTTTCTCGATATTGGCTAGCTCAGATATCAGGTCATCAATCTCAAGTTCGTCAAGCGTCTCGTGGTTGAGTTCCTTATAGCGGGCAAGGATTTTCTTGACTGTGAAAGAGTCTCGACGGGCTAGCAGTGCCCTGCAATAGGGGGTGAAGATGAGCCTACGCCACTGCTGCTCTGGGCTGAGCTGAGCCCAAAAGTGATCGACTCCAGCCGCTCCGCTGAGTTGGTACGCCTCTAGTACGGTTGCGACCCAATACTCATCCATACGATCAGGCGGCCCCATTCCTGCGCCTGTGAGGAAGGTGGTCAAAGCGCTTTTGAGCGCGGGTTTGTTCTGATTGACGGCAAACAGTTTGACGTGCCCATGAAGTAGCACGAAACCGTGGTGTTTGCGCTTGGTTTCACGATACAGCGCATCCATGATGAGCACGGTCTTAGACGGATCCGTATCGCAAAATGCTGTAGCGATAACCTGTCGCTTAAAATAATCACACTCATTATGGTGCGCTCGGTCATCTGACTGGCGCTGCGATGCACGCCAGTCGTGGGGAGGTGGAAGCTCGTTCGCAAGTGTTTGAAAGCCGGCAGGATCATGCTTATGGAGTTCATACAGCTCAAGAAGCTGAGCCTTGTAGTCATAGCTCTGCCACACTTTTCGAACTCGATTGAAAAGTTCACCGATGGCGTTATCAAATCGATCCTCAGCCAGCTTTTTCTTCGCAGCTGTAAGCATCCGCGACGCAATCTCCGTACGGCCGGTGTTAAAAGCTGAGGTGAACGCGTCCTCCATTGACTGAAGGTCCAGCTCGCCGTCTAATTCAACAGGGTGTTTATCAATCGCATCGTGTAACTGTTGCACCCGAGCGATGACAGACGTCCTCTCCAGCAGCGCGAATAGAAGGTTCAGAGGGATGGAGGGGGCGCATCGTACGATGAAGTCCTTATACAACTCATCTGTAAATGAGTTTGAGTAGTCGCACACCTGATGCCAGAGATCGGGTCTGTTGAAGCCAAGCCCCTCAAAGAGGCGGAAGTATTTTTTGCGCTTTCTAAAACCGCATACGCGAATGATTTCCTGGACTCTACTCGCTATCACCTGCTTTGCGCTGGCTTCCGATGATGTCCGTCCGGCACTTATGAGGACCTGAAGATAATGGCGAATCGCTAGAGCGACTCCGAATGCATCTTTATTCTGGCAGTCGAGCTGCTCCGGCCATTCATCACAAAGGCTAGAGAGATTTAGCATGAAAGCCTGACCTTCTCCTGCGAAAAGCTGCTTCCATGAGAGCGCCCCGAAGAATGAACTCGAATCAAGGCTTCGCAAACCAGTCAGGTTGGCAAAAAATTCTGCTTTGTACAGCGCACGTAGCGACTCACGGATTGCTTCGCAGATGGCCTCCGTCGGGTCTATACCAATGCGTTCGATACGATCAATGAGCCAAAACCCTAAAAAGTATTTAAAGTGCTGACGCTCCTGCTCAGGCCGAGATCCCTCTACGTCGACGCTAAGTGATGCGAATGCCTGGGCAAGGCCGGAGACTTGTTGGTCTGTCAGCGAGTCCAACAATGTGAGCAGGAGGCGATACTCAAGCCCTTTGAAGAAGTCGGGCGAGTGGAATGCGCATTGCTCACCGAGCTTTTTCAACACGGAAACGAAACGTGGTAAAAAATTTGGCTCATTCTGAATAGCCCGGACATACTCGCGGCACAGCAACTGGTGATATCCATCCGCAATGTTTTGAAGGTAAACAGTATCTTGATCGCGTGATCGTTCAAAGTTTCGTTTTGCCAGATGGAAGAACGCGACGTCGCTGGTCTCCTTTCGAGCCAGCAGCAAAATCATGTAGTTGGACAGGTCATAATTGGGTAGAACGACGTATAGTAAATATTTGAGGACTGGGCGATGGTCATTCGCCAAATCAACCAGTTTCTCCACCAAGCCTGAGGAGGCGAGGTATGCAGTCTCAATGCGGATACTGGCTTCCACCACAGTTGACACTAGCGAACTGTAAAAAAGCTCTCTCTCTCTTAGCCACGAACCGTGCAGGCTTGTGACGAATTCAAAGGCGCTTGACGCTTCGCCCAATGGTGCCGAGTAAATCTCTTCAAGCGAGCTTAGTGTCGGCCTAGGAAGCTCTTTCTCCGATGTCGTTGACTCTGATCGATCAGTATTCTGATCGATGACACGATCGCGATGGATCTCCGTGAGCTGAATGCGCCCTGAGAAATCATGTTCATTGATAGATTGTCTGACGAAGCAATCAATACTCGTGGATAACGCAGGGTCATCGGCCAGAAAGTTAAGCAGCAGGTCATGAAACTCTTTGCGCCCCTCGTACTGGAGCCGATCAAAAATGACGGGCATTACCCAATCGCAATTCACGCGGAAGCACATCATCCAGCGACTGAACGCTTCCTCGGGTGCATGATTGCTTCGCAAGTCCGCCCAAAGCTGAGTGCTTATCTCTGCACAAAAGTTCTGATTGCCGGGCATTAATCTGAAAATGTCACCGTCTAGCTCAAGCTCGGGTAAGAGTTGTTCAACGGAAATGCGATCACCAAACTCGGCTTGAAGGAGGGATTTCAACTCACCCTCGTCGCAGGCGTAATGCGGTCGGACGCAACCATTCCGGCCCCGCAGGATATCCTTCAGATGCTCAATGGCTTCGATGATCGGAATTAGGGTTGGGTCGACGACGGTCTCATCTCTCACAGGGTTCGCGTGGGTAGCACACCAGCCTGCGTAAAACGAAACCAACCCCAACTCCTCGAGTCGAGAAAGAGGAATGTCCGTGCCGAGATATGGTCCCCCTTCAGTCCGCGGCCATTGGAGCCGGCCGGCCAACACTGTTTCCACCGTATCGCGATTTAGGCAAGGGGTCGCCAGGTCGGCGTGATTGAGGAAAATGGATAATGCCTTGGCGTGGCGCTGATCCTCATAAGATGGAGCGCGGACTTCTGAATCTTTATTCGCATAACCTGCCAACAAAGCCTTCAGATGCCGCCAGCTTTCCGAATACTCATTCATCGTGGTGCCTGTCCTTTGCATAAAAGTGCGCTTCTATCACTCATTATGTTTATCCGCCGGCGCACCCGGCAAGAGAGGGAGATGCAACGAATCGTCGTCGGAGCGGAGATATGAATCGGGGGGCATCGCGCTGGCGGCACAAAAACTGGCAAGAATTGAAGCGAAAGGCGTATTCACCGAGCGTTTGTCACAGAAAGGCGACGATGCCATCGTACTGATTAATGCGCTACCGCCAGCAAGTGTGGGCCTGGAAACCCGCTTCGTTGCCTCCATTTAATGACAGCTTTGGGTCGATTCTGTTGAAAAAGTCGGTTCTTCCAGACTGCCCGCATACTGATCGCTGAAAACGCCTTTTGCGCGCAGCTACGCGAAATCTGAGCCCGGAGTACTCTGCTCAATGCAAAGATTTCAATCTCAAGCGCGTACTTTTCTACCGTGGAAACCATGGCCGACTTTTTCAACAGAATCGGTCGATAGCGGACCTTCAGTGAAGATTAAAAAGCATCAGGATCAAGCCCGACGCTTTCTCACCGTCTGCGTAGTAAAGGCTGGGCAATGCAGCCTGATCGGTGACTCTGTGTAGTTTGAAGTGGTTAGCTATCAACCTTGGCTTCTTATTTGGCACTCTACTGGTCGTCGGAGAGTATGCGTGCCCTTGAGATTAAAGAGCCCCGATCATCTCCGATATGAATAGAGTTTTTTATGCAGTAACTGGACCAGATTAGCTCTAACGTAGTAGTGACCCCCTGGAACTTCTCAGCGTTCTCAATTGATCTGATCTCCATGAAGTCAGAATCAGAGATTTTTGGTCGGATAAATCTAGGATTTAGCTTTTCAAGCTCACTCAACTCGCGCTCCTCTTCGATGGTGATGATTTTTGAGTGAACTAAGGAGTTTCGAAAAGTTACCATCAATTCAATAGTTTTGCATAATTCCTGAAAGGCGTCAGAGCCTTCCACTCCTATACGGCTGCAGAGCCATTGAAATTTCCCAATGATCGTAGAGTTAATATATTTTTTTAGTTCTTGGCCGGTGAATACTGCATCACCATAACCATTTAATTTTGATTCAAAGGCAAAGCAGAAAAACGCCATTGCAGGGACCAGTTTTTTGAATATGTAGCCTGGCTCCGTAGATTTAGCCTCATCAAGCAAAGTTAACCCAATTGATTCTAGATAGCGAGAGTTGGAGGTTCTTGATTCAATCTTTGCCATATTTCACCACGAGAACAAACTATATTTGGAGTGACAGGAAGTAGCTTTATTGATGTTGCTTGGTCGAGTAGGAATTTCAAACACCGAATTTACTAGAAAATCATTATATCTCATCCTCAGAAAGTTAGTAAGTTGCTGCGTTGCCATTCGCAACTTTGTTGAGGATGAGGGTGATCACAGCGTACTCAGTACCGCGTTAAGTTGTCTTTTCAGTCAACTGCATGGGTTCCAATCGAGATAGCCCACCTGAGTTGAGATCCCGGTACAGAACGTCGTAGCGCCCAGGTGTGAGATTCTTGATCGTTAATTGGCTGTGGGCAGGGATGAAGACCTGCCTAGCCGGACGGGCCACAGTACCTTGCAGCGCAACGATCTTCACAAAGACATCAGAGCTGTTCCTACCATTGTCTGATTGTGATTTCTGAATGACCGGAGGTGTGGGTTTGTGGCTCGCTTGCCAGATCATCTGCTTTTCTCGGCCATGGTCGGCCATTTGGAGCTGTTTTAGGCCTGACATAGGCCTGCCTGGCGGCTGCCTTAACCGTCCAAGCACTCCGGTAGCAGCGCCACTTGAGTCCGACTCTCGCCTGCAGTGAATCGTTTCATGATCGCCCCCCAATACGATCTAGACGATCAAAAGATTAGATCATCCTCGGCGTACTCCTTAAACCCGGTCAAATGCCCCCATGACCAAATCGTTCAATTACCGGAGATGGCTTTGAATCCCCCCTTGAACTGGACAGATCACCAGCGTTCACTTACCCTCGGAGCAGGCTTTTTCGCCTCCCTCAGTCACTCATTATCGCGTCTCAATCGGTCTAGTCGCTGAGACATACTAGATGTGTATGACCATGGAACTTTATATGGGACAACCGGTGAAAACTTCCTCCACACCTTGGCGCTCAACTATAACTGTACAAACGGTCGTTGGTCATTATATATAGGGATATGCAATCTAATGAGCAAAACTTGTTCGATTTGTACGTTTATGCTTGATACCTCAGGACTGATTCCGAGTTCAAAGCTGCCCGATGGTGTGCCTACGAGATGTATGAAGGAGGATAAAGCTAACGGCGGATGGCCACCGCCAATCCGGGATCCATTAACAGAAAATTGTGAAAAATTTATTGAGAGTTCTCCTATGAGATCCCGCTGGGAGTGGGATGATAATAAGAACATAAAGAATATGGTGAAACACGGAATTTCATTTGCAGATGCCGTTTCGGCATTGGACTCAGACGAAAATTCTTTGCGATATGTCGCCAAAAGTTGGGAGTCACTTGATTCGTTGGATTATGAGGCAAAGGGAATTCAGCGGACGCTTGCAAATACTGATCCTGTCCGAGATCAACATCTTTTTAAATTCGACGGAAAAGTATGGCTGTTGGTATCCACTCTCCGGGGGGAAGTTGGGTTAATGACTCAAAGAGTTATCTCGGTTCGAAGGGCAAGACCTGACGAACTGAAGCTTTATGAACAAGGTTTTGGTAGATACTAGCAATGAAGGTGGCGAGCGAACGACTTTGGACGCCGTTTGGATCGGAGACGGTGCGAGTTGGCTTGGCGTCGAGAGAGACAACAGGAAGTTGTCAGCTCTCGACTGTGGATTCAACCGGTCGATGCAACACAACTAAATTCTGTGTAAGCAGAAGGAGTGTTGCAGATGAAGCAGAGACCGCGGATCTATTACACCGAAAGCCAGAAAAAGCTGATGTGGGATCACTGGCAGAAAGGCGACTCTCTCCAGCACATCGCCCAACTTTTTGATCGAAACCATTCATCGATACAGCGCATCTTGGCGGAAACAGGCGGTATCAGACCCGCTGTACGCCGCAGATCCAGATTGGCGCTGACGTTGGCTGAGCGTGAAGAGATTTCGCGTGCAGTGGTGGCAGGTAACTCGATCCGTTCTATGGCTGCGTTGCTAGGGCGAGCAGCCTCTACGATCAGCCGTGAAATCAGACGCAACGGTGGCCAAGGATGCTACCGGGCTAATCAAGCTGATCAGGCTGCCTGGGATCGCGCGCATCGACCTAAGGTGTGCAAACTTGTTGAGAACCGAACGGTGGCGCAAATTGTTGCAGACAAGCTTCAATTGCAGTGGTCACCGGAACAAATTGCCGGTTGGTTGAAGCGTACCTACCCGGATGATACGAGCTACCAGGTGTCACACGAGACGATCTATCGCACGCTCTTCATACAGGCTCGCGGGGCTCTAAAGAAGGAGTTGCTTGAGCATTTACGGCGCACGCGGGCCATGCGTCGCTCGCGCCATCACACGCAGAAGAAAGAAAATCACGGTCGAATCACTGACGCGGTATCGATCCGCGAACGCCCAGCCGCGGCTAAGGATCGGGCGGTTCCAGGTCATTGGGAGGGTGACCTGCTGTGCGGTAGCAAGAACAGCCAAATTGCCACTCTTGTTGAGCGTCATACCCGCTACGTAATGCTGGTGAAATTGGACGGTAAGGATAGCGAGACGGTCATCAGCGCCCTGATCGAAAACGCCCGCAACTTACCCCAAGAACTCTACAAATCGCTGACGTGGGATCGTGGCAAAGAGATGGCTGACCATAAGCGCTTTACGGTGGCTACCGACATCAAGGTCTACTTCTGCGATCCTCATCGTCCTTGGCAACGGGGATCGAATGAGAACACCAACGGGTTGTTAAGGCAGTATTTCCCGAAAGGAACCGACCTTGCGGATCACTCGCAAGCCGCGCTCAATGAAGTCGCAAGGCAGCTAAATAGCCGCCCTCGGAAAACACTAGACTACGAAACACCGGCAGAACGATTTAGCCAATCTGTTGCATCGACCGGTTGAATCCACAGCCCATTGCGGACATTCACCAGAGGCTACAATACAGCCCCGAACCACCAGCCACTGCCTGCCCCAATCAGTCGCAGGCTCATGAATAGGAAGTCAAGCAAATGGATGTACGTAAATCCACGTTCGTACCAAGGACAGTCATTGAGCGTGCAATTTACCGCCTGTATCCGTCGGGGGTTCCTCTACAACATTCTGACTCATGTGCGCTGGTGTATTTGAAACACGCAAATTAATACAACATTTAACGCAAAAACATCTACGCAGGTCCTTTCAAAACTTGATGCGGTTCCACTCAATCGCACGGCTTCGCCAGTGCTCTTCGATAGCCTGCGAGAAGTCTGCGCGCACCAATTTTCCTCGAGCGCGCAGCCAGACGCCGTCATCGCTGCGCACGACAACACCTTCCATAGGTCCATCTCGATAATGGCTTGGTTGGGTTTCAAGAAACGCCTCCAGGCGTGCGCAGGTGACACGCCCACGAAACAGGCAGGGAACCACCGCAACACCGAGCCTCCCAGCGAGGGTGTCACGCTCCGCCACGCTCCAGAAACGCCCCACGCTACGGTCATACACATCGAACAGCAGCCACCAGTCCGGCAGACCGCCGTACTCTAACGAGTGGCGGGCCGCACACCATTCGCCGAAGAGGATGAGGTCGATGTTCCCACTCAGCACATCGAACAGGTGGTCTTCATGCTGACGCAACCATTGTCGCAAGCGATCGAACTGGCCTGAGAAAGGCGGGACAAGATAAGTTCCCCGGTTCTGTACCCGTATTGCCCCTTGTGAGTCGATGGAAATACCCAGGTTAGCGCCATCGAGCTTCTCCTCCACCGTTACCTCTCCCGCCAGCAGTTCACTTAGCGCCTGAGCGGACATCAGCTTGTCGTCGCGCGGCAGTTTGGCACCCGCAGCGCTGAAAAGATGGGGGGTGGAGGGGAAACGGAAAAAATCATTCATGCCTTTATCTTTCGTGCCTTCTTGCTCGCCCATCTAGGGCGCAGCCACTCGTGTTCGATCAGGTGTTCGGTGTCCACCTGCGCCTTGTCCAGCGCCGCTGCACAGTCGAGCCAATCGGTATCACAGGCATTGACCAACTTGCAGTCATGCTTGTCCGCCTTGGCCGCCAACACGGCGGCCACCATCTTTCGATCTTCCAGATCGCTGATGGCCGTGCTCAGTCCATCGGGCAACAGGGCATGCCCGTTATCATCGACTTCGAAACCGACCCACTCAACCTGGCCATGGTCTTGCTTATGCATCATGACCAGCCAACCGTAGTCCTGTTCAGTCAGTTTCTTTCTGTATTCGGTACACATGTGCCAGTCCCAATCGAGCACTACACGGCGCTCAACGTCCTGTTCGAACGCATGCAACCATGCCAGCACCTTGCCACGATGCTGCTTTTCCTGGACCGGCGTGGCGTTCTCGTCGAATAGCGAAAATTCGTCCGCGGCACTGGCTACGATCAATACATTGGTGTCGACGACCCTGGTGTCAGCCATTTGCACGCTCCTGCATGCGCTTGGCACGCGCCATCGCTTGCTGGCGAGCTTCACCCACGCTGTCACCGAAGAAGTGTTCCGGCCAATTGCCAACGACGCCGAACTCATCGACTTCCAGCGTCTGCAAGAGTGCTTGTGCGCCCTTGCGCTTGACGAAGTACATCGAGACATCGCGCTGTTTTGCGGTGCCCTTGGCGATGAGCGTCTGCATTCGTCGGAACAGGTGTTCAGAATGGGTCTCGACGATGAATTGAACATTGCGTTCCTTGCTGACGGAAACGAACAACTCGGCGAGGATCGACTGGGCCAAGGGGTGCAGGTGAATCTCGGGCTCTTCCAGAATTACGGTGCTGCCCATAGGGGCGAAATAGGCGACGACCAACACAGGCAGTACCTGCGAAACACCTATACCGACGTCCCTGAGATTACAGGCCACACCATCGCGTTGGATGATCAACTCATAACGATTGGAGCGCCCCTGCTGACGGACCTCCAACTGCTCGGCTACCTTCATGCGTTTGAGCCATTTGGAAACGCCCTCGACGATGTAGTTCTGCTCCTCCGAACGTAACAACGCGCTCGCTAGCAAAGCGCCGATGGCGTTGCTGCCATCGCTGCCGACGTCACCTGGCTTGCTTTTGTTCCAGGCGTAGTCACGTTCGGGTTTGCGCCGTAGAGGCCCAAGGTAGCTGATACCTTCCAGTTCGCGGCGGATGGACAGGCTCAGGTCCTCGACCAAGGCTCCATCCTGATCGAGTTCGGCAATGGCATCGGCAGAAAAAGAGATAGACCGTTCAGGCGCATAATTTCGCCCTTTGAAACGGGGTTGAACTTCATCATCGACAAATATCGAGAAAGCACCACGGTCCCTACGCACCGCACGAAACTCGCGGGCGTCGGTGTTCAGCTTCATCTGCTGGACCGCAACACTGCCAATTGAGGTCTTTCCATAGAACGTTTCCAGAGAGCCGGCCTTCACCCGGGAGTCATCGAAGCGTTTAAAGTCGAAGCCAATCGAAAACTGTCTGGGTGAATCGGCGCCATGCCTGAGAACGCTATCGAAATCACCGAAGCTGAAAAGATCGTTGACCTCATCGCCGCCCAGATTCAAGTGAATGGTGCGATCAGGAGAGCGGACGGTTTGCTTGAGCAACAACAGGCTTTGCAACAATGAAGACTTGCCAGAGGAGTTGGTGCCCAACAACATGGTCACAGGCGCCAAACCAATTTCCCCTGTGTCTTTCCATGCCTTGAAGTTGGTCAATCGCAGCGATTTGAACACGTATCTCTCCTTGATGTAGACGCAGGATTCGTAGGGTGATGAGCCGGTTGCGCGCGACATTAACATCCGAGCAATACCTTGAATACCCCAACAAAGGGCACTTGGGGTTCAGCCAAATGCCCTTTGTTCAACCTGATTGATGACTACGCCGGTGCCCAGCAAAGGCAAAACCCAAGGCTGTCAGTACAGCAAACCACATCCCCTAAACCATCATCTGCACGCTGACCGATCCACGTGCCGGATCTACGAACTAGGGAATGAATGCCAACACGAACAAGCCTGGCTTCGGGTTGAGCGCAGCCGAAAGCTGACCAGTTAGAAAAATGCTGGGCAAAGATTGCCGGGACGCCGCCTGAAAGCTGATCAAACTGCGAGCGCGCAACACCTTGATGCCGAGCCAGAGCAGATAGCTGGCACCCATGAGTTTGATCACCCAGAAAGCGACCACCGGGGTTTGCATCAAAAGGGTCAACCCTAATGAAGCGGCAGCGACGTGAAACAGAATGCCCGCGCCTGACGCCATGTCAGATACGGCCGCTGCGACTTTGCCCTGGCTGAGACCACGGCCAATGGCCAATAGGTTGTCAGGGCCCGGTGCCAATACCAACAGCACGCAAGCGGCGGTGTAGGCAAACCTAAGTCCGCAAGCCAATAAGGGATTCGGGGATTGCCCGCCATACGGAACAGCGGCCATCCTTCACCTTTTTTTACGGTTCCATCAGGTGCAGAGGGGATGTCCCAGTTGATGCCTTTGGAGATGGCGAGCATTTTATTTTTTTCAATAAAATCTCTAAAGTTATTATTCATTATCAAAGGCGCCATTTAGCTCATCAATGACATGTTCCACCCGCTCCAGGACATCTTGCAATTGCGAATAAGCGGGGGAGTAGTTCTCGCCTCTTGATGCGTTGTAAAATTGCAGCACAACAGGGCGCAAACCTTCACGAACCTCTTCATGAATCTTAGAATTCTGGACCGCCAGGAAACGATCACAACCATAACATGACAATACCGGATTCTTTGCACATAACCCTTGGCCAAGGGTACACATGCCAATTCCCGCTATGGGTATTCCGTGTGGCATACCTCCTATTTGGTGCGCGGGTAGTGCGCTCGATAAGTCCTCCGTACTGATCGTTCGGTTTCTGGCAATACGCTCAATTTTGCTATATATAGGGGAAATGGCCAATGCGCGATTCACCCGCTCAGCCTGCGTCGGTGATGTTTCAAAATAAACCAGCCCGGTCATTGACCAACTGTGCCCCATGTATTCAGCAAGTTCTTCCTGGGTAGCACCTGCGTCCACCATACGCTGCGCAGCGCTGTGCCTGAAATCAGTGCTACTACGTCCATCCAGCCCAAGCTCTGCGGAAACTCTTGCCAGCGCTATGACGACGCCTGCGGGCGTCAGCCCAAACAAGGAGTCTGAAAGGGCACCAGATGCTTGAGGGAACGCTTGGTCTGTGGTTCGCCGGCGATGCAACTCTACAAAGATATTTGCCCACTCGCGTTTTATTTTTCGTAACATCGGTATAGGGGCTGTGCTCTTGCGTTGTTTCCCTCGAAAAAATCGCAACTGCACACTGACGGAGTTTTCAAAATTAAATATATTCAGATGTTCGACTTTAAGTTTGGCGATCTGTTTGGGACGCATTGCAAGCTGATAGCAAACACATAAAATACAAGCGCTAATTAAAATAGGGGTTTTGAGGTAAGCCAGATCATGTTTTGAGGCGTCATTGAGCGAGTCCAGATAATCAATAATTTTCCGGTCTTCATACAAATCAAGAAATACATCACCACTCCGAACACTGGCGTATTTGTCCACAGTGTCTTGAGGAAGTGATGCAATTCGAGGTCTGGAATCGTTGCTCAGAAGCCCCAAGGATTGACCGCAACAAAATAATAGCAACGACTTGAGCGCGCTTAGCTGATGATTATTACACTTTGTAACTATTTCACTACGCCACTTATCATCGACACTTAGGGTCGGGATTAGTGAGAGCTCTAACGTCGTATATATAAGGCATTTATCGAGTCTTTGCAGCGCCTGGAAATATATCTTAACGGTTGCGCATGCCAATTCAGAAACGGAACGAGCAAGCCACAGCTTCATTAGATGTACCAATTCTCCGTCAAAGGAACTGAAGTCGAATCTTAGGAATTCACCATTAACCTCGAAGGACCATACGTTTTCCGTGGGATTTCTTATTGTTTTCCAGCAGTCTGCAAAATCATCCCAATAACGGATTACAGAGGGCAGGGGAGGCAGGGGAGCCAACGCCTCTAACAGCCTCGCGATACCGAGAAAGCCCGACTGACTCCGCTGCATACGCTGCTCCTTCATCTGCCCCTTTTAGGAGCGCAGATGGCTGACATGGACGTCAAATGCATGATTCCAAACGGTGGCTAAGCGATCCTCAAAAAAAGCTCGTGCGTACCGTCGCGGCATATCTGAGGTGCGGGCCCAGCCAAAAAAAGCTCGCAGTCTCTGGATTGCCATCTCGAGGTCGTCACCATTTTCTACAAATTGATGAAGCCTGACAGTCGCACACGTATGCCGCATGTCGTGCGGTGTAATGCGACCGGCCCCGCGATACTGCTGAAGTGTTTGGCGCGCTTCAGCGGTGAGCTCACCTGTGATGGTGACAAAAATACCATTGACCTGGCGTAATGATAGTGGATTGCCTTCCAGCGAGGAAAATAAGTAACTGTGTCGGGTCGAGGGTCGGTAGCCCTCGACAAAGGTCCTGATGAGGCTGGCCAACGCTGGCGGTACTGGTAGCTGCCGGGCGGCATTGTTGTTTTTTAGGCTGGGCTGTTCTTGGCGCGGATCACGCTGATACGGATTATCGCCGACGTTCAGCCAGTTCACGGTTTCTACGGTCGGGATGAAGCGCTTTTCGCTTTTTAATGCATCCATCGGCAGCACCAGGGTTTCACCGCGGCGCAATCCAAGATGCAACATGAGTAGGCACAATACGTAATTACGCCAGCGTAACGTGCTGTTTCTAAAGGGATTACGAACCGAGTACGGATCAATGATCTGGTAAAACTCATCCAGTACAGGGCTTGGCAACGCTCGGACAATTTCTGCCGGCGGCGCGGGCGCCATCTCCAGCGAGTCAAACAGCTTCTCCAGACGCTCCAGGCGCATGCTCAGCCGCCAAAGCATGTCAGGATCGGCATGACTTTTCACCAGGCGCTGAACACAACTTTTGACAAAACTGTAGGCCACACGCCAGTTGGGGTGGTAGTTGGCTGCAGTCTGGGCGCCATGATTCTTGGCCGTGATGAAAAACGTCTCAAGACAGGCTTCAAGCTCATCGAATTTGAGCTCCGCAATCAAGCGATCAAGGCCGTCAGCCTGGTACAGCCGTTTGGCCGACTGGTACAACTGTTCGATGACGGACAGCTGGGTTCGTAGTGTGGACGGCGCCAAGCTGGCACCGTCCAGTGAAGACCAAACTGTCGACCAATAGCGTGGTCGTCCACGATCATCGGTCAGCAACCAACCAATGAGTCCCGGTGGCACGGAATTGTCTTTCAAACGAACAATGGGCATAAGCGCAACAGCTGAAGCTGCTCCTTATGGAAGGAAGCGTTGCAGTTGAGCCTAGGTAATTTCCTGTGTAACGCAACACACACGAACAGGCTCGGCTTACGTGTAATGTATATTATGTTAAATGTCGTAAATGTTCATGAACTGTCCAATCCCACATACCTCCGGTCAAATCCCCACAAACCACCGTTTCCCAGAAATTCAAAAGCTTGGGTTCCATTCATAATCCTATCTCTGCGCATGGCCCTTCTGATCCGAGACGCAATGAGTACGATGAGCACAACAGCCCTTCGACCGATAGACCGATTCGCCCTGTACTCACCAAGGCCGCGCTTAACGTCATATCCGAATTGTCCATTTAGAAGTCAAAGACTCCCGGATGCCGAGCTGCGTGGGCGTGCGGCCAATTCGGATTCGGCGTGCACGCTTGAGCGAATGTTTTTGGAGGGAGGAAGCGGGGATCTTGTCGAGCCCCGCGTTCATCGGCACTAAAGGGAGTCAAGATCAATATCACCCTCAGCATCGTCCGCAGTAAAACTGAATTTCTGCTTGCCTGACTCGTGCTCGTCTTTGGCAAGTCTGAATCGTTCACTTGTCGAATCCAGGCAAGGAATCTGAGGCTTGAGAAATTCCGAGTATTGCGTAAGCAACTGCTTTTTTCGCATGGTCTGATCGTCACCATTGAGGTACAGCTCAATATTCTCCGTGGAAACAACGTTGTAAGAGCCAAAAACAAAGGTGACATGTTCTTTGCAAAGCGGGTTGGCGTTGTACCAGATGAATTCCTTCGATGTACGCGTATGACTCTTCTCCCTAGGCTTGGGGGGAACAAGGAAAACCACTTTTTCTTTGTTTTTGTGCATTGCTTCCAGAAAGGCTCCGGCATTACCAGCGCTTACGCCTAGTCTCAAGGCTGTTCTAGAGTAATCGACTACATCGAACGCTTTGCGCACTTCGTTGAATATGCTGAATGGCAGGGGGTCGTGAACACCTAGAAGTGTGATTTGACTGTTTTCCATTGCTGTTTGGCTGTTGAGTTGCGCCAGTAAAGTAGGAAAGTCGATGCAGCAATCACTGCAGTACATAAGTGTCGCGTCCTCTGGAATATCGGCCTCCATCTGCGACATCAGTTCCCGGTTTTCCAGAATCCGGTCCTGGATCAGATCCTGTATTGGTATCTGCGTCTCCGGTACGTAGACCAGCTCGATGAGTGTGAAGCGGCCGGCGGCGATCTCAAATTTGAGGTGACTGCGGCTTGCCATGAATTCCATGCCGTCTTTCTTCTCGAGAATAATGTTGTACTTTCCCACAGGTACATCCTTTATCTCGAAATGGTCGGAAACAAAGAGTTCTGCGTTGCTGCTGACAAGTTGGGTGTCAGTGTTGACAGTGGTCTCTTCGTTGCGAAATCTCAGGAAGACGTTATCAACCAGCTTGTCTTTGTCGTCGATTACCTTGATGCACAGAATGCCCGCATCCGCACAAGGCTCAACAATCGATCCGAGCACTTTTTCACCCTCGGCGAGGGGTTTTACGCGACACATCAGAGCGTCCCCCCACAACGTAAGTTGGCGTACTGCCTGACCAACTCGTAGCGCGTGCCCGGGTCAGTATCCGTCACGACAAGAAAGTCTCTCGTCCACCAGTTTTGACCTCCCTCGATGAAATCGCTCCCATAACACAGTGCACACTCTATGAAGGTAAAAAACTGCGTTTCGGTCAGCGCGTGATAACGCTTCGCTGTTTCGATTTGTTGATCGATAAACACGTCGAGAGTTTGAGTTTCCAGAGTTTCTATCTTGTCAGCATAGAAAAGTTCCAGTCGCCGACGTGCCTTCTGTTTGAAGGTCCCGACCGAGGAGTTCTTGAAAGCGTCCATTTGCTGCGTGCGTATGATCATGGTTAGGCCGTTCGTCCTGATTGGCGGCGCATTGCTTATAGCCAGTTGATGCTAGGGGGTGGCATGGTGCCATGAGCGTAGAGCTGATATTCCCGCTCCGCAAAAAATCCATGGATAAAAATTTACTGATGTTTCACCAGCGGCGCCGATACGGGATTTGGCCTGTCAGAAATACCAACCGATTTGGCAAAAACACCAGTTTCCGGCGCCCTCCTCTTACCCCTGAAAATCCTCGAATGCATACCGAGCGCTGGTTCAGAAGCGTCCTCGATAAGTGGCAGATACGTTATTCAAAATTAGTGATTTAACTAGGTAGTTACCTAACGATATACTGCCCGCCTCATTTCAACGGGACATTCAACGTGAAGCAGAGTCAACGCCTCTCGGGCATATCAACATTCATTCTGGTCGGGCTGGGCGTGGTCATCGCCCTGCTCGGCCTGGCACTGGCCGCTGGCGGTGTGAAATTGGTCGGCCTCGGAGGCTCCTGGTACTTCCTGGTGGGTGGTCTGGCGATGGCCATTTCCGGTCTGCTGATCGCACGTCGCAAGCCTGCCGGCGCCTGGCTGTTTGCGGCATTCCTGCTGGGGACGGCGATCTGGGCAGTGATCGATGCGGGGCTGGTGTTCTGGCCGGTGTTCTCGCGTCTGTTCATGTTCAGCGCCGTGGGCCTGGTGGTCGCGCTGGTCTACCCGATGCTCAAACGTGCCAATGGCGGCGTTCCGGGTCGTGGCGCTTACGGCGTTGCCGCTGTTCTGGCGGTTGGACTGGCCGTGGCTGCCGGCAACATGTTCGTCGCGCACCCGACCGTCGCCCCTACCGGCACTGGCCCGGGCCTGACGCCGGTCGAGCCGGAAAAGGCGCAGAAAGACTGGGCGCACTACGGTAATACCGAGGGTGGCAGCCGCTTCGCCGCGCTGGATCAGATCAATCGCAGCAACGTCGACAAATTGAAAGTCGCGTGGACCTACCACACCGGCGACATCGCCGAGAGTGACGGCAACGGCGCCGAAGACCAGCTGACTCCGCTGCAGATCGGCAACAAAGTCTTCATCTGCACCCCGCACAACAACCTGATCGCACTGGATGCCGACACCGGTAAAGAACTCTGGAAAAACGCGATCAACGCTCAGTCCAAAGTCTGGCAGCGTTGCCGTGGCATGGCGTATTTCGACGCCAGCGCCGTCGTCGCCAAACCGGCCAGCTCGCCGGTCACCGAACCCCCGGTCGCACCCGCAGCCAACTGCACACGCCGTCTGCTGACCAACACCATCGACGCCCGCCTGATCGCAGTCGATGCCGACACCGGCGAGTTCTGCCAGGGTTTCGGCAACAACGGCCAGGTCGATCTGAAGGCCGGTCTGGGTGATGTCCCGGACAGCTACTATCAACTGTCCTCCGCGCCGCTGATGGCCGGCACCACCGTGGTGGTTGGCGGTCGTGTGGCCGACAACGTGCAGACCGACATGCCGGGCGGCGTGATCCGTGGTTTCGACGTGATGACCGGCGCCATGCGCTGGGCATTCGACCCGGGCAATCCGCAGGATAAAAAAGCACCGGCCGATGGCAGCACCTATGTGCGCAGCACGCCGAACAGCTGGGCGCCGATGTCCTATGACCCGGCAACCAACACGATCTTCCTGCCGATGGGCAGCTCATCCACCGACATCTACGGTGTCGAGCGCAGCAAACTGGATCACACCTATGGCGCCTCGATCCTGGCGCTGGACGCCAACAGCGGCGAAGAAAAGTGGGTCTACCAGACCGTACACAACGACCTCTGGGACTTCGACCTGCCGATGCAACCGAGCCTGATCGACTTCACCAAGGACGGTAAAACCGTGCCGGCGGTGGTGATCGGCACCAAGGCCGGGCAGATTTACGTGCTCGACCGCGCCACCGGCAAACCGTTGACCGACGTTAAAGAAGTACCGGTCAAGGCGTCGAACATCCCGAACGAACCCTACTCGCCGACCCAGCCGAAATCGGTCGGCATGCCGCAGATCGGTGCTCAGCACCTGACCGAGTCGGACATGTGGGGCGCCACGCCTTACGATCAGTTGCTGTGCCGGATCGATTTCAAGTCGATGCGCTACGACGGGCTGTACACCGCGCCAGGCACTGACAAATCCCTGAGTTTCCCGGGTTCGTTGGGCGGCATGAACTGGGGCAGCATCTCGACTGACCCGGTGCACGGCTTCATCTTCGTCAACGACATGCGTCTGGGTCTGTGGATTCAGATGATCCCGTCGCAGAACACAGGCAAGGCAACTTCCGGTGGCGAAGCGTTGAACACCGGTATGGGCGCCGTTCCGCTGAAAGGCACGCCTTACGCGGTGAACAAGAACCGCTTCCTGTCGGTCGCCGGCATTCCGTGCCAGGCCCCGCCGTTCGGTACGCTGACCGCGATCGATATGAAAACCCAGAAAGTCGCCTGGCAAGTTCCGGTCGGCACCGTTGAAGACACAGGTCCCCTGGGCATCCGCATGCACCTGCCGATCAAGATCGGTCTGCCAACCCTCGGCGGCACCCTGTCGACCCAGGGCGGCCTGATCTTCATCGCCGGCACCCAGGACTTCTACCTGCGCGCGTTCAACAGCGGCAACGGTGAAGAAGTCTGGAAAGCACGTCTGCCGGTTGGCAGCCAGGGCGGCCCGATGACGTATGTGTCGCCGAAAACCGGTAAGCAATACGTGGTCATCACCGCCGGCGGCGCTCGTCAGTCGACCGACCGTGGCGACTACGTGATGGCGTACGCCCTGCCGTAAACCGCAGCGTCCTCCTTCACTTCATTTGTGCGCGGCACCTTCGGGTGCCGCGTTGTTTCATGTCCTTCGCTCTGGATTTCAGCAATGTCATTGGCTGTTCGCTTTTCTCACGCCGGGGTCTTCACCGGCATGCTGTTCGGTCTCACCTGCGGCGCTGCCCTGCCCGCCCTCGCCGATACCGATTCGAACGTGTTCACCCGCAACACCCTGACCGGCGACTGGGGCGGACTGCGCCACCAGCTCGATGAAGACGGCATCAAGTTCACTGGTGATTACACCGGTGAAACCGCCTACAACGCCGACGGCGGCCTGCATCGCTCGGCGCGCTACTCGCAAAACATCAAGCTCGGCGCGCAATTCGACCTGAGCAAACTGTACGGCGTCGACAATGCCGGCAAGATCCAGTTGAGCATCAACGACCGACGCGGCAACAGTGCCTCGGAAGATCTGGTCGGCAACCGTCTGCCCATCCAGGAAAACTACGGCGGCCTCTACACCCGCCTCACCGAGCTGAGCTACGAGCGCAGCCTGTTTACCCCGGCGCTGAACGTCAAACTCGGCTACATGGCCATGGGTAACGACCTCGGCGGGCTGGACAGCGGCATCCTCTGCAACTTCATGAACGCCGGTTTCTGCGGTCACCCGCTGAACATGTCCGGTGGCAGCGGCTGGACCAACTACCCTAACGCCCACCTGGGTGTACGGGTGAAATACGACCTCTCCCCTGCCTGGCAACTGCGCGTGGCCGCGTTCAACGTCGACCCGCAAAGCAATGGCAACTCCAGCCGTGCCTGGCACCTGGGCCCGAAACACACCACCGGCACTGTGGTGCCGATCGAACTGGTCTACAAGCAGGCCGGCAAACTGCCCGGCGAGTACAAGGTCGGTTATTACTACGACAGCTCCGACGTCAAACGCATCGGCAGTGACAAGGAAGTGTCCGGACGCGGCGGCCATTACGTCCTGATCGACCAGGCCGTCTGGGCCTCGGACGCCTCCGAAGGCCGCAGCCTGCACGCCTTCGGCCAGTATTCGGCGGCCAGCGAAGCAGCTTCGCCGTTCAGCAAGTGGTACGGCACCGGCCTGGTGCTGTACAAACCGTTTGACAGCCGCCCACGTGACACCGTGGCGCTGGGCTACGGCCGCGCAGTGCCGAACCCGCGCAGCCGCGATGTGCTGCAAGACGCAGCGCTGGACAATGGCGCAGCGTTTCCAAACCTGGACAGCGCCGAGCAATTGATAGAACTCGGTTACGGCTATCAGGCCACGCCTTGGCTGACGCTGCGCCCGAATATGCAGTACATCATCGAGCCGGGCGCGTTTTCCGGGAAGGACATCGACAATGCGCTGGTGTTTGGATTGCAGGTGAAAGCCGCGCTCTGACACCATCCTTTGCCGACCACAAAAAAAGCACCCGAAGGTGCTTTTTTTGTGCGTGCTGCCAGCGGCATCAACCCGCGAAGCTGGCCCGCGCCGCGTGCAGTTTCTTGTAGCTCTCGATCAGGCGCAGGTGCCGATCCAGCCCTTCCAGCTTCATGCTGGTCGGCGTCAGGCCGTAGAAGCGCACGCTGCCGTTGACCGAGCCGATCGCCGCATCCATGCGCTCGTCGCCGAACATGCGGCGGAAGTTGGCTTCGTAGTCTTCCAGCTCCAGATCCTCGTCCAGCTCCATTTCCAGCACCACGTTGACCGCTTGATAGAACAAGCCGCGCTCGACGGTGTTGTCGTTGTATTGCAGGAAGGCTTCGACCAGATCCTTGGCCTGCTCGTACTTCTGCAAGGCGAGGTAGATCTGCAGGCGCAGTTCGAGAATGGTCAACTTGCCCCATGGGGTGTTGTCGTCGAACTCGATGCCGATCAGCGTGGTGATGTCGGTGTAATCGTCCAGTTCGCTGTGTTCCAGGCCTTTGACGAGGTTGCGCAGGCCGACCTTGCTCAGGTTGTGCAGGTTGAGGATGTCGGCACGAAATTGCAGCGCTTTGTTGGTGTTGTCCCAGATCAGGTCTTCGACCGGATAGATCTCCGAATAGTCCGGCACCAGAATGCGGCAAGCCTTGGCGCCGATGTGCTCGTAGACCGCCATGTAGACTTCCTTGCCCATGTCTTCGAGGATGCCGAACAGCGTCGCGGCCTCTTCGGCGTTGGAGTTTTCGCCATTGCCGGAGAAGTCCCACTCGACGAATTCGAAGTCGGCCTTGGCACTGAAGAAGCGCCACGACACCACGCCGCTGGAATCGATGAAGTGCTCGACGAAGTTGTTCGGCTCGGTCACGGCCTGGCCCGAGAAAGTCGGCTGCGGCAGATCGTTGAGGCCTTCAAAGCTGCGGCCCTGCAGCAACTCGGTGAGGCTGCGTTCCAGCGCCACTTCGAAGCTCGGGTGCGCGCCGAACGAGGCGAACACGCCGCCGGTGCGCGGGTTCATCAGCGTCACGCACATCACCGGGAATTCACCGCCCAGCGACGCGTCCTTGACCAGCACCGGGAAGCCCTGCTCTTCCAGCGCCTTGATCCCGGCGAGGATGCCCGGGTACTTCGCCAGTACCTCTTGCGGCACATCCGGCAGAGCCATTTCGCCTTCGAGGATTTCGCGTTTGACCGCCCGCTCGAAGATTTCCGACAGGCACTGCACCTGGGCTTCAGCCAGGGTGTTGCCGGCGCTCATGCCGTTACTGAGAAACAGGTTTTCGATCAGGTTGGACGGGAAGTACACGACCTCGTTGTCCGACTGGCGCACGAACGGCAGCGAGCAGATGCCGCGCTGGGTGTTGCCGGAGTTGGTATCGTACAGGTGCGAGCCGCGCAGTTCGCCGTCGCGGTTGTAAATGCCCAGGCAATATTCGTCGAGAATTTCTGCAGGCAGCTCATCTTTGGCGCCCGGTTTGAACCAGCGCTCGTCCGGGTAATGCACGAACTCGGCATTGGCGATCTCTTCGCCCCAGAACTGATCGTTGTAGAAGAAGTTGCAGTTAAGCCGCTCGATGAACTCGCCCAGCGCCGAGGCCAGCGCGCCCTCTTTGGTCGCGCCCTTGCCGTTGGTGAAGCACATCGGCGACTGCGCATCGCGGATGTGCAGCGACCAGACGTTGGGCACGATGTTACGCCACGAAGCGATTTCGATCTTCATGCCCAGGTCGGCCAGAATCCCCGACATGTTGGCGATGGTCTGTTCCAGCGGCAGGTCCTTGCCGGCAATGCAGGTGCCCGCGCCGGACGTGGAAGCCGGCATCAGCAGGGCCTGGGCATCGGCGTCGAGGTTCTCGACTTCCTCGATCACGAACTCCGGCCCGGCCTGCACTACCTTCTTCACCGTGCAACGGTCGATCGAGCGCAGGATGCCCTGGCGATCCTTCTCGGAGATGTCCGCCGGCAGCTCGACCTGGATCTTGAAGATCTGGTTGTAGCGGTTTTCCGGATCGACAATGTTGTTCTGCGACAGACGAATGTTTTCGGTCGGGATGTTGCGGGTGCTGCAGTACAACTTTACGAAGTAAGCCGCGCACAAGGCCGACGACGCCAGGAAATAGTCGAACGGACCCGGTGCAGAGCCATCGCCCTTGTAACGGATCGGTTGGTCGGCCACCACCGTGAAGTCATCGAACTTGGCTTCGAGTCGGAGGTTGTCGAGAAAATTGACCTTGATTTCCATGCGGGTTACCAGAATAGCGGGCTAAACAAATTGGCCGCCATTATCCGGCTTTTGAGCGTGAAGTCTTGTGCTTTGAACAATCAATCCTCCGCCGGCCGGCGGAAGATGGCGCGTGTTCGCACATTCAACTCAGCACATGCGCTCAATCACCAGCGACCGATCCGCGTGACCATGGCGTCACCTTCCGCCAATGCTGGTCGCTGACTCATGATGGTTTTATCCACGCCGCGCTTCGCGCTGGCCGTACTGATCGGCGGGCTCGCCAATACCGCGTCCGCCAGCGGATTTCTCGACGACGCCAAAACCGAAGTGCTCAGCCGCAACTTCTACCTGAGCAACGACTACCGCTCGCCCTCACCCGCCGGGAAAAACTACAAACAGGAATGGGCTCAGGGCTTTATCGGTACTTTCGCATCCGGTTTCACCGAAGGAACCGTTGGATTTGGCCTCGATGCCCACGGCTTTTATGGACTGAAACTCGATGGCGGCAAGGGGCATTCCGGCACGGGACTATTGCCGGTGGACAGTGACGGCCGTAGCGAAAGCGACTATTCCAGTGCCGGTGGCGCGTTGAAGTTGAAGACTTCGAGAACCACCCTCGCTTTTGGTGAAATGACCGTGGAAACGCCGGTGTTCGACACTTCGGACAAACGCCTGCAACCGGAATACGCCACGGGGCTTCTGCTCGACAGCCATGAGATCGACAACGCGCGCATCGTGGCCGGGCGCTTCACGGCGTTCAAGAATCAGGACAGTTCCTCCGGCAAAGGCGATTTTCAGGGCTATGGCGCCAGCACCCAGGGCGAAAGCATCAGTTTTGTCGGCACCGATCTGTTCAGCGACAGCCCGGTGGGCGGCGCGCTGTATGCGTCCGACCTGAGCGACACCTGGCGCCAGTACTACGCCAACCTGCATTTCAAACAGTCCGGCCTGTTGCTCGACGCCAACGTCTACCACACCCGTGACACCGGGCAGGCGTTGGCCGGCGACATCGACAACACCGCGTTCAGTCTCTCGGGCAAATACACCTTCGGCGCCCACGCGGTGATGCTCGGCTGGCAACGCATCAATGGCGACACGCCGTTCGATTTCGTCGGCGGCGACTCGATCTACCTGGCCAACTCGATCAAATACGCCGACTTCAACGGCGCCCACGAACGTTCCTGGCAAGCGCGTTACGACCTCGATCTCGGCGCCCTCGGCATTCCGGGGCTGAACTTCATGACCCGTTATGTTTCCGGCAGCCACATCGACGGCACCCACGCGCCCAAGGGCGGCGCCTATAACCCGTTCGATGCGGACAGCGGGCAATACCGGCCACAGCAAGGAGACGGCGGCAAACACTGGGAACGCGACATCGATCTGCGCTACACCGTCCAGTCCGGCGCGGCCAAGGATCTGTCGGTGCAGCTGTCCCACGTTTCGCACCGGGCCAACAGCGCCCAGGCGGGCGATGACATCGACCGGATCTACGTTGTGATTCAGTACCCGTTGGGCTTTTGAGGGAAATTGGCGGAAGGCAGCCGGAGTCGAACCTGCCCGGGAACGGATGCCGTCCCCAACCGGGTTTGAAGCCCGGCCGCGCCACCGGGCGCGATTGCCTTCCTTGAACTCAGTCCGCGCCGGGGTTGGCCAGCGCACTGTCGGTGCGGATTTGCCGGCCTTCGCCGACGCGCCGCGTCAGGCCCAGCCGATCGAAGTATTCAAGGATCTGAATACTGCGCTTGCGTCCCAAGCCTAGCGCATCGCGGAATGCCGTGACTTCGATCTGCGGATTTTCTTCGGCCAGGCGCAGCAGCACCGCCGCCATTTGCCGCAGCGTGATGTCGGTGACAAACAGGTCGCGCACCACTTGATGCATCACGCCGAGGCGCGCCAGTTTGCGCAGCAGCAAACGCACAGTCGCGTCTTCCTGACCGACGACTTTCGCCACGTCGCGTACCCAGGGTGGATCGAAACCGGCCTGCTCGAACAATGGCCGCAGCGCCTGCCACAGGGTTTCGTCGTCGGCGCTCAGGCGCACTTGATGGTCGGGCAAATGCAGCCACGGGCCGCTGGCGATCAGCGAGCCGGCGCCAAGCAGTTCTTCCAGCAGGCTGATGAAGGTCGCGCGTTCGAGGCTCAAACCGCTGAAACGCCGCAAGCGATCACGATCCGGGCCCATCTGGTCGGGCTCCAGCTCATGAAAGCGCGCCAGTTGCTCCAGCAGGGTGAACTTGAGCATGCCCCAGCGCTGCGCATTGAACAGCACCGGGCCCTGACGGGTTTCGATCAGGCGGACGTTGTCCGGCAGTGACCAACTTTCACGCGGACGATTGAACTGACGCTCCAGGCGCTGCGGATCGAGGCCGCTTTCGCTGTATTCCAGCAGCGTCGGCAAGGCCTGTTCCAGCTCGGAGCTGATCGCCAGCACGCGCAGTTGCGCCAGCCGTTCCGGACTGCGGCGCTGGCGGGCCGGGGCGAACGGATCGAGCACGCGCCCGCCGCCAAGGGTTCGCTGGGCGCTGGCGTCACGCAGGATCAGCGGATCACCGTGGACACCGTGCACCGGAACGTTCGTCAGTAATTGCGCAAACATGCGCTCGCCGGGTGCCAGGCTCGAGCCTTCCAGCAAGGCGACCCGAGCGATCACGTCCTGCGTCCCCATATGCAGGTGCACCGGCTGGAAATGCTCGAAAACCCGTTCGCCCGGCAGCAGCCGGAAATCGATGTCCAGCCGCTGGCTCGGTGCGTGCAGCCACTCGGCGAGCAACCATTGGCCGCGATGGATCTGCCCGAGTTCCAGGCGATCCGCGCTGATGTTCAGGGCCACGCGCTGGCCGGCGAAGGCTTGTTCGGCGGCTTGATTCTGCGCGTGCAGGCCCCTGACCCGCACGGTTTTGCCCGCCGGGCCGAGGCTGAGTTTGTCACCGACTGCGACCGAGCCCGAAAGCGCCGTCCCCGTCACCACGATACCGGCGCCGGCGACACTGAACGCCCGGTCGATAGCCAGGCGAAATCCGCCTTCGTGACTGCGCTCCTCGCCTTCTATCTGCAGCAACGCCTCGCGCAGCGCATCGACACCCTCGCCCGTCACGCTGGAAACCGTCAGCAGCGGCGCTTCGGCAAAGGGCCCGGTCGCCAGCAGGCTTTCAATCTGTCGGCGAATCTCTTGCACCCTGCCCGCCTCGACCCGGTCGCACTTGGTGATCGCCACCAGCGCCCGTGGAATGCCCAGCAGCTCGACAATCGCCAGATGCTCGCGGGTTTGCGGCATCACGCCGTCATCCGCCGCCACCACCAGCAACACCAGATCGATGCCTTGCGCGCCGGCGAGCATGTTGTGGGTGAATTTCTCGTGGCCCGGTACGTCGATGAAACCGGTCAGCCCGGCGCCGGGCGCCAGTTCTGCGTACAGATAACCGAGGTCGATGGTCATCCCGCGTTCGCGCTCCTGCGGGCGGCGGTCGCCGGTTTGCCCGGTCAGTGCTTCGAGCAGTGACGTCTTGCCGTGGTCGATGTGCCCTGCCGTGCCGACGATCACGTTTGCAACTGCCCGAGTTGTGCCTGCCACGCCGGTTCATCGTCGAGTTGCCGCAGATCCAGCCACAACGCGTCGTCATCGATACGCCCGAGCACCGGGATCGGCAAGGCGCGCAGCGCGGCTTCCAGAGTCAGCAGGCAACGCCCGCGCAGGCGCTTCGATACTTGCGGGCGCAGGCACAACGCTGCGCTTGGCAGGCGCGCCACCGGCTGGCTGCCGCTGCCGATCATGCCCAGCGCCGGCACCGCCGTGACGATCCAACCCTCGCCCAACACTTGGGACAAGGCCGGTTGCAGGCGTTCGGCCTGGGCCAGAATCTCGGTTTGCGGTCGGGTCAGCAGGCGCAGGCTCGGCAAACGCTCGGCCAGACGATCCGGGTCGCGATAGAGCCCGAGCACCGCTTCCAGTGCGGCCAGGGTCAGTTTGTCGACCCGCAACGCGCGTTTCAGCGGGTTTTTCTTGATCTTCGCGATCAACTCCTTGCGCCCGACGATCACTCCCGCCTGCGGCCCGCCAAGCAACTTGTCGCCGCTGAAGGTAACGATGTCGGCGCCATCGAGCAGCGCCTGACGCACCGTCGGCTCCGCCGGCAGGCCCCAACGGGTCAGGTCCAGCAGACTGCCGCTACCGAGGTCTTCGAGCAGCGGCAGGTCATGCCGATGGGCCAAGGCGGCCAGTTCGGAGGTTGGCACCCGGGCGGTGAAACCTTCGATGCTGTAGTTGCTCGCGTGCACGCGCATGATCAGGCCGCTGCGGGGGCCGATCGCCGCTTCGTAGTCGCGGGCATGGGTGCGGTTGGTGGTGCCGACCTCGTGCAGGCGCACGCCGGCGCGGCTCATGATGTCGGGGATGCGGAACGCGCCGCCGATTTCGATCAGCTCGCCCCGGGAAATAATGCCTTCCTTGCGCGCGCCGAGGCTGTTGAGGGTCAGCAGCACGGCGGCGGCATTGTTGTTGACCACGGTCACGGCTTCGGCGCCGGTCAGTTCGCGGATCAGGCCTTCGATCAGGTCGTCGCGGTCACCGCGCTTGCCGCTGGCCAGATCGAATTCCAGATTCAAGGGATAACGCGCCGCCAGTTGCACCGCGTCGATGGCTTCTTCGGGCAACAGGGCGCGGCCGAGGTTGGTGTGCAGCACCGTGCCGGTCAGGTTGAACACCCGGCGCACCTGGCTGCGCTGCTTGAGCGCCAGACGTTCCGCAACCCTCCCGGCCAGTGCTTCAGGGCTGATTTCAACGGCGGTCAATTGCCCCGCCACCACCGCTTCGCGCAAGTCATCCAGTAACTGGCGAAACCCCGTCAACAGCGCCTCACGCCCATAACGCTCGGCCAATGGCTGGCACGCGGGGTGGCGCAACAGGCTGTCAATCGACGGTAACCGCAGGGCAACACTCACGGACATCAGGCACTCCCGAAATCGAAATACGCCTGATGATGTTAGACCACCCTGCCTCTAGCGCAGCGCGGCCCTCTGAACCGGTACATAGGTTTGACTCAGGTCAGTGGCCCAGCCATCGAGTACGGCTTTGACGTTATCGGGCGTCATGACCTGTTTATCGTTTTCCAGCGGCACGCCCTTGCCCTTGCGCACCACCTCGGCCACGACCTCCCCGGTCGAACCGTCCTCGAAGGACACTTCCGTGGCGATCTCACTGTCGCGGTCACGAATGCCGGTGGCGGTGCTCACGCCGGCCGCGACCAGCGTCACCGGCAGCCATTCATAAAAGCGCAGGCCCTGAGTACTGGCGGCGACCTGGGTGATGGCCGGTTTGACGATCAGCGTGTTCGGGCCGGGTTTTGACGCCAGCGGCAGCACCTTGCCCAGCTCAAGCCTGAGGGCTGCGTCGTAATAATGGGTCACGCCCGACAAGGTACTTTGTGGAATGCGCTGCGACGGCTGAGGCCTTGGATAGAACTGGCTCGGCGCCAGATAAACCTGGGTGTAACGGCCTCTGGCCAATGTCGGGCTGACCCAACTCAGAATCTTCTGCCCCGAAGCGGTCTGCCCTTCCTTGAGCACGCTGTAATCCCTTAGAAACCCGGCCTGCGGCTCGGCCGGAAGTTTTTTGCTGCTGCACGCCGACAGGCTGAGGGTGGCGGCAAACAACACGGCCAGTGAGCGATGGTTACTCATCGAGGGTGTTTCCTTTTTCAGGCGTGGACGTGGTTGTGCGGGGTGTTGTCGGAGCATTCGATGCGCAACTGGCCGTGGGTCATGATCCATTGGATGAATTCGGCGGTAGGAATCGAGTGGAGGTATTCGACCCAATGGGCCTCGGTCGGGCTGAACCGTTCGAAATAGCGGCGCAGGATCAACTGACTCTGATCGTTGGCCAGCCCCAGGCACGTCTCCTGGAACAGGATCGGCGTGTCCGGGCCCGGTGCGGTGGTGCGCTGGGTCAGGATCAACGGGCGCACGGCGCCATGGTCCCGGGTGATGTAGTCGCTGTTCATGTCCTTCATCTTGAGCCCCCTTGGTTGGAAGGCGTGCAGAGTGCCTGCGGATGTTTGCCCGACGATGTCCGGCTGATGTCCGCACTGAAGGAATGTTGCAGGATTGAAATATATGACCGGCGCATCGAAATGGTTTTAGATGCGCTTCTTTTTGGGTTCATGGATTGCGCAAACGTGAGCAGATTGCTGATCGTCGATGACGACGGGGAAATTCTGTCCTTGCTGAAGAAGTTCTTCGTTCAGCATGGCTATCAGGTCGATGTCGCCGCCCATGGCGAGGCCATGTGGGCGGCCATTGCCCAGGCGCGGCCGGACACGATCATCCTCGACCTGATGCTGCCCGGCGAGGGTGGCCTGAGCCTGTGCCAGAAGGTCCGGGCGCAAATGGGCATCCCGATCATCATGCTCACCGCCATGGCCGAGCTGAGCGACCGGATCGTCGGCCTGGAACTGGGCGCCGACGACTACCTGACCAAGCCCTTCGCCCCGCAGGAATTGTTGGCCCGGGTGCGCGCCCTGCAACGTCGGGTTGGTGAAAACACCCCGTTGGTTGGCGAGCCTTCACGGCCGGTCATGGCCTTCGCCGGTTGGCATCTGGACATCACCTGCCGCGAACTGCGCTCGCCCGAGGGCGTGATGATCCCGATGTCCGCCGGCGAATTCGATCTGCTGCTGGTGTTGCTCGAACATCCGCAACGCATCCTGACCCGCGAACAACTGATCGACCTGACCCACGGCCAGGGCCACGACGCCTATGACCGCAGCATCGACGTGCAGATCAGCCGGCTGCGGCGCAAGATCGAGCCGGACAGCAAACGCCCGGACCTGATCCGCACCGTGCGCAACGGCGGCTACATGTTCACCGCCAAGGTCAGCCGCTCATGATCGGCCGGATGCTGCGGCGCGACACCCTCAGTCGGCGGATTGCCCTGACAATCGTCGCGGCCATGCTCGCTTCGCTGCTGCTCAATGCGCTGTTCGTGCAGGTTGCGGGGATCTGGGCCCGACCGCCGATCGAGCGCACCGGACTGCTGGAGCAGATCGCCGCCACCACCCGAGTGATCGAGGCTGCGCCGGCCACCTTGCGCCCGCAACTGGCCAGTGCCGCCAGCAGCCCGATGCTGGAAGTGGTGTGGAAGCCCCGTCGAGTCGACTTCGGTCTGCCGGGGGATGGCGAACAGGTCGAGGCCGGAAAAGTGCCGGCGCTGCGGCAATTGCTCGGCGATGACCGACAGATCGACGTGTTCAACCCCGACGACTGGCCCGCCGGCAGCCCTCGCGCACATTACATGGCGCTGGTGCGGTTGGCCGATGACAGCTGGCTGTCGTTCACACCGCCGGAGCGCAGTTGGGGCTTGAGTCTGAACGTGCGGATTGCCGTGATCGTTGCCCTGGGGCTGGTCGCCACGCTGCTGGTCGCCTGGCTCGCCACCCGGCAACTGGCCCAGCCGTTACAGCGCTTCGCCCATGCGGCGCGGCGTTTTGGCGGGGATCTGAAAGCGCCGCCGATCCACCTCGAAGGCCCTCATGAAATCCGTCAGGCCATCGTCGCGTTCAACACGATGCAGGCGCAGATCCAGCATTTCATCGGCGAACGCACCCACATGCTGGCCGCCATCTCACACGACTTGCGCGCACCGCTGACCCGGATGCGCCTGCGCAGCGAGTTCATGGAAGACCTCGACCATCAGGGCAAACTGATCCGCGACATCGAGGAAATGCAATCGATGATCAACGCCGCCCTGGCGTTCTTCCGGGAAGACACCCACCTGGAGCAATCCACCACGTTCGATCTGTCGGAGTTGCTGCAAACCATCGTCGATGACTACCGCGATCAGCACATCGACATCGACTTCAGCGGCCCGGCGCATGTGGTGTACGACGGCCGGCCGCTGGGCATCAAACGGGTCATCGTCAATCTGCTGGATAACGCGGTGAAGTACGGACAGCGCCCAAGCGTGGCGCTGAGCAGCGATGACGCGTCGATCCGCATCGAGGTCATTGACGAGGGGCCGGGGATTCCCGAGGACGCGCTGGAGCGGGTGTTCGATCCGTTCTTCCGTCTCGAGACCTCGCGCAACCGTGACACGGGCGGCGTTGGGCTCGGTCTTTCGGCGGCCCGGGGAATCATTCGCGAACAGGGTGGCGAGCTGAGTCTGCGCAATCGCCGCAACGGCGGCTTACGGGCGCAGGTTGAACTGCCCCATCGCTGAGGCTTATTCGTCGCCGGGCGCCAGCAGCAGATTTGGCGCCAGGCGCTGATAGCCGTCCTGGGCCAGGCGCATGTCGAGCAGCAGACTGCCCAGATCCGCCGACAGCGCCTCGCCCTCCCCGTCGTTTTCCAGATACAGCAACTTCAGGTAGCTGTTGCAGCCCGGACAGACTTCGGCGCGCAGCGGCGCCTGATTGGCGGCGTGGCGGTCATCCTCGAGGCTCAGGTATTCAAGCCCTTTGCTCTGCTCGCAATACACGCACTTGACCCGCACCACATGCCATTCGCAGGCGCACAGCGAACACACCAGATAACGCAGGCCGTTGTGCTTGCCGCGATGGCGGATCACCCCGGCCATGGCCGGCGAGCCGCAGGCCGGGCACTGGCTGAGGCTGTCGCCGGGCGTCAGTTGCAGGTTTGGCGCACTGAGCAGCCAGTGACTCCACGCCGCTTGCAGCGCCGCGCCGAGAAACGGCACCAGCGCCGCCGGCACCAGCGAGTACTGGCCGCTGACCAGCGCCACGGCCCACGCCCGTAGCTGACCGGGGCTGGCGATGCGCAGCGTGGTCACGGCCTCGATCACCGCCAGTTGTTCGGGGGCGACATAACGCAGGAGCAAGGCCTCGAGATACACCTGCCAGGTGTCCTCGCGAATCAAAGTGTCGGCAGCGAACGGCGGCATGCCGTGTTGCCGGCAGACTTCCAGCCGCTGTTCATCGAGGGGCGCGGTCGAGGGCGGATCATCGAAGATCTGCTGCTGGACACGGCACAAACCGGCGATCAAATGCAGGTAATCGGCCAGCGGATGACCTTCGGCCAAGCGCTCCAGACGCTGTGCCCGCAGCATGAACAGATTGTGCGGTGGCAGGTGCAGAAACGGCGGCGAACTGGCCGCCGCTTCGATTTCTCCGGGTTCAAGGATGGTTGGCAACTGTCAGCCCTTTTTTGTGACCGGTCGCTCTGGCGGATCCTGGTTTTCCACCTCGCGATACCAGAGTGCATGGTGTTTCCTGGCCCAGGCGCGGCTGACCCAGCCGTGCATCATCGCGTCCACCGAACCCTTAATCCAGATCCCGGCGTAGATGTGAACGATGATGCTCAGGATCAGCACAAACCCCGCCAGTGCGTGCAAAAGCATCGCCCACCGAATCGTGGTGATGCCGAAGTAATGACTGAAGTACGCGCGCCAGATCACCAACCCCGTGAACAACAGCCCGAGCATGCACAGCAGTAAAGTCCAGAACAGCAGCTTCTGCCCGGCGTTGTACTTGCCCACCGCCGGCACGGTCTCTTCGTCGTTGACCAGCACCCGGTCGATGCGTCGCAGCCATTTCCAGTCGTTGTCGATGAAAAAGTTCGAGCGCCAGAAACGAAACACCAGGCCGAGGAAGAACACGAACATCAGCACGCCCATGAACGGGTGCAGGATCCGCGTCCACGGCCCGCCACCGAACAGGTGGGTCAGCCAGAACATCGACGGATGAAACAACGCCAGCCCCGACAGCCCGGCCATGAAGAACAGAATCGCCACCAGCCAGTGATTGGTGCGCTGGTTGGCGGTGTAGCGCAGGATCGTCTTGTTGCTCATGGCCGGCCCTCCCCGCGTGGGTCGAAGGTGTGCACCGCCGGATCGACAACATGCACCGAGGTGTCGGGCGGTTCGGGATGTTCATCTTCCTCGACCCGGTTCGGGCCGATCCGCACGTAATGGAAGAACCCGGCCAGCACTGCCGCGCCCATGGCCAGCAGGCCCAGCGGTTTGCTGATGCCTTTCCACAAGCCCACCAGCGGACTGATCTCGGGGTTGTCCGGCAGGCCAGCGTAGATTTTCGGGGTGTCGGCGTGGTGCAGCACGTACATGACGTGGGTACCGCCGACGCCTTCCGGGTCATACAGGCCGGCATTGTCGAAGCCACGGCTTTTCAGGTCGACGATGCGCTCGGCGGCGTGGGTCTTCATGTCGTCCTTGGTGCCGAACACGATGGCCCCGGTCGGGCAGGTTTTCACGCAGGCCGGTTCCAGCCCCACTGCCACCCTGTCCGAACACAGGGTGCATTTGTAGGCCTTGTGGTCTTTCTGCGAGATACGCGGAATGTTGAACGGGCACCCGGTGATGCAATAACCGCAACCGATGCAGTGGTCCTGATCGAAATCGACGATGCCGTTGGCGTGCTTGATGATCGCGCCGGGGCTGGGGCACGCCGCCAGGCATCCGGGTTCGGCGCAGTGCATGCAGCCGTCCTTGCGGATCAGCCATTCGAGGTTGCCGGCGTCGGTTTCGTGCTCGGTGAAGCGCATCAGCGTCCATGAATCGGCACTCAGATCCTGCGGATTGTCGTAGGTGCCGTGGTTGTGGCCTACCTCGTCGCGTAGCTCGTTCCATTCCGAGCATGCGACCTGGCAGGCTTTGCAACCGATGCATTTGGTGGTGTCGATCAGTTTGGCCACCTGTTCCTGGTCGCGTATCGACGGCGCCGGGGTCGTGGTGGCCGAGCGGGCAATGATGTCTTGGCTGGCCATCTAAAGATTCTCCATCAGAGCTTCTCCACGTTGACCAGGAATGACTTGGATTCCGGGGTCTGTGTATTGCCATCGCCGAGGAACGGCACCAGGGTGTTGGTCAGGTAACCGTGGCGCGTCAGGCCGGTGAAGCCCCAGTGCAGCGGAATGCCGATCTGGTGCACCACCTGGTTGTTGACCTGCAACGGCCGGATCCTTTTGGTCACCACCGCTACCGCTTCAATGAACCCGCGCTTGCAGGTGACCCGCACCCGGTCGCCGGCAGCGATGCCTTTCTCCTTGGCCAGCACTTCGCCGATTTCCACGAACTGCTCGGGTTGGGCAATCGCGTTCAACTTGCAGTGCTTGCTCCAGAAGTGGAAATGCTCGGTCAGCCGGTAGCTGGTGGCGGCGTACGGGTAATCCTTGGCCACGCCGAGGCTGTCCCACACCGAATCGAAGATCCGCGCCGCCGGGTTGCTGGTGGCTTTCTTGTTTTCCGGGTGCAGCGGGTTGATGCCGATCGGGGTTTCGAACGGCTCGTAGTGCTCGGGGAATGGCCCTTCGTTCATCTTGTCGACGGCGAAGAACCGCGCCACGCCTTCGGGGTTCATGATGAAGGGGTTCATACCGGCTTCCGGCGGTACGTCGGCCTTGTAGTCCGGCACGTCGGTGCCGCCCCAGGCCTTGCCGTTCCACCACACCAGGCGTTTTTTCGGATCCCACGGTTTGCCGGCGACGTCCGCAGAAGCTCGGTTGTACAGAATCCGCCGGTTGGCCGGCCAGGCCCACGCCCAACCCTGATGCTGATGCATGCCGTAAGGGTCGTTATTGTCGCGGCGGGCCATCTGGTTGCCGGCTTCGGTCCAGCTGCCGCAGAAGATCCAGCAGCCGGATGCGGTGCTGCCGTCATCCTTGAGCTGGGCGAACCCGGCCAGTTGCGAATTGCCCTTGATCGCCGCGCCGGTGGCGTCGGTGAAATCCGTGGTGGCATAGCCGTTGATCTCTTTGGCGATCTCTTCCGGCGAGGGTTCTTCGGCGATCTTGTACGGCCACGACAGCTTCAACAGCGGATCGGCAAATTTGCCGCCCTGGGCCTGATAACGCTCACGCAGGCGCAGGAACAGCGCACTCATGATCTGCACGTCGGTGCGCGCCTCGCCGGGGCCGTCGGCACCTTTCCAGTGCCATTGCAGCCAGCGGCTGCTGTTGACCAGCGAACCGTCCTCTTCAGCAAAACAGGTGGTCGGCAGACGGATCACTTCGGTCTGGATGTCGGCGCTCTTCACATCATTGAACGGCCCGACGTGTTCCCAGAACTGCGAGGTTTCGGTGGCCAGCGGGTCCATCACCACCAGCCATTTCAGTTTGGCCAGCGCCGCCATCACCCGGTTCTTGTCCGGCAACGCGGCAATCGGGTTGAAGCCCTGGCACATGTAGCCGTTGACCTTGCCCTGCCCCATCAGATCGAACACCTTGAGGATGTCGTAGTTGGGAATGTCGAGTTTCGGCAGGTAGTTGTAGGCCCACTGATTCTCGGCGGTGGCATTGGCGCCGTACCAGGCTTTCATCAAGCTGACGTGGAATTTGCTGTAGTTCTGCCAGTAGGACAATTGCCCCGGCCGCAGCGGTACTTGGGTGCGTTTCTTGATGTAGGCGTTGTAGTCCTGCTCCATGTCGGTGGGCAGGGTCAGGTAACCCGGCAGCGCGTTGGACAGCAGGCCGAGATCGGTCAGGCCCTGAATGTTCGAGTGTCCGCGCAAGGCGTTGACCCCGCCGCCGGGCATACCGACGTTGCCGAGCAACAGTTGCACCATCGCCGCGCTGCGGATGATCTGCGAGCCGATCGAGTGCTGGGTCCAGCCCAGCGCATAGAGAATGGTCATGGTCTTGCCCGGGGCCGAGCAAGTGGCGATTTCCTCCCAGATTTTCTGCATCGCATCGACCGGCATGCCGCAGATCTGGCTCGCCAGGTCGATGTTGTAGCGGCTGTAATGCTGCTTCATCAATTGATAGACGCAGCGCGGGTCCTGCAGGGTCGGGTCGACTTTGACGAAACCGTCCTCACCGAGTTCGTAACCCCAGGTGGATTTGTCGGTGTAGCTGCGCTTGGCCGCGTCGTAACCGGTGAACAGCCCGTCCTCGAAGCCGAAACCGGCTTTGACGATGAACGACACGTCGGTGTAGTTGCGCACGTATTCGTGCTGGATCTTGTCCTCGGTCAGCAGGTAATTGATCAGCCCGCCCATGAACGCGATGTCGCTGCCGGTGCGGATCGGCGCGTAGTAATCGGCCACGGACGCGGTCCGGGTAAACCTCGGATCGACCACGATCAGCCGCGCGGCATTGTGCGCCTTGGCTTCGGTCACCCATTTGAAGCCGCAAGGATGGGCTTCTGCTGCGTTGCCACCCATCACCAGGATCAGATTCGCGTTGGCGATATCGGTCCAGGTGTTGGTCATGGCTCCACGGCCGTACGTCGGGGCAAGACTTGCCACCGTCGGGCCGTGTCAGACACGCGCCTGGTTATCGAACCCCAGCATGCCGAGACTGCGAACCACCTTGTGGGTGATGTAGCCCGCTTCATTGGACGCCGCCGACGCTGCGAGGAATCCGGTGGTCAGCCAGCGATTCACTGTCTGGCCCTGGGCGTTCTGCTCGACGAAATTGGCATCGCGGTCGGCCTTCATCAGGTCGGCGACGCGGTCGAGGGCTTCGTCCCAGGTGATCCGGGTCCATTCGCTGCTGCCGGGCTTGCGCACCTGCGGGTACTGCAAGCGGCCGGGACTGTGAATGAAGTCCAGAAGGCCCGCGCCTTTGGGGCACAGGGTGCCGCGGTTGACCGGGTGGTCGGCGTCGCCCTCGATATGGATGATATTTTGCGCAACGTTCTTCGCGGCATCGCCCTGGCTGTACATGATCAAGCCGCAACCGACCGAGCAATACGGGCAGGTGTTGCGGGTTTCATGGGTGTGGGCAAGCTTGAAGTGGCGCACCTGCTCGGCGAAGGCCAGCGTCGGGGCCATGCCCAACGCGCCCAGGCTAGAGCCTGCAAGGCCGATACCGGCGACCTTGAAGAACTGACGACGGCTGAGATCCATCGTGCACTCCTGATCAGGTGGAACCCGGTACTTGAGCCGGGTTTGTTCTGGACAATCACGGTTGCGGCACACGAGTGCCGACTTTTTCACTGTAGACAAAGCTCCCGCCGCTTGTGTGAAAACCGACCGTCGGCCATTCATCGGTCACAAGTTCGCGCCCACAGGGGGTGGGGGTTTATCATCGCCGGCACGACCCATCTCCGCCTTCAGAGACCGCGCATGACTTTCGATTTTGATCAGGTATTCGACCGCCACGACACCGGCAGCACCAAGTGGAGCCGCTATCCGGCCGACGTGTTGCCGATGTGGGTCGCTGACATGGATTTCGCCGCGCCGCCGGTGGTCATCGAGGCGCTGCAACAACGCCTGCTGCACCCGCTGGTCGGCTACAGCGTGGCCCAGGACAACCTGCGCGAGGCCATCGTCGCCGACCTCTGGAACAAGTTCGCCTGGCGGGTCAAACCGCAAGAGCTGATCTTCCTGCCGGGGGTGGAATCGGGTTTCAACATGGCGCTCAAGGCGCTGGTACAACCGCAGCAGAACGTCGTAGTGCAAACCCCGAACTACCCGCCGCTGCGCCATGCGCCAGGCCATTGGGGCCTGAACAAGGTCGAACTGGAATTCAACGCCCAGGCCGACGGCACCTACGCCACCCCGCTGGACGCACTGCGTGAATCCCTGAAAGGTGGCGGCGCCCTGCTCCTGAGCAACCCGCACAACCCGATCGGCAAGGTCTTCGGCCGTGAAGAACTGCAAGCGGTTGCAGACATCTGCGTGGCGCAGGACGCCTGGATCATCTCCGACGAGATCCACGCCGAGCTGTGCTACGACGGCCGCGTGCACATTCCGACCGCGTCCCTGAGTCCGGAAATCGCCCGGCGCACCATCACCCTGATGTCGGCGAGCAAGGCCTACAACATCGCCGGCCTCAAGACCTCGTTCATGATCATCCAGGACGCCGCGCTGCGCGAACGCGTCAACCACGCCCGTTGCGGCATGGTCGACAGCGTTAACCCTTTGGGCATGGAAGCCACGCGCGTGGCCTACAGCGAGGCCGGCCCATGGCTTGAAGCGCTGAAACACTACCTGCAAGCCAACCGTGACTGGCTGGTAGACGCCGTGCGCAGCCGCTTGCCCGGCGTGACCATCAATGTGCCGCAAGGCACGTACCTGGCCTGGCTCGATTGCTCGGCGCTGGATCTGGACGACCCGCAGAAATTCTTCCTTGAACACGCCCGCGTCGGCCTCAGCCCTGGTCTGGATTTTGGCGAGCACAGCCAACAGTTCGTGCGCCTGAACTTCGGCTGCCCACGTTCGATGCTGGAAGAAGGGATCGCGCGGATGGAACGCAGTCTGGCGAATCGCAAGGCCTGATTTACCCCAGGGCCAGGAAGGCACTGTCGGTCAGAAAAAGTGAACCGGCGCTCGTGACACGTCTCAATACCTTCAAGGCCCCAAGCAGGTCGCGAGGGGCAGGACGGGCCGGCAACCATGACATTTATCATCTGGGTGGCAGTACTCGGTGCCGTCTTGCTGACCCTGGCGCTGACGTCGTCCTACCTGCGCTGGATGCCTGTGACGACGTCGGCGGTCTGCCTGTTGCTGGGCGTAGGCATCGGGCCGTTCGGGCTGGATCTGCTGAAGTTGCCGCTGGACGAGGCCTCTTTGTGGATGGAGCACCTGACCGAAGTCGCGGTGCTGTTTTCCCTGTTTGTCTGCGGTTTGAAACTGCGCTTGCCGTTGCGCGACAAACGTTGGCGGATCGCATTTGGCCTGGCGGGGCCGGTGATGGTGCTGACCATCATTGGTGTGTGCCTGCTGTTGCACTTTGGCCTGCACATGCCGTGGGGCCCTTCGTTGCTGATCGGGGCGATTCTGGCGCCGACCGACCCGGTGCTCGCGGCGCTGGTGCAGGTCAACGATGCGCGGGACGTCGACAGCGTGCGGTTCGGCCTGTCGGGCGAGGCTGGGCTCAATGACGGGATTGCCTTTCCTTTCGTGATCCTCGGCCTGTTGCTGCTGCACGGTGAAGGTTTTGCCGCCGAGTGGCCCGACTGGGTGCTGCGCAGCCTGCTCTGGGCCGTACCCGCCGGATTGCTCAGCGGTTACTGGATGGGGCGGGGTATTGGCCGTCTGACCCTTTCAATGCGCATCCGCAACGATGACAGCACCCTCAGCCCCAACGACTACCTGGCACTGGCGTTGATCGCGCTGGCCTACGTGGTGGCGGAATCCATCGGCGGCTACGGTTTTCTGTCGGTGTTCGCCGCTGGCCTGGGGTTGCGGCAGGAGGAAGTCAAATCCACCGGCGTCCACCAACCGCCCGCCGAGCATCTGGTACAACCGGTGGTCGGCCATCAGAACGTCGAACCGCAGCACGCGGTGCACGGCGACACCGAACGACTGGAAGACAGCCAGGTGGCCGCCGGCATCATGATGGGTGACATGCTCGCCTTTGGCAGTCTGGTCGAGCGGGCCATGGAGGTGTTTCTGGTCACCCTGCTGGGCGTGGTGCTGGTCAGTCACTGGGACTGGCGGGCGCTGTTGGTCGGCGGGGTGCTGTTCTGTGTCATCCGCCCCGCCTGCGTGGCGTTGATGCCGTGGGGATCGCTGCTTGCGGGGCGCCAACGGTTATTGATCGGCTGGTTCGGCATTCGTGGCATCGGCAGTCTGTTCTACCTCTTTTATGCGCTGAACCATGGGCTGGGCGACAGCGTGGGTACGCTGTGTACCGACCTGACCCTGTCGGTGGTGGCGCTAAGCATTTTGCTGCACGGCGTCAGCACCCAGCCGATTCTCGCCCGCTATGAGCTGCATAAAACACGCAAAACCTGAACTCACTTCATCAACCGGGCAATGATCTCCACCAGATTCATCTGGTTGAACGGTTTCGACAGTCGCGGCAGCTCCGCTGCAAAGCCTTCGAGGCGCTCGGCATAACCGGTGGCGAGAATGATCGGCAGGTCCGGCTTGAGCAGGCGCACGGCGTGAGCCAGTTGCGCGCCGCTCATCTGCGGCATGGCCATGTCGGTGATCATCAGGTCGATGACCTCGCCCTGATCGAACAACTCCAGCGCCTGGGCACCGGAGGTGGCGCTGACCACCCGGTGGCCGAGGTCTTCCAGCAGCAGGACCGTGCTGGTGCGCACCAGGCTGTCGTCATCCACCACCAGCACGCTGAGACGCGGTACCGTTTCGGTAGACGCAATCGGGCCAAGCGGTTTGGCCGCGACACCGTCGATGGCCACCGGCAACCACAGTTCAGCGGTGGTGCCCTGCCCCTGGGTACTTTTCAGAATGAATCGGCCACCCAGTTGTTCGATGAAGCCATGGACCATCGACAACCCCAGCCCGGTGCCCTTGCCCAAACCTTTGGTTGTAAAAAACGGATCGGTCGCCGACGCCAGCGTTTCAGCGTCCATGCCCTCACCGGTATCGGTCACCCTCAGGCAGACATAGCGCCCTGCCGCCATCTTCGAATCGTGCTGTTCAAGCACCACTTCGGGTTCGGCACTGATGGTGACGCTGCCGCCCTCGAGCATGGCGTCACGGGCGTTGGTCGCCAGGTTGAGCAGCGCCAGTTCGAGTTGGTTGCTGTCGGCCAGCACCGCTTGCAGATCTTCGGGAAACTGCGTTTCGATGCGGATCCCCGGCCCCAGCGAACTGCGCAACAGCCCGGTGATGCCCTGCACCAGTTTCGGGATTTCGACCGGTTCGGTCTTGAGCTCCTGACGCCGGGCGAAGGCCAGCATCTGTTGGGTCAGCGATACACCGCGCAATGCACCCTGGGTGGCGTTCTCCAGCAGACGGCTGACTTTCGGGTCGTCGCCCAGGCGTTTGCGCACGATTTCCAGGTTGCCGAGGATCACCGTCAACAGATTGTTGAAGTCGTGGGCAATGCCGCCGCTGAGTTGGCCGATGGCCTGCATTTTCTGCGCCTGGAACAGCGCTTCGCGGGTTTTCTCCAGTGCCTGCTGCGCCTGGGTAGCCTCGGTGACGTCGCGGGTGATCTTGGCAAAACCGAGCAAGGTGCCGGTGTCGCCGCGAATCGCATCGACCACCACATGGGCCAGAAACCGCGTGCCGTCCTTGCGCAGGCGCCAGCTCTTGTTCTCGAAACGGCCCTCGCGCACCGCGGTTTCCAGGGCCCGCTGGGGTTCTCCGATCTCACGGTCTTCCGGGGTGTAGAACATCGAGAAGTGCTTGCCGATGACCTCGTCCGGCTTGTAACCCTTGATCCGCTGCGCGCCGGGGTTCCAGCTGGTCACCCGGCCTTCCGGGCTGAGCATGTAGATCGCATAGTCGGTGACGCCCTGCACCAACAGGCGGAACTGTTGTTCGCTCTGCTTGAGAGTTTCTTCGGCCATCTTGCGGTCGGTCAGGTCGCGGGTGATCTTGGCGAACCCGAGCAGTTGCCCGCTCGGGCTGAAAATCGGATCGATCACCACGTGGCACCAGAAATGCGTGCCGTCCTTGCGTACCCGCCAGCCTTCGCCTTCGAACCGGCCTTCACGAATCGCCGTGTCCAGCGCTCGCTGCGGCAAACCTTTTGCGCGGTCCTCATCGGTGTAAAACCGGGAAAAGTGTTCGCCGAGGATTTCCGCTTCTTCGTATCCCTTGAAGCGCTTGGCGCCGGAGTTCCAGCTGGTGATGATGCCCTCGGGGTCAATCATGTAGATCGCATAATCGACCACCGCATCGATCAGCAAACGAAAGCGCATGTCTTCGATAGCAGCGGACTTCTTGTTCTCGCTCATCAGGCTTGGCTCAAAACAGTTTTTCAATCACTGGAGTATGCGTCAAACCGGCGGTTTGGAAAGGTGCTTCTGAGAGATCAGGTTGCCACCAGCGCGGCAGCAATTGCCGGATGCGACTTTCGGCAAAGCGATCGTCGATCAGCATCACCACGCCGCGATCCTGCTGCGTGCGGATCACCCGTCCGGCGGCCTGTACCACTTTCTGCACGCCGGGGAACAGGTAGGTGTAGTCGTAACCGGCACCAAAGATCGCGGCCATGCGCCGCTTCATCTGTTCATTGACCGGGTTGAGCTGGGCCAGCCCGAGGGTCGCGATGAACGCGCCGATCAGCCGTGCGCCGGGCAGATCGATGCCTTCGCCGAACGCGCCGCCGAGCACGGCAAAGCCGACGCCCTGGCTGTCGGCGGTGAATTGATCGAGGAAATCCTGGCGCGCCCCTTCGGTCATGCCTCGAGATTGCTGCCAGCGGGTGATGTGCGGGTGCCGCTCCGCCAGCAACTGCGCGACCTGTTGCAGGTAATCGAAACTGCTGAAGAACGCCAGATAGTTGCCCGGACGTTCGCTGAACTGGCGGGCGATCAGCTCGACAATCGGTTCCAGTGATGCCTGACGGTGCGTGAAACGCGTGGAAATCCGGCTGACGATCTGTACCTGCAATTGCTCGGCGCTGAACGGCGACTCGACATCGATCCACACTGTGTCGGCCGGCGTGCCAAGCAAATCAGCGTAATAGTGGCGCGGGCTGAGGGTTGCGGAAAACAGCACGCTGCTGCGCGCCGCCGTCAGGCGCGGGCCGATGAACGCCGCTGGCACCACGTTGCGCAGGCACAGTTGCGATAACGGGCGTTTGCGCTCGAGGTCGCGTTTGCTGATGTCGAACAGGTAATGCGCGTCGAACAGTTCCGCCACGCGGCCGAATTGCAGCATTTCGAAATAGAAGTTCTGCAACGCGCTGTCGAGCCCTTGCGGGTGATCGTTGAGGTAGTCGCCAATGCTCGCCGTACAGGATGAGAGCGCCTGCAACAGTTTTTCCGGCGCCTTGTCGTAGGCCTGATACGGCGCCAACTGGTCATTGTGCAGGGCGTTCCATTCGCGGTTGACCCGTTGCAACGACTTCTTCAAGGCCTCGGGGGCGGTTTTGCGCACGCTGCCCAGTGTCGCCTGATCGAGGGTGGCGCTGTACATCTGCCGTCCGCGCTCGACCAGGTTGTGCGACTCGTCCACCAGCACCGCGACGTTCCATTGATTGAACTGGGCCAGACCGAACAGCAGCGCGCTGAAATCGAAGTAATAGTTGTAGTCCGCCACCACCACGTCGGCCCAGCGGGCCATTTCCTGGCTCAGGTAGTACGGGCACACCCCGTGCTGCGCCGCGACGTCTCGCAGCGCGGCCTGATCCAGCAGACGCAATTGGCTGGCGGCTGCGCGGGCAGCGGGCAAGCGATCGTAAAAGCCTTGGGCCAACGGGCAGGATTCGCCGTGGCAGGCCTTGTCCGGGTGTTCGCAGGCCTTGTCCCGGGCGACCATTTCCAGTACTCGCAGGGGCAAGGTTTCGCTGTGATCGAACAGCACTTGCGCCGCATCCAGCGCCAGTTTGCGTCCGGGGGTCTTGGCGGTGAGGAAGTAGACCTTGTCCAGTTGCTGCGGCGCCAACGCCTTGAGCATCGGAAACAGGGTGCCGAGGGTCTTGCCGATCCCGGTCGGGGCCTGGGCCATCAGGCAGCGGCCGGTGCTGACAGCCTTGAACACCGATTCGGCGAGATGACGCTGGCCAGGGCGAAACGCGGCATGGGGGAACCCCAGTTGCTGCGCCGCCCGGTTGCGCGCTTCGCGGTGGGCCATTTCCTGTTCGGCCCACGCCAGGAACAAACCGCACTGTTGTTCGAAGAACTGCCGCAGCGCATCGGCGCTGAACGCTTCGACCAGACAGGTTTCCTTTTCCGTGACGATGTCGAAATACACCAGCGCCAGATTGATCTGCTCAAGCTGCAAACGACAGCACATCAACCAGCCGTAGATTTTCGCCTGGGCCCAATGCAGCGAGCGGTGATTGGCCGGTTGCTTGCTCAAATCACCGCGATAGGTTTTGACTTCTTCCAGGCAGTTCTGCGTCGGGTCGTAGCCGTCCGCCCTGCCCTTGACCTTCAACGGTCCGAATGCGCCCTCCAGCGCCACTTCGCTCTGGTAGGCGTCGTTGCGCCGGGACGCCACGGTGCGATGCCCGGCAATCCCCTCCAGCGCGGTCGGTGACGGGGTGAAGCGCAAGTCGAGGTCACCGGTTTTCGCGGTGAATTCGCACAGCGCCCGCACCGCGATGCTGTAGCTCAAGCGCCCTGCTCCGCCCATTGCACGTAACACACGGCGACCGGCATGCGGTGCGTGTGGCAGAACTCCAGCCAGCGTAATTGGTTGTCCTGCAAGCGATCGCCGGGGCCTTTGACTTCGATCATCCGGTAGGTCTTGTGCTGCGGCCAGAACTGGATCAGGTCGGGCATGCCGGCGCGATTGGCCTTGATGTCCAGCAGCAGACGGCTGAACCAGTGCTTGAGGTGTTCGGCCGGCAGACAGGCCAGCGCCTGCTCTAGCAGCTCTTGATTGAGCGCGCCCCAGAACACGAATGGCGACTGCACGCCCCATTTGGCGGCGAACCGTGCGCGGATGGTGTCGGCATAACGGCCATCGTCGAGTTCGGCCAGACAGGCCTGAAACAGCTCGGCGCGTCGGGGCTGGAAGTCTTCATTGAGCAGATCCACCGGCCCGCGCTGGAACGGGTGAAAGAACGCGCCCGGCAGCGGCGCGAAGATCGCCGGCCAGCACAGCAAGCCGAACAGTGAGTTGATCAGGCTGTTTTCCACGTAATGCACCGGGCCTGCTTCTTCGTGCAGGTGCGCCTGAACGTGATATTCCACCGACAATGCCGGATCGAGACGCGGCAGGTGCAGGTCCAGTCGCTCGACCAGGCCGGGCGCCGTGCGCTTGATCGGTGGCCCGCCGAGCTTGCGCCGCAAGCGTGGCAACACCCGTTGCAGGCCCTGCTGTTCGGTGGCGGTTTCCGGCGCCTGCTCGGCAATGACCGCCAGTTCCAGCGCCAACGCATATTCGGTGCTGCGCTCCAGCACGCGGATCATCCGCAATCGGGCGCCGGGATAGGCGCAATCGCGATAGATCTTCAGAGCCAGGGCAAATTCGCCAATGCGCTCGCAGTATTGGCCGATCTGGAACAACAGCTTGCCGCGCCGGCGTTGCAGCCAAGGGTTGTCGAAATGCAGCGCCGCGACCTGTTCGACGATCGGCTCCAGCGGCTCGCCGGCTTCGAAAGACAGCTGGCAGTCGTGAAGAAACAGGCAGGCATCGACGTCGGCACGGCTGCGCAAGCCCCGGGAATCAGCGCTGAATTCGACTTTTTCATAAGTGAAAATGCCGAGGTCGGCGAGCACGAACTCCGACCAGTCCTGATAGAGGTTGCCGAAGAACATCAGGCGAAAACGATCGCACAGGTCCATCAATGTCAGGCTGAACAGTCGATCCGCCAGCGCCGGGCACCATTGCAGGAAACTGCGGGGCTCGGGGAACTGTTCGTGCAGCTGCGGCAACCAGTCGGCTTTCTTGCCTCGGGGCTGATCGATGGCCGGGCCGAAGGCTTGCAGGATCTCGGCCTTGAGCAACACCTCGAACAGATCCGCCATCGACAACGGCGCCTGTTCATCGAGCCAGCCCTGCTCCAGCAGCGGTTGCGCCGCCTCGGCGATGTCGCCGATTTCCGGATAACTCAGCTTGCCGGCACGAAAATGCACGCCCTTGCGCATCACCATCCGCACCAGCAATCCCTGGGATCCGCGCGGCAGTGTCTTGAAGTCGCGGATGAAGGCGTGCTCCGCTTCGCTCATGACATCGGCGTAACGAAGCTCAAGCCAATCAAGCACCTGGCGGAAGTTGTTGAGGTAATAGAACGGGTCGTCGAGGGGATTGGCAGTCACGGTGATTTCGGGGCCATGGCAAGCGAGTACTGGTTATGCGTACAGATACCAGCCTGCCCCGGCGGGCGCAAACGGAAAAAGATCAGTGGCACCTTCATTGCGGATTTTTTTCAGGTGGCCATCGAACTTTTCCCGGCGTAATGGCACCAACCGCGTTAGAGGCCGACAATGGTCGAAACAAACAGGAATGCTGCTTATGAAAATCAAGACGCTCGGGATCCCGTTGGCTGTAGCGGCCCTGCTGACCCTGGCCGGTTGCTCGACCCCGACGGTGGTTACCTTGCAGAACGGCACCCAATACCTGACCGAGGACATGCCCGATACCAAAAACGAGGACGGCTTCTATGAGTTCAGGGATATTTCCGGCGCCAAGATCCGCGTGCGTGCCGATGAAGTGGCCACGGTGCGCAAGGAAGACTGACGGTTACCCCATCAAAAAAGGCTGCGCTCCTGTTGGAGCGCAGCCTTTTTTGCATGTGTCAGCGGGGTAACGCCATGCCCGGGAGGGAGCCGTCGCAGTTCAACGCACGCTCGCCGCGCCGGACCATTTCTTCCTGCAAGCGCTGGCAACGCTGACGCTCCTGTTGCGCCATGCGGTCGATGCTCAGGTTGCCGGTCATTTCCGGCTCATTGTTTTCGCCGATGCGAACGGTCACGGACGGTTGTTCGGGCTGGATATGAAAGCGGGTTTTCTCTTCAACGGGTTTGACGTCATCGCTTTCGGCCGGTTTTGGCAGTTGATCGGTGGTGACGCCATAGCGGCTCAGAATCGAGCTGTGAGGCAGATCGGCCCAGGCATTGGCCGACAGCAGCGCCAGTCCCGCAATCCCGACAAACCTCTTGAAACCTTTCACGTGTGAATCTCCTGTACTCGTTGGCGACCCTTGGATGACGAACGTTGCCATCATGGCTTTAGGCCGCATTTCCTGTTGGTGCAGGGATTGGAGTCAGGGAATGGCTGGTGAGTCACTTTTGATATGGGGAGGGAATGCGCTCCCTCCCCACCCTTGCCGTCAGGCGATCACGATCCCGTCGGCACTCAGGCTGTTCAACGCAACCCCGACCAGCGTCACCGAATCAGCACCGAATTTCAGCACCGTGTCCTGTCCCACCGCCGTGGCATGGGCGCGGAAGTCATCGCCCGGCAACACCCCCTGCACGCCGAGGAACACCAGTTTGTCGTTGGCGGTGTAACCCACCACGCGATCCTGGCCGAACGCGCCGCTGAACAGGAAGGTATCCGCCCCGCCACCCGACTCCATCAGATCATTGCCGGCGCCGCCGACGAACACGTCGTTGCCCGTCCCGCCGATCAGATGGTCGTTGCCGTCCAGGCCGAACAGCCAGTCACCGCTGGCCTTGGCCTTGAGGGTGTCGGCACCGCCGGTGCCCTTCACGCTCGATTCGTACTGGGTGACGTTGTTGCCGACCTTCAGGCCGTCCGCTGTCACGCTGTGGGTCACGTCGTCCTTGAACAGGCCCCAGAGGAAGCCCGGCTCCTTGGTGACGATGCTGCCGATGTCGCGGGTGATGCTGATCCCGCCGTTGGCATCGCGGATGTACAGGTTGCCGGCGCCGTCGTTGGCGAAGTCGAAGGTATTGACTGACTTCTGCAACTCCAGGGTGTTGTTGCCCGAACCGCCGAGCAGGATGTTGTAGCCCCCGCCGTCGCGGAAGGTATCGTTGCCGGCGCGGCCCTCCAGATAATCGTTGCCGCTGCCGCCCTGGATCAGGTCATTGCCGTCGCTGCCGATGATGAACGTGCTGCCCTTGTGGGTTTCGGCGTTGCGGTTCAGGTCCTGCACCCAGGTGTTGGCCCGCGCCGGATCCGACAGGTTGGCGACGATGATCGTCGAGTCCTTGCTGGTCAGGTCGTAGAACTTCGACTCGATCACCCGGTTCATGCCGTCGCCATAAGCGGTAGGCAGGTGCGAGATCCAGGTCGGGATGTTGACGATCGAGAACGGCAGCACGTTCCACGCCGCCGAGGCGTAGTGGTCGTTGAAGCTGACGATGTTGTCGGTCGCCGATTCCTTGGGCGCGTCGTGCACGCCGAGCGAGGCGCCGGTGAAGGTCGAGCCGTCGAGGGCGCGGAACACCGGATCGTTTTCGTAGCCGACGTTGAGCACCTTGTCGGTGCTGCTCTGGGTCGGCGAGGCGTAGGCGATGTAGTTGGAGTCCTGGAAGAACCCGCCCCATTTGCTGGTGCTCAAGTCCGCCATGCTGTTGACCGCCAGCCCGCCGAGGCTGTGACCGCTGATCAGCACGTCCTTGCCGGTGAGGCCGTTGGCCTTGGCGAACGCCACCACATCGTTCATCAGGTTGCCGAAGGCTTCGCCGACGTAGTTCTTGGCGTAATCCTCAGGTCCAAATGCGGCGAGCAGGTCGTTGATCACGTCACCGATGGAGTCGCCGATCAGGATTTCCCGCGGGCCGCTGGTGCCGCGAAAGGCGATGCCGATTTCCGTCAGATGGCCCTGCGCGTCGTATTTGCCGAGGATTTCCACCTGGGCGCTGGTGTAGCCGGCTTTTTCGCCGAAGAAGGTGCCGCGCGCATCGGTCTTGCCCTCGTAACCCAGTTGCGAGGCGGTGATCGGGGTCCATCCGGCTTTTTTCACCGCGTCGAGTGCGGCTTTTTCCGAATCGGGGTTCCACGGAATGCCGGGGATCACCCCCTGGGAATCCGTGCCGCCGATCAGCGCGGTCACCAGCGTGGCCGGCAAACCGAGGCCGAAGCCGTTGTGCTGATAACCGACGGCAAAGCCGTTATCGAGGTTGTGGTAGGAATACAGCGTAATGGCCATGGCGTCGCTGAACAGCGCCTTGGATTCCGCCGTACCGAAATTCTTGTAGTCATACACACCCATTGCTGTTGCCTCTCTCTTTGTTGGAATTGTTCAGAGATAGCTCACAACCAGAACGCCCCTCCCGAGGCGCCCCGGAGCATTTCAGTACAACTTTCGTTTGTCAGGCGAAGATGAAACTCGAATCCGACAGGTTAGCCACACCGACCCCGACCAGCGTCACGGCAAAGTCGCCAATCTTCAGCACGGTATCGCTTCCGGACTGCGACGCGTGTTGCTTGTAGTCGTAGCCCTGCCCTGCGCCTTCGACGCCCATGAATACCAGTTTGTCGCTGCCCTGGTAGCCATTGATCGCGTCGAAGCCGAACGCCCCGCTGAACAGGAAGGTGTTGTTGCCACCCACCGCGCTCATCACGTCGTTACCGGCGCCGCCGACGAAGGTCACGTGGGCCTTGTCGCTTTGCAGGTGATCGTTGCCGCCCAGGCCGAACAGCCAGTCGCCGTCAGCGGTGGCTTTCAGGGTGTCGCCCATGGCGCCGCCGCTGAGCGAATGGTTGTACTGGGTCAGTTCGGCACCGTTGGCCAGGCCTTTGGCGGTGACGGTCCAGGTGATTTCCTTGCTGCCCCACCACGAGCCTGACTCCTTGCTCACCAGCGCGCCGATGTCACGGGTCATGCTGATGCCGCCATAGGCGTCACGCACGTACAGCGTGCCGTCGCCATCGTTGGCGAAGCTGAAGTTCTGCAACGGCTTTTGCAGCTCGAAGGTGTTGTGGCCCTGGCCACCGAGCAGGATGTTGAAACCGCCGTCGTCACGGAAACGGTCATCGCCGCCCAGGCCTTCGAGGAAGTCGTTGTCCGCCCCGCCCTTGAGCCAGTCACCGCTGTCGGTGCCGATGATGAAGGTGCTGCCGGTGTGCGGCTCGCCGCTGCGGCCCAGATCCTCGACCCAGGTCTTGCCCCGCGACGCTTGCTCAAGGTTGGAGACGATGATCGTCGAATCCTTGTGGGTCAGGCCGTAGAACTTCGACGCGATCACCCGGTTCAGGCCGTCGGCATACCCCAGCGAGCTGTGGGCCGACCAGTTCAGCGGATTGGCGATGCTGAACGGCACCAGGTTCTGCGCGGTGGACGCGTAGTTGTCGTTGAAGTTGACGATGTTGTCGGTGGTCGAATCGTGCGGCTTGTCGTGCTTGCCCATCGACGCGGTACTGAACGTGGTGCCGTCGAGCACGCGGAACACCGGGTCGTTCTCGTAACCGATGTTCAGCACGTTGGTACCGGTGCTGCTCTGGGTCGGCGAGGCGAACGAAATGTAGTTGGCGTCCTTGAAGAACCCGCCCCAGTTGCTCGCGCTCAACTCCGCCACGCTGTTGACCCCGAGACCGCCGAGGCTGTGGCCGCTGACCAGCACGTCCTTGGCCGCGATGCCGTGGGCGACAGCGAAAGCGGCTACCGACTTGAGCAGGTTGTCGAAGGCGTTTTTCGCGTACTGGGTGGCGTAATCCGTCGGGCCGATGGCGGCCAGCAGATTGTTTTTCATGTCGCCGAAGGTGTCGCTGTAACCCAGCCCGCCGGTGCCCCGGAAGGCCACGCCGATGCCGATCAGCTTGCCCGCGGCGTCGTACTTGCCGAGCACTTCGGCTTCGGCGCTGGTGAAGCCGTCCTTCTCGCCGAAAAACGTGCCCTGCGCCCCGACCTTGCCCTGATAGCCCAGCGCCGTGGCGCCGATCGGCTTCCAGCCGGTGCCGGGCAATGCCAGCCCGGTCGGCGTGTAGGCATACAGCGTCAGGGCGATGGCGTCGCTGTACAGCGCTTTGCCGTCGGCATTTTTGTAATCGAACAATCCCATGTTGTGCTCTCTCTTCCTTCCAAAAACGGCAGTTCTCTAAAGAACTGCCGCTACCTCTTAGAACTGCCAGTCCAGCGTCAGGCCCACTCCGTGGTCCTTTTCGTTGGAGCCGATCAGCCCGTTGTAGTCCAGGTTGACCCGGACATCGCGATTGAGCGCCAGCCCGGCGCGTACGCCGACCACCGCTGCATCTCGATCCATCGACACACTTTGCACGGTGAACGCACTGTTGCCATTGACGAAGGCCAAGTGGCTGTCGGCATCCACGCTGCTCAAGTTGTGCTGCCAGCCCAGGCTTGCGCCCAGTTCCAGCTGGTGTTTCTCCGACAGGGCAAAGGTGCGTTTGGCCCGCACCCCGAGGGTCGACAACACCACATCGCGGTTGTCTTCACCGCCCTTCAGTGCAGCGGCATCACCTTTCTCGGTGAAGCTGTCGCTGTTGAGGTGCACGTAGGCCAGATTGGCGAACGGCTCCAGGTTCATCGGTTGCAGGCCCAGGTCGTAGGCCGCTTCGGTGAACAGTTGCGCGGTGGTCGCATCACGCTTGGTTTTCTGTTTGCCGCTGACGCCACCGAACTGCAGATCGCGTTTGACGTCGATGCGATGCCAGCTGTAAGCCGCACCGGCGGTCAGACGCAGTGCATCGATCTGATGCCCCAGATACGCGCCCAAGTGATAGCTATCGACCGAGGCGGACGAATGTGTCCCCTCGCCCATGCTCAACGAGCTGTCGCTGTAACCGGTAACGAAACCCAGACGGGTATCTTCAGCGATCAAGCCGTCGACACCGGCCAGCAGGCCGCCGATGGAACTGGTGGAATCGGCGTATTTGGAGCCGCCATCGCTCTTGCCCCAGGCGCCCAGCACTTTGAGCCAGGCATTGCTGCGGTCATCGGTCGGCGCGCCGGCATCGAACAGATCACGCTCACGCAGACGTTCGCCCACGGCATCGCGCAGGTAGCGGCTTTCGTTGATCAGCAGCGTGCCGATGGCCGGGTGAATCTCGCCGGACAGTTGCTGGAAGGCATCTTGCGCAGCGGCGGCGCTCGGCGACAGCAACAGGGTTTCGAACAGTGCATTACCGGCACCCAAACGCTCGGCAGCGGCACCGACCGCACGCTGGTTCGGCGTCAGGCCAACGCTGGCGAACGAGGCGTCGTTACGCGTGACGTCCAGTCGCACGCCGCTCGCCGAATAAGCCAGGGCGCCGCCGAGGAAGGCGTAATCCGGCAGTACTTGCCCGAATTGCCCTTCAATGCCGCCCGCCGCCTGCAGGATGTTGAACTGCGTCCCGAGCAGACTTTTCACTTCGCTGGTGCTCAGCAGGGTCGGGCTGTTTTCCAGCGACATGGTCACGGTCGCCCCTTCAATCACGGCTTTGCCACCGGCAACGATAAGGTCACTGCTGGTGGGAGATACTTCCACTGCATAGATCGAACCCGGCGCGAAGGTCACGTCACCGGCCACGTTCAAGGTGCCGATGGAATTGCCCGGCGCCACGGTACCGCCGCTGTTGGCGGTCAGCGCAGTGATCCGGCCGTTGCCGCCGAGGATCCCGCCGTCATTGACCGTGACCGCCGATTGCAGCGAGCCATTGATTGCCAGTCGACCCTGATTGACCAGGGTCGGGCCGCTGTAGGTGTTGTTGCCGGTCAGCACCAGGGTGCCGATGCCTTGCTTGGTCAGACCGCCATGGCCGGAAATGTCGTTGCGCCAGGTGTCGAGCCCGCAGGTGATGTCGGTGCACACGCGTTCGGTGGGTTTGCCCGCATCGATGATCGCGCCGATGCCTGGCAGATCGGCCACGAACTGTCCGGAGCCGTAGGCGCCCTTGATGCGGAACTCTTCGGGGATGTCCTGCTCGGTGACGAACATCGCCGGGCCGTCGATGCCCTTGCGCAGGTTGATCATGCCCCAGCCGTACAGGGCGTCGATGCCCGGTGCGCCTAGGTCGGTGGCGGTGGTGCGCAATACGCTGGCGACCTGATCGCCGGACATGTACGGGAAGCGCTCCATCAGCACCGCCATGGAACCGGCCACGTGCGGCGCGGCCATCGAGGTGCCGTTGTAGTTCTTGTAGCCGGTGGTCAGGTTGTCGGCGTTGGTGCCTTCGATGATCGAGCTGAAGATTTTCGTACCCGGTGCCGACACGCAGAAACTGGCGGTGTAGCCGCAGCGCGAAGAGAACGTACTCATGATGTACGGATTGGCGCTGGCCAGATCCGGATTCTTCTGCAAAGCGGCGACGGTGATCCAGTTCGGCGCAATGTCCGGCACGAAGTAACCGAGGCCAGCGATGGCGTCCGGGTTGTTCAGGTTGTAGTCGTTGCCCGCCGCGAAAATCGTCACGATCCCGCTGCGCGCGGCGGCGATTGCACCGTCGTAGGCACCGCCGGGTTTGGTGCCCAGCAGTGTGCGGATTTCGTTGAACTGCACTTGCGCGTCGTTGACGGTGAAGTGCGGGTAAGCCGGGTCACGGCCGCCGAGGTCGAAACGGTCGGTGATGCCGATGCCCCAGCTGTTGTTGATGATCCGAGCGCCACTGGCGATCAGCGCATCCCAGCCGGCCTTGTACACCGCGCCGTCGTTGCCGCGCACGATACCGTCTTCCGGGCCAGGGTCGCCGTTGTCGGCGCTGATGATCTGCGCGCCGAACGCCACACCGTGCATCGGCCCGCCGTCACGGCTGCCGGCGGCGATACCACCGACGTGGGTGCCGTGGGCACCGAGCTTGCCGTCGGAACCGACCGAGGGCGAACCGTCATAGCGGAACGCGTCCCCGGCTTTGACCGGGATATACGGGTCGGTGTATTCGCGGATCCCCGTGGTGACCAGGGTGATGACCTTGTTGCTGCCGGAAAACTCCGGGTGCGCGGCGTAGACCGGCTGGTCGAAGATCCCCAGTTTCACGCCTTTACCGGTGTAACCGGCGGCGTAGGCGTAATCCGCCCCGATGGCGCCCAGGCCCCAGTCGGCCTGGAATTCGGCGCTGCGCCAACTGCCCGGATCCCCTGCCCGACCGCTTTCCACGTAGGGCGCCGCGTGTGCGCTGCCCCAGCTGGCCAATGCGCAGAGTAAAGCGAAATTGAGAGTTTTCAGGCGAAAGCATCCACCCGATTGCGCGGGGGTGTTGTTATTTTTCATCCAGCGACCTTCCTTAGTGATGTTGCGAAAAATCCGTTTGTTCAGAACTGCCAGTTCAGGCTCAGGCCCACGCCGTGCTGCTTCTCGCGGCTGGCCAGTTGTCCGGTGTAATCAAGGTTGATCCGCACGTCGCGGGTCAGTGCCAGGCTGGCCTGTACGCCGACCAGCGCAGCGTCGCGCACCAGTGGCGAGCTTTCGACCGTGTACGGCGTACTGCCGCTAGCGAAGCGCAAATGCTGTTCGGATTCGATATCGGTCAGGCTGTGCTGCCAGCCAAGGTGTCCGCTCACTTCCAGCTTCTGTGCGGACGGCAGGTCGAAGGTCTTGATCGCCCGCACGCCAAGGGTGCTCAGCACCGCATCGCGCTGGTCGTCGCCACTTTTCAGCGCGGCGGCGTCGCCCTTCTCGGTGAAGCTGTCGGTGTCCAGATGCACGTAGGCCAGGTTGACGAACGGCTCCAGGGCCAGCGGTTGCAGGTTCAGTCGATAAGCCGCCTCGCCGAATACCTGGGTGGTGGCGGCATCGACCTTGGCTTTCTGCTTGGCGCTGACGTTGCCGTACTGCAGGTCGCGCTTCACATCGGCGCGATGCCAGCTGTAGGCCGCGCCGGTGCTCAAGCGCCAGGCGCCGAGTTCGTGACCGGCGTAGGCGCCGAGGTGATAGCTGTCGACCTTGGCCGAGGAATGGGTACCCGAACCCATGCTCAACGAACTGTCGCTGTAACCGGTGACCAGACCGATGCGGGTCTGCTCGTCCAGTGCGCCGTCGACACCGGCCAGCAAACCGCCGATGGAGGTGTTGTAACCGGCGGTGTCATGGCGCGAGTCGGTGCTGCCCCAGGCGCCGAGGGCCTTGATCCAGCCATTGCTCTGCGTGGCTTGGGCATCGTGCAGGCGTTCGCCTATGGCGTCGCGCAGTTGCCGGCTGTCGTTGATCAGCACTGAGCCGAGGGCCGGATAGACTTCACCGCTCAGCTGTTGAAAGGCTTGTTGCGCATCACTGGCGGTAGCCGACAACAGCAGGCTTTCGTAAACGGAGTTGCCCGCGCCCAAGCCTTCGACGGCAGTGGCCACGGAGCGCTGATTCGGTGTCCGGCCAACGCTGGCGAACGATGTCGCGTTGCGCTCGACGTTCAAGCCAATGCCGTTGTCGCTGTAGCCCAGGCTGCCTCCGATGAACAGGTAATCCGGCAGCACCGCGCCGAACCGCCCCTGAATGCCGCCCGCCGCTTGCAGGATGTCGAATTGCCGGCCGAGCAGGCTTTTCGTTTCGGCGGTGCTGAGCAGGGTCGGGCTGTTTTCCAGCGACAGGCTCACGGTGGCGCCGTTGATGGCAGCGATGCCGCCGGCGACGATGCGGTCGCTGCTGGTGGGAGACAGTTCCACCGCGTAGGTCGAACCCGGGGCGAAGGTCACATCACCGGCCACGTTCAAAGTGCCAATCGAATTGCCCGGTGCCACCCGGCCGCCGCTGTTGGCGGTCAGCGCAGCGATTCGCCCGGAGCCGCCGAGGGTGCCACCGTCGTTGACGGTCACGGCCGAGGTCAGCGATCCGTTCACCGTCAGCAGGCCGCCATTGACCGTGGTCGGCCCGCGATAAGTGTTTTCACCGGTCAGCGTCAGTCGACCGTCGCCTGACTTGATCAGGCTGCCCTGGTACACCCGACCGGCCGCCGCTGCGTCGCGGGCCAAGCCCACGGCGTAATCGGTCTGATCCTGCTGGCTGGCGCCGGCCGGCACGCCGTTCTGCCAGCCTTTGCTTTGCAGGGTTTGCTGCCAGGCGCTGTGTTCGGCGAGATCTTCGCTCTGGCGCTGGATCAGCGCCTTGTCGCTGATGTCATTGCTCCAGACATCACTCTGCCCGGCTGCCAGATGGACGTCGAACGCCCCGAGCAATTGCCCCGGCCCGCGCATTGCCCGGTACAGGTTGGCCACGCCCCAGCCGACTCGCTCGGTCGGCACGTCAGTGACCGAGCCGTCAAGTTGAGTGGCCGTGGTCAGCAGCACTTCGAGCGCCTGCTGGTTGTTCATGTACGGGTAGCGTTCCATCACCAGCGCCAGTGCCCCGGTAGCGTGCGGCGCGGCCATCGAGGTCCCGGACTTGATCGCATAACCGCCGTCGGGAATGGTGCTGTCGATCTTCGCCCCCGGCGTGGTGATGCACCAGTATTTGGCGAGGCCGCACTGGTTGTACTTCTGCTGATTGCTTTGATCGAGCCCGGAGACCGCCAGCCAGTGGCCTTCCAGATCCGGCTGAAAGTACGGCAGCGCCGAGCGCACGCTGGCATTCGGGTAGCCGCTGTTGCCGGCGCTGAACACGTTTATCACGCCGCGACGGGAAACGTCCGCCGCCGCATCCAGCCAGGTGCCCTTGTTCCAGTGCTGGGCGTAAGCCGCATGCAAATCAGCAAGCGTCCGATAGCTGACATCCGGCGGCTGACTGCCCCAACTGTTGTTGATCGCCCGCACGCCGGCATCGGCCAGAGCGTCGTACACCGCTTTGAAATAGCGCGGATCCGGGTTGGGGCCGAACAGGAAACTGTCGTTCTTGTTGGTGTTGCCGACGTAGATTTGCGCGTTGTACGCGACGCCATGCATGCCGGTGCCATCGCGGGACGCGCCCATGGTGCCGACCACATGGGTGCCGTGGGAGTCGTTGTTCGGGTTGAGGGTGCCGTTGACGTTGAACAGCGAGCCGTCGAGGTAGCTGCCGCTGGCCAGTACCGGGTGATAACGGTCACTGGCGAATTCGGGATGGGCGGCGTCGAAACCGGAGTCCAGCGCGCCGATCTTCACGCCCTTGCCGGTGATGCCGGCGGCGTAGGCCTGATCGGCCTGCATCCGGTTCAGGCCCCAGTCACGCAGGAATTCGGCGCTGCGCCAACTGGCCGGATCGCCGGGTTTGCCGGATTCGAGGTATTGGGCCTGAGCCGGGTTTGCACAAATGACAAGCAACAGGGTGCCGACCGATGCCGGCTTGAAGCGTACGTCCATGTTCACTACTCGTTTTTGTTGTTTTGTGTCGTAGCTTTTGCCTGGAAGCTACGGTGTTATTGCGTCCGAGGGCCTTGTCCGAAGGCTTCGTCCACCCGAGCCAGATCCTGCTCGCTCAAGGTGCCCGCGTAGTAATGCAATTTGGTCCAGGCCATGAGGTAGTCATAGCGTGCCTGGGCCAGATCGCGGCGGGTGGTGAATAGTTGTTGTTCGGCGTTCAGTGCGTCGAGATTGGTTCGCTCGCCACCGAGAATGCTTTGCTTGGTCGAGATCACCAGCGCTTCGGCCGACGCCAGGGCCTTTTGATAGGCGCGTAGTTTGCTGACCCCGGACAGGCACGCGCTGAACTGGCGACGCAGTTCGATCAGCGTCTCACGGGTCTTGCCGTCCAGTTCGTATTCGGCCTGTTCCATGCTGCGGCTGGCCTGACGGGTCGAGGCCGACACGCCGCCACCGGCGTACAACGGCACGCTGACTTCGAAACCGATGGTGTTGGTTTCGTAGCGCTGGTTGTAGGTGTTGCCGCTTTCCGATTCGTTCTGGCGCATCGTGGCGTAGGCGCTGACTTTCGGCAGGTGCCCGGCGCGGTTGCGCTCGACTTCGTAACGCGCCACTTCTACCGCCTGACGCTGGGACGCCAGGTTCGGATTGTTGCTGATCGCCAGCTCGTGCCAGGTGTCGTAGTTGGCCGGCATCAAGGCAAACGTCTGGAAGTTCTGATCCAGCGGTGCCAGATCACTGATATCCATCGCGGGCACGCCGACCAGTGCGCCCAGCTCCCGTAATGCGGCGTCCTGCTCATCGCGGGCCTCGATTTCCTCGGCGGTCGCCAGTTCATAACGCGACTCGGCTTCGAGGATGTCGGTGCGGGTGCCTTCGCCCTGTTTGAACATGTGTTCGTTCTGCTGGAACTGCTGTTCGTAGGCTTTTTTCTTGGCCTGGGCGATGTCGATCTGATCCTGGGCAAACAGCGCCTTGGTGTAGTTGTCGAGCACCCGCACCAGCAATTCCTGGCTCTTGCCGCGAAAGTTTTCGTCGGCAAACAGCGATTGCGCCACGCCCTTGCGGTACGCCGCGTAGGCTTCATAGTCGAGCAAGGGTTGTTGCAGGGTCAGGCTGGAGCCGTAGCTGTTGTAGTTACGCTCATCCGTGTTGTTTCGCGCCCGCGAGTCGAGTGAAGTGGCCTTCGACGAGTTGCGCCCCTTGTTGTAGTTGTAACCCAGTTTCGGCAGCAGCCCGGCGCGGCCGATGGCGCGGTTTTCAAGGCCGGCGTCGCGTTCCTTGATCGCTCCGAGGAACACCGGGTCATTGCGCAACGCCTGTTCATAGATATCGAACGGCCCCATGGCCGCCACTGCACTGTTGCCCGCGAGCAGCGCGAACGCTGCCGCCAGCATGGAAAGCTTATTCATACAGCCGAACATCCTTATTCTTCGGTCAACGCGGAACCGGCGCGGTCGAGCAACGGCTTGAACAGGTAGTTGAGGAGTGAACGTTCGCCAGTGCGCACGAACATTTCCGCCGGCATACCCGGTTTGATCACCAGACCGTTGAGTTTTTCCATGGCCTGGTCGCTGACGCTGCTGCGCAACACGTAATACGGCACGCCGGTTTTCTCGTCGACCATCTGGTCGGCGGAAATCAGGCTGACTTCGCCGGGAACCCGTGGGGTCTTGCTCTGGTTGAAGGCGGTGAACAGGATGTCCACCGGCAGGTGCGTACCGACCTTGTCGATCAGGTTGATCGGCAAGTGCCCTTCGACTTCCAGGCGTGTGCCTTGCGGGACGATTTCCAGCAAGGTTTCGCCCTGGCGTACCACTGCGCCTTCGGTGTGCACCCCGAGGTTGACCGCCACGCCGTCGGCGGTGGCGAGGATTTCGCTGTGCTGCAGGTCGAAACCGGCGGAGGTCAGTTGCTCCGACAGCGTGACGCTTTTCAGTTGCGCCTCGGCCAGTTGGCTGCGGACTTCCTTCTGGTATTCCTCGCCGTGCTGTTGCAGTTTCAGGCGGGATTCGAGAATGCCCTGCTCCACGCGACCACTTTCGCCGGTGTTCTCGGCCAGTTGCTGCTGCACCTGCGACAGTTGACGCTGGTATTCCATCAAGCGGTTACGCGGGATGTAGCCGTTGTCGGCCAGCGGTTGCAGGTTGCTCAACTGCTGTTGCAGCGAATCGGCTTGCGCATTGAGATCGGTACGGGCGCGGCGCATGCCCGCCAGTTGCGCGGTGGCGCCTTCGATACTGGCGCGCAAGGCGGCCTGTTCGCGGGAAAACGCTTCGCGGCGGCTGCTGAACAATTGCCGCTGGCCTTCCAGCACCAGCGCCAGACGCGGATCGGGGTCATTGCTCAGTTCCGCCGGAAAGGTCACTTGCTTGAGGTTGTCACGCTCGGCCTCCCAGCGCGCGAGGCTGGCCCAGGCCATGCGGTATTGCGCCTGCAACGACTGCACGTCGGCGGCGACCTGGGTCTGGTCGAGGCGAAACAGCGGCTGGCCCTGTTTCACGATCTCGCCCTCGCGCACCAGAATCCGGCTGACCACGCCGCTGCTCATCGACTGCACGGCTTTGCGCTTGCCCGACACCACCACGGTGCCTTGTACCGGAATGCCTTGATCCAGCGGCGCCAATGCCGCCCAGGTGAAGAAACTGCCGGCGCCGACCAGTGCCAGAATCCAGCCCATGCGGGCGAAAAACTTTGCATCGCGCTCCGGGCGTTCGGTGATGTACGCGTGTTCCATCGTCGCTTCGTTTTGCGTGTTCATGTTCGCGCTGCTCATACACCGGAATTCCTTGTCGTCGGCTGATACTGTCGGCTCATGCTGAGCCCGGCCGGTGCCTGTGCAGGTTTTTCATTTTGTTGGGGCAGGTTGCCGGAAAGCGCCTTGAGCACATCGTGGCTCGGGCCGAACGCTTGCAGACGACCGTCGTTGAGTACCAGCAACTTGTCGGCCTGGGCCAGCACCGAAGAACGGTGCGTCACCAGCACCACGGTGGTGCCCTGGGCCTTGAGCTGCACAATCGCGCTGGACAACGCGGCTTCGCCGACGGTGTCGAGGTTGGAGTTCGGCTCGTCCAGCACCACCAGGCTCGGGTTGCCGTACAACGCACGGGCCAATGCCACGCGCTGTTTCTGGCCGCCGGACAAACCACTGCCGTCCTCGCCCAGTTGTGTGTCGTAGCCTTGCGGCATGCGCAGGATCAGTTCGTGCACCCCGGCCTGTTGCGCGGCGGCCACGACCTTTTGCGGATCGGCTTCACTGAAGCGGGCGATGTTCTCGGCGATGCTGCCGCTGAACAGTTCGATGTCCTGCGGCAGATAGCCGATGTACGGGCCGAGCTGATCGCGGTTCCAGCGGTGAATGTCGGCGCCGTCCAGGCGCACCGTGCCACCGAGGGCCGGCCATACGCCGACCAGCACTCGCGCCAGAGTCGACTTGCCGGAGCCGGAGGCACCGAGCACGCCCAGCACTTCACCGGCCGCCAGGTTGAAGTTGACCATGTGCAAGGTCGCGGCACGCTGCCCCGGAGGGCCGGCGCTGACCTGTTCGAAGGTGATCTGGCCTTTCGGCGCCGGCAGGGCCATGGCGTCATCGCTCGGCGGGAAGGCTTGCAGCAATGCATCGAGGCGGCGGTAAGCCAGCTTCGCCCCGCTCCACTGCTTCCACACGGCGATCAACTGGTCGATCGGGCTCAACACCCGGCCCATCAGGATGGAACCGGCGATCATCATCCCGGCGGTCATGTCGCCCTTGATGACCAACAGTGCGCCGAGGCCCAGCACCAGCGATTGCAGGCACAGGCGCAAGGTTTTGCTTAGCGAGCTGATCACCGCGCCAGTGTCGCTGGCCTGGTTCTGCAGGCCGAGGAACCGCGAATGCACCTGGAACCAGCGTTTGCGCAGCGAGCCAAGCATGCCCATGGCTTGAATGGTTTCAGCGTTGTGCAAATGGCTGGTGGCCAACTGGCTGGATTTCTGCGAGTAACCGGCGGCTTCACCCAGCGGTTTCTTGGTCATGTATTCGTTCAGGCACGCCAGCGCGATCAACAGCAGTGCACCCGCCGTGGCCAGCACGCCGAGCCAGACGTTGAACAGATAAATCACGAACAGATAGACCGGAAACCACGGCGCATCGAAGAATGCGAACAGCGCAGGCCCGGTGACGAACTGGCGAATGTGGGTCAGGTCGCCCAGCGACTGCCCGGCGTTGCCCTCGCCCTTGAACAGGTTGCGCTCGAACGCCGCCTGATAGACCCGCAGGTTGAACCGGCGCTCGAGCTGGCTGCCGATGCGGATCACGATAAAACTTCGCACCACTTCCAGCAGACCAATGAAGGCAAAGAAACCGACGACCATCAACGACAGCATCGCCAGGGTGGTTTCGTTCTGCGAAGACAGCACCCGGTCATAGACCTGAAGCATATAAATGGAGGGCACCAGCATCAGCACGTTAATCAGTGCGGTAAAGCATCCGACGCTGATCAGAATGCTCTTATAGTCACCCAATGCCTTGAATAAGGGAGCGGTGGCTGGGGCCTTCGCCATCTTCATTGATTATTCCTGAAATGATATTCCTCGCCCTGCTTGGCGAGACTTCAATTAATTGTCCGCATTAAGTGCGGGACATACACCGCCAGCACTCGCTTACACTTCAATAACAACTTCGGCGATTAAAACCGGCATCCGTGTTATTGCACTGCTGCTTATAACTGTAACGGGGCTCTTTATATTGAAACTGTCGCTCGGTTCCGGTCATCAAGGCTGCTGGGCAGTACGCTTGAGTGTAATCACCAGACCCGACTTCAAAGTGCTCAGATAAAGCCCATCACGTTGTCGGCTGAAAAACTGGATTCTTGAGCCTTCCTTGCCGGTGATCGACAGGCCGTCCGGATCGGGAAACCAGCCGATGGCACTCTCCTGCAACCACGCGCTCAGGCAATCGGCGCCTTTGCCCAGGGTCTGATTGGCTTCGAGGTCGAGCTGGCAGGTGTTCGAAGGCTTGTCTTGCATGGCTTGCGCTTCGGGGCTGTCACTGCGAGCGCTCAGGGTCGCTTGCCACGGCCCGGCAAATACCGATGGGTCTTCGAGTCTCAGGCTGCTTGCCATGGTTGTTTCTCCAGAAATCATCATCAGCATCGGCAACAGATAAGCCGTCGCTTTACGGGTAAAAGCGAATTGGATCATAGGAAATTTCACTCCGGCACGTAGCCTTGCTTACCGGCCGTGGCGATGCAAGTGAAGAAAGCGGCGCTTTATGCGCCGCTTTCCCGGTTTACATCACGCCACGATGTCGCTGACAGCCGCCTGGCCAACGGTGCTGACCTGGAAATCAGCCACGCCGTGCCCGGAGAAGTCCACCGACAGCAGGCTGTTGCCGCCCGAGGATGTCAGAACCGCATCACCCGCCGCGCCGGTAAAGGCGCTGACGAAGTGCAGGCCGGCGCCCTTGGTGATACCGGTCAGGTCGATTTTGTCCAGACCGCTGACGAAATCGAGGATCTGATCGATTGCACCCGGCTTGGAGTCGGAGCTGGCCGCGAACACAAAGGTGTCCGATCCCGCACCGCCCCACAGTTTGTCGGCACCGCCCGCGCCCCAGATGATGTCGTTGCCGGCACCGCCCTTGAGCTCGTTGGCCACGCTGTTGCCGATCAGCAGGTCGTTGCCCGACCCGCCGATCGCGTTCTCGATGGTGACACCTTTGGCGATGGACACGTTGCCCACCAGGCCGCCAACGTCGGAGAACGAGGCTTCATTGAGGTTGATCTTCTGGTTCTGGGTGAAACCCGAGAAGTCGAAGGTGTCCTTGCCGCCCGCATCCCACACCGAGAACACCAGCTTGTCGGCCGACGACGAGGCGCTGAGGAAATCGCGACCGGCGTTGGAGTTGAAGCCGTAGGTGGTGTCACCGGTACGGGTGGTCATATTGGCGCCGTAGAGCTTCTGGATCGCTGCAATGTCATCCATCAGCGGGCCGGAGGAATAGGCTTCCACGCCGCCCTTGCTGAAGTTCTGGCTGGTATTGCTTTCGCTCCAGTAGCTCATGACGCTGTAGCCGCGAGTGTCTTGCCCGTAGGTCGCGTCGTTGTAGGTCGGGTTGCCGTTGCCGGCGTTGTAGTCGCCCGGATGTGCCAGACCGAGGGTGTGACCGATTTCGTGGGTCAGGGTCTGACGACCGTAGTTGTTCAGATCCGGGTTTTTGTTTTGCGTGTAGCCACTGTTGATCAGGTACCACGAAGTGCCGTCGTAACCGGCGCCGGTGCCTGGCAGATAAGCGAACGCTGCAGCGCCATCCTGGCCGCCGCTGTAGTTGCCGAAGGTCATGTGGCCGTCACCGCCCGAGGCTTTCTCGGTGAAGGTGACATTGGCCACATCGGCCCAGGATTGCATCGCGAGCACGGCCTGGGTCTTTTGTTGGGTACTGAACTGACTGAACCCGGTGATCCCGTGCTTGTACATCGTGCTGGACGATGCAGAAGTCAGGAATGTGTAGGTGAGTTCGATCTTGCCGCTGCCATCCTTGTCCTGGTAGGCAGCGCCGTCGCGCAGCAACTGGGTTGCGGCCTGATCGACGGAAAAGGAGGGTTTGCCATTGACCGTGAGGTTGCCGCCACGATCGTATTGATGGCTGAAGCTATTGATCTGGTTGAACGCCGTGCTGGTCGCTGCCAGAGGTTGTGGCGCCGCGCCGAGCTGGAAAGCCTGTTCGGCGGTATCAATAGCGTTAGCTTTTACTTTCGACATAAACACACTTCCTTGTTTAGCAATGGAACAGTTTTTGTCCGATAGCGACAACCTCTGGCGAGATTGTCCTATCACTCGCCCAATGAAGGCGTAAGAAACCTGACACAATTTGAAATCTAACGTCTAGCGTTTTTTTGAGATCAAACTGAACTGTTCCGGGAAACTCCCGTAAACAAAGCGCATGCCGCCGAAAGAAGTTTGTAAGTGTGGTGAGTTTGCCTAATTGTCTGACGTTTTCTTATTTAAATATTAAATATCGGTAAGTTGTTTTTTGTTAGCAGCGTCTCACTTTGCTGCACTTTATCAGTGCAATGCCAGTGGTTTGATATCAAGTTGATCCAACAGTACATATTCAGGCGAGGGCCGTACCGCCCTCGCCTTTTTTCTTCAGCTGCCAGTGCGAATCTTGTTCCACACCCGCGTGCGGATCCGGTCGATGTTCAGCGGCATCGCTTCCAGTGCGAACAGCTTGCCCATCATTTCCGGGCTCGGATAAACCTTGGTGTCGTTCTTGATCGCCGGGTCGATCAGGCTGTCGGCCTGTTCGTTACCATTGGCGTAGTGCACGTAGTTGCTGATGCCGGCCATCACGTCTGGCTGCAGCAGGTAGTTCATGAACGCATAGCCGGCCTTCTCGTCCGGTGCGTCGGCGGGCATGGCGACCATGTCGAACCAGATCGCCGCGCCTTCCTTGGGAATCTCGTAGCCGATGTCGACGCCGTTCTTCGCTTCTTTGGCGCGGTTTTCCGCTTGCAGGATGTCGCCGGAGAAACCGACCGCCACGCAAATGTCGCCATTGGCCAGATCGCTGGTGTACTTCGAAGAATGGAAGTAGCTGACATACGGCCGCACTTTCATCAGCAGCGCTTCAGCTTTCTTGTAGTCCTCGGGATTCTTGCTGTGATGCGGCAACCCCAGGTAGTTGAGCGCTGCCGGCAGCAGTTCCGGGCCGTTGTCGAGGATCGCTACGCCGCATTTCTGCAGTTTTTCCATGTATTCGGGTTTGAAGATCAGATCCCAGGAGTCCACCGGCGCGTTGTCACCCAGCACGGCCTTGACCTTGGCGACGTTGTAGCCGATGCCGGTGCTACCCCACAGGTACGGAAAGCCGTGTTCGTTGCCCGGATCGTTGGTCTGCAGGGCTTTGAGCAACACGGGGTTGAGGTTCTTCCAGTTCGGCAACTGGCTCTTGTCGAGCTTCTTCAGCGCCCCGCCCTCGATCTGCCGCGCCATGAAGTGGTTGGACGGAAACACCACGTCGTAACCGGATTTGCCGGTCATCAGCTTGCCGTCGAGGGTTTCGTTGCTGTCGTAGACGTCATAGGTGACTCCGATGCCGCTGGCCTTTTCGAAGTTCCTGGCGGTGTCCGGCGCGATGTAGTCGGACCAGTTGTATACCTTGACCGTATCCGCCGCCTGAGCGAGGGAAACGGCGAGCATCAAGGGTGCGAGTGCGAGGGTCTTTCGGATCATGGATCGATTCCTGTATTGGCTATTGTTGTTGGCAGGCAATCAAAAGGATCAAAACGTCAGAAAATCAGGACATAGGTCTTGCGCACGGTTTCCTCGATGTCCCAGATCCCGAGCGTGTTGGCCGGCAACATCAGTGCGTCGCCACCTTGTATGTGCAGGGTTTCGCCGCCGTCGTCCGGGGTGAACGTGCAGCGACCGGAAATGAAATGGCAGAACTCCTGAGCGGTGATCTGTCGCCGCCAGCGGCCGGGCGTGCATTCCCAGACGCCGGTTTCGACGCCGTCGTCGCGTTCGACGCTGGTGGTCGAGGCAATCGCCACCGGCGTGCCGAGCGGCACGGCCACCGGGTTGGATTCCTCCAGTTGCAACGTGGCGGTGTTCTTGAATTGGGTGATGCTCATGGCGTTACCTGTCTTGTAGTAAACAACGTTTAGTGCATGAAACCTTCCATGAACCCGGCCACCTGACTGGCGAGCTTGCGCCGCCAGGGCGCGGTCGCCGGGTTCGCCAGGGTCTGGTCTTCGTGAACAAAGCTTTTGATGATCGCGTTGTAGCCGAGCCAGCGGCACGGTTCCGGCTCCCAGGCCCGCAGCGCGTGGATCCCGCCGTCGGGCAGCACCCACGGTTGATGCGTCAGCTCGGTGTCGCGCTCGAGAATCAGATCCGCAAGCGTCCGTCCGCCCAAGTTGGAAGCGCCGACACCCTCCCCGCCATAGCCGCCGGACAGCGCGATGCCGTTGGCCCGGTCACAGAGCATGTGCGGTTTGAAATGCCGGGACATGCCGAGGTTGCCACCCCAGGCGTGGGTGATCTGGACGTTTTTCAGCTGCGGGAACAGCTCACCGAACAGGTAGCGGCGCAGCTCGACTTCATCGCGGGTCAGGTCGAAGTTGTGGCGCAGCTTGCCGGCGAACTGATAACCGCCACGGGCGCCGAAGACCAATCGGTTATCGGCGCTGCGCTGGCCGTAAGTGACCTGACGGCTGAATTCGCTGAACGCCTGGCCCCGACTGAGGCCGATCGCGTCCCAGGTCGCGGCGGACAACGGCTCGGTGGCGACGATCAGGCTCTGCACCGGTAATTGATAACGGCCCAGCGGTGGCAGCGTGACGGAATAGCCTTCGATGGCCGGGACGATCCAGCGGCTGCGCACACTGGCCTTGTCGGTGCGAAGGCTGCCGGCCTGCCAATGGGTCACCGGGCTGTTTTCGTAGATCTTCACCCCCATGCTTTCAACGGTTCGCGCCAGGCCGCGCACCAGTTTCGCCGGGTGAATGGTCGCCACATGCGGGGCGAAGATGCCGCCGTAAGGCTTGGCGATGCGCAGCTGCTGCGCCAGTTGCTCCGGGCTGAGCCAGCGGTAATCGTCGTCGGTCAGGCCCTGAGCGTGGAGTTTTTTCAGGTAGTCGCGAAGACTGACTTCCTGTTCGGGGTAGCGCGCGGCGCAGTACAGCACCCCGCCTTTGCGGTAATCGCAGTCGATGCCTTCGCGTTCGAGGACATTCGCCACTTCATCCGGAATGCCGTGCAACAGATCGTAAGAAGCGCGGCGCTGTTGCGGTGACACGCCCGCCAGCAGGCGATCTTCGCCCAGCAGATTGCCCATCAACCAGCCGCCGTTGCGGCCCGACGCGCCGAACCCGGCGGTTTGCGCCTCGATGATGGCGATGTTCAGGCTCGGCGCCTGCTGTTTCAGGTAGTACGCCGTCCACAGCCCGGTGTAACCGGCGCCGATGATTGCCACGTCGACATCCAGGTCCTGCGCAAGCGACGGGCGCGGGGTCAGCGGCTCGTCGAGTTGATCCATCCACAAACTGATAGTGCGCCACGCCGGCATGCAAGACTCCGCCAATCCAGGTTTCGATGGCGTCGATCCTAGTGGCAGAACTCAGGGATTGTCTTGCGCGCGTGTCCGCAAAGAAATTTGCTTCACGTAGGCCTTGGGCGACTGACCGGTGTGCTGGCGAAAGCAGCTATAGAAAGCCGACAGCGAATTGAAACCGGCGGCGAAGGCCAGTTCGTCGATGCGCAGCGGCGGCGTGGCGTTGTCCAGCGACTGCAATAGATGTTGCAGGCGCGCCTGATTGACGTAACGGTAGAAGCTTTGCCCCAGCACCTGGTTCAGCAAATAGGAAATCTGGTTGCGGCTGTACCCGCACTCCTTCGCCACCCGTTGCAGGTCGAGCTCGGGGTCGAGATACGGTTGCTGACGCTGGAAATACTGCTGCAAGTCATCGGCCATGAAGCTCAGCTGGCGCGGCGACAGACCCAGTCGACTCACCGCCGGGCGCTGGCGGGTTGCCGTCGGGCTGTCGGCCTGCTCGCGCACCAACGAAGCATATTCGTTGACCCGCCAGATCTGCCCGTCCTTGACCGTGATCGCTTCGCTGGAACGAAACGACACCAGCCCGTTGCCGCCGCGCAACGTCACTTCGTACTGAATGAAGGCGGTGTTGCCGTCGATGCGGATGCGGTCGCAATGCTCCAGTGCTTCGTCGGATTCGCGCGGCATGCTGACCCGGACGTACTCGCGCAACTCGTCGAGGCCAAGCACGCGGTTCTGGAAGAAATCGTTGTACTGGATGTTCGGGTGATACAGCGCCATCACGCCATCCAGGTCCCGGTGTTTCCAGCACAGGTGATAGCGCATGACCGTTTCGGCCGTGGCCCGCGTCTGTTCCGGGCCGTCATCATCGGCGTGCATAAGGGACTCTTGGAAAAAGAACCGAGCTTGCCCAACTTCTGGCGCTGCATCAACAACACTCCCGTGATGGCACTTTGGCGACGGTGGGAGTGGACCGTGACTTACATCAAAAAAATCCCTGCAATCGCTAAATGAACTGAAAATTCTCACAGGAATTTCACATCCAGATGCTACTTTTAAAGGCAATCACCGGTTGGGCCAATGAAGGCTCTTCCCACCTACCATGAGCAAACGGAAGCGCTCGATGAAGAAGGCGGGCAACACATGAATAAAGGGTCAAGCAAGGTCACGTTTCCCAATGCCTGCCAGCTGATGCGCTGGCATTTTCATCCCATGGGTTTCGAGGCGACCATGGATGCGCCGGGCAGTCTGGTCGCGCGCCTGTTCGATCGGGCCAGCGGCGAAACCCTGATCGCCATCGCCGGCATCCCCTGTGCCACGGTGATGAACGCGGCGGATGTGGAACGAATAATCGAAGCCGTCGAAGACGAACTGGAGGCCTTCATTCCTCCGGAATCTCTCAAGAGTTACGCGTAACTCGCTGATTTAAAATAAAAAGCCCGCTTAGTGCGGGCTTTTTCATTCAGGCTGTTTTCTTTTCTGGCCGATGATCGATGAAGAACGGTTTACCTTTGGCAACCCGGTCCGAAGCCCGAGGCATATTCACCGACTGCGAGTCTTGCGGCTCGACGTACCAGTAGCAATGGCTGACCGCACGAGTAATGCCGACGTAGGCCAGGCGCAGGATTTCGTCTTTCTGCGCACTGTCGTAAGGCTCGCTGTCGCCGGCCTTGCCCAGCCCGGCCATGCGATATACCTGATTTTTGTAAGGCGAACTGGTCAGATGCTGGCAATCGCCCAGCAGGAAAACCGCGTCGGCCTGCAGGCCTTTGGCGCTGTGATAGGTCAGTTGTTTCAGGCGCCGGGACTCGTACGGCAAGCTCGAATCAACATTAACTACAGACTGAATATGCTGTTCTATCAATGACTTATCGCTACTTTTTCGATAGAGCATCAGGATTGAGTCGCCGTTTCGATAGTGTTCCGCCAGGCGCTGGCCGAGCGCCTGATCGTCGCGTTCCAGTACGTTGACCGGTTGCAACGGTCTCTCCTCGCCACTGGCCCTGGCCTTCTTGCCGGGAATCGCGGGCGCCGCCCGAACGACGTGTTCCGCCGCATCGATGATGTGCTGATGGCTGCGATAGTTGTCGCTGAGCATCACCCGGGTCGTGCTCGGCGACGGGAACTCCTTGTTGAATTCCATGAAGTAGCTCGGCGAACTGCCGCGCCAGCCGTAGATCGATTGCCAGTCGTCCCCTACGCAAAGCAGCGACGATCGCTGCGCGCCTCGTCCGACGTGCATGGCCGGGCCGCGACTGCGGATTTCCGAGAGGCTGGCGCGGATCCACGAGACGATCTGCGGCGAAACGTCCTGGAATTCGTCGATCATCAGGTGCGACATCGGCCGCAGCAACTCATCGCTGAGCAGTTTGAAGTTTTCCGGTGAATGCTCGCTGAACAGCGCGAACATGCGGTTGTAGGTCATGACCGGCGGCTTCTGATCCAGCAAGTGATCTTCCAACGCTCGCCAGAACAGGCTCAAGGCTTCGAAGAAAAACCGGTCCGGATCGTCCTTGGCGAAACTCATGCGGCCAACGGCGTCCGGCACGTCCAGGCCCAGGTTCTCGATGAAGCCTGCGGCAGCGACAAAACAGTCGAGCAATGGCGCGGACGCCAGTTCGCCCTTGACCTTGTAATCGAAACCGGGACCGGCGCTGACATCACCTGCCAGCGTGGCCAATAGACGTTTCGATGACTCGTAATTATCAATCCAAATCAATGGTTTACGGCAGAAAGCTTGAAACAGGGTGCGCTTGACTGCCCACTCTGCACGCACCGTCAGCTTGGCGTTGGGACGACAGATTTGCGGGTTTTCCCGAGGGTCGAAACCCAATACAACCCAGGCATCCAGGCTCGGAATGTAACCGTGGCAATGGAACGACGCGCCGTTGATTTCGAATGTCTGGCGGCTCGGTTCGATGCCTTTGATCGGCCAGGCGCCCGCGCGGAGCCACATGTCCTCGATCATGTCGCACAGTTCTTCATCGCGACGAGCTGCCAGCTCTGTTACAGCGATGCGCTTTTGCACGTCCGGGTGATCGCGTTCCAGCTCCTTGAGTTGCAAGGCGTGGCGGGACAATGGCTGGATCAGTTGCGCAAAGCGCGGGTCTTCTTTGTAGAGACGGTGGTAACAGGCGTTGAGCTGCTGGCGCTGTGCGTCGTTGATGCGCAGATCGAACGGATTGCTGTCGACGTCTTCATCTACACCCTGCGCGCGGTGGCTGAGGTTTTCGAATGCCTGCAATCGCTCGAACCCCGGCAGGCTACGAACCATCGGCAAGATCCGCGAGTGAAAGGTGCGCACCAGATCCCGCGCGTCTTTCTGACTGAGTGCCCGGCCCCACAAAGCGAACAGTTCGATCAGTTTGTTGATGAAGTCCTTGCGCGACTCGCGGGTGAAGGTCACCACGGTCATCGAATCGAGCTCAAAACCCAGATAGTGAGCCAGCAACAGGATCCGCAGCACCAGCGTGGTCGACTTGCCGGCCCCGGCGCCGGCAATCACCGAGGTTGACGGGGTTTCGCTGAAAATCATCTTCCATTGCGCAACGCTCGGTTGGGCGTGCCCAGGCAGCAGGCGTGAGACGTCGGCTTTCATGCGCTTTTTCAACTCTGCGCTGAGCGGCAGGCGCCAATCGTCGAACAGATGATTGTCGATGCCCGGCGGGCGATGCTCGGTATTGCGGCTGTCGCGGATCAACAAGACCTGGCGGCCCTCTTCCAGCCCGTCAGCCTTGCCTTCCTTGTACCCGTAATCCACACCGGCGGTATGCCCGCTGCGAAAGCCGTCGGCCTGGCCGTGCAACCACGAAGCCCGGTGCTGGGCGCGCAGTTGCGTCAGACCGTGGCCAAGGAAACGCGCCGCCAGGCGTTTGAACCAGGGCATCTCGGCCAGGGGACGAAGTTCGGGAGGAAGATCGGGGGTGTGTTGCGCCACGCTGACGGACTCCGGATGTGAGGCTGTTGAGGGCTATGGTGTCTGCATTTGCTTTTTTGTTCTAGCGAAATGCTTACAGGTCATTGGTTTAGGCGATGAACTGAAGGTGGGATGAGACGGTTTCGAGCTTTTTTCATATCAATCGATTCGATTGGAATGCCGCAGTTTTTACGCTTTTTCTCGATGATTGACTGATAGATGATGCCTGCCATCAATCACCGGTCTCGCTTCGTGGCTCAGGCATCGCGCCCCATGACGAACCTTTTGAGGAGACGATCATGCTTGAACTCAGACCTTTCAACTCGCTGGGCGGCGCCCATCACGGCTGGTTGGATGCCCATCACCATTTTTCGTTCGCCGAGTACTACGATCCGCAACGCATGAGCTGGGGCAACCTGCGGGTGTGGAACGACGACATCATTGCCGCCGGCACGGGCTTCCCTACTCACCCGCACCGCGACATGGAAATCATCACTTATGTACGTGAAGGTGCGATCAGCCACCAGGACAACCTGGGCAACAAGGGCCGCACCGAGGCTGGCGACGTGCAGGTGATGAGCGCCGGCACCGGGATCGCCCACAGCGAATACAACCTGGAAGCCACGGACACCAAGATTTTCCAGATATGGATTCTGCCGACCGAAACCGGTGCACCGCCGTCCTGGGGCGCCAAACCGTTCCCGAAAGGCGACCGCGAAGGTTTCGTGACCCTCGCCAGCGGCAAGGACGGTGACGATCAGAGCCTGCGCATCCGCGCCGACGCGCGTTTGGTGGCGGCCAATATCAAGGCCGGGGAAACCGCAGAATATCGCCTCGATGCCGGACGTCGTGCCTATCTTGTTCCCGCTACGGGTGTCATTGAAGTCAACGGCTTGCGCGCACAAGCTCGAGACGGTGTGGCGGTGTCTAATGAACAGGTGTTGACCGTCACGGCGCTGGAAGACAGCGAAATCGTATTGGTGGATCTGGCCTGATCGGCGAATCGCAGGCACAAAAAAGGGCGACCTCAGGGTCGCCCTTTTCCGTTGTCTGGATTTATTTGGTGCTGATCGCACCGTCTACCAGAGTTTGCGCCTCGGCCACCAGTTGCTTGAGGTGGTCGTCGCCGATGAAGCTTTCGGCGTAGATCTTGTAGATGTCTTCGGTGCCCGACGGACGTGCAGCGAACCAGCCGTTTTCGGTCATCACTTTCAGACCGCCGATGGCCTGATCGTTGCCTGGAGCCTTGCTGAGAATGCTCTGGATCTTCTCGCCTGCCAGTTCGGTTGAGGTGACCTGCTCCGGCGACAGTTTGCTCAGCAAGGCTTTTTGCTCCGGGTTGGCCTTGGCATCGACACGCACCGAGAACGGTTCGCCCAGCTCGTCGGTCAGTGCACGGTAGGCCTGGCTTGGGTCGCGACCGGTACGGGCGGTCATTTCAGCAGCCAACAGGGCTGGAATCAGACCGTCCTTGTCGGTGCTCCAGACACCGCCGTCCTTGCGCAGGAAAGAGGCGCCGGCGCTTTCTTCGCCGCCAAAACCCAGCGAGCCGTCGAACAGGCCATCGGCAAACCATTTGAAACCAACCGGCACTTCGTACAGGCGACGGCCCAGACGCTTGGCCACGCGATCGATCAGACCGCTGCTGACCACGGTTTTACCTACGGCCGCATCGGCGCGCCACTGCGGACGGTTCTGGAACAGGTAGTCGATCGACACCGCCAGGTAGTTGTTCGGTGCCAGCAGGCCGCCGGACGGTGTGACGATGCCGTGACGGTCGTGATCCGGGTCGCAGGCGAAGGCCACGTCAAAGCGTTCCTTCAGACCGATCAGGCCTTGCATGGCATGGCTGGACGATGGGTCCATGCGGATCTGCCCGTCCCAGTCCACGGTCATGAAGCGGAAGGTCGAGTCGACTTCCTTGTTCACCACGTCCAGGTCCAGACGATAGTGCTCGGCAATCGCCGACCAGTAGCGCACCCCTGCTCCGCCCAGCGGATCGACACCCAGGCGCAGTTTGGCACCGCGAATGGCATCGAAGTCGATGACGTTGATCAGGTCGGCGACGTAGGTGTTGACGTAGTCGTGACGATGGGTAGTTTCAGCCTTGAGCGCCTGCTCGTAGCTGATACGTTTGACGCCGGCCAGTTTGTTGGCCAGCAGTTCGTTGGCCTTGGCTTCGATCCACTTGGTGATGTGGGTGTCGGCCGGGCCGCCGTTGGTTGGGTTGTACTTGTAGCCACCGCTTTGTGGCGGGTTGTGCGACGGCGTGATGACGATGCCGTCGGCAAGACCAGTGGTGCGACCACGGTTGTAGCAAAGAATGGCGTGGGACACCGCCGGGGTCGGAGTGTATTCATCACCTTCGGCAATCATCACGGTCACGCCGTTGGCCGCCAGTACTTCCAGGGCGCTGGCTCCGGCCGGGGTCGACAGCGCATGGGTGTCGATACCGACGAACAGCGGGCCGGTGATGCCCTGGGCTTCGCGATACAGGCAGATCGCCTGACTGATGGCCAGAACGTGCCATTCGTTGAAACTCAAATCAAAGGAACTGCCCCGGTGCCCGGAAGTGCCGAACGCCACGCGCTGGGTGGAAACCGAGGCGTCGGGTTGACCGGTGTAATACGCCGTAACCAGTCGCGGGATATCGACCAACAGTTCTGCCGGTGCCGGTTTGCCCGCAAAAGGACTGAGTGTCATGCAAAACCTCTGAAATAGAGTGGTTCAGGAAATTACAGCGGAGTTTACTGGCAGTTTGTCCGGAGTGCGATGGGGTCTATTGCGTACACGCCGAGTGTTTTCGCGCATCTGTCCGCGGAGCCAGTCGCAACGCATCCCCAAGCAGTCCGACAAGTCTTAACAACTCGTGTTCCGTACCGCCAATCGCGCTCAAACGCATGTGCTGCGCGTGCAACCCTCTGAGGCTGAACAACTCCCCCGGTGCAATCAGTACATGTTGCTTGAGCAGCCGTTGAAACACTGCGTCCATCACGACCGGGCGCGCCGAGTGCAGCCAGATCGTCGCACCGCCCTCAGGCTCGATGACGTGCAGAATGTCCCCCAGACGTTCGCGTATCAAATCGATCCATTGCGTTCGGCGCTCCCTGAGCAAGTGCTTGAGCATCGGCAGATGCTGGTCAACCCGCCCGCTCGCATAGAGTCGGGCAATCGCTTTCTGGCGGATCGGCGAAAGTCGAAACGAACGCAACAGGAAGTGACGCTGCAGGTCCGCGCGCCATTGCCGTGACAGGACAAAACCGTAGGGGGCTTCGACCCCGATGATTTTTTCGAACATGGAAAACACCAACAGACGGTCGGGATCCACCAGCTCGCGCAGCGGTTCCCCTATGGCGTCGTCCAGCAAGTCGCCGTGGCAATCATTTTCCAGCAACCAGGTGCCATGACTCAGCAGCAAATGCGCAATGGCCTCACGGTTGGCCGGCGGGATACAACTGCCGTGGGGCATGTTCAATCTGGAGGACAGCAGGATCAATCGCACCCGCTCATTTTCAAGCAGTCTCTGGAGTTTCTGCGGATCGAATGCCCCGTCTGGCTGTAGCGGCAGCTCGATCACCTGAACCTCGGCGGACTGGAAAAGGCGCAGGATCATCCAGTCACAAGGCGATTCGATCACCACGGTTGCGTGGCGCAGCTCAAGGACGGCGATCAGGATTTCCAGCACTCCTCGCAGATCGGCACCGATGTAGACATCTTCGGCATGCCAGCAATGGGCGGCCGATGAGGTGTAGCGGGCCGCCAGCAGAGTGCGCAACTCCAGCTCGCCGCAAGGCTGGGCCGGCGTTTGCAGGTGCCGGGGATACTGGCGCAACAGCTCTCGTTCAAGCATCAGCAACGGACGATCGAGGGGCTGGATCGATGCCGGCTCATCGGCGCTCAATACCTGCATGCCAGTGCATCTGGCATTGACGTAGACCGTTTCCAGCAAATCATCGCCGCGTCCGGGCGGCATGACCGACGATGTAGGCTGCGCGAAATATCCGGATTTGGCGACGGAATAGACCCGGCCTTCTTTCTCCAGTAGCGCGTAGGCGTATTGAATGGTCGAGATCGACACGTTCAACCGCTCCGCCAGCTGCCTTAACGATGGCAGTCGAATCGCTCCCTGGTTGCCCGGCTCGCTAATCAGTTGCGTCAGGTAGCGATAGACCGCCTGGTAGGCAAAATCAGACTCTCTCGGCTCACTCATCAGCGTACGTCCGCACAGACGTCCATGTGATCGGACAACAGAATCCCATTCAACCTTCCGCCGAGCGGTCGCCCAGAGTGACCTCGCGCTCGGGCAACTCCTGCGCTTTTGCGACGTGTTCGCCCGTCCGGACCGCCCCCATTGCATACAACCGGCAGATCAGTCGCAGGGGCAAGCCGCTGACATCGGTCATCCATTGCAAGACCTGCTCCGGTGCGTGCAGGCCCTGCATGGCGCGGTGCAGGTCCGGCATGGCGACCAGCATTCCCGGATGGCAGGTGCGCAGGAATCGCTCAAGACCAGCACCGGCATCGATGAAGGGGGCGAATAACAGACAAACCAGTTGCGTTTCATTGAGGCCGAAATTCTTTTGAAGTGAGTTCGCTGCCAGCGATTGGTGCTCCGCGAGATCGGACAGATTGCCGAACGCGGATTCAAACCGCTCACAAACCTGCTCCGGCGTGTTCCTGCTACGCATCGTCGCCAGGCATTGCTGCAGATACTCCGAGACCCCGACCTCATAGGTGCGCCCTTCGGTATGACTGGCCTGCATCCCTTTCAGATAAGCGCCGACCAGGGGATCAGCACACTCGCCGGTGCGCGCCTCAAACATCAGATCGTCCGCCTGAAAGCCGAGGAAATCGCTGAGCAAAGGCCACCGCTCCTCCATCTTGCCGACCACCATATCGTCGATGCCGATATAGCTGGTGCGACGACAGGCTTCGAACTCACCGATCGGACGCCATGGCACCTGATCGTCTTGCGAGTAGAGTTCGCGATAACAATCGCCGCCGATGCTGTCGAGCAGACTGAACAGTTCATCGAACCCGCCGCCCTTTCGTGACAACTTGCCAAGACCGACCTTGTTTACCGCCCGGTCCAGCCCATCGAGAAACTGCTCCTGACGGCGCGCATTGTCGCTACTGATCAAGGCATCGACACCATTTTTCCAGCGGGCGACCTGACCGTAGAACTCGGCGGTAGTCAGATACTGGTGATCCCACAGTGTCAGATCTTCTTCCCAGCTACGGCGATGCCCCACCATCAGCAGGGCGAGCCTGCTGGCCTCGCGCCCTTCATCGCAGACAGGCGCCAGATGGTTGAAAGGCTGGATCTCGCGATGATCGACCATCAACAACTCGACGCGCGGATCATCATGCAGGAACAGTGCACTGAAACTGCGATGCAGGTTTTGCAGTGCCGAAGGCGGCACGCCATTGCATCGCAGGGTCGCTACTCTCAACTGAAACGTGGCAGGTGCACGCCCGGCGATGCTCAGCTGCGCCGCACGCAACAGGGCCAGGCTGTAGCAGCAGTCGCGTGTGCCGGACTGGATCGCCAACACCTTGAATTCACCGATGCGATCCATGCCCCCGGCGGCGACCGCCAGGCGCTGGATCAACAGCTGCAATGCCGTGCGCTCGGCACGGGAAAAGAAACTCAGCAGTCGTTGCAATACTTGCTGGTAGACATAATTCATTGCCTGATCATGGATCGTGCTCATCAGTACTTCACCCGGTATCAAAGGTTTTATATCGCGCGGCCACGAATGGCGGACGCACAATCACTCTTCATTAATTAATAGACGCTGAAATGCTAACACTTAAGTTTTTGTAGTTATTTGAAACAGTTGAGCGCTCGGCATTTCAGAATCACGAGCAGCATGACTGAAAGCCCCGTCGTTGCTGGGCCGTCTGTAGGAGTGAGTTTTCCTAGGAAACTTCTTACAAGTCCCTGCACATAATGAGCACAAGAAAAAAAGAAGGGATTACATGGCACCCCTACAAACTTTAAACAGAAGTTTGAGGCGCGATGATAAACAGCCGATTGATACTGCATGGAACAAATAGAATGCACAGACATAGCTCATTCCTTGAGATGAAAGTAGTCATTCAATTATCAGGGTCTGGAGGGCAATTAGAAGATACAGATCGAGAGCAAAAACCAGTTCAGTTGCTGAACATCCCCAGGCGTCTGGCCCAGGGGTTTCTCGATATCTGAAGGATTAAACGCACAAGAGTCCGTGGGGCCACGGACTCTGAATGGGAAGGTCAGGCAGTTTCGATTTGCAGGGCAACCCGCTCGCGGCACGGGCACTCGTCCATGTAGCGGTGTGCTTCGACAAACTCGTTGAACGGAAACACCCGCGTCTTGAGCGGCAGCAGCACACGGTCGGCAGTGAGCTGGTTGATATCACGCAAGGCACGCTGCAAGGCGACGTGATCCTGAACGATGCCGAGCTCCGGCTTGCCGGTGAAGTTGCCGATGCAATGCACGAAGAACTGAATGTTCTTCTGGAACGCTGCGCAGGCCGGGAATGGCGTCTGGTTGCCGCCCTGCAACCCGTACAACACCAGGCTGCCACGAGGCGCCAGTACATCGCCGAGCAGCGACATCTGTGGCCCGCCGAGACCGTCGAACACCACGTCGACACCGCGGTTGTCGGTGATCTTGTTGATCCGCATCAACAGGTCTTCTTCTTCGGTGACGATCACTTTCTCGGCACCGAGAGACAGCAGGTACTCACGCTCCTCTGCCGTCTTGGTGGCAGCAATCACCCGCACACCCAGCGCCTTGCCCAGCTGGACGAAGGACGGACCGGCACAGTGGCTGGCGTCGGTCACCAGGGCGAACTGCCCGGGTTTGACCCGTGCCAGATCAACGTAACCGAAATAGGCGATCAACAGCGGTGTGTAATGCACGGCGGCTTCAATCGGGTTGAGCACGTCCGGATAACGGGTCAGTGCGGTACGCGGCAGAACGATCAGTTCACCGTAGACCGGGTAATCGTTGGGGCTCTCGGCCGGAAAGCTGGCCACCTTGTCGCCCACTGCCAGATCTTCGACGCCGTCACCAATCGCCGTGACTACGCCGGCCATTTCATGACCGAGGCCTGAAGGCAGACGCGCCTGGGACGACGCCAGATTCTGGCGCCAGAGCGTGTCGTACCAGCTGATGCCGATCGCCTCGACACGCACCTGCACTTCGCCAGGACCTGGCTGAGCAGCCGCATGCTCTTCGCATTTGAGCACCTCGGCTGGACCAAACTTGTGAAAACGGATCGTGCGGGACATCGCAAACCTCGTCAAAGTAACCTCTAATGCCCTGAACTCTATCTGGGCTTTCCAGCCAAGACTATCAGTGGCTATTAATAGTCGACATGCCTGTCATTGATTCCGCAGCATGGTCAGCATTGAGAAAATCCATGAAAAAACTGCTGCCGCCTTCTCAGTAAAGCTGAATTACCCGGTGCAGACTACCAGCCTTTCCCCGTAAGATTCATGCCGGCCATTGTTCTCATATGGTCGCTCTCGTCAAGCTTGATGACTCTGCCAGGACTCCAGATGAATCGTAATGACCTGCGTCGTGTCGACCTCAACCTGTTGATCGTGTTCGAAACGCTGATGCATGAGCGCAGCGTGACCCGTGCGGCGGAAAAGCTGTTTCTCGGCCAGCCGGCGATCAGCGCGGCCCTCTCGCGCCTGCGCGGCCTGTTCGACGACCCCTTGTTTGTGCGCACCGGGCGCAGCATGGAGCCTTCCGCCCGCGCGGTGGAAATCTTCGCCCTGCTCTCTCCGGCTCTGGACTCGATTTCGACCGCCGTCAGCCGCGCGGCGGAATTCGACCCGGCGACCAGCACGTCGGTGTTCCGCATCGGCCTGTCGGACGACGTCGAATTCGCGCTGCTGCCAATGCTGCTCAAACGCCTGCGCGCCGAAGCACCCGGCATCGTGCTGGTAGTGCGACGCGTCAACTACATCCTGATGCCCGGCCTGCTCGCTTCCGGCGAAATCTCCATCGGCGTCAGCTACACCACCGACCTGCCGGCCAACGCCAAACGCAAGGTCCTGCGCCGCAGCCAGCCAAAACTGCTGCGCGCCGACACTGTGCCCGGCCCGTTGAGCCTTGACGACTACTGCGCCCGACCGCATGCGCTGGTGTCGTTTGCGGGCGACCTCAGTGGCTTTATTGATGAAGAGCTGGAAAAGCTTGGGCGCAAGCGTCATGTGGTTCTGGCCGTGCCGCAGTTCAATGGACTGAGTACTTTGTTGGCCGGGACTGACATCGTTGCGACCGTACCTGATTACACGGCGGATGCATTGACCGCTGCCGGTGGTGTACGCGCAGAAGACCCACCGCTGCCGACGCGCACCTTCGAGCTGCACATGGCGTGGCGTGGGTCGCAGGATAACGATCCGGGCGAGCGGTGGTTGCGGTCGCGGATTCAGATGTTCTTCGGGGATCCGGATAGTCTCGGTTGAATCGTTTCATGCCTTCCAAGCCCCGATTCAAGGGGCTTTTTCTTTTGCTTCAGGCCTTGCTGGTGAACGAACAGCTTTGTTGCTGATCCCGCAATACAGATTTTCCATCACTGCAATTGATAGCCCCCTAACGAAAGGCGCATGCTAGAAGGCTTCCCTCGGGCTTATATCATTCCGAATGATAGTTACCTTCGTGTCATTCGATTCGTTTGCCATCTACCCGCCGAGCATCATCCGCCCATCTTCAATACATTGGCGGATGCATCCATGGAACAATCACTCAAACATTTGCGCTTCCCGTTGGCCATGTTGGCCGTGCTGGTGATGAGCGCCTGCGGCAAGACTCCGGAAACCGCCGCCACCATGCCTGCTGCCAAAGTCAGCGTGGCCAAGGTGCTGGAACAACCGGTCAACGAGTGGGACGAATTCACCGGGCGCCTCGAGGCGCCGGAAACCGTTGAAATCCGTCCACGGGTCTCCGGCCAGATCGACGAAGTCGCCTTCACCGAAGGTGCGCTGGTCAAGAAAGGCGACCTGCTGTTCCAGATCGACCCGCGTCCGTTCCAGGCCGAGGTTCGCCGCCTCGAAGCCCTGGTTGCCCAAGCCCGAGCCAATGCCACCCGCAGTGAAAACGAAGCCGGCCGTGGCGAGCGCCTGCGTGCCAGCAATGCCATCTCCGCCGAACTGGCCGACTCGCGCACCAGCGCTGCACAAGAAGCCCGTGCTGCTGTCGGCGCGCTGCAAGCGCAACTGGATCTGGCCAAACTGAACCTGAGCTTCACCCGCGTCACTGCGCCAATCAGTGGCCGCGTCAGCCGTGCCGAGATTACCGCCGGTAACCTGGTGACCGCCGACACCACTCCGCTGACCAGCGTGGTTTCCACCGACAAGGTCTACGCCTACTTCGACGCCGACGAGCGTGTATTCCTCAAATACACCCAACTCGCCCGTCAGGGTCAGCGCGGTGCAACCACCCCGGTGTACATGGGCCTCTCCAACGAAGATGGCAACCCGCACCTGGGTCAGATGAACTTCGTCGATAACCAGGTCAATCCGAAAACCGGCACCATCCGTGGTCGCGCCGTGTTCGACAACAGCGACGGCACTTACACCCCGGGCCTGTATGCACGTCTGAAACTGGTCGGCAGCGGCACTTACAACGCCATGCTGATCAACGATGAAGCGGTCGGCACCGACCTCGGCAAGAAGTTCGTGCTGGTGATGGACGGCGAGAACAAGACCGCCTACCGCGCCGTCGAACTCGGTCCGAAGATCGAAGGCCTGCGTATCGTGCGCAGCGGCCTTAACAAGGACGACACGATCATCGTCAAGGGTCTGCAACGGGTTCGTCCTGGCTCCCCGGTTTCGCCTGAAGTGATCCCGATGGCCAGCGAGCAAACCATTGCCGCTCTCGCTCAACAACGACAAGCGCTGGAAGCCAGCAACCTGCCCAAAGTCGCACCTGCCAAAGGCGCGCCGGGTTCGGTTGTGAAACTGGCTGCTGCGACCCCACGCGGTTAAGGGACGACAACTCCGATGAATTTTTCCCAATTCTTCATTTCACGGCCGATCTTCGCAGCGGTGCTGTCGCTGCTGATCCTGATCGCCGGTGCGATTTCGCTGTTCCAGTTGCCGATCAGTGAATACCCGGAAGTCGTGCCACCGACCGTGGTGGTGCGTGCCAACTTCCCGGGCGCCAACCCAAAAGTCATCGGTGAAACCGTGGCGGCTCCTCTGGAGCAAGCCATCACCGGCGTCGAGAACATGCTGTACATGTCCTCGCAGTCCACCGCCGACGGCAAGATCACCCTGACCATCACCTTCGCCCTGGGCACCGACCTGGACAACGCGCAGGTGCAAGTTCAGAACCGTGTGACCCGGACCGAGCCGAAACTTCCAGAAGAAGTGACGCGTATCGGTATCACCGTCGACAAGGCATCGCCCGACCTGACCATGGTTGTGCATTTGACCTCGCCGGACAAACGCTACGACATGCTGTACCTGTCCAACTACGCGATCCTCAACATCAAGGATGAGCTCGCTCGCCTCGGTGGTGTCGGTGACGTGCAGCTGTTCGGTATGGGCGATTACTCGCTGCGTGTATGGCTCGACCCGAACAAGACCGCTTCGCGCAATCTGACTGCGACTGATGTGGTGACCGCGATTCGCGAGCAGAACCGTCAGGTGGCCGCCGGCCAACTGGGCGCGCCCCCTGCCCCGAATGCCCAGAGCTTCCAGCTGTCGGTCAACACTCAGGGCCGTCTGGTCTCCGAGGAAGAGTTCGAGAACATCATCATTCGGGCAGGCGATAACGGTGAAATCACGCGTCTGAAAGACATCGCCCGCGTTGAACTGGGTTCCAGCCAATATGCCCTGCGCTCGTTGCTGAACAACCAGCCGGCCGTAGCGATCCCGATCTTCCAGCGTCCTGGCTCCAACGCCATCGAAATCTCGAACGAAGTTCGCGGCAAGATGGAAGAACTGAAGAAAAGCTTCCCGCAAGGCATGGACTACAGCATCGTCTATGACCCGACGATCTTCGTGCGCGGCTCCATCGAGGCGGTGGTTCACACCCTCTTCGAAGCACTGATTCTCGTGGTACTGGTGGTGATTCTGTTCCTGCAGACCTGGCGCGCCTCGATCATTCCGTTGGTGGCGGTGCCGGTATCGTTGATCGGTACGTTTGCGGTGATGCACCTGTTCGGCTTCTCGCTCAACGCGCTGTCGCTGTTCGGCCTGGTACTGGCAATCGGTATCGTGGTGGACGACGCCATCGTGGTGGTGGAGAACGTCGAGCGGAACATTGAACTGGGGCTCAACCCCTTCGATGCAACCAAAAAGGCCATGGGCGAAGTGACCGGCCCGATCATTGCCACGGCGCTGGTGCTGTGTGCGGTGTTCGTACCGGCGGCATTCATCTCGGGCCTCACCGGTCAGTTCTACAAGCAGTTCGCACTGACCATCGCGATTTCGACCGTGATCTCGGCTTTCAACTCGCTGACCCTGTCGCCAGCGCTGGCCGCTGTGTTGCTCAAAGGTCACGACGCACCGAAAGACCGCTTCTCGCGAGTGCTGGACAAGATCTTCGGTGGCTGGCTGTTCCGTCCGTTCAACCGCTTCTTCGACCGCGCCAGTCATGGCTACGTCGGCACCGTGCGCCGGGTCATCCGTGGCAGCGGCATCGCCCTCTTCCTGTACGCAGGCCTGATGGTGCTGACCTTCTTCGGCTTCTCCAGCACGCCGACCGGTTTCGTACCCGGCCAGGACAAGCAATACCTGGTGGCCTTCGCGCAACTGCCGGACGCCGCGAGCCTGGACCGTACCGAAGACGTGATCAAACGCATGTCCGACCTGGCACTGAAACAACCGGGCGTGGAAAGCGCCGTGGCGTTCCCGGGCCTGTCGATCAACGGCTTCACCAACAGCCCGAACGCCGGCATCGTGTTCGTGACCCTGAAACCGTTCGACGAGCGTAAAGACCCGAGCATGTCCGCCGGTGCGATTGCCGGCGCCTTGAACGGCCAGTACGCCGGGATTCAAGAAGCCTACATGGCGATCTTCCCGCCGCCGCCGGTACAGGGTCTGGGCACCATTGGTGGTTTCCGCCTGCAAATCGAAGACCGGGGCAACCTGGGCTACGAAGAGCTGTACAAGGAAACCATGAACATTATTGCCAAGAGCCATAACGTTCCGGAACTGGCCAACCTGTTTACCAGCTACACCGTAAACGTGCCGCAGGTCGATGCCGCCATCGACCGGGAAAAAGCCAAGACCCACGGCGTGGCCGTCAGCGACATCTTCGACACCCTGCAGATCTACCTGGGTTCGCTGTATGCCAACGACTTCAACCGCTTCGGTCGTACCTATCAGGTCAACGTTCAGGCTGAACAGCAGTTCCGCCTTGAATCCGACCAGATCGGCCAACTGAAAGTACGCAACAACAAAGGCGAAATGATCCCGCTGGCGACCTTCATCAAGGTCAGCGACACTTCGGGCCCGGATCGCGTGATGCACTACAACGGCTTCATCACCGCTGAAATCAACGGTGCGGCAGCTCCGGGCTACAGCTCTGGCCAGGCCGAAAAAGCCATCGAGAAACTGCTCAAGGATGAACTTCCGAACGGCATGACCTACGAGTGGACCGACCTGACCTACCAGCAGATTCTGTCCGGCAACACCGCGCTGTTCGTGTTCCCGCTCTGCGTACTGCTGGCCTTCCTGGTGCTCGCGGCTCAATACGAAAGCTGGAGCCTGCCACTGGCGGTGATCCTGATCGTACCGATGACCCTGCTGTCGGCCATCACTGGTGTGATCATCTCTGGCGGCGACAACAACATCTTCACCCAGATCGGCTTGATCGTACTGGTGGGACTTGCCTGTAAGAACGCGATTCTGATCGTCGAGTTCGCCAAGGACAAACAGGAGGAAGGCCTCGATCCGCTGGCCGCCGTACTGGAAGCCTGCCGTCTGCGTCTGCGGCCGATCCTGATGACTTCGTTCGCGTTCATCATGGGTGTGGTGCCACTGGTGTTCTCCAGCGGTGCCGGTGCCGAGATGCGTCACGCCATGGGTGTGGCTGTGTTCTCCGGGATGCTCGGTGTGACCTTCTTCGGTCTGCTGCTGACCCCCGTGTTCTATGTGCTGATCCGCAACTTCGTGGAGCGCAGCGAAGCGCGCAAAGCGGCCAAGGCGCAACATCTTCAAAAGCCACTGGAGGCGCACCAATGAGTCTGAAAGTCTTCCTGCCGAGCCTGCTGGTGCTGGCCCTGAGTGCCTGCGCCGTCGGCCCTGACTACAAGACCCCGACGACGGAGGCGGCGAACATCACGTCCGCCACCGACGGCGCCGCCGGCCAGAAGAACTTCGACCGTTCGAAATTCGAAGGCATCTGGTGGCAGCAGTTCGACGATCCGACCCTCAACCAGTTGGTGACCCAATCGCTGCAAGGCAACCGTGAACTGCGCGTGGCATTCGCCCGCTGGAAAGCCGCCCGGGCGATCCGCGACGACGCCAGCAACGATGCAATGCCGACCATCACCAGCCGCGCCAGCAGCGATCTGGCCAAAGGTCAGATTCCGGGCCAGACCACCCAACGGGTCAACAGCGAACGCTACGACCTGGGTCTGGACATGGCGTGGGAGCTGGACCTGTTCGGACGCATCCAGCGCAATCTGGAAGCCAGCGACGCCGACCAGCAAGCGGCCGAAGCCGATCTGTACCAACTGCAAGTCACCATGATTGCCGAACTGGTGGACGCTTACGGTCAACTGCGTGGTGCCCAACTGCGGGAAAAAATCGCCCTCGCCAACCTGAACAACCAGCAGGAGTCGCGCAAGATCACCATCAGCCTGCGTGACGCCGGCGTTGGCGATCAGCTTGATGTTGAACGGGCCGATGCCCGTCTGGCGTCGGTCGAAGCCAGCGTGCCGCAGTTGCAGGCAGAACAGGCCCGGCAGAAAAACCGCATCGCCACCCTGCTGGGTGAACGTCCGGACAAGCTGACCGTCGACCTGAGCCCGAAAGACCTGCCGGCGATTGCCAAGGCTTTGCCGATCGGTGATCCGGGCGAACTGCTGCAGCGTCGTCCGGACATCTTCAGCGCCGAACGCAAACTGGCTTCGGCCACGGCGCGTATCGGTGTGGCCAAGGCCGATCTGTTCCCACGGGTCAGCCTCAGCGGTTTCCTCGGCTGGACGGCCGGACGTGGTTCGCAGATCGGTTCCTCGGCGGCCAACGCCTGGGCACTGGGCCCGAGCATCACCTGGGCAGCGTTTGACCTTGGCAGCGTGCGGGCCCGTTTGCGCGGCGCCGATGCCGATGCCGAAGGCGCACTGGCGACCTACGAGCAGCAAGTATTGCTCGCGCTGGAAGAGTCGGAAAACGCCTTCAGTGATTACGGCAAGCGTCAGCAACGTCTGATCTCGCTGATCCGTCAGAGCGAATCGAGCCGCAAGGCCGCTGACCTCGCCGAGATTCGCTATCGCGAAGGCACCACCGATTTCCTGGTGTTGCTCGACGCCCAGCGTGAACGTTTGAACGCCGAAGACAGCCAGGCCCAGGCCGAAGTGGACCTGTATCGCGGCATCGTCGCGATCTACAAGGCCCTCGGTGGCGGCTGGCAGCCGGAGACGGTCGCCAGCAAGTAACAGGTTTTTAAAGAGCTCCTTTGGTTGGCCGCAACCAACCAAATTTTTTGCCCCGCGTATCATTCGGTCGCGGGGCTTTTTTGTACCTGTCTTTCATGGTTTTCCAGCACCGTGACCGTGGCGGTAGTGCCGGCTCTCAATCGATCCTTGCCCTTGTAATCGGGATCGATGCCGATCCGCACCGGTACCCGTTGCGCCAGTTTCACCCAGGTGTAGCTGGGGTTGATGTTGGCCAGCAACCGACTGCCTTGCGCGTTTTCCCGGTCAGCAATGGCGAAGGCGATGCTTTGCACGGTGCCGCCGAATTTTTCCCCGCTCATCAATTCGATCCGCACCCGGTCACCCTCTTCGATCCGTGGCAGTTTGGTTTCCTCGAAATAGCCGCTGACATAAAAGGAGCCGCTGTCCACCAGTGCCAGCAGGGCGCCACCGGCCACCGCGTAATCACCCTGACGGGTCAGCAGATTGGTGACATAACCGCTGACCGGCGCTTCGACACGGGTACGTTGCAGATCCAGTTCCGCCTGGGTCAACGCGGCAATCGCCAGCTGCACGTTGGCTTCGGCCAGACCGAGATTCGCCTGATTGCGCAACAGATCCGCCTGGGCAACTGCCACGTCGGTACTGGACTTCTCCCACTCCTCCCCGGAAATCGCGAACCCTTGCTTGAGCGTACGCCGCCGGCGCTCTTCACTCTGGCGTTGTTTGAGCAATGCCTCGCTGGCGACGATGGCCGCTTGCGACTGCCCGAGCGTAGCCTTTGATACCTCGACCGAGCGTTTCGCATGCTCGACGGCGAGGCTGTAGCGCGCCGGGTCGATCTCCAGCAGCAACTGACCCTTGTCGACATGCTGGTTGTCCTGCACGGCGAGCGTGACGATACGGCCCGAGACATCCGCCGACAGCGTCACCACATCCGCCCTCACCCGCGCATCCCGCGTCCACGGGGCTCGGGTGTAATGTTCCCAGGCGAACCAGCCAAGCACGATTGCCAGCAGCACCACCGCCAATGTCGTCAATCGAGTGAGCAACGTCTTCAAGGTTTCAGGCTCCCATCAGCAAAATCAGTGCAGCGCAAACACAGGCGTACAAGGCGCCTTCGAACAGCGCCTCATGCCAGACAAAACGCAGGACGCCAAGCCGGCGCAAACCCCAGTCGAGCACCAGAAAAACCGGTATGGCCAGCAACAGGGCCTGGGCGATGGGAGGCAGATAAACGCCGCCAATCTCGAAATCAATGGGCAAGAACGGGCTCTCCTTCAGAACGGTCGGGCTGCAAATGCTCGCCATGTCGCTCCAGAAACGACACTACGATCAACAGGGCCACGCGCATGCGAAACACCGACCACAAGTGTTCATGGGTGGCGACATGCAAGGCGTCCAGTTCATCGCCAAGCGCATGCAGCGTAGTCAGCAACGGTGTCAGGCTCACGTCCGGTCGGCCGGCGACGAAACGACCGGTCTGACGCAATGCCGTCGACAGCTGCCGACCGAATGCGTCCGTGAGCAGAGTGTTGTTCTGTGCCTGTTGCCTCAGCTGATGCGTGGCCACGCCCAACGCCACGCAGGCGAGACTGATTTCATACAAACGCTGCATGTCCCGATCATTGGCGGCGGGCAACACGCCCAGCATCGAGGTCAGGCGATCGACCATGCGACTTTCGAAGGCGAATTGCTGTTCGTCGGTGGCCGGGCTTTTGGTCAGTTGATAAACCTGTTCTCGCGCTTCGTTGTAAAAGCGCCGGATGCGCAGGGCCGGACGGAACGGAAAAATCCAGGCATAGACGATCAAAGCCAGCATCGCCGCGCTCACGTAAGCCCCGGCAAACTCGAACCATTGAATGGCGGTATTTTGCCCGGTGCCGACGTTCTGCGGGCCGAGCATCAGAAAACTCGAGAGCCCCAGGCCCATGCCGATACCGGCGGTGGCCGGGCTGGACAGTCCGACCGCGATCGCATACAGCAAGGGCGCGAGCAACAAGGCCAACATTTCAAAATCACTGATCGCCGGGACCAGCATGAACTGGTAGAACGCCGACACCACCAGTGCCAGTCCCAACCCTCGGGCGTAACTCTGCGCGGCGATCAACGGGCGCGGAAACGTCGCCATCAACGAACACAGAATCCCCACCAGAATCATCCCGCCCCGCGCACCGTCCCAGGCGGTTTCGATCCAGATCAACCCGGCCACCAGCAGTGCGCTGAAGGCGCGGATGGCATTCATCGTCGCGAGGGTGAAATCCAGGTGCAAGGGGCTGGACTGGCCACGGAACATGCAGCTGGCTTCCCGCCCTTCCTGTATCGCGTCGCTCAGCTCGAGGATCTGTTCCAGTTGCTGCAACAGCCGCGCCTGTTCCCAGCGCAATGCCCAGGCCAGCGAGCGCAGGGTTGCACTCATGTCTTCCGTCATTTGTTCGGCCTTGTAGGCGAGCGCTTCGAACTGCTGTTGCAGCGCGACGAACTGATGACGCACCTCGGTTGGCAATGAACGTCCTTGCTGTGCGAGCTGATCGAGAAGTGCCAGTTCCTCGGCGCGCAATTGCTGGATATCCGGCGGCAGATCCCCCTCCCAGCGTTCGGTAAGCAATTCCCGCTGGTGACGCAAAGCGGTCAGGCGTGAGGTCAGCAGCATCAGTTGATTGCCCAGCAACAGCACCAGGTTGTTGGCACTGCGCAGGCGCGGAGCGTCGAAGTACAGGTGCCGGCGCAGACCTTCAAGGGCGCTGATCTCCCCCAGCAGTTGCATTTGCCGGCGTTGAAAGTCCGCTTCGCTTTCTTCGGTTCGAAGCACGGCGGCGGCATGAGTGGCGACCAGTCTGATCACCTGATCGACCTTCGCGAAATAGTTGCGCGACACCGCCTCGGGCCGCGCCGTCAACAGGCTGACCACGCAGACGCACGCCACCGCCAGCAAGGTTTCGGTGACCCGGGTCACCGCCAGCAGAAAAGTGCCGTCCTGATCCGGAATCGCCAGCAGCGCCACCACCACGGCGGTGTACCCGCTAAGCACGAACGCCTGGGAACTGGTGTAGCGCAGCAACGTGCCGCCGGCCGTGCACAGAGCCAGCCACAGCGCCAGGGTCGTGATGAACGGCAACGGCGCCTGGGGAAAGATCGCCATCAGCAGCACTGCCACCACCGCGCCAAGGGTTGTCCCGATGATTTGCCCGAAGCTGCGTGCCAGCGCCATCCCGGCCAGTGGCTGACTGATGATCACCACCGCCATGATCGACCACTTCGGCTGATCCAGATCGAACAGGAACGCCAGGTACAACGTCAGCAAACCTGCGGCAATGGTGCGCAAACCAAACAGCAGCACGGCCTGGCTGGGGTGGATTACCGCCTTGAAATAAATAAGCAGGGATTGCATGGGTAGCCTCTTCGAAACAACTTCTGCAAGCGTAGACACTGCATGGCGGGCATGACGGCGAACAGGGTCGACACAAGCTGTAGGTCGATTCAACGCCTTTAGTAGGCCATATCGGGCAGAGGGTTTGACTCAAGGCGCGAGCTGACAGAAGCTTGCGACCTCCGCTACAAAACGAAAGTTTCGGAAATTCGCATGTCTCAGTCTCGCCGCTATTTGCTCATCAGCCTCGGCCTTGTGCTGGTCCTCTTCGTGGCCTGGCTGTCATTGCGCAGTACCGCGCCCGTGGTTCCGGAAGCGATCAAGCATGGGTACAGCGAAGCGCTGGCCGCCGCTCGGGCTGGCCAACCGGGTGCCGCGCGGGTTTTGTACCAGCAGTTGGGGCGTCCGGATCTGTCGGTCAAGCGGCGCGTCTGGCTGCATGCCGAGCTGCCCAATTACCCGAGCCCGCAGGCTTTGAAGCTGGCGGATGCCGATCTGCAAAACGAATCGCCGGACGTGCGGCTGGCCGCAATCAAAAGCGTGACTGGTCTGGTACCGGGCGGGCAGCGCAGTCTGTTGCTGGGGCCGTTGCTTGACGATGACGATCAAACCGTACGCTTTGCTGCGATCAACGCCCTGCTCGGCTTGTCTCCGGATCAACTGGGCCTGTATTTCGCCCCGCTCCAGCAAGGCATCGACGTGTGGGAGCAGGCGCTCAAGGCTCAGCCGGAAAGTGCCGCCAACTACGTGCAACTGGCGCGCCTGTATCTGCACAACGCCGAACTGAAACAGGCACAGCAAGCGCTGGAGCAGACCTTGCGCCTGGATCCCGGCAACCTGCCGGCGCTGGTGATGCAGATCGAAGTGCTCGATCGTCAGGGCCAGAGCGACGCCGCACGACAGTTGCTCGCCCGACAATTGAAGGCCCAACCCGATTCGGCCTATCTGCAACACGCGCTGGGCCTCTGGCTGCTGCATCACGATCAACGCGAGTACGCCCTGCTCGGCCTGTCCAAAGCCGTGGAACTCGAGCCCGACAATAAGGACTACCGCTACGACCTTGCCACCACCCTGCACGGCGCCGAAGAACTGGAAGCGGCGCAAAAGCAGCTGCAGGAAATCGTCCAGCGTCATCCGGCTGATCGCAAGGCGCGGGTGCTGCTGATCAATTACTGGAAAGAAAGCGGTCAGTTGCAGAACGTGCAGATTCTGCTGGCTCAGCTCGAACAGATGAATCCCGACGATCCCTCCCTTCAGCAAGGTCTCTAGCGGCCTTCTCGACACACCCCGCAAGAAACTCGGAACCGCCGTCTCGGCAAAGGGTCAAGTAATCAGGCAGTGCCAAATGGCGTCCGGCGCCCGCTGCCTCGTTTCCCCTAGTCATGAGAGGGCACTTTTTGTCTACATCGAACGCGTTGATCAGTGCAAAAGCCGCCACCGGCATCGAAGGGCTGGACGATATCCTGGCCGGTGGCTTGTCTCGCAGTCACGTTTTCTTGCTGGAGGGCGAGCCTGGAACCGGTAAAACCACCGTCGCGTTGCATTTTTTGCTGGCCGGCGCCCGTGCCGGCGAACGTTCGTTGTACATCACGCTGTCCGAAACCGAGCGCGAATTGCGCCAGGGCGCGGCATCCCACGGTTGGGAACTGAACGAAAACATCGAGATTTTCGAGCTGACACCCCCGGAAAGTCTGCTCAACGCCGAGCATCAGCAAAGCCTGCTGTATTCCTCGGACCTTGAGCTGGGCGAGGCGACCAAACAGATTTTTGAAGTGGTCGAGCGCTTCAAACCCACCCGAGTCGTGCTCGACAGCCTCTCGGAAATCCGCCTGCTCGCACAAAGCTCTCTGCGCTACCGCCGGCAGATTCTGGCGATCAAGCATTACTTCGTGCGCTACGACGCCACGGTTTTGCTGCTGGATGACCTGACCACCGAATCCCTCGATAAAACCGTTCACAGTGTCGCTCACGGCGTGATTCGCCTCGAAGAACTGACCCCCAACTATGGCGCCGAACGCCGTCGCGTGCGGGTGATCAAGTACCGAGGCCAGAAATACCGGGGCGGCTTCCATGACTTCACCATCATGGGTGATGGCGTGCACGTCTTCCCGCGTCTGGTGGCGGCGGAGCACCGGGGCGATTACCCACGGCTGCAACTGACCAGCGGCATCAAGGAAATGGACGCCTTGCTCGGGGGCGGTATCGAGACCGGCTCCAGCACGCTGATTCTGGGCCCGGCGGGGACCGGCAAATCCTTGATCACCATGATTTTCGCGGCAGCGGCCGTGGCGCGCGGTGAAAAGGCTGCGCTGTTCATTTTCGACGAAGAACTGGGCCTGCTGTTCGAACGCATGAAGAACATCGGCATCGACCTCAAGGCCCTGCAAGCCACCGGCAATCTTCTGATCGAACAGGTCGACGCCGCCGAGCTGTCCCCCGGCGAGTTCTCTCACCGGGTGCGACGCTGCGTTGATGAAGGTGACATCAAGACCGTGGTGATCGACAGCATCAACGGCTATCAGGCCGCGATGCCGGAAGAAAACGCGCTGGTGCTGCACATGCACGAACTGTTGTTGTATCTGAACCGCAAGGGCGCCGCGACGTTCATGACCGTCGCCCAGCACGGGCTGGTCGGTGACATGCAGGCCCCGGTCGACATCACTTACCTCGCCGACACGGTGATTCTGCTGCGCTACTTCGAAGCCCTCGGCAAAGTACGTCGAGCGATTTCGATCATCAAGAAACGCACCGGCAGCCACGAATCGACCATTCGCGAATACCGCATTTCCTCGCAGGGCATGACCATCGGTGAACCGCTGGAAGCCTTCCAGGGCGTGCTGCGCGGCGTACCGACCTATCTCGGCGCGAGCAATCCGCTGCTCAAGGATGACAACTTGTGACCATCACCGTACCGCTGTCGGAACGGGCGCTGATCCTCGCGCCCCTGGGGCGCGACAGCCAGGTGGCGCTGATGATCCTCAACGAGGCCGGATACGGTGGCCTGATCACCCCCGATCTGGCCACGCTGTGCAGCGAACTTGAGCCCGGCGCCGGTCTGCTGCTGATCGCGGCCGAGGCCCTGAATGGACCGGAGCTCGAAGGCCTGCTGCAGTACCTGGAGCAACAACCGGCGTGGTCTGACTTGCCGATCGTGTTGCTCACCCATCACGGCGGATCCGAACAAGGCCCCTCCTCGCAGCTCAGCAAATTGTTGGGCAATGTGACATTTCTTGAACGTCCTTTCCATCCAGTGACGTTGGTCAGCCTGATCTCCACCGCCCTGCGCGGGCGACGACGACAGTACGAAGCTCGCGACCGCCTGATCGATCTGAGCAATAGCGAACGGCGCCTGCAATCGACGCTGGAAACCCTCGAGCAACAAGTCGAGGAACGCACCGCGCAATTGCGGCACAACGAGGAAGCCCTGCGCCAGTCGCAAAAGATGGAAGCGGTCGGCCAGCTCACCGGCGGGATCGCCCACGACTTCAACAACATGCTGACCGGGATCATCGGCAGCCTCGAATTGCTGCGCCGACGACTGGCCCGTGGCCGCACCGACGACCTCGACAGCCTGATCGATCTCGGCGTGACCTCCGCCAACCGCGCCGCCGGCCTGACCCATCGTTTGCTGGCGTTTTCCCGTCGTCAGTCGCTGGACTCCAAAGCCGTGCAGATGAACGACCTGGTGCAGTCGATGGGTGAACTGCTGCAACGCAGCCTCAACGAAAGCATTCAGCTGGACATGCGTCTGCACGAACAATTGTGGGTGGCCGAGGCCGACCCCAATCAACTGGAAAGCGCCCTGCTCAACCTGGTAATCAACGCGCGCGACGCGATGCCCGACGGCGGCAATCTGGTGGTCGAGACAGGTAATCAGGTACTGGATCGCGACTACACCGCAACCTACAGCAATCTTGAGCCCGGTGATTACGTCGTATTGAGCGTGACAGACAATGGCTGCGGCATGCCGGAAAGTGTCATCAATCGTGCGTTCGATCCGTTTTTCACCACCAAGCCGATCGGCCAGGGCACGGGGCTGGGTCTATCGATGATCTACGGCTTCAGCAAGCAATCCGGTGGTCATGTGTCGATCGACAGCAAAATCGATCAGGGCACCACGGTCAAACTCTATCTGCCGCGCTTCCAGGGCGAATCACTGCCTCACGCACCCGCTGACGCGGAGCAGGCGCCGAACGCCGTGGAAGGCGAAACCGTCTTGATCGTCGAAGATGACCCGGCCGTGCGTGTGCTGGTCAGCGCGGTATTGAGTGAATTGGGTTACGGCTTTGTCGAAGCCGGCGATGCTGACGGTGCCATGCCGATTCTGGATTCGGAGCAACGTATCGATCTGCTGATCAGCGACGTCGGCCTGCCCGGCATGAACGGACGGCAACTGGCGGAAATCGGCCGGCAATACCGGCCAGACTTGAAGGTGCTGTTCATCACCGGTTATGCCGAGCACGCGGCGGTGCGCGGCGGGTTCCTCGACCCGGGCATGCAGATGATCACCAAGCCGTTCACCTTCGATCTGCTGACAGCGAAGGTGCGGGAAATGATCAAGAGCTGAGGCGGTTAACGCCTCAGGCCAGCAGTTCCTGAATCTTCTCCTGCAACACATCCAGATCGAACGGTTTTTCCAGGATCGGCGCCCGGCGGGTGATGGGACTGCCGGTCTCGCGGATTTCCTGCGGATAGCCGCTGATGAAGATCACCTTCAGATCAGGGCGCAACTTGACGGCGGGTTCGGCGATCTGCACGCCGGAGATCCCGCCAGGCAGGCGGAAATCAGTAATCAACATGTCCAGATGCGGCTTGCTCGCCAGAATCTCGAACGCCTGCTCGCCGTTCTCGGCCTGCAATACGCGATAGCCCTGGCCTGACAAATAATCGGTCAGGACCATCAGGATTACCGGTTCGTCCTCGACGACGAGTACTACATCTTGTGCATCTACGCTCATGGGAAGCCTTTGTTCGGTCAATAGCTGCTGATACGATCGTGTGGTCACTCAGAGGTTGCGTTTGTTTTGCCGTTTTCCTGGAGCGGCAGACAAACGCGAAACAGGGCGCCCTCGTTGATCTTGCTTTCGACGACGATGGAGCCGCCATGGGCGGCGACGATCTGCTCGGAAATGAACAGACCCAGTCCGAGGCCGGCCACCACCGTCTTGGCGGAGACCCGTTCGAACTGTTGAAAAATGCGCTTCTGGTTCTCTTCGCTGATGCCGATGCCCTGATCCTGAACTTCGACCCGGGCCTCATTGCCTGCGCGATAGACCCGTACCTGGATCGGACTTTTACCGCCGTAACGCAAGGCGTTGGTCAGCAGGTTCGACACCACTTGCTCGATACGGAATTCGTCCCACTGCCCTTCCACCGGATCGGTCGCGGTAAAGCTGACCTCGGTCTCGGCGGCTTCGATCTGCTGAGCGAAATTCTGCAGCAGAGTGCCCACCAACTGCGCGAGGTCAAAGTGACTCGGTCGGATCGACAACTTGCCGGTGCGGATCCGCGACACGTCGAGCATGTCCTCGATCAGGCGGATCAGGCTTTTGATCTGGCGCTCGTCGCGATCGACCATGGCGTGCATCTTGTCGAGGGTGAACGCGGCGGCGTTGTCCCGGGCCAGGTGCATCTTGCGCAGTTGGGTTTCGAGGATAAGGCCGTTGAGCGGCGTGCGCACTTCGTGGGCGACGATCGACATGAAATCGTCACGCATGCGCACCGCCTGCTCCAGCTCGCCCTGGGTGCTTTGCAGTTGCTGCAACAGCGCTTCCTGTTCTCGGCGGCTCTGCTCGAGAGCTTCCACCTGTTGCTTCATCGCCTTGCTCTGGCGGTACAGGTCGACGAAGACGTTGACCTTGCTCTTCACCGCATGGATATCCAGCGGTTTGTGCAGGAAGTCCACCGCGCCGCTTTCATAGCCCTTGAACGCGTAATTGAGTTCACGGCCGGCGGCGCTGACGAAGATGATCGGGATGTTCTTGGTTTTCTCGGTGCCGCGCATCAGCTCGGCCAGTTCGAAGCCGTTCATGCCGGGCATCTGCACGTCGAGGATGGCCATGGCGAATTCGTGTTGCAGCAGCAACGACAGCGCTTCGTCCGCCGACAGCGCTTTGTAGACGGTGCGGTCTTCGCGTTTGATCAGCGCTTCGAGGGCCAGCAGGTTCTCGGGCAGATCGTCGACGATCAGCAGTTTTGCCTGGATATTACTCAGCATGCGATTCGTTCCAGCTCGACAAGCAGACGGCCGATGCCGTGGATGGGAAGTATGTAATCCGGTTGATGTGTCTTCAGCGCCGCTCGAGGCATGGTCGCGACCTGCGCCTCGTCCGGGTCCTGCACGATGGTCAGCCCACCCTGACGTTTGACTTGCGCCAGGCCCCGCGCACCATCGTGGTTGGCGCCGGTCAGCAACACAGCGGCCAACGCCGGCCCGTAGACATCGGCGGCAGATTCGAACAGAAAATCGATTGAAGGCCGCGAATGATGCAGACGGTCTTCAAGGCTCAGCGACAGGCTGAGGTCCTGCTCCACCGACAAGTGATAACCCGGCGTCGCGAAGTACACGGTGCCGGGCGTGATGTCCTGTTTGTCGATGGCTTCTGCCACCGGCAGCGCCAGTCGCCGGGCGAACACATCAGCGAGCTGGCTGCGGCGCTCTTCCGGCAGATGCAGCACGATGATGATCGGCAGCCCGAACCCGGCGCGCAGTGAACCGAGCATGGTCAGCAAAGCCTCGACGCCACCGGCGGAAGCTCCGACCACAATCGCCTCGACCCGAGGCAAATCCGCTGCACTGTTCATGATTTTCGGTAGATCCGTTCTTGTTTCACCAGCGGTTCGAACTGGTTGGAATAGCCGGAAAAATCCAGAGTTTCCTTGCTGCCCAGTACCAGAAATCCACGGTGGCACAACGACTCATGGAACAACCCGAACGCTCGATCCTGAAGTTTTTTGTTGAAGTAAATCAACACGTTACGACACGAAATTAATTGAGTTTCGGAGAATACACTATCGGTCGCCAGGCTGTGATCGGCGAAGGTCACGTTCTCACACAGGCTCTTGTCGAAAATCGCGTAGCCATAGGCAGCAGTGTAGTAGTCGGCAAACGAGCGCTGCCCCCCGGCCTGCTGATAGTTGGCGGTGTAGGCGCGCACGTTCTCCATCGAAAAGATCCCCTGCTTGGCCTTGTCCAGCGAGCGCGGGTTGATGTCGGTGGCGTAGATGATCGTGCGGTCGAGCAGGCCTTCTTCGCGCAGCAGGATCGCCATCGAGTAGACCTCCTCGCCGGTGCTGCAACCGGCGATCCAGATCTTGATCGACGGATAGGTCTTGAGCAGCGGCACCACTTCCTGACGGATCGCCAGGAAGTGCGACGGATCGCGGAACATCTCGCTGACCGGGATCGTCAGCAATTGCAGCAACTGCATGAACGCCGTCGGGTCGTGCAGGACTTTCTCCTGCAAGGCCGAGATGGTCGCGCATTCGAACTGGCTCAGCGCATGTTGCACCCGGCGCTTGATCGAGGCGCCGGAGTAATCGCGAAAGTCATAGCTGTACTTGAGATAAATCGCCTCGATCAGCAGCCGCAGTTCGATTTCACTGTTTCGTTCAACGTGATTACTACGTTCCACTAAATGCGTTCCATCTTCGGTAACCACACGCGAATCAGCGAGAACAGGCGATCCAGGTCGATGGGCTTGGCCAGGTAATCATTGGCGCCCGCCTGCAGGCAGCGCTCCTGATCGTCCTTCATGGCCTTGGCCGTCACCGCGATGATCGGCAGCTTGCGCCAGCGCGGATCCTTGCGGATTTCCATGGTGGCTTCAAAACCATCCATCTCCGGCATCATCACGTCCATCAGCACCAGATCGATATCCTCGACTTCATTCAGTTTTTCAATCGCTTCACGGCCATTTCGGCCGATCACCACGACTGCACCCTTGGTTTCCAGCGCGCTGGTCAGGGCGAAGATGTTGCGCACATCGTCGTCCACCAGCAGCACTTTGCGACCCTCGAAGACCTTGTCGCGGCTGCGGGCGGTCTTGAGCATCTTCTGCCGTTCATGGGACAACTGCGATTCGACTTTGTGCAGAAAGAGTGTGACCTCGTCCAGCAGGCGTTCCGGCGAGCGCGCGCCCTTGATGATGATCGAGCGCGAATACTTGCGCAGGTCGGCCTCTTCGTCGCGGGTCAGGTTGCGTCCGGTGTAGACGATCACCGGCGGGAACGAGCAGATGTCCTCGGTGGACATGCGCTTGAGCAAATCGTTGCCGAGCATGTCCGGCAGCTTCAGGTCGATGACCATGCAGTCGAAGATCGTCGTGCGCAGCAGCTCCAGCGCGTCCTGTGCCAGGCCGACAGCGGTGATTTCGATGTCTTCGTCGCCGATCAGCCGGGCGATGCTTTCCCGTTGCAGATCGTCGTCCTCGACCAGCAGCACGCGTTTGACCTTCTGGGTCAGCTTGGCTTCAAGACGGGCGAACACGTCCTTGAGCTCTTCGCGGGTGGTCGGTTTGACCGCGTAACCGATGGCGCCCATGTGCATCGCCGCTTCGACGCGGTCCTCCACGGAAATCACGTGGACCGGGATGTGCCGGGTTTCGGCGTGTTCTTTCAGGCGTTGCAGAACGGTCAGGCCCGAGTGGTCCGGCAGGCGCATGTCCAGCAGGATCGCGTCCGGCACGAACTCTTTCGCCAGGTCATAACCTTCATCGGCGCCGTGGGCGACCAGGCACTGATAACCCAGTTCATGGGCCAGGTCGTAAAGGATGTGAGCGAAATTCGGCTCGTCTTCCACCACCAGGATGCAGCGGGTAGTGAACGGTGCCTTGTTGCGGTCATCGTTGAAGCGCGGGATGTCGACGGGCGCCAGAGGCGAAACCGCCGCCACGGGCGCGATGACCGGTGTAGAGGCCGGCGGGGTGAAGGTCAACGGCATTATCGGCGCGTCACCCGGCTCGCTGTATTGCTGCGGCAGCACCAGAGTGAAGGCACTGCCCTGCCCCGGCGCGCTGCTGACGCTGATCGAACCGCCCAACAGCGTCGCCAGATCCCGGGAAATCGACAGGCCCAATCCGGTGCCGCCGTATTTGCGGTTGGTGGTGCCGTCGGCCTGGCGGAAGGCTTCGAAAATGCTTTCCTGCTGGTCCTGCGCAATCCCGATCCCCGAGTCGCGCACGATGAAGGCGATGCGATCGTCCGGCTGGCCGGCGATGGTCAGGCTGACCGTGCCGTGCTCGGTGAATTTCACCGCGTTGGACAGCAGGTTCTTGATCACCTGCTCCAGACGCTGACGGTCGGTGAACAGAGTAATCGGCGCATCAGGCTGCAATTCGACGTTGAAGGTCAGCTTCTTGTCCGCCGCCAACGGTTCGAACACGCTGCGCAAGCCATCGGCCAGACGCGCGACGCTGGTGTTTTCCGGCATCACTTCGAGTTTGCCGGCTTCCACCTTGGAAATGTCGAGAATGTCGTTGATCAGGTTGAGCAGATCGTTGCCGGCGGAATAAATCGACTCGGCAAACTTGACCTGCTCGGCGCTGAGGTTTTCCTGCGGGTTTTCCGCCAGCAACTTGGCCAGGATCAGCGAACTGTTCAGCGGTGTGCGCAGCTCGTGAGACATGTTGGCCAGGAACTCGGATTTGTACTTGCTCGAGCGTTGCAGTTCTTCGGCGCGCTCTTCGAGCTGCACCTGGGCCTGATTGAGCTCGGTATTCTTCTGATCCATGGCGTCACGCTGCTCGGCCAGGGTCTGGGCCTGTTCGGCCAGTTGCTCGTTGGTCTGTTCCAGCTCGACTTGCTGGGTTTCCAGATGCGCCTGGGATTCCTTGAGAATCCGCGACTGTTCTTCCAGTTCTTCGTTGGCGGTTTTCAGCTCTTCCTGCTGCACCTGCAACTCTTCGTTGAGTTGCTGGGTTTCGGCCAGCACTTCCTGCAAGCGCTGGCGGTAACGCGCCGCTTCAATGGAGGTGCCGATATTGCCGGCAATCAGTTCCAGCAATGCCACATCACGGTCGGTGAGCGGCCGCAGGAAACCCAGTTCAATCACGCCGTTGACCCGATCGTCATCACTGGTCGGCACCACCAGCACGCTGTGTGGCAGACCTTCGCCCAGACCGGAACTGACCTTGAAATAATCGGCCGGCACCGAATCGAGTCGAATCAGCCGGGCTTGCTGGGCGACCTGGCCGACAATGCCTTCGTCGCTGTAGATCGACTGATCCCGCTGTTCCTGCTCGCGGGAGAAACCGTAGGTCGCCACGCGCTTGAGGCCGCCATGTTCTTCGCGCACATAGAGCGCGGCCACGGCGGTGCCAAGGTATTGGGCACAGAATTGCAGAATGTTGCGCCCCAGCAGGTTGAGCGTCAGTTGTCCCAGGACCTGCTCGGCAAGCTGGGTCTGGCCGTTGCGCAGCCACGCTTGCTGTTCCAGACGATGGGCGCTGGCCTCTTGCGCCGCCAGAGTAGCGCCATAGCTTTGGGACAGGTTGAGCAGATCGCGCCGACCGACATAGGCCAGCAGACCGCTGATGCCGGCCACGAACAGCAGGTAAAGGCTGATGCTCCAGATGGTGGTGCGACGCACGTCTTCATTGCGCGCCGCACGCAGCAGCTGTTCGGTTTCTATCACATCGTCAAACTGCTTGCGCACTTCATCGGTCAGGCGCTTGCCCTTCCCCGCCTTGACCGCGGCCTTGTAGTCACCGCTGGTGCGTTGCAGGTCGATCATCGATTGCGCGTAAGTTGCCCACTCGGTCTGCAGCGCCTGAAGACGGCGCAGGCGATCGGTCTGCACCGGATTGTCGGCGGTCAATTCAAGCAAGGTGCTCAGCGCCACGGCAATGCGCGGCTTGGCCGTCTCGTACGGGTCGAGGAAATGCTCGTCGCCGCTGAGCAGAAACCCGCGCATGCCGGTTTCCAGGTCCACGGTGAGTTTCACCGCTTCGTTGGCGTTATTGATCACCCGGTCGGTGTGTTCCACCCACTGAATCACGGACAACAGATAAGTGATCAGCGAAACAAAGAACACGGCACTGATGACGCCGACGCCCAACGGCAAACTGACGTTGCGGCTCAGGAGTTTGCGAAACCGTTGCTCATCAACCGAAGACGGAGAGGACATGGGGCAGCCTTGTCGAACTGTTGAAAACCAGGGAGTTTGCCCCAAAACGGCAGCATGGATCCATTTTTCTCACAGTGTTAGCACTGTTTTCCCACATTTGCCTGCACCGAATCGCAGGCCAACGGTTATCCTTGCCCACCCGTTTGCGCCTATTCTTTTTTGTATCCATCCGGGAACTTGTGGCTATGCGCCACTTACTCATGCAAGAGCCCGGCATTTTTGATCGACCGGCGCCCCGTTCCCCCATTCTTGAGAGCCGCCACTATGTCCAGCACCGCGTCCACCATCCTTGTAGTAGAAGACGACGCCATCGTGCGCATGCTGATCGTCGATGTACTGGAGGAGTTGGAGTTCAAGGTGCTTGAGGCGGATGGCAGCGAACAGGCGCTGGAAATCCTCAAGGATGTGAATCAGCACATCGATCTGATGATGACCGACGTCGGTCTGCCGATCATGGATGGCCGTCAACTGGCCACCGAGGCCCGCATTATTCGACCGTCACTGCCGATTCTGTTTGCCAGCGGTTATGCCGAGACGATTGAAGTTCCCGCGGACATGCATGTGATCGGCAAACCGTTTTCGATCGATCAACTGCGCGACAAGGTGAAAAGCGTTCTGGGTCAACACTGACGCAAGCGGCTTTTCAGCGCGGATTCAACCTCAGGATATGTTCTAATCCGCGCGTTTTTTCTTCTTCTCTCCCGTTCTTCAGGAATTACCTTTTCATGAGTCAGCCCGCAACCAAAGTCCTCGTCATTGGTTACGTCTGGCCGGAACCCCGTTCCTCCGCCGCGAGCGGGCATGTGATGCAGATTCTCGAGACCTTCCTGCAACAGGGCTGGAACGTTACTTTTGCCAGCCCCGCAGGCGTTGGCGAACATCCGGCCGATCTTGCCGAATTGGGCATTCGCACTGTTCCGATCGAATTGAACAACAGCAGCTTCGATGTCTTCGTCAGCGAGCTGGCGCCGGATATCGTGCTGTTCGACCAGTTCATGATCGAAGAACAATTCGGCTGGCGCGTGGAAAAACACTGCCCCAATGCTCTGCGCGTACTGGAAACATCGGACTTGCAGAGTTTGCGGCACGCTCGTCATCAACGCTTGAAGGATCGACTGAAGGCCAGCGATGACGCGAACGACTTCAATGAGTTGTTTGCGCCTGCGCTGCGCGAAGAATTCGAGCTGATGGCTGACACCGACCTGGCCAAACGCGAGATTGCCGCGCTCTACCGCTGCGATCTGAACCTGATGATCTCGCCGGTGGAAATCGAGTTGCTGGTGCAGCAATTCAAGTTGCCACCTGAACTGCTGCACTGGTGCCCGTTGATGGTCGATCCACCCAGCCTGCCGTCGAAGTCGTTCGAGGAGCGTGCGCACTTCCTCAGTATCGGCAATTTTCGCCACGCACCGAACTGGGACGCGGTTTTATGGATCAAATCAGCCGTCTGGCCGCTGATCCGCGAGCAACTCCCGAAAGCACAATTGCACATCTACGGCGCCTACACGCCGCCCAAAGCCGCAGCTCTGCACAACGCCGCGCAGGGTTTTCACATCATGAACTGGGCCGAAGATGCGTTGCAGGTCATGTCCGATGCGCGTATTTGCCTGGCACCCTTGCGTTTCGGCGCCGGCATCAAAGGCAAACTGATCGATGCCATGCTCTGCGGAACGCCGAGTGTCACTACGCCGATCGGCGCTGAAGGCATGCGCACCGACCAACCCTGGCCGGGCGCAATTTGTCGTACGGCGCAGGATCTGGCCAATGCCGCCGTTGAGCTCTATCGCGACGAGGTCCGTTGGCAAGCGGCTCAGTCTCAGGGACAAGCACTGCTCAACGACGTTTACCCGCAAGCCATACATGGACCGGCATTGATCAACAAGTTGCAGGAATGTCGCAAAAACATTGTTCAGCTAAGACGCCAAAACTTTACCGGCAGCATGTTGCGTCACCACTCACACAAAAGTACCCAATACATGGCGCAGTGGATTGAGGCAAAGAACCAGAACAAGTAAGCCATCTGGACATTTCCGAAAACAATAGCCAACAACTTGAATTGATCCACACATAGCCAACCAGAACATCAAACACTATAAACATCCTGCAAGTGCCGCCCTGCTCACCTGACAGAGCGGCATCTTTTAAAACTTATGCAGGATGCACTCATGAGCACTAACAACTGGATGGGCTCGACACCCGCCATTGACTCACTGTCGATATCTGAACTGACGCTGCCAGGCACTCATAACGCCGGCAGCGACTGGCGCGCTTCCTATCCGCTTTTCGGCCCTCCACGCCACTGGCTCGCATGCCAGCATGATTCCTTTCATGCGCAGTTGAATCATGGTTCCAGGGTGCTCGATATTCGACTGACCCATGATCAAAAGGGAGAAGGCCCGAAAAAGTTTGTCATTCATCATAACGGTCATCGAAACTCTCGCACTCTGGAAAATCTGATAACCGACGTGAACAAGTTCCTGGACAGTAATCCGGATGAATTCATTATCCTGGACTTTCACAGCATTGATGGGAGCGACTTCGATTACGACTACTTCAATAAAATGATGATCCACTTTCTGGGCCACCGACTGGTTCCCCGCCAAAACTTGTCATTGAGCCTTCGTGAACTAAAGCGCGCGAGCACGCAACAACGTGTGTTCGCTGCAGCCAGGTCACATTGGCAACTTGATCACAATCTGTTCCACGATCTGATCAGCCATCGATGGTCCGGCAACGGCATTACCAGCCCTGATGAGTTGAGGCAATTTATTGGCAGCGTCCTGCAAAACCCGCCAGGTACCTGGAAGCCCTGGTCGTTATCCGCCACCAGTTACACCGCCCTTGGCGGTCCCGTCGACATTCACGGCGAACTGAACGAATGGTTCGACCTGGATAAAAGTGACTGGGCGTTGAAGTGCAACATTATCAATGTCGACTTCATGGAAGAGTCGGACCTTGTGGAGTTCTGCCGGATTGCCAGCTTGATGAAGGCCCGACAACGCACGCTTTAAGCCGCAATGGAAACTGGCGCACCCCGCGCACAAAGAGGCATGATCGTCGGGCGATAACAAAAAAGCAGCCGATCATGACTCGAACCGCCCGCGTGACCGACCCCTCTTATGAATTGATGGATGACCACAACGGGTTGTCCATCATCTATCGCCAGCACGGTTTCCCCTGCCCGCTGGTGCGCTGGCATTTCCATAAGGAATACGAACTGCATTTGATCGTGGCCAGCTCGGGCAAGGTGTTCATCGGCGACTACATCGGCAACTTCTACCCGCAGACGCTGTTCCTGACCGGCCCCAATCTGCCGCACAACTGGATCAGCCAGGTGGCCGAGGACGAAGTGGTCGAGAAGCGCGACATGCTGGTCAACTTCACCGATGAGCTGTTCGAAAGCGGCCATCAGGTGTTCGCCGAACTCAAGACTCTCGCGCCGCTGCTTGAGCGCGCACAGTACGGAATCGAATTCCGCTCACCACAGACAATTCGTCAGGCCATGACCCTGATGCAACGCATCGCCGATTCAAACGGCATCACCCGTCTCGGGCACTTTTTCATCCTGATGGAATTGCTGGCGGCCTGCGACGATTACCAGTTGCTGTCCGGTGCGACCACCCCGCAACTGGCCGACGAACACAACATCGACCGCACCAACCGTGCGGTGGACTACATCTTTGCCCACTACGCCCGCGAACTGCCACTGGAGGAAGTCGCCGAGCACCTGGGCATGAAACCCACCTATTTCAGCCGCGTGTTCAAGCAGGCCACCGGGCGCAACTTCATCGAGTTCGTCAATCGCCTGCGCATCAGCAAATCCTGCGAGCTGCTGGCGGACGGTGACAAACCGGTGACCGAGGTGTGTTTCGAATCGGGCTTCAACAATATTTCCAATTTCAATCGACGCTTTCAGCAGCTCAAAGGCATGACGCCCTCGCATTATCGTCGGCTGGTGGTGCAGCGCCTGACCGAGCAAAACCACGGCTGACGCAGGAAAACCTGTACGGATTCATGGCTGCTGCCCTTCTGAAACGCCCTTCCCTGCGTTTATCGCCTCAATCCCGAGTGCAAAAAAGTATCGATTCAAGTGCTAGGGATGATTTGTCAGCCCTGCGTCAGAAGGCTGTAATCAGTGCACATTCTTCCCCCGCCGGAAGAACACAAAAACAATAACTGTCCTTCTGCCCCCACCGGGTGCAGAAAAGGAGTGCACGATGCAACCCACTGCAAAAGCTCTGCTGGCCCTCACCTGCATGACCCTCAGCAGCGTCAGCCTTGGCGCCCAGACCCTGACCATCGCCACCGTCAACAACAGCGACATGATCCGCATGCAAAAGCTCTCGAAAACCTTCGAGACCGAGCATCCGGACATCAAGCTCAATTGGGTGGTGCTCGAAGAAAACGTCCTGCGTCAGCGCCTGACCACCGACATCGCCACCCAGGGCGGTCAATTCGATGTGTTGACCATCGGCATGTACGAAGCCGCACTCTGGGGTGCAAAAGGCTGGCTCGAACCGATGAAGGACCTGCCGGCCAGCTACGCCCTCGACGATGTATTCCCGTCGGTGCGTGAAGGCCTGTCGGTCAAGGGTTCGCTGTACGCCCTGCCGTTCTACGCTGAAAGCTCGATTACCTATTACCGCACCGACCTGTTCAAGGATGCCGGCCTGACCATGCCGGAGCGTCCGACCTGGGAGCAGATCGCCGGCTTCGCTGAAAAACTCACCCACAAAGACAAGGAACAGTACGGCATCTGCCTGCGCGGCAAGGCCGGCTGGGGCGAGAACATCGCGCTGATCACCACCGTGGCCAACGCCTATGGCGCACGCTGGTTCGATGAGCAGTGGAAACCCGAATTCAATGGCCCGGAATGGAAGAACGCGCTGAATTTCTACGTCGACACCATGAAGAAATCCGGCCCGCCCGGCGCCTCCAGCAACGGCTTCAACGAAAACCTCGCCCTGTTCAACAGCGGCAAATGCGCAATGTGGGTCGATGCCAGCGTTGCCGGCTCGTTCGTCACCGACAAGACTCAAAGCAAGGTCGCCGATCACGTCGGCTTCACCTACGCGCCGCATCAGGTCACCGATAAAGGTTCGGCGTGGCTGTACTCGTGGGCGCTGGCGATTCCGACCAGCTCCAAGGCCAAGGACGCCGCCAAAGAGTTCAGCGCGTGGGCCACTTCCAAAGAGTACGGAGAACTGGTCGCCAAGACCGACGGCATCGCCAACGTTCCGCCAGGCACCCGCGCCTCGACCTACAGCGACGCGTACATGAGCGCCGCGCCGTTTGCCAAGGTCACGCTGGAATCGCTGAAAGCGGCTGATCCGAGCAAACCGACCCTCAAACCTGTGCCGTACATCGGCATCCAACTGGTGACCATTCCTGAATTCCAGGGCGTGGGCACCCAGGTCGGCAAGCTGTTCTCGGCGGCGTTGATCGGCCAGACCACGGTCGACCAGGCCTTGACCGCCGCCCAGCAAACCACCGAACGCGAGATGAAGCGCGCGGGTTATCCGAAGTAACTCGCAAAGCTCGCTCCTGCCTCCTGTGGGAGCGGGCTTGCTCGCGAAAGCGGTGTATCAGTGAAACATTTGTTGTCTGACACGACGCCTTCGCGAGCAAGTCGAATCGTCGCACCGTCGCTCCCACATGGGATCTCCATAGGTCTGTATGACTCGGTTGTAAACGCCATGAATACTTCAACTGCCAAAGCCCACATCGACCTGTCGCAGCCCCGGCGCAAAAGCCGCGTGGCCAATCCCGGCTGGTTTCTGGTCAGCCCTTCGGTGGCCCTGTTGCTGCTGTGGATGATCGTGCCGCTGGGCATGACCGTCTATTTCTCGATGATTCGCTACAACCTGCTCGACCCGGGAACCAACGAATTCGTCGGGCTGGAAAACTTCACCTATTTTCTGACTGACTCGGGCTTCATGCCCGGCGCTACCAACACCTTGTTGCTGGTGGGCAGCGTGCTGCTGATCAGCGTGGTGTTCGGCGTGTTGATCAGCGCGTTGCTTGAAGCCAGTGAGTTCTTCGGTCGCGGCATCGTGCGGGTGATGCTGATTTCGCCGTTCTTCATCATGCCCACGGTCGGTGCGCTGATCTGGAAGAACCTGATTTTCCACCCGGTGTCCGGGATCCTGGCTTACATCTGGAAGCTGTTCGGCGCGCAGCCGGTGGACTGGCTCGCTCACTACCCGCTGCTGTCGATCATCATCATTGTCTCGTGGCAATGGCTGCCCTTCGCGATCCTGATCCTGATGACCGCCATGCAGTCCCTCGACCAGGAACAGAAAGAAGCCGCCCGCCTCGACGGCGCCGGCCCGATCGCGATCTTCTGGCACCTGACCCTGCCGCACCTGGCGCGCCCGATTGCCGTAGTGGTGATGATCGAAACCATCTTCCTGCTGTCGGTGTTCGCCGAAATCTTCACCACCACCAACGGCGGCCCCGGCTACGCGTCGACCAACCTCGCCTACCTGATCTACAACCAGGCGCTGGTGCAGTTCGACGTCGGCATGGCCTCGGCCGGCGGCCTGATTGCCGTGGTCATCGCCAACATCGCCGCGATCATTCTGGTGCGGATGATCGGCAAAAACCTGACTGACAAAGCCTGAGGCCTGCCATGACTCTTCAACAATCCCGCCGGCTGCAAAGCCTGCTGCTCGGCACGCTGGCCTGGGCCATCGCGATCATCATTTTCTTCCCGATCTTCTGGATGGTGCTGACCAGCTTCAAGACCGAAATCGACGCCTTCGCCACGCCGCCGCAGTTCATCTTCACGCCGACGCTGGAGAACTATCTGCACATCAACGAGCGCAGCGACTACTTCAGTTTCGCCTGGAACTCGGTGGTGATTTCCTTCAGCGCCACCGCCCTGTGCTTGCTGATCGCGGTGCCGGCGGCCTACTCGATGGCGTTCTACGAAACCCAGCGCACCAAAGGCACGCTTCTGTGGATGCTCTCCACCAAGATGCTGCCACCGGTGGGCGTGCTGATGCCGATCTACCTGCTGGCCAAGAGTTTCGGCCTGCTTGATACGCGCATTGCGCTGATCGTGATCTACACGCTGATCAACCTGCCGATCGTGGTCTGGATGGTTTACACCTACTTCAAGGACATCCCCAAGGACATCCTCGAAGCCGCCCGCCTCGACGGCGCCACCCTGGCCCAGGAAATGCTCCGCGTGCTGCTGCCGATCGCCAAGGGCGGCCTCGCCTCGACCGTGCTGCTGTCGCTGATCCTGTGCTGGAACGAGGCGTTCTGGTCGCTGAACCTGACCTCGTCCAAAGCCGCGCCACTGACCGCACTGATCGCCTCCTACTCAAGCCCCGAAGGCTTGTTCTGGGCCAAGTTGTCGGCCGTCTCGACCCTGGCCTGCGCGCCGATCCTGATCTTTGGCTGGATCAGCCAGAAACAACTGGTGCGCGGCCTGTCGTTCGGCGCCGTCAAATAAGAATTCGCAAAAGGAGCGCCACCATGGCCAACCTGAAAATCAAGAATCTGCAAAAAGGCTTCGAAGGTTTTTCCATCATCAAGGGCATCGACCTTGAGGTGAACGACAAGGAATTCGTGGTATTCGTCGGCCCGTCGGGCTGCGGCAAATCCACCCTGCTGCGACTGATCGCCGGCCTTGAAGAAGTCAGCGGCGGCACCATCGAACTGGACGGTCGCGACATCACCGAAGTCAGCCCGGCCAAGCGCGACCTGGCAATGGTGTTCCAGACCTACGCGCTGTACCCGCACATGACCGTGAAGAAAAACATGTCGTTCGCCCTCGACCTGGCCGGCGTACCGAAGGCTGAAGTCGAGAAGAAAGTCGGCGAAGCGGCGCGCATCCTCGAATTGGGTCCGATGCTCGAACGCAAGCCGAAACAACTGTCCGGCGGCCAGCGTCAGCGCGTGGCCATCGGCCGGGCGATCGTGCGCAACCCGAAAATCTTTCTGTTCGACGAACCGCTGTCCAACCTCGACGCCGCCCTACGGGTGCAGATGCGCCTGGAACTGCTGCGCCTGCACAAAGATTTGAAAGCCACGATGATCTACGTGACCCACGATCAGGTCGAGGCCATGACCATGGCCGACAAGGTCGTGGTGCTCAATGGCGGCAAGATCGAGCAGGTCGGCTCGCCGCTGGAGCTGTATCACAACCCCACCAACCTGTTCGTCGCCGGTTTTCTCGGCACGCCGAAGATGGGCTTCCTCAAAGGCCAGATCGCCCGGATCGATGGCGCGAGCTGCGAAGTCTCGCTGGACGCTGGCACCCGCATCACCCTGCCGTTCAACGCGTCGAACCTGAGCGTCGGCAGCGCCGTGACCTTGGGCATTCGTCCGGAACATCTGGAACTGGCGCAAGCGGGCGACTGCACCCTGCAAGTCACCGCCGATGTCAGCGAGCGGCTGGGCAGCGACACCTTCTGCCACGTCACGACCAACGCCGGCGAAGCCCTGACCATGCGCGTGCGCGGTGATCTGGCGAGCCGTTACGGCGAACAACTGAACCTGCACCTGGACGCTGCCCACTGCCATCTGTTCGATGCCGACGGCGTGGCGCTGACCCGCCCGCTGCGCGCGGCCGCCTGATTTCGAGACTGACCCGATGAAACTGAACAAGCAAAACCTCAACCGCCTGGCCACCGAAGTCAAACTGCCGGCCTACAGCCTCAGCGACACCCGCCAGGGCATCGCCCACATTGGCGTCGGCGGTTTCCATCGCGCGCATCAGGCGTATTACACCGATGCACTGATGAACACCGGCGAGGCGCTGGACTGGGCCATTTGCGGCGTCGGCCTGCGCGCCGAAGACCGCCGCGCCCGCGACGACCTCAAGGAGCAAGACTACCTGTTCACCCTGTTCGAACTCGGCGACAGCGACGACACCGAAGTTCGCGTCATCGGTGCGATCCGCGACATGCTGCTGGCCGAGGACAGCGCTCAGGTGCTGATCGAAAAACTCGCCGACCCGCAGATCCGCATTGTCTCGCTGACCATCACCGAGGGCGGTTATTGCATTGACGACAGCAACGGCGAGTTCATGGCGCACCTGCCGCAGATTCAGCACGACCTGACGTACCCGCAACAGCCGAAAACCGTGTTCGGTTTCCTCTGTGCGGCGCTGGCCAAGCGACGTGCGGCGGGCACTCCGGCGTTCACGGTGATGTCCTGCGATAACCTGCCGCACAACGGCGCCGTCACTCGCAAAGCTCTGCTGGCCTTTACCGCGCTGCTGGATCCGGACCTGCGCGACTGGATCGACGCCAACGTCAGCTTCCCCAACGCCATGGTCGACCGCATCACGCCGATGACCAGCACCGCGCATCGCCTGCAACTGGCGGACAAACACGCCGTCGACGACGCTTGGCCGGTGGTCTGCGAGCCGTTCGTGCAATGGGTACTGGAAGACAAGTTCGTCAACGGCCGCCCGGCCTGGGAAAAGGTCGGCGTGCAGTTCACCGACGACGTTTCACCTTACGAAGAGATGAAGATCAAACTGCTCAACGGCAGCCATCTGGCGCTGACTTATCTGGGCTTTTTGAAGGGTTACCGCTTCGTTCACGAGACCATGAACGACCCGTTGTTCGTGCGCTACATGCGCGCCTACATGGACCTGGACGTAACCCCGCAACTGGCGCCGGTGCCGGGGATCGACCTGACCGAATACAAGGACACGCTGGTGGCGCGGTTTTCCAATCAGGCGATTGCCGATCAGCTTGAGCGGGTTTGCTCGGATGGGTCGTCGAAGTTTCCCAAGTTCACTATTCCGACGATCAATCGGTTGATTGCCGATGGGCGCGAGACCAAGCGTGCAGCGCTGGTGGTGGCGGCCTGGGCGCTTTACTTGAAGGGTGTGGACGAGAATGGCGACACTTATTCGATTCCGGATCCTCGGGCGGCGTTTTGTCAGGCGTTGGTGGCGGAGGATGCTTTGATCACTGAGCGGTTGCTGGGGGTCGAGGAGATTTTCGGCACGGCGATACCGCGTTCGCCAGAATTTGTCGCAGCGTTCGAATGGTGCCTGAACAGCTTGCGCGAAGAAGGCGTGACGCGGACGCTGGAAAGCATTCTGTCCTGACGGGTGAAACATTCATGACAACCCAACAACTGTTCCTCGGCATCGACTGCGGCACCCAAGGCACCAAAGCGATCATCCTCGACGCCACCAGCGGTCAGGTCCTCGGCCAGGGCGCCGCCGCCCACACGATGATCAGCGCCGCCAACGGCCGTCGCGAGCAGGACACCGCGCAATGGCTTGAGGCCTTCGCCCTCGCCACCCGCCGCGCTTTATTGGCGGCAAATGTCGACGGCCAGTCGATCCTCGGCATCGGCGTCTCCGGCCAGCAACACGGTCTGGTGCTGCTCGACGATCAAGGCCAGGTCCTGCGCCCGGCCAAGCTCTGGTGCGACACCGAAACCACGGCTGAAAACGACCGTCTGCTCGCTCATCTGGGCGGAGAGCAAGGCTCGCTGGAACGCCTCGGCGTGGTCATCGCGCCGGGCTACACCGTATCCAAACTGCTGTGGACCAAGGAACAGCATCCAGACGTTTTCTCCCGCATCGCACGAATCCTGCTACCCCACGACTACCTAAATTTCTGGCTCACCGGCCGTGCGTGCAGCGAATACGGCGACGCGTCCGGCACCGGCTATTTCAACGTACGCACTCGCCAATGGGATTTGCAGCTGCTGCGCGACATCGACACCAGCGGCCGTCTGCAAGCCGCGCTGCCGGAGCTGATCGACGCCCATCAAGCGGTCGGCACGATCCTGCCGGCGATTGCCGAACAACTCGGTATCAACCCCAACGCACTGGTATCCAGCGGTGGCGGCGACAACATGATGGGCGCCATCGGCACCGGCAATATTCAGCCGGGCGCGATCACCATGAGCCTCGGTTCTTCCGGCACGGTGTACGCCTACGCCGAAGCGCCGAAGGTCAGTCCGGATGCGTCGGTCGCGACCTTCTGTTCGTCGAGCGGAGGCTGGATGCCGTTGATCTGCACCATGAACCTGACCAATGCCACCGGCGCGATCCGTGAACTGTTCGACCTCGATCTCGACGCCTTCAACGCCTTGGTGGCCCAGGCCCCGATCGGCGCCGAGGGTGTCAGCATGCTGCCGTTCCTCAACGGCGAACGCGTGCCTCCCCTGCCCCACGCCAGCGGCAGCCTGCATGGCCTGACGATCGATAACCTGACGCAAGCCAATCTGTGCCGCGCCGCCGTCGAAGGCACCACCTTCGGCCTGCGTTATGGACTGGATCTGCTACGCCAGAATGGTTTACAAAGCCGCAGCATTTGCCTGATCGGCGGCGGTTCGAAAAGTGCGGTGTGGCGGCAGATCGTCGCCGACATCATGAACACCCCGGTGATCTGCACCGAGCAGAGCGAAGCCGCTGCGCTGGGCGCGGCGATTCAGGCGGCGTGGTGCAAGTCGTGGTCGAACGGCCACGAAGACACCCTGGCCGACCTTTGCCAGCGCTGCGTGAAGCTCGACCTGAACAGTGAAACCCTGCCGGTTGCCGCCAATGTCGCGGCGTTCCAGCAGGCCTATGAACGCTATCGACTGCATGTCGCAACCTTATAAAGAGCAAACAACTATGTACCTGGTGTGTGGCGAAGCGCTGTTCGATTTCTTCAGCCAAGACGATGCCGGCGGACAGGCATCGAAAGTCAATTTCAAGGCGATTGCCGGTGGCTCGCCGTTCAACGTGGCGGTGGGCTTGCGCCGGCTGGGCGTGGATTCGGCGCTGTTCGGCGGTTTGTCCACCGACTACCTCGGCCGTCGTTTGCAGCAAGTGCTGCAGGATGAAGGTGTGCGTCCGGACTATCTGGTGGATTTCGCTGCGCCGACCACCCTGGCTATGGTTGCCGTAGGCGCCAATGGCTCGCCGCATTACAGCTTCCGTGGCGAAGGCTGCGCTGATCGCCAGTTGAGCCTGACGCACCTGCCAACGTTGGGCCCTGAAGTACGCGGTCTGCACTTCGGTTCCTTCTCGCTGGTGGTGCAGCCGATTGCCGATACCTTGCTTGCGCTGGTGCAGCGTGAAAGCGGCAAGCGCCTGATCAGCCTCGACCCGAACGTGCGCCTCAACCCCGAGCCGAACATCGACCTGTGGCGCGAACGAATCGCTACGCTGGTGCCGTTGGCGGACCTGATCAAGGTCAGCGACGAAGATCTGAGCCTGCTGTATCCCGAGCAGGATCCGGCGCGCGTCATCGAAGGCTGGTTGCAGCATCGCTGCCAGGTGGTGTTCCTGACCCGTGGCGGTGAAGGCGCGACCGTGTTCAGCCGTGCCCACGGTTCATGGTCGGTGCCGGCAAGCTCGGTGAAGATTGCCGATACCGTCGGCGCCGGCGATACCTTCCAGGCCGCGTTGATCACCTGGCTGACCGAGCATGAGCTGGATTCGGTGGAAGGCGTGCAGCACCTGAGCCGCGAACAGATCGACGGCATGCTCAGGTTTGCCGTACAGGCCGCCGCCCTTACATGCAGTAAAACAGGTCCGGATTTGCCTTATCGCCACCAGTTGACCTGACCGCGTAGACTGGCGCCCTTTTTTGCACGACGGGATGACGGCTTTTGAATTCGCGGCGCACGGTTGGACTGTTGGTATTGGCGGCACTGCTGACCGGTTGCGGAACATCGCCGCCGCGTTCGCCGGAAAACCTCTGCGAGATTTTCCGCGAAAAAAGCGATTGGTACGACGCGGCGCAAGTCACGCAAAAGCGCTGGGGCGTACCGATCCAGGTTCCGTTCGCGATCATGTATCAGGAGTCCGGCTACCGCTACGACGCCAAGACGCCGCGCAAATACCTGTTGTGGGTGATCCCGTGGGGCCGGGTTTCGACGGCGTCGGGTTATGCGCAGGCCAAGGATGAAGTCTGGTCTGATTACCAGAAAAGCACCGGAAGATATGGCGCCGATCGCGAAGACTTCGACGACGCCATCGACTTCGTCGGCTGGTACATGGACAAGACCACGTCGATCAACGGCGTGTACAAGTACGACGCCTACAATCAATACCTCAACTACCACGAAGGCTGGGGCGGTTTTCGCCAGAAGACCTATGCCAGCAAGGCGTGGCTGCCGCCGGTGGCGCGCAAGGTGCAGAACCGCGCGGACATGTACGGTCAGCAATACGCGGCGTGCAAGGATGATCTGAATCGCGGGTTCTGGAGCCGGTTCTGGCATTGGCTCTGACCCTCAGTGCTCTTACGGACGCATTCGCGAGCAAGCCCGCTCCCACAGGGATTTAGAGTGACCACAATTTAGTGTGCACCCGGGAAACCTGTGGGAGCGGGCTTGCCCGCGAAGGCGTCAGTCCAGACACCACCGACCTATGTGTTACAACACCGAAAAGTTGTAACTCACAATCAACCGGGTCTCATCCACATCCCGGGCGAACTTCTCGTAGTTGGTGCGGTACGTCGCATTACGCAAACGCAGGCTGACGTCCTTGAACGTCCCGGTCTGAATCACGTACTTCAGCTCGCTGTCGCGTTCCCACTCTTTGCCTTCCTGATCGCTGCCCGGGACCTTGATGTGATCGCCGTTCACGTAACGGGTCAGGAAGCTCAGGCCGTTGATGCCGATCGCCTTGAAGTCATAGTCATAACGCAGCTGCCAGGAACGTTCCTGCGCGGCGGCGAAGTCGTTGACCTGCACGTAGTTCACCAGGTACGGGTTACTGCCATCCAGATACGGCATCGAATTGTCGCCGTTCATACGCTGCCAGCCGGCGCTGAAGGTGTGGCCGCTGATGCCGTAGGACAGCATGCCGCTCAACGCCCGGTTGTCGATTGAACCGGCTTTCGCATCACCGCTGTCGGCGCTTTTCAGCAAACGCAGATCGGCTTTCAACACGCCGTCACCCAGCGGCTGGTTGCCCAGCAGACCGACGAAGTGCTGGCGATAGATGTCTTCCAGCTCGGCGTAGTGGTACTGCGCGGTCAGGCGATCGTTGATCTTGTAGTCGAAGCCGTACATGTCGAAATGATCGGCGGTGGTGTTGCAGGCATAACGCTTGTTCTTGCAGTGCACACGGATGTCTTGCGAATCGGTCGAATCCCGCGCGGTGTATTTGTCCAGACGCGCGGCCATGAAGGTCAGGTCCTTCACCTCTTTGGAGGTCAGCATCGCGCCGTTGAACATGGTCGGCAGCAGGCGGCCGTCGTTGTACTTGAGCAGCGGCAGATCCGGCAGCAGCGCGCCGTATTTAAGCACCGTGCCCGAGACTTTGACCTTGGCGGTCAGGCCCATCTTCGCGTACTGACCTTTCGAACCGCGCGGGTTGTCGCCGCTGGACGGCAACAGGCCGCTATTGCTGCGATCCGGGCTGGAATCGAGTTGAAAACCGAGCATGCCCAACGCATCGATACCAAAGCCGACGGTGCCTTCGGTATAGCCCGATTGCAGATTGAGAATGAAGCCCTGCGCCGACTCTTCGCGCTTGGACGCGCCCTGATCACTGGAGGTGTGCCCGTCACGGAAATCGCGGTTGAAGTACACCGTGCGCGACTCGATCTTCGCCGTGGTGTCTTCGAAAAAGCCGCTGGCCTGGACCTGCGCGGTAAAACCGGCGCACAGCACAAAGGCTCCGAAGCCAAACGACTGGCGCGGGGTGATGAGGGGAAATGGGGGACGCATTGAAAACTCCAACAGAACAACGATTGCGCACAGGCGCAAACAACCAGAAATAGCTCCCGTCCCAGGTCGATAAAGAACCGGGAGGCAGTGAACACGCGGGGTGAGCGCCAATGATGGCAGATGGCTTTGACGTGCCACAGGCGACTTTAGTCTGAAACTGACTGATTGTTCTTGAACGTTGAGGTTGACGATTGCACGAGATCTCTTGTGCGCAAGTGCCCGTTTCACGGGGCGAAACACCCGGCCTAAGGGTTTTCCCTATGCCGTCAGGCCTGTGCTTCTACGGCATTTGCGCCTTGAACGAGGCGGTTTAATCCTGCACCATCCGCCCACGCTAATCCAAAGGACGGAAATCAAGGCATGCTGGACGCCAACGCTACCCACATTACCCTCACGCTCGAAGGCGCTTCCGCCGACCTGCAAGTCCTCAGCTTCACCGGTCGCGAAGCCCTCAACGAACCGTTCCGTTTCGACATCGAACTGGTCAGTGCCCGCCCCGACCTCAAACTTGAAGAACTCCTGCACAAGCCCGGCTGCCTGACCTTCGGCGCCACTGGCGAGGGCAAGATTCATGGTCTGGTGTATCGCATCGAACAAGGCGATTCCGGCAAGACCCTGACCCGTTACAGCCTGAGCCTGGTGCCGCAACTGGCTTACCTGCGGCACAACCATGACCAGCAGATCTTCCAGCAACTGACGGTGCCGAAGATCATTGCTCAGGTACTGGAAGATCGCGGCATTCTGGCCGACGCCTACAGCTTCCAGCTCAGTGCCGAATACCCGGAACGCGATTATTGCGTGCAGTACGACGAATCCGACCTGCATTTCATCCAGCGCCTGTGCGAAGAGGAAGGCATTCACTTCCACTTCCAGCACAGCAGCAGCGGCCACAAGCTGGTGTTCGGCGACGACCAGACCGTGTTCCGCAAACTGAAACCGGTCAACTACCAGCAGGATTCGGGGATGACCGCCGACAAACCGGTGATCAAGCGTTTCAACCTGCGCCTGGAAACCCGTACCAGTCGCGTCAGCCGTCGCGATTACGATTTCGAGAAACCGAAGATTCTGCCTGAAGGCGCGGCCAAATCCGCGTTCATGCCGGATCTTGAGGACTACGACTACCCCGGCCGCTTCACCACGCGTGAACGCGGCAAGTTCCTCGCGACCCGCGCGCTGGAACGCCACCGCAGCGACTACAAACTCGCCGAAGGCAAAGGTGACGAGCCGACCCTGACCACCGGCCATTTCATGACCCTGGCCGAACACCCGCGCGCCGAGTGGAATGACCTGTGGCTGTTGCTGGAAATCTTCCACGAAGGCAAACAGCCGCAAGTGCTGGGCGAAAACGTCACCAGCGACGTGACCGACAACAAGAGCGATTTCCACCAGGGCTACCGCAACAGCTTCGTGGCCACCCCGTGGGACGCCCACTACCGCCCTGCCCTCGAGCACCCGAAACCGAAAGTCCTCGGCAGCCAGACCGCGATCGTCACCGGCCCCGCTGGCGAAGAAATCCACTGCGACCAGTACGGCCGCGTGAAGGTGCAATTCCACTGGGACCGCGAAGGCCAAGCCGACGACAAGACCACCTGCTGGCTGCGCGTCGCCAGCGGCTGGGCCGGCGCAGCGTACGGCGGCATCGCCATCCCGCGCATCGGCATGGAAGTGCTGGTGACCTTCCTTGAAGGCGACCCCGACCAGCCGCTGGTGACCGGTTGCCTGTACCACAAGGAAAACGTCGTTCCTTACGACTTGCCGGCGAACAAGACCCGCAGCACCTTCAAGACCCTCAGTTCCCCGGGCGGCAAGGGCTACAACGAGTTCCGCATCGAAGACAAGAAAGGCGTCGAGCAGATCTACATCCACGCCCAGCGCGACTGGGACGAGAACATCGAGCACGACCAGAAGATCCGCGTCGGCAATGAACGGCATGACACCGTCGAGGCCAATACGCTGAGCGAATTCAAGGTCGAGGAACACCGCATCACCCACCTGGACCGCAAGAGCGAAATGCGCGCCAACGATCACCTGACTGTGGGCGTTACCCAGCATGTGAAAGTCGGCACCGGGCAGTTTGTCGAAGCGGGTACGGAGATTCACTACCACGCGGGTGACAAAGTCGTGATCGAAGGCGGGATGGAGCTGACGGCCAAGGCTGGCGGCAGTTTCGTCAAGGTTGATGCGGGGGGTGTGACCATCAGTGGTGCGGAGGTGAAGGCCAATACCGGTGGTGCGCCGGGTGCCGGCACCGGGATCGCGATTCTGCCGCCGGTCATTCCGACCCCGGCCGCCAACGACAAGCCGGGCACCGTTGTTTCGCCGAAGCAGGTTGTGAAGTCGGCTTGATGCGATTGACGGAGTGGCCAACGGGTCACTCCGTCAATCCTGATCGAACGCCAAGGTGCCTGATCCTGCAGGCATTCGCCGAGACGCCCCCACGAAACTATCCCCGCTCAGACAGCCGGCGTTCAGCCCGGTTAACCATCGCTTAACGCCGCGGTCAAAAACTCTACTGAACCGCACACCCTCAGCCCCCGGCTGACGCCGAGTGCGGCAGGTTTGGCTTGCAACAGGCCGAACTCAATTTCCGTCGCACCGGAGTCCATCATGAACATTCGTCCGTTCCTGCTCACCACCGCCCTCGCCTGCACCGCGTTTGCCGGGCTGGCCCAGGCCAATGACACGTCCGCCAACACCAAGGCTGTGCCCTACGAATACGGCATGCCCCTGCACGTCAGCAAAGTGATCTCGATGACCGAGCCGCATACGCAGCAATGCAAGGTCATTACCGCCGACATGAAGTACCTCGACAACGCCGGCAAACCCGAGGAAATCAGTTACCGGAAATTGTCTGACGCGTGCAGCTTCCAAAACTGACAGAAAGCTCTGATTTGCGGCGCTGCGGTAGGCGAGCACGGGTCTCGAAGGGTATGCTCGGGGCCCTCCTCACTGCCGCAAGGATTCGCCATGCAGTTGTCGTTTCGCACGTTGTCGACCCTCACCTTTTCCCTGTGTTTTCTGCTGGCGCTGGCCTGGGGCCTCGTGCCGCAAATACTGCTTTCGATCTGGAGCATTGAATACTCCGAGGCAGCAGGATTTGTCGCACGACGCATGGCAGTGCTGTTCGCGGCGTTGGGGGTGATGTTTTATCTGGTGCGCAACGCGCCGGTGTCGATCGCGCGCAATGCCCTGAGCAACGGTTTTATCGTCGGCTGTTTTGGTCTGGCGGTCCTGGGTTTCGCTGAATGGCTCAACGGCCACGCCGGCCCCGGGATTCTGCTCGCGGTGCTGGTCGAGTTCGCGCTGGGCCTTGGCTTCTTGCAGGCCCGGCGCGTGACGGTCGAACTGGGTGAAACAGTCGGTTAGACGACTCTGGATCGCGGCACTGAGTGAGTTGCCGTGTGTTGCGCAAGATCCGAGCGCAACCCGGCGATCAGGCCGTTGATTTCGCGACAGCTGTTCAGATGACTGGCATCGATGCCACTCACCAGCAGCTCAACCTGATCGGTCTGGTGATCGCCATACACCTTGACGGTCATCGACAGATCCGGGGACAGCGTGCACTGGCAGCGTTTTGGTAGAAAGCTGCTTTCTATGATGTTGCGCAGTTCCAAGGCAGACAAAAACATGGCGAAACCTCTCCTTACTGTGAGACTGCCAATCAAGTATTCACGTCGACCGTTGCCACGGCTTCCCACGGGTGTATCCCCGCTGAATCCCTGGGTGTGACAAGCGGCTGTACTGCGAAATGCCCATTGGAGTGTAGGCGCCCAAACTCGGTGCGCCGCACCAAATCAACGCATAAAACGTGCCTTTCATCGGGTCGCTTTCACCTCCTTGCAAATCAACGGCTTGGCAAAAAGACAGGCCACTGGCCAGTTGCAAAATGCAAGATTCGATCGTGCAGGCACTGCAATTTGCATGCGGCTGGCGGTTTGCATTCATCGCCTGTGACAGTGAGAATGCCCGTCAACCAACGTACACCCGCCAGGAGGCTTCAATGGGAAATTTCACTGTTTACGCGACCGCCGGCCTGATGCTCGCCAGCCTGTCCACCCTCACCCACGCCGCCAAACTTGAAGACACCGCGCCCTATCCGAAGGCCGAAGCGGGCTTCACGCGCCAGGTCATCCACCTGCCGCAACAAGCCCAGGAAGAAAACCTCAAAGTCGAAATCCTCGCCGGCAAGACACTCGAAGTCGACTGCAACCGCCAGCGTCTGGGCGGCAACCTCGAAGAGAAAAACCTTGAAGGCTGGGGCTATCCGTTCTACCGCCTGGAAAAAGTCAGCGGCCCGATGAGCACGTTGATGGCCTGCCCGCCCGGCACCCAGAAAAAACGCGCGTTCGTACCGGTGATCGGTGACGGTTTCAGCGTGCGCTACAACAGCAAGCTGCCGATCGTGGTTTACGCACCGTCGGATGTCGAAGTGCGCTATCGCATCTGGTCGGCTGCGGACAAGATTGGCGTGGCCATTCCCGAGTAACTTCAAGCCACAACGCCGCACGCTGCCGCTCGTTCGGCGACATGGCGCAAGCTGTCGAAGTTGATATTGGCGCCGGAATCGATGGCGATGAACGTCTGATTTCGTGCGCCGGTTTGCGCCACGTACTGTTTGATGCCCGCGACCGCCAATGCACCGGAAGGCTCGGTGATCGAGCGGGTATCGTCGTAGATATTCTTGATCGCCGCGCAGAGTTCGTCATTGCTGACGGTGATGACCTCATCCACGCAGAAGCGACAAACCTCGAACCCATAGGCGCCGATCTGCGCCACCGCCACGCCATCGGCGAATGTGCCCACGTTGGGCAGCACTACTCGCTCATTTGCTTGCATGGCAGCTTTCAGGCAGGCCGAGTGCTCCGACTCCACGCCGATGATCCGCACCTCCGGCCGCAGGTATTTCACATACGCTGCGATACCGGCGATCAACCCGCCACCGCCCACCGGGACGAAGATCGCGTCCAGTACGCCCTGATGTTCGCGCAGGATTTCCATCGCAACCGTGCCCTGGCCAGCGATCACATCTGGATCGTCGAAAGGCGAAACGAACGTTCGCCCAGTCTGCTCGGCCAGTTGCAGAGCGTGAGCCAAGGCAAACGGAAAGCTTTCGCCATGCAGCAATGCCTCGGCTCCGCGACTACTGACGCCCAGCACTTTCAATTCAGGCGTGGTTGCCGGCATGACGATAGTCGCGGCAATGCCCAGTTCTCGCGCCGCCAACGCTACGCCTTGCGCATGATTACCCGCCGACGCCGTGATTACTCCGCGCGCCTTCTGCTCATCGCTCAACTGCACCAGTTTGTTGTAGGCACCACGGATCTTGAAAGAGAACGTCGGTTGCAGGTCTTCGCGCTTAAGCAGGATCCGGTTGCCCAGCGCTTCGGACAGCGCCGGCGCCGGTTGCAGCGGCGTGCGTACCGCCAGTTCATACACCGGCGCGGCGAGGATCTTTTTCACGTACTGCTCAAGCAGGGCTTGCTGGGCGGGGCTGTGGCGCATGGTCGTCTCCTGACGTTTGATTCAGAACCCCGGAGACAGAAAGTAAAAACCCGCCTCTAGGGCGGGTTGGGTGCTGCAGTCGTGAGCTAGCCCGCCAAATGAGGAATGGCGGTAATAATGCTTGGCTGGCAGCGCAGTACGGTGGAAGTCATGGGCCCGAAATTAGCCCGGGCGCTGCGGGCAAGTCAATGGCGAATTTTGCTTTCATTTCGCCAGACGCCTGAGCCCGAACAGCATCCCGCCCGCCCCCAGCAGCATCGCCGCCAGGAACAACGGGTACGACACCCACCACGGTGTGCCGGCGGTCATCATGCTGAATTCAGACATGCCGCCAATGCTCGCAATCAAGTTGAGCGGCAGGAACACCACGTTGATCAGCGTCAGTTTGCGCAGCAGGTTGTTCATGCTGTTGTTCATCAGGTTGCCCCGGGCGTCGATCAGCCCGGAGAACACCGTCGAATAGATTTCCGCCTGCTTGTAGCACTGGTTGTTTTCGATGATCAGGTCGTCGATCAGCCCGATCGCCTCGCTGCCGAAATGCTGTTTTTCCGCGTGATTGCGCAGGCGTGTGAGCACCGCGCCGTTGCTGTGCAGCGCGTTGATGTAATAGATCAGGCTTTCGCTGAGATTGAACATCTGCACCAGATGCTGGTTTTGCATCGAGGCGTTGAATTTCTGCTGCAACTCCCGGGCGACCAGTTTGATCACCTTCAGATGCCCGAGGTAGTGATGGATGTTGTTGAACAGCAGATCCAGCAACACATCCAGCGGCGTGTTCAGTGGCTGACGTGTGCCGACACCGTGCAGCGGCGTGTCGTCGGTGGCGATCACCAGCAACTGGCCCGGTGAGAACAGCAAACCGCACGACGACACCTCGAACGCCAGGCTGCCGCCGCCGGAATAGTTCTCCGGGCGTTTCCAGATCAGAAACAAGTGATCGGGGTGAAACTCGATCCGCGACACCTCGTCCGGATCCAGCGCCGAGGCCAGTGCGTGCTCATCGAGTTTGAAGTGACTGTGGAGCAAATCGCGCTCGGCAGCGTCGGGGTCGCTGAACAGCATCACCTCGGCGTCCAGCCGCTCGACCCGCTGCAAACCGCCGTGATTGAGTGCAAAGCTGTTGATCATCGGCCGGTCACCAGGCCTGGCCGCGGCGTTTGAGTTCGAGGCGCCGCACGAATTCTTCCAGCACCAGCGAATACAGATCGTCCTGCAGGTAAGCGTCTTCGATGCCGGCGTCGAGGTTCGGGTTGTCGTTGACCTCGATCACCACCACCTTGTCGCCGGCCTGCTTGAGGTCCACGCCGTACAGGCCGTCACCGATCAGGTTGGCGGTCTTCACCGCCAGCTCCACCACCGCGCGCGGTGCCTCGTGGATCGCCAGCGTGCGGCATTCGCCGTTGACGTCCTGGCCCTTGGCCTTGTGGTTGTAGATCTGCCAATGGCCCTTGGACATGAAGTACTGGCAGGCAAAGATCGGTTTGCGGTTGAGCACGCCGATGCGCCAGTCGTACTCGGTGTAGAAAAACTCCTGGGCCAGCAACAGCACCGAGTGTTCGAACAGCTCGGCAGTGGCTTCCAGCAAAGCCTCTTGGCTCTCGACCTTGATCACGCCACGGGAGAAGCAACCGTCCGGGATCTTCAGCACCAATGGAAAACCGAGGCGCTCGCCGACCCGCTCGAAGTCTTCGGGTCGCTCCTTGTAGAGGATTTCCGTGGCCGGCATGCCCAGTTGATGGCTGTTGAGCAGGTCGGTGAGGTAGACCTTGTTGGTGCAGCGCAGGATCGACGTCGGGTCGTCCATCACCACCAGCCCTTCGCTTTCGGCCTTCTTGGCGAAACGGTAAGTATGGTTGTCGACGCTGGTGGTCTCACGAATCAGCAAGCCGTCGTACTCGGCCAGCCTTGCGTAGTCCTTGCGCTCTATCAGCTCGACATCGATGCCCATGCCCTTGCCGACCCGCACAAAGTTTTCCAGTGCCCGGGCGTTGGATGGCGGCAACGCCTCCTGCGGATCATGCAGGATCGCCAGGTCATAACGCGCCACTTGCGGCGAACGCGGAACACGCCAGATCTTGCGGCTGAAGCCATCCAGCGCATTGGCGAACTGATCTTCCTGATCGTCGCGCAACTTGTGCAAGGCGCCGGACTTTATACCTTCGATGTGCCAGCCATTAGTTCGACGAAACTCAACTAACAGAATCGGACACGGGAACACTTCAAACAATTGGCGGGCCAGATCCTGCAACGGCTCGATATGCGTTCTGCCGAAATAAAGTGTCAGCGTAAAACCTTCGGTATCGCTGTAAAGATGATGACTGAGGGCTTTTTCCAGTGTTTTATCCAGGTCATCCAGCGCCAGGCCGTAAAGGGATTTTCGGGTCAGTTCGCTGATGGTGCGCACCGAAGGAATCACCTTGTGACCACGGGCCTCGGCCAACAGCGAGCAGTAGTAGCCGTGCCCGAGGTACTTGTAGCTGCGGCACAGGTTGATCACCTGCACCCGTTTTCCCGGCTCGCTGTCGGGAGGTTGTTCGAGGTATTCCTGGGCCGTCAGGATGTCTTCGCTGGGAAAGTACGAGGCCCAGTCTTCCTTGCGTTCGACGATGATCAACACTTGACTGAAAGTCCTGATCTGCGGTTTTAAATAAGTTGCCGGTGGCAAACTTTGACTGGATACTTCGCGCCAATGACCCTGTACCGCTGACATAGAAATTGATCCGTTGGAGAACAAGACCTTTTCTATTAAGCACGAAGTTTTTCGAAAGTCCCGTTTCGTTACGCAACTTTTACGGTGGTCATATGAATGCTGTTTTTCGCCTGGCGGTGGTTGATGATTTGCCAGCGTTGCTCACGCTGGAGATGCACTGCTTCACCACGGATCGGCTCACCCGCCGCAGTTTCCAATGGATGATCACCCGGGCCCACGGGCAGTTGTGGGTGGCCGAACGTGAGGGCCAACTGGCCGGATATGCGCTGGTGCTGTTTCATCGCGGCACTTCGCTGGCCCGGTTGTATTCGATTGCGATTGCCCCTGAAGCGCGTGGCACTGGTCTGGGCAAGCAATTGCTGCAACGAATCGAGGCCTGCGCGCTCGAGCACGACTGCGCCTACCTGCGGCTGGAAGTGCGCACCGACAATCCCGCCGCCATCGCCCTGTACGAGCGCAACGGTTACCGGCGCTTTGCGCTGATCCATGACTACTACGAGGATCACGCCGACGCACTGCGTCTGGAGAAACGCATTCTCCAGCACCGCGACTCACGCAACATCAAGGTCCCCTATTACCGGCAAACCACCGATTTCACCTGCGGCCCGGCCTGCCTGCTGATGGCCATGGGTGCGTTGCAGACCGATCATTTGCTGGAGCGGCGCGAGGAATTGCAGTTGTGGCGCGAGGCAACCACCGTGTTCATGACGGCCGGCCATGGCGGTTGCAGCCCGCAGGGCCTGGCACTGGCGGCTTGGCGCCGGGGTTTCAAAGTGCGTTTGCAACTGAGCATGAGCGGGCCGCTGTTTCTCGACGGCGTGCGCGATACGCATAAAAAAGACGTCATGCGCCTGGTCCATGACGAGTTCATGGCGCAACTGAACGACACCGACGTCGATCAAGTGATCGGCGTAGCGCTGGATTTACCCGCACTGCTGGCCAACGGTGGGCAGCCTCTGGTGCTGATCAGTAGCTATCGCCTGACTCGTTCCAAATCGCCGCACTGGGTGATCGTCACCGACTGCGATGAAGACTTCGTCTACCTGCACGACCCGGACGTCGATCATAGCCAGCATCGACAGCCCATGGACTGCCAGCACGTGCCGGTCAGCCATGGGGAGTTCGAGAAGATGTGCCGCTTCGGTCGTGGCAAGTTGCGGGCGGCGGTGGTGCTTTATGCCCGCTCACCCGCATGAACGGGATTACTTGAGTCCGATCTTGTACAGCGAACCGTCGGACTCATCCGTCAGCACATACAGGTAACCATCCGGCCCCTGGCGCACATCACGGATCCGTTGTTTCAGTTCGCCCAGCAAGCGCTCTTCATGCACCACCTTGTCGCCATCGAACTGCAAGCGGATCAGCTCCTGCGTCACCAGCGCACCGATGAACACGTTGTGCTGCCACGGTTTGAAGCGATCGGCATCGTAGAACGCCATACCGGTGACACCCGGGGACTTTTCCCACACATGGTGCGGCCCTACCGTGCCTTCGGCGGTCTTGCCCTTGGCTTCCGGGATCGGTTGCATGGAGTAGTTGATGCCGTGGGTCGCCAGCGGCCAGCCGTAATTTTTGCCGCGCTCGATGATGTTCACCTCGTCGCCGCCGCGCGGGCCGTGCTCGTTTTCCCACACGGTGCCAGTCCACGGATTGAGCGCGGCGCCCTGAGGATTGCGGTGACCGTAGGACCAGATCTCCGGGCGTACGCCGGACTGGCCGACAAAGGGATTGTCATCCGGCACCTTGCCGTCGGGGTAGATCCGCACGACCTTGCCTTGCAGCTTGTCCAGATCCTGCGCGGTCGGGCGGTCGTTGTTTTCGCCCAGGGTGATGAACAGATAACCGTCCCGGTCGAACACCAGCCGCGAGCCGAAGTGGTTGCCGACCGACAGTTTCGGTTCCTGGCGGAAAATCACGTTGAAGTCCTTCAGGATTTTCAGGTCATCCGACAGGCGTCCTCGCCCCACTGCCGTCCCCGCTTTGTCTCCCGCACCGCCGCCCTCGGCGTAGGACAGGTACACGAGGCGATCCTGTTTGAAATCCGGTGACAGCACCACATCGAGCAATCCGCCCTGCCCCTTGGCCCAGACATCCGGCACACCGGTGATCGGCGCGGACAGTTTGCCGGCAGCGTCCACCACTCGCAGATTGCCGGGGCGTTCGGTGACCAGCATGCCTTGACGATCCGGCAGGAACGCCAGGGCCCATGGATGCTCGAGCCCTTGGGTAATCGTTGTGACTTCAAGGGTGCCCTGCTCGCTTTGCAGCTCTTTGGGAGCGGCAGCGAACGCCGGGGCGGCGATCAGTGCACTGGCACACAGGCCGGCCAGAAGGGTTTCACGCAACATGTACGATTCCTTTTGTTCGCTTGAAGGGCTGACAGAAGCAGTTCTGCCATTCAACGGTTGCTCCCGCTGTCACGGGCTGGAGGATTGGGAATGAAGGTAGGTGGTGTGCTCGGGATGGAGCGCAGCGGCTGGCCATTGCCGATGCCGCGGTTTTCCAGGGTCGGCGGCCGTGGCACGGGCACCGTGTTCGGCCCGCGAACAGGCGGAGCGCTGGGCTGGGTGCCCTGCATGCTGTTGGGGTTCGCCCGGCGGATCGGGCTGTTGTAAGGATTGTTGCTGTTGCCGGTCGGACTTTGCGCCAGCAACAGCGATGAATGCGTGGTGGCGCCCTCGGCGTGAACCAGCCCGCCACTGAGGGCCAGCAACGCAATGCCAAGCAGGAAACGGTTCATGAGCGGCCTCTCTTGATGCGCTGTTTTGATGCGCGTGGATTAGAGCCTTCGAGTCCACGCTACGCCGAGGGTTCGGATTTGTTAACCCGTCACCGCTAAACAAGATGTAACACGGCTTGACCTTCCGTTTAGCGCCGCCTCCCGCAAACGACGGAAACTTTTGCGCCGGGCCACAGGTCACCCGAACATCACTCGGAGAACAGCACCATGGCTCGGGCAATCTGGAAAGGCGCAATCAGTTTCGGTCTGGTGCACATCCCCGTGGCGCTGGTTTCGGCGACCTCGTCCCAAGGCGTCGATTTCGATTGGCTCGACAGCCGCAGCATGGACCCGGTCGGCTATAAACGGGTCAACAAGGTCACCGGCAAGGAAGTCACCAAGGAGCACATCGTCAAAGGCGTGCAGTTCGAAAAAGGCCGCTATGTGGTGCTCAGCGAGGAAGAAATCCGCTCGGCGCACCCGGTCTCGACCCAGACCATCGACATCTTCGCCTTCGTCGACAGCGAGCAGATCCCGCTGCAGAACATCGACACGCCCTATTACCTGGCCCCGGACAAGCGCGGTGGCAAGGTCTACGCCTTGCTGCGTGAAACCCTGAGCAAAACCCGGAAGGTCGCCCTCGCCCGTGTGGTTTTACACACGCGCCAGTATCTGGCGGCGTTGATGCCCCTGGAGTCGGCGCTGGTGCTGGTGAAGCTGCGCTGGCCGCAGGAAGTGCGCAGCCTCGACGAACTGGCGCTGGGCAGCGAAGTGACCAAGCCGCAGTTGGCCAAGGGTGAGCTGGACATGGCCAAACGGCTGGTGGAAGACATGACGGCGGACTGGACGCCTGAGGATTACAACGACGAATTCGAAAACAAAATCATGGCACTGGTGGACAAGAAGGCCCATGAAGGCAAGATCGAAGACGTTGAGACGGTTTCTGCTGAAGAAGAGCGCAAATCGGCCGATGTTATCGACCTGACCGAGCTGCTCAAACGCAGCCTCGGCGCGAAAGCCCCGGCCAAACCGGCGAAGAAGACCGCCAGCAAGACCACGGCGGCGAAGAAGACCAAAAAAGCCTCGTGAAAATGACATCGGGCGACTGTCTTGCAACAGTCGCCCGATTTGTCAGATCAGAATGAAGATCGCCAGCAGACCGCCGAAAATCGCCCACTTTTCCATGTAGTAGAGTTTGCGATTGCGCTTTTTCAGCTCTTTGCCGCGCAGGCGAATCTTGTAGATTTTGGTAAACAACCGGTTGATGCCACCGGTGCGGTCACCCGCATCGTTCGGCGCACCGGCTGCCGACATCACGGTGCGACTGAACCAGCCGTTGAACGCTGCTGCCCAGCGATACTTCATCGGACGCTCGACGTCACAGAACAGGATGATGCGGTTCTGGTCGGTGGTGTTTTCCGCGTAATGAATGAAGGTCTCGTCGAACATCACCGCTTCGCCATCACGCCAGTGATAGTTCTCGCCATCGACGTTGATGTAGCAACCGGCATCGTTCGGCGTTTCCAGACCCAGGTGATAACGGTACGAACCGGCGTACGGGTCGCGGTGACGCACCAGTTTCGAGCCCGGCGGCAACTCGGCGAACATTGCGGCCTTGATCGAGCCGATGCTCTGCACCAGTTCAGTGGTGCGCGGGCACAGTTGCAGCGCCGACGGGTGGCTGTCGCCGTACCACTTCAGGTAGAAACGCTTCCAGCCGGTCTTGAAAAACGAGTTGAAACCGACGTCGTCGTACTGGTTCGAGCGCTTGATCTCACCGGCGCGCAGCAAGTTGCGGCCTTCTTCACGGATTTCTTCCCAGTGCGTCTGCAACGGACTCAGATCGGGGAAGTCCTTCGGATCCAGGTAAGGCGTGTTGGGCTTTTTCGAGAACAGATAAAGGAAGCAGTTGATCGGCGCCAGAAACGAAGAGTGATCGCTCAATTGACGACCGAGTTTGTGGCGCACGCGACCGCGCAGATGAACGTATGCAATGGAAATGACATATACAGCGGCAATGATGAGTTTCACGGAAATCGTCACACGTCAGAAGTGAACAAACTGCGCGCCTTTAGGGCTGTGGCCCAAGGTCTGTGGCAGTGGTCTGAAATCAAAAAGCGTCCCGGTGGCGCATCCTTGAGCCCATGCCGTACAAGGCATTGGGTGAATGGATGGCATTTTAGCCACAGTTTGTAACCAATAGTGAACACTCATCTGTGAAAAACTGTCCCGCGATCGCGCCAAACGGCAATCGGGATGTCACTGCCCTATCGTTTAAAGAGCCAGACCAGTACAATCGCCGCCAAACTTTACGCGCCCCCCTTGGTTGATGACGGGATTGTCCCGCCTCAGCGCACTTCGACTCGGGCCAAGCGCTCCGGCTGCACCCTCGCTACTCAGCACGCTTCGCAGGAAAAACCTTTGATTTCTACAGCTAACATCACCATGCAGTTCGGCGCCAAGCCGCTGTTTGAAAACGTTTCGGTCAAATTCAATGGCGGCAACCGCTACGGCCTGATCGGCGCCAACGGTTGCGGCAAGTCGACCTTCATGAAAATCCTCGGCGGCGACCTTGAGCCGTCAGGTGGCCAGGTCATGCTGGAGCCGAACGTACGCCTGGGTAAATTGCGCCAGGATCAGTTCGCCTACGAAGAATTCACCGTGATCGACACCGTGATCATGGGTCACGAAGAGCTGTGGAAGGTCAAGGCCGAGCGCGACCGCATCTACTCGCTGCCGGAAATGAGCGAAGAAGACGGCATGGCCGTGGCCGAGCTGGAAACCGAGTTCGCCGAAATGGACGGCTACACCGCCGAATCCCGCGCCGGTGAACTGCTGCTGGGTCTGGGCATTCCGCTGGAACAGCATTTCGGCCCGATGACCGAAGTGGCGCCGGGCTGGAAACTCCGCGTTCTGTTGGCTCAGGCACTGTTCTCCGATCCGGAAGTGCTGCTGCTCGACGAACCGACCAACCACCTGGACATCAACACCATCCGCTGGCTGGAAACGATTTTGACGGCGCGTAACAGCACCATGATCATCATTTCCCACGACCGTCACTTCCTGAACAGCGTCTGCACCCACATGGCCGACCTGGACTACGGCGAGCTGCGTCTGTTCCCGGGCAACTACGACGAGTACATGACCGCGGCGACCCAGTCCCGCGAGCAACTGCTGTCGGACAACGCCAAGAAGAAAGCCCAGATCGCCGAACTGCAAACGTTCGTCAGCCGCTTCTCGGCCAACGCCTCGAAAGCCAAGCAGGCCACTTCCCGCGCCAAGCAGATCGACAAGATCCAGCTGGCCGAGGTCAAGCCATCGAGCCGCGTGAGCCCGTTCATCCGTTTCGAACAGACCAAGAAACTTCACCGTCAGGCCGTGACCATCGAGCAGATGTCCAAGGGCTTCGACGGCAAGACCCTGTTCAAGAACTTCAGCTTCACCGTTGAAGCCGGCGAGCGCGTAGCCATCATCGGCCCGAACGGTATCGGCAAGACCACCCTGCTGCGCACACTGATGGGCGAACTGACCCCGGACGCAGGTTCGGTGAAGTGGACTGAAAGCGCGGAGCTGGGCTACTACGCCCAGGACCACGCCCACGACTTCGAAGACGACGTCAGCCTGTTCGACTGGATGGGTCAGTGGACCCAGGGCGAGCAAGTGATCCGTGGCACCCTCGGCCGCATGCTGTTCTCCAACGACGAGATCCTCAAGTCGGTGAAGGTGATTTCCGGTGGTGAGCAAGGTCGCATGCTGTTCGGCAAGCTGATCCTGCAAAAGCCGAACGTACTGGTGATGGACGAACCGACCAACCACCTGGACATGGAATCGATCGAGGCGCTGAACCTGGCGCTGGAAAACTACCCGGGCACGCTGATCTTCGTCAGCCACGACCGTGAGTTCGTATCGTCCCTGGCCACGCGCATCATCGAGCTGAGCCCGAACGGCGTGACCGACTTCAGCGGCACCTACGACGATTACCTGCGCAGCCAAGGCGTAGTGTTCTAAGTCGAATCGAGCGGTAAACAGAAAGCCCTGTCCTTGTGACGGGGCTTTTTTTTGCGTTGAGGAAAAGATCGTTAGCCTGCTTCCTTTTAATCCAGCGCCAAGCCATGATGCGGACTCTCCCACCGCCGCCCGCGAACGAGTCCTCATGTCTGCGCAGCAACAGCCACCGCAAAGCTCCATGGCGATCACCCTGCAGATCGTCTCCATCGTTTTCTATACCTTTATTGCCTTCCTCTGCATCGGCCTGCCGATTGCGGTGCTGCCCGGCTACGTGCACGAACAGTTGGGTTTCAGTGCCGTGATCGCGGGACTGGTGATCGGTTCGCAATACCTGGCCACCCTGCTCAGCCGGCCAATGGCCGGACGGATGTCGGACACCATCGGCACCAAGCGGGCGATTGTGTATGGCTTGTCGGGGATTGTGCTCAGCGGTGTGCTGACGCTGGTTTCGACGCTGCTGCAGAGCTTGCCGTTGTTGAGCCTGTCGATCCTGATCGTCGGTCGCCTGCTGCTGGGGATCGCCCAGGGCCTGATTGGCGTCGGCACCATCAGTTGGTGCATGGGCCAGGTCGGAGCCGAACACACCGCGCGCTCGATTTCATGGAACGGCATCGCGTCCTATGGCGCGATTGCCATCGGCGCGCCGCTGGGCGTGGTGATGGTTGCCGATTATGGCTTCGAGAGCCTTGGCATTGCTTTGTCGTTGCTCGCGGCCGGCGCCTTGCTGCTGATCCGCAACAAGCCGTCGGTGCCGGTGGTGCGCGGTGAACGGCTGCCGTTCTGGGCAGTGTTCGGGCGGATTGCACCGTTCGGCGCCAGTCTGAGTCTCGCGTCGATTGGCTACGGCACGCTGACCACGTTCATCACCCTTTATTACCTCAATCGCGGCTGGACCGGCGCGGCGTACTGCCTGACCGTGTTCGGCGTGTGTTTCATTCTCTCGCGGCTGCTGTTCATTTCGGCCATCGGGCGTTTCGGTGGATTCACCTCGGCGATTGCCTGCATGACCATAGAAACCGTCGGCCTGGTCATGCTGTGGCTGGCGCCTTCGACCGCGTATGCCTTGATCGGTGCCGGTCTGGCCGGGTTTGGGTTGTCGCTGGTGTACCCGGCACTGGGCGTCGAGGCGATCAAGCAGGTGCCCAACTCCAGTCGCGGCGCCGGGCTGAGTGCTTATGCGGTGTTTTTCGATCTGGCGCTGGCGATTGCCGGGCCGTTGATGGGCGCGGTGGCGCTGAATCTGGGTTATTCGTGGATCTTCTTCAGTGCAGCCGTGCTGTCCGTGACCGGACTGGGATTGACCTTGCTGCTCAAGCGCCGGGCCATGGCGTGAACCCTCACTGATCCGCCGTCTGCATGCCCGCGCGGGTCGGCCTGCCCAGGGCATGGGAGAAGAACCGCCCGGCCTCGGAAATCAGGTTGCGGTGAATGTCTTCGCGATCCACGCCATCGGCATCGGTGCACAGCGCCGGCATGGCGAGGATCTGCTCTTCGGTGCACGGCGCCATGAACACGAAGTGCCCTGCCCCGGCCAGCAATTTGAAATCCGGCGCCGTCGGCAGTTTGCGCGCCAGGGCCGCAGCGTTTTTGTCGAAGGCCACCAGTTTGTCGCCGTCGCCGCTGTAGAGCAGCACCGGCACATGCACATCGGCCAGGGTGTGGCGGCCGAATTTAAGACTCAACGGCGCCATCAGTAGCAACGCATGCACGCGCGGATCGGCCACCGGTTGCAGATCGTCGCGATCGACAATCAACTCACCCTGGGTGTTGCAGGCGTCACGGTCGTCCGGGCGCTCCTGGCAGTAACGGCGCAGGCGATCCAGATCCGGCTGCGCGCCGGACAGAATCAACGCCGTTTCGCCGCCCGCCGAATAACCGATCACGCCAACCTGTTCGGCGTTCACGTACGGCGAGAGCATGCGATCGCCCAACGTCGCGGTAATGGCTTCGGAAATCTGGATCGGCCGGCCATAGAGATTGCTCAACGTACCGAGGCGACTGTGATCCCTGGAGTTGTCGCCGGGGTGAATCACCGCCACCACCACAAAGCCCTTGCGCGCCAGTGACGTGGCCAGGTCGTGCAACGCCAGCGGCGTGCCGGTGTTGCCGTGGGACAACATCAGCATCGGGAAGCGGCCGATGGCGACTTTGGTGTCTTCGCCGGCCTCGACCGAATAGCCTTCGAGCAGGCTCAGGTGTTCGCGGTCGCTGGAGGGATAGAACGCGATGGCGCGCATCGGTTGCAGGTCGAGCGGATCGAGGAACGTCATCTCGTGATAGCCGACGCTCCAGCGCGGGTGCTGCCCGGGCGCAGCGTGCACTGAATTCAGGCTGCCGAGCAGGCAAATCAGTAACGCTGCACAAAGACGCATCATGGGATGCCCCACCCTGTTGTTACTCAATCGAAAGATCCGTTGTGTTCGACGCCCGAAATTCCGAGGTTCGGTGATCCGGCGCGGCGTTGCACTCAGACGTTGATCATCAGACTGCATAACCCGGGCCAGATTATGTAACAGTCAGAAACAAAAAACTCCGTATCTGGCCCTTGCGGAACCAGAATACAGAGTTTTTTTGGGCTTGCCTGAACAGGAGCTGTTCTTTACGCAAGCCTTACGCGGCGGCGAACAGTTGCTCGCTGATCTTCGCCTGAGCGGCGCTCATGGCGTTGTTGCGCACTTCTTCACCGTACGCCAGGCCTTCAGCACGCACGACTTCGATGTCGGTGATGCCGAGGAAGCCGAACACCAGTTTCAGGTAGTCTTCGTGGGCCACGCCCGAAGCTTGACCGGCGTGGATGCCACCAGCAGTGGACACGATCACGACTTTCTTGCCACCGCACAGGCCTTCAGGGCCGGCTTCGGTGTAACGGAAGGTCTGGCCGGCGACGGCGATGCGGTCGATCCAGGCTTTGAGCTGGGTCGGAACGGTGAAGTTGTACATCGGTGCAGCAACGACGATGGCGTCGGCGGCGATGAATTCGGCCAGGGTGGTGGCGCTCAGTTCGGCTTCGTGCTGTTGCGCGGCGTTGCGCAGTTCAGCGGTGGTGCCAGCAGCCACCAGAGTGGTCGACGAGAAGTGGCTGATGGCGTCGGCGGCCAGATCGCGGTAGGTCACGACAGCACTTGGCTCGGCGGCTTGCCAGGCTTGAGTCACTTGACTGCTCAGCTGACGGGAAGCGGAGTTGTCGCCCAGAATGCTCGAATCGATGTGCAGCAGTTTCATGTGGAATCTCCTGGAATGAATCGCCGGTGGCGACGGAATGGAGACAATCCTACCGACGAAACCAATAGCTGATTAGACGGCAACAATGCGATAGTTTGTCCCACTGATAGAACAGTCGGATTTCCAGATGCAAGACCTCAACGATCTCTACTATTTCGCCAAAGTGGTCGAGGCCGGCGGATTCGCCGCCGCCGGCCGCTTGCTGGGCATTCCCAAGTCACGGCTTTCGCGGCGCATTGCCGAACTGGAAGAACGCCTCGGCGCACGTTTGCTGCAACGCACCACTCGCCAACTGAAGCTGACGGCGGTCGGCGAGCGCTATTTGCGCCACTGTCAGGCAATGCTGCTGGAAGCGGAAATGGCCGATGAAACGGTGGCCAGCATGTCCAGCGAGCCACGCGGACGTCTGCGGGTTTCGAGTCCGACCGGACTGGCCCATGAAATGCTGCCGGTGGTGATCAGCAATTTCCTTGGCAAATACCCTCAGGTGCAACTGGAAGTGACCCTGATCAATCGCCGGGTCGACCTCATCACCGAAGGCATCGACGTCGCCCTGCGCGTGCGTGAACACGGCGATGAAGAACCGATGCTGGTTACCCGCCGCCTGCGGCAAGCGCAAATGGTGGTGGTGGCGAGTCCTTCCTTTATACAGGGCGTGGAAATCAATCATCCGCAGGACCTGAAGAACCTGCCGGTGCTGGGCGCACTGGAGGCCGATCGCATGGTGCATGTGCGCCTGCTCGATCAGCACGGCAAGAGTTGCGATCTGGCACTGGAAGCCCGGCTGGGCATTGATGATTTCATCGTGCGCAAGGCCTGTGTGCTGGCCGGCCAGGGTTTCACGCTGTTGCCGATGATGTATTGCGAAGCGGAGTTGAATAACGGCACGCTGGTGCAATTGCTGCCGGACTGGTCACTGCCCGGTGGCTGGCTGCAAGCGGTGTATCCGCACCGGCGCGGGGTGATGCCGGCGGTGCGCGCGTGGATCGATCATCTGGTCGAATCGTTCAATGCCTGTGGAGAGCGGCTGTTATGAAACAAGGAAAGATGAGCGAGCAGGATGTCGCGGAGTTTTGCCTGGCCCTGCCCGGCGCCCGGGAAGACTACAAATGGGGTGGCGTGCGGGTGTTTTCGATTGCCGGCAACAAGATGTTTGCCTTGCAGGGATTGCGCGGTGATTCGCTGGCGTTCAAGGTCGACAAGGACCTGTTTCTCGGTCATTGCGACCGACCGGGCATTCACCCGGCGCCGTATCTGGCCCGGGCGCAATGGATCATCATGCACCCGCCCTACCCGCTGGGCGCCGAGGAACTGCAAGGCTTGCTGCAACGCTCCCATCAACTGGTGGTGAGCAAGCTGCCCAAGCGCGTGCAGGTCGGGCTGCTGCTCTAGAACAGCGCCAGCAGATTCGAACCGAGGAACAACTGATCGATCCAGAACACTTGGTGCAGCGCCACGATCATCCAGAACAGAATCTGAAACGACACCTTGCGCGTCTTGTGCCGGAAGACCTGCTGGGCGATCAACGCGCCCGGCCAGCCGCCGGCCAGTTCCACCGCGTGCAGGATGTTTTCCGGTGTGCGCCAGGCGTCGGCGCGGGCCTTGCGCTTGTCCGCCCAGTACAGGAAAAAAGCCAGCACGCTGACCAGCCCGTAAGCCGTCAGCGGTACCAGGGAAATCCCGCGCAGCCACATCGACAGCGAGCCAAACAACGGCAACGCGCAGACAATCAGCAACACCACCAGTTTCAATTTCAGATGCTGAATATTGCCACCGGAAGGCCCGCGATCCGGGCGGCGTGCGCGGGAATCACTCATGGCTGGGCGGCCGTCCAGTCGATCCAGCCGAACTGCCAGGTCGCCAGAATCACCAGACCGAAGACAATCCGGTACCAGGCGAACGCCGCGTAGCTGTGGCTGCCGATGAACTTGAGCAGGCCGCGCACCGCGATCATCGCGAAGATGAACGCCGTGACGAAACCGATGGCGAATACCGGAAAGTCTGCCGGAACGAACAGGTCGCGATACTTGTAGCCCGAATACACCGCCGCACCGACCATGGTCGGCATCGCCAGGAAGAACGAGAACTCGGTGGCGGTCTTGCGCGACAGGCCAAACAACAGGCCGCCGATGATGGTCGAGCCGGAGCGCGAAGTGCCGGGGATCATCGCCAGGCACTGGGCGAAGCCGATCTTCAGCGCATCCGTCCAGCGAATCTCGTCGACCGTTTCGGCGTGCACCTCATGCTGACGCTGTTCGGCCCACAACATCACGATCCCGCCCACCACCAGTGCAGCAGCAACGGTGATCGGGTTGAACAGGTAATGGTGAATCAGATCGGCGAAGATCACGCCCAGTACCACGGCGGGCAGGAAGGCGATCAGCAGGTTGGCGGTGAAGCGCCGCGCACTCGGCTGGGTCGGCAAGCCGATGACCACGTCGAAGATCTTGCGCCGGAATTCCCAGACCACCGCGAGAATCGCGCCGAGCTGAATGATGATGTTGAACGCCATGGCCCGCTCGCCTCCGAAGTTGAGCAAGTCGGCAACAATGATCTGGTGTCCGGTACTGGAAATGGGCAAAAACTCCGTCAGCCCCTCTACAACTCCAAGAATCAGTGCCTGCAAGGCGGTCCAAAGATCCATCAATCCCCCAAAGAGCGATGCCCGGCGGCATGCCCCGATAGTATTTTTTTACGTTCACTGCGTTCAGCGTAGCTGATTGAAGCTGTACCGATTCCGCACGCACAGGATCCACACGAAACGGTCAAAATTCCGTGAAAAATCAATTTGGATTCAGGTTTTCACGCGCGGGGCCGAAATCCTAACAGACAAGCCGTAATAGCGCTGCCGCGTTATACGACTTGGGTCGCGTATGCCCGGCCACCGAAACGTGGTTGGATGCTGGCGGTGGTTTATTACAAGAAAAAGAATCCGGAGTGACAGCGTTATGAACAGCTTGCGCAGTGTGTCGATCAGCCGACGCTTGTGGCTCATCTTGATTGTGGCGGTGGTCATGCTACTGACGTTGGGCGTGTTGATGCTCAAGCAGATCCACGACGACCTGTATCACGCCAAGGCCCAGAAAACCCAGCATGTGGTGCAGACCGCCAGCGGTTTGCTGACTTACTACCAGGGCCTCGAAACGGCAGGAACCCTGACTCGCGAGGTGGCGCAGAAACAGGCGCTGACCGCGATCCGTGGCCTGCGCTATGACCAGAATGACTATTTCTGGATCAACGACCTCACCCCCGTGATGGTCATGCACCCGACCAATCCCAAGCTTGAAGGCCAGAATCTCTCGGCCATCCGCGATCCGGACGGCTTTGCGGTGTTCAACGAAATGGTTGCCATTGCCAAGGCCAAGGGCGCCGGCATGGTCGATTATCGCTGGCCAAAGCCCGGCGCCAGTGAACCGGTGGCCAAGACCTCTTACGTGAAACTGTTCGAGCCGTGGGGCTGGGTCATCGGTTCGGGCGTGTACGTCGATGACGTGCAGGCCGAATTCCAGGGCCAGGTGATCAAGGCGTCCGTGGTCGGGCTGGTCATTGCGGTGATCATGGCGCTGCTGGTGATCCTGATTGCCCGTAGCATCGTTCGCCCGTTGCAGGAAACCGTGAACGCCATGGCTAACATTGCCAGCGGCGAAAGCGATCTGACCCGTAGCCTCGATACTCACGGCCAGGACGAAGTCACTCAACTGGCCCATCACTTCAATGCCTTCACCGCCAAGCTGCGCCGGGTGATCGGCGACTTGCAGGTGTCCGCCAGCGCATTGGGCCAATCGTCCAGCGAACTGGGTAACGATGCGGCGCAGGCCCAGCAACGCAGCCAGCAGCAGTCGCAGCAGATGGAACTGGTGGCCACAGCCGTCAACGAAGTGACTTACGGCGTGCAGGACGTGGCGAAGAACGCTGAACACGCCGCCAGCGAAATGCGTGACGCCGAAGCCCAGGCCCAGCAAGGCCAGATCAACATCGACGGCAGCCTGCAACAGATCGACAAGCTGTCCGGCACCATCGATCAGGCCGTCGAAGTCATCCGCACGCTGGCGAGCGAAAGTACCCAGATCGGCACCGTGCTGGAGGTGATCCGCTCGATTGCCGAACAGACCAACCTGCTGGCCCTCAACGCCGCCATTGAAGCGGCTCGTGCCGGCGAACAGGGTCGCGGTTTTGCGGTGGTGGCTGACGAAGTGCGATTGCTGGCTCAGCGTACGCAGAAGTCCACGGCGGAAATCCAGACGATGATCGAACGTCTGCAAAATCATTCCGAAGCCGCCGTGAAAGTGATCGGCGACAGCAGCAAGGCCTCGCAACTGACCATCGAACAGGCAGGTCTGGCCAGTGCCAGTCTGAATGCCATTGGCCAGGCCCTGCGCAACCTCAATGGCCTGAACGCCTCGATTGCCAGCGCAACGCTGCAACAGGCGCATGTGGTCGAAGACATCAATCAGAACGTCACCCAGGCGGCGGGCCTGTCCCACAGCACCGCGCTGGCGGCCGAGCAGTCAAGCGTGGCCAGCGTGCGCCTGGGCCAACTCAGCGAACAACTGAACGGTTTGCTGCGTCAGTTCCGCGTCTGACACCCCTTGCAGGTGGGAACGCGTTTCCCACCTGTTTTTCGGTACAATCCGCTCCCTCTTTTATTCCCCCCAAGGATCCTGCATGTCCGGGCTTGAACTGTTTGCGGCCGCCCTCGGTGTGATCGCCGTGTGGCTCACGGTCAAACAGAATCCGTGGTGCTGGCCGATCGGGCTGGTCATGGTGTCGCTCTACACCTGGGTGTTCTTCGAGGTGAAGCTGTATTCGGACATGCTGCTGCAAGTCGTGTACGCCGGGCTGCAAATCTATGGCTGGTGGCAATGGACGCGGGCCGGGACGATGCATGACGGGCGCGAGGTCAGCCGGCTCGAAACCCGTTCGATTGTGCAGGGGCTGGCCATCGGCGCGGTGGGCAGCCTGTTACTGGGCGCGGCCATGGCCCACTGGAGGGACGCAGCGCAACCCTGGCTCGACGCAGCGCTGACCGGTTTCAGTCTGGTCGCGCAGTTCTGGATGGCCCACAAACGTTTGCAATGCTGGGCGCTGTGGTTTGTGCTGGATGTGATCTTTGTCGGCCTGTTCCTCTATAAAGGGCTGTACCTCACGGCGGCGCTGTATGCCCTGTTCACCCTGATTGCGGTGCAAGGCTGGCGCGAATGGCGTGCCGATCCGGCGTTGCAGCGATGAAAGTAGTCGTTCTGACCGGCCCCGAATCCACGGGCAAGAGCTGGCTGGCGGCCGGAATCCAACAGCAGTTCGGCGGTTTGCGGGTGGACGAGTATGTGCGCTGGTTCATCGAGCAGAACCCTCGCGACACCTGCCTCGCCGACATTCCCGAAATCGTTCGCGGCCAGTTGCAATGGGAAGACGCGGCACGCGCGCAGCAGCCGCGACTGCTGATTCTCGATACGCATCTGTTGAGCAACATCCTGTGGAGCCAGACCCTGTTCGGCGACTGCCCGTCCTGGCTGGAGAGCGAGTTGCTGGCCCGTCATTACGACCTGCACCTGCTGCTCTCCCCGGAACAGATCGACTGGACGGACGATGGTCAGCGCTGCCAGCCCGACCTGAGGGAACGGCTCGCGTTCTATCACTCGACCCGAGAATGGCTGGAGCGGCATCGACAGCCTTTGCAGATCATCCAGGGCGACTGGGCGCAACGGCAGGCACAAGCCTTCGAATCGGTTCGCACGCTGTTGGCCGGCTGACCCGACTTTCGGGGCCATTGCCCCGGCGCATCCCCCTGTTTCGGGGCAAAAGTGTCCGTTCCTGAAACACTGCTGCGGGTTCAAAGTGCCCGTCTCAGGGCTCTTCATCCCTTTGTCACACGAGTTGTTACGTCACTGAAACACTCGCTCGCAAACCCTTGTTCCAGAGCTTTGCAATGACTTTTGCGGGTTATGCAGGTCGAGGCTTGTTTCAATGTTGAAACAGTTTTTGGATCAGTCCTGCGCCCAATCCGCCCAAGCCGCTGAAATCCAAAGACATTTCAAAAGCGGCACAGCTTTCGCTCTCTCCTTCACAACGCTGACCAAGGGCCAGCCCACTGAGAAGGAATTGCCGCCGTGGGGACTATCAATAAAGGCTTGACCTGCCTTCTGCTGATCGGATCGGCAGCCAGCACTTTGCTCAGTATGAACGTCCAGGCCGAAGGCAACGGCGTGATTGTTCTCAATCGTGATGTCCAACCCATCCCGATCGGCCGCAACGGTGGCAAAGACCCCTACCCGACCACCGTCAATGCCAACCCTTCGGCACGGATCAATTCGACCCTCAGCAACACCGAATTGAGCGACGGCGACTTCGCCGGTGTCGCCAGCGGCTCTTCCATCCGCGGCAACATCGCCACCCCCAACTCAAACCTGCCGGGCATGAACAACCTGACCAACCAGAATGGTCTGCCAGGCATGAGCGGCGGCCATGGCGGCGGTGCCGGTGGCTCGATCTCCAACACCGTCAACCGTGCGATGAGTTCCGGTCTTGCTCCGTTGACCCGCATGGCTGGAGGCCAATGACATGAATCGTTCCCTGCTCCTGCTCGCCCTGCTCGGCTGCTCCAGCGTGATGGCCGATCCCAGCGCTGTGAACAACGCGAACATTCAAGACTCCGGCGTTCAATACCGCGGCAACTTCAACGTCAACCAGGCGGCCGGCGACCAGATGCAACAGGCCAACGTCAAGGCGATCGCCATTGGCACCGAATCCCATGCCACCACCAGCGTGCAGCAGAAAATCGACACCCCCGCCGACCGCTCAATCAATGCGAGCGCCAACATTGGCGGCACCTCTTTCAGTAATGGCAACGGGATCCTGGGCGTGAACCAGGGCGCCGGGGCCAACAACCAGATGGCCAACGTCACGCGCGTCAGCATCAGTGCTGCCCCGCAGAGCGTTGACGATAGCGCCCTTTCTCAACAGAACGTGGCGTTGTTACCGAGCTCAGGAACAACTGGCACCTCACCCGGCAGTCGCCAGGTCACGACAAGTGATCAGGCCTTCACCGGCAGCCGAGGGGTAATCCAGGTGAACCAGAGTGCCGGGGTGGGGAACCGAATGGCTAACACCCTGAGCATCCGGGTCGCAGACTGACCCAAATAAAAAGCAGTGCAATTAGAAAGTACCAACACTTAACCAACTAATAAGCACGGAGAAACACCATGAAACCTACAATGGCCCTCAAACCACTGGTTTTCGCTCTCGCAGCAGTGATGGCAATCGCAGCACAGGCAGGCGGCCGCGATGATGATCACGGTCATGGTAATGGGCACGGCAATGGTCATGGCAACAACCATGGTCCAAAAGGCCCTACCCTGGAACAACTTCTGCAAATCACCGCCGGTGCCGGCGCTGCAGTGCTCGATGCACAAAACAGCGATGGCAACGTGGTGAAAAACCAGGGCACTGAAAACGATGCGAAGGCTGACAACTCGCTGAACGGCTCCAACGGCAACATGGGCGCCAACGTTGCAGCCGGCGACGGCAACCAACAAGACAACGCCGCTGCGCTGGCCACCGCCGACGAAAGCTTCATCTTCGGTACTGCTGTTGCTGCCTCGAGTGCCACTCAAGTCAACAACAACAACTACGTGAAAAACTCGTCGACTCTGAACACCGCTACACTTAACAACGCTGGCAACAACGGTTCCGGGAACATCGGCATCAACGTGACTTCCGGCAACTTCAACCAACAGAAAAACAACCTGGCAATCGCCGTATCGGGTGGTCGTGTAGCCACTGCCGCTGCTGCTGCCAACCAGTCTTCCACTGGCCTGGTCGTAGATAACAAAGGCGTGCAGACCTACAAAAAAGACACCCTCACCGGTACTTTCGCAGCCGCTGGCGTGTTCAAGGCCAAAGGTACTGCGACCATCGAAGACGATGACCACCACGGTGGTTATGGCAACCGTGGCGGCGGCCACGGCGGCAACGATGACCAAAAAGCCAAATTCGAAGCCGTGGGTGTCTTCGGTCTGGCTGGCGTCACCACCCAACAAGTGCTGACCAAAGATGGCTGGAAAAACCCTGTAACCAACACCGCAACCATGACCGGTTCGATGAACAACTTCTCCGGCAACGGCGGAGCGAACGTATCGGCAGGTGTGGGCAACCAACAAAGCAACTCGCTGTCCATCGCCGCAGGTTGCAAAGCCTGCATGTAATCGCGATCGAAACGAAAGCCCCGGAAACGGGGCTTTTCCTCAGTCCCAAAGGCGTATCGATCATGCGTAAGACTGCCCTCCTCGCTCTGCTTTGCTTCTGCGGCCTGACCCAGGCTGCGCAGATGCCCGTTGCTGCCTTGCCTGGCGGCACGCTCGTCTACAAGAACGTGCAAAGCATTCGTGAGCGCAAGTTTGCCGACATCGTCGAACAGAAAACCGATTTCAGCTGCGGCGCCGCCGCACTGGCCACGGTACTGCGCCAGGCCTATTGGCTCGACGTCGATGAAGAGCACGTCATCAAAGGCATGCTGGTCAATGCTGACCAGGACCTTGTTCGTACCCAGGGTTTCTCCATGCTCGACATGAAGCGCTACATAGAAAGCATCGGCATGCGCGCCAGGGGTTACAAGATTCCGCCGGAAAAACTCGATTCCGTGACGATTCCGGTGGTGGTACTGATGGAAATTCGCGGCTACAAGCATTTCGTGGTGATGCAGCGGGCGGACAAGGATTGGGTCTACATCGGAGACCCGGTTTTAGGACACAAACGCTACTCCCATGATGACTTTGTCAAAGGTTGGAACGGCATCGTCTTTGCCATTGTCGGCCCCGGATACGACAAGACCAATGCACTGCGCAGTCCTCCGGTACCGCTGACGGCCAAGAACAAGCTGGATAGCTTCAACCCTGTCAAAGATGCTGAATTGATGGACTTCGGGTTCATACAGAGCGACTTCTTTTAATCGCCGATTACAAGAGTGGGGCTGGATGTCCCGGGAGCAGCAGATGAAAACCTCATACTGGCTGGCCGCCGCCTGCCTGGCAGCGAGCGCATCAGGCTACGCCAATGCAGGATTCAAACCCATCGAAATCAAGGACCAGGAGCTCGCCGAGCTGCGCGGTCGTTATGTCATGCCGGGCCGGATCATCAGTTTCGGTATCGTCATGAGCAGTACCTGGCGCAACGCCAGCGGAGATCTGATCGGGGCCACGACCTCAATGCAATTGCAGGCCGCTTCGATAAAACCTGAATTCTACGTCTCGACCATCAAGGAAGCCGGCAACGGCAGCACCCCGGAACTGGGGACAGGCGCGGTCATTGGTGGTGCGGGGCTCAACTCCAGCCAGGGCGTGACGCAAAGTGTGCGCGCCGCCGGCGATGGCAACTCCGCCTATAACAACGTTGCGATCAACGTCAGAGAAGCCAGTCAGGCCCCAGCCCTGATGCCCTCCCAGGGCCAGGCCTTGATGGCCGGGCAGACGATTACCGGCAGCAACGCCGCCGGCAGCGTCGCGGTTTCGGCCACAGGTGGCGGTGTGCAAATGGCCATCCAGGCCGCCGGCAATCAGGGCACCGCCTTGCAACAGGTCGCCCAGGGCGGACTGCTGCAAAACACCCGTTTGCTCGGTAACGCCAACGTCGTCAACAACCTGACACAACTCAACGTCGTCCTTAACAATAACGGCATGAGTGCCGGCGCACTGGACTGCAACCTGACTCAACTCAGGGCACTACGCAACATCGGATATTGAACTACGCTGAGTCTCGATCATTGGGCTTAAAGGGACGGCTTATTCATGTATCGATCAGTATCACTGCGTGCCGCTGTATGTTTGAGTACTCTTCTACCCGCGGCGATGCTGCAGGCAGCGCCCGACGCCGATGTAGAAGCCCTGAAACAGGAACTTCTGGAGCTGAAGCAACGATACGAAGTACAACAGAAAGCCCTGGCGGTACTCGAACAGCGGGTCCGCCAGGTCGAAGAGCAACCCGCCTCCCCGCCCCCGAAACGCCTGGCCAAATCGCCTTCGGACATGAAAGGCAACCGGGTCGCCACCGGTACCGGGGCTGCAGCAGCGTCGGGGGGCGCCGCCGGGGGCAGTGGCTCCTCCTATGGCCAGTCGCTGGCCGACGATTCACAACCGGCACAGAGCGTGTCCAACCTGTACGACGAAGCCAGCGGCTTCTTTGGCGGCGGCAAGTTCAGCTTTGAAACCGGCGTGACCTATTCGCGCTACGACACCCGCCAGCTGATCCTCAACGGCTTCCTCGCTCTGGACTCGATTTTCCTGGGCAACATCAACCTCGACCGGATCAAGGCCGATACCTGGACGCTGGACCTGACGGGCCGCTACAACTTCGATAACCGCTGGCAGTTCGACCTGAACGTGCCGGTCGTGTATCGCGAATCGACTTATCAGTCGGGCGGCGGCAACCAGGGCGCTGCGGGGGTCACCACCGAAGACACCGTCACCAAGGATCCAACCATCGGCGACGTCAACTTCGGTATCGCCTACAAGTTCATGGACGAGTCGGTCAACACGCCGGATGCAGTGGTATCCCTGCGGGTCAAGGCACCTACCGGCAAGGATCCTTTCGGCATCAAATTGCGCCAGACCGATGCCAACACCAACCTGTTCGTGCCGGATACCCTGCCGACCGGCAACGGCGTCTGGTCGATCACACCGGGTATCTCGCTGGTCAAGACGTTCGACCCGGCCGTACTGTTCGGCAGCCTGTCCTACACTCACAACCTCGAGGAGTCGTTTGACGACATCAGTTCCACGGTCAACCAGAAAACCCCGGGCAAGGTGCGTATCGGCGACAGTTTCCAGATCGGTGCCGGTATCGCGTTTGCGCTGAACGAGAAGATGAGTATGTCGTTCTCAGTCTCCGATCTGGTGCAACGCAAGAGCAAGCTGAAACAGGATGGCGGGGATTGGGAATCGGTGGTATCCAGCGATGCCAACGCCGGTTACTTCAACGTCGGCATGACCATCGCAGCCACCGACAACCTGACCATCGTGCCCAACCTGTCCATCGGCATGACGGACGATGCTCCGGACTTCTCCTTCAGTCTGAAATTCCCGTACTACTTCTAACTGCCACACATGAAAAGGCCCGCTGCGACTTGCATCGCAGCGGGCCTTTTCAGCTTCCCGGACTCAGGAAGCGCCGCGCCCTAGCGGATCTGGTGCTTGTGCAGCAAACGGTAGAAAGTCGGCCGGGAAACCCCCAACACCTTGGCGGCAACACTAAGGTTGTCGCTGTGCCGGTTCAATACATCGCACAACGCCTGGCGTTCGGCGCGGGTCTTGTAGTCTTCAAGCGTGCCCATCGGCGCGGCGATCGACTGCTGGCTGATCAGCCCCAGATCACGGGCCTCGATCTGCCGCCCTTCAGCCAGCACCAGACCCCGGCGTACGCGGTTGGCCAACTCCCGGACATTACCCGGCCAGTCGTGCTTGCCCATGGCGATCAACGCATCTTCACTGAAGCTGCGCGGGCGACGGCCGGTTTCGTGGCTGTAGAAATGGGAAAAATGGTTGGCCAGCATCGACAGATCGCCATGCCGCTCGCGCAAGGGGGCAGTGACCACTTGCAGCACATTGAGCCGGTAATACAGATCCTCACGGAAGCGCTTCTTCTCGATGGCGGCTTCAAGGTCGACGTGAGTCGCCGCCAGCACCCTTACATCCACCGGAATCGGCTGACTGCCACCGACCCGTTCAATGTGCCGTTCCTGAAGAAAGCGCAGCAGATTGGCTTGCAGTTCCAGCGGCAGATCACCGATTTCGTCGAGAAACAAGGTACCGCCATTGGCCGCTTCGATACGCCCGACCTTGCGTTGATGGGCGCCGGTGAAAGCCCCTTTTTCATGACCGAACAGCTCGGACTGGATCAAATGCTCGGGAATCGCCCCGCAGTTGATCGCCACAAAGGGTTTGCTATGACGTTGCGACTGCCGGTGCAGCGTGCGGGCCACCAGCTCCTTGCCGGTACCGCTTTCGCCACGGATCAGCACAGGCGACTCGGTCGGGGCCAGCTTGCTCAGCAGTTTGCGCAATTCGCGGATCGGCTTGCTGTCGCCGAGCAGTTCGTGCTCCGGCTGATCGACGTGAATCGTGCCCTGGCCGCGCAGGCGCGCCATGCCGAACGCGCGACCGAGTGTGACCTGCACCCTCGACACGTCGAACGGCAAGGTATGGAAATCGAAAAACCATTCGCAGACGAAATCGCCGACGTTCTGCAAGCGCAACACTTCCTGATTCAGCACGGCGATCCATTCGGTGCCGCTGCGACTGATCAGCTCTTTGACGGCTTCGGGACGTTCCAGGTGAAAAGGCTGTAAACGCAACAGGCCGACATCGCAGCTTCGGTCGGCGGCGTTTTCCAGGCTGCAACTGTCGACGTCCCAACCCACGGCACGCAAACCAGGCAACAACCGGTGACAGTCGTCGCAAGGGTCGACGACCAGTAAACGTCGTAGTGCAGGCGCTTCGCTCATGACTGTTCCTTGGCGCCAAATTATGGGAAATGATCGTAAAAACAGTCATTTGGCAAACCTGACTGTTACATTAGCAAGAATTTGACGGCGTCTTGTATCAATTGCTTATAGCCGTACAAGTGAAGCAGTTATAAGAACCATCTTTATTAGTTAGCTATCGACTTGATTCTTTCACCAGGCTTTCAAAACCTGTCTGAATATTGAGTGTATGAAAGAAAGTCGAAATTTCTTCAGATTCTGTGTGACCCGCCAGCGGGTTGCGTGCATCAGTACAAGTAACTCGCCGAACGGTAAGCCCAACCGACGGCACATCACTTGATTGGGCACTATAGAGAGAAGACCCCATGACCGCCCCGCTCCGTATCAACGAAGCTCTTTTGATTGCCAACCGCGCATTTAAACCTTTCCAATGCGTCGCCTGGGCCCCACAAGACGGCAATGGTGAACTCTGCCTCACCGTGATTGACCGTACCAACTCCCATATCGGTCGTACCCAGATCCCGAGCAGCGCCTACTCCGACCCGGCTCAACTCGAGCACCTGCTGCAACAGGCTCGCGCCGAACTGAGCGAAGAAGGTTACGCCCTGCAATCCTGGTCGATGCCACACTGATCCGAGGGTGATGCGGATGACGTTCAAGTCATCCGCCCTCTTCTATTAGTTGCTGATTGTTTTTCTAACTTCAGCCTCTTTGTACAACTTTCCTCCGAACTTTCGTGCCTGAATGCTTGGCAGGCTTGCGACTGGTTCAAAAAGACACTGTTCTGGCACAGTACGACCCTCCACCTGTTAGTTCTTACAGTTGTACTAGCGCGTATTCAGGGATTGAATGTTTCGCTCATGCAGTTACCCGTTCCGCCTTCCGGAAATCGGTCGACTCGCAAGGAGAAGCATGCATGTCATCCCATATCGCCATAGCGCTGCCGACGCTAGCGAATAACACCGGACAACTCGACAAGACCTTTTCCAGCAGCGGTGTCGCGCAGGTCTACTTCGCCGGCAGTTCGTCCAGCCTGACCCAGAGCGTGGCGCTCGATGCGCACGGTCGGATTCTGGTTGCCGCCAAGGTGGGCACAGCTCAGGGCAGCCGTTTCGGCCTGGCCCGCCTGCTCGAGGACGGTTCGGCAGACCTGGGATTCGGCTTTCAAGGCAGCGTGATCGGCCGGTTCGCCGCCGGTTTCGAAGCTACCGGCAGCAAGGTTCAAGTCCTGCCTGACGGACGAGTACTGCTGGCGGGCCTGCATTACGAATCAGAACATCGCACCCTGCCCGCCCTGGCCCTGTTCGATGCCCAGGGCCGGCCTGACCCGGACTTTGGTGACAACGGCCGGCAAATTGTCCGTCTGCCCGGCGATCTGTCCACGGGTTCCCGCGATGCCTGGTTGCCACCGGGCGTTCCGGGCGCCGAAGCCTGCGATTTCGCGGTACAGCCGGACGGGCATATCCTGCTGATTGCCAACCATCACTTCGAACTGGCCGATCATGTCGGCATGCTGATCCGCCTTAAACCGGACGGCAGCCTCGACCCGTCTTTCAACGGTCGCGGTTTCGTCATGGTTCGCCACTTGCTGCTCAATACCTGGCTCGGCAGCCTGCTGCTGCAAAAAGACGGAAGAATCGTGGTGGCCGGTTCGATCGACTTTCCCCAGGAAGGCCTGCTCGCCCGCTACCTGCCGGATGGTCGGCTCGACGAACGCTTTGCGGTGGACGGTTTCCTGGCCTTCAAGGCTCAGGGCCGAAGTGCTCTGGTGAATCAAGTCATCGAATCAACGGAACATCTGCATGGCTTCGGCAGCAGTCGCGACCCGATTCGATGCATGACGCTGTCTGTCCACGGCAACGGGCGTCCCGATTTGCACTGCAACGGCGGTCAGCCACTTCTGTTGGACATCGGCCCCAGCGGCTGCCAATGGAACGCCGCGCAACGCATGACAGACGGGCGTCTCGTTGCGGTGGGTGCGACGATCGGCGGGGTCGAGGCCGATTTCATCGTCGCCCGCCATCAGGCCGATGGCCGTCTTGACTCCAGCTTCGGTGACGGCAAAGGCTGGTTACGCACGCGGCTGGGGCGCAGCCTCGATACCGCCACGTCACTGGCGATTCAGCCGGGCGGTGAGATTCTGGTGGGCGGTTATTCACTGGACGGCAACTACCGTGCAGTGGTCGCGCGTTATCTGAATCAGTAATCAGAACCTTCCCACACTTGATCTTGCCTATCGCTTACGGCAACTTGCGTGCTTCTTAAAACAAGGAGCAACCGATGTCCGGTTCGATGGCCCAGGCGTTCGCGCACAATTTTCTCGGGCATTCGCCCCGCTGGTACAAGGCGTGCATCGTCGGGTTTCTGATTCTCAACGCGCTGGTGCTGTGGACCGTCGGCCCGGTCGCCGCCGGTTGGTTGCTGGTGATCGAGTTCATTTTCACTTTGGCCATGGCGCTCAAGTGCTACCCGCTGATGCCCGGCGGCCTGCTGCTGATCGAAGCGCTGCTGCTGAAAATGACCACGCCCCAGGCGCTATATGAAGAGCTGCTGCACAATTTCCCGGTGATTCTGCTGCTGATGTTCATGGTCGCCGGCATCTACTTCATGAAAGACCTGCTGCTGTTCCTGTTCTCGCGTCTGCTGCTGGGCGTGCGTTCGAAGGCGCTGCTGGCCCTGATGTTCTGCTTTTTGTCGGCGTTTCTGTCGGCGTTTCTCGACGCGCTGACCGTGACGGCGGTGATCATCAGCGCCGCCGTGGGCTTCTATTCGGTCTACCACCGGGTGGCCTCCGGCAACGATCCGCGCCAGGACAGCGAATTCAGCGATGACCAGCATCTGCCCCAGTTGCATCATGAGGACCTGGAGCAGTTTCGCGCTTTCCTGCGTAGCCTGCTGATGCACGGCGCTGTCGGTACTGCATTGGGTGGCGTCTGCACCTTGGTGGGCGAGCCGCAGAACCTGCTGATCGGCCACGAGATGGGCTGGCACTTCGCCGAGTTTTTCCAGAAGGTCGCACCGGTATCCCTGCCGGTGCTGGTCGCGGGACTGGTGACTTGTTTGTTGCTGGAGAAACTGCGCTGGTTCGGTTACGGCACGCTGCTGCCGGACAACGTACGCGCCGTGCTGGCCAACTACGCCGCCGAAGACAATGCCGAGCGCACCCCGCGCCAACGCGCCGCCCTGCTGGTGCAAGGCTGCGCTGCGCTGATTCTGATTGCCGGGCTGGCGTTCCATATCGCTGAAGTCGGCTTGATCGGGCTGATGGTGATCGTGCTGATCACGGCTTTCACCGGCATCACCGACGAACACCGACTGGGCAGCGCCTTCAAGGACGCCATGCCGTTCACCGCGCTGCTGGTGGTGTTCTTCGCCGTGGTCGCGGTGATTCACGACCAGCAACTGTTCGCGCCGCTGATTCACTGGGTACTGGCACTGCCGGCCGAGCAACAACCAGGAATGCTGTTCATCGCCAACGGTCTGCTGTCGGCCATCAGTGACAACGTATTCGTCGCCACGATCTACATCACTGAAGTGAAACAGGCGTTCCTGTCCGGCCACATGAGCCGCGAACACTTCGAGACACTGGCGATTGCGATCAACACCGGCACCAACCTGCCGAGCGTGGCCACACCCAATGGTCAGGCAGCGTTCCTGTTTCTGCTGACGTCGGCGATTGCACCGCTGGTACGGTTGTCCTACGGGCGAATGGTGTGGATGGCATTGCCCTACACCATCGTGATGGGATTGCTGGGCTGGTATGCCGTGAGCTACTGGCTGTAAAACAACAACGGGAGCCCTGAGGCTCCCGTTTTTTTATGCATGAATCAGCGCGGCAGAATGTATTTCTCGATCGCCTGCACCACGCCATCCTCGGTGTTCGGCCCGGTCACCACGTCGGCCTGACGCTTCACCGCGTCCTCGGCCTGCCCCATGGCTATCGACAACCCGGCAACATGGAACATCGCCGGATCATTGCCGCCATCGCCAATCGCCGCCGTCTGCGCCAGCGGTACGCCCAGATGCGCGGCCAGGGTTGCCAGTGCAGCGCCCTTGTTCGCTTCCATCGCAGTCACATCCAGAAAAACCGGTTGCGAGCGCGACACCTGCGCCATGCCCTCGACCTTCGGCAGCAACTGCGCCTCCAGCTCGATCAGCAGTTCAGTGTTGTTGCTGGTCGCGACGATCTTGTCGATACGCTCCAGGTACGGCTCGAAGCTCTCCACCACCACCGGTGGATAACCGAGCCCATGCTGCTCACGCGGCACCATCGGCCCGTGCGGATCCTTGAGCAGCCAGTCGCCGCCGCTGAACACCCAGATTTCGACATCCGGCTGATCGACGAACAGCGCCAGTGCGGTCAACGCTGCCGTGGCCGGCAGGTAATGCGCGACCAGAATGCTGCCGTCCGGATTGACGATCGTGCCGCCATTGAACGCCGCCGTCGGCAGATCCACGCCCAGGGCTTCGATCTGTTGCAGCATGGCTTTGGAGGGACGCCCGGTGGCCAGGCTGAACAACACGCCCGCTTCGCGCAGCGAACGAACGGCATCAACCGTGCGCTGGCTCAGGCTGTGATCGGGCAACAACAGCGTGCCGTCCATGTCGCTCAACAGAAAACGGATCGGCTCGCTCATCCCAGACCATGCCAGACGCGACCATCGCGAGTCAGCAGCTCATCGGCGGCTTTCGGCCCGTCTTCGCCGGCGGCGTAACTCTGCACGCTCGCATCCTGTTGCCAGGCGTCGAGGAACGGCTGCACCGCGCGCCAGCCGTTCTCGATGTTGTCGGCACGCTGGAACAGCGTCTGGTCACCGGTCAGGCAGTCGTAGATCAGGGTTTCGTAGCCGGTGGACGGCTGCATTTCGAAGAAGTCCTTGTAAGCGAAACCCAGCTCGATGTTGGCCATGTTCAGCGCCGGCCCCGGCCGTTTGGCCAGCAGGTCGAACCACATGCCTTCATTGGGCTGGATCTGGATACGCAGGTAGGTCGGTTGCAGTTCGTCGACCTCGGTATCCCGGAACTGCGCATACGGCGCCGGTTTGAAGCAGATGACGATCTCGGTGTCGCGCACGCTCATGCGCTTGCCGGTGCGCAGGTAGAACGGCACGCCGACCCAGCGCCAGTTGTCGATCATCACTTTGAGCGCCACGTAGGTTTCCGTGGTGCTTTCTGGGGAGACGTTGTTCTCGTCGCGATAACCAGCCACCGGTTTGCCAGCGACTTCACCGGCGCCGTACTGGCCGCGCACCGAATTTTCTCGCGCCTCTTCAGTGGTCCACGGCCGGATCGCGCCGACCACCTTGGCCTTCTCGCCGCGCACCGCATCGGCGCCGAACGCGGCCGGCGGTTCCATCGCGACCATGGCCAGCAACTGGAACAGGTGATTGGGCACCATGTCCCGCAGGGCGCCGGTGTGTTCGTAAAAACTGCCACGGGTTTCGACGCCGACGGTTTCGGCGGCGGTGATCTGCACGTGGTCGATGTAGTGGTTGTTCCAGAACGCTTCGAACAGGCTGTTGGAGAACCGGCTGACCAGAATGTTCTGCACGGTTTCCTTGCCCAGATAGTGATCGATCCGGTAGATCTGCTTTTCCGACATGACCTTGAGCAGGCAGGCGTTCAATGCCTCGGCGGTTTGCAGGTCGGAGCCGAACGGTTTTTCGATCACCACCCTTCTGAAGGCTTCCGGGGTTTCTTCGAGCAGCCCGGCGCTGCCGAGACGGCGCACCACTTCACTGAAGAAACGTGGCGCGGTGGCCAGGTAGAACACCGCATTGCCAGTGCCGCTGTCGGCGATTTTCGCCGCCAGGGCTGAATAAGTGCTGTCGTCCAGGAAATCGCCCTGGACGTAGCTGATGCCTTTGGCGAGCTTGGCCCACAAGGCCGGATCAAGCATCTGATCGCCCTTGCCGACTTTCGCTGCCACTTCGGTGCGGATGAAGTCTTCGAGCTTTTGCGCGAAGGCTTCATCGGTGATGGCGTTGTGGTCAACGCCGACGATCCGCAGGCCATCATCCAGCAGGCCGTCGCGACTCAGGTTGTACAGCGCCGGCATGAGCAGGCGCTTGACCAGATCACCGTGGGCGCCGAACAGAAACAGCGTGGTCGGTGGTGCGGGTTCTGCCTTGGATTTCCTGCGGATCGTATGGGTCATTTCTTCGGAGTCTCCACGTGGCCGCCGAAGCCGAAGCGCTGGGCCGAAAGAATCTTGTCGCCGAAAGTGCCCTGGCCGCGGGAGCGGTAGCGCGAGAACAGCGAGTTGGACAGCACCGGTACCGGCACCTTTTGTTCCATTGCCGCTTCGATGGTCCATTGACCTTCGCCGCTGTCCGCCACGGAGCCGGAGAAACCGTCGAGTTTCGGGTCGACCGCCAGGGCATCGGCGGTCAGGTCGAGCAGCCACGACGACACCACGCTGCCACGACGCCAGACTTCGGCGATGTCGGCCACGTTCAGGTCGAAACGCTGGTCTTCTGGCAGAAGCTCGCTGGACTTGGTCTTGAGGATGTCGAAGCCTTCGGCGAAGGCCGCCATCATCCCGTACTCGATCCCGTTGTGGATCATCTTGACGAAGTGACCGGCACCGGCGGGACCGGCGTGGATGTAGCCGTGCTCGGCACGGTGGTCATCGGACTTGCGGTCCCTGGTGCGCGGAATGTCGCCCATGCCCGGCGCCAGCGCGGCGAACAGCGGATCCAGACGCTTAACGGTCTCGGCATCGCCGCCGATCATCATGCAGTAGCCGCGCTCCAGGCCCCAGACGCCGCCGGAGGTGCCGACGTCGATGTAGTGCAGGCCCTTCTCGGCCAGGGTTTTGGCCCGGCGGATGTCATCCTTATAGTTGGTGTTGCCGCCATCGATAATGGTGTCGCCCGCCTCGAGCAGCGTGCTCAGGGTTTCGATGGTGTCTTCAGTCGGTGCGCCGGCCGGCAGCATGACCCACACCGCACGCGGCTTGGCCAGGCCTGCGACCAGTGCAGGCAGATCGGCGACGCCGGTAGAGCCCTCGGCGGCCAGGGTGTCGACAAAGGCGGTATTGCGGTCGTAAACAACGGTGGTGTGACCGTTGAGCATCAGACGTCGCGCAATATTGCCGCCCATGCGGCCCAGTCCAATAATCCCGAGTTGCATGTGCTGATGCTCCTTACTACAAATAAAAGTGTGTCAAAGGTATAGCCCAACGCGACTAATGGAGGTTAGTCCAGAGCGTCGGGTTGAAGTTTCCGTGCATTGTGCCCGATCCAGACTGATAACGTCTGGAAACGTGCCGAAGACACAACGACCATGAAAAATAAAAAAGTTCCATTCACGAGCAAAAGAAATCAAAATCGGCGCCGATAGTATGTCAGCAACCGAATTCGGGGCTGAACTACAGTTGAGACACGCCATTTGCGAGGTGAGCAATGGGCACAGTACACACAGCAATGCCGCCACAAACCCTGTACGTCACCATCCGTCGTGATGAATTGCGTCAGTTGAAAGATGAACGCGACCAGCTCAAGCAGGAACTCGCGCAATTGCGCCTGCTGACCCAAGGCGCCGAGCCGAAGCCCTTGCCACGCGTACAGCGCTCGCCCCACGCCTGATCCCCGCCCGCTTCGGGAGCAGCCATTGCTGTTCCCGACATGCTGCACCTCCTGCCCTTTTCGGCAACTAACAAAGTTTTCACATTCGCTTGTTGATACTCCGGCGCATTCTGGCCGTGCGTGTCTGCGCATGGCCTCCGTTCGTCGGGTTCATGCGCCGGTTGCATGGAGCGCCCGGCGGTGGATGTGACGACTGAGCTGGAGTGCTGAATGGCGGTGTTCAAACGCAGCAATACGACTGCGACAGGTTTCGACTGGGCCGGTTTCATCTGGCTGTTTGTGTTCTTCTGGTACTTCTCCGGTATCACCCAACTGCTGATCCAGCTGACCGGCACCTCTGGCTTCACCGGGTTCCGTCAGGCCTTCGTGATGAGCGCCGTGTGGCTCGCGCCGATGCTGCTGTTCCCCAAACGCACCCGTCTGCTCGCCGCGCTGATCGGCGTCGTGCTGTGGGCCTGCTCGATGGCCAGCCTGGGTTACTTCTTCATCTACCAGCAGGAATTCTCCCAGAGCGTGATCTTCATCATGTTCGAGTCGAACGTGTCCGAAGCCGGCGAGTACATGACCCAGTACTTTGCCTGGTGGATGATCCCGGCGTTCCTCGCGCACACCGCGTTCGCGTATTTCCTGTGGACACGCCTGCGTCCGGTTTACCTGCCCCGTGGCCGGGCGTTCGTCGCCGCCATGGCGATCCTGGTGGCCGTGATCGGTTATCCGCTGGTCAAACAGACAATGCGCACCGGCAGCTTCGCCCAAGGCTTCGAGAAATTCGAAACCCGCATCGAGCCGGCCGTGCCATGGCAGATGGCCGTGGCTTATCACCGCTATCAGGAAACCCTGGCCGACATGCAGGGCATGCTGCACAGCGCGAGCAAGATCCCGCCGCTGAAAAACCTCCAGGACTCGGGCGCCAACCAGCCGGCGACCCTGGTGCTGGTGATCGGCGAATCCACCAACCGCCAGCGCATGAGCCTCTACGGCTACCCGCGTAAAACCACGCCGGAGCTGGACAAGCTCAAGGATCAGCTGTCGATCTTCGACAACGTCATCACCCCGCGCCCGTACACCATCGAGGCGCTGCAACAGGTGCTGACCTTCGCCGACGAAGAAAATCCGGACCTGTATCTGTCCACGCCGTCGCTGGTCAGCATGATGAAACAGGCCGGCTACAAGACCTTCTGGATCACCAACCAGCAAACCATGACCAAACGCAACACCATGCTCACGACCTTCTCCGAACAGGCCGACGAACAGGTGTACCTGAACAACAACCGTAACCAGAACGCCGCGCAGTACGATGGCGACGTGATCGAGCCGTTCAACAAGGCCCTGGCCGACGCGGCGCCGCGCAAGCTGATCGTCGTGCATCTGCTCGGTACGCACATGAGCTACCAGTACCGTTATCCGCCGAGCTTCGACAAGTTCCAGGATCGCAACGGCGTTCCGGCCGGCGTGCGTGACGATCAGGTGCCGACCTACAACAGCTACGACAATGCGGTGCTGTACAACGATTTCGTGGTCTCGAGTCTGATCAAGGACTACGCCAAATCCGATCCGAACGGCTTCTTGCTGTACCTCTCCGACCACGGTGAAGACGTATTCGACTCGGTGGGCCACGGCACCCTGGGCCGCAACGAAAACAAGCCGACGGCGCCGATGTACACCATTCCGTTCATGGCCTGGGCCTCGCCGAAGTGGCGCGAAAACCACGACTGGAGTTTCGCCGGAGATCTGAGCCGCCCTTACAGCAGTTCACACCTGATCCACACCTGGGCGGACCTGGCCGGGTTGAGTTTCGATGAGCTGGATCGCAGCAAGAGCCTGGTCAGCGACAGCTTCAAGCCTCGTCCGCTGTTGATCGGCAACCCTTACGAACGCGAACAGCGGGCCCTGATCGACTTCAGCCTGATGAAACCGAAAAAACCCGCGGCCACAGCCACGGAAGTGGTGCTGCAGGAGTAACAGAAAGGGCCGGAAACGGCCCTTTTTTCATGCAACTGAAACATCTTCAAATAACAATATTTCTCGTTTGATACTAAATCGCACACCTTCGCTTCGTCTTTGAACAAACGGAATTTTTCCCTCGAAGACAAGGAGTCGGCTGCGATGTTCGCGCCCATCACCCGTTCCATGACCCTCACCCTGGGCCTGTGCAGTGTTGCATTGAGCCCGGATCTGCTGGCTGAAACCGACGCCGAAAAACAATCAGCCCCCGCTGCTCCGGCACTGGAGCTGGCCTCCACCAGCGTCACCGCCCAAGGACTGGGCAGCACCACTGAAAACACCCACGCCTACACCACCGGCGCCATGAGCACGGCCACGCGGTTGAACCTGTCGATCAAGGAAACCCCGCAATCGGTGTCCGTGGTCACTCGTCAGCAGATGGATGATTTCAAGCTCGGTACATTGTCCGAGGCCATGAGCCAGACCACCGGCATCGTGGTGCAGCACAACGACTCGGATCGGGTCAGCTATTCGTCCCGCGGTTACTCGATCAACAATTTCCAGATCGACGGGATGCTCAACACCTTCCAGTACATGAAGTCCGATTCGGACACCATCATCTACGACCGCATCGAAGTCGTACGCGGCGCCACCGGCCTGACCACGGGTGCAGGCGACCCGTCGGCAACCATCAACATGGTGCGCAAACGCCCGACCGCACAATGGCAGGCGCAGGCCGGCGTCAGTGGCGGCAGCTATGACGATTACTACAGCTATGTCGATGTCGGCGGCCCGCTGGCGTTCGACGGGCGCCTGCGCGGGCGAAGCGTACTGGCCTACCGCGACCAGGGGTCGTTTCGCGACAAGTACGCCCTGCAAAGGGAAGTCGGCTACGGCATCCTCGAAGCGGACCTGACCGACTCCACGGTGCTGGCGGTCGGTTACGACTATCAGGACAAGCAGGTGCAAGGCTCATCGTGGGGCACCCTGCCGTACTGGAACGCCGACGGCAGCAAGGCCAGCCTCGGGCGTTCGACCAACATGGCCACTTCCTGGAGCTCCTGGCCGCTGCGCGACAAGACCGCGTTCGCCACCCTCGATCAAAGCCTGGCGGGCGACTGGCACCTGAAAGCTGCCTACACCCACCGCAAGAGCGACACCGACGGCAAGGTCTACTACGCCGGCGCCGGTTTCCCCGAACCGGATCGCAGCGGCATGACCGCCTACAGCTCACACATGATCGGCCCGCAGCGCATGAAGGCGTACGACTTCAACCTGTCCGGCCCCTACTCGCTGCTGGGGCGCGAACACCAGATGATGATCGGCTATGGCGAAGCCGAACGCAGCTCCAGCTCGCCGTACACCGTTGACGGTCCGGTTGCGCGCAACTACGCCACCATCCGCGACTGGAAGTACATGGGCGACATCGCCAAATTCCCGGACACCGTGACCGGGCTCACCAGCTCCAAAGACAGCACGCAACAAAAAGCAGGCTATCTGGCGACTCGCCTGAGCCTGACGGACGACCTGCACGCCGTACTTGGCACCCGCTACGGCAGCTGGAAGGCGTCAAAAACGGCCAACACCTTCGACGACAACCTGCAACTGGAAAGCGTCGATGCCAGCCGCCAGCAGCACAACGACATGTGGACGCCTTACGCCGGCCTGCTTTACGACCTGACGCCGGAGTACACCGTTTACGCCAGCTACACCGACATCTTCAAACCGCAGACCTACCGCGACGCCAACCGCAAGTTCATCGAGCCGATTGTCGGCAGCAACTATGAAGTCGGACTCAAGGGCAGCCTGCTGGACGAGCGCCTGAATCTCGCCACCGCCATTTTCTGGAGCAAGCAGGACAACGTGGCCGAAGTGGATGACTCGGTGCCGCCGGATCCGGTGACCCTGGAGGAGTTCTACAAATCCGGCGGTAAAGGCAACAAGGTCAACGGTTTCGAAGCCGAGGTCTCGGGCGAAGTGCTCGACGGCTGGAACATGACCGCCGGCTACACCTACACCCACTCGGTCAACGGCGAGAAAAACCGCACCAACACCAACCAGCCGCTGAACCTGTTCCGCCTGTCCACGGCCTATCGCCTGCCGGGCAACTGGAATGCCCTGACCGTGGGCGGCGCGGTGAACTGGCAGAGTGACGTCTACGGCAATTCCAACCGCCCGGTCGGGCGCGGCGCCAATGGCCGGATCATTACCGAACGTGCGCGAATCAGACAGGACGCCTACACGGTGGTCAAGCTGATGTCGCGGTACGAGTTCGACAAACACCTGTCGGCGTCCCTCAACGTCGACAACCTGTTCGACAAGAAGTATTACGACAACGTCGGCTTCTACAACGGCGTGTTCTGGGGCGATCCTCGCACCGTGACGCTGAGCCTCGACTGGAAACTCTGACGCCCTTCCCTCACGACCTGCGCGCGTTATTGACGCGTGCAGCGTTCGTCCGAAACGCCGTGGAAACACCCGGTAAAACCTAAACTGAACGAGCGTTAACCTCTCGTTAATGCCCTCGACGGACACTGCGCCCCGAGGACCAGATTCATGGATGAACGGCTCCGACATTTTTCGTAGGAGGCACCATGAAAACCACGACTGCAATCCTTGCCGGTCTACTGACCCTCGCATCCGCCAGCGCATTCGCCGAAGGCGGCGCCGAGCGCATGAGACATTACTGGGCCAACTTCCCGGTTCATTCCGCACAAAGTCAGCAGGCTGACGCGAAGACCAACGAACTCAAGGTTCCGGACGACCAGACCGCCCAGGTGACTGAATCCTATCGCCCTTGAGCGAACGCTTTACCGATGGACCTGCGATGGCTCCGCTCTGGCCCCGCAGATGACAGTTGGGCGCCCTGTTCGGGCGCCTTTTTTTATGCCTGCAGATCCTTGATCCAGAACAGCATGCGCCCGTGACTCGGGTCGAACATGCCCGGCGCGAAGCCGAACTTGGCATAGGAATTCTGCGCCACGGCGTTGCCTTCAAGCACTTCCAGGGTGATCTTGCAGCAACCGCGCTGACGGGCGATGTCCTCGACCTTGCGCAGCATTTTCTGACTCAGCCCCAGGCCGCGAAATTTCGTCACCACCGAGACGTCATGCACGTTGACCAGCGGTTTGCAGGCAAACGTGGAAAACCCCTCGAAGCAGTTCACCAGCCCTGCCGGCTCGCCACCGACAAACGCCAGGACGCTGAACGCGTGGGGCCGCTTGGCCAGTTCGGCGGGCAGTTGCTGCAACAGTTCGGGGTCAATGGGATGGCCGCCGCCCATCGGGTCTTCGGCGTAATGATTGAGCACCACACCGATGGCCTCGGCATGCACCGGGTTGGTGTAACTGGCTTGAAGCACAAGAATGTCTGCGGAATCCATTTCCTTCCTCGATCGCACGTGGCCCCGGCGCGTTTGATACGCACTGATAGGCTCGGCGACCTTAGCGCGAGGCAGGTCCCGGCCACAACCCGACGTTTTCAATGCCCCCAGATGAGTTCTTCGGTCCAGCCCAGCTCGGCGAAATCCTCGGCTCGCAAACCGGACTCGCCGGCACAGAAAAACTCGTCCAGTTGCGGCGGTTTCACCGAGGTGCCGCTGAGCATCGCGTGGACCTGGCCACGGTGGTGGATCTGGTGTTCGAACAGGTGCGAAATAATCCGCAGACGGCTGTCGTGCTGCGGCGTGTCGCGGGCGATGGTGACGATGCGCCCCAGATCGGTATCGCGCAGTTGCTCGCAGTAGGCGATCAGGCGCCGGTCAACATGCGCCTGTTCTCGGCGCAAGGCCTGCGCCTCGGTGAAGGGTTCGTCTGCATCGAAGAACACGTAGCAATCGGGATGCGGCTCGTCACCGCGCAACTCGCGCTCCAGCGCATCAACGTAGAACCAGTCGCAGGTGAGGATGTGGTTGAGGGTCAGGCGGATGCTGGGGAAGAAACTCACCCGCGGCGCCGCCAGCTGCGCGTCGTCGAGCTGGCTCCAGGCCTTGGCCAGTCGATGGTTGGCCCAGGCGTTCTGGTAGGCCATGGTCAGCAAATGGTGGGACAGTGGCTGAGTCATGTCGCGCCCTCCGTGTTTTCAGGTCTCGGCGAAGCGTTGCAACTGCATTTCCTGCAAGCGGCTGAGGGTCCGGCGGAACGGGAATTCCAGGTAGCCTTCGGTGTAGAGCGCGTCCATCGGCACTTCGGCCTCGATGTACAGCGGCACCTTGCGGTCGTAGCACTCGTCGACCAGAGCGATGAACCGGCGCACCCCGTCATCGTGCACGGACAGTTGCGGCAATTCGCGATCGCCGGCCACCACCCGTTCCGCGCCGTCCTCGGTGCCACGGGCAATCCGCCCTTCGCGCTTTTTCGCGCTGAGGTTCGGCACCTCGCTCAACAGAATAGCCCGGTAGGTGTCGCACAACGCGATGAAATCCATGGCGGCGAACGGTTGCTCGCACAGGTCGGTGTAACGGCACCACAACACCGAATCACTGGCCTGCACCACGTTAAGGGCGCGGTAACCGACCGGCACCTGTTCGGCGCTGACGGTTTGCCCGGCGGCCAATGCGTCGAACACCTGGTTCAGTGCACTACCCTGCCCCGGAGATGCAACCCAATAGCGTTGCTCGACGGCGCCGGGATGCAGTCGGTGATCTTCGGCGCCATTCACCGCGACCACTTGCATGTGCTGCTTGATCGCGGTGATTGCCGGCAGGAAGCGATCGCGGTTGAAGCCGTCGGCATACAGCTGATCCGGCGGCAGGTTGGAGGTGCAGACCACCACCACGCCTTCGTCGAACATCACCTGAAACAGGCGCCCGAGAATGATTGCGTCACCGATGTCATTAACGAACAGCTCATCGAAACACAGCACCCGCACCTCGGCCGCCAGCTCACGGGCCAGGGCCCGCAGTGGATCGGCGATCCCGGTCAGTTGAAACGAACGTTGATGCACCCAGCCCATGAAGTGATGAAAGTGCTGCCGCCGCGCCGGCACCCGCAAGCTCTGATGAAACTGGTCCATCAGCCAGGTCTTGCCACGGCCGACCGGACCCCACAGGTAAACACCGGTGACCGAACGGGCACCGGCGTGCAGGGCTTCATGGCATTTTTGCAAGGCCCAGACCGCGTGTTCCTGGGCTTCATCCTGGATGAAGCCCTTGTGGTCGACGGCGTATTGCCAGGCGCTCAGGGGGGAGTCGAAAGTCATGCGCGGCAGTATGCCACGATGGCTACAGGGAAATATCCAGCCGAGCGATTTTGCCCTGTTCGTTGAGCCGGAACGTGTAACGCAGCTCCAGCGGGCTGCCGGGAAACGTTCCGGAGATCAGCCCTTGCACCAGCACCTTGCCGGTGCGCTGCTGGACGCCCAGCACTTCAACCCGTGGCTGATAGCGCTGGGCAGTGTCTTGCATCCAGTTGGCGATGGCCTGCGGGCCGACCTGATGATGGCCTTCATCGAACACATGGGCATCCTCGGCAAAAAAACTGCCGACCCGGGACGTATCGCGAGCATTGGCGGCGTTGATGTACTCAACGATGGCCGGGGCGAGGATCGAGGTGGGATGGAACATGGTTACAGCTCCTTTTTTCGGGTTCTGTCGCCATCCTAGAACAGCCCTGCGTCAATTCCTGTCAGGAGTGAAACGGCCGTTTTCGTCCAGTTGCATCTGCCGCTGCCAAGTGCGCAACAGGTCGCTGCGACGCCCCGGATAGCGCTCGCCCTGCAGGCTGGCGGCGGCAATCCGGTCGGTGCGAAAGGTGCGATAGGCGCCGCGCAATTCGCACCACGCGACGATGATCCGCACCTCGTTGAGAAAGCCCAGCGCCAGCGGCCAGATCAAGCGCTGGCTCTGCACCTGCTGCGCATCGGCGTAATCGATGTGCAGCTTGGCCTGATCGCGGATCGCATGACGGAAAACGTTCAAAGGCACCGCGTTTTGCGGAAATCCGTACCCCGGCGGCCCGGGCATCACCGTTGGATTGCGCAGCGCTTCCTGGGCCTGCGGGTCCAGCACTGCCGCAATTTTTGCCAGTGCATCCGCCGCAGCCTTGCTCAGGACTTCGTCACCACGCTGATCTACATAACGCAGGCCCAGCACGATGGCTTCGGTCTCGTCGGCGTTGAGCATCAGCGGCGGCAGAAACAGACCGCTGCGCAGCACATAACCGATGCCCGCCTCGCCGTGGATCGGCGCACCGAGTGCGGTCAGTTCGGCAATGTCGCGATAGAGGGTGCGTTCGGAAATTTCCAGCTCCGAGGCCAGCGTCGCGGCGGTGACCGGGCGTTTCTTGCCACGCAACACTTGCAGCAGGGTCAACAGACGAGTGGTTCGCGACACGGTGTGCGGCTCCGGGCAAAAATTTGCCGGAGCTTAGCAGAGCCTGGTGTCAGAAATTGTCAGGAGCTTTCACCAGGCTCGGAGGGGGTCACGCGTCGACTTTGTGCCGGGCCGCGTACAGGCAAAGCATCTCCATGGCCAGGGTCGCCGCCGCCAGCGACGTCACGTCCGCATGGTCATAGGCCGGCGCCACTTCCACCACGTCCATGCCCACCAGATTGATCCCGCGCAGGCCGCCAAGGATCTCCAGCGCCTGCACTGTGCTCAACCCGCCACACACCGGAGTGCCGGTGCCAGGCGCAAAGGCCGGATCCAGGCAATCGATGTCGAACGTCAGGTACACCGGATTGTCCCCGACGCGCGCGCGAATGGCCTCGACGATCGCCTCACAACCACGGCGATGCACCTGCCGTGCGTCCAGCACCTGAAAGCCCTGATGATCGTCATTGGTGGTGCGCAAACCGATCTGCACCGAACGCGCCGGATCCACCAGTCCTTCCCGCGCCGCGTGCCAGAACATGGTGCCGTGATCGACCCGTTTGCCGCCCTCGTCCGGCCAGGTGTCGCTGTGGGCGTCGAAGTGAATCAGCGACAACGTGCCGTGCTTGCGCGCATGAGCCTTGAGCAGCGGATAGCTGATGAAGTGATCGCCGCCAAAGGTGAGCATGGCGCTGCCGGAGCTGAGGATGTGCTCGGCGTGGGCCTCGATGCTTTCCGGGATGGTGTGCGGCGAGCCGTAATCGAAGTCGCAATCGCCGTAATCGATCACCGCCAGATGATCGAACGGGTCGAACGCCCATGGCCAGTGCCGTTCCCAGGCAATCCCGGTGGACGCCGAACGAATCCCGCGCGGCCCGAAACGTGCGCCGGGACGGTTACTGGTGGCGGTGTCGAACGGCACACCGCTGACCGCCACGTCCACGCCGCGCAGGTCACGGCTGTAGCGCCGGCGCATGAAACTGGTGATCCCGGCGTAGGTACTTTCGGCAGCGGTGCCGTAAAGGCTGTCACGGGTCAGGGCCTGATCGTTTTGCATGGGCACGTCCATCGGTGTGTTCCTGTTGTTATGAAGGGCTATTGGCGGCTACGGAAGGTGGTCCACAGGCGCGTGCGCTGGCGCATGTCCTTGAGGCTCATGCTGTGGTCGGCGTACAGCCGTTCGCGCACTTCGGGTTTCGGGAAAATGTCCGGATCGTTGCGCACCGCTTCATCCACCAGCGGCGTGGCGGCCTGGTTGGCGGTGGCGAAGAACAGCGTATTGGTCAGCGCCGCCACGGATTCGGGGCGCAGCATGAATTCGATGAAGGTACGTGCGGCCTCGGGATGCGGCGCGTCTTTGGGGATGGCGAGGTTGTCCTGCCATACCAGCGTGCCTTCTTTCGGGATCCGGTAAGCCACTTCAAACGGCTTGTTGGCCTTGCGTGCCTGATCGGCGGCCATGCTCGCGTCACCGTTGTAGGTCAGCGCCAGGCAGACGCTGCCGTTGGCCAGATCGTTGATCTGCCGGCCGGTGGCGACGTACAGAACGGAAGGCTGCAACTTCTGCAACAAGGCTTCGGCGGCGGCCAGATCGGTCTTGTCGGTGCTGTAGGGATCTTTACCGAGATAGTGCAGCGCCAGGCCGATCACTTCCTGCGGTGAATCGAGAATGGCGATCCCGCAATCCTTGAGCTTGCTGGCGTATTCGGGCTTGAACAGCAGATCGAGGCTGTTGAGCGGCACATCCGGCAGCCGCTGCTTGACCGCTTCGACGTTCATGCCCAGACCGAGCGTGCCCCAGGTGTACGGCACGCCGTAGCGATTGCCGGGATCTACCGCCGCCAGTTTTTCCAGCAGATCCGGATCGAGATTGGCGTAACCCTTGAGTCCTTCGTGAGGGATTTCCTTCAACGCGCCAGCGGCTAACCCACGGGCCAGTACGCTGGACGAAGGCACCACCACGTCATAACCGCTGCCGCCGGTGAGCAGTTTGGTTTCCAGCACCTCGGACGTATCGAAGGTGTCGTAGCGCACGTGGATGCCGGTTTCCTTTTCGAAGCGCTGCAGGGTTTCCGGCGCCACGTAATCGGCCCAGCTGTAGAGATTGAGGGTTTTCTCTTCGGCCTGGGCGGCGATGGAGACGGTAAGCAACAAAGCGGGCAAACACAGCTTGAAGACGGGAGCCATGACGAACACCTGACCGAAGGAAGTGGTGGCAGGATGCGCCGCCGGATACATTCGAGAAATATCAAGTTTGTTAACCTGACTTTATCCCGGAGTAATGTGATGCTCGGTCAACTCCACGATGTCGATCTTCAGCTGCTGCGGCTGTTTCTCGGCGTGGTCGAATCCAACGGTTTCAGCGCCGCCCAAGGCGAACTGGGCCTGAGCCAGTCAAGCATCAGCCAGCAAATGGCCAAGCTTGAGACGCGTCTCGGCTATCGGGTGTGCAACCGTGGCAAGGGCGGTTTCAGCCTGACGCCCAAGGGCGAGCAATTGCTGATTGCCGCGCGAGCGCTGTTCGATTCGATCGAAACCTTTCGCCATCAATCCAACGGCGTCGCCGGCCGCTTGATCGGTGAAGTGCGGCTGGGCCTGTCGGAAGCGGTCGATCAATCAGTGCTACAACGGGTGGCGGATGCGATCCGGCGCTTTCGCGAGCGGGACGAATCGGTGCGTATCGAGCTGATCAGCGCCATGCCCGGCGAAATGGAACGCCTGCTGCTGCAACAGCGGCTGGATCTGGCCATCGGTTACTTCTCTCAGGTGCAGAGCGCGTTCGACTACCGCGAATTGTTCAGCGAAACCCAGCATCTGTATTGCGCGCCCGGCCATCCGCTGTTTACCGACGAGGCGCCCGATGATGCGGCGTTACAGGCCTGCGACCGGGTCGATCACCCTTATCGGTTTTTGCGCAGTGACGAGCCGTTTCAGGGCAAGGTCTGCTCGGCCCGCTCGGAACAGGTCGAAGGCACCCTCGCCTTCATTCTGTCCGGCAAACACGTCGGTTATCTGCCCAACCATTACGCGCGCCAATGGCAGGACAAGGGTCTGCTGCGGCCGGTGCGCGAAGGGGAACTGAGCTTTGACGTGGCGTTCCATCTGGCGCGGCATCGGGCGCAAGTACCGGGAGACGCGCAAAAGGCGTTTGAAGCAGATCTGCTGTCAGCCTTTGGTCGAACCTGACCTTTTGGGCAGTTTTAATGCGTTGCCCTCGCCCCTCGCTTACGGCATCCTGCGCACCCATTTTCCGACCCGGCCCCGCATTGCGGCACGCAAACCACCATGACCGTCTCTGAAAAAGCCCCGCGCAACAACGATCTGATCTACGGCCTCAACGACCGTCCGCACTTCACCGCAACGGTGTTTGCCGCCCTGCAACATGTGCTGGCCAGCTTCGTCGGCATCATCACCCCGACCCTGATCATGGGCGGCGCCCTCGGCCTGCAAAGCGAAATCCCGTACCTGATCAGCATGGCGCTGTTCGTCTCGGGCCTCGGCACCTTCGTTCAGGCCAAGCGCTTCGGCCCGGTCGGTTCGGGGCTGCTGTGCCTGCAAGGCACCAGTTTTTCCTTTATCAGCGTGATTCTCAGCGCCGGTTTCATGGTCAAGGCCCGGGGTGGCGGCACCGATGAGATCCTGTCGACGATCTTCGGCGTGTGCTTCTTTGCCGCCTTCATCGAAGTGGTCTTGAGCCAGTTCATCGGCAAGTTGCGCATGCTGATCACCCCGGTGGTGACCGGCACCATCATTACCCTGATGGGCCTGTCGCTGATCAAAGTGGCGATGACCGACATTGCCGGCGGCTTCGGCGCGGCGGACCTGGGCGCGGCCAGCCATGTGTTCCTGGCGGCGCTGGTGCTGGGCACCATCGTGGTGTTGAACCGGGTTGACGTGCCGTTCCTGCGGTTGGGCGCGATCGTCATCGGCCTGACCCTCGGCTACGTGGTGGCGTGGCTGATGGGTACCGTGGATTTCGCCAACCTGCCCGAAGTGCCGGTGGTCAGCGTGCCGGTGCCGTTCAAGTACGGTTTCAACTTCGATTGGGTGGCGTTCGTGCCGGTGGCGGTGATTTTCCTGGTGTCGCCGCTGGAAGCCGCCGGTGACCTGACGGCCAACTCGATGATTTCCCGTCAGCCGGTCAAAGGCCCGCTGTACATCCGCCGGATCAAGTCGGGTTTGCTGGCCGACGGCCTCAACTCGGCCATGGCCGCGGTGTTCAACAGCATGCCGATGGTGACCTTCGCCCAGAACAACGGGGTGATCCAGCTCACCGGTGTCGCCAGCCGTTACGTGGCGTTCTTCATCGCCGGCCTGTTGGTGCTGCTGGGGCTGTTCCCGATGATTGGCGCGGTGCTGCAACTGATGCCGAAACCGGTGCTCGGTGGCGCAGAGCTGGTGATGTTCGGCACCGTGGCGGTGGCCGGGATCAAGATCCTTGCCGAGGCCGGCCTGCATCGGCGCAACATGCTGATCGTGGCGATTTCCGTCGGCATGGGCCTGGGCATCGCCGCCGTGCCGGAGGTGCTACGCGAACTGCCGCAGGCGCTGCGCAACATCTTCGAATCGCCGATCACCGTTGGCGCGCTGTGTGCGATCGTGCTGAATATCTTCCTGCCGGAAGAATTCATCGAACTGGAAGAAGATGACTTCGACCCGGAAGCCTCTATCCTTCAGGTCATGGAAAACCCCGACCTGCCGGCCAAGGCTGAACCCGCATCAAAGGCCGCTGTCGCACAGTTGAACCGTTGATCCTGTCCGCTCCATGAAAAAGGGCTGATACCGGCGACGGTTCAGCCCTTTTTCAATGAGAGAGCATCAATGCGCCGTCTCCAAGCCGTCATCCTGTCCCTGCTTCTGCTCTCCCTCAGCGCCTGTGCGCTGTTCCCCAACCGCGACCCGGTGAACATCAACGTGGTCGGCCTCGAACCGCTGCCGAGCCAGGATCTGGAAGTGCGCTTCGCGATCAAGCTGCGGGTGCAGAATCCCAACGAAACATCCATCGACTACAACGGCATCGCGCTGGATCTGGAGGTCAACGGCCATTCCCTGGCGTCGGGTGTGAGCGATCAGACCGGCTCGATCCCACGGTTCTCCGAAACCATCGTCAGCGTCCCGGTGAGCATTTCCGCGTTCTCGGTGCTGCGCCAGACTTTGGGCCTGAGGCAGACCCAATCCCTCGACAACCTGCCCTATGTGCTGCGCGGCAAACTGGCGGGCGGGTTGTTCGGCACGATGCGGTTTGTCGACACCGGCAAGCTCAGTCTGCCGAGGGCCAGTGCAGCGACCTGGTAACCGCCTCCCACAGGGATATGTCGTCTCTCGGGTTATGCGGTGAAGCGCACACCGGGTTTGGCGCGCTCGTCGACGCTCAACTCGAACACATCCGGCCGCGCATAGTGGCCGACCACGTCGTAGTCGTAGCGGGCGCGCACCAGTTCTGCGGTGTCGATCTCGGCGGTGAGCAGCCCGGCCTCGCCGCGCAACGGACCGGCCAACACATCGCCCATTGGCCCGACGATCACACTGCCGCCGGCGATCAGCGGTCGATCCTCCGGCCAATTGGCGATCTCTACGCCCAGTTCATTCGGCGAGGCCTGCACCTGACAGGCGCTGACCACAAAGCAGCGCCCTTCATGGGCGATATGGCGCATGCTCACCTGCCACATCTCGCGCTCATCCACGGTTGGCGCACACCAGACCTCGATGCCCTTGGCGTACATCGCCGTGCGCAGTAGCGGCATCATGTTTTCCCAGCAGATCACCGCGCCGAGCTTGCCGACCTGAGTGTCGAGCACCGGCAGCGTCGAACCGTCGCCCTTGCCCCAGATCAGCCGTTCGGTGCCGGTGGGCATCAATTTGCGGTGCTTGGCCACCAGGCCTGCCTGCGGGTCGAAATACAGCGCGGTGCAATGCAAGGTGCTGCCGGCCCGCTCGATCACGCCGATCACCAGGTTGGCCCCGGTACGCGCCGACAGCCCGGCCAGCGCTTCGGTTTCCGCGCTCGGCACATCGATGGCGTTGGCGAAATAGCGGGCGTAGGCCTCGCGTCCTTCAGGCAAGCGATAACCCAGCTGCGTGCCGAAGCCCTCGCCTTTCGGGTAACCGCCGAGCAACGCTTCGGGCATCACCACCAGCGCGGCGCCGGACTCGATGATCGCGGTTTCCCAGCTCAGGATCTGTTCCAGGGTGTCAGCCTTGCCACCGGGCAAGGCGCCGATTTGCAGGGCGGCAACGATTGATTTGGGCATGGCGGTCACTCCGTGAGGTTCAGGTGTTGCTCATTCTCCGGCGCCACGGGATCATGAATAAAGACCGATCCACTGCTGAATGATATGAGCCAGATGAATATCGCAACCGTTGACCTCAACCTGCTTAAAGTCTTCGAAGCCCTGCATGAAGAGTCCAGCGCCAGCCGCGCGGCGTTGCGCCTGGGTGTGACCCAATCGGCGGTCAGCGCGGCCTTGCGGCGGTTGCGCGAGGTGTATGGCGATCAATTGTTCGTGCGCACCGGTCGGGGGCTGGCGCCGACGCTCAAGGCCAACCAGTTGAAACCGGTGGTCAGCGATGCCCTGAACAAATGCCGGCAAAGCCTGGCGATGGTCGACCCGACCGCCAACCACTACGAAGGACGCTCGGTCACTGTGGGCCTCTCGGATGATTTCGAGATCGCTTATGGCCGGCGGCTGATCGAGGAAATCGCCCGCCGTGCGCCGAAACTGCGACTGATCTTCCGCCAGACCCACAGCCAGATCGTCGCCCGGGCGCTGATGGAGCGCAGCATCGATCTGGCGATCACCGCCGGCGGATTTGCCGAGCGGCTACTCAGTCGTCAGGTGTTGGGTGAAGGGGGTTACGCGTGTCTGGTGGATCCAGAAAGCCTGGCGCCGGGCCAGCAGCAGATCGATCTGGAGGAATTCGTCACCCGCGAGCACCTTCTGGTGTCGTCGGGCGGTTTTATCGGGATCACCGATGAAGGGCTGGCGGCGCTGGGCCGCAGCCGCCGGGTCTGCGCCTCGACCACGCATTTCGCGGCGTTGCCGCATCTGCTCAAGGGCAGTGATGCGGTGGCAACCATTCCGACCCACGCGGCGCAGGCCATTGCCGCAATGAGCGGGCTGACGCTGCTGCCCTGCCCGCTTGCACTGCCGCGTTACCCGATCGAACTGGGCTGGCGCACCAGCACCCAGATCGACCCGGTGGTGCTGACGGTGCGCGAAGCGATTGGCGCCAGTTTCAGGGCCGAATGATTACTTGTTGGCCGCCATCAGGCGATTGACTTCACTGCGCACCATGTTAGCGAATTCCGGCGGCGACATGCCGTCCAGTTCGGCGCGCACGAACTCGGCCCACTTGCCCTTGCGCTTGGAACGCTCGCCGAACAACCGCGCGGCTTCGCCCTTGGCTTTGCCCAGATTGTTCTGCCAGAGTTCGAACAGTCGGGATTTTTCATCTTCCAGCGCGGCGCGCTCTGCGAGGGATTTGTCGGCCAGATTGAAACTCATCGGGAATTACCTGCTGCATGAAATGGCGACATCTTACACGCTGGACGGAAACCTCTTACGCTGGTTTTTGCTCCGGATGGAAAATCGCTGCAACTTTTCAAGTCGCGCCACACTCCATTGTTCACTGTCCATTCACCTGCAAGGAGTCACCCAATGGCCCGGAAAACCGCCGTTCAAGCCGCCGAAGACCAAATCAAGGACCAGGCCTTCAGCGAACTTCAGGCGCTGATCGAAGAGTCGGAAAAACTGCTCAAGAGCAGTGCCTCGCTGGTCGGCGAGGAAGCGGAGACCCTGCGCGGGCAAATTGCCCAGAAACTGCAGCAGGCGCTGGATTCGGTCACCAGCGTGCGTGACCGCACCAAACCGGCGGTGGACGCCACCGAAAGCTATATCGGCGGGCACCCGTGGCAGACCGTGGCGATTTCCGCCGGCTTCGGTCTGGTGGTCGGCTTGCTGCTCGGCCGCCGCTGAGCGAGAACAAAAAAGGCGAGCCCTCGGGGGCTCGCCTTTTTCATGTCCGGCAAACACTCATTCGCCGGCCAGTTCACGCAGCTGCGACAGGGTCTGTTGATCCAGCTCGATCCCTTTGGCCAATGACTTGGCCCGCTGCAAATGCCGACGATCCCCCGGCAACCGCTTGAGCCCTACCCCATGCATCTGCCGCACGAGTTCCTGACTGCGCTCGGCGAAGCTTTGCCCGGCGGTCTTGCTCGGGTCGATCACGATCAGCAACTGACCGGTCCACGGGGTCTTGGCGCCGGGATGGTTCTTCCAGTCGAACTCGAACGAAAAGTTTCCGCCTGTCAGCGCGGCGGCAAGCAGCTCGACCATCATCGACAGCGCCGAGCCTTTGTGCCCGCCAAACGGCAGTAAAGCCCCGCCTTCCAGAATCGCCTTGGGGTCGCAGGTCGGCTGACCGAGGCTGTCGACACCCATGCCCGCCGGCAGTTTCTCGCCCTTGCGCGCGGCGATCTGCACGTCGCCATGGGCAATGGCGCTGGTGGCCAGGTCGAACACGATTGGCGCTCCGTCAGCCCGGGGGGCGGCAAAGGCAATCGGGTTGGTGCCGAACAATGGCCGGTCGGCACCGTGGGGCACCACGCAGGTCATGCTGTTGACCACGCTCAGCGCCACCAGACCTTCGTCGGCGAAAGGCTCGACGTCCGGCCACAGCGCGGCAAAGTGATGGGAATTGCGGATCGCCAGCACCGCAATTCCCGCACTGCGAGCCTTTTCAACCAGCAACGCACGCGCAGCCGCCAGCGCAGGCTGGGCAAAACCGTTGCCGGCATCGACGCTGACAAACCCTGAAGCCACATCCTCGACCTTCGGCACGGTCTTGCCGTTGACCCAACCGCTGTTGAGCGTCGAGACATACCCGGGAATCCGGAAAACCCCATGACTGTGAGCACCGTCCCGCTCGGCGTTGGCGCAATTGGCGGCCAGCGTCTGCGCAACGTCGGCCGATGTGCCGTGGCGCTGGAAGATGGTTTCGAGCAGATGAGTCAGCTCATCGAGGGACAGCGTGGACGAGACCGCATGATCGTGTGGCGCAGACATCTGAAGCTCCAGAATGATTATTGGAGGGAACAACAGCGTACGGACTGACGCACCGGGATTAACAACGGCCAGCCGGTGGCCTGTCAACCCTGCAATGCGCACAGGCAGACATGCCACGCGATACCCCGATACCACCTGCACCCACCTCCCGACACTAATCTCCGGCCTCGTACCTCACTGCACAACCCTGTTTTCCGAGACTTGACGATGCCTGTACCGAACCCTGAATTGCTGTTTCCCGAAGCGCTCGACGCCCCTGGCCTGTGGACCGGGCTGGGCAAAATCCATGGCCTGGCCGAGAAGGATTTCAGATGGCTGGCCGACGTCAGGCTGGCGTCCGACGCCTTGCGGCGTCAGCAAAAGCCACCCATGCTGGCCGAACGCATCCTGCTCAATGCCGACAGCCAGATCCCCGTACCGCTGCCAGGCGCATTTGTACTGAGTGACACGCCATACGACAAAGGCCAGATTCTCTACACCCCATACGATGGCATCCGCAAATACCACAGTCGCGCAAACCTGAAAGCCCAACTCGAAGAACGCCTCAGAACAGCCGATGATCAGGACAGATTGCTGGCGTTTCTGCCACTGTCCCAACAGAGACGACTGCAGAATGCCAAGCGTGTTTCGGTAACGTTCTCGATCATTGAAGGCGATGTGTTCGAGGAACGTGATGCCGCCCTCAGACAAAGCCGGTTGCTCAATGCCCAGGCGATGCTCGACGAACTCAGGAAACTGCCGTCTCTCACGCGCCTGCTCGACGGCGCACTGGATGAACTGCTCAAACCGCACTTCGCAACCTTGCAGCAAAGCGATACCCGCGCCAGCATTTACCTGGCCCACAGTCTGGAAAACAACCAGACACCCACTGCGGACGCTCCCAGGGTCGAGTCCATGAGTCTGAGCGAGGCGGTGCTGGTGCACTACCGCCACCAGCGCTGGCCGAGTGCCCGCCTGCCGGAGTTTTCACATCCCGGCAGGATTGCGAACACACACGATCAGGAGCAGTGGAGAAATGCTGTCACTCAGGCGTCGGGCATGCTGCCGGCCCTGCTGTTCCGGCAGCTGGAACACTACTGGAATGCCGCGTCGGTCGTCGGCTCGACGCGCCGCACCTTCCTCGCCCGGATGCTGGAAGACCAGGCGCGCGTCGACTGGATGCTCAAGCGTGAAGCCGGAATCCTTGATGCAAACCAGTTCAACACCTTGCATCAATTGATCCGGCCTGCGGCCGACGGCCCACCTGCCCCCGTCACGGAAACCGTACGGCTCTGGGAAAACCCGGCCAACTATGTGGAGCTGGCGGGCTCACTGATGATCAGTGGCTCTGACGCGTTTCTGTACACGCCCTCTCAAGGTTTGCAGCAGCTTGAGGACTATCAGGATCTTGAAACAACCCTCCAGAGCAAATTCATTGCCCAGGGCCACGAAGACGAACTCTATGGTCTCTTGAGCCTGGATGAACGCAATCGTTTCCTGGGCTTCGATCAGCCTCAGGTATCGGGAGTCCGGGTGGCCGGTGAGGTGTTCCGGTTCCTGGGCGAATCGATCATCGCCAAGCAACGACAGAACATCGAGTACGCCCTGCAGGTGTTTCGCCTCAGCGACGGAACGGTGAACCTCCACGCGCTGTTCGACCAGAGCCTGGATATCCGCTCGATGATTCACGAGCGCTTGCAGCAACTTGACACGCAGGGACGCTGGAGCACCCAGCCGGTCTGGTCCGGCAGCCAGCAACCTTCCATCGTCCTAGCAGACAAGGCTCGGGCGGCGATCAAGACCTTCCATGCCGTCGAGTCTCCACTGCTGGAGAGGTTCGACAAGCAGCCCATGGCAACCCGGGATACGCAGCGCACCTGGCTTGAGAACATGAAAGAGGATCTGGCCCACGCCTGGTTCGTCGGTGTGAATGGCGAAGCCCGACTCAGGGCATCCAGCGGCAGCCTGCCTGCATGGGCGCAGGCAATCGTCGAAACCGTCATCAATGCCGACCGGCCCAGCCGTCCGGAACGTCGGGCGCTCGAAGGCTTCCGGCCGGACGCCTATGCCCTCAGGCTCGAGTCTCCCGATGGCTGGACCGTGTGGTCCCTGGCCCATTGCGTACTCATGACCGAACGCGGAGGCCTCGATCCCCATCACTCCGGACGCGTTGTGTTATGGACGCCGGCCCTGGGGCTGGAGATGTTCGATAGCGTAACCATCGCCCGACAGACACTTGACCGGCGGCTGACTGACAACGTTCAGCGCCTGTCATTGCTGGAAAATATCCGTCCCGATCAGTACCAGCCACATCAACGCTATACCTTGGGGCGGTTCCACATCATCCATCGCAACGTGTTGCACGAGCGCATGCAGTCGGCCATCGAGCACTGTCTGGGGCGTAGCGAACAAGTGCGTCAGCGTATGGAAGATGGGGCAAAACGGGAAAAGGCCCTTTCAGTACTGCGCAAGACAATGCCTGAGACCAACCTGCGTCTGGCGAGCGAACATGCTCTGGCCATCGAGCATCAGCAGACATTTCCCGCCTGGCTGAGCACGGCTCCGGTCAACGATCAGAAGCGACACATCGAACTGCTTGACCGGTGGAGTCAGAGTGTCATTGATGACAAGGATTACCTGACAGGCGTTACGCCTCTTGGCAGTTACGTTGAACAAACACTGAAAACATTGCTCGACCTGCGTTTTCCGAACGAGAAGCTCGATCCCCGGCTGATCGAAATCATCCCCAACCTGGCACTGGCCGGTCCTTCACGCAACCTTGTCGAATTCGCCCTGAATCACGTCAATGTGCTCCAGGGAACGGGGTACAGGGTGGCATCGAAAACCTCCGAGAGCCTGCCACCCGGACTGGATCGCAAAGCCGTCGACCAATTGCTGCTGTCGCTGGAGATCCCGACGATCTATGGTCGCAAGGTGGCGACAGCTCTTTCGGCCGATACGGTTGAGGGACGTGAACGCAAACAGCGTTTTTTCCGGCAGCTTCCCTGGCAACTGATGCAGCATGCCCATGCGTTGAAACTGCAGCAACTGCTGTCTGCCGGTGCTTACGAACAAATCTGCCAAGGCCTGGATATGCCCGATGGTTATGCCCGGGCCACCGTGACCGGCGCCCATGTCGTCGTCAGCCCGCTGGCTCTGGTCAAGACGGTCGGTGCAAGTGCAGAAACCACGTCGGGACTCTACGTCTTTGCTCCGGGTCAGAAACACGAAGGACCACTGGTGCTGTACGCACCGTATGCCGAACAGATGTTTCACGAGTTCAGGGACGAAAAGGAACTGATCGCGGCGCTGAACACGCCCGGGCCGCTGCAGAGTCTTTTGCTTCGGCGCCTGCCTGTCGCGCGGCAGGCCGTATTTCGCAACCTGCTGGCGGCCACAGCAGGTCAGACCAGCGAAATGACCACGGCCAGCCGTGCAATCGAAGGCAACCTGCTGGAGCAGATGTACCACGACAACCTCAAGCTTTTGCAACAACAACTTGAATCACAGACCGAGCGCGAAGCACAGTCCGATTGGGAGACCGCCAAGACCCTGTTCAGCGATGGAATCAGACAGGTCTCGTCAACCCTGCCGGGCAAGCTCGCCTTTGTTCCCTTTCTCTGGCGGGCCTACGAGCACATCAAGGACTCGGCCGAAGCCTTGCAGGACCATCACTGGAAACGGGCTTTGCATTCCTTTATCGCCGGTGGCGTACAGATGGTACAGATGGCCCTGCTGCCGGAAATATCGGCCGGTGCCGAGATTGTCGACCCGGGAGCGGGAGAGGTCGCGATGCCCGACATCGACGAAAGCGGGCCAACCTCGTTGATGCGCACCCTGATGCAGTCATCGGAGGCCACCGATGTAGCGCTCAAGGATCTTGAATACGGCTCGACAACGGGCACCTATAGGCACCCCACCAGCAATCGCGATTATGCAGCCATCAATGGCAAGGTCTACCAGGTCACAAAACGTGATTCGGCCTGGCAACTGACAGGCGCGGGCAGGCATGGCCCCCTGTATCAGAAAAGCGGTCTGGCCATGGTGCAGGTACCGGGCCATCAGACCGTTCACTACGGTCAGGCCTTCAGGAAACTGGCCGAGCGCAACACCATCTCCCGCTTGCGTCGCACGATGTTGAACATTGAGGCTCGCGGAATGGATGAAATTCGCCTGAAATACCCGGAAAAGGCCAGGGTGCTAGTGCATGCGATCGACCTCGCCAGACGCTATGCGTTCTATTGTCTGCACAATCTGGCACCGCTCAGTCACGGCACGGACAATCCCCGGGCAAGCCGCTTTCTCGAGCGTTTTTTTGATGTGCCTCAAATCTCTACCACAACACTTGCCAAGATCAGCTCCACGATCCTGCCGATCTGCAGGGCACTGGTGGATCCTGCCGACGAATTGCTGGATACCGATCGTTTCGTCGTGGGCTCGAACAGGTTCATGCACGATGTGATTGCATTCGTGCTGGACGGCGACGAAAAAAAACTGGTGCATTTCACCGAGCACTTTTTCAACCAGCAACTGGATTCGTTCAAAGCCCATTTGCTGGTGCCGTTCGATGTCGATGGCCATGCCCAGGCATCGACGCTGATTCACGAGTTTTCCCACCAGTTCAGCAAAGCACTGGATATCGCCTCGTTAAGAGCGCGGGAGCCGTTCAGCGACCTGATCTCGACCATAACCCCTGCTGGCGCCTTGCTGTTTCAAGAGCTGGAGTTCGATCAGTCGTCTGCGCTGTCGCTGAGCACGCCCCGTGCACAATTGTTTGCGGAATGGAACACGACACTCAAGTCCTGGGTAGACATCAACGACATCCCGGACATGCTGTTCATCAGTGAGGAAGTTCTGAAGCTGACGAGAAGCAAAAACATGCAGGAAGCCCGCAACGCCTTTCTCGACCCAGAGTCGCCGGACGTGCGAATCGACGTCATTCTGCGCAATGCCGACTCCATCGCCCGCCTGATCTGCGAGATCGGCCGGCAACTGGATCCCGTCCCGACGCCTTGAGACGGACGAAAAAATGCGCAGGCGGATCACCTGCGCATTTGAAGATTCATGCAAGTGGCGCGATCAATCCTTCTGGTCCCGCAAAACATTGCCCGAAGCACCATCGATACGGAATTCGTACACCACACCGTCCGCCTTGCGCCCTTCCCCTTTCCAGTAGCCATTGTTGTCAGCCTCGATCTCGTAGACCTCAACATAACCGGCCTTGGTCTTAACGATTTCGATGGCCTTTTCGATGGTGATCCAGCCGGCGCCCGGTCGGTCGGCCAGTGCCGCGCCGGCGCTCATCAGGCTGGCGGTTGCGATCAGGGCAGCAAAGGTTTGTTTGATCATTTTTTCACTCCATTTTGTGGATAGTGTTCACAGGACGTCCTGGTTTTTTGGGCGCCTGAGCGAAAAAAAGTTCCACGTTTGATGGGTAAATGCCATGACGGTTGTTCTCGGCACCTTCCCCTCAAGGTTAGAATGCGGGAAATCAGGACGAGTCAATGACCCAGAACACCCTCTCGGAAGCCGAATACGATGCCATCACCGATGCTGCCGCGCATTGGTGCATGCGTCTGCATGCCGTCGACTGCACCGCTGAAGAGCGGCTGGCGTTCGAACAATGGCGTGAAGCACATCCGCTTCACGCGTTCGAGTATGAAGCCATGCTTGAAATCTGGGATGTCGCCGAGCACTTGCCACGCCCGGAGCTTGCGCAGGTTGTGTCGATCAGCAAACCGGTGCGCACATGGCGCCACTATGCGGCGGCGGCCTCGGTCTGTGCACTGGCGTTGCCACTGGCGGCCTGGGCCGGATGGAATCTGGGCTGGCTGCCCGACAGCTATCAGCATTTTGCGGCCACCGACAATGTCCGCCATGTCACTCTGGGCGATGGCAGTCAGGTCGAACTGAACCTCAACACCGAACTGACCTACAGCAATTACAAGGACGAGCGCCGCGTCACCCTGAAAAAGGGTGAGGCGTTCTTCGAAGTCAGCCATGACCAGAGCCATCCGTTCATCGTCAGGGCCGCCGAAGGCAGGATTCGCGTCACCGGCACCCGCTTCAACGTGTGGATGTATGAGGATCAGGTGAAGGTCAACCTGATCGAGGGCTCCGTGCTGGTCACCAGCAATACCCAATTGCCGGGCGATGGTTTGCGCCTGGGTCCTTCGATGCAGGCGCGCTACGGGCATGGCGATTACATGCCGCAAATCAGCCAGACCTACGCCAACGACACGTCACTGGCCTGGCGCAGCGGCAAACTGGTGCTCGACAATCTGGCGCTGAACGAGGCGCTGCCACTGGTCAACCGCTATCTGGACAAACCCCTGATGCTTGCCGACAACTCGACCGGATCGATCCGGGTGGGCGGCATCTACAACATCAAGGAACTGAACAGCTTCGCCAGTTCCTTGCCCAAAGTCTTGCCGGTGTTCCTGACCCGCAACAAGGATGGCAACCCGGTGATCAATCCGATGCCGCAGCAACCGCAAAAAAACTGAAGGCCGTTCCCGTGAGGGAGCGGCCTTCTGCCTTGCGGTTGTCAGCGACTTTTACCGTTGATTACTGCGCCGCCACTTTCCCCGCCTTTTCCAGGTCATCGCGCACGGCCTGCACCTGATACTGCGGATCGGCCTTGATCTGCTGTTCGGAGAACGGGAACACGCTCCACTGTTTCTTCGAGAAGGCCTCGGTCTGGTCCCGGGAATACTTCGACGCCGGATCACTGGACAACGAGAACGCCAGCAAGCCTTGGGCATGCGGCCCCTTGTCGTCGAACGTCACGACTTGCAAGTAGCTGGTGCCGCTGACCACTTCCAGCTTGCCGTCTTCACGGGGCACGCTCTGAATGGCGTTGTAAATGCCCAGCGTCCCCGGGCCACCGTGGATCGGCGTTTGCTGACCGCCACTGCTGACCACCTGCACATCACCCCAGCGGGTTTTCGCGGTCAGACCCATTTTTGCCGCCGTCTCGGCCGACGCCAGCATGGCCTCGCGCAGTGCCTTGGCCACTTCGGGTTTTTCAACGGCCAATCCGCGCGGGGTGTGTTGCGCATCCTTTGGATCGAACGCCACGCGCCAGGCCTGCGGCGATTCCTGCATCGCTTGCATGATGCTCTGGAAATGCACCAGTCCGATCCCGGACTCCAGATTCGCCCGGCCGTCCCACGCCTTCAGACTGCTGCACACTGATTTCAGCGCTGCATCAGGTTGGGAAGCACAGAACTTCAACAGATCCGGCACCACCTGAGTCGCCAGGAACACCTGATCGTCCATCACCATGTGTTGCAGGTCCTGCACCGACACCGGGCCTTTTTTGTTCAGGGTTGCCAGACGATCCAGCGCAAAGCGCGAGCGCAGGCCCAGCGGCTGGCCGTCCTGACTGATCAGCGGCGAGAAGCCGGTCAGCGGTTGCGCCGGGTTGGCCAGCCAGGCCGAGTCGTTGGAGTGCTGGACGAAGTCCTTGCGCAACAACTGTGGCAACTGACTCGAAGCGTAAATGCCCTTTTGCGCGGCTTGCGGATCGATGTCCCAGGCGCAGACGCTGTTGGAGCCGTCGAGCACGATCATTTTCAGGCCGATGCGCGGGTCGCTGCACTTGGCGAGTTTATCGGCACTGACGTTCGGCACCACCGACAGGTTCATGTACAGCGTCTGGCCCTTGTCATCCACCGCCAGGGTGTTGACCCAAGGAATGCCCTGAATCGTGTGCACCGAATCCTGCAGATCCTTGAGGCTGGCCGCGCGATTCATCGAGTACCACTGTTTCAATACCCGGTCGTTGTCGAGGTTCGCATCGCGCAGGCTGTAGGCATATTGGTTATTCCAGTCCAGTTTGCCCGGCCATTGCACGATCGGGCCGAACTGCGAGCTGTAGACATCCCGCTGGACCGGCACGACCTGGCCGTCTGCCTGTTTGACCTGCACCGTGAGCGTCTGCTTGCTCATCGGCAAGGACTGGCCATCGAGCAGATAACGGGTCGGATCCTTCGGATCAAGTTGCAGGCGATACAAGGTGAAATGCTTGGACGAGTCTACGGTGTGGGTCCAGGCCAGGTGCTGGTTGAAACCGATGTTGATCATCGGCAGGCCCGGCAGCGCCGCGCCCATCACATCCAGTTTGCCGGGAATGGTCAGGTGCATCTGATAGAAACGCATGCCGCCGACCCACGGAAAATGCGGGTTGGCCAGCAGCATCCCACGGCCGTTAAACGAGCGCTCGCTGCCCACGGCCACGGCGTTGCTGCCACGATCCAGTGCGAAGCGTTGCAGGCGCGTGTCCGCCAGTTGATAGGCCCGCGCATCGTTTTCGATCTGCGCCGTGGCCTGCGGCGGTGCAGCACCCGCCAGCGCTTCGGCGAACTGACCGACACCGCCCTCTACCAGCAGTCGACGGGTCAGCTTCACCAGGTCTTCGGCGGCGATATCGCGCACCCATTCACCCTGGCACTGTTGCGGCAAGCCCTGCTGACGGCGCTCGGCCAGATAGCGGTTGTAGCCGGCGGCATAACCTTCCACCAGATCACGCACTTCGACCGGCTGGCCCTGCCAGAAGGCATTCACTGCCTGGGGCGTATTGAGCCACTGGAAGAACACGTCGCTGACACGGTTCTCGCGCTCTTCGACTGTCAGTTGCTCCGGCCCGAAGTACCGCGACCGCTCGCCGTTGACCGTCACGATTTCATTGGCCAGCAGGCATAGATTGTCCTGCGCATAGGCATAACCGATGCCGAACCCGAGACCGCGTTCGTTTTCCGCGCGGATGTGCGGTACGCCAAAGCCTGTGCGACGGATATCGGCGCCGGTCTGGCTGGAAGGGCTGAACGCCTGTGCCGACAGACTCAGCCCGAGAAACAGGCCGGCAAGGGTCAGTCCGGTGAATTGCCTGGAAATAGTCACGCTCGCTCCTGATCGAAATGCCGAAGAGCGAACCGCCCGCCACGGTGAACACGTCGGGCCCGGCTCGCTCTGAAATCACCCACGCGTCACGCGCAATGAGCCTGTCCAGAAAACGAAGCCGCGGAAAAAAATTTAGTCGGTCACACACCCGTTTTGCGCCGCAATTACGGAGAAAAGACGAAACGACGACAAATTTTCTACATTTTTCGCTTCATGATTTGTCGGGCTGAAACGTCTTGTTTAGAGAGAGCACGAAAAACCTTTCCTGATCAGGCTCTGAAAAGGAGTAATCGCATGTACAACCCGCAACTACCATCGGACGGTAGCCATCCACCACAAGGAGCTTCCATGGGTTCGCACGCTGGCGTATTCGGACAACGGGTCGAGCGTCATGGCAACGAGCGCATCCGTCTGCTGCTGAAAAGTTTCGGCCTGCGCACCAGTCTGATTCGCCTGAAAGTCATCGACGCCCTGCTGGTCGCCGCCGAGGACGACCGGCGCCTGGGCGTTCGCGGTGTGCACAGTCAACTGCTGGACCTGGACATTCCACTGTCCTTTCTCAGCGTGCGCGAAGTGTTGAAGCGCCTGTGTGCCGAAGGTGTGATCACGTTCAACGCCGACAAGAGCTACAGCCTGCATCCACAGGCTGCCGCCGTACTCAACAGCGATTGAAACGCCCGGCAGACGCCGTCAGGGTTTGACCTTGCGGCGCATCACGCCGTTGATCACCACGACCACCACCGCCACACCGATGGCGATGTACTGGAACGTTTGCTCGCTGAGTTTGCCGGCGTTTTGCAGCCACGACAGGCCGAGCATGATCAGCAGTACGGCGAGGGCGATCAGAATCGAATATTTCAAGCGTTGCTTCTGGGTCATTGCAGGTTCCTGAACCGTTGGAATGTATCGGGTTTGTATCGGCGCTGATGCCATGGGCATACCGTTTGACGGGGATGCACCGCGGTAAACGGGGTCTCATGTTACAGCCGATGAAGAGCTTTTGCTTCAAACGGCGTCAACCATGAGGATCCTTGAAATGCTGCGTCGAATCACCTGGCTGATTCCTGTCCTTGCACTGCTCACCCTGAGCGGCTGCATTATCTTTCCCCACGGCGGCTGGCATGGCGATCATCGCCACTATGCACCTGGCCCGGGCTACTACCACCGTTAAGTCATATCCCTGAGCGATACGGCGACTGACGGCCGCTTAAGTACAACAAATGATGTAAGACCAATCAAAATGCCCACGGTAATGTGGGCATTTTTGTGAGATTCGATTTTCCATGCTGTGAGGCATTTCGACAGTCACTGTAGGAATACCGCCTTTCGCAACATAAAGCATAACTTCGTAATAAGCCGTCACACCAACGGCGTAGGAACAATAACTCCCCGTCCCTACCCTTTGCGCTCCCCCTCGACTGTTGTGGATGCGTATGCAAAGAACTCTCATCCCCCTCCCCCCACGCCAGGCACTCGGCTTCTGCTTCGCCATCACGTTGTTCGAATGGCTGACTTACATGGCCAGCGACATGGTCATGCCGGCCATGCTGACCGTCACCCGGGATCTGGAAGCCGATGCCGCTCATATTCCCAACGCGTTCAATCTGTATCTGATCGGTGGCGTCTGCCTGCAATGGCTGATCGGGCCGCTGTCCGACCGGTTTGGCCGGCGCCCGCTGTTGCTGGGCGGTTGTGCGCTGTTCGGCGCGACCTGTGCGGCCACTGTTGCCACGCCCGGCATTGAAGTATTCAACGTCCTGCGACTGTTGCAAGGCATGGGCCTGGGGTTTGTCGTGGCGGTCAGCTACCCCGCACTTCAGGAAGTCTTCTGCGAAGCCGATGCGGTGCGCCTGATGGCGCTGCTGGGCAATGTCGCACTGCTTTCGCCCCTGCTCGGCCCGCTTTTCGGCAGTCTGCTACTGGAATGGCTGAACTGGCGTGAACTGTTCCTCGGTCTGGGCCTGGTCGCGACACTGGCCTGGATCGGACTGTATGCCTGCATGCCAGAAACGATCGGCGTTGTCCGCCACGATGGCGGTCAGCAAGCGCCCATCCCCTTCTCCTTTCGCCAGATCTGCAGCCGTTACCTGGCACTGCTGCGCAATCACCGGTTCGTCGGCATCTGCCTGGCACTGGGTCTGATGAGCCTGCCGCTGATCGCCTGGATCGGGCTCGCACCGCAGTTGCTCGTCCAGTTGCTGGGACTGACTACACGCGAATATGCGCTGTGGCAGATTCCGGTGTTCGCGGCGGTGATCGTCGGCAATCTGATCCTGGATCGACTGCTTGCCTCACGAGATCTGCCGCAAGTGATTCATCTGGCGCTCTGGCCGTTCTGCCTGGGTTTGCTGACCCTGATCGCCACCGCGCTGACCAGCCTTTCCCTTGCGGGATTGATGGCCGGCCTTGCGCTGTATGCCTTGGGTCTGGGCATGAGCAACGCCGCGCTGTATCGCCTGGCACTGTTTTCCAGTGATGACAGCAAAGGCCTGGTCTGCGCCGCGACCGGCATGATTTCGATTGTCGTGATGGGTGTCGGTGGCTCGCTGATTGCTGCCATCGGCGGCGGCTCACGTCTCGAATCCTTCGCCATTCTGGCGGCGCTGGGCGGTTTGCTCAGCCTGCCTTTGCTGTACCGGTTTTTACCACACGTCCCCACAGACTCCGTCTCTTCAACATAACGACAAGGACGCCTGATGAACCACTTCCCCCACAGCGACGCGCTCTGCGCGTTGACGCAACCCTATTGCCCGGATTCCGTACCGGACGGGCTGTTTAACCAGGCCATGGCCGAGATCAGCCGGTTTCACAGCCAGCACACCCCCGGCTACGAACACTGGCTGAATGCCAATGGCCTGACCGTGAGTGACCTGGATCACCTTGACGACTGGTCGCGGCTCCCACCCGTTTTCGCCAGTTATTTCAAGCGCCAGGCTTTGTTCAGCACCACCGCAGCGGACGCGCTGGAACTCACGTCCTCCGGCACCAGCGGCGAAAAAAGCCGCATGCGTTATGACGAACGCAGCCTGAGCGCAGCCCAGAACATGGTCGAGCGAATCTTCCAGCATTATGGCTGGAACACTCCGCAAACCCCGTGCAACTACCTGCTGCTGAGCTATGAACCCGAAGGCAGCATCAGCCTGGGCACATCCTTTACCGATCAGTTCCTGTGCCGGTTCGCGCCCGTCAATCGTGTCGCTTACGCACTGCGCCGAACGGGTGGCGGTCATGAATTCGACAGCTTTGGCGTGATCGCGGCCTTGCAGTCCTTCGCAGAAGAAGGCTTGCCGGTTCGGATCTTCGGCTTCCCTGCCTTTCTCTGGCAGACCCTGCAACGCATGCAGGCCATCGGGGTGGCAGACCTGCAACTGGCAGAAGGTTCACTGACTCTGTTTGGCGGTGGCTGGAAAACCCATGCGGCGCAAGAGATTCCCCGCCAGCAACTGTACGCGCGCATTCACCGCCAATTGGGCATCGAGATATCCCGCTGCCGCGACGGCTACGGCGCGGTCGAGCATGCGGTGCCTTACCTCGAGTGTGCTTGCCATCATTTCCATGTACCGGTCTATTCGAAGGTGTTCGTGCGTCATCCGTCCGACTTCACGGTTCAGCCTTATGGCCGTCAGGGCTTGTTGAGCTTTGTCTCGCCTTACATTTCATCGAGCCCGGCGCATGCGGTGGTCATGAGCGATCTCGCCACCCTGCATCCTGGCGCCAGTTGCGGCTGCGGGCTGCCCGGCGACTGGTTCGAACTGCATGGCCGCGCAGCCACCACGGCCGGTCGAAGCTGCGCCATGGCCGCCTCTGAACTGCTGGGGAAACATTGATATGTACCTGATCAACGGACAGCTTCACGACGACTGCACTTTGGAACGCGCACTGGAGCAGCTTTATCCGGATTTGCCACAACGGTTGGCCAGGGCGCTCGACACAGCGACTGTACTTGGCGCCGTCGCCAGGTTTGCCGAACGCCTGCAAGACCTGCACATGACATTGCCCATCGATCCCGAGCAACGTCAGTCACTGATCGATTTCTGCCAACCCGATGCGCTGCGGCGCAAACTCGAGCGCGAACTCGGCGAACAGCCGGGCACCCTGCGCCGCATCGATTATCGCCAGTCGCGCTTTGAACGCTGGAGCCCGTTGGGCCTGGTGGTTCACATCACCCCCGGCAATGCGCCGCTGCTGGCCTTCTGCGCGGTGATCGAAGGCCTGCTGGCCGGCAACGTCAACTGGTTGCGCCCCAGCAGCAGCGATCAGGGTGTGACGGCGCAATTGCTTCATGGATTGGTGCAGTGTGATGCGACCGGCCAGATCGCCGCGCATGTCGCCGTCGTACCGGCCAGCACCGCACAGATCGGTCAACTGTGCCAACAGGCCAACGGCGTGTCGGCCTGGGGCGGTGAATCGGCGCTGCAAGCCATCCGCCAGCAACTGGCGCCCGGATGTCGCTGGATCGACTGGGGCCACCGCATCAGCTTCATCTACCTGACACCGGCAGCGGTCTCGCCGCAAGCCTTGGACGCCGTGGCCGATGAAGTCTGCCGCCTCGACCAGCAGGCCTGCTCCAGCCCTCAATGGCTGCTGGTGGACAGTGATGACGAAAGCCTCTTGTGCTCAATCGGCGAGGGATTGGCCGAGGCATTCGAACGCCGCGCCCGACACTGGCCGGCGCTGCTGCTGTCGATTCAGGAGGCCTCGGAAATCACCACCCGCATGGCGATGGCGCGACTGGCCCACAGCTTTGGCGGGGCCATCGGCCAGGTCTGGCAGGCGCCGGACTGGCGCATCATCTGGACCCACGATCAGCAATTGAACCCCTCGCCGCTGTTTCGCAGCCTGCTGCTCAAACCTGTGCCGCGCGCACGGATCACGGAGGCGTTGTTACCCTGGCGAAACATGCTGCAAAGCGCCGGGCTGATATGTGCCGAACACGAAAAGGCCGGACTGGCCCGGACGCTGATTGCTGCGGGCGTCACACGGATTAGCCCGGTGCAGGCGATTCACGATGGCTACGAAGGTGAGCCCCACGATGGCGTGTATGCCTTGCAACGCCTGAGCCGGCGCGTATCGGTCAGCCTGCCGGCCACGGCACTGGCAACCCGTGCCACGCTCGATCCGCTGCCGACGCCACCTGGCGTGGCCAATCTGCCGATCATGAGCAAGGACACCTTTGTCACTCGTCCGATCCATCCGGCGGCGCGGTTGTATTTCCGCTCCGGCGGCAGCAGCGGCACCCCGGCGCTGGCCGGTTACAGCTACCGCGATTTCGATCGGCAGATGCGCGCAAGCGCCGACGGTTTGTTCGCGGCGGGTCTGGACCCGAGCCGCGACCGGGTGATGAACCTGTTCTTCAGCGGCGGACTGTATGGTGGTTTCTTCAGTTTCTCCAAGGTGCTGGAACTGCTGGGTGCCACGCACCTGCCGATGGGCGCTCCGGCCGATGACGATTACCGCGAGATCGCACAGATAATCATCGATCAGCGCGTCACCGTGCTGGTCGGCATGCCCAGCACCCTGCACCGCTTGTTCCTCAATGAGCAGGTACGGCTACGCGAATATGGCGGGATCGAAAAGGTCTTCCTCGGCGGCGAACACCCCGGTGAACAAAGCCTCGCACTGATGCGCGACTGCGGCGCCAGGCTGATCCGCTCGGCCGTTTACGGCAGCGTCGACGCCGGCCCCCTCGGCCATGCCTGCCCGGCCACCGGCGATGGCGTGTTCCATCTGATGAGTGATATCCAGCACCTGGAGATCGTCGAGTTCGAGACCGATCAAGCGGTGGCCGAGGGTGAAACCGGGCGTCTGGTGTTCACCTCCATCGGACGGGAAGGTCAGGACGTTCAGCGCTACGACGTCGGCGACAGTGGTCGCTGGATCCCCGGCATGTGTGAATGCGGGCTGCCCACGCCGCGCTTCGAGTTGCTGCAGCGTCACGGCAGGTTGATGCGCATCGGCACGGACTTCATCTGCCTGTCGCAATTGGCAGAGCATCTGCAGACCGAGTTCCAGTTGATCCTCGAACATGCCCCGGACGGCCTGGAGCGCATGCGCTTTCGCAGTCCACGGCAAGCCGATGATGTTCAGCAACGTCTGCTGGACTATCCAACCCTGGCCACGCTCATCCAGACAGGCCTGCTGACCGTGGAAGCAGAGGTCTGCGGCAGCGACCGGTTCACCCGCAACAAACACAGCGGCAAGACGCCGCTGTTGATCGACAATCGGGGCGTTGGTTCTGGCGCAGACAGGCAAGGAGCCAATCATGAACACAGGGTTTGAACTGCAAGAACTGGTGACGTTTGCACGACAGTATTCCGGCTTCTATACAAGCCACTTCGCCGACGTTCCCCGGCACATCACATCGCTGGAGCAACTGCCGGTAATTGACCCCGTGGAATACTGGAAAGGCAGTCATGACCTCGACCAGTGGCCTGTCCTGACGGCTGCGCTGAATGACGCGCTGGTCTTCAAGACGGGGGGAACCACCAGCGACGGCAAGTTTTCACTGTTCCGTCGTGAGGAATGGCGGACGCTGGTAACGGACTTCGGTCGCAGTCTCGGCGCGCAGTTGAGCGCAGGGGACCGAATCGCCAACCTGTTCTTTGTCGGTGACCTGTACGCCAGCTTCATCTTTACTCACGATGCGCTGGCACATGTACAAACCGAGGTCGTCGAGTTTCCCTTCAGCGGCCATGTCGACTCGAGCCTCCTGACCGATGCAATTGCCCGGCACCGAATCAATGTGCTGGCTGGGGTGCCCGCTCATTTGCTGAGCTTTACAGCCTGGCTCGAACAGAACGCCCGGACTCTCGAGGGCGTCACCACCCTGCTCTACGCCGGCGAAAGCCTGTTCGATACACAGTTGCAACGGCTTGAGCGGGTGTTCCCCAACGCCCGTATCGCTTCCATCGGCTACGCCAGCGTGGACGCCGGGTTCATCGGCGCCAGCCATCTTGACTGCGCACTGGGTGAACACCGGGTTCCCGAAAGCCACAGCGTGCTGGAAATTCTCGACGAACAGACCGGTGAGGTCATCGAAGACTGCGACCAGGTCGGCCGCCTGGTGATGACCAACCTCACGCGCCGGTTGATGCCGTTGATTCGCTACCCGGTCGGCGACCGTGCCTGTTGGCGTGAGCCCCTCGGCACGCCTCGGCGCAAGTTCGCGCTGATGGGTCGCTGCGCCGACAGCCAGCGTGTACGGGTGGGCATTCTGACCCTGCTTCCGCAATCGATCGGTGAGACTGTGCGACGCGTCACCCACAGCGACGATTGGCAACTGGTGATCGAGCAGGATGGCGCCATGGATATCCTGCGCCTGCACTGGGCACCGGACGCCACGTCTGCGGCAATGGCTGAAGCCGATCGAACGCTGCACAGCGCCTTGATCGAAGACTATCCGTTGATCGAACAACTGAGCGCCGATCGCCTGCTGACGTTGCAGATTCGATGCTGCACGGTGCAGGAACTGGCATGCCATCCTCGCTCCGGCAAACGTCAGCGTGTACTGGATCGGCGCGTTTACGACAGCCGTGGCGCGGAGCGTTACTGATGGACACGATTACCCTGCGAGGCTACCGCACCAGCGATGCTCCGGCCGTCAGCCGCCTGTTCAGAAAGATCTACGGCGACCATTACGCTCAGCCGCATGTCTACCTGCCCCGAATGATCAGTCAGAACCATGCCGACGGCCGCTGGCACTCACTGGTGGCGGTGGCGAACGATCAGGTGGCGGGGCACACCACGTTGATTCTCGACAAGGCATCGTCCATCGCCGAACTGGCCCTGAGCGTGGTGGACCCACAGATCCGCGGCCGGAATGTTGCCACGCAACTGGGCCGGCATTTGCTGATCCATGCACAGGCGCTTGGTTATCAGGGCGTCACGATCAAGCAAATGACCCATCACCGCTACACCCAGAAAATGGCGGCCAGCCTTGGTTTTCACAACACCGGCTTACTGCCCGATCATGCACCCTCGCCCTTTGGCGATGCGGTGACGGAATCGCTGGTACTGGGTTATGCGCCTGTCGACGGCTATCGGCGCCCGCTGCCGGCCTTGACCTGGCCGGATGAATGCCATGAGTTCATGCAACGGATGTGTGACGTGTTCGGAACGCGGTTGCACGCGTCGCCCTGGATCGGCGTTGCCTCGCAGCTGGAACAGCGCTGGGGGCGATATGACGGGGTTTTCAGCGAAATGGACGACAGTTTGCTCAAGCAATTGCAGCAACTGCCCGCCCATTGGCTGATATCGATCAGGCTCAGGCTGGCGCAGGGTTTCGACAACGCCTGGCGCCGGCTGTCGATGATGGGGTTCGTGTTCAGCGGGCTGGCACCCGATGACAGAGGAGAAGGATGGCTCGCGCTGTTTCATCGCGGGTTTCAGCCCAAATCCCTGACATTGCATTGCCCGCAAATGCAGCGATTGCATGACGATATGCAGCGGCAGATCGCCTCGCCCTCTAAACTCCACGCCTGCGGCAATCGCCCATAAACGAAAGGGCCAGCCCCGTTGCCGGGGTTGGCCCTGTCTGTCACGCCTTGGCTTTTATGCCTTGATCGGTAGGAGGCTTGCGCTCCCCGCCCTGACCGTAAGTCTGCAGGTTCTGCAGTACGTAAATGGCTTTCTTGTACTCGGGGATCAACGTATTCGCGTACTTGTTGCCCTTGAGATTGTTGTTCTGGATGGTATCCAGTTGCGTCGCGAAATACTCCAGTGCATTGAACTTGGCATCCGGATCCTTCTGTACGCCGAAGCGATCAAACTTGTCGCCGGCGTTGAGCAGGGTCATGGACGTGATCTCGGAAATCAGGCCCCGACCGCGCAGCATTGCACTCAGACTGCCCAACTGTTTCGCCGAAACATTGGTGGGATCGAAACCCTTGATGTTCTTGTGCAGCCCCTGCTTGTCCATCTCCGCGATGCTGATTGCGTTGGGGTCGTTACCGACCAGCGCCAGCATCTGCTTGACCTTCACGCTTTGAGACACCGGTTTGCTCGAACTTGCAGTATCGCGAACCAGCAAACCCGCCTTGCTTTGCCAGGCACCGGTATATCCGATAGTCATGAGCAAGCTCCTTGCGAGAGAACCATGAAAATTTCCTTGTTGAACACTTGAGTTGTCCGGAGTATCGGCCGGCAAACTAGTGGCACCAACTCATTTCTGCACTTTTTTACAATTTTTGTACATTCAAGATACAAATCCGCAACAGGCCCGGAAACATTGGACTAGAGCGTTTGAGGCGACTGGAGAGAAGTGGGTTTATTACTCTAATGTTCGACACGGTTAGTTCCGTTGTGTCAGGCCGGATACATCCATCGGTCGGGATCGTTTCTTTTAGGACGAAAGTACCTAAAGCTTCTCGAAGACCCGACGATACGCTGGGAAACCCGCGCTGTTTTTCCCCTGCCCACAATAAGAATCCCTGCTCAAGGACCGGTTTCCATGCCCGCATTCCGCACCATTCAGGCTCGCTACACGCTGTTTCTGGTTCTGTTCATTCTGCTGCTGTCGGTGCTCACCGTGGTTGGCATCAGCCAGTTGGTCGCGCCCAAGTTGCGCCATACCGAAGAACAAGTCGTGCTCAACCGCATTGCTGAAGTGGCCGAGCAGATCCAGGGCGAATTGAACAAGGTCCAGGCGCAACAGCGCAGCATCACCCAGACCATCCCGCTGCTCGACAGCGCGGCCATCGACACCGTGTTGCCGGGACTGGTGGATCAATACGGCGAGCTGAAAGTGTTCGGCGGCGGCATCTGGCCGCTGCCCGGCCAGCGTGAGGCCGGACGCAACAAGTTCAGCACGTTCTGGCACCGGGATGCCTCCGGCAAACTGGTGGTGAACACCTTCTGGAACAGCGACGCGGCCCCCAACTATTACGACCAGAGCTGGTACAAGGGCGGCATGCAGACCCCGCGCGGCCAGTGCGCCTGGGCCGCCGCCTACAAAGATGACGCCAGCGCCGAACCGCGCACCAACTGCGCCATGGCCATCCAGAAAAACGGCAGCGCCTGGGGCGTCTCGACCATCGACGTGACCCTGGGTTTCTTCAACGATCTGGTGGCGCGCAAGGAAAAAGACCTCAACGCCGAAATGCTGATCGTCGAGGCCGACGGCAAGATCATCAGCAACAGCTCGCGCATCAGCGGGCCGATCGTGCTGAAGAACATCAGCGAACTGGCCGGCGGCTCGACCTTCGCCAGCCAGGTCAAGGCCGGGCTGCAGAATCGCGAGCAGGCGCAACGCGTCGAATTCGACAATAACGGTGAAGCCAGCACCTTCTTCATGCGCCCGATCGAAGGCACCCCGTGGTTCCTTGCCACGGCGCTGCCGACCAAAATGCTCACCGCCCAGCGTGACGACGTGCTCAGCAGCCTGAGCCTGTTGCAGATTCCGCTGGTGATCCTGCTGGTGCTGCTGCAGGTTTACGCGATCCGCCAACTGGTTTCGCGCATGAAAGCGCTGAAAGCCAATATCGATTCGCTGTCCAGCGGTGATGCCGACCTGACCCGGCGCATCACCATCCGCGCTGAAGATGAACTCGGTGCCATCGGGCATTCGGTCAACACCTTCATCGCCTACCTGCAGAACATGATCGGCGAAGTCACCCAGGCCACCGGTGCCATGGCTTCGAGCCTCGACAACCTGCAACGCACCTCGGCGCACACCAGCCAGATTCTGCTGCGCCACGCTTCGGAAACCGACCAGACCGTTACCGCGATCAACGAAATGAGCTCGACTGCCGAAAGCGTCGCGCAAAATGCCGCCGAAACCGCCGCCTTCACCCAGCGCGCCAACGAAAACGCCGACCGCTCGCGAGTGGTGGTTGGCGAAGCGTCAAGCAGCGTGGTCGCGCTGATCGACGAAGTGGCCAGCGCCACCCACAAGGTCGAAAGCATGCAGCAGGACGCCCAGCGCATCACCGAAATCCTCGGGGTGATCGGCGCCATTGCCGGCCAGACCAACCTGCTGGCGCTCAACGCTGCGATTGAAGCGGCGCGTGCCGGTGAACAGGGTCGTGGTTTTGCGGTGGTGGCGGACGAAGTGCGTGCCCTCGCCGCCCGCACCCAGGCCAGCACTTCGGAAATCAACGAAATGTTGAGTCGTCTGACCCAAGGCGTCAGCTCGTCGGTCAGCGCGATGGAAAACACCCAGGCCAGCTGTCAGTCGGCTGCGGACGCCACTGCGCGAGTCAACAGCGGCCTGGACGAAATGGCCGGTTCCGTCAGCCACATCAACAGCCTCAGCACCCAGATCGCCACCGCTGCCGAACAACAAAGCGCGGTCACCGAAGAGATCAACCGCAGCATGGTGCAGATCCGCCACATGGTCGATGAACTGGTGGAAAGCGGCCAGGCCAGTGAACTCAACACCCGCCAGTTGCTGGAAGCCAACAGCCGGGTGAGCGCGATCATGGGGCGCTTCAAGGTGCGCTGACTGTTTTGTCATCTTGCGCTCAGTGGCCTGTCAGCTTTGATCTATGATCATGTTGGCAGGCCTGCCTTGTATCACTTGGAAACACTCCGTTGATGCCCGGCAGGAAAAACCGGTCAAAATGCCTTCCTTTTTGACCGTTCCTTCTTCGAGCCGAGAGCCCTCCATGCGAAACCACCTGCGTCTGGCCGCCCTGAGCGCCCTGTTCATCTCCTCCCTGGCGCAAGCCGCCGACCTCATCCCGATCGAAGTCCACCGCGACGCCAACTGCGGCTGCTGCAAAAAGTGGATCAGCCATCTGGAAGCCAATGGCTTCAAGGTCGAAGACCACGTCGAATCCGACATGAGCAGTTTCAAGCAACAACACGGCGTACCGCCACGTCTGGCGTCCTGCCACACCGCGATCATCAACGGCAAATTCGTCGAAGGCCATGTGCCGGCGGAACAGGTGCTGGCCCTGAGCAAGCGTGACGACCTGCTCGGCGTTGCCGCACCGGGCATGCCGATGGGTTCGCCGGGCATGGAAATGGACGGCATGAGCGATGCGTATCAAGTGATCGGCCTGAAGAAAGACGGCGCCGATGTGGTGGTGGCGGATTATCCGGCCCATTGATGACGGCGGGTTATCTCGGGCTGTTCCTGGCCGCCTTCGGTGCGGCGACCCTGTTGCCGCTGCAATCGGAAGCCGTACTGGTCGGGCTGCTGGTCAGCGATCGTTACTGGCTTTGGGGGCTGCTGGCCGTGGCCACGCTGGGCAATGTCCTCGGCTCGCTGGTGAACTGGTGGCTGGGACGCGGGCTGGAACGGTTTCAGGACCGGCGCTGGTTTCCGGTCAGCCCCAGACATATGGAGCGCGCCCGGGTTCACTATCAGCGCTATGGTCACTGGTCGTTGCTGCTCAGTTGGTTGCCGGTCATTGGCGATCCGCTGACGCTGATCGCCGGGGTCATGCGCGAACCCCTTGGGCGATTCCTGTTGATCGTCACACTCGCCAAAGGCGCCCGCTACGGGGTGCTGGCGATGCTCACCCTCGGCTGGCTCGGTTGAACGATCGGGCCCGGACATTGCCTGTGTTTAACGTCGCCCTAATCCGGCCGTTCCAGCATCGGCCGATTTCTTCTGGAGTTGTCCTATGTCTGTGTCGCTGACCCGCTGGCTGCCCGGCCTGCTGCTGACCGCCGCCCTGCCCCTGATCGCTCACGCCGAAGGCCCGCAATACGGCCCGCAGCTGCAAGGTTTCGAGTATCCCTACACCCTCAAGCACTTTGCCTTTCAATCCCAGGGCAAGTCGCTGCAGATGGGTTACATGGACGTCGCCGCCCATGGCAAGGCCAACGGGCGCACCGTGGTGCTGCTGCACGGCAAGAATTTCTGCGGCGCCACCTGGGACAGTTCGATCAAGGCCCTGAGCGAAGCCGGCTACCGGGTGGTCGCCCCGGACCAGATCGGTTTCTGCACCTCCAGCAAACCCGATCATTACCAGTACACCTTCCAGCAACTGGCAGCCAACACCCAGCAACTGCTCAAGACGCTGGGCATCCAGAAGGCCACCCTGCTTGGCCACTCTACCGGCGGCATGCTCGCCACCCGTTACGCGCTGCAATACCCGGATCAGGTCGAGCAACTGGCGCTGGTCAACCCCATCGGCCTGGAGGACTGGAAAGCCCTCGGCGTGCCGTATCGCAGCGTCGATCAGTGGTATCAGCGCGAATTGAAAGTCACCGCCCAAGGCATTCGCGACTATGAACGCACGACCTATTACGACGGCCGCTGGAAACCCGAATTCGACCGTTGGGTCGACATGCTCGCCGGCCTGAGCAACGGCCCTGGCAAGACTCAGGTCGCATGGAACTCGGCGCTGATCTACGACATGATCTTCACCCAGCCGGTGTACTACGAGTTCAAGGACCTGAAGATGCCGACCCTGCTGCTGATCGGCACTTCCGACACCACCGCCATCGGCAAGGACATTGCGCCGCCCGAAGTGAAGGCGAAAATCGGTCACTACGAAGTGCTGGGCAAGCAGGTCGCAAAACTGATTCCTCAGTCCACGCTGGTGGAGTTCCCCGGCATGGGCCACGCCCCGCAGATGGAAGAACCGGCGAAGTTCCACGAGGCGCTGCTGGGCTGGCTGGACAAAACCAATCCCGTTCGTTGAAGAGGTAACGCTGATGGCCTTGCAGATTGCGGTGATCGATGACTGGCAGGACGTGGCCCGTGACGTGGTCGACTGGTCGGTGCTCGACAGTCTCGGCGAAGTCACCTTCGTCCATGAGTACCCGGCGGACAACGCCGCGCTGGCCGAGCGTCTGGGCCGGTTCGAAGTGATCTGCGTGATGCGCGAACGCACGCGCTTTGATGAAGACCTGCTCAAACGCTTGCCGAACCTGAAGCTGCTGGTCACCGGTGGCATGCGCAACGCGGCGCTGGACATGCCGGCCGCGGCCCGTCTCGGGATCAAGGTCTGCGGCACCGACAGCTACAAACACGCGGCGCCGGAACTGACCTGGGCGCTGATCATGGCCGCCACCCGCAATCTGGTGAACGAGGCCAACGCCCTGCGCGCCGGCCAGTGGCAGCAAGGTCTCGGTGGCGACCTGCACGGCAAGACCCTCGGCATTCTCGGGCTCGGCAGCATCGGCCAGCGGGTGGCGCAGTTCGGTCAGGTGTTCGGCATGCGCGTCATCGCCTGGAGCGAAAACCTCACCGCCGAGCGCGCCGAACAGGCCGGCGTCACTTATGTCAGCAAGCAACAGTTGTTCGAACAGGCTGACGTGCTGTCGGTGCACCTCGTGCTCAGCGACCGCAGCCGGGGCCTGGTCGATGCCCAGGCGCTGGGCTGGATGAAGCCGACCGCGCTGCTGGTCAACACCGCGCGCGGACCGATTGTCGACGAAGCAGCGCTGATCAAGGCCTTGCAGAAACAGCGCCTTGGCGGTGCAGCCCTCGACGTATTCGATCAGGAACCGCTGCCGGCCCTGCACCCGTTTCGCACCCTCGACAACGTGCTGGCCACGCCGCATGTCGGCTACGTCAGCCGCCAGAACTATGAGCTGTTCTTTTCGCAGATGATCGAAGACATTCAAGCCTGGGTGGCGGGAAACCCCATCCGGCTGTTGAACTGATCGGACGCCTTTGCCGGTGGCGGCCAAGCCACCGGACAACCTTGCCATCGATAACATCCACTCATGCGCGGCGACTGCTAGTTGGAGCCGTGCGCTGCACCTCGGCAAAAATCTCGGTGATCGGCCGACGCGGCTGGCGCTTTTGCAGTTGGCGTACTTGCTCGCTCAGCCGCAGCAACTCTTCACTCGGCTTGGCCCATTGATCCTCCGGCAGCGGTTCCGACCATTGGCGCATGGCCTCGGGCAGCGCTTGCTTGCCGATCCGTTCGAGACGGCGCACTTCCCATTCGACGAGATGATTGGGAATCGTCCACAAGGTCATGACGTGATAGAGGTACCAGAAGAAACCCGACAGCCGAGTACGTGAACCGTCGCGGATCTGCTGATGCATGCGCGCTCGGGCATTACGGAAGGTGTGCAGGCCTTCGTGGGGTGGGTCGTCGGGGCCTTGCAGGTCTTGCAGATCCTGGATCGATTTGAGGTCGTGGATTTCGTATTCCATGTAGCCGCGAATGGCTTCCCAATGGCTGATGGCGAGTGGCAGGCCGGCGCATTGGAATTCGAGGCTGGTGAGGGTTTCGCCTTCGTAGAAACCGATGCCCATGCCGTATTGGCGGTGGATGCCGTATTGGGTCGCGCCCTGGGCTTCGATGATCCAGGCGGAGAGGGACTCCCAGGGGACGAAGACCGGTTCGGTGGCGCCTTCGGGCATGAAGCAGACTTCGCGGCGTTGGCGGTTGAATCGGGTGGGAATGATTGAGGCGCGTTTCTTGTGGTTGTGGTGCCAGACTCCAAGACAAATGGAAAGAGCCCAAAAGCCGCCTAACAAAGCGAGTCCAAACGATTCATCGAAAATACCCTTCATTGCGTGAGAAATATCATCCCAGCCCATGCCAAATAAAAGGAATATGAAACCGCCAATAAGCGGAAATAAGAATGCGACCAAAAACATTCCACTGAATGGCAGTCCAACAGTAACTTGCCACATAAAGACTTGAGGAGTTCCCAATCCAAAGTCCATATACCCATCATTCAGCTCACCAATATGCGGACCGTAAGGTGGCATTAGTGTTGGTAATGGCAGCGGAGAGACATAAGTAATTTTCCCACTCGGAAACGGCTCGATATCGCCTGTTTCTCTGGGCTTTTCAGGCTGCGGCATATCTAACTTATCGCGATTATTCAGCATGATCGGCCTGCTCCAGAAATTGTGCTTCAACCAGTAGCATGGGCGGATTCCCCTTGACTAGTTGAGCTGCGACAACAGCGAAATGCCCCTCACCCTTCGGGTCTAGATGTATGACGCGAGTTCGAGACATCCACTCGCCTTTATCACTCATTTTTTGAATGCAAACTGCCAGCTCCAACATTTCCTTCGCGGGAGTGAACTCGGAATCAGGGTCCACCGGGTACTGTAGACAAAGCACCAGTCCCTCGGGCGTTGACTTGACGATGCGCAGGCTACTTAAAACCTGATCGCTGATCACTTCCTTGCGCTCTTGTGGCACTCCTCGACTGTGCAGGGGAATGGAAATACGGTGAGCACCGATGCCTAATTGAATCTTCGATTTACCACCCAAAGGAGGCAGGAGATCACTCAACGTCAGTCTTGGTAGCACCAAGTGGATATCGCTGGGTTTGGCTTTGAACAACAGGTTTTTCAACCAGGAATCGTACGAATTTGGGCCAAGTTGCGCATACGGCGCATGGATCAGAAAGGCCAGATAGCTTTGATAGTTTTCCAGTGAGTGATCACCGCGCATTTCGGCATCCGTGCTCCATGGCGTGATTTTCAGCCATTTGTCGTGAGCGCTAAGGTTATAGCGGTTGAACAGCCAAGTGCCGCTGAATTCCAGAACTGTGAATAACGCCCCTGCCAAGTTGAAGCGGAAAAACACGGTAGAAAGGCGTGTGCCGGCTGCTGCCCAAGCAGCTCTTCGTGCCGAAGTGTTTTCCGCAGCCAGTACGTTGTACCCAGCGTGAACTGTATGACCCAACCCGTAAGAGTTAACCGCTGTCATGCCAGTTGCGCCGATTGTGGCTAAAGCCGCGCTCCTCTCGGCTGCAATATTTCCACTACGAATTGCCTGCTGCCAACTTTTAAGCTGATTCTTTAGGTTGGAGAACGAAGTTAAAAATCCTAGAAAGTATGTAAGACCTCCCAGTCCAATATGTAACTTCCCCATCTGCACATGCACGTTCTGCAAGGCATGATGCTGAAGCCCAGCAACAAGCGCCGTGCCCCTAGCTTTCAATGCCGTATCACCCAAACTTTGTGCCGCCGTGAACCCAGCAGCACCGGTGGCCATCAATGCATTCAAAACCGGCCCCCAGCTCCGTTCGTTTCTGGACTGTTTTTTCAGCTCCTTTGCTGCCCCCACCAAATTCACCACCTGCACCAAAACCACCACCAACCCCATCCCTTCCGTCTTCACCAGACTCCCCGCCGACACCCCGCCCAATCCCGCCCGGATATTCCCCAACAACCCGCGCAGTTCCTGCTGCTGCGCCGGCGGAAACACCACCGTCACCCCTGCCCTTGCAGGCGTCGCGCCGTACAACCGGGCCGAGCGATCCGGCAGTTCTTCAATCGGGCTTAACGCTGCCGCCAATCGCCCTTCGATCTGCGTCAATTGAGCCCGCACCCGCACAATTTCTTCCTGCAACTCCATCGCCCGTGGGGTCTTGTGCCCCTGACGATTCTTGTTGTGGGTGATCTGGTTGCGTTCGCGGTTGAGGGTCATGAGGTATTCGCGTTCGCGCAGAACCTCCTTGATCGCCGTTTGCAGCGCGGACTGCTCTGCGGGGCTGGCGACGGTGAAGGTCACGCCGCTGGTTTTCGCCGCGTCGAACAGGCGCAGGCGCAGTGCTTTGGGCAGGCGCTGGAACAGTTCGTCGAGGTCGGGGATTTTCTCGCCCGACAGGTCGAAGCCTTCCAGCACACGGTTCAAGCCCAGGTTCAATGCCGGGCTGTAAGTGTCCTGCACCGCCGCCGCGATGACGCGGGTGTGTTCGGGCATGTCGTCGAGGGCCGGCAGTTGCGGTTGTTCGATCATTTTCAGTTTGGCCAGCCAGTCCGGCAGGTTGTTGAACGTGGCCATGAGAGCGTTGAACAGCGTCGAGTATTGCCCGCTCTGCTCCGATTGCAGGCGCAGCGGCAAGGTGTAGAAGACGGTTCGGGTCAGTTCCGGGTGTTCCTCCAGATAGCCGAGCATTTGTTCGCTTGCTTCATCGCTGCGGCACAGGTCCTTGAGGCAGGCGTATTCGGCGCTGAAGGCTTGATGGAGTTGCGCCGCCACTTGCGCGTCGTAGTACCAGGCCGAACGATGGAAGCGTCCGGCGACCAGCAGTTGCGTGCGGTCGGCGGTGATGCGTTCGAGCAGGCGGTTCCAGCGACCGAGGTCGTCACGCAACAGGTTCAGTCGCTCGTCCATCGCCGGGCGGTCGATCAGGTCGTTGACCCCGCGTTTGCCGCTGAGCAGCGGGCCGTCGAGCACGTCCTTGATGCGCCGATCCTGATCCTTGCCGAGGCGGATCAGCGTCTCCAGATGCTGTTCGACAAAGTCCTCGGGGGCAACGGCTTCGAAGTACTGGCGGGTATAAAAACGCCGATCCACCTCTGCCGTAGGGGCCAGACGATTCTGTCCCATGCCGTCATCAAAACTCTGAGCGCGCAGTTTTTGCAGTTCGGGCGGCGCCGGCCCATCGGCCTGGATCTCCCCACCCTTGTTCAGGTAATCGAGCAACGCCTTGCGCGTATTCTCGCGATCCGGCTCGGGCAACTGCTCCAGATCGGCAAACAGGGCTTTGACCTGCGGCTGTTCGCTGGCCTTGGCCAATTCGCCGACATCGGCGCCGCTCAGTTGGCTCAGCGACTCGATGTAGCTGGCGAGCAGATAATCGCGCGCGTTGTTGCCGGTGTTGCTCCACGCATCGACCCAGCCGACCACGGTGTCCTGATACTCGGCCAGATCGCGCATCACGCCCAGATCGTCGTTGACCAGCAGAAACAGCGTGTCGTCCTGATAGGGCCCGCGCACCCGGCCGAGGAATTCGCCGATGTGCGCCTCGCGAAAGCGCCGGGGTTGCTCCCACAGATAAGGTTCACGCTCGTGCTCGGGGGCGTCGCTGACCTGCACGGTGGGCATCCGCGTCGCGTCCGCATCGGCAACCGGCTCGGCCCCCGCCGCCACTTCCGCCAGCCACTGCCGGGTCTGCTCGACGGTGAGCAAATGCTCGCCACCGGTCAGACAATTCACCGGTGCAAGATCGACCGCCTGCATGAAATGGTTGCGCTCTTCGCGGCTGTCCAGCACCTGATGGCATTTGCTTGCCGTCCACTGCACCTCGGCAAAGGTCACGTACAACGTACTTTGCCGGGGAAAGATCAGCGCCGGACGCTCTTCAATCGCTGCGCGCTGATCCTCGCTGACCTGTTTGCCCTGATGCAGCAGCGCCGTGACGATACCGTCGAGCATTCGGTATTCGTACAACTCGCCGCTGAGGCTGTCGATGATGTACAGCCAGCCATCACGCAGACGACGGATGCCCAGCGGGCGCGCGGTCAAGGTGTACGGCAATTTCAATTCGGTGCCCGGATCGAACGCTCTTTCCACCAGGCCGTAGCTCAACGGCAGCAGTTGCACATGGGTTTGTTGCAGCGCGCAAGCCGCGGGCGCAACGATGGGGGCTTTCGAGGCGGCGGCAGCGTCGAGAATGGCGGGATGGGTCATGGGCACGACACCGGGGTGCCCCCTCTGATGACGACTGAGTGAGCGGCAGTAAGCATTCACGGATCCTAGTGTTGTCCAGACACAGGACTTTGCAGGGCTTCGCGGTCAAGCGCAGTCAGACGCTTCCAAGCTTTCTGTAGGATGCGTCTCTGAAAATGAACAACACGGCAATAAACTGCCCGCACCGCAACAGTGCGCGCGCACTTTCCCGGCGCCCGGAATCGTGACCTGTCGGTCACCATTTTGCGTCATCGATCCCGCCAGACATGCACTTCGTCGGGGCGTACCCCCTCCCGAAGCCACGGTTTTCGTGAGCCCGCAACAGATTGTCGAACAATTCATCCGATTGCCCTGGCCCGCTCTAGGATCTGGCCTAGACTGGTTTTCGCGGGGTAAAACCGGCCGGTCACAAAGTGGAAATTTTGTCGAAACTTTTGCTGATCGCGGCGGGTCATCTGAAAGACAGGGCCAAAGCGACTGGTTCATTCCTTGCAACGGCCTCTTCACCCATTCTGCTTGCGCGTGTTGGGTAGCGTTTGCTCACCGATGCGTGGCGCGTTTGCGCCCGGCCACAGGACTTGGCCATGGACATCGCTTGTTCAAGACAAGAATCAGATCAACAAAACGGGAGATTCATATGATCAGTGCGGCATTGGATATTCAGGGAGAACGGGCTCATCAGCCGATGGGTGAATCGAGCACCGTAAGCGTTCCCGGCAGCCGGTCGATCATCGTCCCGGGCACCAAGACGCTGACGCCAGTGGCCAGTCAGAACCCCAACAAGAAGAAAGTGTTGTTTGTGACCTCGGAAATCGCCGATCTGGTGAAGACCGGTGGTCTGGGAGACGTTTCTGCCGCCCTGCCCCGCGCCATGGCGCACCTGCATGACGTCCGGGTGTTGATCCCCGGTTACCCGCAAGTGATGAACAGCGAGAATCCGATCCACATCATCGGCGAACTGGGTGGCCACGCCGCGCTGCCGCCCTGCAAGATCGGGCGCATGGACATGCCCGACGGTCTGGTGATTTATGTGCTGATCTGCCCTGAACTCTACGCCCGTGACGGCGGCCCGTATGGCGCCAACAACGGCCGCGACTGGCCGGACAACCACATCCGCTTCGCCCGTCTGGGCCTGGCGGCTGCCGATATCGCCGCCAACCTCGCACAAATCCACTGGTGCCCGGATCTGGTGCACGCCCACGACTGGCCCGCCGGGCTGGCGCCTGCCTACATGCACTGGCGCGGGCAACGCACGCCGACCCTGTTCACCATTCACAACCTCGCTTATCAAGGCGTGACCAGCCTGGGCTCGTGCCCGGAGCTCGGGATTCCCGCCCATGCCCTGCAACAGGAAGGCATGGAGTTCTACGGCAAGATGTCGTTCCTCAAGGCCGGCATGGCCTATTCGAGCCACATCACCACGGTCAGCGCCACCTACGCGCAGGAAATCACCACCCCGGACTTCGGCTGCGGTCTCGACGGTTTTCTCGCCGCCAAGACCCAGCAAGGCTTGCTCAGCGGCATCCCCAACGGCATCGATGAAAGCTGGGATGCTGCCACCGATCCACATCTGTTTGCACCGTTTGCCATCGGCGACTGGGAAGGCAAAGCGGTCAACGCCGCCCACGTGCGCGAACTGTTCGGTCTGCAGGACTCCGAAGGCCCGCTGTTTGCCGTGGTCTCGCGCCTGGTCTATCAAAAAGGCCTGGACCTGACCGAAGCCGTCTCGGAATACATCGTTCAGAACGGTGGCCAGATCGCGATCATCGGCCGTGGCGAACCCGAAGAAGAACAGGCCATGCGCGAACTGGCGCTACGCTTCCCCGGCCAGATCGGCGTGCGTATCGGCTTTAATGAAACCGACGCCCGGCGGATGTTCGCCGGCAGCGATTTCCTGCTGATGCCATCGCGTTATGAACCGTGCGGTCTGAGCCAGATGTACGCCCAGCGCTTCGGCTCGCTGCCGGTAGCACGCAACACCGGCGGGCTGGCCGACACCATTGAAAACGGCGTCACCGGGTTCCTGTTCAACGAATCGACCGCAGACAGTTACCGCGAAGCCCTGAGCCGCGCGTTCAAGGTGTTTGCTTTCCCGGACCTGCTGCACGCCATGCGTTGCCGGGCGATGGCCGCGCCGTTCAACTGGTGCAAGGCGGTCGAACCCTACGCCGAACTCTACGAACAACTGGTGGCCAAGGCGCTGGGTAAAACGCACCACAAATAACCAGGGAGGTTTTCAACGATGCCGTCACGGACACCTGAAAGCTGGCCCCACGGCGCGATCTTGCTGGATGCCGACCACACGCAATTCGCGTTGTGGGCGCCGGATGCGTTTTACGTCAGCGTCGAGCTGGACAACGGTCAGTCCCTGCCGATGCTGCCGCAGGGCGAAGGCTGGTTTGTCATCAAGAGCCGTTGCCCCGCCGGCAGCCGCTACCGTTTTAATGTCGATGGCGAACTGGAGGTGCCCGACCCGGCCTCCAGGGCGCAGGACGGTGACCTCGACCGCCACAGCGTGGTGGTCGATCCGCATCTCTATTCCTGGCGCAACACCACCTGGCACGGCCGGCCTTGGAATGAGGCGGTGATCTACGAATTGCATGTCGGTGCGCTCGGCGGGTTTGCCGAAGTCGAGCAGCATCTGGCGCGTCTGGCCGGGCTGGGCATCACCGCCATCGAACTGATGCCGATCGCGCAGTTTCCCGGCGATCGCAACTGGGGCTACGACGGCGTACTGCACTACGCGCCGCAGGCCAGTTACGGCACGCCGGAACAACTCAAACATTTAATCGACAGCGCCCACGGTTATGGCCTGGCGGTGATTCTCGACGTGGTCTACAACCACTTCGGCCCCGACGGCAATTACCTGCATCGCTACGCCAAGGGCTTTTTCCGCGAAGACAAACACACGCCGTGGGGCGCGGCCATCGACTTTCGTCGTCGCGAAGTGCGGGACTTCTTCGTCGAAAACGCACTGATGTGGCTGCTGGAATACCGCTTTGACGGCCTGCGCCTGGACGCGGTGCACGCCATCGAGGACCCGGATTTCCTCCAGGAACTCGCCCGCCGCGTCCGTCAGCAGATCGACCCGACCCGCCACGTCTGGCTGACCGTGGAGAACGAACACAATCAGGCCAGCCTGCTGGAAGACGCCTACGACGCCCAGTGGAACGATGACGGTCACAACGCCCTACATGTGCTGCTGACCGGCGAGACCGACGCCTATTACGCCGACTACGCCGAGCAACCCACCGAACAACTGGCCCGCTGCCTGAGCCAGGGTTTCGTGTTTCAGGGTCATATCACCCGTCACGGCGAACCCCGTGGCGAGCCAAGCGAGCATCTGCCCTCCACCGCGTTCGTGCTGTTCCTGCAGAACCACGACCAGATCGGTAACCGCGCCTTTGGCGAACGCCTGCATCAACTGGCCGACCCACGCGCGCTTCAAGCCGCCACAGTGCTGTTGCTGCTGTCGCCGATGATTCCGCTGATGTTCATGGGCGACGAGTTTGCCGCCGAGCAACCGTTCCTGTTCTTCACCAGCCACCACGGCGAATTGGCCAAGCTGGTTCGCGAAGGTAGGCGTAACGAGTTTGCGGCGTTCAGTGCCTTCACCGATCCGCACAAGCGCGAGCAGATTCCCGACCCCAACGCCGAGCAAACCTTTCACGCCTCGCAACCACGCCTCATCGGCAGCGGCACCCCGAATCAGCAGGCAACACTGGCGCTGTATCGCCAGCTTCTGCAATTGCGCCATCAATACATCATTCCGCATTTGCCCGGCACGCAGGCTCTCGGCGCCCACGTACTGGGCCATGGCGCCGTCAGCGCACGCTGGCGGCTGGGCGATGGCAGCGAGCTGCGAATCGACCTGAACCTCGGCGACACGCCAGTGGTCAACCTTCCACAGGCCGAATCGGTGTGGCTGGTCCGCCAGCCCTCAACCGCCGGCCTGTCGGATGAGGGGCAACTGCCCCCGTATTGCGCGCTCGTCAGCCTCACGGCCGCAACCCCTTTGCCACCCCTGGATGGAGAGCGCCTATGAGCGATGCGCAACTGGAAATTCTCGCCAGCCGAGCCGGCCTCGCCGTCGACTGGATCGACGCCAATGGCCGCCAGCAAAAAGTCGCCCCGGCCGTGCTGCGCAATGTGCTGACCGGCCTCGGTCACCCGGCCGGAACGGCCCAGGAAATCGACGCCAGTCTGCTCGAACTGCAACAGGTACAGGAAAATCGCCATCTGCCTCCACTGCTCACCGCCGACGCTGGCGTGGGCGTGGATCTGGCCCGTTATTTCGAACCCGAAACCCCTTGCGAGATTCACCTGGAAGACGGCTCGCGCCTGAGCCTGAAGCTGGATGCCGAGGCCGTGTTGCCCGGCGAGATTCCGGTCGGCTACCAGCAAGTACACATCGCCGATCAACAATTCACCCTCGCCGTGGCACCGGAGCGCTGCTTCAGCGTGGGTGACGCGGTGGACAGTCCGATCCCCCGCGCATGGGGCCTGAGCGTGCAGCTATATGGTTTGCGCCGCCCCGGCGATGGCGGTTTCGGCGACACCCAGGCTTTGGAGGAACTGGCCCGGGTGGCCGGCGAGCGCGGCGCCGATGCCCTGGCGATCAGCCCGCTGCACGCGATGTTCAGCGCTGACACCGGGCGCTACAGCCCCTACTCGCCGTCCAGTCGGCTGTTTCTCAATGCGCTGTACGCCGCACCCGGCGCGATCCTCGGCGAACGCGCACTGCGCGATGCGATTGACGCGGCCGGCCTGACCGATCAGTTCGAACAACTGGAAAACCTGAAACTGATCGACTGGCCGAAAGCCGCCGAGGCCAAACTGAAACTGCTGCAAGCCTTGTACGACGGTTTTATCAGCGGCGAAAACCCGTTGCAGGCAGACTTCTCCAGCTTCCGCGATGCCGGTGGCGAAGCGCTGGAAAACCATTGCCGCTTTGAAGCCATCCAGGAAATGCGCGCCGCCCGTGGCGAAAGCCTCGACTGGCGCCAATGGCCCGAGCACTGGCACGACCCGCGCGGCGCTGCCCTCGGCGCGTTTGCCGAGGAATACGCCGAGCGCATCAGCTACTTCGCGTTCTGCCAATGGCTGATCCACCGCTGCCTGGAGCGCGCCCAGACCGCCGCCCGCAGCGCCGGCATGGGCATCGGCCTGATCGCCGACCTGGCGGTGGGTGCCGACGGTGCCGGCAGCCAGGCCTGGAGTTTTCAGGATGAACTGCTGGCCTCGCTGACCGTGGGCGCCCCGCCGGACATTCTCAATCGCTCCGGACAGGGCTGGGGCATTTCCGCGTTTTCCCCGGAAGGTCTGGTGCGCAACGGTTTTCGCGCGTTCATCGACATGCTGCGCGCCAACTTCGCCCATGCCGGCGGGTTGCGCATCGACCACGTCATGGGTCTGCAACGGTTGTGGGTGATCCCCAACGGCGCGGTCCCGGCGGACGGCGCCTACCTGTATTACCCGGTCGATGACCTTTTGCGTCTGCTGACCCTCGAATCCCATCGCCATCAGGCGATCGTGCTCGGTGAAGACCTCGGCACCGTGCCCGATGGCCTGCGGGAAAAACTCATCGCCCGGGCCATGCTCGGCATGCGCGTGCTGTTGTTCGAGCAGGACAACACCCATTTCAAGCCGATCCTCGACTGGCCGGACAACGCCCTCGCCACCACCAGCACCCACGATCTGCCGACACTCAACGGCTGGTGGCATGGTCGTGACATCGACTGGAACGCGCGGCTCGGGCTGATCGATGCCAATGGCGAAATCGACTGGCGCCGCTACCGCGAACGCGAGCGTGAAGGCCTGCGCGGCGCCTTGAGCCAGGACCCGCAAAACTTTCGCGAGGAATCCCACGAAGCCGATCAGGTAGTCGACGCCGCGGTGCGTTTCCTCGGCCACACCCGCGCGCCGCTGGTGCTGTTGCCATTGGAAGATGCGCTGGGCCTCGACGAACAGGCCAACCTGCCCGGTACCATCGACACCCACCCGAACTGGTCGCGCCGCTTGCCGGGCACCAGCGAGGCGCTGCTCGATGGCGTCGACGCCGCACGGCGGCTGGAACTGCTGGCTTGTGCGCGTCTTCAGGCAGCCGAGCGTGACCGATGAGTGCATGGCCTATCCAGACATTGCGCGCCACGGTCCGCCTGCAATTTCATCGCGGTTTTACCCTCGATCAGGCGGTGCCGCTGGTGCCGTACTTCGCCCGACTCGGCATCAGCCACGTTTATGCTTCGCCACTGCTCGCCGCCCGCGCGGGCTCGATGCATGGCTACGATGTAGTCGACCCGACCCGGGTCAATCCGGAGCTCGGCGGCGAGCCGGCCTTGCGCCGTCTGGTCGCCAGCCTGCGCGAGCACGGCATGGGGCTGATCCTCGACATCGTCTCCAATCACATGGCGGTCGGTGGCGGCGACAACCCGTGGTGGCTCGACCTGCTGGAATGGGGACGCCTCAGCCCCTACGGTGAGTTCTTCGACATTCAATGGCACTCCCCCGACCCGTTGATGGAAGGCCAGTTGCTGTTGCCGTTTCTCGGCAGCGATTACGGCGTCGCGCTACAGGACGCGACCTTGCCGCTGGTGTTCAACGCCGAGAGCGGCACCTTCCACGTCGAGCATTACGAACATCACTTCCCGATCTGCCCCGGCGATTACGGCGAACTGCTCAGATCCGATGACAACCCCAACGAAGCGCTCAAGGCCCTCGCCGACCGCTTCAGCGCCCTCAGTTATCAGACCGACGCCCGCTCACTAGCCATCCCGCTCAAGGAAGAGCTTCAGCAACTGGTCAGCGACCCGCACATCCTGCAAACCATCCAGCGCAACCTGACCCACTACGATTCGAAGACCGAAGACGGTTTTCAGCGCCTGCACCAGTTGCTGGAGCGGCAAAGCTATCGCCTGGCGAGCTGGCGCACGGCAGCGGACGACATCAACTGGCGGCGCTTCTTCGACATCAACGAACTCGGCGGTTTACGCGTCGAGCGCCCGGCGGTGTTCGAGGCCACCCACGGCAAGATTTTCCAGTTGATCGGCGAAGGCCTGATCGACGGCCTGCGCATCGACCACATCGACGGCCTCGCCGACCCGCGCAGCTACTGCCGCAAACTGCGCCGCCGCCTCGACCACCTGGCACAGGGCCGACATTTGCCGATCTACGTCGAGAAGATCCTCGGCGACGGCGAAACCCTGCCCACCGACTGGTCCGTGGACGGCAGCACCGGCTACGAATTCATGAACCAGCTGTCGCTGCTGCAACACGATCCGGACGGCGAACATGTGCTGGGCGATTTGTGGAAACGCCGCACCGAACGCCCCTCTGCGTTTATCGAAGAAGCGCAACTGGCGCGCCAGCAGATCCTCAACGGCTCGCTGGCCAGCGATTGCGAAAGCGTCGCCCAGGCCCTGCTGCAAGTGGCGCGCGATGACCTGATGACCCGCGACCTCACGCTCGGCTCGATCCGCCGGGTGTTGCAGGCGCTGATCGTGCACTTCCCGGTCTATCGCACTTACATCACCCCGATGGGTCGTTCGGCGCGGGATGAAGTGTTTTTCCAGCAGGCCATGGACGGGGCACGGCAGACATTGAGCGAAGCCGATTGGCCAGTGCTGGACTCCGTAGCCGGTTGGCTTGGCGGCCAGCCGTGGCGGCGCAAACCCCGTGGCCGTTCGCGCAAGATCCTGAAGCATGCCTGTGTACGCTTTCAGCAACTCACCTCGCCGGCCGCCGCCAAAGCGGTGGAAGACACCGCGCTGTATCGCTCGGCGGTGCTGCTGTCGCGCAATGACGTCGGCTACAACACCGAGCAGTTCAGCGCGCCGGTCAGCGACTTTCACGCGGTAAACCAGCAACGGCTGGCGAGCTTCCCGGACAACCTGCTGGCCACCGCCACCCACGACCACAAACGCGGCGAAGACACCCGCGCGCGGCTGGCCGTGCTCAGCGAACGCAGCCACTGGTACGCCGAGCAGGTCGAGCTGTGGCGCGCCCTCGCCCGCCCGCTGCGCCATGACGATCAACTGCCGTCGTCGGCGGACGAATTGATCCTCTATCAGGCGCTGCTCGGCAGCTGGCCACTGGATTTGCGCGACGACGATCAGGCCGGTTTCGCCGACTACGCCAAACGTGTCTGGCAGTGGCAGCAGAAAGCCCTGCGCGAAGCCAAGCTGCAAAGCAGCTGGAGCGCGCCGAACGAGGCGTACGAAAACGCCGCTCAAGCGTTCACCGAACAATTGCTGCTGGCCCCCGAAGGCGAACTGCTGCGCGGGGCGCTGGCCAAGACCGTCAACAGCATCGCTGCGGCCGGGGCGCTCAACGGTCTGGCGCAAACCTTGCTGCGCATGACGGTGCCGGGCGTGCCGGATCTGTATCAGGGCAACGAGTATTGGGATTTCAGTCTGGTCGATCCGGACAACCGCCGGCCGGTGGACTACGGCCGGCGCGAACAGACCCTGACGGCAACGCCCGTGCCGGAACTGCTGTCGGGCTGGCGGGACGGGCGAATCAAGCAGGACTTGATCGCCCAGGTGCTGCTGTTGCGCACCGAACACAGCGAATTGTTCCGCCGCGGTTCGTACCAGGCCCTCGAGGTGCTGGGCAGCCAGGCGCACAACGTGCTCGCGTTTGCCCGCGAGCATGGGGGGCAACGGGTCATCGTGATCGTGCCGATCCGTTGCGCAACACTGCTGGAAAACAGTGCCCTACCCATGGTCGATGCGCTGCGCTGGGGCGATACACGGGTGGTTTTACCGTTCGACGCCTCTGACGAAAATCTGAAGGGACTTTTTTCGAGCACCGCAGTCACAAAAAACAGGGAGCTGCACGTCAGCGCCGCGCTGGGGGATTTCCCGGTCAATCTGCTTATCCAACACGTCTAGCAGCATGAGTTCAGTCCAGGAGCATTGCGATGAGTACCGACGATAAACGCATCCGCGAATTCGCCTATCAGATCTGGGAATCAGAAGGCAAACCCGAAGGCCAGGAATCGCGCCACTGGGAGATGGCGCGCAAACTGGCCGAATCCGAGGCGCTGGCACCGAAAAAATCGCCCAAGGCTGCCGGTAGTAAAACCGCCGGCAAGACCGCCTCCAGCAAAGCCGTCGACAGCAAGACGCCCGCCGCCAAGCCCAAGGCGACGACGGCCAAGGCCAAGCCTGCCAGTGCCGCCAAGGTCATTCCCCCGGGCGAAAAAGCCACCGAGAAAAAGCCCCGCGCGCCGCGCAAGCCGCCGGCGGTCTGACGCGTCCCGAACCGTTGAACTGAACGACCGTGTGGCGGGTTAGCCCGCCACCGAGGGCGCACTCGTCCTCGAAAAATGCCCATCCCCGATTTTTTTGCAGGAGCACCTATGACCCGTCCAAAGAAAGCCGAGCCCGCCGCGCACGCCGAACCCTCGCGCATCCGTGAAGGCCTGCCCTTCCCGCTCGGCGCGACCTGGGATGGTCTGGGGGTGAACTTCGCGCTGTTTTCCGCCAACGCCACCCGGGTCGAACTGTGCATTTTCGACGATGCCGGCGAAGTCGAACTCGAGCGCATCGAGCTGCCGGAATACACCGACGAGATCTACCACGGCTACCTGCCTGATGCGCATCCGGGGCTGATCTACGGCTACCGGGTCTACGGCCCGTACGACCCGGCCAACGGCCACCGCTTCAACCACAACAAGTTGCTGATCGACCCGTACGCCAAACAACTGGTCGGTCAGTTGAAATGGTCCGAAGCGCTGTTCGGCTACACCATCGGCCACCCGGACGCCGACCTCAGTTTCGACGAGCGCGACAGCGCGCCCTTCGTCCCCAAGTGCAAAGTCATCGACCCGGCGCACACCTGGGGCCACGACCATCGCGTCAGCGTGCCGTGGGACAAGACCATCATTTACGAGACCCACGTGCGCGGCATCAGCATGCGCCACCCTTCGGTGCCGGAGAACGTGCGTGGCACGTTTGCCGGGTTGATGGTTGACGATGTGCTGGAACATATCCGCAAACTGGGCGTGTCGACCGTTGAGTTGTTGCCGATCCACGCCTTCGTCAACGACCAGCACCTACTGCACAAGGGCATGACCAATTACTGGGGCTACAACAGCATCGCGTTCTTCGCCCCGGACCCGCGCTACCTGGCCAGCGGCAAGATTGCCGAGTTCAAGGAAATGGTCGCGCACCTGCACGACGCCAATCTCGAAGTCATTCTCGACGTGGTCTACAACCACACCGCCGAGGGCAACGAGCAAGGCCCGACCCTGTCGATGCGCGGGATCGACAACGCTTCGTACTACCGCTTGATGCCGGACGACAAGCGCTTCTACATCAACGATTCCGGCACCGGCAACACCCTCGACCTGAGCCACCCGTGCGTGCTGCAAATGGTCACCGACTCGCTGCGCTACTGGGCCAGCGAAATGCACGTCGACGGCTTCCGTTTCGACCTGGCGACCATTCTCGGTCGCTATCACGACGGTTTCGATGAACGCCACAGCTTCCTCGTGGCCTGCCGCCAGGACCCGGTGCTGCGTCAGGTGAAAATGATCGCCGAGCCCTGGGACTGCGGCCCCGGCGGTTATCAGGTCGGCAACTTCCCACCGGGCTGGGTCGAGTGGAACGACAAGTTCCGCGACACCGTGCGCGCGTTCTGGAAAGGCGACGACGGCCAGCTCGCCGACTTCGCCAGCCGCATGACCGCCTCCGGGGAAATGTTCAACCAGCGCGGTCGTCGGCCGTATTCGTCGGTGAATTTCGTCACCGCCCACGACGGCTTCACCCTCAACGATCTGGTGTCCTACAACGACAAGCACAACGAGGCCAACGACGAAAACAATCAGGACGGCAGCAACAACAACCTGTCCTGGAACCACGGCGTCGAAGGCCCCACCGACGACCCGGAAATCAATGCGCTGCGCCATCGGCAGATGCGCAATTTCTTCGCCACCCTGCTCTTGTCCCAAGGCACGCCGATGCTGGTAGCCGGCGACGAATTCGCCCGCACCCAGGACGGCAACAACAACGCCTACTGCCAGGACAGCGAAATCGGCTGGGTCAACTGGGACCTGAGCGAGGACGGCAAGGCGCTGCTGAAATTCGTCAAACGCCTGATCAAGTTGCGCCTGGCCTACCCGATCCTGCGACGCGGGCGTTTTCTGGTCGGCGAATACAACGAGGACATCGGGGTCAAGGACGTGACCTGGCTCGCGCCGGACGCCACCGAGATGACCACCGAACACTGGCATGACGCGCACAACCGCTGCATGGGCATGTTGCTCGACGGTCGCGCCCAGGAAACCGGGATCCGCCGCAAGGGTGCCGACGCCACGCTGCTGCTGGTGGTCAATTCACATCACGACATCGTCAACTTCACCTTGCCGGAAGTGCCTGAAGGCAGTTTCTGGACCTGCATGATCGACACCAATCAGCCATCGATCCGCGGGCAGGAACGCTTCACGTTCGGTCACGAGTACTCGGTTACCGGGCGCTCGCTGCTGCTGTTCGAACTGCAACGTGACGAAGAGGACTGACATGGACTTGCCCGGCTATCTCTCACGGCACACCCCGGATTACCGCGACACGGCTGCCCTCGGCACGGGTCTGCGGGAAATGGTCGAAGCCGGCCTCGACCGTCTGCCATTGCCCGGCAGCGGCCGTACGCTGGAGCGCTGGCAACGGTTGTCCGAGGTCGGCGGGCATGATCTGGGCCTGTGCAAACTCTACGAAGGCCATACCGATGCGTTGGCGATCATCGAGCAGCTCGGTGGCTCGCCGACGCCCGGCAGCACGTGGGGCATGTGGGCGGCCGAACCCCCGCAGGCGCGGGTTCGGGTCAACCGTTTGGGGCAACTGGTGCGGTTGAACGGGCGCAAGGCCTGGTGCTCCGGCGCGGCGGTGCTCAGTCACGCCCTGCTCACGGCGTGGGATGAGGACGATCGTCAGCAATTGGTGGCCGTGGCTCTCGATCAACCGGGTGTGACCGTGACCGATCAAGGCTGGCAAGCGGTCGGCATGGCGGCCACCGGCAGCGTCGAGGTGCTGTTCGATGATGTCGAGGCCCAGGCGATTGGCGACCCCGGCGACTACCTGCAACGTCCGGGTTTCTGGCACGGCGGGATCGGCATCGCCGCGTGCTGGTACGGCGCCGCGCGGGAGATCGGCGAACGCTTGCGTCAGCAATGTGCGCGACGTGAAGAACCCCATGCGCTGGCCAGCCTCGGCGCCGTCGACAGTGCCTTGCACGGCGCAGCTCAAGCGCTGCGCGTCAGCGCTCTGGACATCGACAGCCATCCCCACAACAACGCCGAGTTGCTGGCCCGCCGCGTGCGCGCCGTGGTCGAGGACGCCGCCGAGCAAGTCATCCGCGAGACCGGTCGGGCCCTCGGCGCCGGGCCGTTTTGCAAGGATCCGCACTTTGCCCGTCTGGCAGCCGACTTGCCGGTGTATCTGCGCCAGAGCCACGCCGAGCGTGATCTGGCAGCACTGGGCCAACTGATCGCTCAGCAACCGCGCGAGGGTTGGGCGCTATGAAGCGCAATCCGATCGTCGGCGAGGGAACTTCCCTGCACGAATGGCAGGGCTCACAGCATCTGGCGGCGGTGGACAGCATCGACATTCTCGATCTGGTGCCGCCGGGATCTCGGGCGGTGGTGATAGCGCCGCACCCCGACGATGAAGTGCTCGGTTGCGGCGGACTGTTGCAACGGCTCGCTGAGGCGGGACGTACCCTGCAACTGATTTCGGTCACCGATGGCAGCGCCAGTCATCCGGGCTCGGATCGCTGGCCGGTGGAGCGCCTGAGCGTGGTGCGTCCGCAGGAGTCTGCCGAAGCCATGCGCCGTCTCGGCCTGCCCATGCACCAGTTGCAGTGGCTGCGCGGCGGCTTCCCCGACACCCAGGTCGCCGCGCGCGAATCGATGCTGTGCGAATACCTGACCCGCTACCTGCATCCCGACGACGTGATCTTCACCACCTGGCGTGAAGACGGCCACAGCGACCACGAAGCCGTCGGCCGCGCCAGCGTCGAGGCGGCACGCCGTGTGGGTGCGATCTGCCACGAACTGCCGGTCTGGACCTGGCACTGGGCAACCCCGGAAGACGCCATCGTGCCGTGGGAACGGGCGCGCAAAATTTTGCTCAGCCCTGCGCAGGTCGCGCGCAAGCGTCATGCGGTGCATGCGTTCGCCAGCCAGCTGGAAGGCGATCCTGAAGCCGGACTCGCTCCGGTGCTCGCGCCCTATGTCATCGATCGACTGCTGCAACCGTTCGAGGTGGTCTTTCTATGAGTGTCGAGGATCGCTACTTCGAAGGCCTGTTCGCGGGCAATAACGACCCGTGGGGATTTCGCCAGCGCTGGTACGAACAACGCAAACGCCTCGTGACCCTGGCGGCCCTGCCCCGTCCGCACTACCGGGCCATCTTCGAACCGGGGTGCGCCAACGGTGAACTGAGTGCGGCGCTGGCCGAGCGCTGCGATCGGCTGTTGTGCTGCGACACCAGCGCCGGCGCTGCCAATCTGGCGCGTACCCGACTGAGCCTGTTCGACCATGCCGAGGTGCGGCACGGGCGCTTGCCGAGCGACTGGCCTGAGGAAAAATTCGACCTGATTGTATTTAGCGAAATCGGCTACTACCTCGACCGGCAGGATCTGACAGAAGTCATCCGGCGCATCAGCGATTCATTGACGGCGGACGGACAATTGCTGGCCTGTCACTGGCGCCCGCCCATCGAAGGTTGCCCGCTCAATGCGCGACAGGTTCACGACCTGATTCACGAGCAGTTGCACTTGCCGCGACTGGCCCTGCATCAGGAGGCGGACTTCCTGCTGGAAGTCTGGAGCCTTGAACCCCGCTCGGTGGCCGCGCTGGAGGGGTTGCGATGATTGGCATCCTGATCCCCGCGCACAACGAAGAAGAATGGCTCGATGACTGCTTGCGCGCCGCGCTAAGGGCCGCCGGAAACTCCCTGCTGGCCGGTGAACCGGTGGAAATTCTCGTTGTGCTCGACAGTTGCACCGATCGTTCGGCACACATCGTCAGCCAATACCCGGTGCAAGCTTTGAGCATCGAAGCGCGCAATGTCGGCCAGGCGCGGGCCATCGGTGCGCAAACACTGCTTGAACGCGGTGCGCGCTGGATTTCCTGCTCGGACGCCGACAGCCGCGTCGCCGAAGACTGGCTGGTGGCGCAACTGGGGCTGGGCACCGATGCCGTGTGCGGCACGGTCACCGTTGACCGCTGGCAGGACGGATTCGATGAAGCGGCGCAGATTCGCTATCACCGTGATTACCGGGCCTGCGATGGTCACCGGCACATCCATGGCGCCAATCTGGGGGTCAGCGCGCAAGCCTATGTCCGCGCCGGCGGCTTCCAGCCGCTGTCCTGCGATGAGGACGTGCAGCTGGTGCGTCAACTGGAGCGTTCCGGGGCCAGCATTGCCTGGAGCCATCGTCCGCAAGTCATTACCAGCGCCCGTCTGGACAATCGCGCACGCGGCGGTTTTGGCGACTATCTGCGACAGTTGGCACAGACTGAATAAAAAAAAGCGGATCAGGTTGATCTGTGACGCGACGAACTGCGCGTCTTGAGCAATACTCTGCTGCGCAGCAATCCAGGGTTCGGAGCGCTGCAGGGCTATCCACCAGCCTTCACGGGTCGAACACGCCTGGAGACCGGCGCTTGTACGACTGAGGGCGAGACACGACAAGGACGTATCACTCATGAAACCGTTATCCCTCAGCGAGAGCGGCCTGCCGGCGCAGATCTGGAACAGTGCCGCGCAGCTCGACAATATTCCCGTCATCAATACCCACACTTTGGTCCCGCCTGGTGCCCGCGCCGTGGTCATCGCCCCGCACCCCGGCGATGAAGTGGTGACCTGCGGCGGCCTGCTGCAACTGCTTTCCAGCCTCGGACATCCCTTGCAATTACTGTCGATCACCGATGGCAGCGCCAGTCATCCGGGCTCGCGCCAGTGGTCGGAAAAACGCCTGAGCGTGTTCCGCCCGCAGGAAAGCGTCGAAGCCCTGCGCCGCCTGGGCTTGCCGATGCACAGCCTGAAATGGGTACGCGGCGGTTTCACCGACAAAGCCCTGCTCGATCAGGAATTCCAACTGATCGATTTCATCGCGCGCTACCTGCGCCCCGGTGACGTTGTGTTCAGCACCTGGTGCGAAGATGGCACCGCCGATCATGAGGTGGTGGGCCGGGCCAGCGCCAAAGCGGCACAACAAATCGGCGCGACCTACCACGACGTGCCGGTCTGGGCCTGGCACTGGCCGGAACGGGATCAGGCGCAGATTCCATGGCATCGGGCGCGCAAGCTGCGTCTCGACACCTGGACCGTCGCGCGCAAAAGCCACGCCACCCATGCCTACGCCAGTCAGCTCAATGGTGAACCGGCCATCGGTATCGCGCCGTTGTTGCCCAAGGCGATTCTCGAACGCATGCGCCTGCCCTACGAGATCGTCTTCGTCGATTGACGGTCGGTCGGACGCGGGCAGCCACTCAAAGTGAACTGCCCGCGCCCGGATCAGTCGCATGAACAGGCAGTCATGATTCAGAGGAGTGAACGTGTCCAGCGATCCCAAGCGTCATGCCGTCGACGCGCAGACCTCGATCCCGTCCGCCATCCATCGCCTGCGGGTGCTGACGGTCAATACACACAAGGGTTTCACCGCGCTCAATCGACGTTTCATCCTTCCGGAACTGCGTGAAGCGGTGCGCAGCACTTCGGCCGATCTGGTGTTTCTGCAGGAAGTGGTGGGCGAACACGAGCGGCATTCCAGCCGCTACAACGAATGGCCGCAGACCTCGCAGTACGAATTCCTCGCCGACAGCATGTGGAGCGATTTTGCCTACGGCCGCAATGCCGTGTATCCCGATGGCCATCACGGCAACGCCCTGTTGTCGAAATACCCGATCCGCGAATACCGCAACCTCGACGTCTCGATCACAGGCCCCGAACGGCGCGGGCTGTTGCATTGCGTACTGGATGTACCGGGGCATGCCGAAGTGCATGCCATCTGCGTGCACCTGAGCCTGCTCGAAAGCCATCGGCAATTGCAGTTGCAACTGCTCTGCCAATTGCTCGAATCCCTGCCCGACGATGCCCCGGTAATCATCGCCGGCGACTTCAACGACTGGCAGTTGCAGGGCAACGTCGCCCTCGCCCGCCGCGACTACCTGCACGAAGCCTTCGAGCGCCATCACGGTCGTCCGGCCAGAACCTACCCTGCCCGCTTCCCGTTGCTGCGTCTGGACCGCGTCTACCTGCGCAATGCCAGCAGCCATGACCCGCAGATCCTCGGCAACAAACCGTGGACGCATCTCTCGGATCATTTGCCGCTGGCAGTCGAAGTACGGATTTAGGGCATAAACGCCACTTTTTTGCCGATTCACCCCATTAACCTGTCAATTCTGACAGTAGGCAGCTCATAGATGACTTGTTAGGTTGAAACCGTTGCGCCGAGTGCCAGCGCCAATGTGTGGAGACCTCATGAACGTTTCCAATGCCTTCCCCACCCGCCATCACCTGTCGGCCTTTACGATCTGGCTATTACTGAGCTCACCGGAATCGGCGCTTGCCCTGTGCGCCTTCAACCCGACACCGGGTGACGATCAATACACCTGCGACAGCCCTGGCAGCGCTCCCCTGACCGATCTGTCGGGCGACAACAGCTTGAGTTTTCCCGCCGGTGGCACCGGCAATATTCCCGGCAATGTCACGCTCGGCACCGGAGCTGATCGCGTGCTCATGCAGTCCGGGACAATCACCGGCAATCTCGATATGGGCAACGGTGCCAATGTGTTGCAGATCGACAGCGGCGTCATCACTGGTGAGGTCCATCAGCACAACGGCGTCGACACTTTCATCATGCACGCAGGCACTATTGGCTCACTGGCACAGGGCGATGGATTCGACCGTTTCCAGATGACCGGTGGCACCATCACCTTGGCCTTTGAAGATGGCGATTTTGCGCAAATGAGCGGGGGCACGATCGGACGTGTCGACATGAAGCTCGATGAAAACGTCTTCGAGATGTCCGGGGGAAGGATCATCACTAACCTGGTGACAGGTTTCGACGATGACACGATTCGAATCTTTGGCGGGTTCATCGGCGGCAACCTGAGTATCAGTGGAGGCAACGACACGGTCACGATCAAGGGCGGTGAAATTGTCGGAGAAATTCGCGCCAGTACCGGCGACGACCGATTGCTGTGGGATGGCGGCGGCATTGTCCGTTCGGCGATCCTGATGGGTGGCGGCAATGACAACGCCACACTGCGCAACCTTGATGACAGCGTGCTGGCACTGACGCCGAATGTTGATGGCGGTGCAGGCAACGATGTGCTGACGTTCGACAATACTCGCACTGCGTTGCCGGCGCGTTTCAGCAATTGGGAAACGCTGAATCTGAACAATGCCTCGCAACTGGACCTGGGCTCGGGCGCCTTGCTGCTCGGCGACACCGTCAGCGGCACCGGCGCGCTGAACGTGGACGCCAGCAGTAGCGTGTTTTCCACCCAGGGCGCGGTGTCGCCAGCCGTGGCCGGGCAATCGGTGACATTCAACAACGCCGGCATCATCGACCTGACCCGCAACAACAGCCGCACCGACGACACACTGACGATCAACGGCAACTACGCCGGCAACGGCGGACAGTTGTTGCTGCAAAGCGTACTGGATGGCGACGGCGCACCCAGTGACAAACTGGTGGTCAACAACGGCAGCTTGAGCGGCGCGACCGTCATCACGGTAAGTAACCTCGGTGGACTGGGTCAGTTGACGCTGGAAAACGGCGTTCAACTGGTGCAAGCCCAAGGCGCTGCCTTGAGCAACAATTCGGCCTTCGTCCTCAACGGTCCTGTCTCGGCCGGTGCCTTTGATTACTACCTGTTCAAGGGCGGTGTCACTGCCGGCACCGAAAACAGCTGGTACTTGCGCTCGGCAGTCGTCGCACCTCAAGTGGCAAGCGTGCCCAATCCCGATCCGACGCTGCCTCCGCTTCTGGTGCCGGTAGTACCTGTGCCGGTGGCAGCCGCCATCATTCCCTTGACACCCGGACAACCGATCTCCTCCAATCCTGATCTGTCACTGGCCGTGCAGCCGACACTTCCCGTCGCAGTGGCCGGTGCGCCGCCGATCTCACTCTATCGCCCGGAGGTGCCCACCTGGTCGGTCCTGCCACCGGCAGCGGCCCAATTGACTCTCAGTGCTCTCGGTACTTTCCACGACCGTCAGGGCGAACAACGTCTGCTCAGGGAAACCGGAACGTTCGGCGCCGGTTGGGGCCGGGTCTACGGCAAGAACCTCGACCAGACCTGGGCCGGCACGGTCACGCCACGGCTGGACGGTTCACTCAAAGGGTTTCAGGTCGGCAACGATCTTTACAGCTCAGAGACCTCGGGTGGTCAAACCCGACGCCTCGGCCTGCTCGTCGGCCATAGCCGGATTCGCGGCGATGTGGACGGTTTCAACCAAGGCTTCGAACACAACAGCGCGGGCAGGATCAAACTGGAAGGCGACAGTTATGGCCTGTACTGGACGCTGACCGATCCCCACGGCGGTTACATCGACACCGTGGTGATGGGCACACGTTTCGACGGCGACAGCCGTTCCGACCGTGGGCTGAAACTGGACAACCGTGGCCATGCCCTGACGCTTTCCGCAGAAACCGGTTACCCGTTCGCCCTGAACGATACCTGGGTGATCGAGCCGCAAGCGCAGGTGATCCACCAGAAAATCTCGCTCGACAGCCAGGATGACGGCATCTCCCGGGTATCGTTCGATTCCGACAGTGCCTGGACCGGTCGCCTCGGTGCGCGGCTTAATGGGCGTTATCAGCTCAACGGACTACCGTTGGAGCCGTACCTTCGGGCCAATCTGTGGCGCACGTTTTCCGGCACCGATTCGGTGACGTTCGACGGCACCACGACCATCGACAGCGAACAGAAATCGTCGACGGCGGATATCGGTCTCGGTGTCGTACTGACCCTCGACCGCGCCGTGAGTATCTACGCCAGCACCGACTACAGCAGCAATATTGACAGTAACGACCTGCGTGGCCTGGCCGCAAATCTGGGTATCCGCATCAGTTGGTAAGCCGATAGCAGGCTAAGCAAGCGCTCTGTTTCGCGGCTCAAGGCGTGTTTTCCCCTGCAAACAACAACTTAGATATGTGCAGAAAAACATACGCTTGCGGCCACTAATTTAGCCATACCGCTCATCGTCCAATTTCTTGACGCAGGGTCTCCGGTCTTCTTAGCTCTACCTTACTACCCCCGGAAACACTACTCGGGGCGAGCTTTCGGACACTCGTGAAAACGGGTGGCTGCGGGTTTGCCTCGCTCCATTCGGTCGCCCCTCGTTCGGGGTAGGAGAGACGCCAAGGCGAGATACCGCGTGCGCTAGCAAGGTAGACCTCCATGAAAACTTCACTCACCCCACAAGAGATCAAAATCACCTTCTGCACTGTTTCAAGTTCGATCCTGCTGTGCTCGTCCATGGAGGCGCAGGCGGGTCCTGTGGCGGACGAGGCGACGCCCTGGTATCGCCAGGACATTCCCGTCATGACCCTCCCCGCCACGGTCGTGACTCCGGGTCCGCAACGGCTGAGCCCGCAACCGGATCTGCGCGGTACAAACCTGATCACCGAAGACCTCGCCCCCTCGGCCTGGGAGCAGCTTTACGGGCCGACGTCCCGTCAGGCGCAAACCGACGTCCTCAGCCCAGGCTTCGCCACGCCCGGTACCGGCGACTTCAAGGGCCCCGCCGTGCTGACCCTGAAAAGCAGCAGCGGCCACACCCAGCAGGTCGGCCTGATCGGCGGGGTCAATCAGATCAAGGGCAATGGCAACGGCCTGATCACCAGCCGCGCCCTCGCCGACCCGACCACCGACACCCTCAACCTGCAAGGCCAGAGCCTGGGCGCTTACTACAGTTTGATCGGCCCGCAGGGCTGGCATGTCGATCTGTCGGCCAGTGGCGGCCGGGTCAGCGGTTTCAGCCGTAACGAGCAAGGCGCACGCCTGGCCACCGAAGGCCGCGCGATGACGCTGTCGGTGGAAGGCGGATTCCCGATCGGTCTGGGGGAAAACTGGGTGGTTGAACCGCAGGCGCAATTGATCAACCAGCGCATCACCCTGGACACGCCCTATGCGGGCTCCGGCAATGCTTCTTCCAGTGACATTTCATCGTGGAGCGGCCGGGTCGGTGCACGCTTGAAAGGGAGCTACGATCTGAACGGTCTGCCGGTCGAGCCCTACGTGCGTACGAACTTGTGGCACACGGTGTACACCGGCAACACGGTGACGCTGGACCAGGTGGACAAGATCAGCAGCAGCCGCAAGTCCTCGACGGTGGAAGTCGGCCTGGGGCTGGTGGCCAGAATGACGCCGACGGTGAGCCTGTACGTCAGCGCCGATTACAGCAGCGACGTGGACGACAATGACCTGAACGGGTTGATTGGCAGCCTGGGGGTCCGGATGCGGTGGTAGAGACGAGCCTCAGATGATCGTTCCCACGCGCAGCGTGGGAACGATCTACACGTCAGGCTTCAGGTTTAAGGATCAACACCGCCAACGGCGGCAGATTCAGCTCCAGCGACAACGCCTGACCATGGCTGGCCACCTCTTCGGTGAACGCCCCGCCACCGTTGCCGTAATTGGAACCGGCATACGTGTCGGCGTCACTGTTGAGCAACTCCTTCCAGCGCCCGGCAAACGGTACGCCCACCCGATACGACTGGCGCGGCACCGGGGTGAAGTTGGCCACCACCAGCACAGGCGTTCCGTCCTTGCTCCATCGCAGCCACGCGTAAACGCTGTTGATCGCATCGTCACCGATCAACCACTGAAACCCTTGCGGCGCATCGTCCTGCTCGTGCAGCGCCGGCTCTTCGCGGTAGAGCCGGTTGAGGTCGCCGACCAGTTTCTGCACGCCTTTGTGCTCGGAATACTGCAGCAGATACCAGTCCAGCTGCTGATCGTGATTCCACTCGCGCCACTGGCCGAACTCGCAGCCCATGAACAGCAGCTTCTTGCCCGGATGGGTCCACATGAAACTCAGATAGGCCCGCAGGTTGGCGAATTTCTGCCAGCGGTCGCCGGGCATCTTGTCGATCAGCGAATGCTTGCCGTGCACCACCTCGTCGTGGGAGATCGGCAGGATGAAACGCTCGGACCAGGCGTAGACCAGGCCGAAACTCAACTCGTTGTGGTGATGGGCGCGGTACACCGGATCCTGCTGAATGTAATGCAGCGAATCGTGCATCCAGCCCATGTTCCATTTGTAGGCGAAACCGAGACCGCCCTGTTGGGTGCTCTGACTGACGCCCGGCCACGCCGTGGATTCCTCGGCGATCACCAGCGCCCCCGGTGCTTCCAGCGCCACCACATCGTTCAAGTGCCGCAGGAAGTCGATGGCTTCCAGGTTCTCGCGACCGCCATGACGATTGGGCACCCACTCGCCGGCCTTGCGCGAATAGTCGCGATAGAGCATCGACGCCACCGCATCGACCCGCAGCCCGTCGACGTGGAAATGTTTCAACCAGTGCAACGCCGAGGCGAGCATGTAACCGTGCACTTCGGTGCGGCCGAGGTTGTAGATCAGCGTGTCCCAATCCTGATGGAAGCCTTCCAGCGGATTGCCGTACTCATACAAGGCAGTGCCATCAAACTGCGCCAGACCGTGGGTATCGGTCGGGAAATGCGCTGGCACCCAGTCAAGAATCACACCGATATCGGCCTGATGGCAGGCGTTGATGAACGCCGCGAACTCGTCCGGCGTGCCGTAACGGGCACTCGGGGCGAACTGCGACAGCAACTGATAACCCCAGGAACCGCCGAACGGGTGCTCCATGATCGGCATCAGTTCGATGTGGGTGAAACCCAGCTCCCTCACATACGGAATCAAACGTTCGGCCAGCTCCGGCCAGGTGTACTGACGCGCCACTTCGCCGAGGTCGTCGAGTTCGCATTGCCAGGAACCAGCGTGCAATTCATAGATCGACAACGGCGCATTGTGTTGCTGACGCTCGCGTCGGCCGCTCATCCAGTCCTGATCCTGCCAGTCGATCTGCAACGGCGAGGCGACTTTCGACGCGGTGTCCGGCGGCAGGCTGGTGGCCAGCGCCATCGGGTCGGCCTTCAGTGGCAGGATGCCGTGGGCGCCGAGGATTTCGTATTTGTACAGATCCCCCGCCTGCAAGCGCGGAATGAACAATTCCCAAACGCCAGACGGATGCCGCAAGCGCATCGGATGCCGCCGGCCGTCCCAGACGTTGAAATCGCCGACCACCGACACCCGTCGGGCGTTCGGTGCCCACACGGCAAAGCGCACACCGTCGACACCATCGACGGTTTTCAACTGCGCGCCAAGGCAGCTACTGAGGTCGCGGTGATTGCCTTCGGCGAACAGATACAAGTCCATTTCACCGAGCAACTGACCAAAGCTGTAGGGATCTTCCGCGACCTGTTCGCCACCCGCCCAACGGGTACGCAACAGGTACGGCCGCGCCTCCTCGAAATGGCCGACGAACAGCCCCGGCGTTTCGGTGGCTTCCAGCGGGCCGCGCTCTTCGCCGCTGTGCCGGTCCAGCACCGAGACGCTCAACGCGCCAGGCAGATACGCCCGGATGAACTGCCCGCCGGCGCCATCGCCGTGGGGGCCGAGAATGGAAAACGGGTCGTGGTGTTCCGCGCGCACCAGGGCATCGATGTCCTTGGCTCTGGGCAGCAATCGTTCGTTAACGTGACCCTGTTCCTTGTTCGAGAAACTCATGACTACTCTCCACCAAGATCGGAAAAGGGTTTGAGCCCCGTCAATAACCCGTACAGACCGTGCAGCGGCACGGGCAGCCAGGTGGGGCGATTTTCGGCTTCATAGGCCACTTCGTAGGCCGCTTTCTCCAGACCGAACAACGCCAGTGCGGCGTCGGCACCTTCAGGATCTTGCCAGGCATGATCAAGACTAGCTGCCGCTTGGCGATATGCCTGGAGAAATGCTTCCCGGGCTTCACGCAGGTAACGCTCCGTGACCCGCCGACGCGCGGCTTCGGCCTCGGGGCTGTTGTCGACGTTGTGCACATTCAGGGCCATGGCCGCGGCATAGTCGAAGGAGCGCAGCACCCCGCTGACGTCCTTGTACGGACTGTGCTTGCCTCGGCGTTCGGCCAGTGGCCGCGCCGGTTCGCCCTCGAAGTCGATCAGATAGGCATCGCCCTTGATCACCAGCACTTGCCCCAAATGCAGATCGCCGTGCACACGAATGCGCAAGCCGCCGGCGGATTGCTTCGCCAGTTCCTGCACGTGGGCCAGGATGGTTTTCTTGTGGTCGAGCAAGCTTGCAACAAGCTTCTGATCCGCCCCGTCGAGTTCGCCCTGATGCTGCTTGAGCAGCTTAAGCGCATGCTCGACCTGCGCCGCGACATCCTTGCCGGTCTCCTGCGCATCCTTGGCCGAACTGACCTGCGGTGCGAAGTCCTTGTTGTCGCTGGGCGCTGCCAGCACCTGATGCATTTCCCCCAGACGCTGGCCGAGCATGCCGGCAAAATCCTTCAGCTCACCCAGAGCGTTGTAGTGTTGCGCCTGTTCGGACACGGCGTCGGCCAGTTCATCGCGCAACGCCCGTTCCAGGTTGTTCTGCGTCCACTCCCAGGCGTCGCCCTGATTGCTCAGATAGCCCTGCGCAATCATCAGCAGGTTGTCCTCGCCCTTCCCGTCGCGGCGAATCACCGAACCGAGCAGCGGTGAAATATTGGCGAATCCGGCAGCGGTCAGGTACGCGCTCATCTCCAGTTCCGGGTGTACGCCGGAAGCGACTTTGCGGATCAGCTTGAGCACCAGACTGTTGCCGATCACCACCGAACTGTTGGATTGCTCGGCGGACAGATAACGCACTTCGGACTCCGCACCGAGGCCGAGTTTTTCCAGTTGCGATGTGGCTTCGAAACGGATCTCGCCCTCACTGGATTCCAGCACCGTCCCGCCCTGCATGCCTTGCAACACCGCACGAATAAACGCTTCAAGACTGAACGCATCGGTAATCAACCCGACCTGACGCACCCGACGCACTCGCGCCAAAGCCAGTTGCTGCGGCAATGCCGGCCCGACCTGATCTTCGGCAATGAAGCCGAACGGCAATTGATAACGGCTGGTCTGCCCGCCGCTCTGCACTTCGATTTCGCTGAGCAATACCGGATGCTGGGCATCGCCGAAGCGCACGCCGTAGGCCAGTTTGACCTGGTCGATGGCAGCGTCCTTGCCGGCGAACCAGCGGCGATTTTGCAGCCAGTTCGGCAGGATCGCCTGTTCGAGGGTGGCCCGGGACGGCGCTTCGAGCAGTTCTTCCATGCGTTTTTTCAGCACCAGCGTGGTGAAGTCCGGCAGGCTCTGCGCCGGCTCGACGTGCCAGCTCGGCATCTGGTTTTCCGCCGCCAGGCCGAACCAGTAGAAACCGTAGGGCGGCAGAGTCAGCAGGAAACTCAGCTGGCCGATGGGCGGGAACGCGTTACCGCCGAGCATCTCCACCGGCACCATGCCGACGTAGGCCGACAAATCCAGTTCCACAGCCTGGGCACTGCGCGACACGTTGGCCACGCACAGGATGATTTCGTGCTTGCCGTCCGGCCCGGTGTATTCGCGGGTGTAAGCCAGGACGCGGCGGTTGGCCGGCGACAACATCTTCAAGGTGCCGCGACCGAACGCCTTGGACTGCTTGCGCACGGTCAGCAGACGCCGGGTCCAGTTCAGCAGCGAATGCGGGTCGCCGGCCTGGGTTTCGACGTTGACCGACTGAAAGCCGTATTGCGGGTCCATGATCGGCGGCAGCACCAGACTGGCCGGATCGGCGCGAGAGAAGCCGCCGTTGCGGTCGATCGACCACTGCATCGGGGTGCGCACGCCGTCGCGGTCACCCAGATAGATGTTGTCGCCCATGCCTATCTCATCGCCGTAATACAGGGTCGGTGTGCCGGGCATCGAAAGCAGCAGGCTGTTGAGCAGTTCGATGCGGCGGCGGTCGCGTTCCATCAACGGTGCCAGACGCCGGCGAATCCCGAGGTTGATCCGCGCGCGGCGGTCGGCGGCGTAGTAGTTCCACAGGTAGTCGCGTTCCTTGTCGGTGACCATCTCCAGCGTCAATTCATCGTGGTTGCGCAGGAAGATCGCCCATTGGCAATTGGCCGGGATCTCCGGGGTCTGGCGCAGGATATCGGTGATCGGAAAGCGATCTTCCTGGGCCAGCGCCATGTACATGCGCGGCATCAGCGGGAAGTGGAATGCCATATGGCACTCGTCGCCATTCACGCCCTCGGCGTCGGTGTCGCCGAAGTACAGCTGGGTGTCTTCCGGCCATTGGTTGGCTTCGGCCAGCAGCATGCGATCCGGGTAATTAGCGTCGATCTCGGCGCGGATCTGTTTGAGGACGTCGTGGGTTTCCGGAAGGTTTTCGTTGTTGGTGCCGTCGCGCTCGATCAGGTACGGAATCGCGTCCAGGCGCAGGCCATCGATGCCCATGTCCAGCCAGTAACGCATCACCGACAGCACGGCTTTCATGACTTGGGGGTTGTCAAAATTGAGGTCCGGCTGGTGCGAATAGAAGCGGTGCCAGAAGTACTGGCCGGCCACCGGGTCCCAGGTCCAGTTGGACTTCTCGGTGTCGAGGAAAATGATCCGGGTGCCGTCGTATTTCTGGTCGTCATCCGACCACACATAGAAGTCCCGCGCCGCCGAACCGGGCTTGGCCTTGCGCGCACGCTGGAACCACGGGTGCTGATCGGAGGTGTGGTTGATGACCAGCTCGGTAATCACCCGCAGCCCACGCTTGTGCGCCTCGGCAATGAACCGCTTGGCATCGGCCATCGTCCCGTAATCGCTGTGTACGCCACGGTATTCGGCGATGTCGTAACCGTCGTCGCGGCGTGGCGAGGGGTAGAACGGCAACAGCCAGATGGTGTTGACGCCGAGTTCGGCGATGTAATCGAGTTTGGCGATCAGCCCGGGAAAGTCGCCGATCCCGTCGTTGTTGGAGTCGAAAAAGGATTTGACGTGAACTTGATAGATAACCGCGTCCTTGTACCAGAGCGGATCCTTGATGAAGGTGGCTGACTTGGGTTTCTTCGCCATGTGAAACTCCTGTTCAATTCGCTGATGCCCTCGCCACAGGGGCTGATTTCAAAAGCTCAAGCGGCGCTGATCCGCCAGATTCCGAACGGCTGGTAAGCCGGGTCGATCCGCATGAACTGGTACTTGCCGTGCCAGTCCCAGCGATGGCCGTTCATCAGGTCTTCGCCGTGGGTGGTGGCATCGTCCGGCAGGCCCATTTCCCACAGCGGCAGCTCGAAATTCGCTTCCTGAACGTTATGCGGATCAAGGCTCACGGCCACCAGAACGAAGTTGCTGCCGTCCGCGCTGCGCTTGCCGAAATACAGAATGTTGTCGTTCCAGGCGTTGTAGATCTTCAGGCCGAGATGGCTGTGCAGCGCCGGGTTCTGGCGGCGGATGCGGTTGAGCTGGGCGATCTCGGCAATGATGTTGCCGGGCTGGTTGAAGTCGCGGACGCGGATCTCGTACTTCTCGGAATCGAGGTATTCCTCCTTGCCCGGCACCGGCGCCGATTCACACAGTTCAAACCCCGAATACATGCCCCACAGGCCCGAGCCCATGGTCGCCAGCGCCGCGCGGATGAGAAATCCGGGACGTCCCGACTCATGCAGGAACGCCGGGTTGATGTCCGGGGTGTTGACGAAGAAATTCGGCCGATAGCACTCACGCCAAGGCGATTCATTGAGTTCGCTGAAGTAGGTCGCCAGTTCGGCCTTGGTGTTGCGCCAGGTGAAATAGGTGTAGCTCTGGGTGTAACCGACCTTGCCCAGCCGCGCCATCATCGCAGGCGTAGTGAAGGCCTCGGCGAGAAAGATCACTTCCGGGTACAGCGTGCGCACATCGGCGATCAGCCATTGCCAGAACGGCAGCGGCTTGGTGTGCGGGTTGTCGACGCGAAAGATTTTCACGCCCTCCTGCACCCAGCCGACCACGATGTCACGCAGCTCGACCCACAGGCTCGGAATCGCTTCCGGCGCATAGAAGTCGACGTTGACGATGTCCTGGTATTTCTTCGGTGGGTTCTCCGCGTATTTGATCGTGCCGTCCGGCCGCCAGTTGAACCAGCCCGGATGCTGCTTGAGCCACGGGTGATCCTGGGAACACTGGATGGCGAAGTCGAGGGCGATTTCCAGACCGTGGTCAGCAGCGGCAGCCACCAGCCGACGGAAGTCCTCGCGGGTGCCGAGCTGCGAGTGAATCGCTTCGTGGCCGCCCTCCTCGCTGCCGATCGCATACGGGCTGCCGGGATCATCCGGGCCAGCGGTCAGGGAATTGTTGCGGCCCTTGCGATGGCTGCGGCCAATCGGGTGGATCGGCGTGAAGTACAACACGTCAAAACCCATGTCCTGAATCATCGGCAGACGCGAGTGCACGTCATTGAAGGTGCCGTGGCGGGCGGGATCGTCGGTGATCGAGCGGGGAAACAGTTCATACCAACTGGCGAATTCCGCCAGTTCGCGTTCAACGTCCACCGGGAATTCCGGGCTGAGGCTCAGGTAGGCGCGATGATCGGCCTCGGCCATCAGTTGCGCACTGCGCGAGTGCAGAAACAATGCGACCTGCTCGGTTTCGAGCAGGCCGGACAATTCGTGATGCAAGCCGGCCAGCTGTTCGCTGAGCTGACCTTCGCTGCGCTCGGCGGCCTGTTGCACCAGGGTGCGCCCCTCTTGCAGCTCGAGGCTGACCGGTACGGCGGCGGTGTGTTTCTTCTCCAGTTCGTACTGAAAACTGGCGAACTGGTCGATCCACGCTTCGATCAGGAACAGATAACGGCCCATGCGCTGCGGCTGAAACACACCGCGCCAGCCGTTGTTGCCCTGATCGCTCATGACTTCGGTCTGCCAGGACTCATCGCCCTCTTCGCGCCAGCGAATGCGCACCGCCAGTTTGTCGTGACCGTCGGCGAACACCTTGCTGGTGACCACGATCTCGCGGCCGGCAATTGCCTTGACCGCAAACTGTCCGCCGTCGAGGGTCGGCGCGGTGTTTTCAATGACGATGCGCGGCAGCAGCAAGGCCTGCGACAGTGGCATGTGCGGGTTGTAGCTCAGTTCGGAGGGTTTTTCAGCAGTCATTGAGCATCTCTCCTTAACGCCCCAAGGACGCTCGTTTGCCTGTTTGGCGGTCACGGCCGGGCCTGCACCCGGCGATGAACTCTCTCAGGTTCCGAGCGACCGTCGCCGGGAAAAGTTCACAGGGATTTGCCCCGCCACAAAATCGGATCGATTTCGCAGTGAAGTGGTCAATCCACTTAAGCACTTCCCACGCCAAGTGCCACACGGAGGTTCACCCGATGACTATTCCGATTCCGGCCGAAACACCTGATCCGAACATCGACAAACCGGTCCTGCCCGAGACCGAGCCGCAACCGATCCCCGAACAGGAACCGCCTGGCACCACGCCACCGCCCAAGGAAGAACCACCGACGACCATACCGCCGGTGATTGTGTGATCAGTGGGGTTGGTCGTGATCTTTCTCGAAGATCCTTACGATATGCGGCATCACACTGAAAACCCCCAGCGCCAGCAATGTACTGAGCACCGCCGTCGCCTCACGACCCAGACCGGCCGCGACGCCGATGGCGGCGGTCATCCATAAACCGGCGGCGGTGGTCAGGCCCTTGACGTGGCCTTCGTCGCCTTCGTGATTCTTGAGGATGGTGCCGGCGCCGAGAAAACCGATCCCGGCAATCACCCCCTGCACCACCCGGCTCATGGCATCGGCCTGGGAACCCGACAACTGCGGCACCAGCACAAACAACGCCGCGCCGAGGGCCACCAGCATGTGCGTTCGCACCCCGGCGGCCTTGCCCTTGTGTTCGCGCTCGAACCCGAGAATCCCGCCCAATATTGCCGCCATCAGCAGGCGCACAGTGATCCGCGTCAGCTGCGATGCATCGCCGATGTCGGCGAATTCCGCTTGCAGGGTTTCCCACACTTCATGCCACCAGGCGTTCATCGTGCAGTCCTTGTGAAGGGGCTATAGAAGGTGGACAGCGGCGACCATTAATCGGTTGCGTAGAACGATCAGCGGAGTGCGGGCCCTAACCTTTCAAGCCCCTCGGAAAAAGGACAGCCCCATGACCGTGCGCATCGAAAACCAGACCTGTTTCTTCGCCACCGAAAACGGCGAGGACATTCGCCTTTGCGGCGACCTGACTATCATCACCGACAGTGAAAAGGCCATGTCGGCGGTGGAGATCGAAGGCCGCCGGATCTACATCACCGAGGCCGAAGCCGATGCATTGACGGTGGCCGGCGCCACTGACGGGCGCAAACACCTGAAGGCCGAAACCAGTGATTCGGTGATTTGACTGACCCCGGTCAAGAACCGGCGCAGACGTCTGGGATAGGCATCTGCGCCTTGGCCTGCGGGCTGCTTCAAGTTGTCGCAGGCGTGGCTTCAAAACCCATCTGATACGCTTTTTATTGAAATACCTGAGTCTGTTATGCAAACAGATCGGCGCTCATAGTTCACTGGCCTGATGGAGGCTGATGAGCGAACGACCATGAGCGAACGAATCCCCGTCCGAACCGTAGAAGCATCTCCCCAGATAAAAAAAGTACCGGCGCGCCCAATGAAGGCGAAACACGCCACCAGCGACAACCAGATCTTCACCCGCAGCTTCACCGGCCTGTTTCGTACCTTGCGCATAAGCGGCGCGGGATTTCTGTTCCTTTTGTTTTTCGGCACGGTGTGGCTGAACTGGGGCGGTCGTCAGGCAGTGCTCTGGGACCTTTCCGAAAGCAAGTTCCACATCTTTGGCGCGACCTTCTGGCCACAGGATTTCATTCTGCTGTCGGCGCTGCTGATCATTGCCGCGTTCGGCCTGTTCGCCATTACCGTGTTCGCCGGCCGGGTCTGGTGTGGCTACACCTGCCCGCAGAGTTCGTGGACGTGGATCTTCATGTGGTGCGAGAAGATCACCGAAGGCGAACGCAACCAGCGGATCAAGCTGCAAGCGGCGCCCTGGAGCCTGAACAAACTGGCGCGGCGCGCGGCCAAGCACACGCTGTGGCTGGCGATCAGTGTGCTGACCGGCCTGACTTTCGTCGGCTACTTCACCCCGATCCGGCCATTGGCCGAAGAGTTGCTGACCTTGCAGATCGGCGGTGTCAGTCTGTTCTGGGTACTGTTCTTCACCGCCGCCACCTACATCAATGCCGGCTGGTTGCGTGAAGCGGTGTGCATGCACATGTGCCCGTATGCGCGGTTCCAGAGCGTGATGTTCGACAAGGACACCCTGGCGATTTCCTACGACGCCGCCCGTGGCGAAAACCGTGGCCCGCGCAAACGCGAAGTGAAACCGGCCGAAGCCGGCCTCGGCGATTGCATCGACTGCCAGCTGTGCGTGCAGGTCTGCCCGACCGGCATCGACATCCGCGACGGCCTGCAAATGGAATGCATCGGCTGCGCGGCGTGCATCGACGCCTGCGACTCGATCATGGACAAGATGAATTACCCCCGTGGCCTGATTCGCTATACCTCCGAGCGCGAGTTGCAGGGTGGCAAGACGCACCTCCTGCGCCCGAGATTGATCGGCTACGTCGCGGTGCTGATGGTGATGATCGGCGCCCTCGCCCTGGCGTTGGTGGAACGGCCAATGGTGTCGCTGGACGTAACCAAGGACCGAGGCCTGTTCCGCGAGAACGGTCAGGGCCAGATCGAAAACATTTACACCCTCAAGGTCATCAACAAGACCCAGCAGCGCCAGGACTACAACCTGAGCCTGGTGGATGGCGATGGCTTCCAGTTACAAGGCAAGACCGAACTGAGCCTGGCAGCAGGCGAGATCGTCGATGTGCCAGTGTCGGTGGCAATGACCACGGAACGTGCGGCCAGCAGCTCGCAGACCTTGAGCTTCAAGATTGCCGACAGTGATGAGCCTGAGGTTTATAGCGTGGCCAAGAGCCGGTTTGTTGCGCCGATGAATCGGTGAGCCGTTAGAATCTCCCCCCTCACCCCCAACCCTCTCCCGGAGGGAGAGGGAGCCGACCGAGGTATCTGGCGCTATACGTCGACCTGAAATACCGCGTCGATTATGGATTCACTGCAGCACGATCAGGTCGGCGTAACTCTGAAGCATCCCGCAATCAGTCCCCTCTCCCTCCGGGCGGTCCGACGTTTCGGGAGGGCTAGGGTGAGGGCTGATGCCACTGACCCACCACAAAAAACACCAAACACCACGTACCAAGGCCCCCGATGAAACGCTACGAAAAATTCGCCGACGACATCGCTGAACTGATCCGCTCCGGCGTCCTCGGCCCCGGTCAGCGGGTGCCGTCGGTGCGCTACGCAAGCCAGACTTACGGCGTCAGCCCGTCCACGGTATTCCAGGCGTATTACCTGCTGGAACGTCGCGGCCTGATCCGCGCCCGGCCGCGCTCCGGCTACTTCGTCAACACCTACGCGCCGAGCCCGTTCTCGGAGCCGGTGATCAGCAGTCAGGTCAACGAGTCCACCAAGGTCGACGTCAGCGAACTGGTGTTCTCGGTACTCGAGTCGATCAAAGACCCGAGCACCGTACCGTTCGGCTCGGCGTTCCCCAGCCCGACGCTGTTCCCGCTGCAGCGCCTGTCCCGTTCACTGGCCAGCGCCGCGCGGGAAATGGACCCGCGCATGGTGGTCACCGACATGTCGCCGGGCAATCCGCAACTGCGTCGGCAGATCGCGCTGCGCTACATGGTCGGCGGGCTGATGCTGCCGATGGAAGAGCTGCTGATCACCAACGGCGCCCTCGAAGCGCTGAACCTGTGCCTGCAAGCGGTGACCGAACCTGGCGATCTGGTGGCCATCGAAGCCCCGGCGTTCTACGCCAGCCTGCAAGTGCTCGAACGCCTGAAGCTCAAAGCCGTGGAAATCCCCGTGCACCCGCGCGACGGCATCGACCTCGGCGTGCTCGCCCAGACGCTTGAGCGGCACCCGATCAAGGCCTGCTGGTGCATGACCAGTTTCCAGAACCCGATGGGCGCGACCATGCCCGAGGCCAAGAAACAGGAACTGGTGCAATTGCTGAAACAGCATCAGGTGCCGCTGATCGAAGACGACGTCTACGCCGAACTCTATTACGGTCAGCAGGCGCCAAAACCGGCCAAGGCCTTCGACACCGAAGGTCTGGTGATGCATTGCGGCTCGTTCGCCAAAAGCCTGGCCCCCGGCTACCGCATCGGCTGGGTCGCCGCCGGGCGCTACGCGCAAAAGATCGAACGACTGAAGCTGATGACCTCGCTGTGCGCCTCGATGCCCGCGCAAGCGGCTATCGCCGACTACCTGCAACACGGCGGCTACGACCGCCACCTGCGCAAACTGCGCTACGCCCTGGAAGAACAGCAAAGCGCGATGCTCGCCGCCATCGCCCGTTACTTCCCGGCGCAGACGCGCGTGAGCCAACCGGCCGGCGGCTACTTCCTGTGGCTGGAACTGCCACCGCAGATGGATTCGTTGAAGTTGTTTCAGATGGCGCTGGCGCAGGGCATCAGCATCGCGCCGGGGCCGATTTTTTCGCCGACCCAGCGCTTTCGCAATTGCATCCGTTTGAACTACGGCAGCCCGTGGACCGAGGATGCGGAAAAGGCGATGGAGACGTTGGGGCGGATTGTGCGGTCGTTCTGAGCCACCACTCAAGGCGAGTTACTGAACAGTTCAACACTGTTTGTATGGCCCGGGTCGGGTTTCGGGATCTGCCCTGCTGCAATCAGCACTGTTCAACGGTAAACCGAAAGGGTTCGTCAGCCCCCCCCGACCAGCAGGACGCGCCCAGCCTCCAGCAGCGTCGCTGTTTGCAGCATTCGAGGCGTCGGCAGTGGTTCGATTTCTCTCCAGAGGCGGCGTTGTCGGTTGCCGAGTAGCTACCAGCAACCAGAACCTCGCCTGTATCGAGCAATTGCGCGGAGGACAACTTTACTTTCGCCGACCTAGTGTTTTCGCAATTGCATTTGGTTGAGACACCGAGGATTCGGCGAAGGCGATGGAGTCGCTGGGTGAAAAAACCTGATTGACCTGTAACTTCTGACAGTAGACAACACTTTTCCATAGGATTTTACTGAGAAGACGTAGAAAAATTTCTACGGGTGGAAATCAATATTTATCACCCACGGAGTTTCCATGAAAAACTTGATCGCTCAAACTAACAACGCTGTCTCAACCGCTGCCATACCGCCACCTCAAGCGATATTCGACTACGCCCACCCATCCGGACCGTTATTTTTTACTTCATCAACGCCTTCATCGGGCTCAGTAATCCTGATACAGCCAGACCCACAGACAATAACAGGCGACACATTCAAATTGTATTTCAACGCAGTTACGACTCACACTGAATCCTTTGTTATCAACGACCCCAATAAAGCAGTTGAATTTAATCTGGCACTCAGCCTGATTGTCGCAAACTCCGATCCAGACAGGCTTGTCAGTGGACAGATGTATTACGACATCATTCCTGTCGATAGTCCCGTAAGACAGTCTGGCATGCTCCCTTTCTTTGTAACTTCACGGGCAAAGACCACTCCCCCTCCTTTGGCGCCGGGCGTCGACCCTGATAACTTTGATCCATACAGCATTCCGCCGCCAGGTCTGACAGTGCAATTTCCAAGCAACAAATCTATCCTTCATGCACGCTGGGTCAGCTACGGCAAAAACGGGAAACTCTTATATGAGGAAACTTTCAACACCAATGGTACTTCCGTGATTAGTCAAGCCGTTCTAAATATCACAGAGCGAGGTGGATATGTGGTAATTCACTACTACGGTCTTAACGAGGACAACATCTTGGGGCCGTCATTACCCCTAAGACTTCGAGTTATATGAAAACCACTAACCAACAAAACAGGACAAGGAAGTCAAGCAGAGATCACAACTTCCTTGGTCCTTCTTTTTATACTGTTTACTCAATCACTGACCCTGTTTAACGTCCGCCGCCGAGGTCGACAAAAGTCCCGGTCGCATACGAAGCCTTGTCCGACAGCAACCACACAATCGCCTCCGCCACTTCATCCGGCCGCCCACCCCGGGCCATCGGAATCGCCGACTCCAGCTTGCTGACCCGATCCGGATCGCCGCTCAACGCATGAAAATCGGTGTAGATGTAACCCGGACGCACCGCATTCACCCGAATCCCCTCGCCCGCCACTTCCTTGGACAGGCCGATGGTGAACGTATCCAGCGCGCCTTTGGACGCTGCGTAATCGACGTATTCATTGGGCGAACCCAGCCGCGCGGCAACCGAGGAGACGTTGACGATGCTGCCGCCCTGCCCGCCATGCTTGGGCGACATGCGCAGGATCGCGTGCTTGGCGCAGAGGATCGGCGCCAGGACGTTGGTTTTCATGATTTTGAGGATGCGGAATTCGGACATTTCGTCGACCCGCGACTTGTGTCCGACGGTGCCGGCGTTGTTCACCAGGGCGGTGACGCGACCCAGTTCGCTGTCGACCCGGTTGAACAACGCGATCACTTCGTCTTCGATACTGACGTCGGCACGGACGGCGATGGCAGTGGCGCCGCGTTCACGTACCTGGTCGAGCACGTGGTGGGCCGCCTGTTCGTCCGTCTGGTAATTGATGCAGATCCGGTAGCCTTGCTCGGCAGCCAACAACGCGGTGGCGGCGCCGATTCCACGACCGCCGCCGGTGATCACAATGACTTTATCCATGCTGGCCTTTCCCCCGATGCACACGTAACAGTCGGGGCAAGAATAACCGTCATTGCAGGGTTTTGCATGACCTGCGATTAGCGGCTCAGCTCACCGTCAAGGGTTTGCCGCGCACGATGTCCTGCAGGAAGCGATCCGCCGGCATCGGGTGACCGAGCAGATAACCCTGCAGCGAATCGCAGCCCAGTTGCGTCAGGAAGTCTTGCTGCGAATCGGTTTCCACACCTTCGGCCACGATGCGCAGGCCCAGCGCCTGACCAAGGGCGACAATCGCCGAGACGATGGCCGCGTCATCGCTGTCGTGCTCCAGATCGCGGACGAAACCGCGATCGATCTTCAGCTCGTTGGCCGGCAGACGCTTGAGGTACATCAGGCTCGAATAACCGGTGCCGAAGTCGTCGATGGACAGGTCGACGCCCATGTCGGACAGCTCCTGCAACACCGTCATGCTCGCGTCGGCGTCGCTCATGGCGGTGGTTTCGGTGATTTCCAGGGTCAGGCTGTTGGCCGGCAAATGGTGGGTCGCCAGGGCCTTGGCCACGCTGCGCACCAGTCCGGCATGGCAGAACTGCAACGCCGACAGGTTCACCGCGATTCGCCAGTCGGTGTAGCCCAGCACGTACCATTCGCGCATCTGCCGGCAGGCCTCGTTGAGCACCCACTCGCCAATCGGAATGATCAGCCCGGTCTTCTCTGCCAGATCGATAAACTTGTCCGGCATCAGCATGCCTTGGGTCGGATGTTCCCAGCGCAACAAGGCTTCGGCACCGACCGGACGACCGTCGGCTGCATGGAACTTGGGTTGGTAATGCAGGCTGAACTCGCCGTGTTCCAGCGCCGCGCGCAAGTCCTGCAGCAATTGCAGTTGCTTGCGCGCGTTACTGTTCATCGAGACATCGAAGAAGCTGTAGCCGTTTTTGCCGCCGCCCTTGGCGTGGTACATCGCCGCGTCGGCATTCATCAGCAGTTCCTGGGCGTTCTGGCCGTTGCCCGGATACAGCGCAATGCCGACGCTGGCGGAAATCTGCAGGTCATGTTCGGCGACCCGGAACGACTGCGCGATCAGGCCGACCTGACGCGCCGCCAGACCCAGCGCATCGTTGGGCTCGGTCAGGCGCACCAACAGCACGAATTCATCGCCGCCGATCCGCGCCAGCGTGTCGATACTGCGCAAATCTTCACGCAGACGTATCCCCACTTCGCGCAGCAACTGGTCCCCCATGTGGTGACCGAAAGCGTCATTGACCGGTTTGAAGCCGTCCAGGTCGATGAACATCAGCGCAAAGCAACCGCCCTGCTCGTTGACCTCTTTCATCGCTTGATTGATGCGGTCATCCAGCAACATCCGGTTCGGCAGGCCGGTCAGGGTGTCATGCAGGGCCAGCTGGGTGAGTTCGCGGTTGGCCACGGTCAACGAATGGGCCAGATCGGCGGTTCGCGCTTCGAGGCGGACATCGAGAATCGAGGTCAGCAGCGCAATGGTCAGCACCGCCAGCGTGGTGATCAGCACCAGATTGTCGAGGCCGTTGCCGTTCAGGCCGCTGAGTGCCGCGCCGCAGAAACTGCCGTCGGGAAAGCGCGCCGCCGCCATGCCGGTGTAGTGCATGCCGACAATCGCCACGCCCATGACGATCGCCGCCCCGGCACGGAACAGCCGCACGTAAGGCGACTGCTGACGCAGACGAAAGGCGATCCACAACGCTGCCGCCGACGCGCCGACAGCGATCAGCAGAGAGGCGCCGAACAACCTCGGATCGTAGTCGATCCCCGGCTGCATGCGCATCGCGGCCATGCCTGTGTAATGCATGGCGCTGATACCGGCGCCCATGATCAATGCGCCAAAGGCCAGCTGCCAGGCCGGCAGTTTCGGCTGACTGACCAGCCACAGGGCAAAACCGCAGGACAGCACAGCGATCAGCAATGAGAGCGCCGTGATCGAAATGTCGTAACCGAGGCTGATCGGCAGCTTGAACGCCAGCATGCCGATGAAGTGCATCGACCAGACGCCGATACCCATGGCAAATGCTCCGCCGGCCGTCCACAACTGCACGGCGCGACCCTTGGCAGTGGCAATGCGCCCGGTGAGATCGAGCGCGGTGTAGGAAGCGAGGATCGCCACACACAGCGAAATGAAAACCAGCGTGAAGGAATAGCTACCGATGAGCATGAGCATTCTCGTGAACACCCCACCGTACTGCTTCCGTTCTCGGCGGGGCCAAATGCGCCGATTGTACTGATTGCGCAGAAGAATTCACTGACAAAGTAATCAAATGGCCATCAACCCGATGAAACGCTTGTTTGATCGTCTGACAAGGCTCTACGTCAGCGGTTATCAGTGGTTTGCAACTGCCCGTCCCAACCACCACCCAGCGCCGCGATCAACTGCACGCTGGCAATCAATCGACTTTGCAGGATGTTGAGCACGGTGCGCTCATTACTCAGCGCCGTCGCTTGAACCACCACCACATCCAGATAAGCAATCACCCCGGCCTTGTACTGGTTCTCGGTCAGACGCAACGAATCCCGTGCCGCATCGAGCGCTTCCTGGCGCACGGCTGCTTCGTCTTCGTACACCTTCAACTGCACCAGATAGTTTTCCACTTCGCGGAAGCCATCGAGCACGGTCTGGCGGTATTTGGCGACGGTCTGGTCGTACACGGCTTCGGTGCGATCGACCTCAGCGGAGCGGATGCCGCCGTCGAACAGCGGCAGGGTCATTTTCGGCCCCACCGACCAGAAGCGGTTCGGCAGGCTGATCAGGTTCTGCGAGGTACTGCTGCTGTAGCCGCCGCTCATGCTCAGGCTGAAATCCGGGTAATACGCAGCCTTGGCCACGCCGATGTTGGCATTGGCGGCGATCACCGAACGCTCGGCCGAGGCGATGTCCGGGCGGCGTTCCAGCAACTGCGACGGCAGGCTCAGCGGAATCTGCGGCAGCTTGGGGATGTCCTGGGTTTCGGCAATGTTGAATTCGGCGGGCGGCTGGCCGGTCAGTACCGCGATGGCGTTTTCGAACTGCGCCCGTTGCCAGATCAGGTCCACCAGATCGCCCTGGGTGGTTTTCAGTTGGGTCTGCGCCTGCGCCACCGCATCACGCCCGGAAACCCCGGCGTTGTACTGGTTCATGGTCATTTTCAGCGAGCGCTCATAGGCGGCCACTGTCGATTCGAGCAAACGTTTCTGCTGATCGATGACCCGCAATTGCAGGTAGTTCTGCACCAGCTCCGACTGCTGGCTCAAGCGCATTGCCGCCAGATCGGCGTAGCTCGCCTGAGCGCTGGCCTCATTGGCTTCCAGGCCACGACGCAACTTACCCCAGACATCCGCTTCCCAACTCACGCCCAGTTGCGCGTTGTAAGTGTCACGGATACCGCTGGAGGAACTGCTCAGGCTCGAACTGCTGCTGCCGGTGCCTTGGCTGGATCGGGTCTTGCCGGCGCTCAGATCAACGCTCGGATAAAACGCCCCGCGCGCGCTGCGCACCAAGGCCTGGGCCTGACGGTACTGCGCTTCGGACTGGGCGACGGTCTGGTTGGAGCTGTTGAGTTTCTCGATCAGCTCGTTGAGCTGACGGTCGCCATACAGCTCCCACCAGGCACCGCGCGCCAGGGAGTCGCTCGGGTTGGCCTGACGCCAGCCTTCGGCTTCCTTGTACTGGGCGATTTCTGCGGTCTGCGGGCGCTGGTAGTCCGGGCCGACGGCGCAGGCACTGAGCATCGCCACGCACAGCGACAGGCTCAGCAGACGCGAGCCGCGAACGGTAGCCAGATTGATAAGCGAACGGTCAGTCATAGCGGAGTTTCCAGAGCGGCATCGGTGCGCACGCCACGCCATTTGTTGAAACGATGGCGCAGCTTGTCGAGATAGAGGTAAACCACAGGCGTGGTGTAAAGGGTCAGCACCTGGCTGAAGACCAGCCCGCCGATAATGGTCAGGCCCAGCGGCTGGCGCATTTCCGCGCCTTCGGCCCGGCTCAGCAGCAGCGGCAAGGCGCCAAGGATCGCCGCCAGCGTGGTCATCAGGATCGGCCGCAAGCGTTGCAGACAGGCGCTGCGGATCGACTCCAGCGGCGTCATGCCTTGATGACGCTCCAGTTGCAGCGCCAGGTCGATCATCAGGATCGCGTTCTTCTTCACCACACCGATCAGCAGGAACAGCCCGAGCAGCGAGATCAGGCTGAACTCGCCGCCCAGCACATAGATCGACAACAACGCGCCGACCCCGGCCGATGGCAGCGTCGACAGAATCGTCAGCGGGTGAATGTAGCTTTCATACAGCACGCCCAGCACCAGATACACCGCCAGCAGCGCGCCAAGGATCATGAACGGCTGGCTCTTCTGGGTGGCGGCGAACGCATCGGCGGTGCCGGCCATTTTCACGATCACGTCTTCCGGCAGGCCGAGTTTGGCAATCGCCCGCTCGATGGCGGCGCTGCCCTGCTCCACCGTCACGCCTTCGGCCATGTCGAAGGAAATGCTCTCGGAGGCGAACTGGCCTTCGTGGCTGACCCGGTCATCTTCCAGGCTGTTTTCATAATGGGCGAAGGTCGACAGCGGAATCCGCGCACCGTCAGCCGTGATCACCTGGACCTGCTTGAGCGTCACCGGGTCCTGGGCGTATTTCGGATTGACCTCCATCACCACCTGATACTGGTTGAGGCTGTCGTAGATCGTGGAAATCTGCCGCTGGCTGTAAGCGTTGTTGAGCACGGCCGTGACCATTTCCATGTCCACGCCCAGGCGCTTGGCCTGATCGCGGTCGACGATCAGCGTCACCTGCTGCGCACCCGCGCCTTCCCGGGCGTCGATCGCAGTCAGCTCGGGCAAGGCCCGCAGCGCGGTGACCACTTTCGGGTACCACTCGCGCAAGGCGCCCAGATCACCACTTTGCAGAATGTAGCTGTACTGCGAAGTGGTCTGCTCTCGACCGCCGCCGAATTGCAGATCCTGGTCGGCCATCAGCATCAACTGCGCACCGGCCACCTTGGGCATTTCCTTGCGCAGGCGCTCGATGACTTTCTGCGCCGACAGGTTGCGCTCCTTGATCGGTTTCAGGCGTACCAGCATGAAGGCGTTGTTGGTGCCGTTGGTGCCACCGATGAACCCGGCCACACTCTCCACCGCTTCGTCCTTGAGCACCGCGCGGCGGAAGATCTCCATTTTCGGCTGCATCACACTGAACGACAGACCGTCGTCACCGCGCACGAAACCGATCAACTGGCCGGTGTCCTGCTGCGGCATGAAGGTTTTCGGCACTACAACATAGAGGGCGACGTTCACTCCGACCGTGATGATCAGGCTCAGCAACGTCAGGCGACGGTGGCGCAACACCCAGTCGAGGCTGGTGGCGTATTTGCCGACCATCCAGTCGTTGGTGCGGCGGCTCCAGCGTTGCAGGCGGTTTTCCTCGCCCGGCGTATGGGGCTTGAGCCAGCGGGCGCAGAGCATTGGCGTCAGCGTCAGGGAAACCACCAGCGACACCACGATGGCCGCGGCCAGGGTGATGGAAAACTCGCGGAACAGGCTTTCGATGATCCCGCCCATGAACAGGATCGACAGGAACACCGCCACCAGCGAGACGTTCATCGACAGCAGGGTAAACCCGACTTCCTTGGCCCCGAGGTACGCGGCCTTCATCGGTTTGACGCCTTCGTCGATGTGCCGGGAAATGTTCTCCAGCACCACGATGGCGTCGTCCACCACCAGCCCGGTGGCGAGAATCAGCGCCATCAGCGACAGGTTGTTCAGCGAGAATCCGTAGAGGTACATCACCGCAAAGGTGCCAACCAGCGACACCGGCACCGCCAGCGTCGGAATCAGGGACGCGCGGAAATTACCGAGGAACAGGAACACCACCAGAATCACCAGCGCCACGGCGATCAGCAGGGTCATTTCCGCTTCGTGCAGGGTGGCCTTGATCACCGGCGAACGGTCCATCGCCAGGTTCAGTTTGACGCTGGCCGGCAATACCGCCTGCAACGCCGGCAACTGCGCCTTGATCTCGTTCACCGTCTCGATGATGTTGGCACCGGCCTGCCGGTTGATCACTAGCAGCACCGCTGCGTCATCGTTGAAGAAACCGCTGTTGTAGCGGTCTTCCACGCCGTCGCTGACCTTGGCCACGTCTTTCAGACGCAGGGCCGCGCCGCCGTTGTAGTGGATGATCAGCGATTCGTAATCCTTGGCTTTCTCCAACTGGTCGTTGGCCTGGATCTGCCACAGGCGCTGGTCGTCCTCGACCGAACCCTTGGGCCGGCGCACGTTGGCTTCGGCGATGGTCTTGCGCACATCGTCCAGCGCCACGCCGTACTGGTTCAGCGCCTGGGGTTCGAGTTCGATGCGCACCGCCGGTAACGAGCTGCCGCCGATCTGCACTTCGCCGACGCCCTGCACCTGGGACAGGCTCTGGGACAGGATGGTCGACGCCAGGTCATAGAGCTGACCCTTTTCCAGCACGTCCGAAGTCAGCGACAACACCATGATCGGTGCCTGCGACGGGTTGACCTTCTTGTAGGTCGGCATGCTGCGCATCCCGCTCGGCAGCAGGTTGCGCGAGGCGTTGATCGCCGCCTGCACTTCCCGCGCCGCGCCGTTGATGTCGCGGTCGAGGTCGAATTGCAGAATCACCCGGGTCGAGCCCTGGCTGGAACGACTGCTCATGGTGTTGACGCCGGCGATGGCGCCGAACGAGCGCTCCAGCGGCGTGGCCACGGTAGACGCCATGACTTCCGGGCTGGCGCCGGGCAGGCTCGCCTGCACCACGATCACCGGGAAGTCCATTTGCGGCAGCGGCGACACCGGCAGCAGACCGAAGCTCACGCCGCCCAGCAGCATGATCGCCAGGCTCAGGAGCATGGTCGCCACCGGGCGTTTGATGAAAGGACCGGACAGGTTCATGGCTGTTCCACCGGCTCCACGGCCGACGGTGCACGGCCCCAGCGCCGGCCGAGACGATCGAAGTACAGGTAGATCACCGGGGTAGTGAACAGCGTCAGCACCTGACTCACCAGCAACCCGCCGACCATCACCAGACCCAGCGGCTGACGCAATTCAGCGCCGGAACCGGTGGCCAGCATCAACGGCACTGCACCAAACAGCGCTGCCAGCGTAGTCATCAGAATCGGCCGGAAGCGCAACAGCGCCGCCTGATAGATCGCCTGCTCCGGCGCCATGCCCTGGGTGCGTTCGGCGTCGAGGGCGAAGTCGATCATCATGATCGCGTTTTTCTTAACAATACCGATCAGCAGAATGATGCCGATGATCGCGATCATCCCCAGATCATTGCCACTGAGCAGCAACGCCAGCAACGCCCCGACCGCCGCCGACGGCAAGGTCGACAGGATGGTGATCGGGTGAATGTAGCTCTCGTAAAGCACGCCGAGCACGATGTACATGGTCACCACCGCCGCCAGAATCAGCAGCAAGGTGCTCGACAGCGATGCCTGGAACGCTTCGGCTGCGCCCTGGAACTGGGTCTGCACGCCGATCGGCATGCCGATGTCCTTCTGCACCTGCTCGATGATGTCCACCGCATGCCCCAGCGCCACGCCGGGCGCGAGGTTGAACGACATCATCACCGCCGGGAACTGGCCGATGTGGGTGATCGCCAGTTGTGCCTGCCGTTCCTCGACGTGGGCCAGACTCGACAACCGCACCTGACCGCCATCGGTGGTCTTGACGTGGATCTGATCCAGCGCCTGCGGGCCGATCTTCTCCCCGGCCTGCGCCTGCAGCACCACACGGTACTGGCTGGCCTGGGTGTAGATGGTCGAGATCTGCCGCTGGCCGAACGCGTCGTACAGCGCATCAGTGATGTTCGATACCGACACGCCAAGCCGTGAAGCGGCATCGCGGTCGATCACCAGAAACACCTGCAAGCCCTTGTCCTGCAAGTCGCTGGCGACATCGGTCAGTTCCGGACGCTGGGCCAGGGCCTCGACCAGACGGCCGCTCCACAGGCTGAGCAATTCGGAATCCGGCGAGGACATGCTGAACTGGTATTGGGTGCGGCTGACGCGGTCTTCGATGGTCAGGTCCTGCACCGGCTGCATGAACAGGCGGATGCCCACCAGCTTGTCCAGCTGCGGTTGCAGGCGGGCAATCACTTCAGTGGCGGTCAGATCACGCTGGCCATGGGGCTTGAGGTTGATCAGCAGCCGACCGCTGTTGAGCGTGGCGTTGTCACCATCGACACCGATATAGGACGACAGGCTCTCGACCGCCGGATCTTCGAGAATCACCTTGGCCAGCGCCTGCTGACGCTCGCCCATCGCTGCGAAGGAAATCGACTGCGGCGCTTCGGAAATCCCCTGGATCACCCCGGTGTCCTGCACCGGGAAGAAGCCCTTGGGCACCACCATATAAAGGAATACAGTCAGGGCCAGCGTACCGATGGCCACCAGCAGGGTCAGCGGCTGGTGCTTGAGCACCCACTGCAATTTGCGCCCGTAAGCGGCAATCATCCAGTCGATGAACGCACCGCTGGCGCGGTAAAAACGGCCCTGTTCATGTTCTTCCGGCTCACGCTTGAGCAGACGCGCGCACATCATCGGCGTCAGGGTCAGCGAGACCACCAGGGAAATCAGGATCGCCACCGCCAGGGTGATGGCGAATTCGCGGAACAACCGCCCCACCACATCGGCCATGAACAGCAGCGGAATCAGTACCGCAATCAGCGACAGGGTCAGGGAAATCAGGGTGAATCCGATTTGCTTCGCACCCTTGAGCGCCGCCTGCATCGGGCTGTCGCCCTCCTCGATGAAACGCGCGATGTTTTCCAGCATCACAATCGCGTCATCGACCACGAAACCGGTGGCGATGGTCAGTGCCATCAGGGTCAGGTTGTTGACCGAGAACCCAGCCAGGTACATCACGCCGAACGTACCGATCAGCGACAGCGGCACAGCCACCGACGGAATGATCGTGGCACTGGCACGCCGCAAGAACAGGAACGTCACCATCACCACCAGCGCGATGGCGATCAGCAGTTCATGTTGCACGTCGGTGACGGAGGCGCGGATGGTCTGGGTGCGGTCGGTGAGCACGACGACGTCGAGACCGGCCGGCAGGTTGTCGGTGATGCTCGGCAGCAGCGCCTTGATCCGGTCGACCACTTCGATCACGTTGGCGCCCGGTTGACGCTGGATGTTCAGCAGCACGGCCTGATTCTGGTTGGCCCACGCCGCCAGACGCTCGTTCTCGGCGCCGTCGACGATCTGCGCGACATCCTTGAGCCGCAACGGCGCGCCGTTGGCGTAGGCCAGGATCAGGTTGGCGTAATCCTTGGGCGAAGTCAGCTGGTCGTTGGCGTCGAGCATCGACACCCGGGTCGGGCCGTCGAAGTTGCCCTTGGGCTGGTTGACGTTGGACGCGCTGATCAGCGTGCGCACGTCCGACAGGTTCAGGCCGTTGGCCGCGAGCGCCTCGGGGTTGACCTTGATCCGCACCGCCTGACGCTGACCGCCGGCAATGCTGACCATGCCGACACCGCTGATCTGGGCGATTTTCTGCGCCATGCGCGTGTCGACCAGATCATTGAGTTTGGGCAGCAGCATGGTTTTCGAGGTGATGGCCAGGGTCAGCACCGGGGTGTCCGCCGGGTTGACCTTGTTGTACACCGGCGGCGCCGGCAAGTCGGTCGGCAACAGATTGGTCGCGGCGTTGATCGCGGCCTGCACCTGCTGTTCGGCGACGTCCATGTTGATGTCGAGGCTGAAACGCAAAGTCAGCACCGACGCACCGCCGGAACTGGTCGAAGCCATTTGCGTCAGGCCCGGCATCTGCCCGAACTGACGTTCCAGCGGCGCGGTGACGGCGCTGGTCATCACGTCCGGACTGGCGCCCGGATACAGGGTCATGACCCGGATGGTCGGGTAATCGACCTGCGGCAAGGCCGAAACCGGCAGCAGGCGATAGGCGATCAGCCCGGCCAGCACGATGGCCAGCATGCTCAGCGTGGTAGCGACCGGGCGGAGGATGAACAGACGCGAAATGTTCATGCGCCCTTCTTGGCCTTGTCGGTGACAGTGGCGTCAGGCGCGGTGGCGGCGGACTTGCCTTGCAGGTGTTCGGTCGGGGTGGTCGGTACGTCCTTGCTGTCGTTGACCACTTCCACTTCGCTGCCTTCCTTCAGACGGTCAGTGCCTTCCAGCACCACCCGATCGCCAGCGGCCAGGCCTTCGGTAATCACGGTGTTTTCGCCGTCGCTGGCGCCGATCTTCAACTGGCGGATGGTGACTTTCTTGTCGCCGTCCAGCGCGTAGACGAAGGTGCCGTTGGTGCCGAACTGGATGGCCGCCGACGGCGCCAGCACCACACCTTTCAAGGTGTCAGCCAGCAAATGAACGTTGACGAACTGATTGGGGAACAGCGACTGATCGCGGTTCTCGTAGCGCGCCTTGAATTTCAGGGTGCCGGTGGTCACGTCGATCTGGTTGTCGAGGCTTTGCAATACACCGGTGGCTTGCAGTTTGGTGTCGCCGCGATCCCAGGCCTCGGCCGGCAGTTTGGCGCCGCTGCGGTAGCGGGCGAGCACGGTTTCCAGGCTGTTTTCCGGCAGGGTGAAGGCCACGCTGATCGGCTGGGTCTGAGTGATGACCGCGAGGAACGTGGTGTCGTTCGCCGCGACAAGGTTGCCGACGTCGAGCTGACGCAGGCCGACGCGACCGGCAATCGGTGCGCGGATCTTGGTGAATTCGAGATTGAGCTTGGCGTCGTTGACCGCCGCCTGATTGGTTTTCACGGTGCCGAGGTATTGGCCGACCAGCGCTTCGGCGGTGTCCAGGGTCTGCTTGGCGATGCTGTCTTCCTTGTAAAGACCGCGATAACGCTCGACATCGACCTGGGCGTTCTTCAACTGCGCCTGATTCTGCAGCAAGGTGCCTTCGGCCTGGAGCAAGGCGTTCTGGTACGGGCGCGGGTCGATCTCCGCCAGCAGGTCGCCGGCCTTGACCATTTGGCCTTCCTCGAAATAGATCTTCACCAGTTCGCCGCCAACCCGGCTGCGCACATTGATGGTGTTGAGCGCCGTCACCGTGCCCAAGGCCTTGTAGTACAGCGGGAAGTCCCCGGTGACCGCCGGCGCCACGCGTACCGGAATCGGCCCACCCGCCCCGCCGAAGCCTGGACGCATCATCCCCGAACGGCCGGTGTGACCGGCCTGCGCCTTCTCGCCGCCCTCCTTGTGGGTCGATCCGGCGGGCCAGAATTTCCAGCACAGACCGGCAATGACCAGCAGGACAAGCAGGCTCAACAGCCAGCGACGGGACTTTCGGGAAGACGATTGCATGGAGTGATTAACCATTGGGCGCGTGGGCTTCTTTTACGGGAGGCTGAACGATAAGCACTGGTAGGGATTTAGCAAAGCAGCTTTACCGGCAATTTACCTTCCACTTACGTTTCAAGGTGTGAGGCAAAACACTGATACACAAATGAAAACGGCCTGGACAGAGCCAGGCCGTTAACAATTGTAAAAGCGCTTACTTGAGAACGGACAGCGCCGCTTCGTAGTTAGGCTCTTCTGCAATTTCCTTGACCAGTTCGCTGTGCAGGACGTTGTCGTTTTCGTCCAGAACAACCACCGCACGGGCGGTCAGGCCTTTCAGCGGGCCGTCAGCGATGGCCACACCGTAGTTCTCGATGAACTCGGCGCCGCGCAGGGTCGACAGGTTCTGTACGTTTTCCAGGCCTTCGGCGCCGCAGAAGCGAGCCTGGGCGAACGGCAGGTCAGCCGAGATGCACAGCACCACGGTGTTGCTGATGTCGTTGGCCTGAGCGTTGAACTTGCGCACGGAAGTGGCGCAGGTCGGAGTGTCGACGCTTGGGAAGATGTTCAGCACTTTGCGCTTGCCGGCGAAGTCTTTCAGGGTGACGTCGGACAGATTGCCGGCTACCAGGGAAAAGGCTGGCGCCTTGGAACCGGCTTGTGGCAGTTGGCCGTTGACTTGAACCGGGTTGCCTTTGAGCGTGACTTGAGCCATGAACGGAGTCCTTCTTAACGTTGTTGGGAAAGCATGCAAGAGGCGGAAGTTAACCACGAAATTGTCCGACGACCTATGCCTGAACCAAAATTGTCATGTGCAGGCACACAAAACTGGATACACATTCTCCAGTCTCCCCACATCCCTGCTCTCAAAGAGGGTGATGCTTGTTAAAACGCGAGTCTGCATCTTTTCTTTAACGACCTGTCGATTCCCACCCGAGCCGTTCGACTAAGCCATGAATCCCTCACCTTACTGCGGAGAAACACCATGCGCTTCATGATCATTGTCAAAGCCAGCCACGACTCCGAAGCCGGCGTGATGCCCAGCGAGCAACTGCTGACCGACATGGGCAACTACAACGAACAACTGGCCAAGGCCGGCATCCTGGTTTCCGCCGACGGCCTGCACCCCAGCAGCAAAGGCGCCCGTGTGCGTTTCAGCGGTGAAAACCGCAGCGTGATCGACGGCCCGTTCGCCGAGACCAAAGAGCTGATCGCCGGATACTGGATCTGGGACGTGAAATCGAAAGAGGAAGCCATCGAATGGGTCAAGCGTTGCCCGAACCCCATGCCGGGTACTGAATCGGAAATCGAGATTCGCCAGGTGTTCAGCCCGGAAGATTTCGGCGCCGAGTTCACTCCGCAACTGCGCGAGCAGGAAGAACGCATCCGCGAACAGGCCAAAAAACACTGAGTAGCGAAAATTTGCGCAGGATCACTTTCGTGCACAAAGCAACGTGATCCTGCGCACAAAACCAAAGAATTAACCCCTTAGACTGGCTAACCCCCGATTAACTGCTAGCGTCAACAGACATGTCCTACAGGCTTGATAAGAAAGGGATTACGTCGTAACGGCCTGGAAAGTGCCGAGTCGTCCAATGAGCCACCAGGGAACCGGGGAATCATGTCCAAAAGCAACGGGATCAACGTCTTGTGGTCGGCGAGCGTGCCGACGTCCGTCTTCTGCGGTCGTTCGAAAACGCTCATCAAAATCGCCGGTTACGGCGTGATGAGCATGTTCGTCAGTTGCGGCGTCGGTGCTCAGGATTTCACCGCCAGCACGCACGATGCCCGAGCCATCGCCGAGTACGTCCCTCCCCCGACCGCTCCCTCCTGGTCACTGACCCAGTACGACGAGCAGACCCGATCAACGTTGCTCGATCCGGCCCATTCAAAACAATAAACGGAGTGCCTCATGATCACGCCTCGCGTTGTCCGCCCGTTGCTGGCGCTGTGCATGATCGGCAGTCCGCTGGTGTTCGCGGCCGAAGGCGGTGTCGGTCGGCCGATCACCGGCCAGCAGGTGTTTTCCAACGCAGGCGTGATTCCACCGGCGCCAGGCTGGGTGATGTCCTTGACCAGCATCTGGTACGACGGCGAGATCAAGGGCAGTCGCGGCGCGCCGATTTCCGGTGAGGTCAGCGCCGGAATCAAGATGAAAGTCTCCTACACCATGGCCAACCTCACCCACGTCTGGGACACCGGCAAAGGCCAATGGAATTACGCCTCGGCCATTGGCGTTCCGGTGCAGTACACCGACATCGATGCTGCCATCACCGGCCCGCGCGGCCGTACCCTCGGCACCAGCGATTCCGGCACCCAGTTTGCCGATGCGCTGATCACGCCGATTGCCGCCGGTTACCACTTCGACGAGCTCAACCACATCGCGTTTTCGCTGCCGATCTACGTTCCGACCGGTGCCTATAACGAGGATCGGCTGGCCAACCCCGGGCAGAACAATTACACGTTCATGCCCACCGTGGCGTTCTCTCATCTGGACGGCAAGGGCGGCGAATTCACCCTTTCCGGCAACCTGCAGTTCTACACCGAGAACAAGGCCACCGATTACCGCACCGGCGACATCTTCACTCTCGAAGCCCTGTGGACCCACGGTTTCGGCAACGGCTGGAACGCCGGGCTGGTCGCCGGTTATGTCCAGCAGATCAGCGACGACAAGGGCGACACCGCCGACACCCTCAACGGCTTTCGCGGGCGTTCGGTGGGCGCCGGTCCGACCGTCGGCTGGAGCGGCAAGTTCGCCGATGCCCAGGCCAGTGTCAGCGCGCGCTGGGTGCCGGAGTTCGACACCAAGAACCGGCCTGAAGGCAACGGCGTCGCCGTGAACATGACTCTGGCGTTTTTCTAGACCGCGACCGGGCTCCCTCATGACCGGTCATTCGAGAAGGGAAGCTACATGACTGCACTCACCGACCTCAACGCCCTGCAAGCCAGCATCGCCGAAGCGGTGCTCGGCCAGGATCAGGTGATCCGGCAGATCCTGCTCGGCCTGCTGGCCAACGGGCACCTGTTGCTGGAAAGCCTGCCGGGGCTGGCCAAGACCCGCACGGTCAAGGCGCTGGCCAGACACCTGGACGCGAAGATGAGCCGCATCCAGTTCACCCCGGATCTTCTGCCCTCGGACATCACCGGTGCCGAGGTGTTGCATCAGGTCGAGGGCAGGAACGAGATCCGCTTCCAGCCCGGCCCGCTGTTCGGCAACCTGATCCTCGCCGACGAGATCAACCGTGCACCGGCCAAGGTGCAGGCCGCGTTGCTCGAAGCCATGGAAGAACGGCAGATCACCGTGGCCGGCAACAGCCATGCGCTGCCGGAGCTGTTCATCGTGGTCGCCACTCAGAACCCGATCGAGCAGGAAGGCACCTACCCGCTGCCCGAAGCGCAGATGGACCGGTTTCTGATGAAAGTCCTGCTGGATTACCCCAGCGCCGACAACGAAAGCCAGGTGCTACGACTGTTGCGCGCCGAGGAGTTTGCACAGGGCGCCAGCACCACGCCGACCAAGGGTTTTGAGCTGGCGCAGGACGTGATTTTCGCCGCGCGCAAGGAAGTCAGCGCGGTGCACGTTTCCCCCGCCATCGATCGCTATCTGATCGACCTGATCAACGCCACCCGCCATCCGGCGGATTACGACGAAGACCTCGCCCGTTGGATCGCCATCGGTGCCAGCCCGCGCGGCGGCATTGGCCTTGATCGTTGCGCCCGCGCCGATGCGTGGTTGCAGGGCCAGGACTTCGTTTCGCCGGACAACGTGCGCGCCGTGGTGCACCCGGTGCTGCGTCATCGCCTGCAACTGAGCTACGACGCGGTGGCCGATGGCGTCAGTGCCGATCAGGTGCTGGACCGGATCCTCGACAAAGTCGCCATTCCGGCCTGAGGTCTGCCATGGAAGCCGCCGACGGACTGGTCTATGTCTCACTCGCGCAATTGATGGCGCTGGAGTTCAAGGCCCGTGACCTGAGTTTTCTCGCCCGCCAGCCCCGGGGCAGCATCCTTGCCGGCAATCACGCCTCGCGCCTGCGCGGGCGGGGTTTGAACTTTGACGAATTGCGCCGTTATCAGCCGGGTGACGATCTGCGTCACCTCGACTGGCGCGCCTCGCTGCGCACCGGCAAACCGGTAGTGCGCACTTTCACCGAAGAGCGCGACCGCCCGGCGCTGATTGTGGTCGACCAGCGCATGTCGATGTTCTTCGGCTCGCAGCGCAGCTTCAAATCCGCCGTCGCTGCCGAACTCGGCGCACTGGCGGCGTGGATGGTGTTCCATGCCGGTGACCGGGTCGGCGGGCTGGTGTTCAACGATCAACGCATCGACAGCATCGCGCCGTTGCGCAGCCGCAAACGGGTCGAGGCGCTGCTGAGCCGCATCGCCCAGCAGAATCAGGCACTGAACGCCGGCAACCCGGACGCCGAGGACGAAGATCAACTGGACAAGGCCTTGCAGCGTTGCCTCGCGGTGGCCGGGCACGACCATCTGATTTGCATCGTCAGTGATTTCGCCGGGGCCGGCGAGCGCACCTTGCAATTGATGCGGCAACTGGCGGCGCACAACGACGTGGTCGCCCTGCAAGTCTATGACCCGATGGCGATGAAGCTGCCGAGCGACGGCAGGCTGTTGGTGACCCAGGGCCAGTTGCAGGTAGAGCTGGCGGTTGAGAAACGCAGCGTGCACCAGCCATTGGGGGATTTTCTCGGTGGTCGGCTCAAGGACGTCACCACCCTGCTGCGCCGCAGTCAGGTGCCTTTGATGATGTTCAGCACCGCCGAAGAGGCGCATCAGCAATTACGCGCCGAGCTTGGTAAATCCAGCGGTGCGAGACGATGAATCCGCACGTTCCGGACATCGCACAGCTCAAGGAGCTGGGCCTGCCTGCGCCGGTGAGCTACGCACCGCAGACCTGGGGCTGGTGGGTGTTGCTGGCGGTGCTGGTGCTGGCCGCGTTGCTGATCGGCGTGCGGCGCTATGGGCAATGGCGACGGGATCAATATCGGCGTGACGCGCTGGTGCGGTTGGCGCAATTGCGCGAGCGCAGCGACGACCTGAATGCGTTGCGCGAATTGCCGGAATTGCTCAAGCGCGTCGCCCTTTCAATGCCCACCCACAAATCTACCCGCTGGAATGCGAACCCTGTGGGAGCCGCGTTGGGACGGGAGGATTGGCAAGCCTTCTTGCAGCGGCACTGCAAAAAGCCGCTGCCGGCGGATTTGAGCGAACAACTGGCGCAACTCGCCTACGCCCCGGACGACGCGTTGCGCGCCCTGCCCGCGCCGCAGCGCCTGGCGTTGTTCGACACCTGCCAACACTGGGTGGAGCGTCATCATGTGGCAGCTTGATTACCCCTGGCTGTTGCTCCTGCTGCCGCTGCCTTGGCTGGCCTTCCGTTACCTGCCCGCCTACCAGGAAGCGCGCAGCGCCGTGCGGGTGCCATTCTTCGGCGCCATGAGCCGCGCCGTCGGCGAAACCCCGGCCAGTGCCGGCACCCGCAGCAATCACTGGCAGCTGTGGCTGAATGTGCTGGTGTGGGCCCTGTTGCTGGTCGCCGTTGCTCGCCCGGTATTCGTCGAAAAACCCATCGAACGCCAGCAACCGGTGCGCGACCTGATGCTCGCCATCGACCTCTCGCAGTCGATGGAAACCGAGGATTTCACCAACGCCGCCGGCCAGAAAATCAATCGCCTGGCCGCCGTCAAAGAAGTCGTGCAAGGCTTCATCGACAAGCGCAAGGACGATCGCCTCGGCCTGATCGTGTTCGGCAGCGGCGCTTATCCGCAGGCGCCGCTGACCCTCGATCACGCCAGCCTGTCCCTGTTGCTGGAGGACACCGGCATCGGCATGGCCGGCCCCAACACTGCGATTGGCGATGCGATCGGCCTCAGCCTGAAGCTGCTGGACAAGGCCCATGAACAGGAAAAAGTCCTGATCCTGCTCACCGACGGCAACGACACCAGCAGCGCCATCACCCCCGACCATGCCGCCGAGATGGCCGCCGCCAAAGGCGTGGTGATTCATACCATCGGCATCGGCGACCCCACTGCTTCCGGCGAGGCCAAGGTCAATCTGCAAAGCCTGCAACAGCTCGCCCAGGCCACCGGCGGCCAGTTCTTCCGCGCCGAAGACCGCACCGCGCTGGATCAGGTCTACAGCACCCTCGACCGGCTCACGCCCCATCAAGTGAAGACCCTCAGCCATCAACCCCAGCGCGAATTGTTTTACTGGCCGCTGGGCGCGGCGCTGGTGTTGCTGACTCTGTATCACCTCGGCGCACTGCTGCGCCCAAGGCTGGCGGTTGCACGTCAGCGGCAGGAGGCCTGAGATGGAGATCAATCTCGGCGACTTCCACTTCTTGCGTCCGCTGTGGTTGTTGCTCGCACTGTTCGCGGCGCTGCTGCCGTTGATCTGGCGGCGCAGCCGTGATTTGCAGCGGCGTCTGCGCGGCAATATCGCCGAGCATCTGCTGCCGCACCTGCTGGTCACCCCGCAGGATCACCAGCGCCTGCGTCCGGTGCATCTGCTGTGTGCGTTGCTGGTGCTGGGCGCCGTGGCGGCAGCCGGGCCGACCTGGGAGCAGGACCGGCCGGACTTTCTGGAGAATCGTGCGCCGCTGATCGTGGCCGTCGACCTGTCGCCGTCGATGGACGCCAGCGACGTACCGCCCACTCGGTTGGAGGCCGCAAAACACACCCTTCATGACCTGATCCAGCGCCGCGCCGGTGCGCGCACCGCGTTGATCGCCTACGCCGGCAGCGCGCATCTGGTGCTGCCGGCGACCGATGACCCGGCGTTGCTCGACAGTTTCATTCAGGCCCTGGGCACCGGGCTGATCGACAAACCGGGCAAGAATGTCGGCGCCGTGATCGATCAGGCCAAGCGCCTGCTCGAAGCCGAGAAAACCCCGGGCAGCCTGCTGTTGATCACTGACGGCGCCGACACTGCGCAGCTCGATGGACTGGGCAAACAGTTGCAGGGCACAGGTTTGCAAGTGCTGGTGCTCGCGGTGGGCAATCAGGACGGCGGGTTGATTCAGGATGCGAACGGCCAGCCGCGCACCGACAGCAACGGTCGTCCGGTACTGGGCAGCTTCGACCCGGCGGCGATCAAGCAACTGGCCTCGGTACTCGATGCGCCGCTGGGCAGTCTGACCCTGACCAACGACGATCTGGACTGGGTCGAACTGCACGCGCAACAACACTTTCAGAGCGCCAGCGCCGAGCAGCAGGAATTGCACTGGAAAGACGCCGGATACTGGCTGTGCTGGCCGTTGTTGCTGCTGGCGTTGTTCAGCGTGCGCAAGGGCTGGAGCGTGAACTGGATGCCGGCACTCGCTCTGGCCGTGGGTCTCGGCTGGCCATCGGCGCCGGCGCAGGCCAATGCCCTGACCGACGCGTTCTTCACCCGCGACCAGCAAGGGCGCTGGGCCTTCGAGCATGAGCATTTCCCGCAAGCGGCGGCGCTGTTTGTCGATCCGTACTGGAAAGGCGTCGCGGCCTATCACGCCGCTGACTTCGATCTGGCGCTGGCGACCTTCGCCCGGCTGGACACGCCGCAAGCGTATTTCTATCTGGGCAACATCTACGTGCGCCGCTTCAAGTTCGATCAAGCCATCGCGGCCTATCAGCAGGCGTTGAAACTGCAACCACAATTCCCCGAAGCCACGGCCAACCTGGCGCTGGCCATCGCCCTGCAGAAAGACACCGAAAGCGCCGATCAGAACGCCCCAGAAACCAAACCGGACGAGGTCAAGTTCGACAAGACACCGGGCAAGGGCCAGAGCAAAGCCGTGACGACCGAACAGGCGACGTCGGATGCGTTGTGGCTGCAGAACCTCACCACCTCACCGGCGAAATTCCTCCGGCAGAAATTCAGCCTGCAGGACCAGGCGGGGGCCAAGCCATGACTTTTCTAACTTTCGCTGCCGCCATCGCGGGCAAGCCCGCTCCCACAGGGTTTTGTGGTGCGAACACAAATGAAGTGAACACAGCTGATCTCTGTGGGAGCGGGCTTGCCCGCGATGAGGCACGACCAGTCAATACAATAATCAATGCATTGCTCCTGTTCAGTTTGATCAACTTGAACGCCTTTGCAGCTGAACCCCAACTCAAAGTCCAGGCCCAACTGCAACCCGCCGACGGCATCAAGGTCGGCGGTCTGGTGGAGCTGCAACTCGACGTGCTTACCGACACCTGGTTCACCAGCGCCGCCACCCTGCCCGACCTGAAACTCGAGGGTGCGCTGGTGATGCCACCCGACGGTCAGGCCCAGCACTTGAACCAGACCATCGACGGCCAGTCCTTCAGTGGTCTGCGCTACAGCTACCTGATCACGCCCAATGCCGCCCGAACCTTCGACGTTCCGGCGCTGACCGTAAGCGCCACACCCGGCCAGGCCACCGCTGAAATCAGCGCCAGTAGCCAGCCGCTGCAATTCAGCGCCGCCCTGCCACCCGGCTTCAACCCCGGAGAAACCCCGCTGGTGGCCACCGGGCTGCGCTTCAGCCAAACCGTCACCCGGTCGGCCACGCCGCTGAAAGTCGGCGACAGCCTCACCCGCCAACTGACCCTGCAAGCCGACGGCGCACTGGCCATGGCGCTGCCCGTGCCTGCTCTGAGCGAAGTCAAAGGACTGAGCCGCTATGTGAAGACGCCGCAAGTCAGCAGCCTCGATGACGGGCGCGGCAATATTCTGGGCGGTCAGCGCATCGACAGCGTCAGCTATCGCATCGACACCGCCGGTGCCCACACCCTGCCGGCCATCAACGTGAAATGGTGGGACTCGCGCACGCAACAGATTCGCACGGCGCAAGTCCCCGAGGTCACCTTCGAGGCCAGTGCCAACAGCGCCTACAAACCGGTGTTCTCGATCACCGAGGATCTGCGCCAGCTCGGCCAGAACCATCGCCTGCACTTGTCGACACAGGGATTCCTCTGGCTCGCCGTGCTGGCCGCACTGGGCGTACTCGGTTATCTCGGCCGGCCTGCGTTCAGCCGTGCGCGCCGTCAATGGCAACAGCGCCAGCTTGTGCGGCAACAGGCCCGCCAGCAATCGGCCGACTTCGCGTGGCAGCAGGTCGCCGGGCAACTGGCCGGGCAACCGCCGCAGCTGACGGCCCTGTACCTGTGGCTGCGACGTTGCGGTCTGGGCCTGAAACTGAGCAACGCCGGGCCACGCCTGCAAGGACTGTTGCGCAGCCTTTACGGGCGCGATCCGGCCGCTGGGCAGGCACTGGGTCAGCTGCGCCAATCGTTGTCTACGCTTCACAGTCAGGCCAAACAACAGCAGGCCCGACCGGCCTCGGCCCTGCGCCCGCTCAACCCCGTTCACGAGAAGGATTTCCCATGACGAACCCGATGCTGCATCGCCAACGTTTCGGTCTGGCCCTGTTGTTCGGCCTCGCATTGCCGCTGCTGGCGCAGGCCAGCGAACCGCTGCCGTCATGGAACGACAGCCCGGCGAAAAAGCACATCATCGAGTTCGTCGAGGCGGTCACCGATCAGGCCGGCAAGGACTTCGTCAAACCCGCCGAACGCATCGCCGTGTTCGACAACGACGGCACCCTCTGGAGCGAGCAACCCGCCTATTTCGAAATCCTGTTCGCGTTCGATGAAGTCAAACGCACGGCACCACAGCACCCAGAATGGAAAACCACTCAGCCGTTCAAGGCTGTTCTGGAAAACGATCACAAGGCCCTCGCCGCTTCAGGCATGGACGGCATCATGAAGATCGTCGCCGCCACTCATTCGGGAATGACCACCGAAGCGTTCGATGACTACGCAAAAACCTGGCTCTCCCAGGCCCGCCATCCGAAAACCGGCAAGCCGTACACCGAAATGATCTTCCAGCCGATGCTGGAAATGCTCGACTACCTGCGCAGCCAGGACTTCAAGACCTACATCGTCTCGGGTGGCGACACTGGCTTCATGCGCGCCTTCGCCGAGAAGGTCTACGGCATCCCGCCGGAACGGGTGATCGGCACCACCTTCGTGACCGCGTTCGAATACAAGGACGGCAAGGCCTCGATCATGCGCACCGCCAAACTGGCGCACAACGACGACGGCCCGGGCAAACCGGTGAGCATCGACGCCGTGATCGGGCGTCGGCCGATCCTCGCCTTCGGCAACTCCGACGGCGACCTGCAGATGCTGCAGTGGACCGCCTCCGGTCCCGGCAAACGCTTCATGGGCCTGGTGCATCACACCGACGCCAAGCGCGAGTGGGCCTACGACCGAAAATCCGATATCGGGCGCCTGGACAAGGCCCTCGACGAAGCGAACTCCCGAGGCTGGACCGTGGTGGACATGGCGAGCGACTGGCGCCGGATCTACCCGTTCGATCCGCCCGTACCCGAGCAAGTGAAGTAGCAGGAAAAAACGTTTGTCGTGCACCCCACCCCCGCGCTAAAGGAGCAAGTCATATGACTCGCATACGCAAGTGGATACCCAGGCTCGCCCTGGTGGCGACTTCAGTCATGGCCCTGTCGGCAACCGCCTCAGCGGCCGATAAACCCAACATTCTGGTGATCTTCGGCGACGATATCGGCCAGACCAACATCAGTGCCTACTCGATGGGCGTGGTCGGCTACAAGACGCCGAACATCGACCGGATCGCCAAGGAAGGCATGATGTTCACCGACTACTATGCGGAGAACAGTTGCACCGCCGGGCGGTCCACGTTCATTACCGGCCAGACAGCGCTGCGCACCGGCCTGTCCAAGGTCGGGATGCCGGGCGTACCGGTCGGCTTGCAGGCCCGTGACGTGACCATCGCCCAGGCGCTGAAGGCCCACGGTTATGCCACCGGTCAGTTCGGCAAGAATCACCTCGGCGACAGGGACGAGTACCTTCCCACCAACCATGGCTTCGATGAATTCTTCGGCAATCTTTATCACCTGAATGCCGAAGAAGAGCCGGAACGCCCTTACTGGCCCAAGGATGATGCCGAGTTCGTCAAGGCTTCCTCGCCCCGTGGCGTGATCCACAGTTTTGCCGACGGCAAGATCGAAGACACCGGCGCCTTGAACAAGAAGCGCATGGAAACCATCGACGATGAAACCACCGCCGCCGCGCAGGCGTTCATCGAGAAACAGGCCAAGGCTGACAAACCGTTCTTCGTCTGGATGAACACCACCCGCATGCACGCCTTCACGCATGTGCGTGAGTCCATGCAGGGCCAGAGCGGCATGGTCGGCAACGAGTATGCAGACGGCATGCTCGAACACGACGGCGACGTGGGCAAACTGCTCAAGACCCTCGATGACCTGAAAATCACCGACAACACGATCGTGGTCTACACCACCGACAACGGCCCGAACCAATGGTCCTGGCCGGACGCGGCCACCACGCCGTTCCGCAACGAGAAAAACTCCAACTGGGAAGGCGCCTATCGGGTGCCGGCAATGATTCGTTGGCCGGGCAAGGTCAAGGCCGGTGAAGTGTCGACGCAAATGTTCTCCGGTCTGGACTGGTTCCCGACCCTGCTCGCGGCCGTGGGTGATCTCGACATCAAGGATCGCTTGCTCAAGGGCGCAGACGTTGGCGGCAAGAACTTCAAGGTGCATCTGGACGGTTTCAACCAGCTGGACTACCTGACCGGCAAGACCGACAAGAGCGCACGTGACGAGTTCTACTACTTCAACGATGACGGTGAACTGGTGAGCATGCGTTACAAGGACTGGAAGTTCGTCTTCTGCGAGCAGCGTGCACCGGGCGGCTTCAAGGTCTGGAGCGAACCGTTTACGTGCCTGCGCGTACCGAAGATTTTCAATCTGCGCATGGATCCGTATGAACGCGCCGACACGGTCTCCGACCAATACTTTGACTGGCTGGCGAAAAACGACTACCTGATCTTCCAGGGTATAAGCCGATCCGCCAAGTTCCTGCAAACCTTCGTCGATTACCCGCCAAGCCAACGTCCGGCGAGCTTCAGCATCGACCAGATCCGCGCAGACGTGGACAAGAAAATCGAGGAGAAAATGAAAGCGGCCAAGTAAGCCTGCGTGACCGCCGCTCGCCGTCGTTGGCGAGCGGCACAGTTTTCGGCTTGTGACCGAGTCGCGCCCATCGCGAGCAAACTCGCTCCCACAGGGATTTGTATAACGCCATGGATCCCTGTGGGAGCGGGCTTGCCCGCGATGAGCCCCGCACAGTCGCAGCCATTCTTGAACCGGAACAAGGCCATCTGCATGTCCTCACGTGTCGCCAGCAAATCCCCGGCCCACCCCGTCCCGCACACCGCCACGGCGGCGTTGCTGATCCCCGCCCTGCTGCTGTGCATCTCCGGCGCTGCGGCGCTGGTTTACCAGGTGCTGTGGATCAAGCAGCTGTCGCTGGTGGTCGGGGTCGAGGTCTATGCGATCACTACCGGTATCAGCGCTTTCTTTGCCGGGCTCGCACTGGGCGGCTGGCTGTTCGGGCGCTGGGCCGATCGACTGCAACAGCCGGTGTTGCTGTATGCCGGGCTGGAAGTGCTGGTGGCGGTGCTGGGCGTCGGCGCGACCTTTGCCATGAGCGTGGCGGCCGGCCCGTTTGCCTGGTTGCAGAATCATGTCGGACTGCTGGCCTGGCTGTTGCCGTTCCTTCTGGTGGGCGCGCCGGCGGTGTTGATGGGCGGCACGTTGCCGGTGCTGGTGCGCTCGCTGGCGGCCAGTCCGGGCAAGGCCGGCGGTCAGTTGTACGCGGCCAACACCCTCGGCGCGATTGCCGGCACCCTGCTCGCGGCGTTCCTGCTGATCGCCGCCCTCGGCGTGCGCGGCAGTGCGCTGGCCGCCGCGATGCTCAACCTGTTGGCCGCCGCCGGAGCCTTGGGTTGGCAGCGTCTGCGTCCGATGCCGGTCGAGACGCCGGTCAAACATCACATTGAAAAGGCGCCGGATCGCACCGCCCTGTGGCTGTATTCCATCGCCGGCGGCGTGGCCCTCGGCTACGAAGTGGTGTGGTCGCAGTCAATCGTGCAATTCATGAGTACCCGCACCTACGCGTTCGCCGTGGTGCTGGCGACGTATCTGGCCGGCCTGTTTCTGGGCAGCGCCCTGCTCGCCCGGCGGGTTGAACGGATTCGTGATCCGTGGGGCGTGTTCGGCCTGCTGATCGCCGGCGCCGGACTGATTGCCCTGCTGGAAATTGCCGTGCTCGGCCGTTGGCTGGTGATCGCCCAGAGCCAGGCGGAAATCTGGCTGCTGACCCAGGGCGCCAGTGAACTGGCCGGCATGAGTGCGCGTTTTGCCGTGGCGGCGCTGGTCATCGTGTTTGTCCCGACGTTGCTGCTAGGCGCGGCATTTCCGCTGGCCCTGCGTTTGAGCGTCGGTCACGAGCGCATCGGTCGCGATGTCGGCGCAGTGGTGGCGTTCAACACCCTGGGCGGGATTGTCGGGGTGATGCTTTGCGGCTTCGTGCTGATCCCGCTGCTGGGGCTGGTGCGCACGCTGGGCCTGCTGGCGATCATCGCCGCCGGCATCGGCTGGTTCGCTGTGCGCAAGGGCCATGGCGTGAAGAAAGGCCGACGTCAGGCGGTAGTCGCGCTCGGGCTGTTGTCGGTGGCACTGGCGGTGCTCACGCCCGTGAACAAACTCGCCAGCCTGCTGCCCGGTGCGCGCAACGGCACACTGGCGTTCTACGAGGAAGGACGCGGCGGCACGGTGGCGGTGGTCAGCCAGGGAACAGGCCGCAATGCCTTCCAGCGTTTGTACATTCAAGGCGTGTCGAACACCGGCGATGCCATGCCGTCGCTGCGCTACATGCGCATTCAGGCGCTGCTGCCGCTGTTGATCCACAACGGCGAACCGCGCTCGGCGCTGGTGATCGGTTTCGGCACCGGCATCACCGCCGGCGCGCTGCTGCGCTATCCGGGGCTGGAGCACCGGGTGGTCGCCGAACTGCTGCCGGCGGTGGTCAAAGCGGCGCCGCTGTTCAAGGGCAACTTCAACGCCGCCAGTGACCCCGGCGTCGATGTGCGTCTGCGCGACGGTCGTCAGGAACTGCTGCGCAGCCCGCAGACCTACGATCTGATCACCCTCGAACCACCGCCGCCCTCCGCCGCCGGCGTGGTCAACCTGTATTCCCGCGACTTCTACCAACTGGCCGCCAGCCGCCTGGAAAAACAGGGTCTGGTCGCACAATGGCTGCCGCTGCCGACCCAGAATATCGACGACTCGCGCTCGCTGGTGCGCAGCTTCCTCGACGTGTTCCCGTACGCGACGCTGTGGACCAGCGAGTTCCACGAAACGCTGCTGGTGGGTTCACTGACACCCATCGAACTGGACGCCGGAAAAATCACCCAGCGCCTGCAACAGGACAGCGTGCGCGGCGCCTTGCAGGATGTCGGCATCGGCTCGGCGGCGGCGCTGCTGTCGACCTGGGTCACCGACCGCGCCGGGCTGGAGCGTTTCGCCGCCGACGCACCGGCAGTGACCGACGACCAGCCACGCATCGAGTACGCGCCATGGGTTCGCACCAAGGAAATCACCCGCGTGCTGCCTGCCCTGCTCGATCTGTACGTCGCGCCGCCGCTGGTGAATACCGACGCCGGGTTCGACGAGCGCATGCAAGCCCACCGCCAGCGCCTGATGCAGTTCTACCGCGCCAGCCTGCATGCCTACGACGGTGACCGCGATGCCTGGGGACGGGACATTCGCGAAGTGATGCGCGGGGATGGCGGCAATCCGTATTTCCGCTGGTTTGTCGGCGACTGAGCGAGACACGAGGACTTTTCGACGCGAAACAGGTAGGGTGCGCAACATCACAATGCCACCACTGGATCGCGTCGCAGTTTTTATGGAGTTGTCATCGCAATGAGTTGCTGGACCGTCCTTGGCCTGTCGGCCGACGCCGATGTGCGCACGATCAAACGCCAATATGCCGTCCTGCTCAAACAGACCCGCCCCGACGACGACCCCGAGGGCTTCCAGCGACTGCGCGATGCCTATGAGCAGGCGCTGGCCTACAAGGAATGGCAGCAGTATCACGAGCAGAATCCGGACGAAGAGCAGGAGCAAACACAGGATCAGGGCATTGAAGAATCCTGGGACCTGAGCGGCCTGACCGTGGTCGAGGTCGATGCCCTGCAACTGGCGACCCGTTCGCTGGACGGGCTCAGCGTTGAAGAGCTGAATCATCGCCATGCCGTCACCCTCGAACAGGGTTGCGCGCACTTCTTCGAAGACACGGTGCTGCATCATTGCATTGAACACCCTGAGACTTCGCAGACGCTGGTGGACTGGGCCATCCCGACCTTCTTCTGGTTCAGCGCCTGGCAACGCCTGGAGCTGGACGAGATATCCATTGATCTGTTGCTGGATCAACAACGCGCGCGCATTGCGCAACCGATGCGCGATGCGCTCGAACGGGAAGACGTCGACGGATTTCTCCAGGCCTACGCCCGTTGTGCCGATTTCAATTGGCTGGCGATTGAACAACATCGGCAATGGTTCAACCGTGCCCTGAGCCATTTACTGCTGGATGCGCCGTTCTGGTCTCCCGAGATTTTCGAACGGGTGCGCACCGGTCAGGGCTGGCACGGCTGCACGGGAAATCCCTGCCCTGACGGCGAATGGCAACGCCTGCTGGCTCGGCAAAATGCGCCGTTTTTTGTGGCTCGCCAGCAGCAGCTCGCCCTGGAACCGCCGGCCACCCCCGAGCACCGCGCCGCCCGCCTGCTGCTGGGCACCGGCTCGTTCAGCGCCCGCCGCGCACTGGCCCGACGCCTGCGCGAGGACGACTGGGCGCAGTGCCGCAAGTTGAGTTCGGAGCTGTACGCCAATCACCCCAAGGTCTGCGCGCAGATGCCCGGTGGCACCGCGTTTTTCTGGCGTGACTGGGAACTCAGTTTCAATGACTGGCCGACGTATGTGGGCGTGGTGCTGGCGTGCCTGATCGGCGCGTTCACCCATTACATTCCGCTTGGCGTGCGCCTCAGCGGGTTGATCAATATCGTCATGATTTCGACCGTGGTGTTTGGCGTGATCGTGGCCGGGCTCAATTGGCTGGTGCACAACGTTGCCCATCGCGTGTGGCGGCTGGACGACCGGCTCAGCGCAAGCCTTTGCCCCGGCCCCCTCAAAGACTCGCCGCCGTTCGGCGTGCTGCGCGACCTTGTGCCCGGTGCGTTGATGGTGGCCGGGCTCGGCTGGTTTTTCGGCCCGATTGCCGGCGGGGTGTATGCCGCGACCCTGGCGACCTTCGGACTGGTGCGCCGCTGGCAGTCCAGGCCGCGGGTGTCCTGGGAAGAGAGCCGACCTGCCGTGAAAGTCGGCGTGACAATCCTCGGCATTCTGGTGCTGGCCCTCGTGCTCGGCGTATTCAAAGTGGTCGCCAGCCAGGGCACGGTCAATCGCAATCAGGGCCTGCAACCCTGGACCGAACGCCTGTGCAGCCGCTTGCCGGCCACCACCGCCGAATGCAGCGCACCGGCCACCGTTGAGCAGTGGTACGGCAAGGAGGCGCGCCCATGAGCACGAGAGTGATGTTTTGCGTCGGTCTCTTCTTCGCGCTGGTGGTGATGGCGCTGACGAGTGCGACCCGCCCTTTCCTCCAGCTCGATCTCTGGCTGGACCGGCGCGATGCGCCGGTCACCGCCCAGGCCAATGCGCTGAGCCCGGTGATCGCCTGCATCAACCGGATCGACGTGCAATGGCGAGTGGCCTACGACCGCTACAGGAACCCTCAACCGCCCTTGCCTCGCGATCAGCGCTGGTTGAAGAGCCTCAAGGACTTCGACGACAGCGACGCGTTCAATGTGCGAGACATTCAGCGCGATGTCTGCGGTCAGGGCCTCACGGAAAAACTCGAACTGCTGGCCTGGCAGCCTGAACTGGCGCGGCAAGCCAACGAGTACGTCCGGGCGCTGAGTCATGTCACGACCACCATTGCACCCACGCGGTTTTACCGAGAGGCGAGTTTCATCTCCGGGTCGCAACAGCCCTCTCCTGGAGAACTGGCGGCGATCGAGCGCGTTTCACAGGAGTACATCAGCGCCTCGACGGCTCTGCGGCAAAGCCTGCTGCCGCTCGACGCCGCGCAACGTCCCGAACAGCTCAAGCTGATCGAAACGCGTCTGGGCAGGGACATTCACTGGGACTTGCTGGCGTACATGATTCAGGCGCGGGAGACCGCCGACGTGCTCGACGAAGCGATGAAAAACCGCACGCTGACCCCGAAGTTGCTGGCCGAAACCACCGCAAAGCTGCAACAGGCATGGAACCGTCGCGAACCCTGGCTCGCGCCGCGCACGGGCGGATTCCAGAACAAGACCGATGCCGCACGGGATCTGTGGCTGCGCATCGGCGAGCCGGGGCAAAACTATCTCGAGGCATTGAACACGCTGCATACCGACTGGCAGAACCACTCAGAGCCTCAGCGTTTGAGCGAGGACTACTATGCCGTGACCCGCAGTTACGACGGCTTGCTCAGCCATTACAACCGACTGGCGCGCGCCAGCTTCTGACGCCGTGCACACACCGGATCGCCCTCAAGGACGACCCGGCGTGCCGGTCTTACTTGGCCTTGAGCTTGAGGTAGGACTGATGCAGATCCGACGCCCAGCCATCGATCACGCTTTTCACGTCATCGGCCTTCATCACCTGCGAATCGTTTTCCAGCGGTTTGCCGGAGCCCTTGCGCACCACCTGCGCCGCCACCTTGTTGGTGCCGCCATCGAGGAACACCGCTTCGGTCGCCAGCGTGGTTTCCTGATCGCGAATGCCGCTGGCGGTGCTGACCGCTGCGGCGACCAGGGCAATCGGAATCACTTCATAGGCATGCAGGCCTTCGGTCTTGCTGCTCACGGCGGTGATCGCCGCGCGTACCACGATCACACCCGGCCCGGGGCCTGAGGCCAGCGGCAGGGATTTGCCCAGCTCACGCTTGAGCGCCTGATCGTAGTAGCTGGTGATGCCGTTGAGGGTCTGCTGCGGAATCTTCACGGTGGGTTGAGGTTTGGGATAGAGCTGGGTCGGTTCGACGTAGACGCTGGTGAATTTGCCGATGTCGATTTTCGGGTCGATCCAGCGCATCACTTCAGCCCCCGACGGGGATTTGGCCTCCCTGAGCTGACTGTAGTCCTTGAGGAAGCCTGAGTACTCGTCGGGTGCGACGGTTTTGCTGGAGCAGCCCACCACGCCCAGCGTGGCAATGCACAGGGTGCTCATCATTACGGCTAGCTTCATGCTGTAACTCCTGTCGGAAGGCCGGATTTATTGCATTGGGGAGTTACAGGTATAGCTAAAACCACGCCGATTGCGATCCAAAAACACAATATTCACATCACACCGGCCCCGCTCATTTGACAGATACGGATGAGGCGGCAAAGCTCCATCAAGCTTGAACGCGCGCCCGACGGCAAATGCACCTGGACTACGGAAGTCGCAATGCCCAAGCATAAGAATAAAGCTGCACCGCTTCAGCCTGATGCTTCACCGACCTCACTTTCACGTTACCTGTTTCCCGTTTCCATTGGCGTGCTGCTGGTGGCAGTCGCGGGGATCGGCTGGTTTCTGTTCAGCCCCGCGCCGGTGCCGGTCAAACCGGTTCCCGTGAGCGCCCCGGTTGTGGCGCCGGCCAAGCCTGCGCCCACCGTGGCGATGTCGCCTGCGAGCATGGTCGACGAGCAGCAATGCCAGGGCTGTCACAGCGAGCAGGTCAAGGATTGGCAAGGCTCTCATCACCAGTTGGCGATGCAACCGGCAAACGCTGAAACCATGCTCGGCGATTTCAACAACGTCGTTTTCAAAGCTGAAAACGAGACCACCCGCTTTTCGCGCAAGGGCGATGATTTCTGGGTCAACACGCCCGGCATCGACGGCAAGAATGCTGACTTCAAGGTCGCCTATACCTTCGGTATCGCCCCGCTTCAGCAATACCTGATCGAGGTCGGCGAAGGCCGGTTGCAGGCGCTTGGCGTGGCCTGGGATACCGAGAAGAACCGCTGGTTTCACCTCTACCCTGGCCAGGGCGTGAACTTCAAGAATCCGCTGCACTGGAGCAAGCCCAGCCAGAACGCCAACTTTATGTGCGTCGAGTGCCACACCACCGGGTTCAAGCGCAACTTCGATGCGGCCAGCAACACCTTCGCCAGCCAGTGGAACAGTCTCGGCGTCGGCTGCCAGGCCTGTCACGGTCCGGCGTCGAATCACCTGGAATGGACGGCGAAGAAAACCGACCTGATCCACGCCGGGTTCGCCGTCGACCTCAAGGACAAGAACGCCACCGTCGAAATCGAAACCTGCGCCCGCTGCCACGCCCGCCGCGCACCGTTGGGCGATGGCTACACCGTCGGCAATCGCTTGATGGACGATTACCTGCCCAGCGTCCTCACCCGCGAGCTGTATGCGCTGGACGGCAAGATCAAGGACGAAGTGTTCGAACACGGCTCCTTCGCCCAAAGCAAAATGTTCGACAAGGGCGTGCGTTGCAGCAATTGCCACAATCCCCACAGCACCGAGCTCAAGGCACCGGGCAACGCGGTGTGCCTGCAATGCCACAACACCGCCGGCAAAACCTCCGTCGAAGGCGTCGACGGCAAGGGCCTGCAAGCGAAGAACTACGACAGCTTCGAACACACCCGCCACACCCTGGGCCAGCCCGGCTCGCAATGCTTGGATTGCCACATGCCCGGCAAGTTCTACATGGGCAACGACTTCCGGCATGACCACAGCTTCAGCATCCCCAACCCCGAACGCGCGCAAAAACTCGGCACGCCGGACGCCTGCCTGACCTGCCACCAGGGCAAGACCGGCGACAAGGTCACTGCGCAGTTCAAGCTGTGGAATGCCTCGACCACGCCGCAAGCGCCGCGATACGACGAAAGCCTGTGGCTGATTCGCAACGGCCAACCGGGTGCTGCGCAGGCGTTGTATGAGCAGTTGCAGCGCAGCAATCTGCCAGCGATACAACGAGCGACGTTGCTGGCGGAATTGCCGCTTTATCCGAGTGAACAAGCCCTGACGCTGGCGACGACGGATCTGAAAAACCCGGCGCCGCAGGTTCGTGAAAACGCCGTGCGGGCGATCAGCGCATTCCTGCCGCCACCGGAGCGTTTGCCTCTGTTGACGCCGTTACTGGGCGATCCGGTGAAAGCGGTGAGAATCGCTGCGGCGCGAGATCTGTTGAGTGTGGCCCGCAATGGTTTGGGCCCGGCGCAGGCCAATTGGGAGGCGGCGATTGCCGAGTACGAAGCGGTGCAAAAGAGCCTGGCCGAACGTGCCGAGGCCAACCTGAATCTGGCGATGCTCTATCAGGCCAGCGGTCGCAGTTCGGAGGTTGAAGGCCTGTTGCGTACGGCCCTGAAACGCGACCCGGATTTCTACCCGGCGCTGGTCACGCTGGTGCAATGGCTGGAGGCCAACGGTCGCGGTCCCGAGGCACAGCAACTGCTGGATGAAAACCTCAAGGCACATCCTGATGCCGCCCTGTTGCAGCACACCCGAGGATTGTCATTGATCCGCGCCGGCAAGCCGGCCGACGCCATGTCGCCTCTGCGCAAGGCTGCACAACTGGAACCGCAGAACGCGCAGTACGGTTATGTGCTGGCGGTGGCGCTGCACGAAAGTGGCAAGGTCGATGAGGCGTGCGCGCAGCTGGAGGCGCTGCTCAAGCAGCAACCGGCGAACCGCAATGCGCGGTTGTCACTGATTCAGTGGTATCTCGACAGCGGCCAGGAGCCGAAGGCGCAGGTGGTATTGCAGGGGTGGAAGAAGCTGAATAGTGGGGATCCGGCGTTGAAATGAAAACAGGCGGGAGCAGCACTCTGCTGCTCCCGCCTGATTGCGTCACCAGCTCGAAGTCTCTCCGCTGCGCAACGCCATCTCCCGCCGGCTGTTCGCCCGCATCGCCTTGATCAGCGACACCGTGCCCACCAGCAGAATCGCCGCACCAAACAGAAAATCAATGTTGTACAGCTGGAAATCCTGCACCGGCCCCACCAGCACCGTGCGCACCACGCCGATCCCCACCAGCGTGGCAAGGAAGTCGATCCCCGGCTCATCGCGGTAGAACACCAGCAGCAACGGCAGACACAGCACCAGCAGCATCAACAGCACCACGACCTTGAACGAGCCTTTGCGCTCGACGCTGAACGCGCATTCGTGGGGGCCGTAGGCCTTGTAGTCCTCGTCGCGGATCATCGAGTTTTTCTCGTTGATGTAGTCGGCGCGGTTGTACTTCTGGATCGGCGTGAAGGTGTTGGACATCTCCATCAGCGTGGTGATGTTCTTGAAGCGCAGGTCGATGCGCTCGCTGCCCTTGAGGTAATACAGCACCGGTTTGTAGCCGTAGCGATAGGTGTCGAAAGGAAATTCGGTGACCCGGCCCTGAACGCTGATCGGGCGCGATTCGAGTTCGGCGAAGGCACTCTTGTCGGTCGAGGCGAGGTTGCGGCTCAGGGGCAGGACTTTCACCTGTTCGAGGAAGATCGGCGTGACGCCAAACGACCACTGCAACGGTTCCAGGCGCAGACGCAGTTCGTTGCGGCCCAGGTCATAGCGGTTGAAGGTGCGTTCGGAGACCACCACCGCGCCGCTGAGCATGAACTCGCCGCGCAGGTTGTTGGTGATGCGCAGGGTCAGTTGATCCTTGCCCAGCAACACCGCTTCGGTGTTCGGCGGCGTGCCGCACCAGGCGGTGCTTTCGCCGACGCCACCGAGCTGACCGCCACGGTTTTCGTTGAACACATAGATGTAACCGGCCCACAGCGTCACCATCAGCAGCAACGCGGTGATGCCCAGAATTTTTTTGCCCGGACTCACTGATCAGACTCCCTTCTTCGTTCCGTCGTCCAGCCGAAAACCCGCTGGCGACGGGGACTCTACCAAAAGGCCACCATCGACCCAAGGAAAAATCCCCGATTCATCAGGGTTCTAAGGGTTTCCCTTGCATCACCTGCGCCGGAACAACGGTCGCGGCTCGATCACCGAGCGCCCGTACAACACGCTCATCCCGGCCAGACCCTTGAGCGCATCCTCGGCGGATTTGTCCTCGCGCACGGCGAAACTGTCGAAACCGCACTGGCGCATGTGGCTGAGCTGGTCGCGCAGCACATCGCCGATGGCGCGCAGCTCGCCTTTCCAGCCGAACCGGCTGCGCAGCAGATAGGCCTGGCTGTAGGCGCGGCCGTCGCGAAAGTTCGGGAAGTCGAGGGCGATCAGTGGCAGCGAGGTCAGCCAGGGCAACAGGCTTTCGACGTCGTCGTCCGGGCCGAGCCAGACCGCATGGGTCGAGGGCGATTCGAGCCAGTGGGCCAGCGGCAGAATCAGCATTTCAGTGCTGTCAGCCGTTTCAGGCGAGCGAATCAACGTCCACGGATCGTCAAGCACGATCCGCGCCCCGCTCGCCTCCATCCGCAGCAGATTGTTCATGCCGGCACCTCCAGCGCTTTCGGGTAGACCCGTTCCTTGAACGGCTCCAGTCCGATGCGCGCCACGGTATCGACGAACAACTCTTCGGCTTCGCGATAACGCACGAACGTGCCGATGATCCGTTCGATCACCTGCGGCACTTCGGCGGCGCTGAACGACGGGCCGATGACTTTGCCCAGTGCGCTGTTCTTGCCCTGGGCGCCGCCGAGGGTGATCTGGTACCACTCGCTGCCGTTCTTATCGACGCCGAGAATCCCGATGTTGCCGATGTGGTGATGGCCGCAAGCGTTCATGCAGCCGGAGATGTTCAGGCTGATGTCGCCCAGATCATGCAGGTAATCGAGGTTGTCGAAACGCGCCTGAATCGCCTGGGCAATCGGGATCGACTTGGCGTTGGCCAGCGCACAGAAATCACCGCCGGGGCAGGCAATGATGTCGGTCAGCAGGCCGACGTTGGCGGCGCCCAACCCCTGCTCTTTCGCCAGTTGCCACAGCGCATACAGCTGTGCCTTGGGCACATCTGGCAGGACGATGTTCTGCTCATGGGCGATACGAATCTCACCGAAGCCGAAACGCTCGGACCAGTCGGCCACCGCCAGCATCTGCAAACCGGTGACATCCCCCGGCGGCGAAGCCTGGCCCGGTTTGGTCGACAACACCACGCAGGTGTAGCCCGGCACTTTGTGCGGCTGCACGTTACGCGCGACCCAACGGGCGAACGCCGGGTTGTCGGCCAGGTGCGTGCCGAAATCCAGATCGGTGCCCGCCAGCGTGCGATAGCTCGGCGGCACGAAAGCACTGGCGACGCGCTGGTATTCATCCTCGGTCAGTTGCGCCGGGCCGTCCTTGAGGTGTTGCCATTCCTCCTCGACTTCCTTGGCGAACGCCTCGATGCCCAGCGCCTTGACCAGAATCTTGATCCGCGCCTTGTACTTGTTGTCGCGCCGGCCGTGGCGGTTGTAGACCCGCAACACCGCCTCGACATAGGACAGCAAATGCTGCCACGGCAGGCCATCGCGGATTTGCAGACCGAGGATCGGCGTGCGCCCCAGACCGCCGCCGACGATCACTCGCAGCAGCATCTGGCCGTCACGGCCGGGGTAAAGGTACAGGCCGATGTCATGCATCATGATCGCCGCGCGATCCTGCTTCGCCGAGCAGATGGCGATCTTGAACTTGCGCGGCAGGAACAGGAATTCCGGGTTGATCGTCGACCATTGCCGCAGGATCTCCGCCAGTGGACGCGGGTCGATCAATTCGTCCGCCGCGACCCCGGCGAAAGCTTCGGTGGTGATGTTGCGCACGCAGTTGCCCGAGGTCTGGATCGCATGCATGTTGACCTGCGCCAGACGTTCGAGAATGTCCGGCACTTCGTGCAGTTCGATCCAGTTGAACTGCATGTTCTGCCGGGTGGTGAAGTGGCCGTAGCCACGGTCGTAGTCACTGGCGATGCTCGCCAGTGTGCGCATCTGCCCGGCGCTCAAGGTGCCGTAGGGAATCGCCACCCGCAGCATGTAAGCGTGCTTTTGCATGTACAGGCCGTTTTGCAGGCGCAGCGGCAGGAACTCTTCTTCGCTCAACTCCCCGGCCATGAAGCGCTCGACCTGATCGCGAAACTGCGCAACGCGCTCGAACACCAGCGCCCGGTCGTAATCATCGTATTGATACATGCAGCGGCTACCTCATCAGTTTTGATCACGGTCAAAACTGTGGGAGCGGGCTTGCTCGCGAATGCGGTGTGTCAGGCAACTGACTTGTTGGCTGACACACCGCATTCGCGAGCAAGCCCGCTCCCACAGGATTTTTTACGACTATGGACGAGCGGCGCAGTGCACAACAGATTCACCTGAACGCATAAAAACCGTATCAGGGCGCGGCAGATGGCCGCAGGCAGCGCTTTGATCTGATCCGCATAAATGAACAATTCCTGAGCCTGTTTTGTTTCCGGTGGGGTTTCTACAGTGCAGCTCGTGCCAGACCGGGTGGCCTGGCAAGACTTTGCAACCGTGGATGAACTGACCATGAGCACAGCAACAATCGGACAGGCTTATAACTACAAGGTCGTCCGCCAATTCGTCATCGCGACTGTTTTCTGGGGTGTCGTGGGCATGGCGATGGGGGTATGGATCGCCTCGCAACTGGTATGGCCGGACATGAATCTGGACCTGCCGTGGACCACCTTCGGCCGCTTGCGACCCTTGCACACAAGCCTGGTGATTTTCGGCTTCGCCGGCAGCGCGCAATTCGCCGCCAGTTACTACGCCGTACAGCGGACCTGCCAGGTGCGGCTGTATTCGGACAAACTCGCCGCCTTCACCTTCTGGGGCTGGCAATCGGTGATCGTGATCATGCTGGTCACCCTGCCGATGGGCTACACCACCACCAAGGAATACGCGGAGATCGAATTCTCCGGCGCGGTGTGGATGGCGGTGGTCTGGGTCGCGTACGCCATCGTGTTCTTCACCACGGTGGTGCAGCGCAAGACCAAGCACATCTACGTCGGCAACTGGTTCTTCGGCGCGTTTATCCTGGTGATCGCCATGCTGCACGTGGTCAATCACCTGTCGATCCCGGTGGACTGGTTCAAGTCCTATCCGGTGTACTCCGGCGCCACCGACGCCATGGTGCAGTGGTGGTACGGGCACAACGCGGTGGGGTTCTTCCTGACCACCGGGTTCCTCGGGATGATGTATTACTTTGTGCCTAAGCAGGTCAATCGGCCGGTGTATTCGTACCGGTTGTCGATCGTGCATTTCTGGGCGCTGATCACCCTGTACATCTGGGCCGGCCCGCACCATTTGCACTACACCGCGCTGCCGGACTGGGCGCAGTCGCTGGGCATGGCGATGTCGCTGATCCTGCTGGCGCCGAGCTGGGGCGGAATGATCAACGGGATGATGACGCTGTCGGGTGCCTGGCATCAGTTGCGCACCGACCCGATCCTGCGCTTCCTCGTCCTGTCGCTGGCGTTCTACGGCATGTCGACGTTCGAAGGCCCGATGATGGCGATCAAGACCGTCAACGCCCTCTCCCACTACACCGACTGGACCATCGGCCACGTTCACGCCGGTGCCCTCGGCTGGGTGGCGATGATCACCTTCGGCGCGACCTATCACATGGTGCCCAAGGTCTTTGGCCGCGAGCGCATGTACAGCACGCCGCTGATCAACCTGCACTTCTGGCTGGCGACCATTGGCACGGTGCTGTACATCGCGTCGATGTGGGTCAATGGCATTACTCAAGGTCTGATGTGGCGGGCGATCAACGAGGACGGCACGCTGACTTATTCGTTCGTCGAGGCGCTGCAGGCCAGTCATCCGGGGTTTGTCGTACGGTTTGCCGGCGGGGTGTTCTTCCTCAGCGGCATGTTGCTGATGGCCTACAACGTGTGGCGCACGGTGCGAGTGGCGGATGTTGCGATTGCCCATCGTGAAGCGCAGATCGCCTGATCAAGGGAGCTGATCATGTTCGATGTTTTATTGAATGTGTTGGGCGTGGTGTTTCTGTGGCTGGCGGTTGAGTACTGCTTGCGCCATGAGACGGCCGAGAGCCTGGATGAGGCGAGTCTGACGCCGTTTGCGGATGATCCGGAGGTGGCGCGGCGGGTTGAGATGGCCACCGGTAAAACCGTGAAAGCGGTGGCGCCGGAAACAGCAAAAACAGGCTGGATCAACCTCGAAATGTAGCCGCAAATGGCTGCCCACTGTTGATCGTTCCCGCGCCCTGCGCGGGAACGATCTTTCACAGTAGTTCAGACTCTGCGCAGTCGCGCCATGCTCAGGGTGTCGACCCATTGCCCGTCACGCACGGCGTAATCGCGGAACAGCCCCTCGGTTTCGAAGCCGAACTTGCGGTAGAGACCGATGGCTGCCTCGTTGTCGGCGTACACCGAAAGTTCGACCCGGTGCAGGTTCATCCAGTTGTCGGCGATGTCCAGCGCCGCTGCCAACAGCTTCGAACCGACACCCTTGCCCTGCCACGCTACCGCAACGGCCATGCCGACACTGCCCGCGTGACTGCGGCGAATTCGCGAAAAAGCCTCCAGCCCGAGATGCCCGATCACCGCACCTTGATGCAACGCCACCAGTTTCACCATCCGTTCGTTTTCCGGCATCAGTCGTTGACGCCAGATCTCGGCAGACTGAAACGGCATCTGCAACACCTGCCGGGTCACGGCCGGGTCGTTATAGAGCGCGGTGACGCCCTCGACGTGGGATTCGCTGAAGCGTTCGAGGTGAATGGCGGGGTTGTGCTCAGCCATGAAAGATCCCTCCTGGATCAGTGCGTGGCCGGTCACTGTAAACCGCTTCTTCATGGAATCGCCATGACTGTTTAAAGCCGTTGACAGAAACTTCCGGCAAGCTACGACGCCTTGCGCCATTGCCTACGCATCCGCCAGAATCCGCCGGCTTGTGCGTCTTGAGGGCGGGCTCTATCGTTTTCGGGTCGCTGATGAATCAGCGATCGGATTTGACCGTCCGACTCAATCAAGGCGCGCCAGTGCCCAAGACCGGTTTCAGAAAACTTTCTGAACCCATGTGTCGCGGTGGCTGTGCGTGGGATACCTTCGGGTATGCCGGGTTCCTTGATTCCCGGTCGGTCAACCCGCGTACAGCTGCCACCTTTCGATTGACCGCGAACGGTTGCAGCTCCGTCTATCAAGGAGCTTCACCATGATCAAACCAACGCCCAACCCACCCGAAACCGACACCACCTCGCCCTACGAATCCCTCGATTCAAAGACCTTCCACGAAGCCGCCGAACGCGCCCTTGATCACTACTTCAATCCCCTGCTCCCCAGAAAACCGCTGCTCAAACCCAACACCCGCTACCTCATCGCCCCCGGCATCGACAGCGAAGAACTGCTCACAAAAGGGGACGCATTTATTTGATGCTGACGGGGATTCGCTGAAGCGCTCAGGGTGAATGGCGGGGTTGTGCTCAGGCATGAAAGATCCCCCCTGGATCAGTGCGTGGCCGGTCACTGTAAACCGCTTCTTCATGGAATCGCCATGACTGTTTAAAGCCGTTGACCGAAACGTCCGGCAAGCCACAACGCCTTGCGCCATTGCCTACGCATCCGCCAGAATCCGCCGGCTTGTGCGCCTTGAGGGCGGGCTCTATCGTTTCCGGGTCGCTGATGAATCAGCGATCGGGTTTAGCAGCTCGGCAATTCTCAAGGCACGCTGGTTTCGCCATTTCTGTTTTATGGCGGCTTGCGTGGGGCACTTCGGTGCGCCGGGATCCTTGAGCCTGGTCTGCTAACCCGCGTACAGCCGCCACCTCATTCGTTTAGCAGCGATGGATGACGGCTCCATTTCTCAAGGAGCTTCACAATGATCAAACCAACGCCAAACCCACCCGAAACCGACCCGACCTCGCCCTACGAAACCCTCGATTCCAAGAAATTCCACGAAGCCGCCGACCGCGCCCTCGATCACTACCTCAATCCGTTCCACCCCAGAAAGCCGCTGCTCAAACCCAACACCCGCTACCTCATCGCCCCCGGCATCGCCAACGAAGAACTGCTGGCCGACGCCTGCGAAACCCTGACCTCGGCCAAAACCATGGCCAGCGACTTCGCCGGGATGATAGATGCGCCGCAGCGGCATGTGCTGCTGGGCATCGGGCAGCTGATCATGCTGGCGGAACTGGCGGTGAATCGGGTGCTGGATAATCTGGATGTGGCGGCTGAGCCTCGGCCCTGAGTGCTGAAACTGAAACGGCCCCTTTACTGGGCCGTTTTTCTATCTGCGGGAAGTGTATGTACGACTGCAATTGATGACCGCCCGTCTTAAAACCAGCCTCACCTGTCAGGTCTGACAGTAGCCGAAATGGATCGCATAGGGCTCTCATGGCACATCAATCACCAAGGAGCTGCGTGCCATGAACAATCCTGCATCCAGAGGCGGCCCCATCGTCGCCCTGGCACTGACACCGCCCTATATTCCAAGCCAGACCTACCCGATCATTCACCCGGTCGCCCACGTAGGGCTCTCTCGGCTCAATTACTACGCAGACCCGAAGGGGCTGTTGGTGGAGTTTGGGCCTTATCAGGGTCAGGAACGCAACGAGACCGGGCGGATTTACCTCAATGGCTTGCCTGTGCCGACTCCGGCCCAGACCACCGTGGATACGACGTCACCGCTTGAGTTTCTCGTGCCATTGGGGTTGCTGTCAGACGGAATAAACATTCTGAAAGTCAGCCTCCAGCGCCAGTCGGGCAATGAGGATTCGTCAGAGCTGTCCGTGCTGCATTCCCTGGATGCCCCTGCCGGCAATGACACGGATCCGAATCCTGGCAATTCATTGCTGAACATTGATGTCGCCCCGAAGAGTATCGGTCCGGCCGAAGCTGCAGCAGGCGTGAAGCTGACAATGAGTTACCCCGGCATGGCGCTGTATGACCTGCTGACCATCAACTATGGCGGTAAAACCCTCACCCACCAGATCGTGCCAACTGCACAGGATCCCAACCCCGAAACCAAGCCAGTGGACTTGACCTTTAACACTGCCGATTTCGCCCACGCCCCCAACAACCCACAGTTCATATTCAAGTACAACGTCATCAGTCAGATAGACGACTTTTCCGGCACGTCATCGAACGGAGTATTCAACTCGCAGGAATTCTGGTCCAAGGACTGTGTGGTTAATGTGCATCTGGATTGGGCAGAACTGCACGAGGCCATCCTTCAGGAAATCCTCGGAGACAACGGTGACGATCCGGCCATTGTTGATCTGGGCAAGATGAATGGCGGGCCGTTGTGGGCGCTGATTCACTTGGTCAATACGATTTGGCAGGCAGGGGATGAGTGCGATCTGACTTTCGAGGCTTTGGTAAACGGGGTCGTGACGGCTACCCATCAAGTGAAGGTGCCGGTCAGTCAGGTGCCGGGACAATTGTCAGTAGATATTCCCAACGCCAAGGTCATTCCCGACAGTACGGTGCGGGTGACATACAAGCAGATCAGGGGTGGAGAAATCGTTGGAGTTTCCAAAATTGCCCAAGCTCGGGTTGTGGGGACTGGATTTCCTGAAGGCTTTGAAGATTGGGAGCAAGAACCAGTAGGGAAAATATTCCCTACTGGAATACCGATTTCACTCCGTAGTGGATTGATCGTTACAACGCTTAGAGCAGCAACGAATGGTGGACCTTGCGCGCTACATACAACACCTACACTTCCAGAACTAGGAAAAATATCTCTATTAATTTCCTAAAATTGCAGGATTAGATTCAGCTGGAACTATCAAAAATCCACATACGTCGAGCTATATCACTTACACAACACCAATGCAGGAAATGTGATTAGATTTTACGGCACTAATGGACTATTGCTTTCGGAAAGAGTTATCCCAAATTCAAATGCAGGACTGACCCTCCTTTACTATTACGCCCCCGCTGGGAGTTTCATTGGATCTTTCGAATGGGACGCATCGAGTGAAGCCGACTCAGGATCGTGGATTGATAGAATAAAATGGATGTGACGTCGACACTCCAAAGAAGCTTGCCAACTTCGAAACAAGCGAAATAAGAGGACGGATGTATTTAATCAAATAAGTCCGCCCTTTGTTCGTGGTTATTGGAACCACTCCTGCCGCTCACTGAACGTTCGCTGAATCAACTCCACCAAGGTCTGCACCTCCCCGACCTCCTGCGATTCACTGTTCACCGCCAGCCACGCCTGCAACCGCATCGCCTCCTCAAACAACCCCGGCAACGCCACCAACCCGCGATCAAACCGGCTCATGTACATCGGCAGCAGCCCAATGCACGCGCTGCAGCGGATCATCTCCAGCATCAATTCATAGGATTGCATCTGCACCACCCCGGCCAAGCGCTGTTCGACCAGTTCATTCCACGGTCGAAAGCTGTCGATCTGCCGGTCATGCTGCCATTGCACCAGCATGAAATCCGCAAGATCATCCGGGCTCTCTGGCCGTGCGGTCACGCGCGAATAGCGTTTGGCAATGTGCGGCTGGTATTCCAGTTGCGCCAGGCGTTGCGGTTCGCTGGTGGTGAAGGTCGGGCCGGGGTGCGGGGTGTCGCCGTGGGCGAGCCACAGCACGATGTCGGCACTGACGGCGCGCAGGGCCAGTTCGCTGTCGAGGGCGATGATTTCCAGGCGCACGCTGGCGTTGCGGCGCAGCAGTGCGATGAGGTCGCGGCCGAGGATGTCGTGCAGGATCGATTCGGCGACGGCCAGCTTTATCAGCGGTTGCTCGATCACCGGCAGTTTGCGTTCGTGGGCCAAAGCGATCAGTTGCGCCTGCAATTGCTGGCCTTCGCGGGTCAGGCTGAGCGCACTGCCCTGAAAGCTGAACAGCGCGCACTGCAGTTGCTGTTCGAGTTGCGCCAGTTGTTTGCGCAGCAGGGTCGAGCGCACGTTGAGGCTGCGCGCGGCCTGCATGAAGCAGCCGCAGCGGGCGCTGACCAGAAAGTATTGGGGGACGTCGCCGTCGAGGGTCGCCGCTCGCGCCAGCCAGGGTTCGTCCTTGTCCTGGGGCCAACGGAAATCGGCGCTGCTCTGTCGTGCTGCGGGTTCGGTGAATGACATCGATGACTCCCTGTCGATCTTTGTTGTTTGCCTTTGCACACATCCATTGTGGGAGCTGGCTTGCCAGCGATGCGGCCGGCAGATCCAACATATTTGGTGACTGACACACCGCCATCGCTGGCAAGCCAGCTCCCACAAGGTTCAGAGGTGGATCTGAATTACAGTTTTTCCTCCAGCACCTTGTTGAGCTCGGCCCCGTCGATGCTCAGCGTCGCGGTGTTGAGCATCCCGTCCAGATACGCCTGGGCGATCTGCTCCTGACGCTGGGCCCGCAAGGCCTGGGTCAGCTGATCGCGCAATTCGTCGAGGGTCGTGGTGCGAGCCGGTTGTTGTTCGGTGAGTTTGATCACGTGGAAACCGGCGCCGCTTTGTACCGGATCCGAGACCGCGCCAACTTTGAGTCGCGCCACCGCACCACGCACTTCCGGCACCAGTTGCTGCAACGGTTGCAGGCCGGTATCGCCGCCGCGTTCGGCCGTGAGGCGATCCTGGGAAAACTCCTTGGCCAGCGCAGCAAATTCCGCCGGGCTCGCCTGTGCTTTCTTGCTCAACTCCGCCGCCTGCTTGCGCACGGCCTCAAGATTCTGCGGCTCATTCACCCCGAGGAAAATCTGGCTCACCCGATACAACGCCGGGGTCTGCCAGTTGGCCTTGCCCGCGTCGTAGGCCTGCTGCAATTCGGCAGCGCTCGGGTAATCCGCCGGCACCTGGCTCACCGAGCGCAGGTAATCGCGAAAAACGATCTGCTCGGTTGCAGCGCGGGTTTGCCGGGCAACGTCGGGACGCTGCGCCCAGCCCTGTGCATCGGCCTGTTCCAGCACGGCTTTTTCGGCCAGACGTGAACGAATCCAGCGCTCCAGCGCCTCGCGATTGCCGCGCAGTTGCTCGCGGGTCTGCGGTGGAACAGCCGCCAGTAACGCCTGCAATTCCTCCGGTGTGACCTGCTGATTGCCCAGCCGCGCCACCGCCGGCCCGGCACTGGCGCCCACGACCGGCGCCGGTTGCTGGGCGGCGACCGGGTCATTGCCCGGCCGCACCACCAGCGCCACGGCCACCACCAACAGCGCCACCGCAGCGGCGCTGATTACCATGGCAGGTTTTGTCACAGCGCGACTTCCTCTTGCTCAACTTTTGGTGCCTGGGCAACGGCAGCGCTTTGAGTGAAATCACGCAGGTAAACGATGAATTCCTGAAGCAGGCGATCCCACAATTCCAGATTGCCGCGCAGGTGATCATTGCTGACGCCAGCAGCCACCACCACGTCCATTTCCATCACCAGAAACTCGCCCTGCAACGACAACCGGGCAAACCGGCGGGTCGCGTTCCACTGCTCGGCCACACCGGCCGGCAACTCACCCTGCACGCGCAAGGCGCAGCTGAAGGTGAAGTCGACGTAGCTGCCCTGCTCCGCCACCGCCGGGTTGCCGAAACGCACGGCATAACCGATGCCCTGGCTGGCGCTGAGCAACTGGACGATGCCGTTCTGTTCAGTCTGGTTGACGCGGTAACCGGCGGCTTGCAGTACGTCGGTCAGGGATTGCGGGGATACGTGGGAGATCAATTGAGTCATTACTTCTTCCTTGTCCATGAGTCTTTTAATCAGTGCGCAATCGCGGCTTGCGGCGCATCGAATTGAGTCTTGTACAGTTCATCGCCAAAGCCCTGAGCCAGCTCATCGAACTTGACCCGGGCGCTGCCGGCGAAGGGCTGGCGGATCTTCATCACCTCGGCCACATCGATGTTTTCGTAGGCGGTGAGAATCTGCTTGGCCACGCCGTACATCTGCTGATTCTTGACCGAACATTGCTGCACTTGTGTGTCACGTTCAGTCAATTGCGCTTGAAGCTTAGATCGTTCTGCCTCTTTGGCACGGGCCATGACCAACAGCTCGTCATAGGCCTTCTTGAACTTGCCGGTCTGCTCGTTGCTGGCCGCCACCTGCGCCTGGGCCTGGCTGTGCAGGCTTTGCTGCTGCCCGGCCAGTTGCTCGGCGAGGCCTTTGGCCTTGGCCAGTTCGGCGGTCAATTGCTTGATTTGCGCCTGCGCAGCCTTGGCTTCGTTCTGCGCCGCCAATTGCGCGGCGCTGGCCTGAGCCTGCTGGCTTTGCAGGGCTTGCAGCTGCTGGGTGGTGCTGCGCAACTGGGTGCGCAGGCGTTCCTCCATGCCTTCGGCGCTCGCCCCGCCGGCAATGATCAAACCCAGACCCAACAACAAGATTCGCGTGTGCATTTGCCTCTCCCGGCGCCTTAGAAGCGCGTGTTGATCTCAAGCTGCATGACGTCGATGTCGAACGGCGCGCCATACACCGCCTCCGAACTCAACCAGCGACCGGTGGCGTAGACGTTCTTCGCCAGGCCGTAATTGCCGCCCAGGAAGTAGCCCTTGGCGTTGGTGCCGCCGAGGTGGAAGGACGAATCGTTGAAGCCGTCCGGCAAGGCGTCAGGCTGGATGTACTTGTAGCCGGCGAACAGGTTCCAGTCGCCCTGCTTCTTCAGCTCCAGCGCGTTGCCGAGGGTGAACTGGACCATCCACGCATTGGCGCCGCTTTCGAGGTTGCCGTTGCTGTCGAGGTTGTTGACGATCTGGCCCGCAGCACGCTTGCGCATGTCGCCTTCGTCGTAACCGAGGTTGTGAATGTAGTTGCCCTGGCTGCGCAGTTTGAAGTCTTCCGGCAGGTCGGCGTCCCACACCACGTTCAGGTCCAGCAGGTTGAATTCGGACGCCAGGCCAACAAATTGCGGCTGCGGCGTGGTGCTCGGGTTGAGCGGGTTCGGCGTGATGTCACGCAGCAGGAACACGCTGTTGCCCTTCTGCATGAACGCCGCGCGGGTGCCGTCGCTGTCGCAGCCCGGTGCGCCGGCCCAGGGTTCGCAAGGGCTGGAACGCTGGCCTTCGATGTCGTCGAAGCGGTAGTAGGCCAGCGCGCCTTTCAAGCGGTTGTTGCTGTTGATCGCCCATTTGGCGCCGATCTGCGCGCCGTACAGCCATTTGTTGTCGCTTTCTTCCTTGTCGAAGCCGTTGCTGGTGGTGGTGTCGTTGGTGTAGTCCACCGGGAACGCGCCGACGGTGCCGAACACGCCCCAGTCGCGGCTGAGCTTGTGGTCGAAAATCGCCGCCACGCCGTCGAAGTTCAGGTCGTTGGAATACAGCATGTCGGTGGACATGAACGGGTTGGCGAAACGGCCACCGGTCAGGGTCAGCTCATCCGACGGCTTCCAGGTCAGGTAACCCTGATCGAGCCAGATGTCCTTTTTCGAGAAGCCGCCGCCGAGGTTCTGGGTAGTCGACACCGGATTGTTGTCCGAGCCGGTGCCGATGCGAATGCCGGCGGTCCATTGCGGCGAAATCTCCGCTTTCATGCCCAGGCGGGCGCGCAGGCGGAACAGGTTTTCGCGGTCTTCGCGGGTGTTGAGCAACGGCGGCAACGCGGTGCTGCTGTTGGGGTTCACGTCGTACGGGCCGTTGTTGTTGAGCTTGGCGAAGTCGACGATTTCGTTGCTGTTGCTGCCCGAGTAGTAGCGCGATTCGTCACGCAGACGGATGTCGCCGTCGAAGCTGATGCGCGACGCCCAGTCCGGGAAGGTATTGGGCGCGGCCCAGTTTTCCTGCTTGGCGGTGGCCATGACTTCGGCCTTGACCTGATCGCGGATCTGGTCGCGCACTGCGGCCGGCACGTATTGCACCCGCACATCCCCCGGCGCTGCGACCGGTCCGGCCGCCACGGCGGTGGACGCCGCAGCCTGCTTGGCCTGGGCCGCTTCGTTCTGGGCCTGGGCGATCAGTGCGTCGGCCTTGTCCTGTTTCAGAATGCCCTGCTCGACCAGCAAGCGGATCAGATTGATCGTGGCGTTCTCCGAGGGCGCAGGCGCTGCCGCGGCCTGACCGACCAGGGTCGCGATGACCATGCCGACCGCCAGGGACAATCGATTCACGTTGGAAATCATCTGCACACAACTCCTTTTCATACAGCTTTATGAATTCGGTTAACCCGGACGCCGCCCTTGCAGGGACATGCGCACAGGCAAGGTGATGGAGGCCGGTGGCCGCTCGCTCAGATGCGGCGCGTTACGCAATGCGGCCAGCACCTGACTGTCGATCTCGGGGTTGCCGCTGGACTTGATCAGCTCGACCCGGGTGATCTCGCCGACACTGCTCAGCCACACATCGGCCTGCAGCGAAAACGCGAGGTTGCGCAGGTCGGGGTTCTCGCGCAGCAGCTTCTGGAAGGTGAACGCGAGGAACTGGCTATAGGTGCCGTTGCCCAGGCGCCCACCGCCGGAACCGGCCATGCCGCCGCCCTTGCCCGCGCCAATGTTGAAGGCGTCGCTGCCGCTCTGGGCGTCGCCGTCCATTTGCATCGGGTTGGCCAGATCGTCCGCCGGCGATGGCGGTGCTTCTTCCTCGGGCTTGACCTCTTGCGGCTCGGGCGTTGGCTCGGGCTCGACGATTTTTTCTTCCACCGGGGTTTCCGGCTCCGGTGGTTTTTCCGGCGGCGGAGGTGGCGGTGGCGGCAATGGAATGATGGTCGGCACCTTCGGCGCTTCGCGGCGGATGCCGCTCATGTCGTTGGCCCACTGCCACAACAGGAATGCCGCGACAGCGCCCAGCAGCAGCCCGGCGCCCCACTTCACGTAACGCAGAGGCGACTTCTTCACCGGCAAAGGCTCGATTGGCAGTTGTGCAGTCATCACTCAGCCCTGCGTCGGTTTGCCGGTGACGAGACCGACCTGGGACAGTTCGAGCCGGCGCAGCAGATCCAGCACTTCGATGACCTTCTGGTACTGCACCGTGGCGTCGCCGCGCACGATCACCGGGAAGTCCGGGTTCTGCGCCTTCTCGATGCGCAGGCGTTCTTCCAGCTCCGGCAGGGTCACCGGGTAGGCGTCGAGGAACACCTGGCCGCCGTCATTGACCGAAATCGCCTTGGTCTTGGCCTCGGACAGCGACACGGCGGCGCTGGCCTTGGGCAGGTTGATCTGGATCCCGGAGACCTGCGCGGTGGCGGTGAGGATGAACATCACCAGCACCACCATCAGCACGTCCACCAGTGGCGTGATGTTGATGCTGTCCACTGCGGCATCTTCGTCATCGTCGTGGGAGGCATTTACGGACGCCATGTCAGTGCTCCTCAGGCCGGTACGGAGTGGTTGGCGTGATGACCGCGCTGATGCGCCGCTTCACTGGACTGGCCTTCACCGTGCATCTCCGCCAGACGGGTGATGAATTCGTCGACGAACACGCGCATGTCGGCGCTGACTTCCTTGTTGCGGGTGATCAGGCGGTTGTAGCCAAACAGCGCCGGAATCGCGACAAACAGGCCCATGGCCGTGGCGAGCAAGGCTGCAGCCATACCCGGCGCGATGGCGTTGATGTTGACGTCGCCGGCCATGGCCGTGCCGAGGAACACCACCATGATCCCCAACACGGTGCCGAGCAGGCCGATGTACGGGCCGCCGGCGATGGCGTTGGACAGGGTCGAGAGTTTCGAACTCAGCTGCTGGTTTTCCCGGGTGCGCACACCGTCCATGGAGCAGCGGATCGCTTCGATGGTTGCGGCGGAAACCGACGAGGTATCGGCGCCCTGCTCGCGGCGGGTGCGGATCTCTTTCACCGCCACTTGGTACAGACGCCACAGCGGCGAGTGCTGCAAACGCTGGGCGAGTTGCGTGTCGTCGGCGAACATTTCCAGGCGGGTGCCGACCTTGGCGAACTGCACGCGGAAGTCCTCGTTGGCCGCAGTCACTCGGCTCAGGGTGCGGTTCTTGCGCAGCATGATGATCCACGACTGGAACATCATCAGCACCAGCACCGCGATGATCACCCAGGCGTCCACCGGCACCGCGTTGAGCAGGAAGCCAAGGCTGCCGAAACCGAAGCCGGACTGTTCTTCATCGACGCCATAGGCGACCAGTTTCGACTCGGCGCCCTGGGAAGTGGCGTCGGCCAGCAGCAGCGGCGCCGGGCGGGCCACTTTCGACAGGCGCAGTTCATCGATGGCGCCCACGAATGGCTGGAAAGGACCTTCGTGCAGATCCGCGCCTATGGCCATGACCGAATTGAACGCCGGCATCGCTTGAGCCAGTGCCGCACCTTCGCGACCGTTGATGTACAGCGTCACTTTCGCGCCTTCGGCAGTCAGTGCGACGTGCTGCCATTGACCCGGATTCAGCGGTTGCGTGGCCACGGCGCGCTGGCCGTCGATTTCCACAAACGGCACGCCCTGATTCACACCGACCAGCAGGCTGTTGGTGCCTTCACGGCGGGCCAGGATCAGTTGTTCGCCATTGGCCTGATCCAGTCGCAACCAGGCGCTGAAGGTGAACGCGCTGCCGACGTTGTGCTGCAACGACGGGCTGGCCGGCAGCAGCAACGGCTGGCCGCTGAATTGCAAGGCGCGCCCTACTACGCCGTCAATCGCGGCGCCGGTCGCGCTCTGCGCGGTGTTGCCGTACGCGGTGGTGTCTTTGGCCGGGGTGCCGGTGGCGCCGTCGAAGTGGTAGAGCGCGGTGTAATTTGGATCGAACGTCAGTTGGCCGTTGCCGGTGGCCGGAGCCTTCTGGTTGCCGTAATACATCCAGATGTCCTGACGCTGGCCGCCCTCGACATCCGGTACATCGACCCAGATCAGCGCCATGCCCATCAGCGCATCGAAGCTTTCGATCTGGTGGTTGAGCACGGTCTTGTCATCGGCGGCGACGAAGCGCAGGTCCGAGCCGTCCTCTTTCACGCCATCAAACGTGAAATTGCCGGTGTGCAGGCGCACCAGCAGCGCGGTGCGGCCCAGGGCCTGATTGATCGCGGCGCCTTGCGGCGTGGTGTCGACGGCGATCTGTTTGCGGTAATGCCAGTCGTCCTGCCACCAGGCCTGAGCCGTGGCCGGGAGCACGAAGCCCAGGCAGATCAACAACGAAAGGAAAAGGCGCTGCATGGAAGTGCTCCTTGTTAGAAAGTGGCCTGAAGGTTGAAGTGCAGGCGCGATTCCTGTTTCGAGGTGTTCGGCCCTTCGAGTAGCGGGTAGCCCCAGTCGAGGCTGCCGGACAGCCATTTGCTCAGGCTGGCGCGGGTGCCGAGGCCGACACTGGCCAGGGCGTAACTGGCGTCCTGGTCCGGCAGTTCGTCGCGCAGATAGAGTTGCGCGCCTTCGGCGAAGGCGTAGAAGCGCCAGTCCTGCATCCAGCCGCCGACGTACTTGGCCAGCGACGGTGTGCGCAGTTCTTCGCTGAGCAGGAAGCCGTCATCGGCGGTGCGTTCGGCCGCCAGATAACCGCGCACCGAAGTCGCGCCACCGGCAGAGAATTGTTCGTTGGAAACCAGCGGCCCCGACGCCAGCTGAAACGCGGCTTTGCTCGCGCTCTGCCAGTCGCTGTCGAAGGTCCAGGTGAAGTTGGTATCGCCCTTGAGCACGGCAAAGCTCGGGTTGGCGCGGTAGCGTTTGTAGTCGAAGTCTTCGTCGGAACTGCCGTAACCGAAAATGCTGCGAGTGGCCGCGACCAGGCTCAGACCGAGGCCGAGCTGACTCTTTTCGCTGTAGCGATAGCCGTTGTAGGCGAAGGTGAACGGCGCGTATTTGAGCGGCACCTTGTCGCTTTCGCCGGACAGGGTCAGGCGTTCGTCGAAGTCCTTGAAGTCGATGCCGGCCGACAGCGAGTTCGACCAGTTGCCGCTGGACGGAATCGTGTAGATCGCCGCTACGCCATAGGAATGGCCCTTGCCGAGCACGTTGCTGCCGCCGATGGTGGCGACGTTGCTGTCGGACTGGTAACCGGAGAACTGCACGCTCCAGCGCTCGGTCAGCGGCGCGGTATAGGAGCCGGACCAGACCTTGGCGTTGTCGGTTTCCTGGGGTGCGGTGAAGAACGTCAGGTTGACGCTGTGCCCCAACTGCCAAAGGTTGTTGTAGCCGAGGCTGGTGACAGTGCGCAGTTTTTCGGTGTCGGCGCTGTAGTCGTTGTTCAGCCCCACGCTGGCGGTCCACGGGTTCTGGTCTTCGACCTGCAAGTCCACGTCCATGGTGCCGGGGCGCTGGCCTTCGCGCACCAGCGGCATCACCTGGCGGCCCGGGGTCTTGTTGAGTTGCGCCAGTTCGCCCTGGACCTTGGCGAAGTCCGGCACCTCGCCTTCCTTCAGCGCCGGGACGTTGTCGCGGATATCCAGCGGCGAATAGTGTTTGGCGCCGACCACGCGGACCCGGCCGACCTTGGTTTCGCTGACTTGCAGGTAGACGATGCCGTCGGCCACCGCTTGCTCCGGCAGTTCGACGAACACCGATTGGTAGCCGCGTTCCTGATAGGCCTTCTGCAGGGCATCCCGCGCGCCTTCGATGTCGCTCAAGGCTTTTTGCGGACCAAGAAACGGATACACCGCTTCTTCGATCGCCCGCGCATCGAGCACGGTGTTGCCGCGCACGAAGTATTCGTTGACGTCCACCAGACGCTGCGCCGCTGCGTTCTCGGCTTCATCGGCGAACGCCGGCTGCGCGCCGGCCGTCACCAGCAGCCAGCCCCACAGCGCCAGCCGTGACGTGAAAATCTGCTCCACACTACCCCCTGAAATTCGCGATGACCTGTTGGCGCTCATGCGCCTTGCGTGTGCGTCAGTTACTGGCGTTCTTGATTGCTGAAGTGCAGGCCCCGGTGTGTTTGCCCAGCCAGGTGTGCAGCAGCGCGAAGTTCAAGGAGAACTCGGGCATTTGCAGCAGCGCGCCGCAGAACACTTCACCGATGATTTTCTGGATGAGCTGCACCGCACGCGGCTCGTTGAGCAGCGTGGCGATGTCGCGACTGAGGACGTTGAAGCTCCAGACTTTCTGGTTCAGACCCAGGCCGACGAACCAGCGAAACAGCAGGTTGTAATTGAGCTGTTCGTAGAGCTGCTGCTCGCTGGGCACCGAATACAGCAGTTGCAGCAGCAGGATGTGCATGACCGTCTGCGGGGCGATCAGCATGCCGGGTTGGGCATTGAGGTCGTGCAGGAGGTCGCGGTGGGCGTCGAGCAAATCGTCGATCTGCGGGCGCAGCAGCACCAGCGAATGACCCGGCGGAATGTAGCTGGAGACCTCTTTCAAGGCGCCCTGCCAGTCATCCTGCGACACGATCCAGACCCACGGCGCGCCGTAGCGATACACCGAAACCGGCTTCTTGCGCGCGGCTTCGACGATCTTCGACAGGCGTTGATCGAGTTCCTGCATGCCCACTTTCGAGTAGCGTTCCATAGTCCCCATTGCCTCACTCCCGGCGTCCCGCCTCGGCTTGTGAAAAGCGCCCGAAGGCCCCTCAAGCGCGTTACATAGGCATGACCGGACTGGCGATGTGCTACCGAACTTTTGTCATAAAAGCTTCATTACGGAAATTGATCGGGATTTGGCAGACACCCCATAACCTGTGGGAGCGGGCTTGCTCGCGAAGGCGTCCCGTCAGTCACTCTCTAAGTGACAGACACACCGCTTTCGCGAGCAAGCCCGCTCCCACAGGGTTATGGGGTGTTTTCAGAAAACATTCCGTCAGGTGTAGACAGGCCAGATGTCGACGATCTTGCCGCCACGCACCGCCAGCAAATCACCAAACTGCAGTAACACCGCCTCGGTCTGGGTCGGCCGCAGAAAGACTTGATCCTCCACCGTCAACCCCACGGCATTCGAACCATTGACCATCTCCTGATTCGAGCTGCGCCCGTAAACACCATTGCTCTGAAGCCCCGGCGGCGATTCGAACTCGGCCATCCAGTTGCCGCCGTAGATGAAAAAGGTCTGACGCTGGTTGGCGTCCCACCACGAAAACAGCTTCGATTTGTCATCCAGCGCCGGAATGTTCACGGCCCCGGTGCTTTTCAACACCGGGGTGGCGATGTACGTGGCAGGTTCGTGTTCAACCAGTGACGGCAAGTCGTAATGAGTCGGCTTGAGCATCGCCGTCCCCACCGACACTTCACTGCTTAGATGTTCGTTTTCATGCATGCGATAACTCGGGCTGCCGGCCGTATTCAGGCACAAGTCCTCATGCCACAGCGCCGGATAATGCTGCCGGGTGAAGTCGACGCAGCGCTGATAAATCACCATCACTTTGGCGAACAGCTCCTCGGGCGAACCGAGGATCCCCGGCACACCCATGCCCACGAACGGGTCGTAACCCATGAACCCGGCGAACTCCAGATGCTGCGGGTTGGCGGCGATCAGCGCGAGCATCTGCCCGAGCACGTTCAGATCACTAACGCCGCCCCGGTGCAGTCCGACGTCCAGCTCGATGTTGACCCGCATCCGCGTGCCCAAGCCCTGGGCCAGCGCGAGGTATTGCTGCAAGCGTTCGGGGTTGTCGATCAGCCATTGCAGTTGTTTTGCCGGGTCGAAGGGGCCTTTGTGGGTCTGGTAGAAAATCTCGGCGGAACGCACCGGCAACGGCTTGCCGAGCAGAATGTCGGACTGCGGGAACGTCACCGCATCGTGATTGAGAAACGGCTGATGAAACGACATCAGCCGCTGCGTCCCTGCCCGTTGGCCGATGTAGCTGAGCAGTCCCGGCGACGGCAGCGATTTCTCCACCAGCCGCAACTGCTTGCCCGCGCGTTTGACCGAGCGGATCACCACCTCAATGTTGTGGTCGAGGCGGTCCAGATCGATCAGCAACACCGGTCGCATCGGGCCTTTGGTCTTGAGCTCGTTGTTCAGCGCCCGGAAATATTCGCTGTAGGGCCCGCCGCGATCCCCCGGCCGCAACCACGCGCCAACACCCACCAGCAAAGCACCAACACCCAAAGTCCCGAGCACGAAATTACGTCGATTGACCGCCATCAGCTCACCCCCAGAATCGATGACAGATGCCCGTTGAGAAACTTGCCGCTCGGGTCCAGCGCCTGGCGTACCTGAATGAATTCCTGCCAGCGCGGATACAGCGTTTGCAACGTGCGGGCATTCAGCGTGTGCAATTTGCCCCAGTGCGGGCGGCCGTTGTACTTCCAGAAGATCGGCTCGACGGCGGCGAAGAAGTTGTGATGGTCCATCTGGTAATGCTGGTGGACCGAGATCGAGCAGCTGTCGCGGCCCTCGAACATGCTCAGCGGGATGTCGTCGGCCTTCACGTAACGGTACTCGATGGGAAACCAGGTGCGCAGGTCCTTGTCGCGGATCAGCTTGAGAATCTCGCGCAGGCACGCCGGGCCGTGTTCGGCGGGCACCGAATATTCCATTTCGTTGAAGCGCACGGTGCGCACGTTGGCGTAGATGTCGAACGAGTCGCCGACCCGATCATCGAAACTCGCCAGATGCCGCAGGCTGTTGAGCAGCGAGCTGCGCAGGCCCGGGAGATCGCTGCCGTACTTGTCGATCTTTTCGATCAGGGTCACGAACTCGTTGCCACCCTCCTCTTCGGGCGGAATCGGCGGCGTGGGCGGGTCGGTGGTTTCGTTGAGGGCGATCGACAAGGCGTAGTCGGAATGGGTGACGACGAGCATTTCCCAGTGCTGGTTTTCGCTTGTGTTCTTGTCGATGTCTTCCAGCAGTTCTTCGGTCTTGGCGATCCACTGGCGCTCGCGCAGGCGATAGGCCGGGCGGTTTTGCAGGCGGATTTTCGTCGCCACGCCCAACGCGCCAAGGGATACCCGCGCGGCGTTGAACACGTCGGGATGACGCTGGCTGTCGCAGTCCAGAACTTCGCCGCTGGCGGTCACCAGTTGCATCCCGCAAACATGGGCCGAATAGGACTGAAAGGTTTTGCCGGTGCCGTGGGTCGAGGTGGAAATGGCCCCGGCGAGGGTCTGGTAGTCGATGTCGGCCATGTTTTGCAGGGCCTGGCCGACATCCTTGAGCGGCACGCCCATGCGCGACATCGGCGTGCCGGCGGCGAATTCCGCTTGCAGGGTTTTCGGGTCGTGATCGAGCAGACCGTTGAAGTAGCTTAGCGACAGCAACGTGCCGTCGGTGGGCACCAGCGCGCTGAAGGAATGCGCCGAGCCGACCGGGCGAATCTTGCCCGGTGCCTGCTGAATGATCGTCCTCAATTCATCGAGACTCTTCGGCGCCACCCGCGCCGCCGGCAGGCAACTCTGCCCGCCCGACCAGTTGCGCCACGGGATCAACCGGGGCGCGCGCATCAATTGGCCCAAGGCCGGATTCGTCGCCAGCGCACTGAAAGCGCCGACGATGCTTGCCCGTTGCAACAGCTGACGTCGAGTCAGATCCATCGTCATGCGCGCACCCTTATTGTGGCAGCGGCTGATCGGCCATGAAGCCGATCAACTGAAGGAATTGTTCTTCCGAGCACTCGACGCACTGGCCCATCGGCGGCATGCCGTTGTAGCCATTGATGGCGTGGTCGAGCAGCGTGTCGGCGCCCTGCTGGATCCGCGGTTCCCAGGCCTTGCGGTCACCGGTCAGAGGCGCATTCGCGGCGGGGTTGGCGTGGCAGAGCTGGCAGCTGTTGGCGTAGATCTGCGCCAGCGCCGGGTCTTTAGGAATGGAGTTGCTGTTGGTGCTGGCCGGGGGTTTGGGGTCTTCGCCGCAGCCTGACAGAGTCAGGAACAATGGCAGCAGTAAAGTGAATCGGCTTGCCCGCATAACAATCCTCGCGTGTGGCATCACTTATCGTTGTGATCACACCTTAAGCCAGCGATGCCAGCGCGTTGAGGGCATTGCGGGCCAGTGAAGGGGGCATCCGGGGCCAGTCGGGCTCCCTGAAGAATCGGCCATTCCTGGAAACCTGTGGGAGCTGGCTTGCCAGCGATAGCGGTGTGTCAGTCGAAGAAGCCGGTGAAAGTTGCGGCCTCATCGCTGGCAAGTCGAATCGTCGCACCGCAGCTCCCACAGAGTTCGCGGTGTTGCTACCCCCTCTGCCCTGCGCCTTTGAGTGACATTCGCGTGACATTTGCGGGTTTAAATTTCGCCGCATTCAGGCGTATAACCGTTACAGACTTTTTCAATGACGCGGGGTAGCGACATGACCACAGCAAACATCCTTGGCAACCTGTTCCCTTCTGTCAGCGACATCCCGGAAAAATACCGCCTCGACGGTCAGGTCGAGCAACGCGAATATCTGGTCGATGGCCAGTTGCGCCGCTGGGACGGCCCGCTCGCCACCGTGCGCAGTCCGGTCTATCTGCACGGCGACAACGGCGATGAACAAGTGATCCTCGGCAGCACGCCGCTGCTGGACGCCGACACCGCCCTCACCGCCCTCGACGCCGCCGTGCGCGCCTACGACCGGGGCCAGGGCCTGTGGCCGACCATGCGTGTGGCCGAGCGCATCCAGCATGTCGAAGCCTTCCTCGGACGCATGCGCCAACAGCGCGACGCCGTGGTGAAACTGCTGATGTGGGAAATCGGCAAGAACCTCAAGGACTCGGAAAAAGAGTTCGACCGCACCTGCGACTACATCGTCGACACCATCAATGCGCTGAAAGAACTCGACCGCCGCTCCAGCCGTTTCGAGCTGGAACAGGACACCCTCGGCCAGATCCGCCGCGTCCCGCTCGGCGTGGCGCTGTGTATGGGCCCTTACAACTATCCGCTGAACGAGACGTTCACCACGCTGATTCCGGCGCTGATCATGGGCAACACCGTGGTGTTCAAACCCGCCAAGCTCGGCGTGCTGCTGATCCGTCCTTTGCTTGAAGCCTTCCGCGACAGCTTCCCGACCGGCGTGATCAACGTGATCTATGGCAGCGGCCGCGAGACCGTCAGTGCGCTGATGGCCAGCGGCAAGATCGACATCTTTGCCTTCATCGGTACCAACAAGGCCGCCAGCGACCTGAAGAAGCTGCACCCGAAACCGCACCGCTTGCGTGCTGCATTGGGTCTGGATGCGAAGAACCCCGGCATCGTCCTGCCCGAGGTGGATCTGGACAACGCGGTGAGCGAAGCGGTTACCGGTTCGCTGTCGTTCAACGGCCAACGCTGCACCGCGTTGAAGATTCTGTTCGTGCATGAAGATGTGGTGGACAGCTTCATCGAAAAATTCAACGCCAAACTGGCCAGCCTCAAACCGGGCATGCCGTGGGACAGCGGGGTTGCGCTGACGCCGCTGCCGGAGTCGGGCAAGGTCGATTATCTGCACGGGCTGGTGGCTGACGCGCAGAGCAAAGGCGCGCAAGTGGTCAACCCGAATGGCGGCGAAGCGCGGGCCTCGTTCTTCTACCCGGCGGTGCTGTACCCGGTGACGCCGCAGATGCGCGTGTATCAGGAAGAACAGTTCGGCCCGGTGGTGCCGATCGTGCCGTACCGTCACCTCGACACCGTGATCGATTACGTGCTGGAGTCGGATTTCGGCCAGCAACTGAGCATCTTCGGCACCAATCCGGTGGCGGTCGGCCGCCTGGTCGACACCTTCGCCAACCAGGTCGGGCGGATCAACCTCAACGCCCAGTGCCAGCGTGGCCCGGACACCTACCCGTTCAACGGTCGCAAGAACTCCGCCGAGGGCACGCTGTCGGTACACGATGCGCTGCGGGTGTTTTCGATCCGTACGCTGGTGGCGACCAAGTTCCAGGAACCCAACAAGGATCTGATCAGCGAAATCATTCGCGGGCGCGATTCGAACTTCATCGCCACCGACTACATCTTCTGAGGAGGAATCAGCGCTGAGCACTTTCAGCCCCCACCGCTGGCCGCCGCTGTTGCGGCGGATCCTGCGGCCGTTGCTCGACCCGTATCGACGTTATCGCCATGCACGAACGATCCACGCGGTGCGGGTCGCGCTGGGGTTGCTGGCGACAATCCTGCTGACCACCGGCATCAATCTGCCCCACGGCGAATGGGCGTCGGTGACCATGCTGGTGGTGATCGGCGGCTTGCAGCACCACGGCAACATCGGCAAGAAAGCCGCCGAACGTGCCACCGGCACCTTGATCGGCGCTGGCGTCGGTTTGCTGATAGTGGCGCAACAGGCATGGCTGGGCATGCCATGGCTGACCTATTTTGCGATGGCGGTGGTGTGCGGATTTTTCTCGTATCACGCCATCGGCAAGGGTGGTTACACCGCCCTGCTCTCGGCCATCACCGTATTCATCGTCGCCGGGCATGGCGACAACCCGATCACCGACGGGCTGTGGCGCGGGGTCGATATCCTGATCGGTATCGCCCTGGCCCTGGCCTTTTCCTTCGCCCTGCCGCTGTACGCGGTGTACTCGTGGCGCTACAACCTGGCCGATGCGCTGCGCGATTGCGCCACGGTGTTCGGGCGGATCATCGGCGGCCAGCCTGTAACCGCCGACGAACACTTGAAATTGATGAACCGGCTGAACGCGGTGATGGTGCAATTGCGTTCGCTGATGCCGTCGGTGTCCAAGGAAGTCAAAGTGTCGATGACCGAACTGGACGCGATCCAGCGCAACCTGCGCATGTGCATCAGCACCCTGGAAATCCTCGGCAACATCCGCCCGGACGCCAACGACCCCGACGCCATGGCGCACCTGCAAGCGGCGCTCAAGGCCGAGCACCGGCATATTCGCGTGCAATTGATCGGCATGGCCCGAGCGTTGAAAACCGGGGCGGTACAGCGGCTGGGGCGCCCGGTGGCGTTGCCGGACGCCAGCCTCGACACACCGGTCTACAGTCCTCTCGACGGCTACCGTTTGTTGACCCGGCAACTGGCGGCCAACATCGGCGAGATGCGCCAGCGCCTGGCGAAGACTGCACCGCGCTGGAACATCTGAGGTTTACTGCGCGGCCAGGCGCCGCGCCTTCAGGCCCCAACCCTGTTGCATGCCGGCTGCGGCGAGCAGAATTGCTGCCACGCCGATCCATTGCAGGGTTTGCAGTTGATGTCCGAAGGCAAACCAGTCGACGAAAATCGCCGCGATCGGATAGATGAACGACAGCGCACCGGTCAATGCGGTCGGCAGTTTCTGGATCGCGCCATAGAGCAGCACGTACATCAGACCGGTGTGAACAATGCCCAGCGTCACCAGACTGGCCCAGGCACTTGGTGCCTCGGGCATCGCCGAAAAATGCGCGAACGGCGCGAGCAGCAATACCCCGGTGCAGACCTGGATCAGCGCAATCAGATGTGGAGGCGTGCCGGTCAGACGCTTGATGATCAACGCGGCGATGGCGTACAGAAAAGCCGCCCCCAGCGCCAGCGCGATCCCCATCAGGTAATCATTGCCGCCCTCGCCCTGCCCGCCGTGGGCACTGACGATAGCCAGCATTCCCATGAACGAAATCGCCAGCCAGAACAGCTTCTGCAGGGTGATCTTCTCGCCGAGAAACAGCGCCGCCAACCCGACCAGCATGAACGGCTGCACGTTGTACACCGCCGTGCCGATGGCAATCGAAGCCCGTGAATAGGAGGCGAACAGCAGCACCCAATTGCCGACGATTGCCACCCCGCTGAGCACCGCCAGCAGGAATGTGGTACGGGTCAGGATGCCCGGCCGCAGGAAGCCGAATACGGCGCAGATCAGCAGCAAGGTGCCGGCGCCGAACACGCAGCGCCAGAACACCACGTCCAGCACCGGTTGCCCGGAGACCAGCACGAACCAGCCGATCGTCCCGGATATCAGCATGGCAGCGGTCATTTCGAATGAGCCGCGACGGATTGTTTTGTCCATCATCAATCTCCTTAATGTGTGGCAAAAGTATGCCAAGCGAGACCGAAGCTTCTCCAGCGCAAAAAGCAGGCTAAACTCGATTTCTACCTTTTTTATCAAGGGTGATTTGCTTCATTTGCCTAATGCGGGAGTTTTGTATGACCGACGATATCGACCAGATCCTGATCGGGGCCTTGATGGAGGATTCGCGGCGCTCGCTCAAGGCGCTGGCGCAGATCAGCGGGTTGTCTTCACCGAGTGTGGCCGAGCGCTTGCGCCGCCTGGAGGAGCGCGGCGTGCTCAAGAGCTATACCGTGGAGATCGATCCGAAGTGCTTCGGCTACCAGTTGCAGGCGATTGTCCGGGTGCGGCCATTGCCGGGGCAGCTGCAGGAAGTCGAGCGGCAGATTATGTCGATTCCCGAGTTCACCGAATGTGACAAGGTTACCGGTGAGGATTGTTTCATCGCCCGTCTGCATGTGCGCTCGATGGAACAGCTGGACACCCTGCTTGATCGGCTGAACACGCTGGCGGAAACCAATACTGCGATCGTCAAGAAGACCCCGGTCAAACGCCGATTGCCGCCGATGGCCTGAGCGGCGTAGATTGAGTTTTTCCGGCGAAGGATTGGCGGCATGAAAATTCAGGCAATGATGCTGGCGACGTTGATGCTGGCTGGGTGCGGGACGGTGCAGACCGTGGCGTTCAGTGACAAGCACTCCACGGAGCAGTTGAAAGCGAACAAATCCTACTGCGGCGCCGTACCACGCATTTACAGCGGCGTGACTTACGACTTCTGCCTGCTGCACGCCGAAAAGCCGGATGACGTCGATGCGTTCAACTACAAGAACGCGACACCGGGCCTGCTGGTCGATGCGGCCGTGTCCGGAGTGCTCGATACATTGCTGTTGCCCTACACGATCTATAAGCAACAGGCCGATGGCAGCATCGTGATCAATTGATCGCCTGCTCTCTTTTTCGCAGGCAACAAAAAACCCGCTTTCGCGGGTTTCTTGTTTATAGCGGTGCAGCGATCAGTCGTCGCGGCTCATGATGCCGAAGATCTGCAACAGGCTGACGAACAGGTTGTAGATCGATACATACAGGCTGATGGTCGCCATGATGTAGTTGCGCTCGCCGCCGTGGATGATGGCGCTGGTCTGGAACAGGATGCAGACCGACGAGAACAGTACGAAACCTGCGCTGATCGCCAGTTGCAGGCCACTGATCTGGAAGAACATGCTCGCCAGCGTCGCGCCCAGCAGGACGAAGAAACCGGCGGTGATGAAGCCACCGAGGAAGCTCATGTCCTTGCGGGTGATCAGCACGTAGGCCGACAGACCACCGAACACCAGTGCAGTCATTGCGAACGCGGAGCTGACCACCTCAGCGCCGCCCTGCATGCCCAGGTAACGGTTGAGGATCGGACCGAGCAGGAAACCCATGAAACCGGTCAGGGCAAACGCCGACACCAAGCCCCAGGCGGAATCACGAAGCTTGTTGGTGAGGAAGAACAGCCCGTAGAAACCGATCAGCACCACGAAAATATTCGGGTAGCCGACCCGCATCTGCTGGGCCACGAACGCCATCACACCGCTGAATGCGAGGGTGAGCGCCAGTAGACCGTAAGTGTTGCGCAGGACGCGGCTAACCTCTAGCTGCTCAGCCTGCACGCTGTTGTGAACTGCGTAATCCTGTTCGCGCATGGCGACACTCCTGTTGGTTTGAAACGTTCAGTCGCAAAGATCATAACAGACGCTCTGTAACAAGCCATGCACAGAGTTTGACAGTGTGTTTCATTCAGGTATTATGGCGCCCGCAACGCAAACGGAGGTGTGGCCGAGTGGTTTAAGGCAACGGTCTTGAAAACCGTCGACTGTAACAGGTCCATGAGTTCGAATCCCATCGCCTCCGCCATATTTAGTACTTCAAAGCCCTGATTATTCAGGGCTTTGTCGTTTCTGGCGTTCTTAAAAATCTGCGTCCTCATAGAGGTCCTCATTCTATCGTTGGGGAAGCATTTCCCCGACGCCGGCCAACCTGCGCTGTTCATTGATTGCGTGTTTGCTCAGGGAAGTCGTGATAAAACTGTCGCCTCAAACGCCAATTGCCAAGGAAGCATCCATTGCAAGACTCCAAGTATCTGGAAGACCTCCGCTCCCGCTTCAACGCTGGAGAGGCGCTTGAATTTGCGTTTTTCTGGGGACACCAGCGAAGCAAGCACGGCGTCACAGCTTCGTGTTTTAGCCAGTGGTTCGAAGCCGAATTCGTTATTGAAGGGCAACGCTACGCGACTGCCGAACATTACATGATGGCCGAGAAGGCCGCCCTGTTCGGCGATCATGAGATTCGTGCTCAAGTACTCCAGGCCCCTACCCCCAACGCAGCAAAAGCGCTTGGCCGTAACGTACGCCGCTTCAACGAGCACCAATGGCTGCAACACAGATATGCCATTGTCGTCCGGGCGAACCAAGCCAAGTTCACGCAAAACCCGGAGTTGCATGCATTCCTCAAGAGCACCGGTTCTCGCATCATCGTTGAGGCAAGTCCGGTTGATAGCATCTGGGGCATCGGACTCGCTCAGGATCACGAAAACGCGAGCAACCCCAACCTGTGGCAAGGCCTGAATCTGCTGGGGTTCGCGCTTATGCAGGTTCGCGACGAAATCTGATGGGCCATTGACGGGGCTGCCCGGCGCGGTAACGCCAAGCAAGCAGGTCGCGGCGCTGAACACCGCGACCGGGTAATCAAGCACCTTACGCGAACGACGTCTCGTGCTCGCTTTCATGGACGTAAATCCACGATATTCCCGACGGCGAATCCGGGTCGAGGCGCATCAGCGCCGAGTCGACTTTCTTCTTGGTGATCCCGTTCTTGACCAGGTCGAAAACCGTCAGGAAGAAGTCACCGGGGAGCGGCGTGATCGAGAGATTGATGATGTGCGACTCGGGGCTTCCGGCACGTTTGCCGTGCAAACCCCAAAGGCGTTCCCAGTAGTTCTCGCGGTCCATGATCTGACCGTCCGTGAGCACCACCCGAAAATCGTTCGCCAACGCGTCGTACAAAGGTTTTATGGCGCCTTCCGATTGGGAAGCCACGCCGCGCGACCACGGAAAAAAGAGGTTGTACCATCGATACACCTCGGCTTCTACGAGCGCAGTTTTATCTGAGGTTTCGAGTCGTTGATCGATTGCCATCTGTGTTCTCCTTAACAAGAAAAAGGCGGGGAATTTCGTCAGGCATCGCACCAACGATGTACCGCGCCTTGTTCAAGATCCATCCTGAAAGCTACGTCACCAGGCTCACTGACCCGGACAAGAAACATAGCCTTTACCCTGTTGGATAGTATTGAGAACTGACCGAGGGTCAAAGGTAACCGAGCGATCGTTGTCCTCCTATCCGGGGCCAACGTTGAAGGTTGCGGGTGCCCGGCGTCGGGATCTGCGAAAGCCTCAATACACCGCCCCCCAACCATTCCAGCAGAACCATTTTCCAGGCTGCCGGGCCTGGGGCTACACAACGATACATAACTCCCCCTGGCACGACACATCCCGGGTACATGCCGATGCAAAAGTGTGGGCCATCGGAACCTGATTTTCCGACTCCCTCACTCACTCAGGCAGAGCAATTCATGATCAATCAAATCGACACCGTGCTGTACACCGGCAAGACCCGCACCACCGGCGGACGCGATGGCGCCTCGCGCAGTTCGGACGGCAATCTGGACATCAAACTGTCGCCACCCGGCTCCCACGGCAGCGGCACCAACCCGGAACAACTGCTGGCGGCAGGTTGGTCAGCCTGCTTCATCGGCGCCATGGGCAAAGCGGCTGCGTCGCTGAAGCTCAAACTGCCGGTTGATGTGGCGGTTGAAACCGAAATCGATCTGGGCAAGACCGGCGATGCGTTTTTCCTGCGGGCCCGTTTGAATGTCAGCCTGCCGGGGCTGGAGTCTTCGGTCGCCCAGGCGCTGATGGAAGCCGCGCACCAGACCTGCCCCTACTCCAAGGCGACTCACGGCAATATCGATGTCACCCTGCGCCTGATCTGAAACAGGTTTACGCCAGTTTCATCCTCAAACGCCCGAGGCACTGCCTCGGGCGTTTTGTTTTTTTCGCGAACGCACTTTCACATTTTTTTCACGAATCGCTTTGTCGCTGTAAAAAATCCTGACACAATTATTAGCAATGATTCTCAACTGCTCTTTGTTTGCTATTTAAAATCAGGAAACCTTCATGTCGCGCCCCTCCTCGCAGCATCGTTTCAACCCGTCACGCAACCTTCTGTCCATGGCCATCTGCATGGCCGTCATGACTCCGGCGCTGGCCGATGAAACCCGCGAATCGCAAGAGTATTCCCCACCAGCTACTCTCGAACTCGGCGCGACCGCCATCACATCCACACAGTTGGGCAGCACCACCGAAGGCTCCGATTCCTACACCACCGGCACCATGGCCACTGCCACCAAACTGCCGTTGACCCTGCGCGAAACTCCCCAAGCCGTCACCGTGATCACCCGCCAGCGCATGGACGATCAGGCGATGACCAGCATCAATGACGTGGTCAACGCCACGCCGGGTCTGTTCCTCAACTACTCCAGCGGCCCCGGCCGACAGGCCTATACGTCCCGCGGTTTCGACATCGATAACCTGATGTACGATGGCATTCCGAGCGGCTACAACGGCGTGAACGTCGGATCCCAGCCGAATCTGGCGATGTTCGATCGGGTTGAAGTCGTTCGAGGCGCGACCGGCCTGGTTACCGGCGCCGGCAACCCTTCGGCGGCGATCAATCTGGTCCGCAAACGTCCGCTGGCCGAACAGCGCGTCACCCTGACCGGTGCCGCCGGGACCTGGGACAACTATCGCGGCGAGCTCGATGCTTCCAGCCCGCTCAACGACAGCGGCACCCTGCGCGGCCGGGTGGTCACGTCCTATCGCGATTCCAACAGTTTCATTGATGACGTGGGCGAGCGACACGACCTGTTCTACGCCGTCACCGAAGCCGATCTGAGCGAAGACACCACGTTGACCCTCGGTTTCTCCAACCAGAAGGACAAGACCAACTACTTCTGGGGTTCGTCGATGATCGGCCTCGACGGTCATCACCTCGACCTGCCGCGCTCCTACAACCCAGGCACCTATTGGGAAAACAAGGATCAGGAGATCAACACCGTCTTCGCCGAGATCCGTCAGCAACTGGCCAACGACTGGAAGCTGCAGGTCAACGCCAACTATTCCGAACAGAATGCACTGTTCTCCGGCTCGTATCAGTCGCGCTGGGTCAACAACACCCTGGCCCGTACGGTCTATCAGTCCAAGGCAGATGAAAACCAGGCCGGTCTGGACGCCTTCTTCAGCGGCCCGTTCGAAGCCTTCGGACGTAGCCATGAACTGGTGGTCGGTGCCAGCAAGCGCATCTACGACCTGACCACCCACAACTACTCGCCGTACGACACCAACTGGCCGATCAGCGCCGGCAAACCGGACTTCGTCCACACCAACAACACGCGTGAAGTCACCACTCAGGACGGCGTGTACCTGACCACCCGCCTGAGCCTCGCGGACCCGCTGAAACTGATCCTCGGCGGACGTCTGGACTGGTACGACTACGACAACCGTGATGGTGACGGCGACTACAAGGTCACCCGCAACGTCACCCGCTATGCAGGCCTGATCTACGAACTGGACGACCATCATTCGGTGTACGCCAGCTACAGCGACATCTTCACGCCGCAGAGCAACAAGGACACCTCCGGCACCCCGGTCAAACCGATTGTGGGCAAGAACTACGAGGTCGGCATCAAGGGCGAATACCTGGGCGGTGCGCTGAATGCCAGCCTCGCCGTGTTCCGCGTCGATCAGGAAAACCGCGCGGTGCAGGTGTTCGTGCCGAACTGCCCTCAGGCTTCCTGCTATGAGGCCTCCGGCGAGATCCGCAGCCAGGGTATCGACTTCGAACTGCAAGGCGCGCTCACCGACAACTGGCAGATCGGTGGCGGCTACACCTACGCCCGCACGCACACCATCAAGGATGCGGAGAACCCGCAGAAGGTGAACAAGCAGTTCGACACCGACACCCCGGAGCACCTGTTCAAGCTCACCACCCGCTACAACTTCCAGGGCCCGCTGGAAAAACTGCGCGTGGGCGGCAACATCTCCTGGCAGAGCCGCATGTACAACGACATCGAACTGCTCGATGGCGGCAACTACCGCCTCAAGCAAGGTGCATACGCCGTCACCGACCTGATGGCCGGCTACCGGGTCAACCAGAACCTGGATCTGCAACTCAACGCCAACAACATTTTCGACCGCAAGTACTACCAGTCCATCGCCAACGACGTCAGCTACGGTGGCGACAGCTATGGCAGCCCGCGCAACATGATGTTGACGGCCAAGTACACTTTCTAAGGGGTTCGGGCGCAGGGAAGCGCCAATATTTCTTCCAAAAAGTCGATGAACACATTGATGCGACTGGATCCCCGGTGATTGGGCAGATACAACGCATTGATGCAGCAACTCGCATTGCCGGGATTGACTTCGTAATGTTCCAACAATCGCCTCAACCGCCCTGCGGCGACATCCTCACGCACCAGCCAGTCAGCCAATAGCGTCACCCCGCGCCCCGCGACAGCCGCTTCGCGCAGGATATCGGCGTTGTTGCTTTGCAGACGGCCGTGCACGTTGAGCTGGATGGTTTCTTCGTCGCCCTGAAACGTCCAGTGCTGGTGCGAACCCGCGTAATCGAAACGCAGGCATTGGTGTTCAAGCAAATCTCGCGGATGCACCGGCGCGGTGTGCTGACCCAGGTAAGCCGGGCTCGCCACCACCCAGCGTTGAAAGCCACCCACCCGTCTGCTGACGATATCTTCGCTGACCACCGTCGATCCGAGACGCACCGAGACATCGATCTGTTCGCTCAGCAGATCGCTGACCTGATCGCTTAGCGACACACTGATCTCCAGACCCGGATGCCGGTCGAGCAATCGCCCCAGATGCGGAGCGATGATTTGTCGGCCGAACTCCACCGGTACACTGATGCGCAAACGCCCTTGCGCCTCGCTGCCACGGTCGGCGACAACGGCGTCCGCCTCATCGATGGCGTCGAGGATGGCCACCGCTTTCTCGAAATAGGTTTGTCCGGCGACCGTCACGCTGGTGTTGCGTGTTGTGCGATTGAGCAGGCTGGCGCCCAACTCGTTTTCCAGCCCCGCCACCTGGCGTGTTACCGATGAAGTCGAGATCCCGAGTTTGCGCGCGGCCGATGAATAACCACCGCAACGTACCGTTTCAACGAACATTTTCAGTGCCAGCAACTTGTCCATAAGTGGAGCCCGATCGAAAGGAAACGATGATGATTGTGCATCACCGTTCCCCCTTCGTCTTGTAGGACCGTGCTTCATCGGACTCGTCGACGCCTGCCGATCAGGCATCGGCCTTGCGGCTCAGGAACATCGCCAGGGCCAGAGCCGGCAGCAATGCCACAGTCACGGCAGACAGGTTCCAGCCAAAATGTTCATAGAGCGGACTCGCCACCAGCGACCCCAAGGCGCCGCCAACGAAGATGCTGGTCATGTACACGGCATTCAGGCGGGCCCGGCTGTGCGGATCGATGGCGTACACCTCGCGCTGGCCCAGCACCATGTTCAGCTGCACGGCGAAGTCCAGCAGCACCGCGCAAACCACCAGCCAGACATAGCTGCTGCCCGGCAGCGCGGCGATCAGCAAAGAGGCCGGCGCGAGCAACAGTGCCACGAGCGTCCCGCGCCGACCGTGCCCGGCATCGGCCAGGCGCCCGGCAATCGGCGCGGCGACCGCGCCGACGGCGCCGACCAGAGCAAATATCGCCACCTGTGCCTGACTGAAACCGTGGTGCCGCATCAGCTCAATCGGTGCGAGAGTCCAGAACAGGCTGAAACTGGCGAACAGCAAGCCCTGATACAACGAACGCTGACGCAGAACCGCGTGCCGACGGGCCAGCGCAAACACCGAGCCGATCAGCGCCACATAAGTCGCCTGATGGGTTGGAACGCGGCGTGGCAGTGCAACGGCGGTGATCAGAGCGATGACCGCCATCAGTGCCGCTGCGCTGAAAAACACTCCGCGCCAGCCGAATACTTCCACCATGAGACTCGACAGCGGACGCGACAGCAGAATACCCAGCAACAGGCCACTCATGATGTTCCCCACTACCCGGCCACGTGTTGCCTCGGGCGCCAGATGCGCCGCCAGCGGTACAAGGATCTGCACCGCCACGGAGGTGAGGCCGATCAGCAATGACAAGACGAGGAACATCGATGGCGAATGTGTCAGACCGGCGCACAACAATGTCACGCTCGCCGCGAGGGTGAAACCCACCACCAGACGGCGGTTTTCCATCAGGTCCGCCAGCGGCACCAGCAACAACAGACCCAACGCATAACCGAACTGAGTAAGTGAAACAATCAGACTGGCATTGGCGCTGGACAGGCCGATCTGCGGCGCAATCAGTTCGACGATCGGCTGCGCGTAATAAAGGTTGGCCACGACCGCGCCGCAGCAGAATGCCAGGAACGCGACCATCAGGCCGGAAAGAGAAGCGGATGGTTCGGCCTTGGCCGCCGCTGCCGGATTGCCCGTAAGCATGATGACACCTCGATGAGTTTGGAAAGTCACGCCAAGGCTAAGGGCTGCTTTGACCTTCGAGTATCCATCCCAGAGGCAATTGAGTGATGCGCCAAATGCAACGACCCTCGGCGTTGCACTTGGCGCAACGTGCTATTGCGCGGTCTGGCAATACTCGGACGTTTGCAACTTCTCTACCCTTGGGCACCTGGCGCAGGGCTTTCCATCAGCGCCCTTCCCCCGGTCGCTCAAGGAGTTGTCGAAGATGCCGAATCCGTCCCTCACGCCCGCCGCGTGCCTCTTGGGCAACCGCTCATGAACGGCCAATTCATGAAATCCAGAGCGCTGTGGATCAGCGCGGCAGCCCTCGCCTTGATCGGCGCAGTCGCGGCCCTGGCGCTGATGTGGCGGCCGGCAATTGCGCCGGTCGAACGCCCGCAAACCTTCGATTCCGCACAACGGCAACGCGGCGCACGAGTGGTCGAGGCTGGCGACTGTGCGGTGTGTCATACGCGTCCCGGCGGCCAATACCTGGCCGGTGGACTGCCGCTGGTGACGCCGTTCGGCACCCTCTACAGCACCAACATCACCCCGGATCCACAGACCGGCATCGGCCAATGGTCGCTGCCGGCCTTCGAGCGGGCGATGCGTGAAGGGATCTCCCGCGACGGCCACTTCCTGTACCCGGCCTTCCCTTACGTTCATTACCGGCGCATGAGCGAAGACGATATCGCCGATGCCTATGCGTACCTGATGAGCGGCCCGGCCGTGGACTCGCCGCCACAACAGAACCGCATGAACTTCCCGATGAACATCCGGCCTCTGGTGTCGTTCTGGAACCTGCTGTTCCTGCATGGGAAGCCGCTGACGCCGGTGGCCGAGCAATCACAGGCGTGGAATCGCGGACGTTACCTGGTCGAAGGGCCCGGTCACTGCGCGGGCTGTCATTCGCCGTTGAACCTGATCGGTGCCGAGAAGTCCGGCGAAAACCTGGCCGGCGGCAGCGTGGATGGCTGGGACGCGCCGTCATTGCTGGGCATGGCGCACCGGGCAAACCCGTGGAGCAGCGAACAATTGGTGAGTTACCTGCGGGCCGAAGTGGTCGACGGACACGGCACGGCGGCGGGCCCGATGCGCCCGGTCAGCCTCGGTCTGGCGCGCTTGCCCGTGGAAGATGCTCAGGCGATTGCCGAATACCTGCTGAGTCTGCCGGCGAAAACCGCGATCAACGAAATTCCGAGCGCCAGCGCTGAACCTGCGGATCGATCCTCTGGCGCGTTGCTGTTCGCCAGTGCCTGCGCCGGCTGCCATGCCCAAGGCGCGCCGATGCGTGACATCGACGGCCGCCCGGCACTGGATCGCACCTCGGCGCTGCAGTCCGCCAGCCCGCGCAACTTTGTGAAAACCGTACTTGAAGGCATCCCGGCAGAACCCGGCCACCCGGGACCGGTAATGCCCTCGTTCGCCGCCAGTCTCGACAACACCCAACTCAACGCCCTGGCCGGCTACCTGCGCCATCAGGCCAGCCCCGATCAACCGTGGACCGACCTTTCCGCCACCCTCCAAGCGCTACGTCAGGAGACGAAATGACTCAGATCACCCTCAACGTCAACGGATCCTCCCGGGCTCTCGAGCTGGAACCCGACATGCCGCTGCTTTATGCGCTGCGCAATCACCTGGGCCTGAACGGCGCCAAGTACGGGTGTGGCCTGGGCCAATGCGGCGCCTGCACCGTCATCGTCGATGACCAACCGGTGTTTTCCTGCCTGACACCCTGCGCGGGTCTTGAGGGCAAAAAGGTGCGGACGGTCGAGAGCCTGGGCACGGCCGAACGCCCCGGCACTCTGCAGCAAGCGTTCATCGCCAAGCAGGCCGCTCAATGCGGTTACTGCATCGCCGGCATGTTGATGCGTGCGCAGGCACTGCTGGAGAGCAACCCGCATCCGGACGAGCAGACCATTCGCGAGCACATGGCAGGCAACCTGTGCCGCTGTGGCACGCATTTGCGCATCATCGAGGCGATCAGCCTGGTCGCCCGGCAAAACGGGAGTTCGCAATGACGACGATCAATCAGGTCGATCAAAGTCGCCGTGCGTTCCTGCGCGGCGGCGCTTTGCTGGTGGCGTTTGCTTTGGTGCCGGTCTCGCGCCGCGCCCTGGCTGACACCGAAGTCGATACCCTCGGCACGGTCGTGCTGGCGCCGGACCTGCCCGGCAGCCTGCGCACCAACCCCTGGCTCGATGCCTGGATCCGCGTCGGCCCCGACGGCATCACCGTCTACACCGGCAAGGTCGAACTGGGCACCGGGGTCAAAACCGCGTTACTGCAAATTGCCGCTGAACGGCTGGAGGTCGCCCCCACAGCGATCAACCTGCTCACCGCCGACACCGCACTCACGCCGAACGAAGGCTACACCGCCGGCAGCCACACGATTTTCGACAGTGGCACCGCGCTGTTCAACGCGGCGGCACAAGTGCGCGAGATGCTGCTGGAATCGGCCGGGCGCAGCTGGAACGTTGCGCCGGCGTTGCTGACGACTCGCGACGGCATCATTCTTGGCCCGACCGGGCAACGCATGTCTTACGCCGACGCCGTGCAGCAGGTCGATCTGCACCGGTATGCGACGTCCGAGTCACCCTCGATGCCGCCGGCGTCATTCAAGCTCATCGGCCATTCGCTGCCACGCCTGGATATCCCGGGCAAAGTCAGCGGCGGCGCCGCGTTCGTGCAGGACATTCGCCTGCCGGGCATGCTCCACGCCCGGCTCATCCGCCCGCCGCGCCCCGGCTGCACGCTGGAAGCCATCGATATTGAATCGATCAAGACGCTGTCCGGGGTGGTGCAGGTGATTCGCGACGGCAATTATCTGGCCGTGGTTGCGCGGGATGAATGGCAAGCGATCAAAGCCATGCGCCACGGATACGCCTCGGCGCGCTGGAGCGGCGGACAGGCGATTCCCGAATCGCGCGACATCCACACCTTGCTCAAACACCTGCCCTCGCGTCGTTATCCGATCAGCCATGAGGGCACACCCCAGGGCGCGACCGACAACGAATATCGAGCCCGGGTGACCAAGCAATATCTGATGCATGGCTCGATCGGTCCGTCCTGCGCCGTGGCCTGGCTCAAGGATGGCACCCTCACCGTCTGGACCCACACCCAGGGTGTGTATCCGCTGCGCGCCGGAATCGCCGAGATGCTGCGGCTGCCACCCGAGCGCGTGCGCTGCATCCACACTGAAGGCTCCGGCTGTTATGGCCACAACGGCGCTGACGATGCAGCGGCCGACGCGGCGCTGATTGCCATGCGCGTACCGGGCACGCCGGTGCGGGTGCAATGGATGCGCGAACAGGAAAATCTCTGGGAGCCCTACAGCTCGGCGATGGTCACCGAAGTGCAGGCCAATCTTGATCCACAAGGTCGGTTGCAGGACTGGAACTACGAACTGTGGACCACGCCTCACAACGAACGCATCGTCAATGCCGGGCGCTTGCTGCCCGCGCGCCTGCTGGCCCGGCCGTTCACTTCTGCGCCGTCGGTGCCGATCGCTCAACCTGAAGGCGACGGCGATCGCAACGCAGTGCCGCTGTACACCCTGGCCTCCTCGCGCATCAACATGAACTTCGTCACCGAGATGCCGTTCCGCACTTCTGCCATGCGCTCGCTGGGGGCGCACATCAACATCTTCGCCATCGAAGCCTGTATCGACGAGCTGGCCGCCAAGGCAGGAGTTGATCCGGTTGCCCTGCGTCTGGCGCACCTGGCCGATCCCCGGGCAAGGGCCGTTGTCGAGCAAGTTCGCGATGCCGTCGGCTGGCCACAAAAAAGCAGCGAGCCCGGCGCGGGCATTGGCTTTGCGTTTGCACGCTACAAAAACATCATGGGCTATTGCGCCATCGCCGTACGTCTTCGGGTCCATCCACAAACCGGCGAAGTGCAGATCGATCACGTCGTCACGGCGGTGGATGTGGGGCAGATCGTCAACCCCGATGGCCTGCGCAATCAGGTCGAAGGCGGGATCGTGCAGTCCACCAGCTGGACACTGTATGAAAAGGTCGCCTATGACGCCGGTGGCATACGCAGCTACGACTGGAGTGGTTATCCGATCCTGCGCTTCTCGCAAATCCCCAAAAAAGTTGACGTCCACCTGCTCGACCAGCCAGGGCAACCGTTTCTGGGCGCTGCCGAAATTGTTCAGGGCCCCATGGCCGCGGCCATCGGTAATGCCGTGGCGAACGCCACCGGGCGGCGCTGGCTGAACCTTCCCCTGACCCGCTCGCAACAGCCTTCCTGATCCGCGCCACGTTGCATTTCACGCAATGCAGCGTGGCGTCGCGTGTGGATTATCAAGCGCCGGACAGCCGCTTAACGTAGGGCCATCCGATGCCGGACCCTATGTCCGACACCGTCCACCGACCTTTCCGAATTCTGGAGAACACCCATGACGCAGCATCTCTTCCGCCCGATAGCCCTCGGCCCCTACACACTTCCTCATCGGGTGGCGATGGCACCACTGACTCGCTCTCGTGCAGGGCAACCGGGGGACATCCCGACCGCGATGAACGCCGAGTACTACCGCCAGCGTGCCAGTGCCGCGCTGATTATCACCGAGGCGACGCAGATCTCTCGCCAGGGCCAGGGTTATGCCTGGACACCTGGTATCTACAGCGATGAACAGGTAAACGCCTGGCGCGAAATCAGCCACGAGGTACACGGGGCCGGTGGATTGATCTTCATGCAACTCTGGCACGTGGGCCGCGTATCGCACCCAAGCTTTCAACCTTACAACGCACTGCCGGTAGCGCCAAGCGCATTGCCCGTTCCGGGCAAAACCTTCATCGTCAACGCCGATGGCCAAGGTGTCTGGGGCGACGTGCCGGTGCCTCGGGCACTGCAGACCTCGGAAATCGCCGACATCATCCGCGACTATCGCCGCGCCGCACGCAACGCGCTGAACGCCGGGATGGATGGCGTGGAAATTCACGCCGGCAACGGCTATCTGCTGGATCAGTTCATCAACAGCAACAGCAACCAGCGCACTGACGGTTATGGCGGCCCCCTGGAAAACCGCGCGCGCCTGCTACTGGAAGTGGTGTCGGCCGTGGTCGACGAAGTCGGCGCTGACCGTGTCGGCGTTCGCCTGACGCCCATGGGGCGCTTCATGGGCATGGGCGATGAATCGCCGCAAGCCACATTCGGCTACATCGTGCGCTCGTTGAACCGCTGGAAGCTGGCCTACCTGCACCTGGTCGAGCCGGCCGTGGTTGGCACCGTCAAGGACGAGAATTTCGATCCGCGCTGGGACGCAATCATCGGCCAGTTGCGTGAGGCGTGGGACGGCGTGTTGATAATCGCCGGCGGCTACGACCCGGAATCGGCAGAACAGGCTCTGGCTCAAGACCGTGCTGACATCATCGCATTTGGCCGACCGTTTCTGGCCAACCCCGATCTGCCTCGGCGAATCCGCGAAGGCCTGACGCTCAACACACCAGACCCGAGCACGTTCTTTGGCGGCGATCAGCGTGGTTATACCGACTACCCGGTTTACGCCCACTGATACGCTGAACAGCGGACACAAAAAGGCCTGCCACATCGGCAGGCCTTCTTCTTTCTGGCGGGATGTTACTGCTTGAGAATCAGCAGCGGCTCGCCCTTCTTGACGATGTACGTCGCCAACTCCGAGCCCTTCTCGTTGCCGACGTTCCTGGCGATATGCGCCACACCCGCCGGGATGAACAGCGAATCCCCCGCCTTCAGCGTCACCGGCGCCTGCCCTTCGAGCCGGTATTCGAACGTGCCGCTGATCACGTAAGCCACTTCCACACCCGGATGCGCGTGGTTGGGCGAAGTGACGCCCGGTTCAAAGTCGACGCGAGCCTGGATCACTTCGCGATCCGCAGCGCCCAGATCCTGACGAACCAGATCGGTACGGCTCAGGCCCTGCTGCCAGCTTTTCGCCGGGGCGGCGGATGGGGTGTCAGCCGCGTGGGCCAGGCCGGTCAGCGAAACGAGTACGGCGGCAGCGGTCATCAGAAGTGTGCGGCGCATGGTGTTGCCCTCTTGGAAGTAGTGGTGTGTCGGCGACTACTTTGGGCGAGGCATGTACGCGGGATGTGTCCTGAGCTCGGGGTTTGTTACCTGATTGTGTATGGCGGCGGGATGGATACATGGTCATACAAAGGGTTGGGCCAGCACCTGCGAAAGCCAGCCTCTGAATGCCACGATCTTTTTCGATTCGGCCTGATCGTGGGGCGTGACGAGGTAGAAGCCGGAATCGGATTTCAAGCGCAAATCAAACGGCGCCACCAGCCTGCCCGCCCGCAAGTCGTCATCGACATAGGTCGAGCGACCGATGCACACGCCCTGCCCGTCTATCGCGCTCTGCACCGCCATCATCGCCAGATCGAATGTCAGACGCGAGCCTTTGGCCTTGAGCGGTGGCTGGCCTGCCGCGTGCAGCCAGTCGTTCCAGTCATTGGCGGTAAGGCCGCTGACTTGCAGCAACGGGTGATGAGCCAGATCCGCCGGCGTCTTCAAAGGCTTGTCGCCGGTCAGCAATCGCGGGCTGCACACGGGAAAGATTTCGTCGGACATCAACCAGTCGGCGCGCAACCCCGGCCAATTCCCGTCGCCATAGCGGATCGCCGCATCGATGCCGCCCTTGCGAAAATCCACCAGCTCGGTGGAGGCGCTGATCCGCACATCAATCTGCGGATGCGCCTCGCGAAACGACGGCAGGCGCGGTAATAGCCATTTGGACGCCACCGACACAAGAGTGCTGATGGTCAGGACGCTGTTGTTGCTCGACTCCAGCAGCTTTTCAGTCGAGTAGCGCAATTCAAGAAACGCCGAACGAATGCCGGGCAAGTACGCGTTGCCCTCCTTGGTCAAAGCCAAACCGTCCTTCAAACGCATGAACAGACGCACGCCGAGTTCATCCTCGAGGCGACGGATCTGATGGCTGATCGCGGTTTGCGTGACGTTCAGCTCTTCGGCAGCGCGGGTGAAGCTCAGGTGCCGGGCCGCACATTCGAAGGATCGCAATCCATTGAGCGATGGCAGTCGGGGGAGCATATGACCTCTTCAGCCCATGAGATTTTGTCATACGCTAGCACTGGATTTGTCCTTTGCGAAGCGCCGTGGCGATAGCGGATTCTGAGGCTCTACCTGCAAGGAGATCCCATGAAACTGTACTTCGCCCCCATGACCTGTTCGCTGTCGCCACACATCGTGTTGCGCGAGCTGGAGCTGCCGTTCGAGCTTATCCGGGTCAACAACCAGACCAAGCAAACCGCCGATGGCCGAGACTTCCGCCAGATCAATCCGAAGGGCTACGTGGCCGCGCTGATGCTGGACAACGGTGAAGTACTGACTGAAGGCCCGGCGATTCTGCAGTACCTCGCCGACCTCGTACCCGGTCATTCGATGGCCCCGGCCAATGGCACCTGGGAACGCTCGCGCTTGCAGGAGTACCTGAATTTCATCAGTTCGGAAATTCATGGCGGCAGCGCGCCATTGTTCAGCAGCGAAATCCCGGAAACCACCAAGACGATCTTCAAGCACAAACTGTTCAAGCGACTCGATTACCTGAACCGCATCCTCGCGAACCAGCCCTTTCTGATGCAGGCGTTCGGCGTAGCGGATGCCTATCTGTTCACGGTGCTGAAGTGGTTGCCGACGTTCAGTATCGCCATCGACGACTGGCCAGCGCTGGCGAACTACATGACGCGCATCGCTGAGCGCCCCAGCGTACGGGCGGCTATCGCGGCAGAAGAAGCCACGCAACCGGTGCTCTGACACGACCAGCTGCGCTAAACGCACTTGAATGGGCCGTCGCGCAGTCAGGCGCCCGACTCCGGATCGCTCGCCGGCAGGCCGCGCGCTTCTCTGTCTTCATCATCCTTGTCGGGGCTCTGCGGGCCCGCGCCATTATCTGCGAGGCTGCTGCCATCCTGCGGATGTTCAGCCGACACCGAATTGTTGGCTGCCACGTCGCTCATGTCCTGCTCGACCGGCGCTTCATCGTCCGACGACAAGGGGACTGGTGACTCGTCTTTGCGCGGATCGTGGCCGGTTTCGTTGTCGGTTGTGCGCGTCACGGCCTGCTGTGACCGGTTGCCGGGTGCATTTTCATCAATGTCCATGGGGGTTCTCCGTTCTGCTGCGGGATATTCGTACCTGAACGTGTGAAACGAGTGCGTGATGGTTAGTGCCCGGCATTGGACGAATGGCGCCCCGGTTGCCGAATGCCCCAGCGCTTCTATAGTGAAGGGGTTCAAGCCCTTCTCCCGTCGAGCGCCCCATGGCCAGCACCGATCAACTGATCATCTGCGAGCATTGCGACTGCGTGTACGAAAAAGTCACGCTGGCCAAACACCAGAAGACCCTCTGCGTGCGTTGCGGCGGCGTGCTCCAGCGCTACAACGGCCTGAGCGTGGAGCAACGCCTGGCGCTGAGTTTCACGGCGGCGATGCTGTGGCTGTTCGCCAATTTCTACCCGGTGATGAGCATCAGCATGAAGGGCCTGAAAAACAGCGCGACCCTGTGGGATTCAGTGCTGGCCCTGAGTCAGGGGCCGATCACCTTCATGGCGATGGTCGCGGCGATCTCGATCATCATCGCCCCGGCTTTCCAGTTGGTTTTGTTGATCTGGGTCCTGAGCTTCGCCCTCGCCTCGCGCCGTTGTCCGGGGTTCAAGCTGTGCATGCGCTGGCTGGAAACGTTGCGGCCGTGGAGCATGCTCGAGGTGTGTTTGCTCGGCGCGATGGTGGCGGTGTTCAAACTGGCGGGCATGCTCGACGTCATTCCCGGTATCGGCCTGTTTGCGCTGGCCGTGCTCAGCCTGTTGCTGATCCGCATCGCCGGGCGCGACGTGCGCGAACTGTGGGACATCCTATGAAACGGCCACCGACGGCAACCGAACTCAACCTCTGCCTGTGCCACAGCTGCGGGCTGGCCTGCGACATGACCGGCGAACCGCACCAATGCCCGCGCTGCGACGCGCCGCTGCACCGGCGCAAGACCAACTCGCTGACCCGCACCTGGGCCTACATGTTCGCCGCGCTGGCGTTTTACGTGCCGGCCAATCTGCTGCCGGTGATGAACACCACCCTGCTCGGCAGCGGCGCCGACAGCACCATCATGAGCGGCGTGCTGGAGTTCTGGGAACACGGCGCGTGGGACATCGCCCTGATCATCTTCATCGCCAGCATCGCGGTGCCGGGGGTGAAGTTCGTTGCGCTGACCTTGCTGCTGGTCACCGTGCAACGGGACAGTCATTGGGCGCGCAAGGAGCGCTCGAAGCTGTACCGCTTCGTCGAGCTGATCGGCTACTGGTCGATGCTCGATGTGCTGGTGGTTGCGCTGGTGGCGGCGCTGGTGAAATTCCAGGCGCTGGGGGATATCGAGCCGCGACCGGGGATTCTGTTCTTCGGTCTGGTGGTTGTATTCACAATGTTGTCGGCAATGAGTTTCGACCCGCGGGCGATTTGGGATAACGCGCCGGACGAAGAAACGGAAGTACCCCGGCACTCGACTGAACAAGTGCCGGGGCATCAAGCGACTTAAATCAGATCAGATCAGATCTGCGCAGTACCGCCGTCGACGAACAACTCGATGCCATTCACGAAGCTGCTGTCATCCGAGGCGAGGAACAGCGCAGCTTTGGCAATCTCGCTCGGCTCGCCCAAGCGACCGATCGGCACGATAGACGCCAGTTGATCGAACAGCCCCTGCGTGTGTTCCGCCGGCACCAGCCCCGCCAGCCCTGGCGTGCGCACCGGGCCAGGGCTGATCGCGTTAACGCGGATGCGCCGTGGTTTCAGGTCCAGCAGCCACGACCGCGCGAAGTTGCGCACCGCCGCTTTGCTCGCGCTGTAGACACTGAAGTTCTCCGTGCCTTGCACCGAAGTGGTCGATGAAGTCAGCAGGATCGATGCGCCATCGCGCAGCAGCGGCAAGGCCTTCTGCACGGTGAACAGCGTGCCCTTCACGTTGGCACCGAAAATCCGGTCGAAGTGCTCTTCGGTGATCGACCCCAGCGGCAGCATGTCCCCGCCGCCGGCGTTGGCGAACAGGATGTCGAGGTGCCCGGCCTTCGCGGCGATCTCGCTGTAGATACGATCCAAATCGTCCAGCTTCGCCACATCGCCCTGAATGCCGATGGCACGCGGGCCGATGGCGGCGACCGCTTTGTCCAGTTCGGCCTGACGACGGCCAGTGATAAACACGGTGGCGCCCTGGGCGACGAATTCCTGTGCCGAAGCCAGGCCGATGCCGGTGGTGCCGCCAGTGATCAGTGCGATTTTGCCTTCAAGTCTGTTGCTCATGATGAATCTCCAGTAACCGTTTCGAGGTAGGTGACGGGTCGTAGGTGAGCCGTTGAAAGCGACTTTAGGCCGATCGATTGATTTGAAAAATCCGCTAAATCGGTTTTGTTTGTGCACAGACATGCACAATACTCAGCCGTGTCCAATCCACTGAGCCCGAATCGATGAATCAGTTAATGGCGATCCGCACCTTCGCCCGCGTTGTGGAAAGCGGTTCGTTCACCAAAGCCGCCGACTCGCTGAACCTGCCGAAAACCACGGTCAGCAAACTGATCGGCCAACTGGAAAACCACCTCGGCGTACGCTTGCTGCAACGCACCACCCGCCGCCTCACCGTCACGGCCGACGGCGCTTCCTATTACCAATTGACCCAACAACTGCTGCATCAACTGGACGACATCGATCAGGGTTTCAGCCAGGCGCAAGGCCTGCCGCGCGGCCGGATTCGCGTGGACATCGGCGGCTCGACCGCGACGATGCTGGTGATCCCCGAACTGCCGAAGTTCTTCGAACGCTATCCGGACATCCAGGTTGATCTGGGCGTCAGCGATCGCCCGGTGGACCTGATCAGTGAACGGGTGGACTGCGTGATTCGCGGCGGCCCGCTGACCGAACAAACCCTGGCCGTGCGCCGCCTCGGCGAAGTGTCCTGGACCACCTGCGCCACGCCCGATTATCTGCAACGCCACGGCACCCCGACCCACCCGCTCGACCTGGCCAGCCATCAACTGATCGCCTACCGCTCGGCCTCCACCGGGCGCATCCTGCCGTCGAACTTCCAGCGCAACGGCGAACGCCATCAGATCGAAGGCAAAGGCTTGATCAGCGTCAACGAGAGCAACGCGCACCTGGCGGCCGGCCTCGCCGGGCTGGGGATCATCCACACCTTCAGCTACACGGTCAGGACCGCCATCGAGCGCGGCGAACTGGTGCCGATCCTCGAGGATTGGCGTCCGTCGGCGTATCCGTTTCATGTGCTGTATCCGCCGAACCGGCATTTGAGCAACCGGGTGCGGGTGTTCATTGATTGGCTGGTGGAGCGGTTTGCGCAGGTCGATTGAGGTGCTGCGCGAGCATTGCTGACTTTTACGCAAAACACCTTTGACCCAGGGCCGGTTCTTCTCATGCACGTTGCCACCGATACTGGCGGCCATTGACTGTCATGGGAAACCGCACAATGCAAACCGATTACGCTGCCTGGGCCTGGACGTCCGGCCAAGGGCTGGATGGCCTGACACTGACCCGCAAACCCCTCGGGCAACCCGGCCCCGGCCAAGTGCTGGTGGCCAACCGCGCCATCGCCTTGAACCCGGTGGACTGGAAGATCATCGAGTGGGGCCATCCCGCCTGGAGCACCGGCCGTGTGCCGGGTGTCGACGGCATGGGCGTGGTGGTCGCAGCCGGCGCCGGCGTGACACTGCAACCCGGCAGTCGCGTGGCGTATCACCAATCACTGGCGAGCGATGGCAGCTTCGCCGAGTACAGCCTGCTGGACGCCGCCACCGTGCTGTCGGTACCCGCCGCGCTTGATGATGCCGCGGCGGCGTCACTGCCCTGCCCCGGTTTGACCGCGTGGCAAGCCGTGGAAAAAGTCCCCGCGAATGGCGCAGCCGATGTGCTGGTGATCGGCGCCGGCGGCGCGGTCGGCCTGCTGCTGGTGCAACTGGCGGTACAACGCGGATGGCGGGTCTGGGCGACCGCGTCCGGCGCGCATCATGAAAAGCTCAAGGCCCTGGGCGCAGTCGGCGTATTCGATTACCGCGAACCGGACTGGCAAACCACACTCGCAGCCAGCCTCGGCGAACGTCGTTTGCACGCCGTATTCGACACGGTCAGCGGCGCTCACGCGGCGAAAATGGCCGACCTGCTGGGCTACAACGGCCACCTGGTGTGCATTCAGGACCGTCAGGAAAGCGCGCCGCTGCCGGCGTTCACCAGCGCGATTTCGCTGCATGAAGTGGCATTGAACAGCTTCCACGTCCACGCCAGCCTGCACGATCGCCAGACCTTGCGCCGCAACGGCGAGCAGTTGCTGCAAGCCATGCTGGACGGCAGCCTGATCGGCCCGGCGTTGCAGATGTTCAACTTCGATGAATTGCCCCAGGCCTTGCGCGCCCTGAAGGACGGCGCGGGTGGCGGGAAATGGGTGACGCGTCTGCCCGTCGTTTGAAGCGCGTCAGTCGAGGCCTTCCCCAGCGCCTTGACTGACCTCCCGGGTCAAACAATCAATCAGCGCCCGCGCCGAAGCCGACAGCTGCCGGTGCGGCGGGTAGATCACCGAGAACGGTCGGGAGCGCCCGCCCGACTGTTCAAGCAGGCGCACCAGTCGCCCGCTCTCGATCCGTTCGCGGACAATGAAGTCATAGGTCTGGCAGATGCCCAGCCCCTGCTCCGCCAGCGACACAATCCCCAGCACATCGTCGGACACCTGAATATTGGCGCTGGGCAGCCATTCGCGGTCTTCGCCCTGCTCACGGAACAGCCACGGCCCGACGCGCCCGGTGCTGGGCATCACGAACGGCAGGCACGCATGCCGCTGCAAATCGTCGACGCTCTGCGGTGTTCCGGCCCGTCGCAGATAATCCGGCCCGGCCACCACACATAAATTCGCGTCTTCCAGCTTACGTCCGATCAGCCCGCTGTCCGGCAACGCGCCCAGCCGAATAGCCAGGTCGAACCCTTCGGCTACCAGATCGACATTACGATTGCTGATGCTCAACTCAACGCGCACTTGCGGATGTTGCCGGGTGAATCGGGCGAGCATGGCCGGCAAACGATAGTGGCCGTAAGTGGTCGGCACGCTGAGACGCACGCGGCCGCTGAGTTCGCCGTCCTGTCCCTGGATCGTGCGCTCGGCGTCGTCGATCAGGCCGAATGCCGCCCGCGACTGCTCCAGATACAACACTCCGGCATCGGTCAGACTCAGGCGCCGCGTGGTGCGCCGCAGCAACTGCACGCCCAGACGCGCCTCCAGCCGCGAAATCGCCCGGCTGACCACAGACGGCGTGGTTGCGAGAAACACTGCACCGGCGCTCAGCGAACCCTTCTCCACCACCGTGACGAACACTTCGACGTCGGCCAGATAATCGAATCGGCGACTCATCTTGATCTCCAGAGAACAAATGCTTTGCTGTGGCGCGAGTTTATCGCCGCGATGAGCATCAATACAGTGAGCCGCACTTTCCTTCATCTTCTGGAATCGCCATGCGCTCAATTACACGTCTTGCTTTCGCCTTGTCTCTCTCCGTTGCCGCGTTGAACGCCCAGGCGGCCAATGTGCTGGTGGTGCTGTCGGACTCCGATCATCTCGATCTGAAGGACGGCAAGGTCTTCAGCACCGGTTTCTACCTCAACGAACTGATGCAACCAGTCAAGCTGCTGCTCGATGCCGGCCACACCGTGACCTTCGCCACCCCGACCGGCAAGGCGCCGACGCTGGATCGTTCCTCCGACGACAAGATGTATTTCAACAATGACGTGGCAGCCCTGCAGACCCACAAGGCGCTGCTGGAAAAACTGAAGATCACCTCGCCCGGTGAATCGCCGGTCATCAGCCTGTCGCGGGTGGAGCAAGTCGGCTACGAGCATTTCGATGCCGTTTACGTTCCGGGTGGCCACGCACCGATGCAGGATCTGCTGCACAGCCAGGCGCTGGGCAAACTGCTGAACAACTTCCATCAAACAGGCAAAACCACAGCTCTGGTGTGCCACGGCCCGATTGCACTGCTGTCGACCCTGACGGATCCGACCGTATTCACGCGCCAACTGGAAACCGGCAAAACCACGACGACAAACAACTGGACCTACGCCGGCTATAAGTTCACGGTCATCAGCAACCAGGAAGAAGAGATCGCCAAAGGCCTGTTGAACGGCGGTGCGATGAAGTTCTATCCGCAGACGGCACTGGAAAAGGCTGGCGGCGTTTTCAGCAGTAACACGGCGCCGTGGGCCAGCCACGTAGTGGTTGATCGCGAACTGGTCACCGGGCAGAACCCGGCGTCGGCCCTGGCCGTGGGCAAGACCCTCGTTGACCGCTTGAAGTGATCTCGGCGCCCTCGCACTTTCACCGTTTCGTCTAACCTGACGTTGCACCCGACGATGATTGCCCATCGACGGGTGCATCGACCTTGATGCCCACGAAACGGAGAATTCCATGCTCAAGCGAACCCTGGCACTGACCGCTGGTCTGGCCCTGTCCCTGTCCGCCGTGCTGGCGCAAGCCGCTGAGGTGTTGAAGGTCAGCGCGATTCCCGATGAAGCCCCGACCGAGCTGCTGCGCAAGTTCGAGCCGCTGGGCAAGTACCTGCAACAGCAATTGGGCATGGACGTGCAGTTCGTCCCCGTGGCGGATTACCCGGCGGTGGTCGAAGCGTTGGCCACTGACCGTCTCGACCTGGCGTGGCTCGGCGGTTTCACTTTCGTTCAGGCGCGGCTGAAAACCGGCAACGCCATTCCCCTCGTGCAGCGCGAACAAGACGCCCAGTTCACCAGCAAATTCATCACCGCCGACCCGAACGTCAAAAGCCTCGCCGACCTCAAGAGCAAGACCTTCGCCTTCGGCTCCGTGTCGTCCACCTCCGGCAGCCTGATGCCGCGCTACTTCATGCTCAAAGACGGCATCAAACCGGAAAGCTATTTCAGTCGCGTCGGCTACTCTGGCGCCCACGACGCCACCGTCGCCTGGGTGCAGGCCGGCAAGGTCGACGCCGGTGTGCTGAACGCCAGCGTCTGGCAGAAACTGGTGGACGCCGGCAAGGTCGACACCAACAAGGTCAAGGTCTTCGCCACCACCCCGGCCTACTTCGATTACAACTGGACCGTGCGCGGCACCCTCGACCCGGCGCTGGCGGCGAAGATCAAAAAAGCCTTCCTCGACCTCGACCCGGCCAACCCCGAGCACAAGAAAATCCTCGACCTGCAAGCCGCCAGCCGTTTCATCGAAACCAGCCCGGACAATTACAAAGGCATCGAGGAAGCCGCCCGCGCCGCCGACTTGCTGAAATGACGCTGCGCCTCAAACAGGCTTTTCTGCACCACACCAATGGCGTGGAAGCCTTGCGCGGCGTGGATTTGCAGATCGAGGCCGGCGAGCAGGTGGCGATCATCGGCCCGTCCGGCGCTGGTAAATCCAGCCTGCTGAATCTACTGGCGACCGCCATTCGCCCCAGCAGCGGCGACATCGAAGTGCTGGGCGAGCGCGCCTGGCATTTGTCCGCCCGCCAACGGCAACGCCTGCGCGCCCGCATCGGCCTGGTGCATCAGGCGCCGCCCCTGCCGCCCCGGCAACGGGTGGTGACGGCGGTGCTGGCCGGCAAACTCGGGCAATGGAGCCTGGGCAAAAGCCTGATCAATCTGCTGCATCCGCTCGACGTGCCCGGCGCCCGCGACGCGCTGGCGCGACTGGATCTGGCCGACAAACTCTTCAGCCAATGCCAGCAACTCTCCGGCGGGCAATTGCAGCGCGTCGGTATCGCCCGCGTGCTGTATCAGGCGCCTGAGGTTTTGCTGGCCGACGAACCGGTCTCGGCGATGGACCCGGTGCTGGCCGGGCACACGCTGTCGATCCTGTCGCGCCATGCCCGGGACCACAACGTCACGCTGGTCGCGAGCCTGCACGCGGTGGAACTGGCGCTGTCGCACTTCCCGCGCATCGTCGGCCTGCGCGAGGGGCAGATCCTGTTCGACTGCCCGTCCGCGCAGGTCAGCCGCGACATGCTCGACACCCTCTACGCCAACGAACAATTGCAATCCCCGGCGCCCGCCGTCGCGCCGCTGATTGTGCAGATTCCGCGATGCTGAGCGCCGACACCCGCGACCCCGCCGCGCTGCCACGGTTGCTGCTGACCGGACTGGCGATTGCCTTGCTCTGGCCCGGTATCCAGCTCAGCGAACTGGATCTGGGCGTGCTGTTTCACGCCGACAGCCAGAGTGAAATGGGCCGCTTCGTGTCGATGTTCTGGCCACCGGAGCATAATCGCGAGTTTCTGCAATTACTGCTCAAAGCCACCCTGCAAACCCTGGCCATCGCCACCGCCGGCATGGCCTTGGCCCTGTTGTTGGCAGTGCCGGCCAGCCTGCTCGCCAGCCGCGCCCTGTCACTGACCGCCGCCTCCCGCAGCGGCCGCCCGAGCCTGTTGGGCCGCCTGCTGCGCTGGCCGGTGCGCGGGCTGCTGATCTTCCTGCGCAGCGTGCCGGAAATCGTCTGGGCGCTGCTGTTCGTGCGCGCCGTCGGCCTCGGCCCGGCGGCGGGCGTGCTGGCCATCGCGATCACCTACAGCGGCATGCTCGGCAAGGTCTACGCCGAAATCTACGAATCCACCGACCAACGCCCGGCCCACGCCCTGCTCCAGGCCGGCAGCGGCCGCCTCGCCAGCTTCGCCTACGGCGTACTGCCCAACGTCGCGGCGGAACTGCTCTCCTACACCGTCTACCGCTGGGAATGCGCCATCCGCGCCTCGGTGGTCATGGGCTTCGTCGGCGCCGGCGGCCTCGGCCAACAGATCGACCTGTCGATCCGCATGTTCGCCGGCGGCGAAGTCGCCAGCATGCTCCTGACCTTCCTCCTCCTCGTCCTCGGCGCCGACCAACTCAGCCGCCTGCTGCGCTGGAGGCTGGCATGAAACGCCTGATCAATCCGTTGCTGATCCTTGCCATTGTTGCGGCCGTCATTGCCTCGTTTGCCTACCTGGGCCTCGACCTTGAAGAGCTCGGCAGCGCTACCAGCCTGAAACAGATGGGCCTGTATGTGGCGCGCTTCCTCAGCCCGGACCTCAGCGCTGACTACCTAAGCGCCATCTTGCGCGGATCGATGGAAACCCTCGCAATGTCCGCCCTCGGCACCCTCCTCGCCGCTGTGCTGGGCCTGTTATTGGCCCTCCCCGCCGCTGGCCGATTTGGCTGGTTTTTTCAGAGTGCCGCGCGCCTGGTGCTCAATGCGCTTCGCGCGATCCCTGAACTGGTGTGGGCTGCGTTGATGGTGCTGGCGGCTGGGCTTGGGCCGAATGCCGGGACATTGGCCCTGGCCCTGCACACCACGGGCGTGTTGGGGCGGTTGTTTGCTGAAGCGCTGGAGAACACGCCGCCGGAGCCGGCGGATGCGATTCGGTTGCAGGGGGGGAATCCGGTTTTGGCGTTTTGTTATGGGACGCTGCCGAACCTGGCGCCGCAGTTGCTGGCGTACTGTTTGTATCGGTGGGAGAACAATATCCGGATGGCGAGCGTGTTGGGGTTTGTCGGGGCTGGGGGTTTGGGGCAGATGTTGTATGTGAGCTTGAGTTTGTTTCAGGAGGCGCAGGCGGGGACGGTGATTTTGGCAATGTTGGTGCTTGTGTGGGGGGTGGATTGGTTGAGTGGTTGGGGTCGGGGGCGGTGGGTTAAGGCTTAACTTGGGGCCACAGTTGGTCGTGATGACAAAAACGCATGTGCATACATTGCTTACTGCACATCTAACCCACTGTTCTGTCTAGACTTTACTAAAAGCACATAAAAAGGAGACTTCATATGTATACAGGACACTGGATTGACGGCAATTACATCTATGGGCCAATCGAGTCCGGAAAGTTCTGGATCGATGGTGGTTACATTTACGGCCCTAAAAATAGCGGAAAGTATTGGATTGATGGTAATTACATATATGGCCCTCAGCAAAATGGTAGATACTGGATCGATAACGGACATATCTACGGCCCCTCCAAGACGCTTCCTTGGCATGAATAACAACGCTACGAACTATTAATTGCAAAAACAAAAAGCGAAGCGCGGCGATTTACTTTTCTAGCACACGTAAAAAAACGATTATAAATCGTGACAGATTTATTTCCTGAAAAAAATCTGTCACCTTCTCTTCAAAAACCTTTTCTCCCTCACCTCTGAAAACCAAGGCATAAGAGGCCAAAAAAAATTGTAAAGCATCTACAAAATCAATCCGAACCAATGACCCACTTCTTCTTTATGTATTTCGAAGTGAATTCAACCTCAGGAAACATAGTTCTTGAGTTGATATTCAAAGCATCAAGCTGAGTTACTATTTTCTTTTTACATTGATATGGAATTATAATTTTTTTGTGCTTCAGCCCAGCCGACTGTTCGAGCGAATGATATTGCAAAAGCCCAGCAGCTATAAATGCACCCGATTGAGCTATTACTCGCCTATTGTTTTTTGAAGGATAAACAAAGTAATATCTGAATAAATCCAATGGATTGATCTTATCTAGAAAATAGGGTTTCTCAACCCGCACAAATTGCATCAACCTCTTCACCTCTGGCATCAGCCTAAACATTTTCTTATTCAACTCGCTCCAATCCGCCACTCTTGGACCAACTATATCGTATCTATTAATTATTTTCTTTTTTTCGACATCAGAAAGCCTAGATAAATTACATATAATACTAACCGTATCACTATCTGAAAACTTTTCCCTACCTTTCTGAAAGTCAAATACTTGAACCACACCATCTTCAGACTGAAATCTCTCTTCTTCGCACGCAAAGTACAACCCTACAAGTGGATTTAAAGTAACATCAAGAAGTCGTGTAGGCAGGCTATAATGTTGTGCGCGGACCAACTTATCAAACATGCTTTTATCTGAACCAAACTCATTCGGTGCCTCTACTAAAAGTTCGCTAAGTATCTGACGTTCCGCATCAGACTTCAGCTCCCTCATCACAGAAGGCTTGACTTTCCAGGAACTAACAGACTGGCCACGATAACAGCGTGGACCAGTAGGCTCATCGGAAAGTGAGTAAATTATAGAAAGATACGAAATCAGGTCTCGCGCCTCGTAGGAGCCATGAGCCTTAACCGCTTTAGCAGTCTCTGCCATTATAGAGCCTTTACATTATTTGTTAATATAAAACACCTATGGGGGCAGTTATTTCTGAAATAGCCCCCTATTTTTAGAAACATTCTTCGCCCCAATCATATGACAGAAGTGACATTAGCCATGTTTAGAAAAAATCACACCACCGTCACCCTTGACCATCACGCGCTAAGTACGACGCGCCTCAACTGCATTTTTTATTGCCTTAATCTCACCATACCAACTGCCAAATTGATATATAGACTTAGTGGAATAATAGTTTCGTATATCATCATGTTCAAGCGGGCTGAGGTTGGCATACAAATCTTTAAGTCTGTCCGCCTCTGCCGGAAGCAATGGCACCAGTTTCACAAACTCCTTAAAGTTGGAGACCTGCAACGCTCTGATTTTGTACTGGTGGCGTTGTTCATTGAACACATATGCATTCGTAAGTCTCTCCACCAAACGCCTTAGCAGAGCAGAAAGCTTGGATTTTTCATCAGGGCTGATCTCTACCTGCGGGTCAATGTAGCCATCAATCTGCAAACACAACTCCTCCCACTTCTCTACGTATTCGGACACCGTCGAACAGTCTTCCAGCACTTGTACTGAGAAGGATCCACTCAGGCCCGAGCCATTTAAAGTAGCCTGGAGGTTCGCAAAGAAATCCCAATTGTGTGTCAGTACGATGAGTTGTGATTGTGTATTATCTTTAGCGTAGTCACGCAGACGCTCACAAAAATTAGAAATATAGTTGTAGTCAAAGCTGGTCACTGGATCATCTAGAACCAGAACCTGATGCGGTGCGACCGTTGCCTCACACATGAACAGGGCAAGCGCATGAATCTTCAGTTCACCTTCACTCAGCACGCGATGCACCAGCTCATCACCAATCTTCGGGAGGACTATCGCATCAGCCCCTTGGTTAGCAAGACGCACACCGATTTGCTCAAGTGAGGCTCCACAAAGTTTCCGATACTCCGCGTCCAAATACGGTACAAACGAACTTAGCACCAGCGCTGTATGCGCATCCTTCTTTCGTGCGGTCAGCGCTGACAGGCGCGAAGTGAAGTTATAAGACTCCACAATATTGGCGGCGCTTGCAAAGTGGATTGCGTTTTGGCATATCGCCTCGATTTGAGGACGCACGGAATATGCGGCTTCGCCTATGCTGAGCGCACCAATTTCCGTTGTGAGCTTTGAAATTTCCTCGTTCAGAGCTTGCAATCCATTCGACGCCAACGTCAAAGCTGAGGCGACCTTGTTGTGTTCTGCATTTATAGTCTCAACGAAAGAGTTCAGCTCGACATACCGAGAATAATTACCGAGCGCAGCCTGATCAATTACAGGCGCTTGCAATGAAGCCTTGACTAATTTAATCAGATCTGAAATAGCACGCAGGAAATCAATATCCAAAACACTCGAATACTGTGAATAATTTATCTCTGCGAAGTTCTCGATCATTTCTTTCTTGGATTGCTCATCTTTCTGCTGAACATTTAGTACGGAAAGCTCCGCTTGCATAGTTGAAGTCAAGTGATTATGGAAGGCTTGGAAGAGCGCCTTAGCTTGACCCTCTAGTTTTTGGCGACATAATGGACAGGTCTCAGCGGGAACAAATGGCTGTAATGCAGCAGCTGCAGATAGAAACCTCTGCTGAACCGTCACATCCAATTCTTTGGAGAATACTACACCTGCCAGTTCAACGCTTGCAGCATGTTTTTGCTGGATTGAAAAAACTATCTGGCTATAGGCAGGATATGAAAAACCTATACATTGCTGCACAAAATTTGATAGCGATTGCTTTATTTGGCCTAGCAAACTTTTTTTCAGACTGAGGGCTTGCTGCCCCTCTGCGCTCGTCGCCCCCCTAAGTTGTTCCAACCTTGCCTGCTTTTCTGTCTTTTGAAGGCGCCTCTCCTCACCAAAGCTCACCGTTCCAATCCAAGAAAGCATAGGCTGGCAATTAATTGCACTCCAATCCTTAAAAACTCCAGTATTTGTATCTATAACTGCATGAACGCTCAGCTTAATTTCAGAAATTTTCTTATCGGTATCTTGCCGGCATTCAAAAATCTTAGACACACCGTAAGCCTGAAACTGTTTCAAATACTCCCGAGCATAGTCGAAACACTCTAATCGAAATGCACTCAACTCCACTACTGCCTCTGGTGAAATTGAACTATTTATATGTTTATGAGCGACAGCCGAATCAAAATATTTTAGCGCCTGAGACTGCCCACCAAACCCGTCCAACTCAGTCCAATTTTCTACTGAGCCACCCCGTAGTTTATAACTAAAGGAAGGAATATTTCTGCTAGAAGAGCGAACATTATTCAGAGGTTCTTTCGGCTTCTCTGGATTTGCCAAAATTTTAAGAGCCTGACATAAGCTCGATTTCCCTGCCCCATTTCGACCAAAAATCAGTGTAATACGTTTCGATAAATCCAGCCTCAGCGTGCCACTCAACTTCTTGAATCCGGAGAAATCCGACAGAGTCTCCAGATGAAACGGTTGGATCGCATTACGTGCATTTGTCTTTAGCGCAGGGGGAGTAGTTGCCACTGGTGCAAAGTTTTCTAGTCCGCAAAAAAGCCTCCAGAGACGCTCAAGCTCGTCTGGAGAGAGGTTTCCTCCAAGTGAGTTTATTGCCGCTTCGCACACCGCGTGAAACCACGCTTCGTTGACTGAATCCCTGTGAGCTAAAAGGTAACCTGTTGCATCACTATGCGCGGCCATTTTGACATCCTTTTGCTGATGACTTATTCACTATAGGAGCACAATGCCATTAGCGCTATGACGTTTGGGGGTACGCATATTGAGCGATACAGTTAGCTCAAGTCTGATGGCTCTAAACCGGGTAGTTCAGTCTTGGTTCTGGCTAAAATGAATTCTCCCGGGACGAAATAAAGTAGAGATTTATTTTCAGAGGAAGATCCTATTCTCTTGGCCCATGAAGGCATTGTGATAGCATGCTGACGCGTCCCCCGGAGAGGGGGATTTCTTTAGATCTCGCAAGGAATATGCCCCGTGAAAGACTTCGTCATCAGCGTCAACAACACCGTCCTCTATCTCTCCCTGGCATTCATCTGGCTGGTCGCTATCGTCGCGATTTTCACCAGCGGGTTCTTGCCGGCGCTGGGTATCTTCGTGGCCGGCACCCTGTGCTGGTGCATCATTTCCGGCTTCTGGTTCGTCCAGTCGGCGACCTACGAAGAACTGCGCAAGCTGAACGCCAGCAAAAACTGAAACATCAGGGTGGCGCCGTAAGTGCCTCACCCTACCCTTAGCGCTTGGTTCCAGCCAAGCGCTCTCGCCCACCGCGAATGGCTCGCTTAAATCTCGCACTTTCCGAAATCCTGAAAATCCCGTCGTTCCCTTTCTGCCAATAAAGCCCAGTACTATCTCTCAAGAAATATCCCCGTCCCTTGTCCTCATCCACTGAGTGGCGCACTAAAGGAGTTTTGGTTTTGGGACATCTTCTGACTGAGCCGCAGCTGACCGACATCAGAGCTGCACTCTCCTGGCCTTTCAACGATTTGCCGGTCGAATACGACTATGTAGCTGCGAAGGTCAGAGGCATCGATCCTGACGTGCTCTACGAAATCCTTTATTCAGAGGTCGCGCCGGTGTGCTTCACCACCCTTGTGGCCGCTGTGCCTCCGGTATGGACTGGCTTTGATCCGGACTCGCTAAGGGTAATGATCGAGGAAAGGTTGGCAGCGAGGGAGAACAACTGGTTTCGCAGGCAGTTTGATAAGGCGTTGGTTCGCTGGCTGCGATACAACTACGGCTACATCTGGAAGGAAATTTCTTCCAGGCTTTGAGCTCTTAAACATCTCCGTTTAAAGCAACCCGCCGTAACTTCCCCAAGGCTACAACGCCTTGCGTCATTGCCTACGACTACGCCAGAATCCGCCGGCTTGTGCGCCTGGCATGCGGCTTTTATCGTTCTGGGGTCACTGAAAATCAGTGATCGGGTTTGGTAGCCCGGTATTTCCAGGCGCATAGCGCCACCTCTTTGCAGGGATCGTTCTCGTCTCTGCTTTTTTATGGTGGCCGTGCGCAGGGCTTCTTCGGAAGCGCCGGGTTCCTGGACCGGTCTACCAACCTGAGCATGGCCACCACCTTACGTTTGGTAGCGAAGGGTGATGGCTCCTAGATTGCTTTCCAGGAGATACATCATGATCAAACCAACACCCAACCCACCCGAAACCGACCCCACCTCCCCCTACGAATCCCCAAACTCGAAAAAACTCCACGACGCCGCCGAGCGCGCGCTGGATCACAACCTCTTCCCCGCCGCCGGGATCATGTCGTCCTTGAACGAGCCCGAGCGGATGTACCTGGCCAATCCGAAGTTCAACACCGAGTGTTTGCTGGCCAATGCCAGCGAAAACCTCGGGGCGGCCAGTGAGATGCTGAGTAATTTCGCGGCCACGCTCGATCCGTCGCATCGCAAGACGGCGATCGGTATTGCGCAGATTGTGATGATTGCCGATCTGGCGGTGAATCAGGCGCTGGATCACGTTGAGCTGAGTTAAACAAATCGCGTCCGGTAGAGGCGGCCCTCGGGCTGCTTCTACGGATAGTTGCAAATTAGCATTCGCTATATATCAATCAAAAAACATAACCTTTCTCGATTAAAAATACCTGAGCATTTTTTAATAAAAAGCCGTCCGCATTAACTAAAAATTCTAAATCCGCTTTCCGTTAGATTACTTCGCTACATCATTTGACAGAGTCAAAAGTCGCATCAAAACTGCAACCGCGATTCCAAGGCATGGAGTCGCGTACACAGGAGAAATTCCTTGCCAATGGAATTTCAGCACATACGGAAATAGCGAATAAGGAAATTACAATGAACCAAGCTATTCAGGAAAAAACCGCAACTCTGCTTCAACAACCTGCTGTAGCTTTCACCCTCTTCGATCAGAACGGTGTACAGATCACTTTGAATCTGCCTAGTGCATTGCAGATCAACCAGAACGGTCAGGAGTACTACCCTCCTAATCCGACACCGGGAGAAGGAGCTCCCGTACTGCATAACAACACGATATTCCCGATCGAGTCGGCGACTTTCACCGTCGAACTGCTGGATGTGATCGATGCTTCGAGCAATGTGATCGCCAACGTGCGGTGGTGGAATAACAAGATTTTCGATGGCAAGAAAAGCATGGAGTTCACGGTTAAAAAGGTGCTTCCAGGCGAAGTGGGTATTTGTGTTCCCAGCGAAGCCGGATACAACCAAGTCCGCTGGGCCACTTCAGTATCCAGCGGGCGCGGCACGGAGACCTTCAAAAACACCCTGAACATCGTCACGCTCACCTTCGGCCCGCTTCAACCAAACGGCCCAGGTGGCAACCCGACCGGTCCGATTGTGCAGATCGGCTGATTGAGCTGTACTGCGGCGCCCGTTGAAGCGGGCGTCGCATTCCCTGCTGTGATCCCCCGATATATTGCTGCACAACGTGCACATATGAACTGCATTCAACCCGACTAGTGCTCCTGAGGCAGGCCTTTAGACTCTCCCCACGATCAACGTAAGGGAGCGTTCAACATGGTCACCAGCGCCGTCATCCATCAAACCGGTGAGCCTCAAGTCATTCAGCTTGAGCAATCCACCGCTCAAACACCCGGCCCCGGCGAGGTCTGGCTTGAGCAGTTCGCCATTGGCGTCAACCCGCTCGATTTGAGCCAACGTTCCGGTGCCGCGCCGTTGGCGTTGCCTTCCGGGTTGGGGCTTGAGGGCGCCGGGCGGGTTGTGGCGGTAGGGGCCGATGTGACGAACGTGGCGGTCGGCGACCGGTTTGCTTACGCCACCGGCCCTATCGGCGCGTATGCCAGCGCCCGCCTCTATCCGGCCAATCGGCTGGTGAAGATTCCCGATAGCCTGAGTTTCGAGGACGCGGCGGCGGTGCTGTTCAAGGGCATCACCGCGCAGTATTTGCTCAAGTCCACTTACCCGGTCGGGCCGGGGTCGACGGTGCTGATCTACGGCGCGGCCGGTGCGCTGGGGCAGATCATGGTGCCGTGGGCGAAGCATTTGGGGGCGTTGGTGATTGGTGTGGTGTCCGGCGCCGAGAGTGTCGAGCGGGCCCGGTTGGCGGGTTGTGATGAGGTGTTGGTGTTCGATGCGGCGACGCTGGTCGACGCGGTGATCGACATCACGCAGGGCAAGAAAGTGGATGTGGTGTACGACCCGATTGGCCGGGTGTCTTTCGAGGCGTCGTTGAATTGCCTGCGCCCGCGCGGGTTGCTGGTGTCGTTCGGCATGGCGTCGGGGGCGCCGGCGCCGGTCGAGATCAGCACCTTGAATGCCAAGGGTTCGCTGTTCCTGACCCGACCGTCCCTCGCCGCCCACACCGCCACGCCGGAGGAATACCAGCAGCGCGCAAAGGACGTGTTGCAAGCGATTGACGCCGGTATCATCCAGCCCAATGTCGGGCGTCGTTATCCGCTGGCCGACGCCGCCCGGGCCCATGCCGATCTGCACCGGGGCGGTTTGCCGGGGGCGGTTGTGCTGGTGCCTTGAGTCTTTTTTCGGGTCATCCACGAGGGTTGTCGTTGCATGGATCTGTTCGATAGCCGTCAGGCCGATGAAGTCGCCACCCTGCTGGCCCTGGCCGAGCACGGCTCGTTTGCGGCGGCGGGTCGGGCGTTGCAGCGCCATCCCTCGGTGCTGTCGAAACGGCTCAGCGCGCTGGAGTCGCGGCTGGGGGTGCGGCTGATCGAGCGCACCACCCGGCAATTGCGTTTCACCGATGAGGGGCAGCGGCTGGTGGCGCGGTTCGGGCATGCGGTCAGCCTGATCGCCGAAGCGGAGCAGGATGCGCGCGAGGGTGCCGCCGAAGTTCGCGGGCGTTTGCGCATCGCCCTGCCGGCCGCCATGGGGCGGCTGTGGCTGGGGGATATCGTTTCGGCGTTTGCCTTGGCCCATCCGAGCGTGGCGCTGGAGGTTGAATATGCCGAGCGCTTCGTCGATATCGTCGCCGAGGGTTTCGACGCGGCGATCCGCATTGGCGAGCTGGCGGACAATCGGCTGGTGGCGAAGAAACTCTGCGATCACCGCCGAATCCTGTGTGCCGCGCCCTCCTATCTTCAACAGCACGGCGAGCCGAAAACGCCGGCGGATCTTGCCGATCATCATTGCCTGGGGTTTACCGGGTTGCATTCGTATCCCGAATGGCGACTGACTCGCGGTGATGACAAACAAACCGTCAAAGCCCGCAGCCGTCTCGTCAGCAACGACAACGAAGCGCAGCTGTGTGCCGCGCGTATGGGCGTGGGGATTCTGGCCGGCGGCGACTGGTTGATGACCAAAGACTTGCGCGAGGGACGTCTGGTGCGGGTGCTTCCCGAGTGGCAACTGGATGCCGACACGGGGGTTTATCTGGTGCGGCCGTCGGCGCGGTTCAACACGGCGACGACTACGGCGCTCAAGGACTGGATCGAGGGCGCTTTTGCCGAAGGCGCGCCTTGGGTGACGCTGCCCCGCTGACTGACCCGCGAGCACACCCGACCGACCTCACAAAGTCGCCACTTGAAAGCTACCACTCGTCGTTTCTCTGCCAGAACATCCAATCACTACTAATGTTTATCTGACTTCAAGACAACCTCGAAAAAACCGGTAGTCGCCGTTCAGACATTCAATGTGTAGATGATTTCGCAGAGGACGCGCCATGACCGTAAGCCGATACGCTTGCCGACTCAGTGTTTCTGTCCTGGCCCTTGGCTTGCTGAGCAGCAATGCTCAGGCCGGCGGCATTCTTATCTATGAAGCAGGCCAGGAAGGTAATGGCCTGGCCAATGCCGGGGCCGCCGCTCTGGCGACCGATCCCAGTGTATTGATGAGCAACCCCGCCGGACTCACCGAACTCAAAGGCACGCAAATCAGCGCCAACGGGCAGTTGATTCTGGGTCACATGCGCTTCTCCCGCGACAGCAATAATCAGTTTGATGGCAACGAAGGCGGCAATGCCTTGCAGTACTTGCCGGGTGCCAGTTTGTTCGTCAGTCACCAGATCGATGATCGCTCGGCCATCGGTTTCGGCATGTATGGCAACTTTGGCCTGGCCCTGGATTACGACGACGATTGGGCAGGTCGATATTTCAATCAGGAGGCCGCCGTCATTGGCGTGTCCTTTCAGCCGACCCTGGCGCACAAGTTCACTGATGACCTGTCCATCGGCATCGGCCCGCGCATCATGTACGCCTATTACCGGAATGAAACAGCGATCAACAACAACCTGCTCGGGCTGCGCGACAGTCCCGACGGCCAGCTCGAATACAAGGACACCGACGTCGGCGCCGGCATCAATCTCGGCCTGCTTTATCGCCTGAGCGAACGCACGCAGATCGGCCTGGCCTACACGAGCAAGATCGACCTGGAGTTCAAGGACAGCCCGAGCGTGCGCAAGGTCGATAACCCGATCATCAATGCCGCGTTACGGCGCCTGGACGTCGACTCACTGGAGCTGGACATGTCGGTGCCGCAAACCGTTCTGCTCAGCGTCGCCCACGACCTGAGTCCGCAATGGAAACTGCTGGGCAGCCTCGGTTGGCAGGACTGGAGCCAGTTCGGCGAAATCGGCGTGGAGGTCGACGCCAATGCGGCCGACGTCACCCGCACCGCCGACCGCAAATACAAGGACACCTGGCACGCTTCAATGGGGGCGCAATATCAGATGACGCCACGCCTGCGCTGGAGCATGGGGCTGGGGTATGACAGCTCGGCGGTGGATGACAAGGATCGCACTGTCGACAACCCCATGGGCGAGGCCTGGCGTCTGGCGACTGGCGTGAATTACAAGATCGATGAAGGGCTGGATGTCCATGCGGCCTACACCCTTGTCTGGCTCGGCGATATGGACGTCGAGCAGACCAAGTCCCGCTCCGGGGAAACCCTGTCTGGCACCTACCGAAACGCTGCGCTGCACATCATCGGTGGCGGCGCGACGTGGCGTTTTTGAGCCGTCAATGCCGAGGCACTTTTGTCTCGGCTAACCGTTTTCCTGACTTCTGAAGGACGCCGATATGAGCCCGGTGATAAACAAAATCAAACATGAATTCATGAAGGCGCTTCCACCCACGATTTTCTTTTTCGTGATCTTGCATATCGTTGCCTTGATCCGTTCGCTCATGATCAAAGGGTCGGGGGTTGATCTTCCGGTTTCAGCCTCCGTTCTGATCGCGTCGCTCATACTCGGAAAGTCGGTACTGGTCGCGGACATGCTGCCCTTCATCAACCGTTTTCCCGATAAGCCGCTGATCTGGAATGTCACCTGGAAGACGCTCATGTACAACCTGGTCGCGCTGATCGTCCATTACCTGGAGCGGCTATACGACTACTGGAAGGAAGCCCCGAGCTTCATGGATGCGAACGCCCTGCTGTGGTCTTCGATGAACTGGCCCCGGTTCTGGGCGGTGCAAATCCTGCTCATCACGCTGATATTCATGTATTGCGTTATCGCAGAGCTGGCTCGTGTCATCGGACGTGACCGGCTGAAGGTGATGTTTGTGGGGCCACTTCCGCCGATACAACGCTGAATCGGCGAGCCCCTAACCCGCCACCACAAAAATGATGATGGGGCCGCAAACAGCCAACAGCACGTTGGAAACCGCATAACAAACCGTGAAGCCGATCACCGGCGTGTTGCTGCCGGACTGCTCGATGATCTTGTTCATCGACGCGGCTTCGGTCTGCGCCCCGGCCAGTCCGCCGAACAGCACCATCGGGTGCAGGCGCAGTATGTAGCGGCCGAAATACAACGCCACCAATGGCGGCAGAATCGTTACCACGGCGCCGGAGATCAGCAGCGACAGCCCTTGCTCCTTCATCGCCTCAAACGCGGCGGGCCCCGCCAGCAAACCGATAACCGCGCCGAAGGCCGTCAGGCCGAATTCGGAAAATGCCCATTGCGCAGCCGGTGGCAGCGCGCCGATTTCCGGATGGCGCGAGTTGTACCAACCGATGGCCAACGCCACCACCAGCACCCCGCCGCCGATGCCCAACTCCACCGGAATCATGCCGATGTGCGTGGACAGCAGCCCCAACAATGCGCCCAGAACCATGCCCAGGGTGTGCATCGCAATGTCGCTTTTATAGCCCTGCTTGCGAATCCGCCCCAGGCGCTGCGCCAACGCTTCGACGCTGGCGGTGCGCCCTGTCACGCGGATCACGTCGCCTCGACGCAGGACGGTATTGGGCAGCAGCGGCAACTCATAGCCTTGCCGTGTGATGGTGTTGAGAAAACAGCCCAGCCTCTGGGTGTTTTTCAGTTGAGCACGGGCTTCGTGCAGGGTCTTGCCGGCGAATTCTTTCGAGGTCAGGACAATGTCTGCCTCGCGGGTTGGAAACGACAACGACTGCGGATGATCGATTTCCGGGCCAATCCAGTGGCTGAGCGTGCCGACCGCCTCACGCAACGCATACACGCCGACGATATCGCCTTCCATGAGCACGAAGCTCTCATCGCGCTCGATAACCCTCCCGCCCCTCACCACGCGCTCGATGCTGAGCGCGTCGTGCAGTTTTTCAAGCTCGGCGATGGACTGTCCGCTGGCCTGGCCGACGGCTGCCACCTGATGGGCGCGCACGACAATGCGGGTATAGGAAACGGTGATCGCGTCCTCGTCTTTCTCGATCCCCAGCTCCAGTTCCAGCTCCCGCGCCGAGGCCTTGAGGTCGACCCCGAGCAATCGTGGCGCAATGCTGCCGACGAAGACAATCAGGCCGATGGTGCCGAACAGGTAGGTGATCGCATACGCAATGGCCATGTGGCTGTTGAGCGTGGCTTTGGCGGCGCTGTCGATCGGCAGTTGGTTGAGCGCGCTGGTGGCGGTGCCCATGATCGCGGTGTCGGTCAGCGCGCCGGCGCCGAGTCCGGCGGTGAAGCCGGCGTCGAAGCCGTAGATCGCGTTCATCAACAGGATCGAACCCAATGCCGTGGCACACAGCACCACGGACAGCACCACCAGTTTCAGCGTGCCTCGGTTGAGGCTGCCGAAAAATTCCGGCCCGCTCTTGAACCCGACGGCGTAAATGAACAGCACGAAGAAGATCGACTTCAATCCTGCCGGCACTTCCAGGCCGATCTGCCCGATCAGCAAGCCCATCAACAAGGCTCCTGCCACAGAGCCGAGGTGGAAGCTGCCGATGTGCAGGCGACCGATGAACACACCGGAAGCAATGGCCAGGAACACGGCGATTTCGGGATCGGCGCGCAGGGCGTTCAGGAAAAATTCGAGCATCTGACGGACTCCCGCTCAACGCCGGTCAAGTATCTTTCGGTTCTTTGGCCGGTGCCGCGAACCAGTTGTCTTTGGGTACTCGTTTTTCTTGCTCGGGATCGCCCAGATAGTGTGGCGACATGATCTGCACGCCGTATTCGTTGAACACATCCTGAATGTTCGCGTGCAGCATGCTCAGCAGCTCCGCGCGCGGTCGCGGCAGGCTGGGAATGGCCTGTGCCACCAGACGATATTCGGGGTAGAAATCGGACAGTGCGGTCTGGAACACCTGCGCCGGCGGGTCCTGCAGGACACCGGGGGTGCGCCGTGCCGCCTCCAGCAACATCGCTTCCACCTGGCGCCACGGGGTGTCGTAGCCGATGGTCACGACTGTATCGACCACATAACCCGCCCCTTGCACGGTGCGCGAATAGTTCTTGGTGACGGTGCCGGTGATCATCGAATTGGGCAGGGTCAGCACTTCACCCAGCCCCGTGCGGATGCTGGTGGTGAACATGCCCAGTTCGGTCACGGTGCCTTCGTATTCGCCGATGCGCACGAATTCGCCGGGGCGCAAGGTGCGGGTGTACGTCAGGATCAACCCGGCAGCCGCCTGGCCCACTACGCTGGTGGCTCCCAGCGAAATCATCAGGCCGATCAGTACCGACAAACCCTTGAACGCGTCGGTGTCCGCACCTGGCAGATACGGGTAAGCCATCGCCAGTGCAAACAGCCAGATCGCCAGCGAGGTCAGGCGCTGAGTCGGTTGCAGGGTTTCGTAGTTAAGCCAACTGAAGGTGCCCGGCGTCGCCATGCGCCGGAGCACCCGTCGACTGAAGGCCGAGGCGCCACGGGCAATGAAAAAGATCGCCAGGGCCACACCCAGACCGGGGATCGCTCCGACAATCGCTTGTAGCAGATAGCTGGCAACTTCGATCAGGTAGTTGTTGAGGCTTTCACCCCACGGCCGGGTGTAAGGAAACCGTGAAAGGACAAAGCCCAGCCATTCATACGTCAGCAACAGAATGACCAGCCAGCGCAGCAGCCAGAACAGGCGTATCACCAACGGATAAAGGTAGTTGGCATCAATGACCTGCACCTGCCCCACTTTCAGTGCGCGGGTGTGCCGATGCATCAGGTCGGGCAAGCGCTGCAGCAACCGGCGCCGCAACCAGGCGAGGCTCCACAGCAACGCCAGGTAAATGCCCGTCGCGACGGCTGCCAGACCGGCGGAGCGCAACATCAGGTGCAAGCTGCGCGCTTCGCGGGTTTCCGCCACCACCAGCCGCAGCTTGTCCGCCACCCCCTGCGCAGCCTGCTGCACAGAGCTGTATTCGAGTTCGTCGACGTCCTTGGGCGCGACGATAAATGCGCGCCGGTTGCCCAACAGCACCAGGTAGTCTTCCTGAAGGGGCTCAACGGCCACCGTCGGCGCATCCGACTCATCGAGTGCTTCGCTGATGACGGTTCTGGCGCGTTTCGCCCGCGAAGCCGGTGCCTCGCCCAGCAACGTGGCGCGGAACACCATGATGCTGCGGTTGGCGAGTTTCAGCTCGACGGCATCATCAGCCGCCCTGGGTTCGTCCACGGCCAATGACAGTGCCGACCAGCACAGACCGCAAATGACCAACAGGACGGCGAACAACCTGCTTCGCATAACCGGTTTCCTTGCGCCACGGGTGTGAGGACTGAGCGTTCAGATCGCAGCCTAGTTCAGCACCCATTAATTGTCAGATTTGCCCGGTGCGATCGAGCGCGAGTAGCGCAGTCGTCACGGTCGACTACACTTGCGCGGGTGCCTGTTTCCAGCCCTGAAACCATCCGGCCTGCCCTGCTGTTGTCGTCGACGCGTTGCCTCCTGTCACCCACGTATCTGGAGCCACCATGAGCGTTGTAAAAGGATTGATGACCTGTGTGGCCCCGCCACTCGCGAGATCGAACGTTGCCAATGTTCTATTGCCCGGACTGCTGGCGATGGTGCTTACCGCAAGCGGCGCCGCCTCGGTGCAGGCCGCCACTGACCCTCTGGGTGGGCAGCCGCCGCCGGGGTCCAGCCCGTCGGTCAAGGACTTCGACTATCAGATCAAGTACCAGCGTGCCTTTGAAGCCATTCTCTGGAACATGCCGGCAATTGCCATTTACTCGTTTCGCCGCGCTGCCGAGAAAGATCTGGGCTACAAGGACAACGACATCATTGCCTACTCGGCAACAGCGACCCCACAGCTCGAAGCCATCACCGCCAACAGCACCACGCCTTACATCGCTGCCTACACCGACCTGCGCAAAGGCCCGGTGGTTCTGGAAATCCCCAAGGCCGGTCCCGACGGCAGCCTGTACGGCCAGGTGGTGGATGCCTGGCAACTGACGATCGCCGATGTCGGCCCCGCCGGGCTCGACAAAGGCAAAGGTGGCAAGTATCTGTTCACCGCACCCGACTACAAGGGTGCGATTCCCAAGGGCTACATCCACGTCAGCTCGCCGAACTACCGCATTGCTCTTGCCTTCCGCTCGGTCCCGCCACCGGGCAAGACGGCGAAAGATGCCTATGCCTATGCCAAACGCCTGCGCATGTACGACCTGTCGCAAGCCAAGTCGCCACCCGAGCAGAAGTTCATCGACCCTGCTCATGAGCGCTACCCGACGCTGCCGTTCTACGACGAACGCCACTTCGAGGACATGCACGCGATCATGAGCGTCGAGCCGGTACGCGAGCACGACAAAGTCATGATGGGCATGCTGTCGTCCCTGGGTATCGTCAAAGGCCAGCCGTTCGCACCGGACGAAACCGCGAAACGGGCGATGCATCAAGCGGCGATCGATGCCTGGTTCTACCTTCAGGAATGGTTCGACACGCAGATGTCTAAGCGCGTGTATTGGCCAGACCGGCACTACGTCTCGCTGTTGCAGCCCGATGCCAACCGCACGTTCAATTTCATCTACGACGACCGCATCGACCTGACCGAACGCGCAGCGGAATACTTCTGGTGCACCTACATGCCCAAGGTGCTCAGTGACTCGCCGGCCACTTCCTATCAGATGGCGATGGCCGACAAGGACGGCAAACCGCTGGAAGCCGGCCAGCTCTACAAGCTCGAAGTGCCCAAGGACATGCCGGTCAAGCAGTTCTGGGCGCTGACGGTCTACGACCGCGCGACGTTCTCGTTCATCTACAGCGACAACAACCGCACCACGTTGTCGTCGTTCGATGTGGAGAAGATGAAGAAGAATCCCGACGGCGGCGTGACGATCTATGTCGGGCCAACGGCCCCGCCAGGCGAGGAGGCCAACTGGATTCCCACCTCGGGCAAGCGTCCGTTGCCGGCCATGCGTTTTTACGGGCCGACCGAAGCCTTCAACAACAAGACTTTCAAACTGCCGGACTTCGAACGCGTCACGCCTTGAACACGATCAGCCACCTTCGATAATCGAACGACAGGGCTGCCCCGCCAGCCCCCAGGAGTAAAGATGAAATCCATGGTGCTTGGAGCAGCCCTGCTTTCGCTTTCCGTACCCGCCTTTGCGCAGATCCCCGACAAACTCGCCGAAGACGCCTACATCTATGGCTACTCCATCGACGAGGCCTACAAGTTCTTCTACGAGACGGCGGTCAAGACCCACACCCCGCTCAACCGCTTCCAGAACATCCGCCATCTGGCCGATGACACCTACACCGATCACCCGACCATCAACAACGACACCCTGCATTTGCAGGGCTGGCTCGACGTGGCCGCCGAGCCGGTGATCATCAGCGTGCCGGACATGGACAAGGGTCGATACTGGATTCTGCACACCATGGACATGGGCCACTACACGACATCCATGATCGGCTCGCGGACTCGCGAGACAAAGGGTGGTCACTTCATGTTTGCGGCGCAGGACTGGAAGGGCGAAGTGCCGGCCAGCGTTACCGAAGTGATCCGCGTCGACTCCAACCTGGTGAAACTGATGGGCCGGATCATGGCCACCGACGCCGAAGACCAGAAAACCGCGCTCAAATACATGGACGACTGGAACGTCCGGACCCTCTCCGCCTACCTGGGCGAACCCGGTCCCAAGGCCAAGGAGCGCACCTACCTGGACCCGGCGAAGACCAACTGGTTGCAACGGGTTGATTTTGTCCTGTGCGACGGGAGCATGGGCAAGGCCGACAAAAAATGGCTCGATCAATACAAAGCGATCGGGCTGGAACCCTGCAAGAAAGACTTCACCAAGGAGCAACTGGCCGCCGCCAAGAAAGGAGAAGCGCTGGGCCTCAAGCACATCAAGGATCTGGCTCCCAACCTGTTGACGTCCGCCAAGTCCTTGGGCACCCGCGAGCAATTGGGTGACGGAGCGCGCGACCTGTTTGCCGTAGGAACCTACGTGGGCCAGTGGGGCCTGCCACCGGACGAAAGCGTTTATCTCAAGGAAGGGACTGCCAGTGATGGCAAAAACATCAACGGTGCCAACGGCAAGTCGTACCGAATCACCTTCAAGGCACCGGATGTCAGCCAGTTCTGGTCCTTCACGGTCTACGCCTCGGACAACCGCTTCATGGCCCACAACGCAATCAACCGCCACAGCCGCGGCGACCGCACACTCAAGCCCGATGCCGATGGCAACTACACCATCGAACTGAGTGCCAAGGGTGATGAGAGCAACCCGAATTACCTGCCCATTCCGGAAAAAGATGCGTACATCGTGATGCGCCTGTATGGCCCGAGCAAGGAAGTGCAGGCCGGGAGCTATAAGTTCCCCCCTATTGAGGTGGTCAACTGAGCTGACCGATCCATGGCAACGTTTGCACCGCCATGGACTCAAGTCAGTGCGCAATAAACCAGCGGGAAACGGGAGCAACCGCCATTGAGGGTTGCTTCCGCCACCTGCACAGGGGGAACCCATGCAACGAGTTCGTCTCGCGCAATTGTCTGTCATGGTGATCACCGCACAGGCCGGTTTTGCACAAGCTCAGGATTCCGCAGAACTGGCCAAGGCAGCCCTCAACCCTGTCGCGGCCATGTACAGCCTGCCGGTGCAGTACAACTGGGATCAGAAGATGGGACCCACCGGCGAGGGCATGCACAGCGTGACCAATATCCAGCCGGTGCTGCCGTTTACGCTGAACGAGGACTGGAACCTCATTTCGCGCACCATCCTGCCGGTCATCGACCAGCACGGCCTGGCCCCCAATGGTGCGGCAGACAAGTCGGGTGTCGGGGATATCACGCAAAGCTTTTTCTTCTCCCCCAGCAAACCCACCGACAGTGGCTGGATTCTGGGGGCCGGCCCTGCCCTGTTGATTCCAACCGGCAGTGACGATCTGCTGAGCAACAAGCAATGGGGCCTGGGCCCGACCGCCGTGGCGCTCAAGCAATCCAATGGCTGGACCCGCGGCATACTCGCCAACCACATCTGGGGCCTGGACGGCAGCCCGCCAGACGACAAGGAAAAGGTCAACCAGACGTTCCTGCAACCCTTCCTGTCCTACACCACCAAGACGCTCACCACTTACGGCATCAACACCGAGTCGACCTACGACTGGCAGGCGCGCGAGTGGTCGGTGCCGATCAATCTGAACGTCACCCAACTGCTGAAGATCGGCGGCCATCCCCTGACGATCCAGGCAGGCCCGAGGTACTGGCTGGATCGATCCGGCGACGGGCCCCAGGGCTGGGGCTTTCGTGCCGCCGTGACGTTCTTGTTTCCACGTTGATTGAGGGGCGATACACAGCCCCGCGAAAGTCAGGGAAAACCAGCACGCAACTCGCGTGATAATTGATCTGTTGCACTTTTTGCAGGAAAAAGTGCGACCCAGGCAGGTATGGGCTATCGTGCCGGCCTCGAAATCGACGTGCATTCATGGAGGCATAAAGTGCGGATTTACGCGACAGGGACATCGTGTGCAGACCTGTCCGTCCGAGGTCGAAATATCGCGGCTCGGCTCGGTATGCAGCAGGGGTACATCAATACATGAGCGGTGTGATTGCCCGTACGAACAAATGAAAATGAGGCAGATCTGTTATCCGGTGACGGGATAAAAGGTCTGCCTCATTTTTTGCTTCAATACCTGCGTCAGGCTTTAGTGCGATCGTGTGAAAAGGGAACTTATTTTTTCAGAAAATACATCCCCTTTTCTGTTCAGCAGCCCCAACCTCTTCAAGAGAAATAGTGATGACGAGTCGTGACCGTGACGAACATTTTGACGCGGTCGTGAATCTCCTGGAGCGCTGGAGTGAGCACTACATCTCGACTTGAGTACCCAACTCGATCACCCGGTTCAACGGCAACTGGAAGTATTTCAGGTTGCTGTTGGCATTCTTGAGCAAGAACGAGAACAGATGCTCGCGCCACCGGGCCATACCGATGCGTTTGGTCGGGATGACCGTTTCCCGACTGAGGAAATACGTGGTGCGCATCGGGCTGAAGTCCAGTTCAGCCAGGTGGCAAAGGCTCAGCGCCAGAGGAACATCGGGCTCTTCGGTAAAACCGAAGTGCAGGTTCACCCGAAAGAAACCGTCGCCATAGGATTCGACTTCAAAACGACGATCGACGGGTACGCGCGGGCTGTCTTCGGAAACCACGGTCAACAGCACCACCTGCTCGTGCAGCACCTGGTTATGCAACAGATTGTGCAGCAAGGCATGGGGAACGGCGTCTGCCCGCGCCGTCAGGAACACCGCTGTCCCCTTCACCCGAAAAGGTGGCTGGGACCGAATGCTGCTGATGAACAGCGGCAGCGGCAGCGCGGTTTCGTCCAGCCGCTCGACGATGATCTTGCGCCCGCGTTTCCAGGTGGTCATCAGGATGAACAGAGCGATACCGGCAATCACCGGGAACGCACCGCCCTGCAGGATCTTCGGCGCGTTGGCTGCGAAATACAGACCGTCCACCAACAGGAAACCGAACAACATCGGGATGGCCAGCCAGCGCGGCGTCTTCCACAGAAGCAGCACGACAGCTGCGGACAGGATGGTGGTGATCAGCATGGTTCCGGTCACGGCAACGCCATAGGCAGCGGCCAGAGCACTGGAAGATTCAAAGCCGATCACCAACAACACAACACCGACCATCAACGCCCAGTTGACCGTGCCGATGTAGATCTGGCCCTGCTCCTGGCTGGAGGTGTGCTGGATGAACATGCGCGGGACGTAGCCCAGCTGGATGGCCTGGCGAGTCAGGGAGAATGCACCGGAGATCACTGCTTGCGAAGCGATGATGGTCGCCAGCGTGGAGAGCGCGACCATGGGCAACAGCGCCCAGTCGGGTGCCAACAGATAGAACGGATTGCGCACCGCTTCCGGGTTACCCAGGATCAAGGCACCCTGGCCAAAATAATTGAGCGCAAGACCCGGCAGGACCAGCATGAACCAGGCACGGGAAATCGGTTTGCGACCAAAGTGCCCCATGTCTGCATACAAGGCTTCAGCACCGGTCAATGACAGAACCACCGCGCCCAGGATCGCCACCCCCATGCCCGGATGAACAACAAAAAATTGCACCGCCCAGACGGGATTGAGCGCTTGCAACACCTCGGGACGCTGCAGGATGCCGTACACACCGAGTGCCCCCAGCACCACAAACCACAGCACCATGACCGGACCGAACAGAATGCCGATTCGCGCCGTGCCGTGCTTCTGGATCAGGAACAGCGCCACCAGTACCACCACAGACAACGGCACTACCCAGTGATCAATGCCGTCAAAGGCCAGTTCAAGCCCTTCGACCGCGGAGAGTACCGAAATGGCCGGAGTGATCATGCTGTCGCCGTAAAACAGCGCTGCACCAAACAGCCCGAGCAGCACCAGGACCTTGCTCATGTGCGGGTAAGGCGCCGCCGCGCGGCGAGCCAATGCGGTCAGTGCCATGATGCCGCCTTCACCCTGGTTGTTGGCCCGCAGGACGAACAGCACGTATTTGATCGAGACCACCCAGATCAGCGACCAGAAAATCAACGACAGGATGCCCAGCACACCATCGTGGTTGAGCTGAACGCCGTAGTGGCCGGAAAACACTTCTTTGAGCGTATAGAGGGGGCTGGTGCCGATGTCCCCGTAAACCACGCCGACGGCGGCAATGAGCAAGGCTGCTCCTGAAGTTTTGGCGGGGGAATTTTCGTTTGCTTTACTCAAGGGTCGCTTCTCTTGAACGGCGTGGAAAAGTTGCATGCCATCCTTGGGCAAGTCGATTCGCCAGGGTCCTTGAATTCTCGGGCCACACGGACGAACAAAAATCGGGGCAAGTATCTCTGGGGAGTGACGTGGCATCCGTAAAGAAAGCGTAAAATCTCCACCCCTTCAACGAGTTGGTCGGCAACGCCAGAACTCAAGGGTGAAGAAGATGATGAGGGTATTGCCGGTGGCTTTCACCCGCTGCGGGTGTGGATGAGCCAAGCTCATTTTTGTCCGGAGTCATTCGTGGACATACGGCATTCCTGACAGGAATGCCCCCATAAAAAACATGAATTTTATTTAAAGCGCCCAATCTTTTAGCGTGATCCATTCTGCATATGGAGATGACGCTATGAATGACTCGAGACTGCGCCTTTACGTCGATGCGCAATTCACCAGTCCCTACGCAATGTCGTGCTTTGTGACCCTTCGAGAAAAGGGAATCGAGTTCGAAATGAGTACCTTGGACCTGGACAAACTGGAGAACCAGGCCAGCGACTACGCCCGTCTTTCGCTGACTCAGAGAGTCCCCTCCCTCGTGCATGGCGACTTTGCGTTGTCGGAATCATCGGCGATCACGGAATACCTGGAAGATGTATTCCCCCAGACAGCTGTTTACCCCCGGCACCCACAGAAACGCGCCGCGGCGAGGCAAGTTCAAGCGTGGCTACGCAGTGATTTGCTCCCGATCCGACAGGAGCGCTCTACCCTTGTCGTGTTCTATGGTCAGAAATACGGTCCGTTGTCAGCGTCGGCTGAGGCTGCCAGGCAAAAGTTGATTGATGTCGCTCAATGGCTGCTGACCGACAATCCGGACTACCTTTTTGGTGAATGGTCTATCGCCGACGTTGACCTCGCATTGATGCTGAACCGATTGATACTCAACGGGGACACTGTGCCGGCTCAACTGGAGGATTACGCGCAGCGCCAATGGCAGCGCCCGACGGTACAAGAGTGGATCAAGCTGCAACGACCTCGTATCTAGCGATACCCGGACAAGAATGGGACAGATCTATTTATCCCCGACGCAAGAAAGGGACAGATCTATTTATCCCCGGCGCGATAATCGATCTGTCTCCATTTAATGAAACCTGGCAACAGTCCCCTACTGTTTCAATCCGCCTTTTTGTCGGAGCCTTTTATGTTCTCGATCAGGTCAACGACATAGTCTTGATTGAAGCCCGCCACGAATGACCAGAACAGCAACTTGGCGTAGGCCGCATACCCTTCCGCATGCTGGCAAAAAATATCGTTGAAGATTTGCCTCAAGCACTGCGGATCGTCGTCTGGAACGATCACCGGAAACAGATCGCCCTTGATGACACCGGAAAGAAACAGAAGATACAGAAGCCCCGCCAGAATCCCGCCGATGAATGAGGGCAGTATCAAGGCGAACCATGATCTGGAGAGGTTTTCGATTTCCGGATCGGTGAGTATCGACAGTCGTCTGTGAAACCCGACGTAGCCCCCGATATTCCCGGCGATACAAACGATAAAGGGCACTTTATAGTCGGGCAGGCTGTAGGTGACGATAATCGCCAGCACCAACAGGGCGATGAAAATCCAGAATATCCGCTTCCAGATGATGTTCAGGTCTTCCTGACGATTCATGATCAGCTCCCTGATCTTGATCCTGTGATGATTTTTTAGACGATAGACGAATCCTGTCGAATGTTTGGAGGATCAAATCGAAAAATGCCTGGAAGGTCTGTTCTGCCTGAGCGTGAAAATAGATCTGTCCCGAATGGCACTTACTTAACATGTTTAGCATGCCCGTTTTTCCTGACCTCAGCCCTTGCTGACCGACGTGACTTGGTCAGCAAGGGGTAGGCCTGAGGTCTTCGTTTTATGGCTCGCGGTTCGATACGACCAGGTCGATTTCCAACGCGTCTTTGCGCTATCAGCATCAGTAAGTTCGCCAGACCATCCTCGTCTTCAGGACTCCCATATTGTCGTAGCGCCAGCCATAGCTGAAGGCTGTGTTTGAAGCTCAGTTCGCGAGGCAAGCAGTCCGCTAACAGAGCCGATTGGGTCATGAGCATTCGGATCAGATTGTGGGCCAACAGATAGACCCATAACTCCTTGACCGCCATGCCCGGGGTTTTGCAGCTCAACCTTCCAAGGCCCAGTGTGGCCTTGAGATTTCGCAAGTCCAACTCGACATGCCATCGCCCCTTGTACAGCGATTTGAGAGCTGTTTTGGGTGTCTGCTTCGGGCAATGCAAGGTGGTCACCAACGTTTTTCCGCCAGTCTTCAACTCTCGCACTATCAGCCTTTCAGGGGCCTGTTCGTAATGTGTTTGACTCATCCAGGGCGGCCTTCTTTCGGGCTTTTTCAATTCGATCAAGTGGTCTTCCGAACCGAGACTTTGGCCCAGACGAAAGTCCGTGCTGCGCCGTCGAGCGCCATATTGTTCGAACACGCCATCGATACCTCGTCGCTGCAACTCGCACAGCAGAAAATAGGTCGCGTAGTAAGCGTCGCCCAACAAGATGTCGCCTGTTTTCAACGTGCCGAGCATTGATCTGAGCAGCGTCTGTTCGTCGCCGCCCTTACCTCGGAAACGTCCAAGTGCGGCATCTAAAACGGCGCCACTGGAGAGGCAAACGAGGCCCACCACTCGACACAACGGAAAACCAAGGCCAACTTTCTGCCCGCGAGATTGCGGATAGGCCCCCTGATTCGCAGCCGTATCGGGCATCGAGACGGTTGTCCCGTCGACAAGGCGTACAGGTCGCCCCATCCATCGCCACGAAGGCGGCGCCTGATCACTGATAGACGAACCGGAATGTCGAACCAACGTGGATACCATTTCTACCGGCAAGCGTTGTCGGGCTTTACAGAAGGCGCCCGTGCGAGCGCTATTGGGTTTCATGCCGCTACAGGATCGCTTGATGGAGAAATCGTTGACGGCATTCTGGCAGGAGCGATCGGCACTCATCGCTTGAGCCAGGAACATCGACAGAGTTTCCGTTGGCGGATACAAGCGCTCCCGATGCTCTGGCAGTGCTGACTCAACGCGCTGCAGCAACTCGGGAGCCGTGAGCAGGTTGAAAAAAGCATAGGCATCACAATTCGAAGCGTGGCGGCGAAAACGTTGCTGTTGATGCTGGAGAATTTGGCGTCTACGATCCATGTGGGCTGTGTCCTTGGTTTTCTGGTGTGTGTTCGCAACTATCACCGTAGACCAAGGCCAGCCCTTCTTCATTTTTTGCTTTCAGCTCAATCGGTTAGCTGTTAAGTAAGTGCCATTCGGGACAGATCTATTAATCCAAGGATCAGTCCCCTTTTTTCAAGCATAGACAGCAACGGCTATCACCCCACCCGCATCGACACCTCAATATCATCCGCAAACGGCACGCTCACGTAGCCGTTCCCCGGCGAACGCACATGCGCCAGATACTCCGGGCAATAATCGGTGTTATCCGCTACCACAAGAGCGCCGGGCCGCAGGTGTTTCTCGACCAGTTTCAACACGTCGCCATACAGCGCTTTCGCACCATCGAGCAGAAGCAAATCCACAGTCGATGGCAGATCGCGAGCCAGCGTAACAAGCGCATCCCCTTCGCGAATTTCAATCAGATCACTCACCCCGCCTTCAACAAAATGATGCCGCGCCAGTTCAATCTTCGACGGTTCAAACTCGCTGCCGATCAGCACACCACCACCGTTGTCCCGCAGCGCTGCCGCCAGATGCAAAGTGGACAGACCAAACGAGGTGCCGAATTCGACGATGGCTTTGGCCTTTGTGCTACGCGCCAGCATGTACAGCAGTTTGCCGGTGTCGCGGGAGACCGGGAGCCATAGGTCTTTGAGCATGGCGTAGAGTTCGCGGTATTCGGTTTTGCTGTGCATCAGGCGTTCGCGTTCTTCGCCGGACACGTTGTTGAGCGCCGGGCTGGTGGCGGCGCTGGCCTGGGTGTAGAGGCGTTCTATGAGAGTGGCCAGCGGTTCGGTGGTCAGGGTTGTCATGATGGTTTTCCGTGGGTTGAGAGCTAATATGCGAATGATTCGTCGCATTTAAATGATGCGAGCGAATGGCCCTGTTCGCTATTCGCATTCAGTCCCGACGCCCGAGCCGCCCATGACCGATCGCCAGACCGCCCGTATTTCCTCACGCAAACAGCCGCAGCAGGCACGCTCCGCCGAGCTGGTGGCGGCGATTCTGCAGGCGGCTATTCAGGTTTTGGCCAAGGAAGGCGCGGCGCGTTTCACCACGGCGCGGGTCGCGGAAAAGGCTGGCGTGAGTGTCGGGTCGCTGTATCAGTACTTCCCGAACAAGGCGGCGATTCTGTTTCGCTTGCAGAGTGATGAGTGGTTGCAGACCACCGGGATGCTGCAGCGGATTCTGGAAAACCATGACGAGCCGCCGCTGGAACGCCTGCGCACGTTGGTGCATGCGTTCATTCGTTCGGAGTGCGAGGAGGCGCAGATGCGCGGCGCGTTGAGTGATGCGGCGCCGCTTTATCGCGATGCGCCGGAGGCGCTTGAAGTGCGAACGGCGGGCAAGCGGATCTTTGCGACGTTCATGGTGGAGTTGCTGCCTGGGGCCAGCGAAGCCGTTCGCTCGCAAGCCTGCGATCTGATCCTGGCGACGCTCAGTTCGGTGGGGAAGGATTTCTCACTCAGCCCGCGCACCGATGCGCAAATCACGGATCGCGCCGAGGGGATGGCGGACATGTTCAGCGCTTATGTGCTGACACTCGACGCCATATGAAGTTCTCGATAAGCCGACTCCCTTTGCGCTTGAACAGTCACGTTCTCAAGTTATCAAGATACCCGCCGAAGGAAACCTGATACTTCTATCGATTGGAAGGCATGGCATGGAGTACGCGTTAGCTGGCGAAATGTTCTGGAATGCAGCATTCGTCATTTTTGGAATACCACTCTTCTACTTGCTTTTTTGCTGGCTATTTGTTTGGGAAAGTCGTTTCTCGCCACGACGGCTTGGGGACATTGGCTGGAAGCGAGTTGATTACTACTGGATCATTGCTGGCTCGATAGGCCTTGTATTTCAATTCATTCAATTCGGCCTGGAATCGAAACTCTCCGATGTAAGAGTAGAGGAGAGTTATTTCCGGTTATCGGCTCAATCCCTGAATATTGCAGCGCAAGCATTGAGCGATCCGTCAGTCTGCTTGGAGGCAGCCCAGGAGCTTGCAAATGCCTGCCGACTGTTTGAAATGATTCGCCCCGCTGACCCTGCAAGTACCCGGGTAGACAATAAAATCTACATGAACTACAACTCCGTATTCCCACAAGCTGAGACTATTGAAAATCCGTTTTTCGTAGAACGGATAAAGCGCTTCAAACAGGCGTATTCCGATCACGAGGAACAGGCACGGTCCACCCAAAGCACGAAATACTCCGCCACAATTTACGAAAAATATCTGAAGCTCTTGAAAATCCCGGCAGCCATTTTACTGGTTGCTGCGATCGCCCTCAGGCTAGCCAAAGTCAAGGGTGAAATAAGATTGAAAACGCACCCCATCGAAAAGAAACGCGCGAGTTGACGCCCGCCCACCCGAATGTTCAGATGCCGCCCTGTTTCAGGTGTCCCATGCCGCCGTGCATGGGGTGAAACGGGAAACCGGTACGTTCTTTCGAACAAGTCCGGTGCTGCCCCCGCAACGGTAGGCGCGTGATGCTTTCGACACACCACTGTGGCCAGACGGCCATGGCCACGTGTTCCTCTGCACCGGCCCGCGCTGCACCCAGCGCGGCGCCTTGCAGCTATGGAAAACCCTGCGCCGGCATTTGCTGGCGCATGACCGTATCGAAACCCCGGGCGGCGTTCTGCTGACCCGCACCCATTGTCAGTTCCCGTGCAACCTGGGGCCGATTGAGACGGTTTACCCGGAAGCCTGCTGGTACGGCGTGCGCAGTCACGCGGATGCACAACGGCTGGTCGAAGAGCATTTAGTGGGCGGTGAATTGGTCGAGGATTTGCTGATCAGGGCGCGCCCATGAAAAGGCTCTTTTTGGGGGCCGCTCTGCTCTGCGCGCTGCCCGTTTGGGCCGACAGTTATCGCAACTGTGGAGAGACCTGGAACACGTCGGTCGCGCCACCGTCGCGGATCGTCGCCCTCAATCAGCACGCCGCCGATCTGGTGCTCGCCCTGGGTGCAGGGCCGGCGCTGGCGGGTGTCGCCTATCTGGACGATACCGGTGCGTCGCAGTCCGAGTATTTCGGCGTGCCGGTGATTGCGCCGCGCTATCCGTCGAGCGAAGTGCTGTACGCGCAGAAGCCGGATCTGGTGATCGGCGGGTTCGCGTCGGCCTTCGGCCATGGCGTGACGTCGCGCAGCGGTCTGGGGCGCAATGGTGTGGCGTCCTATCTGCTGGAGTCAGCGTGCAACGGGCATTCGCTGGACTACTTCGAACATATCCGCAACGACCTCTCGACCCTCGGCGCGCTGCTGCACAAACAGCCGCGAGCCCGGGAAATGAGTAATGCACTGGACGCTGATCTGAACCGCGCCCGGTCACTGGCCGGCGCGGGCAAACCGTTGTCGGTGTTCTATCTGGACAGTGAAGTCAACGGCCTCGACAGCGAGGGTCGACGAGGCTTCGTCACTTCCTTACTGGCCGCTGCGGGCGCGCGAAACCTGTTTGCCGATATCAACCAGTACCGGGTAACCGTGAGCCGCGAAACCCTGCTCGCCAGTGATCCGGACGTGATCCTGCTGGCCGATGCGCAATGGTCGCCGGCCAGTCGCAAGCGTCAGTTGCTGGCGCAGGATCCGGTGTTATCGACCCTGCGGGCGGTGCGCGAGAACCGGATGATCGATATTCCCTTTACCCATTTGCTGCCCACGGTGGACAGCGGCCGCGTGGCGCTGGGATTGGCGCAGCAGTTCAGAGCATTTCTAGCGGCCAAGCCCGATCATTGACCGCATCAATAGCAACCATTAATTCAATGAAGTTCTCATATCGAATCCAAAGCGTAGGATCTGCTCCATACCAACCCACTGCACACGGAGTACAGAACCATGAAACGCCAAACCCTCCTCGGTATCGCCTTCTCGCTCTTCGCCCTGAATGCTTTTGCGGCAACCGAGACTGACCCACTGTTCAGCGATGCTGTTGCCTCTGCGACTCAAACTGATCCATTGTTCAGTGATGCCGTTGCTGCTGCGACCCAGACTGATCCGCTGTTCAGCGACGCCGTCGCCGCGACTGAAACCGATCCACTGTTCAGTGATGCCGTAGCTGCGACCGAAACCGATCCGCTGTTCAGCGATGCGGTGGCTGAAGGTGGTTCTGACCGTCTGATCGAACGTCGTAACGTCTGAATGCGAGGTTTTACCGCAGTACTCGACAAAAGCCCGGCCTTATCCGCCGGGCTTTTTCATTCATATGGGGACAGATCTATTTTTCAATCGAAGGCGCCATTGAGCACTTCATAAATCAGCCCGGTGGCCAGCGCGACCAGGATCAGATCGGTGCCGACCTGCTGCCATTCGTAGCCGTCGTAGTGCGGCAGTCTGCCGACCAGTCGACCATCGAGTTTCTTAGCTATCCCGGGCGGCAGCGGCTTGCCCCGGGCCAGGTTCTTCTGGATCCCGGGCGGCAACGCCGGGCCCGGGGTCCAGTAGCCGCGATACCCATCCACAATCCCGATTACCCCGGCGTGGTCGATGCTCGGGCCATGCCCTTGGTAGCCGCCCCCGCCTTTTTTCCCCTGATTGCCATGATCCTGGCTGTTATGCGGATTGCCTTTGCCCTGTCCCTTTCCGTTGCCAGGATCGGCCAGCGCTGTCACCGAACTGCCCAGCAGCGCAATACAGGTCGTGGTCGCAATCAATGTGCGTAAACCGGACATCGGTCGTTCCTTGAATCAATGGGTGTCTGTGGATTCTAGTCAGTTTTTTACAGGTATGGAGAGACAGCCTTAAGACTGGTAGAACGTCTGGGCGAACGTCCTGTTTGCCCGATTTGATCAAGGAAGATAAAAACAATGAAAAACACTTTCCGCATCCTGCTTCTGATCTGCCTTTCAGCCAGCGCAAACGCTGACGAAAACCCCATCGGTTTCCGCTCCGCCACACTGGCGGACGAACGCAACGAACGCCCGCTGGACATGGTCGTCTGGTATCCCGCCAAGACCACCGCTCCCGCACAATTGATTGCCGACGACGCGGTGTTCGTCGGGACTTCGGCGGTGCGAGAGGCGCCGCCAACGGCGGGTGATCATCCGTTGCTGGTGTTGTCCCACGGGTTCAGGGGCAACTGGAGCAATCAGGCGTGGCTCGCCAGTGCGCTGGCCCGCCAGGGCTACATCGTCGCGGCGGTCAATCACCCCGGCACCACGACTCATGACCGCAGTCCGAAAGCAGCTGCACGGTTGTGGCAGCGACCTGTCGACATCAGCCGCGTCATCGATGCGGTCACCGCTCAGCCGGAGCAATTTGGCGCAGTCTCGAAGGGCCGAATTGAAGTCGCCGGCCATTCGCTGGGCGGCTGGACCGCCCTGGAAATCGCCGGCACACGCTTCGACCCCGAGCGTTTTGCCCAGGATTGCGCAGCCCATCAAAAACTCGCCACGCGCCTGCCTTCGGCTACATCGCAGTATGTCGAGATCAGCAACGCCAGCCATTTCAGCTTCATGTCGTTGTGCAAGCCCGGCGCCGTGGCGCTGCTCGAAGAAGATTCGCCAGGCGACGGCATCATTTGCGCGGACGGCGACGCGCGTTCGCGGGAGGTGATCCAGCAACAGGTGGTGGCGTTGATCGACGGGTTTCTGAGCCGGTCGGTGCAGAACTAATTGGACGGTGGCGCCGTCGTTGAGGCTTTTGTCTACGCTCTGCGGTAACCAACAAAACCGAGGGTGTCTGTGGCTGACCGCGAGCAACTCCACCGAAACGGCTACGTGCTGCTGCGCCAGGCAATTGCGCCGGCGTGGCTGGATACGCTTCGCGTTGTCTTCGATGCAGGCGTGAAGCCTTCAAGCGAATGGCCCGTGCCCCGTGGCACCGACTGGCGTCATTCACAGCTGGACACTGACCCGACCGTTCAGACCGTGTGCCGATTACCACCCTTGCTGGCGGTCGTGGGCGAGTTGATCGGCGAACGCTTTTTCCTCTCTCAGGTCGAGGGCCGCGAACCGCTTGCCGGTGGTGGCCACCAGCAGTTGCACCGAGACCTGTCGGCGCAACGCCCCGGCGACACCGTCAACGCGCTGGTGTACCTCGACGATTACGGCCCCGAAAACGGGGCGACCCGCATCGTCCCCGGCAGCCATCGCCCTGCAACGGGCGAGCCCCCGCTCGACTTCACTGACGAGTCACGATCCGTGCAACTGACGGGCAGCGCGGGCGACATCCTGATCTTCGATGCCGACCTGATCCACGCCGGCAGCCTGAACCCAACCGGCGCACGCCGGCGCACCCTGTTGATCACCTGTTTTTCCGAAGCGCTCTACGCCACACACCTGGAAACGGTGAACCTCAGAAACATACAAATGGACACGACTGAGCGGTTTGATCCGGCTCACTTTGCGTACGGGATCGCGAAATCATTCATTTGACTTGATTGCCTGAGGCAACTATATAGTTGCCTAAAGCAATCATGTGAGCCTCCCGTCATGTCCACGATCACCGACCGCGCCGACGTCGTCCGGCAATTCAACCGTTTCTACACCCATCAGATCGGCGTGTTGCAGGAGCATCTGCTGCAAAGCGATTACTCGCTGACCGAACTGCGCATCCTCTACGAACTCGCCTCGGGCGGTGACCTGACCAGCGCTGACCTGCGGCAGATGCTCAGCCTCGACGCCGGTTACATGAGCCGGATCATCAGCGGTTTCGACAAAAAGGGCCTGATCCAGAAAGTCCCCTCCGCCACCGACGCCCGCGCCAGTCAATTGCACATTACCGACCTCGGCCGCGAGATCCTCGCGCCGCTGGAGCAGGCATCGCGACAAGAAGTCATCACCCTGCTCGAACGACTGGCCGAACCGCAGCAACTGCAACTGATCGCCTCGATGAAGCAGATCCAGACGCTGCTTGAGGGCGGCCAGCCGACGACCTACCTGCTGCGCGATCCGCAGCCCGGCGACATGGGCCTGGTGGTGCATCAGCAGACCGCAATCTACAGCCGTGAATACGGCTGGAATTCGGAGTTCGAAGCGCTGGTGGCCGAGATCGTCGCCAAGTATCTGCGCGAATTCGACCCTACCGGCGAGCGCTGCTGGATCGCGGAAAAGGACGGCAAGGTGGTGGGTTCGGTGTTCGTCGTCCGCCACGACGAAAGCACCGCGAAACTGCGCATGCTCTACGTGGATGCCAGTGCGCGGGGCCTGGGGATCGGCAATCGACTGGTCGAGGAATGCCTGCGTTTTGCCCGGGATGTCGGTTACAAAAAGATGATTCTGTGGACCACCAGCAATCTGGTGGATGCCCGCCGGTTGTATCAGCGGGCGGGGTTTGAGCTGGTTGAGGAAGAGCCGATTCACAGCTTCGGCAAGGATTTGGTGAGTCAGACGTGGGCGATTGAGTTGTGAGGTCTACGCCCGCACTGAGTCGTCGTAGCCAGGCAAGACGATAGCGTCGTTTTTCGGCGAAAGGATTTTGCCGAACAGTGCCTTGAGCCCTGGAAAGCTCTCGATGACTGCACGATCCCGGTCGTCGAGCGCCCCCAGCCACAGGCGACAAAAAAAAGGAACGAATCGACACTCCCCCGGTCATTCCTACCAGGTGGTTACCCTGGCATTGGCGCGTTCGCATAAAGCGCCTATCGCACTTGGAATGCGGCGCCGACTTTTAATCAATCAAAGTTCATGCTGGCTTCCAAAGCATGTGGCAACTGGCTCGACATAGGGATTGTTAATGGACTTTCCATCAGTTGGTGACGCGATCACCTACCGTGTATTTGGAGAAACATGTGCCGCTTACTTTTTAAATCCCGATACAGCCCCCTACAATTGCTACAACGGCATCAGACCCGTTGGCATCATGATCTTTCAGGCATTACCCTTTCTTTTCACGAGCGACCCGGTAAAAGCCGATTACATTTCATTATTCCTGAACATACTGTGCCTCATTGTCATCATCAAATCTGTCGTGGTCATTTTCAGAAACCTCAATGATTCAATGGAAGGCAAGCAACACAAGACAGAAAAGCTTCTTGAAACAGGATTGGTAATCCTGACCGCACTGCTTTGCACCGCCTATATACCTGTAAGATCATCGGACATTCAAAGCCTTGCCTTTTTTGTTTCGTCCATCGCGATCGTTTCGAACAAAAACCACGGTCAACATTTCGGCATGTTGATCCTGGCCGGCGTGCTGGCTGGAATCTCCGTACTGTTAAAACAAAACTACGTTGCCTCGATATTCTTTCTGGTGTTTTTCTGGGTAATTTCCGACTTTCGCAACCTTCTCGAAAATCGATTCAAAAGAATCTTCGGATTCTTGCTGGGCAGTTCTGTCTGTCTTGTTCAGGTTGCGTTTGTCTTCCATAACTCTGCGGAAGGTACATTATGGTTTTACGAACCCAAATACATGGAAACCTATGCTGAAGGAAATGCTCAGCCCTATGTAGAGTTGATCGCTTTTTCCAAACCGGTGCCTGGCGCTTATTTGACGACGCTGCAGGAGCGGGTTTCCACGCTCGACTTTATTGCCATTCGATTTTACGAGGGAGTTTCCAAGTTTTACTGGACCATGTACGCCAACTACGCCCCGACAGATGACGAGCCTGTCAATTTGTTCATGAGCGCTGCCAGGATACTCTTTATCAAGCTCATGATTTTTTTAAGCCTGGCAGGCTGCCTTGCCACTTACTGCTTCAAGAACAAGTGGCTGTTTATCATTTCGGTCACAGCTCTTGCCTCTGGAATCATGACAGCCTCCATCATGCACACGGAAAACAGGTATTACGTGATGACCAAACTTTTATACGCGCTGGTCGCTGTGGCTGCTGTAAACCTTCTCATGAAAAAAAACGGCCTCAACAAAAATGAACAGTGACCTGATGACAGCCCCCAAACTCCTGGACAGGTCATTATTCAAGTTTCTTATTGTCGGCATTGGAAACACGCTGACAGGCTTGAGCGTCATCTACGCAATGAAGTATTTTTTTGCGGCCAATGACATTTACGCCAACGCTTTTGGGTATACGTGCGGGCTGATCGTGTCCTATGCCTTGAATTCAAGATGGACATTCGAATTCAAGGGCGAGCAACTGTCTGCGTTCAAGCGGTTCTGTATTTGTTTTCTACTCTCTTACGCCGCCAACATCCTGACTGTCATGACGCTGATCAAGGCACTGTCCCTTGATGCCTATCTTGCTCAAGCGTTGGGAATGCCCGCGTATACCGTCACGAATTACATTCTTTGCAAACACTATGCATTCAAGAAGGATTCCCTATCCACGCCGCAGCCTGAAGCTGTATCCCCCACAAAACCGGACTAGAGGCGCGCCATGCTTACCCTATCAACAGTGACACCCGTTTACTCTGGACAGGATTATCTCCGCGAGTTGGTCCTTGCACTGGCGGAAGTGAGAGTCAAGTTGCAGGAGGATGAAGCTCCGATTCAACTTGTCGAGTCGATTTTTGTGCTCGATGAGGGCATTGACGAGTCAGCGACGGTGCTCTGCGAATTGGCGCGGGAACATGACTGGATACGTGTTCTTCATTTATCTCGCAACTTCGGACAACATCCCGCCACAATGGCCGGAATCCTCCACTCTTCCAGTGACTGGGTGGCTACGCTGGATGAAGATCTTCAGCACCCACCGAGTGAAATCATCAACCTTCTGGCTAAAGTTGTCTTGCAGGATAAAGATGTTGCTTACGCAAAACCCATTGCAGCCGTTCATGAAAACTTGATCCGCGATCTGGGTTCCAGCGGCTTTAAAAAAGCCATGGAGGTCTTTACAGGAAATGAACAGATCTCTTCATTCAACAGTTTCCGCGTGATGAGGGGCACGTTGGCTCGCGCAGCCGCCAGCGTGTGTTCATACGATACTTACTTTGACATTTCGCTCACCTGGTTTACCAAGCGCATCATTTGCGTGCCACTGAGTATAAAAGACCATCGGGTAATCAATGGAAAACAGAGCGGGTATTCGCTCAAGCAGTTACTTTCTCATGCACGTCGCATGGCGATCTCGAGCAACACGAAACTGCTCCGGTTTGCAGGATTGGCCGGTATTCTGGCTTTCCTGACATCCATTCTGTTCATGGCAATCACATTAATTCAGCATTTTCTGTTTCCGGAAACCATTGACACACATGGCTGGGCCTCCCTGTTTACAGCAACTCTGTTTTTCGGGGGACTTATAAGTGTCATTTCAACAGTGCTTGTCGAGTACCTGATGGTTGCCATCCTGCACCTGAATGGAAAACCCACATTTTATACGGTGGACCGATCCCGGGATAAGTTCCTCGTAGACTACCTCAGAGGGTGAGGCATGATTATTTTATGTAAGAAGTCGCTCGCTCACCAAACGCACACAGAGATCGTGCTGATTTTTGGTATCGGACTGATAGGGCTGGAGATCGTCAACGCTTTAACCAAAACAGGATACTCCCCATTTACTCACGACTTCAGCTGGACTGACCGCCAGCAACAAGCATCAGATGCATCAAGTATCATAGACAAACTCCGCACTCTGTCTCACGACCCAATGACGGGCACTGGACATGGGCGCGAACCTGCCATAGATGTGGTGTGGGCGGCAGGCAAATGTGGTTTTGTATCATCTTGCGAAGAACTGGAAGAGGAAAAAAAATCCTTTCAAAGGATACTTGAACTTCACGGGGAAATTTCAAGTTCAGGCCTCTGCAACTCTGCCAGATTTCATTTGGTGAGTTCCGCCGGCGGACTGTTCGAATCACAAAAACTGATCAACGAAACCTCCACCCCCTCCCCCTGCCGTCCTTATGGAAATCAAAAACTTCAACTTGAACAATTACTGCTGGATACCGTCGACAACAGAATTTGCTTCATCTACAGGCCAAGTTCTGTCTATGGCTTTATGAACAGCGGACGATTCGGCTTCATTTCGACACTTTTAAAAAATGGCCTGCTGAACAAAGAAGTCAACATACTTGGTTCCATGAACACACTCAGAGACTATGTCTTTAGTGCCGACATCGGACAGCACATTGCAAACAGAATAACTTCAAATAACACTTCAGGCAGCATCGAGATGCTGGCTTCAGGCAAGCCAACATCGATTCTGCAGTTGAAGCTGATTGTCGAGCAGATCATCAATAAAAAAATCTATATCTGCTGCAGCTCATCCAAAGCCAACCATGAAGACATCACCTTCGATGTGAATGGCTTGCCGGTCGATTGGCAGCCCACAGAGATCAACCTGGGCATTAGAAAAATCTACAACGATTTTTTCTGATCCCGACTCAGTCGTCGCTTGATGACGGGGTAACCCTCGTCTTTTGTGAGATTGATGAAAACTTCTCATAAACCCTTGCCGATTTACCCGTCTAGTGCCCTCTCTTGTGCTCGCTTACTGTTCTCCCAATGCCAAACCACGGGAGATCAGAATGCATCAGCGAACACTCGGCAACAGCTCACTCACCGTATCGGCCCTTGGCTTTGGCTGCATGGGCCTGAGCCATGGCTACGGCCCTGCCACCGATACTCGACAAGCCATCTCCCTGATCCGCTCAGAGGTTGATCAAGGCGTAACGTTCTTCGACACCGCCGAGGTCTACGGCCCTTACCTGAATGAGCAAGTGGTGGGCGAAGCGCTGGCGCCGGTCCGCGATCAAGTGGTCATCGCCACCAAGTTCGGCTTTACCTTCGGCGACGACAATAAACAGCAAATCCTCAACAGCCGCCCCGAGCACATCCGGATCGCCGTCGAGGGTTCGATGCGTCGGTTGAAGACCGATTACATCGATTTGCTCTACCAGCACCGGGTCGATCCGGACGTACCGATCGAGGACGTGGCCGGCGTGGTGAAAGCGCTGATTGGTGAAGGCAAGGTCAAACACTTCGGTCTGTCGGAGGCCGGTGCGCAAACCATCCGGCGCGCCCATGCCGTGTAACCGGTCACGGCGCTGCAAAGCGAATATTCGTTGTGGTGGCGCGAGCCCGAGCAGGACATTCTGCCGACGCTCTGGGAGTTGGGCATCGGCTTCGTGCCGTTCAGTCCGCTGGGCAAGGGTTTCCTCACCGGCACGGTGTCTGCCGAAACCACTTACGGCAGTGACGATTTTCGCAGCATCGTCCCGCGTTTCAGCCAGTCGGCGTTGCAGGCCAATCAAGGGCGCAAATCCACATCGAAGGCGAGCGCTATCCCGAAGCCCTCAAGGCGCGGGTCGGCCGATGAACCGACTGATCGCGCCATTCTTTGCCTTATCGCTCATAAGCGCAGAAGCCAAAGCCGCCAGTGAAATCCGCATTACCCCGAACGGCTCTCAACCCTCGATCCAAGGCGCGGCCGAAAACTTCACCGGCACAGTGCGCGTGGACGGCCTGTTCAAGGGCGATCTGCCGGCGCGTGTCGGCGGCACCGTGACTTTTGAACCCGGCGCACGCACCGCGTGGCACACCCATCCGTTGGGGCAAACGCTGATCGTCACGGCCGGGGTTGGCTACGTGCAGCAAGAAGGCGGGCCGCGTCAGGAAATCCGCCAGGGCGACATTGTCTGGATCCCCCCGCTCACCCGTCACTGGCATGGCGCCACAGCGAGCACCGGCATGACGCACATTGCGATTGCTGAAGCCGAGGACGGCAGGACGGTCACCTGGGCCGAGCAAGTCTCGCAGGCGCAATACGATCCAGCGACACCGCAAGACAGCACCGGTACACAAACCAGCATCGACACACTGTCGAAAAAGCAGCAGGCCATTCCCCTGATCGCCGCGTTCATGGCGACCAGCGACAGGCCCAATCTCAACGTGGCGCTCAACCAGGGACTCGACGCGGGTCTAACCGTCAGCGAAGCACGGGAAATTCTCGTGCAGCTCTACGCCTACGTCGGCTTCCCGCGCAGCCTCAATGCCTTGAATGAGTTGATGAGCGTTGTGCAAGCGCGCAAGCAACGGGGCATCGAGGATGCGCCGGGGCGTGAGCCAAGCCGAGCGATTCCAGCCGGCGATGAACTGCTTGAAGCTGGCACCGCCAATCAGACGAAAATTTCCGGCGCCCCGGTCAAAGGCCCGGTGTTCGAGTTCGCTCCGGTGATCAACCGGTTCCTGCAAACCCACCTGTTCGGCGACATCTTCGAGCGTGACAACCTCGACTGGCAAAGCCGCGAACTGGCGACGGTCGGCGCGCTGGCGGCGACGCCGGGGGTGGAACCGCAATTGCGCTCGCACATGCTGGCGAGCCTGCGCGTAGGGCTCAGCGCGGCGCAGTTGCGCCAACTCATCGAGCAATTGAAAAAGCATGGCGATGCACAGACCGTCGAACGGGCCGACACGGTGCTGACCCAGGCCCTCGCGGCTTCGGTGAAATGACATGAAGCCTGCCAGAACCCTGCCGGTCATCACTCTGCTGAGTCTATTGAGCGCCTGCGCGAACCAGCCCGAAAGCTCGTTGCTGATACAGTCACAGGGCAGCTTCGCCGCTGGCGGAACCATGACCACCGCACCGGGTACCTTCGATCCGCGCAAACCGCTGACGCCCGACGGCCAGACCTACCACGGCGACCACGCCTACGCGTTCTACCAGATCCCGGTCGATGCGCGAAAACTGCCCATTGTCATGTGGCACGGCGCCGGTCAGTTTTCCAAGACCTGGGAAACCACCGCTGATGGCCGCGAGGGTTTTCAAAACCTGTTTCTGCGTCGCCACTACGGCGTCTATCTGATCGATCAGCCTCGGCGCGGCAACGCGGGTCGCAGCAGTGTCGAGACGACCATCAAACCTGTGCCGGACGAGCAACTGTGGTTCAACCAGTTCCGCATTGGCCTGTGACCGAACTACTTCAACGGCGTACAAGTGGCGCGGGACGCGCAGAGTCGCGAGCAGTTTTTCCGCGCGATGACACCGAACACCGGGCCTTTCGACATGGGCGTGGTCTCCGATGGTGTATCAGCCGTTTTTGATCGAATCGGCCCGGGGATCCTGTTCACCCATTCGCAAGGTGGCGGGCCGGGCTGGTTAACGGCGATCAAGAACGACAAGATCAAGGCCATCGTGGCGTTCGAGCCTGGCAGCAGCTTTGTGTTTGCCGAAGGTGAACTCGGACCGGGTGCGCCGCAACGGCTACAACGACTCGCAAATGGACAGCATTGAGCAACGTCTGCAACAGGCTTCGGCGGCCCGCGCGCAGGAAGCCGCCGGTGGCGCGGTGTTGTATTCAGGTGATGCCAACCTGACGGATGAGCAGATCGCCAAATTGCCGTTCGAACTCTATCGCCAGGGCTACGAGTATTACTGGAAGACCCACGCGCACCCGAACTCGACCTTCAAATACACCACCAGCAGCCTCATCGACCTGATGCGTTTTGACGCCACCAACCAGATCGAGCTGATCAATCAACCCTTGCTGATGATCGCCGGCAGCAAGGCCGACAGCCTGTACATGACTCAGGACGCCTTCCCCAAAGCCACTGGCACCACGGACACGGAAGTGTTCATCCTCGAGGGCGCCACCCACATCGAAACCTATTGGGTGCCGCGTTATGTCGACGCCGCCATCGGCAAGCTGAGCACGTTTTACGCCCGCACCTTGTAACGAACGCTCCGGGGGTCGCGCATCCGTGCGCAACCTGCTTTCATGGATTAATCCTGCGCCCCTCATGAGAGGTTCTCATCAATGTCCCGCGCCAATCTCAACGACCGGCAAGCCTTCGTGGTCATCGCCCGCGAAGGCAGCTTCACCCGCGCGGCCGCACAACTGGGCGTCTCGCAATCAGCGCTGAGCCACACCATGCGCACTCTGGAAACACGGCTGGGCGTGCGCCTGCTGACGCGAACCACCCGCAGCGTTCCGCCGACCGAAGCAGGTCAGCGCCTGTATCAATCGATGGCGCCACGCTTCGATGAGATCGAACTGGAACTGGCCGCGGTCAGCGACTTTCGCAACACCCCGGCGGGCATGTGCGGATCTCGGCGTCCGAACATGCGGCGAACAATATTCTCTGGCCCAAACTGTTGAAGGTGTTGCCCAACTACCCGGACATCAAGGTCGAAATCACCGTCGACTACGCCCTCACCGACATTGTTTCGCAACGCTATGACGCCGGTGTTCGTCTGGGTGAACAGGTGGCCAAGGACATGATCGCCGTGCCCATCGGCCCGTCGTTGCGCATTGCCGTCGTGGGCTCGCCCGAGTACTTCAAAAACCGCTCAATTCCAATGACACCGGGCGATCTGGCCGCACACAACTGCATCAACCTGCGCCTGCCCACCCACGGCAGCCTGATGCAATGGGATTTTGAAAAGGACGGCCGCGAACTGAAGGCACGGGTCGAGGGGCAATGGACGTTCAACAGCAGCGTGCCGATCCTGCGCGCGGCGGTGGCCGGATGCGGTTTGGGATTTCTGCCGGAAGATATGGTCGCCAGGGAACTGGCTGACGGCAGTCTGGTAAGGGTGCTTGAGGACTGGTGCCAACCCTTTGCAGGTTACCACCTTTACTATCCGAATCGCCGGGAGCAGTCGTCGGCGTTTGGGGTTGTAGTGGATGCGCTGGTACATAGAGGCTGAGAATCCACAGCCATTATCTGCCATGCCTGACAAGAGCAGCCGCTCATGAGCGGCTGCCTCCCAACAGGGTTTGCCCTGCACCCAGAACGGCTCAGTGCGGACTGGCGGTCGGACGAACCACGATCTCACTCACATCGACATCGTCGGGCTGTTCGATGGCATAGGCGAGCGCTCGCGCAATGGCGTCTGCATTCAGCGCCACACGGCGGAACGCTTTCATTTCCTCGCGGGCCACATCATCCGAAATCGTATCCGCCAGTTCGGACTCGACCACACCCGGGCACACCACGGTGACGCGGATCTTGTCCGTTTCCTGGCGCAGGCCATCCGAGATAGCCCTGACCGCGAATTTGGTCGCGCAGTACACCGCGGCGGTCGGAGAAACCGCGAGGCCACCAATCGACGAGATATTGATGACCTGACCGAAACCCTGCGCCTGCATGTCCGGCAGGACGGCGGCAATACCGTGCAATACGCCGCGAACGTTGACATCAAGCATCTGGTTCCACTCGTTGACCTTCAACGAGGCCAGCGGAGACAAAGGCATCACCCCAGCGTTATTGATGATCACATCGACCTTGCCATGTTGCGTCTTGGCGAACGCCACGAAGGCGTGCATCGATTGCAGATCCGTAACGTCCAGTGCGCAGGCACTTGCTGAACCACCTTCGGCCTGGATCTCGCTGACCAGTCTGTCCAGACGCTCGGTGCGGCGGGCACCGAGGACCACATGCGCGCCTTTGGCGGCGATCAACCTGGCGGCCGCTTCGCCAATACCGCTGCTTGCACCGGTAATCAGGACGACTTTGTTTTGAATGTTCGACATATCCGTAGCTCCTGCTGTCTGCATTGAGGTTCAGCACCGACCGCTGAAGACGCGTTCGTTGCTGCGGGGTACGTCGAAAAGATTAAGGGCGCAGACCTGTTCGACGCGTGCCGAAACCTGCGCAACTTTTGCCTATTCGTGTCTGTGTGCATCGCCTGCAAATTTGTAATGAAGCGCCGCTCACGCCCCACGGAACTCGCTGGGCGTTACGCCCACTTCACGACGAAAGACCTGCGAGAAATGACTGGGGCTTGAGTAGCCGACCTCCAGCCCGATGTCGATGATGCTAAGGCGGGTTTCCAGTAGCAGGTGCCGCGCACGAACCATACGCATGCGAATGAAGTACTGCGATGGCGACAGCCCTGTCGCCCGCTTGAACAGGCGGCTGAAGTGGTACTCGCTCAGCTCGGCAAGGCTGGCCAGTGTTGCCAGGCTGAATTCATCGCTCAGATGCGCGCGCATGGCGTCCGTGACTTTGCGCAGCTTGTAGGCTTGCAAGGCGTTGACCCGACGCCCGGGCTGGCTTTCAGCGAGATAGCTGCGCACCAGATGCACGGCCAGCGCCTGCGCCAGAGAGCGGGCGAAAAGCGCGCTGGGCGAGCGTTGCAGAAGCAGTTCGGTGCGCAACTGCTCCATGACAAACACGACGCGCTCGTCCCGAGCCCCTGAAACATCGCGCAAACGCACAGGCCCGGCGTGCTGGCCCGACAGCTCTCGAGACGCTTGCTCGATCAAGGGCAACCCCAAATAAAGATGCATGACTTCGAAGGTATCGCCTCCGTGCGTCTGCCAGCGCATTTCATACGGCTCATCGGAACTGGTGAGGAAAAAATCGCCGGTACTGACATCTGCAGCTTCCCACTCGCCACCTAATGCGCGCTCCTCTACCGTCGCCGCCCCGGCCAGAACCAGAACGAGCAGCGGTTCCACCACTGCCGGCACGAGAATGGGCTCAGTAACGCTGCGATGGGTAAACAGCTGAATCACCACGTCCGTGATTTCCGGGCGCGAGGGTAACGCCTGCGGTTCGCCTGGCAGGAACTCACCCATCGACTCGCCGTTGATGCGCAAGTCTCGAGAGGATGTCGACAACCCGTCCTGGGAGGTACGCCCGGTATTTGCCATGGAACTCGTCCTTTTCAGATTCGGCTGTGCGAAGCCAGACAGGTCTCGGATGCTTGCCCGCACGCCGTGTCACGGAGACCGGCTCGATGATATCGGGCTTTTCCGGTGGGTTGAATCGAGCGCCGAACCTCCCTCACTGACATTCAGCGCAAAACCCCGACAGCGTGGGCAATCTCACGAAAGCCGACTTTGCCTCGCTGCGAGACAGTAGGCCCGTCGCTGATGAAAGCGCCTCGCCGGCGCCAACACGGCTTATCCCTACTCGATCAAAAACGCTGGAGAACATCATGACCGACTTCAAGAACAGCACCCCAAACGAAGTGGCCGGTAAAGTCGCGCTGGTCACTGGCGCGGCCAGTGGCATCGGCAAGGCCATCGCACTGCTGCTGCATGCCCGCGGCGCCCAGGTCATTGCTGAAGATATAAACCCTGAGGTGGAAGCACTGGCCCGCCCCGGCCTGATCCCGCTGGTGGCCGACATCACTCAGGACGGGGCAGCCGAACGCGCGGTCGCCCTGGCCGTCGAGCAATTCGGGCGGCTGGACATTCTGGTCAACAACGCCGGCATCATCATCAACAAACTGGTCATCGACATGACCCGCGAAGACTGGGAACGCATTCAGGCGGTCAACGCCACGGCGGCCTTTTTGCATAGCCGGGAGGCGGTCAAAGCGATGATGCCCAACAAGTCCGGATCGATCGTCAACATCGCGTCCTACGCCTCCTATTTCGCCTTCCCCACCATCGCGGCCTACACCGCTTCCAAAGGCGCGCTGGCCCAACTGACGCGCACTTTGGCGCTTGAGGTCATTGGCCACGGCATCCGCGTCAATGCTGTCGGTGTCGGCGATGTGGTGACCAACATCCTCAACAATGTGGTCGACGATGGCCCTGCCTTTCTCGCCCAACATGGCGAAGCGGCACCGATCGGCCGCGCCGCCCAACCGGAAGAAATCGCCGAAGTGGTCGCGTTCATCGCCTCGGATCGGGCCAGCTTCATGGTCGGTTCGGTGGTCATGGCCGACGGTGGCATGACTGTCACGGCCGGCTGAGCCGCAGCACAAACGCGGCGCACGACATGTTCGAACAGCCCGAGAGGATCAGGCAAATCTGCGGCAGTTTCGTCCTAACACCGCTGCGCTCGGCTACGTAATCTGAAACCACGCAACGGATGCACACACAGGCCACGGCAGGCCGCTCAGATGAACAACGTCAATGAGGACTGAACAATGAAAAATGCAAAACGGCTTTCCCTTTCACTGGTGATCGGCGCGATGGTGGCCTGCGCGATCAACCTTTCCTCGACCAGCCTGTACCTGGCCGCTGACGGTGCTGATCGAACCCCCGGCATGCGCGTGAGTGAAGGTGGCAGTGATCGCACTCCGGGTTTTCGCGTTGCCGAAAACGGCTCTGATCGCACGGCTTTGGGCCGTATCGGCTCAGTCTGAACATCCGAGGAGAAAAGTGATGAAAGATGCCAAAAAACCCCCTCAGGACCATCGTTACGCAGGCATGTGGGTTACCGCGGATGGATTCATCCGTCATGAGCTTCTGACGACTGGTCGTTACGACGAGGCCCGTGGTAAAAACAAGAGCGCCTATCAGGGCCGCTACGAACTGGTCGGTGATTACATCCAATACTGGGACGACACCGGCTTCACCGCTGATGGCCACTTTCATGACGACGTGCTGTATCACGCCGGAATGATCCTCTATCGGCAATGAGTACTTTGATGATGTCGGGTGAATATCGTCTGCCTGAAAAGCTTCAGGCAGACGCTCATGAACACTTGTGAGAGCCTTGAAATGGAACAGAGCGATGCTTTCATCCTTCAAAACAAAGCTGTCTACCGTGACGAACTGGTTCGCCTGCTGACGCAACGCTTTACCACACCCGGGATCTATGAGACCGCCATAGCTCCCCTGCATGTCATCCGTTTCGATGCACCTTCGGAGCTGATCCATACCGTGCACAAACCGGCACTTTGCCTGATCGTGCAAGGACAAAAGGAAATCGGCCTGGGTGACGACCACTACCTGTACGATCCCCTCAGCTACCTGGTGGTTTCGGTCACCCTTCCGGTGTCCGGTCGCGTGCTGATGGCCAGCGCGGAGTCGCCCTACCTGTGTATCCGGTTTGATTTCGAGCCCACGGAAATCGCTCAGGTCATCGCCGACGCTCCGCCGGCAGGCGTCCCGGACGAGCCGGAGCTTGGTCTTTTCCTCGAGAAAGTCGATGTGCCCCTGCTGGAAACCATGCTGCGGCTGGTCCGGCTGCTGGAAACACCGAAAGACATCGGCATGCTGGCACCGCTCGCCCTTCGCGAGTTGTATTACCGCCTCCTGCGGGGTGTGCATGGACGTCGTCTGTACGAGCTTGCCCTCGGCGACTCGCAAACACGGCGAGTAACACGGGCAATCGATTGGTTGAACAACCACTACACCCAACCCTTGCGCATCGAAGAACTCGCCCGGGTCGCCAACTTGGGCAACTCCACATTGCATCATCGTTTCAAGGCAGTGACAGCCATGAGTCCGCTGCAGTATCAGAAACAACTGCGCCTGCAGGAAGCCCGCCGTCTGTTGCTCGGCGAAGGGCTGGATGTGGCGAGCGCCTGTTATCGAGTGGGCTACGAAAGCCCGTCGCAATTCAGCCGGGAATACAGTCGCCAGTTCGGGTGCCCGCCGTCCAGAGATGCCAGCCGGGTTCGGCATCCTGCTTGAACACCTAGCCGGAGCCAGTTCAGGGCAGCAGAGCGCCGGGGAAAGATCCAATACACCGGTGATTGAAGGAACCATCGGAGATTGTTTAGGGTTTCGACCCTCGCTGTTTAAAGACACTCAGCGTTACTTCCTCAAGGCTACAACGCCTTGCGCCATTGCCTACGACTACGCCAGAATCCGCCGGCTTGTGCGTCTGGAACGCGGGTTTTATCGTTTCCGGGTCACTGAAAAACAGTGATGGGGTTTGGTAGCCCGTTTCGTTCTAGACTCATGGCGTCACCGTGTGCAGCCCTTTTTCAGGGCTCAAATTTCATGGTGGTCATGCGTGGGGCTCATTCGTGGGCGCCGGGTTCTAGTGCGACCGGTCTACCAACCCGCGTATGGCCGCCACCCAACGTTTGGTAGCGAAGGGTGATGGCTCCTTTTGGTAATCGCGCTAGAGAATTCATCCATGTTCAAACCAACACCGAACCCACCAGAAACCGATCCGGTTTCACCCTACAAATTCCCCGATTCCCGAACCCTCAACGAAGCCGCCGAACGCGCCCTCGATCACTACCTCACTCCGCAGCAACGGATCATGGGTAGCCACACCAAACACGACCCCATGTACCTGGCCAACCCGGCTTACGACACTGAGTCCCTGCTGGCCAACGCCAGCGAATCACTGGGGTCGGCGAGTGAAATGCTTAATAACTTTGCTGCCACGCTGGAGCCTGCCCATCGCAAGACGGCGATCGGGATTGCGCAGTTGGTGATGTTGAGTGAATTGGCGGTGAATCAGGCGTTGGATCATGTTGAGGTGAAGAGCTAAACGCTGCCCTCTGTGGTGACTGGATAGTACGCAACGGCAGAAGGAATGAGTGCTGGCGGCCTGTTGTCCGCCAGCACTTCACACGGCCTACTTGACCTTCACGACGTCATCGGGCTTCCAGGTTTGGTCGTAGAACGAGTCTTCAGTCCCATACAGGCGCAGCGCTACCAGGAAGTTGCGGCCCGGGATGGTCTGGATGAATGCAGCGTCGGCCACATCTGCTGGCTTCTCCGGGCCAAACCAGATTTCGATGGAGCCATCCGCCTGCTTGGGTATGTCGTAGTAGCCGTTGGTGGACGGCAGCAGCTGCTTGGTTTCCGGCATGGTGCCGTCGGTGATGTTGTAGGCGGTTACAGCCCAGAACAGTGCTGCCGGCGGGTTCGCCGGCAGGCGCAGTTTGTAGATACCGCCACCTTCGAGAAACTTGCCGTCCTTGTCGCGACCAGTAAAGGGGTACTTCGAACCCGCACCGGTGGTGTGCATCACCATGGCCGGTGCCGAGGAATAAGCGAACTGGAAGAAGTTGGCCCGTTGGTTGACATCCAGATAGCTGTCCTGCATCCAGTCGTTGGTTCCACCCGCCCAGGTGTTTTCGTACTGGCGATCCTTGTAATAAAGATTGCGTTTGTCTTCGCGCCCCAACTGGCGGTTGGCCAGGATCATTTTCGGTGCCGTTTCCACCGCTTTCTTCAACTGGGCTTTCTGACCTTCTGAAGGGTTGAACGGCACGCCTTTGATGATGCCGATGGATGCCAGCACCCCGCGCAGTTCTGGATCGATGGCCTCCACGGGTTCGTAGTCGACAAACGCCTTGAGCTTGATCCAGTACTCGTTGTCCGTCGGATACATCATGTTCAACGCCTTGCCACTGGCGTCAGGAAACTCCATAGGCTTGACGTCTTTTTCGGTGGCAAACAACGGGTAGACGCGGGTGGTTTGCGCCGCCTTCACCGCCGGTGCCGGGTCGGGCTTGCCGTCACCCTTGGCCATGATCGTGCGGAAGAACAGAAAGACGTTGTAGGTACGTGACTTCACGGCGAAGTAACCGCCCGGCACAGGCCCGTTGTAGTCCGGCGGCAGCAGCAGATAAAGGCCGCCACGGGCGCGATCAGGCCCGATGGAGCCGACGTCGGTGAGGGTGCGCTGAAAGAAGTCGGTGAACATGCCGATCACATTCGGTGGCGCCTTGACCACTAGCGGCCCGGTTTCCTTGAGGTCCAGGTAGCTCATGGAGTAGATCACGTCGGCGTTGGGCGTGGGCACCATGGTTCGTGCGTCCATGCGCTCTTTCCAGATCGGCAACACGTTGTAACCGGCACCGAATGCCTTCTCCGAGCCATCGCGCATGCCAATGGTGTTAAGGAGGGGCAGCATGGTCATGTAGGCGTGGACCGCGCGCTGATAGTACAACTCATCTCGCAGGCTCTCGGCTTCCTTCTGGTCGAGCCAGTTGCCGTTGTTGAGTTGTTTGATCAGTGGCGAGGCCGGTGCCTGGTCTGCCGCCTGTGCTACCGGTATGAAAGCCAATGCGGCAGCCAGCGTTGAAAGTGCGAATGTCCGTTGCATTGAACCCATGATCAATCTCCAGAATGATCGCGGCGTCGCACCTTGCGCACCGCTGCGACTCAAAGGAATCACCGGCTTACCGGCTCACTTGGTTTTCTTGATCACCGGTGGCTTCCAACTGCCATCCAGGATCGGCTCTTTACCCCAGTAAGCGCGGATATAGAGGGAAATTGGCTCCTTGGGTGACGGCAGCCAGTTGCTATCCTTACCTTTGCCCGGCGAAACGGGGCCAACATAAAGCGTCAGCGAGCCGTCGGTATTACGCTTGAGATCCTTGTTCTTGGTACCCAGCGAATAACGGTTGAGCTTGTTGGTGCTGAACAGATGTTTTTCGTTGTACAGGGTCAGCGACCAGAAGCCTTGCACGGGTGGCTCCTGGCCGGCGGCAAAGGTGACTTCGTAGCTATGATTGCCGTTGAGTTGCGCCCCCGACTGGTCGAAGTCGGTGTAGAAGTACTGGGTCTCGGTCGGACGGTTGTCGAACATGTTCGACTTGGCGGTTCCGGTGCGGTTGAAGTAGTCGATACCGAACCGGGCATTGTTGGTGGAGCGATTCCAGCCGTTGCCCGCTGGGCGACCGTTATGCTTCCACTCGAAAAACGGCTTGATGATGCCTTGCTCGCTTTCCACTGCTGTCTGCACCAGCAACTTCTTCAGCGCCGGATCTTTGTTCGCCGCATCCAGAAGCAATCTGAACTGGCCGTACAACGCCTCCTCTCCCGGCAGCGGTGGAACCATGTCGAGCACCTTGGGGAACTGGTCGAAGAACTTCTCCGGAATCACCCATTTGGTCTCGCCACCACTGGCCTTGGCTGCACTGGGGTTAGGGATGTCCGGAGTGTTCTTCCAGTCGATGGTCTTCATCTTTCCGTCAAAGTCCTTGAGCGGATAGAAGGCCACCTGATTGAGTTTTTCCTGGATTGCCGCGCGGTCTTCCTTGGTGTCATCCATGAAAATCCGAGGAATAGCGTTGGCCAGTAGCGTTGGGCTACGGATGATCGCCTCGACACCTTCCGGTTTATCGCCTTGCCAGTTCGGCCCCACCAACAGATAGAACCCCGGCTTGGTCCCGTACGGCTTGCCCAGTTCGCCCACCTGATCGGTACGCTGGTCGTAGATCGAATAGACCCAGAAGCGCTCACCGAAATCCGGCACCTGGACGATCACAGGTTCCTCATCCAGTGAGAAAAAGCCCAAGCCGTAGACCACGTCCTGATTGGGACAGGTGACGAAGGTTTCCTGCGGGGTAATGTAGTCGTGCAACATGCCGAGCTGCCCACGCGGCGCCACCGGCAGGATGCCTCCTAGCAAGCCGGGATGCGGTGCCTTGGTGATGGTGTCATTGCGGTTGAGCATGTTCACCATCGGCCAGCCCCAGATATAGGCCATCCGGGCAATGGTCCTGGCGTACTCCGGGTGGATCACCACGCCGGTCGCGGGCTGGGTAATCTGCGGCGAAGCAGCTTGTGTCTGCTCCTTTGCGTAAATTGAAGGTGCCCCCAAGGGTAACGCCAGAAGAACAGTAGAAAGCAATTTCAGCGAGTGACGCATCATCGACATCCTTATGTAGTCCGCGTTTGGGAGGCGAAGATGCGTACTACGGTGGGCTCTCAATCGAGACTCACGCTCAACATCACAGGCTCCATGGCGATAGGAGTCTAGATCGTGTCTGCCGCACGGCAAGAGAACTCAGGGGACTATCAGCCGAACGTCAGCTATGGTTTGTGGAATCAACCTGTAGCTGCCATTCCTTCCCGGAAACGCCACGGCCCCCATGAAAACCGCCCTGATCTCCGACACCCACAACCTCCTCCGCCCCGAAGCCCTCGCCGCGCTCCAGGGCTGTGACCGGATCATCCACGCCGGCGATCCTCGAGATACAACCCGACCGCATCGAACCGCGCCTGATTGCCCTGCTGGATCCCCCCGTCTGAAACCGCTACCGTTCCCCCCATCCAGAACAGGGAACCCTCGCACCATGTCCATCGCCGACAACCTCCTCGCCTTCACCCTCGCCGCCACGTTGTTGACTCTGACACCCGGTCTCGACACCGCGCTGGTGCTGCGCACCGCCACCGTCGAGGGCAAGCAGCAGGCGTTGCGTGCGGCGTTAGGGATCAATGCCGGTTGTTTGTTGTGGGGCGCGGCGGTGGCGTTTGGGCTGGGGGCGTTGATTGCGGTGTCGGAGCTGGCCTACAACCTGTTGAAGTATTGTGGCGCGGCGTATCTGGCGTGGCTGGGGTTGAACATGTTGCTGCGCCCTCGCCGCTCGCTGGCACCGGCCGAGGCCGACGGCAAGCCGGGGGCGAACTGGTTTTTCAAGGGCATGCTGGGGAATGTGCTGAATCCGAAGATCGGGATTTTCTACGTGTCGTTTCTGCCGCAGTTCATCCCGCAGGGGCAGCCGCTGGTGCCGTGGACATTCGGGCTGGTGAGCATTCATGTGGTGCTCGGGCTGATCTGGTCGCTGGTGTTGATTGGCGCGACGCAGCCGCTGTCCGGTTTTCTGCGCCGGGAGAAGGTAATTCGCTGGATGGATCGCACCACCGGGATGATTTTCGTGCTGTTTGCCGCGCGGCTGGCGTTCAGCAAGCGTTGAAGCGCCTGCTTTAAACACACCTTCGGTCGAGAGCTGTCACTTCTTCACACTCAAGACTTGCCCAACACATATGGATATCCGTATATTCGGGCAACCATATGTACTGAAGGCATCGTCATGCTCACCCCCGCCTCCGTTTTCAAATGCCTCGCCGACGAAACCCGCGCCCGGGCCACGCTGCTGATCACCCGTGAGGGTGAGTTGTGTGTCTGCGAACTGGTCTGCGCGCTGGACGACAGTCAGCCGAAAATCTCCCGCCATCTCGCGCAACTGCGCACCTGCGGCCTGCTGTTGGATCGCCGTCAGGGCCAGTGGGTTTATTACCGGCTCAACCCTGATTTGCCGGCATGGATTCGCACGTTGCTTGAAACCACGCTCGCCGCCAACACCGCCTGGCTGGAAGAAAACAGCGCACGGCTGGCGGCCATGGGCGATCGCCCGCTCAACACCTCCGCTTGCTGCTAAGCCTCAGGCTTTCGGGATTCCCATGTTTTTTGCTTTTGCCATTTTTCTGTTCACCATCGTGCTGGTCATCTGGCAGCCGAAGGGGCTGGGTGTCGGCTGGAGTGCGACGCTCGGCGCGGTGCTGGCGCTGCTGAGCGGGGTTGTGACCCTGAGCGATATTCCCACGGTGTGGGGCATTGTCTGGAACGCGACCGCGACGTTCATTGCCGTCATCATCATTAGCCTGTTGCTCGACGAAGCCGGTTTTTTCCAGTGGGCCGCGTTGCACGTCGCCCGTTGGGCAAAGGGCGATGGCCGGCGTCTGTTCGCCTTTACGGTGTTGTTGGGCGCGGCCGTTTCTGCGCTGTTTGCCAATGATGGCGCGGCGTTGATCCTGACGCCGATTGTGATTTCGATACTGCTCGCCCTGCGCTTCTCGGCGGCTTCCACTTTGGCGTTCGTCATGGCGGCCGGCTTCATCGCCGATACCGCGAGCCTGCCGCTGGTGGTGTCCAACCTGGTCAACATCGTTTCCGCCGATTATTTCGACCTTGGCTTCAGCGAGTACGCCTCGGTGATGGTGCCGGTCAACGTGGTTGCCGTGGCCTCCACTTTGGGGGTGCTGTACTGGTTTTTCCGGCGTGACATACCCACACATTACTCACTGGATGACTTGCAGGATCCGCGACTGGCCATCCGCGATCGGCTGACTTTCCGTGTCGGCTGGATCGTTTTGGGGCTGCTCCTGATCGGTCTGTTCGCCCTGGAACCGCTGGGCATTCCCATCAGTGCGATTGCTGCAGTCTGCGCGGCTCTGCTGTTCGCGGTGGCGGCGCGGGGTCATGTGATTTCGACCCGGCGTGTACTGCGCGAAGCCCCTTGGCAGATCGTGATTTTCTCGCTCGGCATGTACCTGGTGGTGTACGGGCTGAAGAACGCCGGGCTGACGGATTATCTGGCGACGGCACTGAATTATCTGGCCGGCACCGGGCTCTGGGGCGCGGCATTGGGGACGGGGTTTCTGACCGCCCTGCTGTCGTCCGCGATGAACAACATGCCGACGGTGTTGGTGGGCGCGTTGTCGATCCAGGCCAGTGATGCCGTCGGCGTGATACGCGAAGCGATGATCTACGCCAACGTCATCGGCTCCGACCTGGGCCCGAAAATCACCCCCATCGGCAGTCTGGCGACGCTGCTCTGGCTGCACGTGCTGGAGCGCAAAGGGATCCGCATCACCTGGGGTTATTACTTCAAGACCGGCGTGGTGCTGACCCTGCCGATTCTGTTCATCACCTTGTCTGCCCTGGCCCTGCGCCTGAGCGTTTAACGCCTGTCTGGAAAGAGGAATCACCATGCGCGTTCTATTCATGTGCACCGCCAACAGCTGCCGCAGCATTCTCTCGGAGGCGATGTTCAACCATCTGGCACCACCCGGTTTCGAAGCCGTCAGTGCCGGCAGCTTCCCCAAAGGCCAGGTGCTGCCACGCAGCCTGACCACGTTGCAGGCGGCCGGCATTTCAATCGATGGATTGAGTAGCAAGGGCAACGAAGCCTTCGAAGACAACCCGCCGGACATCGTCATCACCGTGTGCGACAAGGCCGCCGGTGAAGCCTGCCCCGTGTATTTCGGCCCGGCGCTGAAAGCCCATTGGGGACTGGAGGATCCGTCGGATGTGCACGGCGATGAGCGCACCATCGACGCCGCTTTCCGCGCCACCCTCGCCCGAATCGAAACCCGCTGCCGGGCCTTCCTCGCCCTGCCCTTCGCCCAACTTGACCGTGATGCCCTCAAGCGCGAGCTCGACCGCATCAGCACGCTGTAACCGGAGCCGACATGAACGACCTGCCCAACCTCGATCCCACACTGGTTCAAAAAACCACGCGTGACGAAGGCGCCCACAAACCGCGCATCCTGTTGCTCTACGGCTCGACCCGCCCGCGCTCCTTCAGCCGTCTGCTGGTCGAAGAAGCTGCCCGCCTGCTGGAACACTTCGGTGCCGAGACGCGAATCTTCAATCCTTCGGGTCTGCCGCTGCCGGACGATGCACCGGGCGATCACCCGAAAGTCCAGGAACTGCTCAAGCTGATGCAATGGTCCGAAGGTCAAGTCTGGTGTTCGCCCGAACGTCACGGTGCGATGTCGGCGGTGTTCAAGGCCCAGATCGACTGGGTGCCGCTGGCCCTCGGCGCGGTGCGCCCGACCCAAGGCAAAACCCTGGCGGTGATGCAGGTCTGTGGCGGTTCGCAGTCCTTCAACGTGGTCAATCAACTGCGCGTGCTGGGCCGCTGGATGCGCATGTTCACCATCCCCAATCAGTCGTCGGTGCCCAAGGCTTATCTGGAATTCGACGAAGGCAATCGCATGAAACCCTCGGCGCTGTATGACCGGGTGGTGGACGTGATGGAAGAGTTGGTGAAATTCACGCTGTTGCTGCGTGATCGCCCGGACCTGGTGGATCGCTATTCCGAGCGCAAGGAATCGGCGGAGGAATTGATGCAGCGGGTCAATCAGCGATCGATCTGATGACCAAACCCCACAATAAAAAAACCGGTGCGAACGTTCGCACCGGTTTTTTCGTCACCGGGTTACGGCTGGATGGCAGTACCGTCGCTTTCAGGTGACTTGTTTTCAACGGGCAACCGTCGACGGCGCATCAGGCGATACGCCGCCGGAATGACAAACAAAGACAACAACGGCGCCGTGACCATGCCTCCAACCATGGGCGCGGCGATGCGGCTCATGACTTCGCCGCCGGTGCCGCTGCCGAGCAGAATCGGCAACAGGCCGGCGATAATCACGGCTACGGTCATGGCCTTGGGACGCACGCGTTGCACCGCTCCTTCGCGAATCGCCGCGATCAACCCGCGCTCGGTGTGGTCGCCGAGGCCTTCTCGTTCGGCCCAGGCGTTTTTCAGGTAGAGCAGCATGATCACGCCGAACTCGGCCGAAACCCCGGCCAGCGCAATAAAGCCGACCCCGGTGGCGACCGACAGGTTGTAGCCCAGCAGATAAAGAAACCACGCACCGCCGCTCAATGCGAACGGCAACGTGGCCATGATCAGCAGCGCCTCATCGAAGCGAGCGAACGTCAGATAGAGCAGCACGAAGATAATCAGCAGCGTGGCCGGCACCACCAGTTTCAGCCGCGCGTTGGCCCGCTCCAGAAACTCGAACTGCCCCGAATAGTTCAGGCTCATGCCAGGCTGCAATTTCACCTGTTCGCTGACGGCGCGACGCAAATCGGTCACCACTGAAGCGATGTCCCGCCCGCGCACGTCGATGTACACCCAGCCGGACGGCCGGGCATTCTCGCTCTTGAGCATCGGCGGGCCGTCCGTGACCTTGATTTTCGCCAGCATGCCGAGGGTGATCTGGCTGCCGGAAGGCGTGTAGATCGGCAATTGCTCCAGTGCGCCGGGCGAATCACGCCACTCTCGCGGGTAGCGGATGTTGATCGGAAACCTCGCCAGCCCCTCGATGGTTTCCCCGACGTTTTCCCCGCCAATGGCACCGGCGACGATGGATTGCACATCGCTGATGTTCAGCCCGTAGCGGCCGGCGGCGTTGCGGTCGATATCCACGTCGATGTAGCGGCCACCGGTCAACCGCTCGGCCAGTGCCGAACTGACGCCGGGCACACCTTTGGCCACCCGCTCGACGGCCTGGGTCGCGGCGTCGATCTGGGCCAGATCATTGCCGGCGACCTTGACGCCGATCGGGCTTTTGATTCCGGTGGCGAGCATGTCGATGCGGTTGCGGATCGGTGGAATCCAGATGTTGGTCAGCCCCGGCACGCGCACTACGCGATCCAGCTCTTCCACAAGTTTTTCCGGGGTCATGCCCGGGCGCCATTGATCGTGGGGCTTGAACTGGATCGTGGTTTCGAACATTTCCAGCGGTGCCGGGTCGGTAGCGGTTTCCGCGCGGCCAGCCTTGCCGAACACGTGCTCGACTTCGGGCACGGTCTTTATCAGTCGATCGGTCTGCTGCAACAGCTGCGCAGCTTTTTGCGCCGATAAACCCGGCAAGGCCGAAGGCATGTACAGCAGATCACCCTCGTCCAGTGGCGGGAGGAATTCGCCACCGAGTCGCGAAATCGGCCAGGCCGCGCTGACGAACACCAACAGCGCCACCAGCAACGTGAATTTCGGCCGGCGCAGCACCACGTCCAGCACCGGCTGATAGATCCGGATCAGCCAGCGGTTGAGCGGGTTGTGGCGTTCATCCGGAATCCGTCCGCGAATCCAGTAGCCCATCAGCACCGGCACCAGCGTCACCGACAATCCCGCTGCCGCCGCCATGGCGTAGGTCTTGGTGAACGCCAGCGGGCCGAACAGCCGCCCTTCCTGGGCCTGCAAGGTAAACACCGGAATGAACGACAGCGTGATGATCAGCAAACAGAAAAACAGCGCCGGCCCCACCTCCGCCGCCGCGTCGGTCATCACCTGCCAATGGCGCTCGCCCTTGAGCGCCTGCCCCGGATTGGCCGCGTGCCACGCCTCGATTTTCTTGTGGGCGTTCTCGATCATCACCACCGCCGCATCCACCATCGCACCAATGGCGATAGCAATCCCGCCTAGCGACATGATGTTGGCGTTCAGCCCCTGATGACGCATCACGATAAAGGCGATCAGCACGCCCACCGGCAGCGAGATAATCGCCACCAGCGAAGAGCGCAGATGCCAGAGGAAGATCCCGCACACCAGCGCGACGACGATGAACTCTTCGAGCAGTTTGTGGCTGAGGTTTTCCACGGCGCGATCAATCAGCTTGCTGCGATCGTAAGTGGTGACGATCTCTACGCCGGGCGGCAGGCTGCTTTTCATGTCATCGAGTTTGGCCTTGACCGCCGCGATGGTTTCGCGGGCGTTCTTGCCGCTGCGCAGAATCACGACGCCGCCGACGGTTTCACCTTGGCCATCCAGCTCGGTAATGCCCCGGCGCATGTCCGGCCCGGTCTGAACCGTTGCAACATCACCCAGGGTTACCGGTACGCCACCCACGCCGAGTTTGAGCGGGATCGCCCGAAAATCATCAAGCGTCTTCAGGTAGCCGGAAGCGCGCACGATGAATTCGGTTTCGGCCATTTCCAGCACGGCGCCACCGGTTTCCTGATTGGCCTTGCCGATGGCTTCGCGCACCTGCGCCAGGGTGATGCCGAGGCTGGCCAGCCGCACCGGATCAGGCTGCACCTGATACTGCTTGACCATGCCGCCGACGGTCGCGACCTCGGCGACGTTGGGCAGGGTCTTGAGTTCGAACTTGAGGAACCAGTCCTGCAACGCCCGAAGCTGTGCCAGATCATGCCCGCCGCTGCGATCCACCAGCGCGTACTGATAGATCCAGCCAACGCCGGTGGCGTCCGGACCCAACGCCGGTTTGGCGCTGGCCGGCAGACGACTCTGAATCTGGCTCAGGTACTCCAGCACCCGCGAGCGCGCCCAGTATTGATCGGTGCCGTCCTCGAACAGCACGTACACGAAGCTGTCACCAAAGAACGAATAACCGCGTACGGTTTTCGCCCCCGGCACCGAGAGCATGGTGGTGGTCAGCGGATAGGTCACCTGATTCTCGACAATCTGCGGCGCCTGTCCGGGGTACGGCGTGCGGATGATCACTTGCACATCGGACAGATCCGGCAGCGCATCGATCGGCGTGCTCTGCACCGACCACACGCCCCAGCCCGTGACGAACAGCGTCGCCAGCAGCACCAGAAAACGATTGGCGACGGACCAGCGAATCAGCGCGGCGATCATGGCTGACTCCCCGAAACGTTCCCGCCCGTTTCAAGCGGCTCGGCGACGATGCCCTTGAGACTGGCCTCGGAATCAAGCAGGAACTGGCCGGACGTCACGACGCTCTGCCCTTCTGCCAGGCCTTCGAGGATCACCGTTCTGCCGACGCTTTCCTGGCCGAGCCGCACCTCCACCGGGCGATAGTGCCCCGCTTCTTCGGCGAGCATGACCAAGGCGCGCTTGCCGGTGCGGATAACTGCCTCGCTGGGCACCCACAGACTGTCTTGTCCGGTCGATCGGTTCAGCCGCACCTGTGCTGTCATCCCCGGCCGCAAGCGGCCATCGGCATTGGACAGCTCGACCCGCACGCGCAGGGTACGGCTGTCCGGGTTGGTGTCCGGCAGAATCGCGCTGACCGTTCCGTTGAAAACGCCACCGGGAAAGGCCGGCAAACGCGCTTCAACGGCCTGCCCCACGGCAACCGAACCGGTCTGCGATTCCGGCACCGCCACGGCGAGCCAGACACTGTTCAACCCGTTGACCCGCGCCAAGGTTTCACCCGTCGCCACGGTCATGCCCGCCCGCACATCGAGTTCTTGCAACACGCCGCCCAAAAGGCTGGTGACCGTCAGTTCGGACTGCACCTTGCCGCTGCGTTCCACCTGAGCGATCAAGCTTGCTGGCATCCCGGTCAGCCGCAACCGCTGGCGCGCCGCCGCGATCAGGTCGGCATCGCCGCTGCGCCTGAGCGCCAGAAACTCGCTCTGGGCCGCCGTCCATTCCGGCACGAGGATGTCGGCCAACGCCGCGCCAGCCGTGAGCACATCCCCCGGCGCACGGGCGTAAACCCGCTCGACAAACCCGTTGGTGCGCGCCTGGATCACCGCGACATCGCGCTCGTTGAACGCCAGCACACCGCTCACATCAAGGCTCGAGGTGAAGGTGCCGCGACTGACCGGCGCCACACGCAGACCGAGGTTCTGACTCAGCCCCGGATCAATGCTGACGGTCGCACTGCCCTCCGCGCCGCTGGCGTATCGCGGCACCAGTTGCATGTCCATGAACGGAGATTTTCCCGGTTTGTCGAACTTCTGCTGCGGGAACATCGGGTCATACCAGTACAAGGCCTTGGGCTCAGCGCTCGGCGCAGGGGTTGAAGCCGTTACACCCTTCATTCGCTGATAGGCCAATCCGTAACCGCCACCCACGCCCACCGCCAGCGCGAGGCCGGCCAGCCACACGCCGTTCCATTGTTTAAGGTTCACAGGCTGGTCTCCCCATAAGCGAAATGCAGGCGTGCAGCGGTCAGCGCGCGCTGTTCTTCCATGTCGATCTGTTTGAGGCGGGCCTCGATGAGTTCGTGGCGGGCGCTGACCACCGCATTCAAATCGCCCTGGCCGGCGCGATAACTGGCCAGGCTCAAATCGACTTTCTCTCTGGCCAGCGGCACCAGGCTGTCCTCGGTGCGGCGCACGGCACGATCGAGGCGCTGGTAGTCGGCCAACTGGTTCTCAAGCTGCTCGGTGTGCTCGCGGGACAGGGCTTCGCGCTCGGCTTGCAACTGGCTGACCTCGGCCAGTCTGGCGGCGATTTTCGGGTTCTGCCGCGTCTCGGGAAACAGCGGCAGATCCCAGGAAAACTGCACGCTGACCATGTCACCAAACTCCCGACCACGATGCTGGTAATCCACTTCCCAGCTCCAGTCAGACTTTTTCTCGGACACCGCCTCTTGCACCCTGGCCTGGGCTTCGCGGGTCATGGGGGCGAAAGCGGCCAGCTCGGGGTGGTGTTGCAGTTGATGATTGAAGGTCGAGGCATCGACCGGCCACACGGGCAAACCGCCTTCGGGCTTGTCGTTGGCAGCTGCGCCGATCCAGCGTTTGAGCGCGGCGCGGGCCTGGGTGCGCTCGAGGGTCAGGTTGTCCTGTTGCTCGGCGAGTCGGGCCGCTTCCTGCTTCGGCGTCACCGCGTCGGCAGGTTGCGCGCGGCCACCGGCGATCTGCGCCCGGACGGTCTCGCTCAGCAGGCGGTTTTCCTTGAACAAGTCCTGGAACAACGCTTCCTTGCGCTCGACCGAATAGCCGCTGATCCACGCCAGCGCCGTCGCCTGACGCACCTTCAAACGCTCGACGCGGCGCTCGGCCGCCGCGCGTTCAATGGCGGCGTCGGCAACCTCGATGCGCGCCTTGCGTTTGTCTGCGTTGGGCATCTCCTGCCGGTAACCAACCATCTGCATGGTCATGAAGTCGTGATCGACGCTCCAGCGATCCGGGCCGCCCACGGGGTAGTTCTGCACACCGAGCAACAGCTTGGGATCGGGCAACTCGCCCGCCGGAATGGCCGCGCTGCTGGCGGCCTGGATTTTCTGATCTTGTGCGGTCAGCGACGGCGCATTGTTTTCGGCCAGACGCAGCGCTTGATCGAGCGTCAGCGCGGTGGCGAAACCCGGCCACGCGAGCACGCTTGCCGCAAGGCCGGCCACCAAAGGCCAACCCGTGCAATTGCACTTGAATGTCATGTTTACGATTCCTGTGATCGTCCACTGCGCGCGGCGAAAAACACGCGCACAGCCAAATCACTCCGCCTGGGCGGAATGAGCTTCAAGGGGAGACAGGAATCAGGTGCGGGGCGGTCGCCAGACCCCGGACGGGGCCGCTATGGGAAGGGAATCACTGAAGAACGAATGCGTGACAGGGCTGAAAACGGTAACGGGCGGCTTGAGGATCGCGACTTGCAGCAGGCCGCCGGTCTTGCACTCCTGGCCGGGTTTGCAGGGGGAGCCATGGTCGGCAGGACTTTTCATGTCCTGGCAGCAATCCATGTTCATGCCGTCCATCATCGCCATGCCCATGGCTTGCATCGGGCAGGGTTCTGTCGGTGCCTGCACGCCCGCCATCCCGCTGAGGGGAAGCGCCAGGCTGATCAGGAAAACGAGACAAAACCGCAGATAGCGTTTCATGGCTGGGAGTCTAGTCGTGAAAACGGGCGCCTACAATCGGCTGCCCGGCGATCTCACCGGACACGCATTAAGCCAGGATTAGCAGCAGAAAATGATGCAGCAGGCGCCCGATCACCTAACCTCAATGTTTGTGTGATCAACCGGAATCGGCCAGTCCCATGCGTAATGCATTGAAGTCATTGATGTTCATCGCCCTGCTCTTGCTCGGTTCGGGGGGCGTGGCGGTGTCGGCCGCCGACTTGCCCGGCACTCCCGATGTCAGCACCGGCGCCCCGCTCCCCGGCGTCACGCAAAGCGATCTGCAAGCCTTGCAACTGCGCCTCGACGGCCTCAAGCAGCAGATCTCGTCCGCCAATAATTACAACCAGCTCGAAGGCCCGCAGGATCGGGTGCAGACGTTCATTCTGGACATCGATCGGCTATCGGCCTCGCTGTTGCCGCAGCAGGCGCAACTGACCGTGCAACTGGGCGTGCTGGGCGCAGCACCAGCCGAAGCGGTCGCCGCTGAACAAGCCGATATCGCCGCTCAACGGGCGACGTTGATCGAGCAGAAAACCAAGGTCGATACCGCGCTGAAGAACCTCGCCACCCTCAAGCAAAGCGCAACGGACCTGATCACCCAGATCGCCGGCATCCGCCGCACGTTGCTCGAAAGCGAACTGACGCTCAGCACCCACAGCATTCTGAATCCCGGTTTCTGGTCGCCCCTTGTCAATCCATCGGCAGATGACCGCCAGCGCCTGCGGTTTTTCGTCGAGCAAGTGCAACAGACCGGCGCCGAGGCGTGGCAACCCGGCCAGCGTTTTTACACCGCGCTGCTGGTGATATTGGCGTTCATCGTCTGGACGTTCGGACGGCGGCTCGCTGACCGCTGGATGGCCTGGGTGTGTATTCATCGCATGCCGGAGGGTCGGCTGCGTCGCAGTTCACTGGCGTTTGCCTCGGCACTGGCAACACTCGCGACCACCGCCATCGCCCTGGAATTGTTGTACTACGCGTGCACCCGTCACGTGCCGTTGCCGCCGATGCTGGCGACGTTTTCCGAGGAGTTCGAGAAAGTCGTTTACGCCTGCGTGTTGATCACAGGGCTCAGCCGCGCGTTGCTGTCCACCGAACACCCGTCATGGCGACTGCCGGGGGTGGCCGACGAGGTCGCCGATACGCTGCAGCCGTTTGCACGGATCCTGGCCGCGACGCTGCTGGTGCTGGTGACGTCGGTGCAGGTCAGCAATGCCTCCGGCATGAGCAGCCAGATCGTGATTGCAGGCCGGGGCATCATTGCGCTGGTGGTGCTCGGCATCGTCACGACGTTGCTGATGCGCGTCGGCAGAGTGCGCAAAGTGTTGGCGGCGGCCGGGGATACGCAGGTGGCCGGCAACACCTTTGCCGGGGTGATTTACACCGTCGCCACCCTGTCGATGGTGCTGTCGTTCGGCGCCCTGCTGACGGGGTATGTGTCGCTCGCGCGGTTCATCACCTACGAACTGGTGTGGGCGTTTATCGTGTTTTCCGGCTTTTACCTGCTGATGCAGTTGCTCAAGGACAGCTGCGAATACTTCTTCTCGCCCCGCCACTCCAGCGGCAAGGCGCTTAAGCAGCTGCTCGGCGTGGGTGATCGGCGTCTCGAACAGGCTTCGACCCTGCTGGCCGGGTTCGGTCGGGCGGCGCTGTTGCTGTTGGCGGTCATCACGCTGTTCGTCGGCGGCATCGGCACCACCCTTGGCCAACTGGCCAACAACATCGGCACGATCCTCGGTGGCGCCGGCCTGCGCAAACTGAACATCGTCCCCGGCCATTTGCTCAACGCGATGCTGGCGCTGCTGATCGGCATCTACCTGATCCGCGCCCTGCGCCGCTGGCTCGACAATGAATTTCTGCCCAAGACCGACATGGACCCGGGCATGTGCGCCTCGCTGAGCACGCTGTTTTCCAACATCGGTTATGCGGTGGTGATCCTGCTGACCCTGTCATCGCTGGGCGTGCAATGGACTAACCTGGCGTGGATCGTCAGCGCCCTGTCGGTGGGCATCGGCTTCGGCTTGCAGGAGATCGTGAAGAACTTCGTCTCGGGGCTGATCCTGCTCACCGAACGCCCGGTCAAGGTCGGCGACCTGATCAGCATCAGCGGCGTCGAGGGCGACATCCGCCGGATCAACGTGCGCGCCACTGAAATCCAGCTCAGTGACCGCTCGATCGTGATCGTGCCCAACTCGCAACTGATCTCCCAGAACCTGCGCAACGTCACCCTCGGCGGCAGCGCCCAGGGCGTGGCGACGCTGGAGCTGATGTTCCCGCTGGATATCGACCCCGAACAGGTGCAGAACCTGCTGTTCGACACCTACAAGGAACACGAAACCATCCTCGAAAAACCCGCGCCGTTCGTGCGTTTCAGCAAGCTGACGCCGGACGGGATTACGTTGACGGTGACCGGGTATGTGGCGAGCCCGAGGATTGTCGGAACGACCAAGAGTGATTTGCTGTTCGAGATTCTCAAGCGGCTGGGGGCGGCAGGAATTGAACTGGCGAAGCCGCCGAGTACCTGAGGGAAAACCTGCTGCGCGCCTGCTTGATCAGACCTCAGGGGTTTCAATCGAATCTGGCGCCGCTTCCGCCGCCAGCTTCAAACGATCCGCCTTGCTGATGTACTTCGGCTTGTTGCTCTTGGGTGCCAGTTTGGCGTTGGCCTTTCTGGATTTTTCCTTGAAGAGCTGTTGCAGTTTTTTCTGACGGTTCATGGTGTTTTTTGGCCTGCTTGAAAGTGGTTGGATGATATCAGCGTTGGGCCTACTTCACCCCAGCACGTCAGTAATCCAGCGCACTTGCTGCTTCAGATCCTGCACCTTGCGCTCGCACACCCCATGCCGTGCCCGCCCAAAATGAGCCAGCGTCTGCTGCTTGTGCCGCAACCGATGCTTCCACTTGCTGACAAACGCCGGACTGCGCGCCTGCAATTGCAATGGCCCGAAGAACAGTTCCTCGGCGGTGTACGTCACCGGCTCGCCGCGCTCGGCCACGATGATTTCGTAGTCGAAACGGTTCTCCCGCAGGATTTCCTCACAGAGGATTCGGTAGTCGTTGTCCATCAGCCATTGGCGCAGCGGTTGCTCGCCGCCGTTGGGTTGCAGGATCAGGCGTTCGCGGCCGCTCAGACGCGCCTTGCCGGCGTCGAGAATGTCGCGGATGGTCTCGCCGCCCATGCCGCACACGGTAATTGCCGTGATCCCGTCGGACGATTCGACTGCCATCAAGCCATTGGCCAGACGCACGGTGATCTGCTGCTCAAGGTCGTTTTCGCGCACGGTGCGTTGCGCCGAACGGAACGGCGTCTCGGCCATCTCGCCCGCCACCGCCGTCGCGATCGCGCCACGGCGCATCAGAGCCACCGGCAAGTAACCGTGATCCGAGCCGATATCGGCCAGCCGCGCACCGGCGGGCACGTGCGCCGCCACCCGCTCCAGGCGCATGGACAATGTCTGTTCGTTCAACCGCAACCCCTTTCACTCTGAACGCCCGGCGTTGGTGGCCGGATCGGGGCGCGATTCTGGAGGGCAACGGCGGGCAATTCAAATTTATGTGACCAACCGCGACGGCTACGCCAACACCGTCAACCAGGCCGACAGCAACAACAGAAGCGCCAGCCCGGCATTCATGCGCCGAAACGCCCGTGGCGAGCCAAAGAACCGCGCGCTGCCCACGCCCAGCAGCGCCCACGCCGTCATGCACGGCAGACTGACCAGCAGAAACGCCAGCGACAACAACGCCATCCGTGCGCTGTCCTCGCTGCCACCGGCAAACACGCTCACCACCGCCACGGCCATCATCCAGACCTTGGGGTTGATCAATTGCAGGCCGGCGGCGCCGAACACGCTAAAGCCGCCATCTGCCGTTGTGGCCGAATCCAGCGACGGCGGCGTGCTGCGAAAGATCTGCCACGCCAGCCAGCTCAGCCAGAGCACCCCGGCCCAGGCCATGGCCTGCTGCACACGGGGATAGCGCAGCAAGGTTTCCCCCACGCCAAGCCCGACCACCAACACCACCAGCGCCGCCGACACACACGCACCGAAGATGATCGGCACGGTGGCCGTCAGACCGCGCCGCGAGCTGTGGCTCATCACCAGAATATTGGTCGGCCCCGGGGTGATCGAGGCGACGAAGGAAAACAGCAGAAATGGCAACAATGATTCCATGACAGGACTCCCGAATCAGAACAGGAAGTCATGGTCGCGGTTACGCGGGGTTCAGTCTGGAAGGTTTGAGCAGCGCTTGCGGTAGTCCGCCGGCGTCAGGTGATAGGCACGGCGGAACCAGCGCCCGAGATGGCTTTGATCGGCGAAACCGAGGGCGCTGGCGACGGTGGCGGGTGTTTCGCCGCGCGCCAGCAATTGCCGGGCGCGGGCCAGGCGCAACTGAATCAGATAGGCATGGGGCGCCAACCCGAAAGCGGCCTTGAACGCACGGGTCAGACGAAAGCGATCGACTCCGCAGGCCTGGGCCAAGACGTCCAGCCCGATGTCCTCGAAAGCGTGCGCATGCAGATAGTCCCGCGCCACTTGGGCTACCCGTGGCAGGCGCGGATCGAACGGCTGGCGTTTACGCCAATCGAGGTGGGACGTCAGCGAACCGAGCAAGGTGTCGATGGCGGTCTGGCGCACGATGCGCAAGTCGCCTTGATGAAGGGCGTTGAAAGCTTGATTGATGGCGGTGGACAGGCGCGAATCCTGACTCAGGGTATCGGTGAACCCGAGTTGGCTGTTGTCCGGCGCATGCTCGAACAGCACGCGCAATTCGCGCTCCAGCCAGTGCGGGTCGAGGTAGAGCATGGAATAGGTGAAGCCCTCCTCCGTCGGCGCGTGCCCGTCGTGGATCTCACCCGGCTCCAGCATGAAAATCTTGCCCGGCGTACTCAGATGCCGCACGCGCCGGCAATGAAACTGCTGCACGCCCTGCTCGGTGACGCCCACCAGAAAGCTGTCGTGCCAGTGCGGATCGTAGGCATGGCCCTGGAAATGGGCACGAATCGACTCGATCCCGGTGTCGGCATCCTGAGACAGCTCGATCCAGTTGCGTTTGTCCACGCAAGGCTCCGAAGGCAGTGATTGTTCGTCAAAGGCGTCTACGTTACCGCGACTTTGCCGATCGGTTTAGAACATTTGTGCAGGTGCCCCAGGCAAACCATCCAGCAAATTTAATGAACCCTGAGTGGCATGCCCCGCCTAACCCAATGACCATCAGGAGGTAGCCCATGCAACTTGAAACCACGTGGATCGTATTGGCCGTCGTTCTTTTGCTCATCGAATTGTGGGCGATCAACCGGGTGCGCAAGAGTGAGGGAAAATCCAGCAACAAAGGCGTGTGGATTGTATTGATCGTGTTTGTGCCGCTGTTCGGGCTGATCGCCTGGGCGCTGGCCGGGCCCAAGCACGTCACTCAGGCCTGAAGCCCAAGGCAAGCAAGAGCCCCGAACATTCGGGGCTTTTTGTTGGCCGCAGGTTTGTATCGCAGTGTGTACGAACGTCTCCCGGATACATGCCCGCGCATCAGCCCACGAAAACGGAAACAGCGCAGATACGTGGCCAGTCTTTAATGGACTCCAGATTCGAAGGGTTCAGCCAGAACCCGGCCCTCGCCGATCGTAAGGAGACTTGCCATGAAGCACGCACCACTCGCCACCGTCACCACCGGGAAAAACCGTCGCCGCCTGCTGGGCCTGTCGCTGCTCGCCACCGCACTGTTGCAATTCGGCGCGTTCGCCCAGGCGCAAACCGCAGCACCGGAGCCGGTCAAGACCGAAGCCGCCAGCGTCAAAACCGACCTGCCCTTCGGCCCGCTCAAGCATGTGAAGGCCGGCCTGCTGAACGTGGCCTACGCCGAAACCGGCCCGGCCAATGGTCCGGTGGTGATTCTGCTGCACGGCTGGCCGTATGACATTCACAGCTATGACGACGTCGCGCCGCTTTTGGCGGCCAAAGGTTATCGGGTGCTGATGCCGTATGCCCGGGGTTATGGCGACACGCATTTCCTGTCCGACAAGACCGTGCGCAACGGTCAGCCGGCGGCGCTGGCCAGTGACGTGATCGATTTCATGGACGCGCTGAAGATCAAGCAAGCCGTGCTCGGCGGCTACGACTGGGGCGCGCGTTCGGCGGACATCGTTTCGGCGCTGTGGCCGGAGCGGGTCAAGGCGCTGGTGTCGGTCAGCGGTTACCTGATCGGCAATCAGGCCGCCGGCAAGAACCCGCTGCCGCCCAAGGCCGAGCTGCAATGGTGGTATCAGTTCTACTTCGCCACCGACCGTGGTGAGGCCGGTTACACCAGGAACACCCATGATTTCGCCAAGCTGATCTGGCAACTGGCGTCACCGAAATGGGCCTTCGACGACGCCACGTTCGACCGCAGCGCCAAGGCCTTGCAGAACCCGGATCACGTCGCGATCACCGTGTTCAACTACCGCTGGCGTCTGGGCCTGGTGCAGGGTGAAAGCCAGTACGAGGCACTGGAACAGAAACTCGCCACCGCGCCGTCGATCAGCGTGCCGACCATCACCCTGGAAGGCGATGCCAACGGCGCGCCGCACCCGGCGCCCGAGGACTACGCCAAACGCTTCACCGGCAAATACCAGTTTCGTCTGATCAATGGCGGCATCGGTCACAACCTGCCGCAGGAAGACCCGAAAGCCTTCGCTCAGGCGATCATCGACGCCGATCATCTCTGAAGCAGCACGCCAAACGGCTCGTCAAGACTGATCAGAAGCTGTGATTCAACTGCAGCCCAACGCCATTGACCGTGTTCTGGTAGGTGGCGCTATAACCCGGGCGCAGGCCACCCTGCGTCGTGTCCTGTGAAACCTTCACCGGGTCTTCGTGGATGTAGCCGTATCCCAGATCCAGAGAGGTCTGATCGGTCATCTGCCAGTTCAGGCCCACCGTGAAAATCTTCCGGTCTCCCGTTGGTGCACGGGTGGATGTGTACTGATTGGGCATCGGCGTCGGCTCATAGGCGATCCCGCCACGAACCTTCCATTGCTTGTTCAGGCGATAGGACATGCCGGTGGAGAACGACCAGGTATCACGCCACTTCAGGGTTTCGAGGATCGTATCGAAAGGGCCATAGGCCTGTGGCACGCCGGAGTTCAGCACCCTCAATTCCTGCACGCGGCTCCAGCGACTCCACAACGCGCCGGCGGAGACATCCAGTCGATCATTGATGCGCCAGGTCGCCGAGGCATCGACCGTTTCCGGTGAGGTGAAATCCAGGCTCGCGTCATATTTGCCGTTGAGCCCCGGCAGCCCCAGCCCCGGGATCGGTGCCAGCAATCCATTGGCACCGGAGACCTTGGTGTTTCCGCTCAGTTTGTAGTCGACTCTGGAGTGATAGGTGAGCCCCAGGGTCAGGTCGTCGAGCGGGTCGAACAGGATGCCCAGACTGAAGCCCATGGCCGTGTCGTCGCCGGTGACTTTGACAGTCCCGTCGCCCTGCCCGCCCACCGCGCTGTTGGCGATCTTGCTTTCGAGCAGCCCGTCGATACGGTTGATCGTCGGCCCAAACCCCACAGACAGTTGATCATTGACCCGGTAACTGACCGTCGGCTGCAAGGTGACGACCTTCACCTGAGTTTGCGAACTGCGGTAGCGTCCCTGGAAGTAGCTCTCATAGTCCGTGCTCCCGCCAAAAGGGGCGTAAACCCCGAACCCCACGTGCCAGTCATCGTTGAGTTGCAGCGTGTAGAAGCCCGATGGCACGACGATCGGATCAGGCACCATATCGCCGTGTGAAGTGCCCGACACCGTGGTATTGACGTTGCTGATGCGCGAACTGACATCGATGAAACTGAGACCGCCACTGACATGTTCACCCGCCAGACGGGACATGCCGGCGGGGTTGCCGTAAACGATGGAGGCGTCCTGAACATCAGAAGCCCGACCGGAATAAGCCTTGCCTGCGGAGCTTATGCTCTGTTCGTTGATTTGCAGGCCGTTGGCCAGGAGTTGAGTGGAGGTGAGGCAAAGCCCCAGCACGCAAAGCTGATTTCTTATTGTCATGATTTGGCTCTTGTTATTTTTTTGGCGGGCGCGAACACCCGAGGCACGCGGGTGAATCTCTGGATTCAATGATGTGAAACGTCGCCGCCCATCCTTGGCGACGGATTGATTCAGCGTTTGCGCATCCGCTCGGCCAGCGCACCGATCGGTCGGGTCATGCTGCGTCGCAAGCGTTGAGAGAAGGATTCGCCCTCATAGATCGGCGCCGGGGTGACCACTTCATTTGGCTGGCGGTACTGAGGAAAAAGACTGAGTGCATGGGCCCGGTTGATGCCGTGCATGATCGCCGGCGACCACATCTCCAGGCTTTCCAGCGTCCGGCACTGCAGCGCCGTGGCGGGAGCCGGGGCGAAGGGATAGTCACTGCCGAAAAGAATGTGTGACGGTTCCACCAGTTCCTTGAGCGCCGCCATGGAATAAGGTGACGGTGACAACGCCGTGTCGAAGTAAAAGCGACGGATGTAGGTCATGACGCCTTGCGGCGCGTGCTGCTGAAATTCCGGCAACATGTTGGCCAGCGAGACACGCCAGGCCACAAACGGCAGGAAGCCGCCGGAGTGGGACAGAATCCAGCGAATACCGGGATAGCGTTCCATGGTCCCGCCGAGGATCAGATTGACCGCCGCGCGTGTGGTATCGCAGAGAAACTCGATGAGAAATCCCGGGGTCTGCAGACCGATGCTTTCGCTGGTCTGGTGCATGTTGGGATGGATGAATACCACGGCTTTTCGGCGGTCGAGTTCGGCCATCAGTTCGTCGAAGCGCGGATCACCCAGAAACACCCCGTCGGTGCTGCCCAGCAAAACAATGCCCTCAGCCTTGAGCACGTCCAGCGCATGAACGGCTTCACGGCAGGCGGCCTCGGTGAACGGCATCGGCAGCACCGCGAAGTTGCCGAAGCGGCTCGGGTAGCGCGAACGCATCTGCGCGGCGAATTCGTTGCAACAGCGCGCCAGCTCGCTGGCCTGTCGGACCCCGTCGCCGAAGTGGACGCCGGGCGCAGACAGCGAGGTGATCGCCCGCTCGATGCCGTTCGCATCCATCACCTCAATGGATTTTTCCGGCGTCCAGGCTGGCAGCGGCGCCCCCGCGACAGCGAGCAGTCCTCTGGCATTCATCGCGTCGACGAATGCGGGTGGAATGATGTGATGGTGGACATCGATACGGCCTTGCTTGATTGACATGCTGACTCTCTTGTTTGGGCTTCGACCGAGCTACTGCGGCCACTGGGTAAAGAACTGTGCTCGGTGGGCGTACAACTTTCGAGATCAATATTGAACATTTGTGTTCAATTATGTCAATGATCGACAAACGCTGATTTGCTTTATTTTGAACGCGCTTGTTCAATGTCCGGAATCTCTCCGTTGGAGTTCATTGCTTTGAAACTCAGTCCCGTGCAGAAGCGCATCCATGAAGCTGCGATCCGGCTGTTTGTCGAGAAACGTGTCGAAGAGGTCAATGTCAGCGAACTGGCACAGATCGCCGGGGTAGCGCGCGGCACGATCTACAACAACCTCAACTCGGTGGAGACGCTGTTCGAAGATGTCGCCAGCCAGCTCAGTGCAGAAATGAACGACAGGGCCGCGCGCAGTACAGATCCCCATGCGTCCCCCGCCGTCCGCCTGGCCACCGGTATCCGCCTGTATATCCGCCGCGCCCATGAAGAGCCGCACTGGGGGGCGTTCATCGTGCGCTACGGGGCCAGCAATGAGACGCTGCAACAGATGTGGAGCGGACCGCCCATGCACGATGTGCTCAGCGGCCTGAGCAGTGAGCAATACAGCTTTCGACAGGAGCAACTGCCTTCGGTGATGGCGATGATCGGTGGCGGCGTGCTGGGGGCCACGATGCTGGTACTTCAGGGTCACAAGACCTGGCGCGACGCGGGTTCCGATATGGCCGAATTCGTTCTCAGGGCGCTCGGCGTGCCAGCCGATGAAGCGCGCGGCATCGCTACACAGGATCTGCCCCTTCTCGCAGCCTGAAGTCCTACGCTGATTTTTCTTGAGCCAGATCCCTTGGGGAATCTGGCTTTTTTATTGCCCGCAAAAAGACAATTGAACACTGTTGTTCAATTCTAATCTTGAGTGTTAGAGTCTGTCGCAAGCACGGACCCACCGCCCGGGTCGAAGTGCCTCACGCCAGGAACTGACAATGAACAATAAAGAACCTCTTCCTGCCCTGACCTCGCGAACGGTACAAGTGGGTCGGCGGCAGATTTTCATCAGCGAAACGGGCGTCGGCCATCCCCTGCTGATGCTTCACGGTGGCGGAGCGGGAGCCTCGGGGCTCTCCAACTACTCGCGCAATATCGAATCGCTTGCCCGGCAGTTCCGCGTCATTGTGGTCGACATGCCCGGTTATGGCCGATCCACCAAAGGTGTGGATCGCAAGGACCCCTTCGGCGATCTGGCGGAGACGATGCTCGGCCTGCTCGACACCCTGAACATCAGCAGCGCTCACGTGGTGGGCAACTCTTTGGGTGGTGCCTGTGCCTTGCGCATGGCGCTGGACGCACCCGGCCGGGTGTCGGCTCTGGTGCTGATGGGCCCCGGTGGCGTCAATACCACTCGCAGCCTGCCGACACCGGGTCTCAAGCTGTTGCTCGACTACTACAACGGTGAAGGCCCGACGCTGGCCAAGATCACGCGTTTTATCCGCGACTACCTGGTGTATGACGGCAGCCAGGTCAGTGACGAAATGATCCGCGAACGTTTCGAGGCGAGTATCGACCCGCAGGTGATTGCGGCCCCTCCCCTGCGCCGGCCAACCGGTATTCCCCGCTTCTCGCGCTGGGATTTCACCCGCGATTCGCGCCTCAAGCATTGCCAGGTTCCGACCCTGGTGCTCTGGGGCGCGGACGACAAGGTCAATCGTCCCAGCGGCGGCGAGGCGCTGCGCAGCCGCATGCCCGATTGCAACCTCTACCTGTTCAGCCGGACCGGTCATTGGGTGCAGTGGGAACGTGCGGACGAATTCAACTCCGTGACCCTGGCGTTCCTCGCCAGTCGCACAGCGCGCTGAGTTGTCGTCATGAACAATCAAGCAACGATCAGTCGAACAACGCCGGACATCTTCGGCGCCAGCAGCATGGGCTATGCGTTGATCGAGTCTCGCCACCTGGCGCGTTGGCGTGAGTTGCTCCAGCACGGCATCGGCCTGCATCTGGCCAGCTCAGACGAACAAACCCTGGCTTTTCGTATGGATCAGCACCAGCGGCGGATCATCATCCAGCGCGGTCCGCAGGAAGATTTTCTTGCCGTCGGCTGGCAGTTACGCGATCAGGCCACGCTCGACGAAGTCCTCAAGCGCCTGCAACGCCTCGGTATCCAAGCGCAGCCCAGCCAACCGGAGGAAGCCGAAAAACGCGGCGTGAAAAGGTTCTGGCGGGTGCTCGGCCCCAAACGCATGGCCGTCGAGCTGTTCTGGGAGCCGCTGCTGACCGACAAGCCACTGAACATGCTCAGTGCAGGTTTCATCACCGGTTCCGCCGGGATGGGCCACTTGGCGATCACCTCGCGCAAACCACAGCAGATGCAACGTTTCTGGCAGGAAATATTTGATGCAAGAGCCAGCGACCACATCGTCGAGCGGATTGCCGGAGTGACCCTGGACATTGATTTCTTCCGGGTCAACGAACGTCACCACTCGATTGCCATCGCCCGTTTGCGTGGCCTGCCGATGGATCCGATTCGTACCCGTGTGCAACACATGAACATGCTGACCACCTCGGTCAGCGAACTGACCAACGCCTATTTGCGCTGCCGCACGCTCGGTTTCGAAATGGCCCACGAAATCGGTGAGCACCCCAACGACCGTGAGCAATCGTTCTACGTGATGAGCCCCAGCGGTTTCGAGCTGGAACTGGGTTGCAATGCCAGGGTGGTCGATGAGGCGCATTGGCGCACAACCTCCTATCAAGGCATCAGCCTGTGGGGGCATCGCCCGCAGAAAAGCGGTGCCTGGCACACGCTGACCACCAACCTGGCCAACTTCGCCCGCGGCACACGTTCGTTGCTCAAGCCCGAATATTCACCGCTGTAAGAGAGATATCGTCATGAATAACAAAAACGAGTCTGTAACGAGCGTCGACGTGATTATTTCCGGGCTCGGCCCGACGGGCGCCACGCTCGCGCATCTGCTCGGCAAGCGTGGTCTGTCGGTGCTTGTGCTGGAACGCGAGCCACTGTTTTATGGCAACGCCCGGGCGGTCTATACGGACGACGAATGCATGCGCGTCATGCAGGCGGCCGGCGTTGCCGCCGAGCTTTCAGCCAACATGCAAGTCGATACCCCCGCTCAGTGGGTGCTGGCCAATGGCAAGATCCTCGGCCAGTACTGGCGCCTCGATCGCCCCTATGGCTGGCCGATCATCAACTTCCTTTACCAGCCCTGGCTGGAAACCACGCTGAGCAATCTGCTCGAGCGTTACCCCAATGTGCGGGTCGCCCGTGGCCGCGAGCTCACGCAGTTCACACAGGATGAACATGGGGTGACCGTGACCCATCAGGCCACCAGCACCTTTCGTTTCAGTGATGCGACAGATGCCCGGCAGGCATCCGAAGTCGATCCGGACCCGCAAACCATCCGCGGGCGCTATCTGGTGGGGGCGGACGGCGGCCGCAGTACGGTCCGTGAGGCCTTGGGCATCGGCATGAGTGGCAAGAATTTTCCCGAACCCTGGCTGGTGGTCGACCTGGAGATGAAGGAAGGCGAGGATGCCTTGCGTCATCTGCCCTACTTCAGCTTCATCTGCGACCCGGATTGTCCGACGGTCTGCTGTCCTCAGCCCGGTCGTTTCCATCGCTTCGAATTCATGCTGATGCCCGGCCAGACTCGCGAACAGATGGAAGACCCGACCGTGGTGCGCAGCCTGATCAGCCGTTACGTCGATCCGGACAAGTTCGAGGTCAAACGCAAGCTTGTCTACACCTTCAACGCCCTGGTGGCGAAAGATTGGCGCAAGGGTCGGGTAATGATTGCCGGCGATGCTGCCCACATGACGCCGCAGTTCATGGGCCAGGGCATGAGTTCCGGCGTGCGTGACGCCTACAACCTGGCGTGGAAAATCGACGCCGTGATCAAGGGGCAAGCCGGTGAACGGCTGCTCGACACCTATGGCAGCGAACGCTTCCACCATGCCAAGGCGATGATTGATATTTCCGTGCAGATGAAAGACTTCGTCTCGATGTCCAGTCCGGTTTCCAGCCTGATGCGCAACCTACTGGTCAAGACCGTCCTGGCGACACCATTTCTCGGCCGCTATGTTCGCGAAGGCCGTTTCAAACCGGCCCCCACCTATGCCCCTGACAGCTATCTGGGCATGCCACGCCGCCACCGGCGCTCGCCTGAAGGTCGGATGATTCCGCAACCCGAAGTCCGCACCTTCAAGGGCCAGCGTGTATTGCTCGATGATCTGCTGGGCGACGGTTTTGCCTTGATAGGACTTGAGGTCGATCCACGCGCCCACCTGAGTCAGGCCTCCCGGAAACTGCTGGATATCCAGAACACGCGTTTCGCCACCCTCTTCCCGTTCGGCACCCGTCCACAGGGCGCCGATACCGGTCGCTCCAATACCAGTGAACTGCTCGAATTGGAGGATGTGCAGGGTGAGATGGTCGCGTGGTTCAAGCGCTCGGGGTTTTCCAGCGGAGCCGTCGCCGTCGTGCGCCCGGACAAATTCACCTTCGCCATGATCGAGGCTGCGGATCTGGATCGGGCGATCAACGAACTCAAGTTCCAGCTGCAATGGAGTTCTGGTGCTGACGTCGTCGCGGAAGAACCCCGGCTGCTGAGGAAAATCGCATGAGCCAGTTCCCTTTGAAGCCTCTGCAAGACGCCGCCGCTGCCTTGGCAAGAGCACGCGAACAACGCGAACCCTGTGCGCGGATCTCGTCCACTTTCGGTATCGATTCGTTGACCGGCGCCTATGCCGTACAGGAGATCAACACTCAACTGGCGCTGGCCCTGGGACGGCGTCTGGTCGGCCGTAAAATCGGACTGACCTCGGCTGCCGTGCAACAGCAACTGGGCGTCGATCAACCGGATTTCGGCATGCTGTTCGCTGATATGGAAATTGTCGATGGCGGTGAAATCCAGATCAGTCAGTTGATCCAGCCCAAGGCCGAAGGCGAGATTGCGTTCGTTCTGGGCCGCGATCTTCCATATGAAGATACGACCCTCGCGGAACTGCTGCGGGCGGTGGAGTACGTGGTGCCTGCGCTGGAAATCGTCGATTCGGCCATCGAGAACTGGAACATATCGCTGGTGGACACGGTGGCGGACAACGCTTCATCAGGGCTGTATGTGCTGGGTAAACAGCCGACTCCACTCGCCTCGCTGGACCTTCGGCTGGAAGGCATGCTGCTGGAAAAGAATGCCGCCACGGCCTCGATCGGTGTCGGTGCCGCGTGCCTTGGCAATCCGGTGGACGCCTGCCTTTGGCTGGCTCGCACCATGGCCCGGATGGGCCGTCCCTTGCAGGCCGGCGACGTGCTGCTTTCTGGCGCCCTGGGGCCGATGACGCCGGTCGTGGCCGGGGACAGCCTGCACTTGCACCTGACCCGACTTGGCCAGATCAGTTGCCGCTTCATCTGACCTGCCCGTCCTTCTGCGCCGGGCTGTCGTGGCCCGGCCCTTCTGAGAGATTGCTCCGATGAGTCAAACCAAACTCAAGGTCGCCATCATCGGTTCCGGCAACATCGGCACCGACCTGATGATCAAGATTCTGCGCAACGCCAGACACCTGGAAATGGCGGTGATGGTCGGGATCGACCCTGCATCCGACGGTCTCGCCCGTGCCGAACGCATGGGCGTCGCAACCACCCACGAAGGGGTTGAAGGCCTGACCCGCCTGAACGCGTTCAAGGACATCGATTTCGTCTTCGACGCCACCTCGGCGGGCGCCCATCTGGAGAACGAAAAGCTCCTGCGCGCAATCAAGCCGGGTATCCGCCTGATCGACCTCACTCCGGCGGCTATCGGCCCTTACTGCATTCCAGTGGTCAACCTGGAGCAAAATCTGGATCGACTCAACGTCAACATGGTCACCTGTGGTGGTCAGGCGACCATTCCAGTGGTCGCCGCCGTATCGCGTGTTGCCCGGGTTCACTACGCCGAAATCGTCGCCTCGATCGCCAGCAAATCCGCCGGCCCCGGCACCCGCGCCAACATCGACGAGTTCACGGAAACCACCTCCAGGGCCATCGAAACGGTGGGTGGGGCGTCAAAGGGCAAGGCGATCATCATCATGAACCCCGCCGAACCGCCACTGATGATGCGTGACACGGTGTTTGTGCTGTCCGAAACCGCCGATCAGGCGCAGATCGAGACTTCCGTCGAGGAGATGGTGGCGGCAGTCCAGGCCTATGTACCGGGCTATCGCCTGAAACAGAAGGTTCAGTTCGACGTCATTGCCGAATCGGCCCCCCTGAACATTCCGGGGCTGGGACGCTTCAGCGGCCTCAAAACCTCGGTATTCCTTGAAGTCGAAGGCGCCGCCCATTACCTGCCTGCCTATGCCGGCAATCTCGATATCATGACCTCCGCTGCCTTGGCCACCGCCGAGCGCATGGCGCAGTCGATGCTCAACGTCTGAGGGGCCCGACATGACATTCAATCCCGGCAAGAAAATCTACATCTCCGACGTGACCCTGCGCGACGGCAGCCATGCCATCCGACATCAGTACTCACTGCAGAATGTGCAGGACATCGCCCGCGCACTGGACAAGGCCAGGGTCGATTCGATCGAAATCGCTCACGGCGACGGCCTGCAGGGTTCGAGCTTCAACTATGGCTTTGCCGCCCATACCGATCTGGAATGGATCGAAGCGGCGGCCGATGTCCTCGAGCACGCCAAAATCACCACCCTGCTGCTGCCGGGTATCGGCACGGTGCACGACCTCAAGGCCGCCTATGACGCCGGCGCACGGGTGGTGCGCATCGCCACGCACTGTACCGAGGCCGACGTTTCGAAACAGCACATCGAATACGCTCGCGAACTGGGCATGGACACCGTCGGTTTCCTGATGATGAGCCACATGATCGCCCCTGAGCATCTGGCGGCTCAGGCCAGGCTGATGGAAAGCTATGGCGCGACGTGCGTGTACATGGCCGACTCCGGTGGTGCGATGAACATGCAGGACGTTCGCGATCGCTTCCGGGCTTTCAAAGCCGTGCTGAAACCGGAAACCGAAACCGGCATGCACGCCCACCACAACCTGTCGCTGGGCGTCGCCAACTCGATCACCGCCGTCGAGGAAGGTTGCGACCGGATCGATGCAAGTCTGGCCGGAATGGGGGCTGGCGCCGGCAACGCACCGCTGGAAGTTTTTATTGCCGCCGCCGAACGTCTCGGCTGGAACCACGGCACCGACCTCTACACGCTGCTCGACGCCGCCGACGACATCGTCCGCCCGCTGCAGGATCGGCCGGTGCGAGTCGACCGTGAAACGTTGGCACTGGGTTATGCCGGCGTCTATTCAAGCTTCTTGCGGCATGCCGAAATTGCCGCCGCCAAATATGGCCTCAAGACCCTCGACATTCTTGTCGAGCTGGGCAAGCGGCGCATGGTCGGCGGGCAGGAAGACATGATCGTCGACGTCGCGCTGGATCTGCTCAAGGGTTGAACCGTGCAACATGGCCGGCTTACCGCCCACGCAGCGGTGGGCCGGTCCCTGAGCTGTATCGGGTGGAGCTCCGGCAGCGTGTCAGCGCTGCGACTACGGGCACCCACGACAGGCGCCTTGTTCTTATCATTTGACGAGCCGTTTTTCCTTGGACGGGCGATAACCGAAGTAAGCGCTGTAGCACTTGCTGAAATGACTCGGCGACACGAATCCGCACGCCACCAGCACGTCCACCTGAGACAGCTCGGTGTGTTGCAACAGCCGCCGGGCCTCGGTGATGCGCAACTCCATGTAATAACGCTGCGGCGTGGTGCCCAGTTGCTCCTTGAACAGTCGCTCCAGCTGACGCCGTGAGCGACCGGCATAAACCGCCAGTTGTTCCAGCTCCAGCGGTTCCTCCAGATTGGCGTCCATCAGCTTCACCACTTCACGCAATGGCGCGCTGACGCAGATGTTCTCGGTCGGCTTGATCCGCCGGTAACGGGATTCCTCGAACGCCAGAATGTCTTCGATGCCTTCGACCAGCGCCTTGTCGTGCAGGCCTTTGATCCAGTCCAGTGCCATGTGGAACGCGCCGGACGGACTGGACGCGGTCAACCGGTCGCGGTCGATCACGTAGGGTTCGCTGCTGACCTGAGTCGCCTTGGAAATTTCCGCCAGCGCCGGCCGATGCTCCGGGTGAATCGCACAGCGATAGCCTTCCAGCACCCCTGCCCGGCCCAGGAACCACGCGCCGTTCCACAACCCGGCCAGGATCACGCCGGCCTCGGCGGCCATTTTCAGCAGGTTGATGAACTCGTCGCTCGCTTTCAATTCCGTGCGGTAACCGCCGCAGATCACCAGCAGGTCGAGTTCCTGCAACACGCTGGTTTCCAGGCGCGAGTCCGGGCGGATCACCAGCCCTAGGTCGCTGATCACTTCGCCGTCGCTCAGGCCGAAAGTGCGCGTGGAAAACAGACCGGGGCGCAGCAGATTGGCGGTGACAAGGGTGTCCAGCGCCTGGGTGAAGGCCGGCAGGGAAAAATGCTCCAGCAGCACGAACCCGGTACGGGTCATGCGTCCCGGCCCGCTGGCGGGCTCGTTCAGGTAGCGAAGGTTCTTGCCCTTCATGCCACCGCTGAATTGGCGTCGTTCGATCAAGGTGTGGTCCATCGGTTTCATTGTTGTAGCGCCATGCTAACCGCCGGGGCGGCAAAATACTCGGGAATGAACGCAATTCGCCCCAACCGGTACGCGCGTACCGATCGGGGCGAAAAAGACCTGCGAAAAACCGCGATGAATCAGGACGCGTCGATCCAGATGGTTTTCAGCTCGGTGTACTGGTCATGGGCCCAGATCGACTTGTCACGCCCACCAAATCCCGACTCCTTGTAACCGCCGAAAGGCGTCGACGCATCGCCCTCGCCGAAGCAGTTCACGGTGACGATACCGGCGCGGATCCCCCGCGAGAGTTTCAGTGCATGGCGCAGGCTGCCGGTGTACGCCGACGCGGCCAGACCGTAAGCCGTGTCGTTGGCCAGGCTGATCGCTTCGTCGACGGAGGTGAACGTGGTCACGCTCAGCACCGGGCCGAAGATTTCCTCCTGAAACAGACGACTGTCACGGCTGACGCCATCGACGATGGTCGGCTCGACGAAGATGTTGTCGGCCGTGTTGCCCCCCGCCAGCACCGAAAGGCTTTCGTCCCGGGCATGGTCGAGGTACGAACGGACCTTCTCGAAATGCGCCTTGCTGATCATCGAGCCCAGACGGTTTTCCGGGTCCAGCGGATCGCCCATTTTCCAGTCGGCCAGATGCACCTGCACGCGTTTGAGCAATTCGTCCTTGATGTCCGAATGCACGATCAGCCGCGACGAGGCCGAGCAGTTTTCGCCCATGTTCCAGAACGCGCCGTTGACCACGTGCTGGGCGACCAGATCGACGTCTTCGACATCGTTCATCACCACCGCCGGGTTCTTGCCACCGCACTCCAGCACGATGCGTTTCAGGTTGGATTCGCTGGAATACTTGAGGAACAACCGCCCGGTGTCGGTCGAGCCGGTGAAGCTGACCATGGCGACGTCCGGGTGACGGCCCAGCGGTTCGCCCGCCTCCTTGCCGCCGCCGGGCACCACGTTGAACACACCGGCGGGAATCCCGGCCTGATGCGCCAGCTCGGCTACGCGCAGGGTGCTCAGGGTGGTTTCCTTCGCCGGTTTGACCACAATCGAGCAACCAGCGGCCAGCGACGGACCGATCTTCCACGCGAGCATCAGCAGCGGGAAATTCCACGGCAACACCAGGCCGACCACGCCGATCGGTTCGCGCACGACCATGGTCACCGCGCCGTTACCGGTCGGTGCGGTCGAGTCGTAGATCTTGTCGATCAGCTCGGCGTGCCAGCGCAGGGTATGAATCGTCTCGGGCACGTCGATGTTCTGGCATTCGCGGATCGGTTTGCCGCTGTCCAGGCTTTCCAGCACCGCCAGTTCATGGGAGTGGTCGTCCAGCAATTGGGCGAACCGCAGTAACACCGATTTGCGCGCCGACGGCGCCAGCCCCTGCCAGCGCCCGTCCTCGAACGCAGCCTTGGCGGCGGCGACAGCGACGTCCACGTCCTGGGCACCGCAGGCGGTAATCTCGGTCAGCACCGCTTCAGTGGCCGGGTTGGTCGTGGTGAAAGTCTTGCCGGACAGCGCGCTGCAAAACTCGCCGTTGATGAACGCCTGATTGCGAAACTCGAGCTTCGCCGCCAGCTCACGGTATTGCGCTTGACTCAGAAGATCGGCCATTTCAAACCTCCGCGACGATGCGCGCCACATTCTGTTTGAGGGTTTTGATCACGCTTTCCAGCGCTTCTTTCTCGGACGCCTCCAGCGGCTGCATCGGCTTGCGCACGCCGCCGGCCCGCAGGCCGACCAGCTCGCTGCCGTGCTTGATCGACTGAACGAACTTGCCGCTCTCCAGCACGTCCATCAGCGGCAACAGCGCCGACATGATCCGCCGGCCCTTGTCGAAGTTCTTCTCCAGAACGCAGGCTTCATACAGCGCGATGTGCTCGGCCGGAATGAAGTTCGAACCGGCGCAGACCCAGCTGCGCGCGCCCCAGGCGAAGAATTCCAGGGCCATGTCGTCCCAGCCGCAGGACAGCTGGATCGACGGATGCGAATGCGCCAGACGATGCAACTGGGCGGTGTCGCCGGAGCTTTCCTTGATCGCGACGATGTTCTTGCAACCGGCAATCGCCTCGAAGAACTCAGGGCCCATCGCAACACCCATCCGCGCCGGGTAGTTGTAGAGCATGATCGGCAGGCCGGCGGCCTTGTCCACGGCCAGCACGTGCGCGGCGATTTCCTTTTGCGTCGGCAAGGCATAGGGCGGCGAGCCCACCAGAATCGCGTCGGCCTCGATCGACTTGGCGTGCTCGGCGAAGGCCACCGCATCTTCGGTGCGGATCCCGCCCGTGCCGATCACCAGCGGAATGCGGCCGTTGATCACTTCCTTGGCGCGCTCGGCCACTTTCAGCCGCTCGGCGGTGGTGTGGGCGTAGTACTCGCCGGTCGAACCACCGATGACGATGCCGTGAACCCGCGACTCGATCAGATACTCGAGCACTTCGGCGAAGGCCGAATAATCGATCTGGCCATCGGCGGACAAAGGCGTAATGGCAGGGGTAAAGATGCCGTCAAAGTTCATAGGTTTTTCTCCAGTGATTGCAGTGTTCAATTCGTTGGCCCGACGCCGATATGGCCCGGGAAAGGTTCAGTTCAGCGAGGCAGCCTGTTGCAGGTTGAGCGAGCGGGTTTCCGGTGCGAGCACCCACGACAGCACCAGGCCGACCAACGTGACGGCCGCCGCGATGTACATGGTCTGGGCGATGCCCAGCGTGCTCAGGGAAACCGGCACCAGATAAGTCCCCGCCGCCGCGCCGATGCGCGACAGAGACGTGCCGACACCAACGGCGAAGGCGCGGATTTCCGTGGGAAACAGTTCATTGGGGTACACCAGCGTCAGCACCTGGGCGCCGCCGATGAACAAGGCGTAAACGGCAAAGAAGGCGAGCACCAGCGCGTTGGGCCCGGCATGACCGACGGCCAGCCCGAGCAGCGCAAGGCCCGAGCAGAGAAAGCTGTAGATCAACAGATTGCGTCGGCCCACACGGTTGATGATTCGGGTCGAAATCACGCAGCCGATGACAAAGAACAAGGTAATAGCCACCGAGCCCAGGGATGACCAGTCACCCTGCAGATTCAGCGCGGCCAGCACCTTCGGCGCGAAGGCATACACGGCGAACAGCGGCACCACCGAACAGGTCCAGAACACCACGACAAACAGCATGCGTTTACCGTAGCCGGAGTGAAGCAGATTGAAAATCGTCAGCTTCTCGCCCACCCGGTGCTCGGGGAGATTGGCCAGGGAGAAGTCGTTGCCGTAGACCTGTTTGATGATCGCTTCGGCTTCGGCGGCGCGGCCCTTGCTCAGCAACCAGCGCGGCGACTCGGGGGTGCCGATGCGCACCAGAAACAGCATGGCGCCGATGATCGCCGCGCTGGCCAGCACCAGCCGCCAGGCATCGGAGCCCCACAGCTTGAACATCAGCTCGCCCACGACATACGCCATCGCCGCCCCGGCGAACCACATGATCGTCAGCGTCGCCAAACGCGGGCCGCGATACTTGCGCGGCATGAACTCGACCAGCAGCGAAGTCGCCACCGGGTACTCGATGCCGACCGCCAGCCCCAGCACCAACCGCAGAAAGAACAGCGCGACTGCCGACTCGACCCACAGCTGCGCCAGCGAGGCCACGATGAACAGGGTCGGCCCGACAAACAGCAGACGCTTGCGCCCCAGCACATCGGTCAGCCAGCCGCCGAGAAAACCGCCGAAGAAAATGCCGATCAGCGCCGAGGCGGCGATCAAGCCTTCCCAGAAATCGTCCAGTGCCAGAGACCTGGACATGTGCACCAGCGCCACACCGATGATGCTCAGAACATACCCGTCGACAAAGGAGCCACCGGCCGAACGAATCGTCAGCAGACGATGAAAACCATTGAGCGGTACATCCTCGATTGATACAGCAACGTTGTTCATTTCTTGTCCTTGTATTCAGTGCATCGCTACTTCAGTTCATCGCGCAGGTCGGGCGATGAGCGTTCAACTTTCGCGGCCGGCGCGGTATTGCCCCCACTTCAGGTTCATGTTCACGCCCAGCGACAGAAACGGTTCGGGCGGGTTGCCCGTCGGCCCCGGGGCCTGCAACAGGAAATCGATCAAGCCGTCGCGCTCCCCGGCCAGCCAGTCGGCCAGCAACTTGCCGGTGACCGTGCCACGGGTGACGCCCAGGCCATTGCAGCCCAGCGCGCCGTACACATTCGGCGCCAGTTGGCCGAAGAAGCCGTTGTGGTTCCTCGACATGGCCAGCGCCCCGCCCCAGGTGTATTCGAACTTCACCCCCGGCAGCATCGGGAAACGCTGATCGAACGAGGCGCGGTGCCGGCGCACGAAGCGCTCGTTGTATTTGCTGTTGCTGCGGCCATCGGGGTTAAAGCTGAAACTGTTGCGGATCAGCAAACGGTTGTCGGGAGTGCGCCGCACGGTGGTGCCGAACGGGTCGGCCGGGATTGCGCCCCAGAACGGCTTGCCGCCCAGACGCGCCTGCTCCTCGTCGGTCAGCGGGCGGGTGATGCTGGCGTAGGTGTAGATCGGCAACATGCGGCCCTGCAGAAAACCGAAACGCATGCCGAACGAGTTGTTGGCCAGGATCAGTTTGTCGGCGGTGATGCTGCCATGAGCGTGCTTGAGCAAAGTCTTGGCGCCGTATTCCACTTCCAGAATCGGCGTGCGTTCGTAGAGGGTCACGTTGGCCGGCAAACTGTCCGCCAGGCCCTTCACCAGCGCCGACGGCTGAACCAGCACCGCGCCGGGGGTGAACAACGCCTTGCGATAGAAACGGGTGCCCAGATGCTCGGGCAATTCTTCGGCCTCGATCATCTGGTACGGCTGACCGAGTTTGTCGAGACCCCGGCGATAAGCTTCCAGCACCGCGATCCCGCGCTCTTCCACGGCCGCCTGATACTTGCCGCAGGCTTTCATCTGGCAATCGATGCCGAACTGATCGACCAGATTGCGCAGAATCGACTGACCTTCCAGATTCAGCTTCAGACTGATCCGGGCCAGATCGATATCACCGATATAATCCTCGGCCCCGATGTCGTGGGGCAGATCGATAGCAAAACCGGCATTGCGACCCGATGGCCCCAAGCCCACTTCCTGCGCCTCTATCAGCACCACTTCGTCGTCGGGAAAATTCAGCGCGAGCTGGCGTGCCGCCGCCAGCCCGGTGAAACCGGCACCGACAACCACCCAACGGGCCGAACGGTGCCCCCGGTGGCCAGGCTCGGGACTGCGTGGCCGGCTCAAGTGGAACCAGCCACAACTGTCATCATCGGCGGGCAGCGAACTGACTTTCATAGTGTTAAACCGTTAATCGTTGAAATGACAAATCGAACCCGCAACGAAGCAAACGCGCGGAATCGCGTTGAATGAAAACAGCCATCAAAGTTGCTTAACCGGATTGTTACGAGCACTCAGAAGTTGGCGGCGAGCGCATAACGCCCGGCACCGCAATCATTCGCGTAGTAGTAATCCCGGAACGTCATGGGCGGCAGCCCGAACAGATCCTTGAAACGTTTGTAGAAGTGCGGATAACTGACAAACCCGGTCGCCAGCGCCACATCGGTCAATGACCGGTCGCTTTGCACGATCAACTGTCGGGCGCGGGTCAGGCGCAGCTCAAGGTAATAACGGTTGGGCGCAGCATTCAGATAACGAGCAAACCGTCGTTCCAGTTGCCGGCGGGAAACCCCGACATGGCTGGCGATCTCGTCAATTTCCAACGGCTCTTCGATGTGCTTTTCCATCAGCGAAAGCGCAATGTTGAGCGGCTTGGGAATCGCTGCCGGACGGACATCTTCAGAACGTAGCGCATCACTGGGTTTGGGCTGGTGAACGCGTTTGATCTCGCCCACCAGTGATGCATCGCTGCGCGAACCCAATTCCTGCATCAGCGCCAGGGTCATGTCCAGTGCCGAATGGGCATTGGCACAGGTCGCACGTCGCTGGCCAAAAACAAAGTCCCGCGTGCATCCCTTCAACTGCGGAAAGTATTCGCTGATCAGCGCGCGACTGTCGCTGTGGCAGGCAAAATCCTGCCCCTCCAGCAATCCCGCATCCGCCAGATAGAACGCGGCATTCCAGCACCCTGCCACGATGCCTTTGGCAGTGGCAGTCTTCTTCAATACCCGGCGCAGCAACGGACTGGACGACAGGCGAACCCGCTGGCCGCCGACGACAATTACCGCGTCATGACTGAAGCCTTCCGCCGCCAGCCGTTGCGACGAGAGCGGTACACCGACATCGCTTTCAACCAGGCCGCCCTGCAGCGAATACGTGGAAATCCTGTAAACCGTGTCGCCATTGATCAGGTTACCGGTGGCCAGCGCGTCCATGGCTGTGGACAGGGTCGTCAGCGAGAAATGATCGAGCAGGATAAAAGCAACCCGCACGATACGTTCATGCCCTGCCAGCGCCGTGACCTGGCGAAACCCGATGTTCTGCAGTTTCAATGTGCTTTGGAAAGTGTCCATCTCACGCCACCCGATAACCGTCACTCAAGACAAGGAACAACCCGTATTACTTGGCCGCAGCCCGTGCGTCCTTCAGCCAGCTGTCGTAGCTTTCCTGGTGAGCCTTGATCCACTCGGCAGCATGGCGCTTGATGTCGGCCAGGGACTTCTCGCCCTGCTGCATCTTCAGGTTCTGCGCACTTTCATCGGCGGTGCTGATGCTGACTTCTGAGAGGAACTTGCGGGCCACCGGGTTTTTCTCGGCGAATTCCTTGTTCATCACGGCATTGATCGTATCCACCGGGAAGCCGAGGTTCTTGCCTTCGTAGAAGGTGTCTTTGCTCTCCTTGCCCTCAGGCAGATCGGTGTAAGGCACCGGCAGCCAGACCACGTCGCGACCTTCGACCAGCACACTGGAGATCCACTGTGGCACCCAGGTGAAGAACAGCACCGGTTTGCCCTGCTGGAAGCGCGCGATGGTGTCCGCCATCAGTGCAAAGTAGGAGCCGCGGTTGTCGACCACAGTAGGCTCCAGACCATAGGCTTTCATGTGGTGCTCGACCATGATTTCGCAGCCCCAGCCCGGGTTGCACCCGGTCAGGTCGGCCTTGCCGTCGCCGTTGCTGTCGAACAGCTTGGCGATTTCCGGTTTCTTCAGGTCCGACAGATCCTTGATGTGGTAGGCATCGGCAGTCTTCTTGTCGATCAGATAGCCCTGCAGCACACCCTTCATGATCTGCCCGACTTTGACCATCACATCATCGCCACCGGCCTTGTCATAGAACGCCTCGTGCAGGTGCTCCCATTCATGCACGGTGAAATCCGCATCGCCGTAGGACAGCGCGAGGAACATCGCCGGGTAATCGGTCTCCTTCGGTTGCTTCACGTCATAGCCCAGTTCCTTGAGCCCGGCGATCACCACCTCGCCGCGAAAACGCTCTTCGGCGATGGTCGGGAAGATCGGCGTGATCGACACACCGGCGCCGGGTTTGTTGGCGTCCGCCGCATAGGCCGCCGAACAGAGGATCGTGCCAAACACAGAAGCAACCAGACTCGCCACGACGCTTTTTTTCAGATTTGCCAGTTTCATGTTTCACCACGCTTTAGAGTTGTGATCGGTGAGCAGAAAGGTTCAATTGATGACCGGACGTGCAACGTTCTTGTTTTTCTTCAACTTCATGACCAGCCCGACGGGCCCGGTCTGATACCAGCGCTGACCGGTGGCCAGATCGCTGCTGCGCTCACCCATGGCCTGGGTCAGGCGATCAAGGAACACCGCCAGCAACACCAGCCCTGCCCCGCCGACGCTGGCCAGGCCCATGTCGAGTCGGCCGATGCCGCTCAGTACCATCAGGCCCAACCCGCCGACCGAAATCATCGACGCGACCACCACCATCGACAGCGACAACATCAGGGTCTGGTTCAACCCGGCCATCATGGTTGGCGCGGCCAGTGGCAACTGCACCTTCATCAGCATCTGCGTCGGCGTGCAGCCGAAGGCTCGTGCGGCTTCGACCTTGTCCGCCGGCACCTGACGAATGCCGAGGTTGGTCAACCGCACCAACGGCGCCACGGAGAAAATGATGGTCACGATCACACCGGGCACGTTGCCGATGCCGAACAACATCACCACCGGCACCAGGTACACGAACGCGGGAAGCGTCTGCATCGCGTCGAGCACCGGGCGGATGATCATTTCCGTGCGATCGCTGCGGGCACAGAGAATGCCCAACGGAATACCGATCACCGCGCAGAACAAAAGAGAGGTCAGCACCAGCGCGAGGGTAACCATGGCGTCGTTCCACACGCCGATCAGCCCGAGCCCGGTCAGGGTCGCCACGCTGAAAATCGCGATGCGTTTGCCGCCGATCTGCCAGCTGATCAGCCCGGCGATGATGATGAACACCGTCGGCGGCAGAGAAAGCAGGCCCCACTGAACACCATCGAGTACCTGATCGACCGGCCAGCGGATCGAACGAAATACATCCCGGAAGTTATGCACCAGATATTTAAGGGCGGTTTCAACCCAAGAGCCCAACGGAATATTCAAACTCTGGAAGGGATCCAGAAAGTTAAAATCGGACATGACAGCACCTCACCTCGGTTACAACCGGGTCATTCTTGTTAAACAACAGTTCAGTGATTACCAAGACAACTAAGAAGATGCCCTTGCGAGATCGAACCTTTATAAAGTCCAACTTCATCGACCACCGGCATCGGCGTGGATGAGGCGGCAACAAGATGAAAGATGTCGCGCAAGGAAGCGTCGGCCTTGATCGGCGTTTGTTGGCCAGGGGTGTAAGCAATGCCCGGATCGGACTGGGCGATATCACCGGCTCTCAATATCCGGCTGGTATCGAAACCATTGAAGAAGTCACGCACATACTTGTTCACCGGATTGCACAGAAGCTCACGTGGCGTGCCGATCTGCACGACGCGCCCACCTTCCATGATCGCAATGCGATGGCCGATGCGAACGGCTTCTTCGATATCGTGGGAGATGAAAATGATGGTGCGATCCTGCTCGGCCTGCAGCTTGATCAGTTCGCCCTGCATCTCGCTGCGGATCATCGGGTCGAGCGCGGAGAACGCTTCGTCCATCAACAGGATTGCCGGGTCGTTGGCCAGCGCCCGTGCCAGGCCGACCCGCTGTTGCATGCCGCCGGACAGTTGATGGGGAAAGCTGAATTCCTGCCCGCAAAGCCCTACCTGCTCCAGCGCGCCCATGGCCCGGCAATAGCGCTCCTTTTCGCTGACACCGCTGATTTCCAGGCCGAAGCTGACGTTGTCGATGACGCTCATGTGCGGCATCAGCGCAAACGACTGGAAAACCATGCCCATGTCTTTGCGGCGCACTTGCAGCAAGTCCTTGTCACCGAGGCCGGTGATTTCCTTGCCATTGAGAAAGATGCTGCCGGAGGTCGGTTCTATCAGACGGTTGAACAAGCGGACCATGGTCGATTTGCCGGATCCGGACAAACCCATGATCACGAATATCTCGCCCCGCTGGACCGAGAAACTGGCATCGAACACACCGATTGCCTGTCCGGTCTTTTTGAAGACTTCAGCTTTGGAAGCGCCCTCTTCAACCAACTTCATTGCAAGTTCCGGGTGTGACCCGAACACTTTGAAAACATTCTTTACACGGATTATTTCGTCGCAGCGATTCATACCTTGCCTCCTTCGCGTTGCGCATATTCGAAACAGAACGATATGCAAATGGGCGAACGTATTTTTGAGCGGCAGAGGTCACACTGATATTTCGTCACGACGGTTTCCTTTTATTATTTTTGGGGCCCCAGGAACGAGGGACATTTCAAATTTATTAGTATCCCCCCGTTCAATCCAACGACATTTACAGGGACAAGTTGATAACGTCGGGTTATCGATCAGCGAGACGCGCCCTCAGCCGGGACGCCATCGTCCATCCGCGACCGGGGCTATCCTTGCAGCGACATCGGCGTATCCCTGCACGAAGGCTTCCGTTACCCTCGTCGCGCTTCCACCGGGAGCCGTATCTTCAGGAGGCTGTACGAATGACCAAGCATGTCGACCCTGACACCATCTTGCTGAAGATGCCGTCCTTGAGGGCTGTGAAGGCATTTGTCGCTGCTGCCAAATACCAGAGTTTTACCCGCGCCGCCGAAGCGTTGTGCGTTTCGCAAGCCGCCATCAGCCGGCAGATCCGTGAACTGGAAAGCTACCTGGGCGCGCAGTTGTTCACCCGCGTGGGACGTGCCGTTGAACTCACCTCCGCAGGCGCGCTCTTCTTCGACGCCGCGCAGTTGTCATTTGTGAACATCGCCCAGGCTGCCGAGCGCATTCGCAACAGCCAGTCCGGCAAGAAGGTGCTGACTGTCTGCTGCTCCCCTGCGTTCTCCGCATTGTGGCTGTCGAATCATCTGCCCGAGTTTTTCGCCCAGAGCGAAGGCATCGAACTGAACCTGATCACCACCCAGAACTTCCTGACCATGGAACCCGGTGTTCAGCCCGACATTTTCATCACCAAGATTGCGCGCGTGCGCGAGGGCTATCGCAGTTATCCGCTATGCCACGACCTGATCTACCCGGTGTGCACGCCGCAGTTCCTGGAGCAGCACCCGGAAATCTCGACCATTGAAGGCGTGCGTGATTCGACCCTGCTCAACCTCAGCCCCTATGGACGCTCGCAAGTGGCCGAGCATGTCGACTGGGGCGTGTGGCTGGCGTTTCAAGCGGTCGATATCGATGACCGCCCGGCGACCAGCCCGCAGATTTTCAACGCCAACGACTACAACCTGCTGATCAGCATGGTGCTGACGCATCAGGGCATCGCACTGGGCTGGAATCATCTGGTTGCACCGCTTTTGCAGCGCGGTTTGCTGGTGCGCCCGATCGAGCAGGAAGTGCAGTTGCGCAACAGCTGGCACTATCTGGCCTGCCGTGAAAGTGCGGACAACGAAGACGCCCTGCGCCGGTTTCGCGAGTGGATCCTGTCCAGGTTTCCTCGCCGCTGACCGACGTTTTAGTTATCGATTGCCCGACGAAAATGTCGTTGGAGCAGCATCACCTTCCTGACTCATTGTGAAGCGGCGCCGGCCGGGATCTGGCCGGGCCCACTCACAGGAAGGAATTGTTGAATGTCACTCTTCGAATTCTGTCGCGACTTTGATTTCCTCCAGGCACCGCCCAAGACCCGGCAGATCCTGCAGAACGGCCTGCTGGACATCGTCGGCGTCATGGCCGGCGCCGCGTCCAACGACACCAGTTCGGCGCTGCGTCGTTTCGCCGTTTCGCACTACCCCGCCGGGCAGTTCAGCAGCCGTCTGATGTTCGACGGGCGGCGCGTCAGTCTGCTCGGTGCAGGCTGGGCCGGCGGATTTTCTGCCGACAGCCTTGATGCCCATGAAGGCCACTTCAGATCCAAGGGGCATGCCGGGGCGACGGTGGTGCCGGCAGTGCTCGCGCTGGCGGACGCATTGCATCACCAGGGCAAGGAAATCAGCGGGCACGAGCTGTTGAGCGCCTTGTGCATCGGCTATGAAACCGCCCTGCGCGCCGGAACGGCACTGATGGCGACCTCCCGACCTATCACGCCTCCGGTGGTTTTTCCGGCATCGGCGTGGTCTGCGCCGGCGCCCGATTGCTGGGGTTCGATGAGCAGACCTTTCGCCATGCCTTGGGCATCGCCGAATACTTCAGCGCCCGTTGCCCGATGATGCGCCTGATCGCGTTCCCGACCATGCTGCGCGACGCCCACGGCAGCGGCGCATTCGTCGGTTTGAACGCGCTGCTGATGGCTCGGGAAGGTGTGACCGGTGCGCCAGCGGAAACCGTGGAAGATGCCTCGGTGACCGAACACTGGATTGACCTCGGCCAACGCTGGGAAATCGACAGTCAGTATTTCAAGCCCTGGCCGGTGTGCCGCTGGGCGCAACCGGCGCTGACGGCGATGCTTCAACTGCAGCAGGACAACCCTTCACTCGACGCTGATTCGATCGAAACCATTCGCGTGGAAACGTTCTACGAATCGATGTGCCTGCAAGGCCACACCCCGGACGATGCCGATCAGGCGCAATACGCCCTGGCCTTCCCGCTGGCGGCGCTGATTGTCCGGGGCAAAGTGGGGCCGGAAGAAGTGACCGGCGCCGCCATCCATGCACCAGACATTCTGGCGTTGAGCAGCCGAATCGAAATCGTCGAGGCAGCGGATATTTCGGCGCGATTCCCTAATGAAATTCTCTCGCGCATCACGGTCACCCTGAAAAACAGCACGGTGCTCGTCAGCCCGGTGACTGCCGCACGCGGCGACCCTGAAACGGCGTTGAGCCTGGAAGAGCTGGAGCACAAGTTTGATCTGTTTGCGTCCAGCCTCGGCAGCGAGCACAGCCTGGCGGTGAAACAGGCTATCAGGCATCTGGGCCAGTCTTCGTCGGCCATCACCGCGCTTGAGCCTGTCTTCGGGCGTCCACACCCATAACCGCAACTCATCGATTGCCCACAGGAAATGTCGTTTGTGACGGTGTTCCCGGCGCAGATAGGCTGCGGCTTATCGTCCCCCTCACCGGGTCCGGCCCTTACGCGCATGACGAGGATAACAATGAACAATAAAGACACCGTGTTTGACCTGATCGCCCAGCGCAAACCCTGGCACTCATTGCCGGGTGCGCTCTACAAAGATGAAAGCGTCTACCGTCAGGATCTTGAACAGATCTGGCACAAGGACTGGATTTTCGCCGGGCACACCTTCGAAATTGCCAAACCCGGCCAGTACTTCACCCTGCAGATCGGCGATTACCCAGTGGCCGTGGTACGCGGCAAGGATGGCGAAGTCCGGGCGTTTCACAATGCCTGCCGCCATCGCGGCGCGAAGATCTGCGAACACGACCACGGCAAGGTCGCGAAGATGGTCTGCCCTTATCACAAGTGGACTTACGAGCTGGACGGCAACCTGCTGTACGCCGGCAACATGGGCCAGGATTTCGACAAGACTCAATACAACCTCAAGTCCGTGCATTGCGAGATCGTCAACAGCTACATCTATGTTTGCGTCGCCGCCAAGGCCCCGGATTTCGAAGGCTTTCGCAAAGCGGTCAGCCCGTTCATTACCCCGCATTACCTCGACGACTGCAAAGTGGCCTTTGAGTCGACCATCATCGAGAAAGGCAACTGGAAGCTGGTGTTCGAGAACAACCGTGAGTGCTACCACTGTGACGGCTCTCATCCCGAGTTGCTGAAGTCTTTCGTCGACAACCTGTCGGTGGGCGGCCTCAGCGGTGAAGACGATCCGCAATTGACGGCCTATTGGAACACCTGCGAGAAGGCCGGTTTGCCGAGCCGGCTGGTGATGGACATCAACGGCCAGTACCGCATGACCCGCATCCCTCTGTCCTCCGGAGCGGTCAGTTACACCATGGACGGCAAGCCCGCCGTGTCCGGGCGACTGGATAAAACCGCCGAACCGGACATCGGCGCCCTGCTGTATTTCCACTACCCGTCCACCTGGAACCACTTTCTCGGTGACCACGCACTGAGCTTCCGGGTGCTGCCGATCAGCGCCACCGAAACCATGGTCACCACCAAATGGCTGGTGAACAGCTCGGCCGTGGAAGGCGTGGATTACGACATCGAGCGTCTGACCAAAGTCTGGGTCGCCACCAACGATCAGGACCGCACATTGGTCGAAGGCACCCAGCGCGGAGTGACCTCTCCATCTTATGAACCGGGACCGTACTCGGAAACGGCGGAAACCGGCGTCTGCCAGTTCGACGACTGGTACTGCGCGACGATGATGGACCGGCTCAAGGGACCGATTGCGTTGAAATCGGTGGGCTGACCCTGCGCGGCAACGCCGGATTTTTCAGGAGATCTGACGTTGCCGCGTCGCCTGCCAGCAGATCAGCGAACCCACGGTCACCAGCACCGCGCCCTGCCAGAACTGAACGTGCAGACTGACGCCCAGCCACATGGCGGCAAATGCCGACGACAGCACCGGCGCGCCGTAGGAAGCGGTGGCCAGCAAGGTCAGGTTGCCGCGCAGGATGCCGATGTTCCACAGCGCATAACCGCCGGCCATGGCGATGCCGGTGGCGATCAGTTCGAGGGAATTGCCCAGAGTGAAGGCAGAAATCCGTTCACTGCTGAACCCCCACTTCACCCACAACACAATGGCCGTCAGCACGAAAAACAGCACCACCAGACTCTGCCCGTTGGCATAGCGGCGCGTGACGTTGCAATACAGCGCAAACGTGATCGCGCAGGCCAGCGCGAGGCTGTAACTCAGCGGGTTGGAATTGACGTTGGCGATGATTCCCGGCAGCGACAGACCCTGACCGCTGACCACCCAGAGGATGCCGAACAGCGCGAGCGCACTGCCGGGAACGATGAACCAGCGGGTTTTCTGCCCGTTCATGAAGATCGCCAGCACCACGGTCAGGCACGGCCACAGGTAATTGACCACGCCCAGTTCGATCGCCTGTTGCCGGTCACTGGCAAACCCCAGTGCCAAAGCCAGGCACACCTCATAGGCAACAAACAACCCACTGCCGAGCAGGAGATAGAGTGTTGACGTGGAACGAAGACGCGGTCGCCCGAGAAACATCACCAGCAGGATCGCCCCCAGGGTGTAAATCATCGCGGCCCCGCCCAGAGGGCCGAAATGTTCACTGACGCCCCTGATCAACCCGGCGGCGGTGCTCCACAACACAATCGCCAACAGCCCGCACGCCGTGGCGGCGCGCTCGCCTCTTATCTGCATCATTGCCTCTGGACCAACATCGCGATTCGACCGCACAGGCTAACGAGGGAAAACGGATCGATACAGCAACTTTTCATCCGGGCAATGAATGCGCTGGGGTTATCGATCCTGTCTTTATCGATCCGGGCTGCGTCCCAACGTCGCAGGCCCGGCACCTTGGCAAACTCTTCACAAGGCTTAAAATCGCGCCTCCTCTTGCAGTCGCCCGAACGGCGCCTGCCCGCAGCCATGACAACCCTCAGGTTTGAACAGCCGGCCACTTTCACACAGTGCGCCAGGCTCAATCGTCCTGCCCGTTCGGCGGTCGTTTGTCTTCAACACACTTCGGCTTGGCACTCGCATGCGCAGAGGCGCACGTTCCGCTGTTCGATCACTTGAGGTTTTTATGACACCGCGTTTGCTGGCCATGGCGCTGGCGCCCCTGCTCGGGCTATTCATTGTTGCCCTGGGCAACGGCTTTCTGTCTTCTTTGACCACCCTGCGCCTGGGCGCTGCCGGCGAATCGGCGACGATGATCGGCATCGTGTCCTCGGCCTATTTCGCCGGCCTGACGCTTGGCGCGATCTTCAATGACCGGCTGATCCTGCGCATCGGCCACATCCGCGCCTACAGCAGCTTCGCCTCGCTGATCGCCGCGACCATCCTGCTGCAAGGGCTGTTTTATGACACCTGGGGCTGGGTCGTGCTGCGCCTGATCAACGGCTGGGCCACGGTCGGTGTGTTTCTGGTGATCGAGAGCTGGCTGCTGCTGGCCGGTGACGCGAAGATTCGCGGCCGTCTGCTGGCGCTGTACATGATCGTTCTCTACGGCGCCGGGGTGCTGGGTCAGGCATTTTTGGGGAAAATCACCGGGCTCGGCGACACCGCGCCGTTCATGGTCGCCGGCATGCTGGCGACCCTGTCGGTGCTGCCGATCGTGATCCTGCCGCGCGTTTCTCCGTTGCTGGAACAGGTCGAACCGCTCAAGCCTCGGGCCTTGCTCGGCGTGTCGCCCACCGGGCTGGTCGGCTGCTTCGGCTCCGGCATCACCATCGCGGCGATCTACACCCTGCTGCCGCTGTACCTGCAACGCATCGGCCTCAACGTCGGCGAGGTCGGCAGCATGATGGCCTGGACGATCCTCGGCGCGATGCTCCTGCAATACCCGGTCGGGCGCTGGTCCGACCGCAAGGATCGCCTGCAAGTGCTGACTGTGCTGTGCGCCGCGTGCACCGTGCTGTCGCTGGTGATCGTGCTGGTGCCGCTGTCTTCGGCCATGCTCGCGGCGATGCTGTTCCTGCTGGGTGGCGGCGTGTTCGCGCTGTACCCGGTTGCGGTCAGCCACGCCGCTGACCGTGCGCCGGTCGAAACCCTGGTGCCGATGATTCAGGGCATGTTGCTGATCAACTCGCTGGGCTCGGCAATGAGCCCGCTGCTGATCTCCCCGGCGATGAACGCCCATGGCGAAACCGGCCTGTTCTGGGCCTTCGCGCTGGTCAACCTGGCCATGGTGACGTTCTTCTTCTGGCGCCGTGGCAAGCGTCCGGTGCCGGCCAATCCGGCGCCATTTGCGGCGGCAGCGACGTTCTCGCCAACCGGCGCCGAGCTGCGGGTGACCGAGGATCTGCGTCAGGCAGCGCAGGAACATCCGCCGATGGTCGATGCGTTGAGTGGCGAAGCGGCGCCGCCAACGGGATCGCGTTACGAAGTCAGTTGAGTTTCTGGCAGGCATAAAAAAACCGGTGACTTTCGTCACCGGTTTTTTATTGCCTTTGAATCAGTGCGGCGCGCGCGGGATCGTCTTCATCAGATCCTCAGGGCTGATATGCCCCACCACACTGCCCGGCTGCGGCAGATTCAGGATGTGGCCCTTCATCTTGCCGATCACGTGCATCTCGCACGGTTTGCAATCGAACTTCAGGGTCAGCACTTCATCGCCGTGAATCAGCTGCATCGGCGCGACTTTGGTCTTCACGCCGGTCACGCCTTTGGCCTGTTTCGGGCACAGGTTGAAGGAGAACCGCAGGCAGTGCTTGGTGATCATCACCGGCACTTCGCCCGCCTCTTCGTGAGCCTCGTACGCGGCGTCGATCAGTTTCACGCCGTGACGGTGGTAGAAGTCGCGGGCCTTCTGGTTGTAGACGTTGGCCAGGAACGACAGATGCGCCTCCGGGTACACCGGCGGTGGCGTGGTCTCGGCCTTGCGCGAACCGCGCGGGTGGGCGGCAACACGGGCGGCGGTCAGCGCTTCGATCACTTCACGGCGCAACGACTTGAGCTGCGAGTTCGGGATGAAGAACGCTTGCGGCGCATCCAGCTTGATCGAGGTCGCGTGGTACTCGGTGGTGCCGAGCTGACCGAGCAGATCGTGCAAGGTTTCCAGCGCCTGTTCCGGTTTGTTGGCGACGCCGAATGGGCCTTCCAGCGCAACGCTGGCGCTGATGCCCTCTTCGCTGGTCACGGTCAGTTCCAGACGCTCTTCACGCAGCTTCGCCAGCCAGCTCACGCCGATACGACGCTCGGCAGAGGTCTTGAGCAAGGCCTGCTGCCAGTTGTGGTCGAGGTTGCGGTTCAGCGGATGGTTCGGGCGCAGCTTGTACAGGCCGTCCGGCATTTCGTTCGGCTCGACGCGGTAGCGGTAGCGCTTCTCGCCTTCTTCCTCGAACTCGCCTTTGGCTTCGGCGATGTTGGCGCGGAAACCCACCACTTCGCGCTTGACCAGCACGTTGAGGCCGTCGCCGTTGGACAGCGGCTCGTGGGTGATCACTTGCATGTCACGCTTGCCGACTTTCTCGACCGTGCCCACCGCCAGACCGGTGAAGGTCGGCGAATCGAACGCGCCGATGTCAATCTTGCGCTCGCTGACGAAGTAGTCGGTGCTGCCCCGGTGGAAGGTCTTTTCCGGGTCCGGCATGAAGAAATGCGCGGTGCGGCCGCTGGAAGCGCGGGCCAGGTCCGGACGGTCGTTGAGCACGTCGTCCAGGCGCTGGCGGTAATAGGCGGTGATGTTCTTCACATAGCCCATGTCCTTGTAGCGACCTTCGATCTTGAACGAACGCACACCGGCCTCGACCAACGCGCGGATGTTGGCGCTCTGGTTGTTGTCCTTCATCGACAGCAGGTGTTTTTCGTAGGCGATCACGCCACCCTTTTCGTCTTTCAGGGTGTACGGCAGACGGCAGGCCTGGGAGCAGTCGCCCCGGTTGGCGCTGCGCCCGGTCTGCGCGTGGGAAATGTTGCACTGACCGGAAAACGCCACGCACAACGCGCCGTGGATGAAGAACTCGATGGCGGCATCGGTTTCATCGGCGATCGCGCGGATTTCCTTGAGGTTCAGTTCACGGGCCAGTACCAGTTGCGAGAAACCGGCCTGATCGAGGAACTTCGCCCGCTCAAGGGTGCGGATGTCGGTCTGGGTGCTGGCGTGCAGCTCGATGGGTGGAATGTCCAGTTCCATCACGCCCAGGTCCTGGACGATCAGCGCATCGACGCCGGCGTCGTACAACTGATGGATCAGCTTGCGCGCCGGCTCCAGTTCGTTGTCGTGCAGGATGGTGTTGATGGTGGTGAAGATGCGCGCGTGATAGCGACGGGCAAATTCCACCAGTTCGGCAATTTCGCTCACCTCGTTGCACGCGTTGTGGCGCGCACCGAAGCTCGGGCCGCCGATGTACACCGCGTCGGCGCCATGCAGGATGGCCTCGCGGGCGATGGCCACGTCACGGGCGGGGCTGAGCAGTTCCAGGTGATGTTTGGGCAAGGACATATATAGTTTTTAGTCAGGCTGTCACGGTCGAGGCGCGCATTGTAGCCGCGAAACGCGTGGCCGGCACGCCTGTGCTGCCGGGTGGCAGCCCTGCCCAGGACAGAGCTGCCGAACCGAACCGCAAACTCAGGCCTTGGCAGCCATTGCAGTCACTTCCACCTTCATCCCTTCAACCGCCAGCGCCGCCACCCCAACCGCCGCACGCACCGGCCATGGCTTGGCGAAGAAGCGCTTGTACACCTCGTTGAACGCAGCGCGATCAGCCATGTCGGTCAGGTAAATGGTCAGGTGCAGCACGCGCTCCATCGAGCTGCCAGCCTTTTCCAGCGCCACTTTCAGCGCCTGCAACGTGCATTCGCTTTGCGCGGTGACGTCACCCAGTTCCAGGCTGCCGTCGGCACGGGTCGGAATCTGGGTCGACATCAGGATGCCGTTGAATTCGGTCACGTCCGAAGAGATCGAGTCTGCATCCGGATCCGGTGTGTAGGTGATGTCTTGGTTGGCCATGGGAAAGTCCTTCGCTGGCAGTGAGGACGGCGCCATCGCGCGCCGTTTCGGGCGGCCAGTTTACAGACACGGCGGCGGGTTTGAAGCCATGGTGGTTTTCGGGGTGGGTTCTGACGGATGTTTCAGTGTGTTTTGTGGGCCGCCAAACACGTTTCGATGCGTGTGTTTAAAGACACCTGGAGTTACGCGCAATTGCCCACAAATCCTTGCGCCAGCGCCTACGGCTACGCCAGAATCCGCCGGCTTGTGCGCCTTGGGGTCGGCCGGTAACTTGGATCGGGTCACTGATTCGCAGTGATCGGGTTTAGTAGCCCGTTGGTATTTGAAGAGTGCACAAGTCTCTGTCAGTCAGGTATTCCCATACCTGGATTTGATGGTGGCTGTGCGTAGGGTGCCCTCGGGCACGCCGGCTTTCTTCTTTTCCCCGGTCTACTAACCTGCGCACAGCTGCCTCCACCCTTGTTTAGTAGCTCGGGTCTGGCGGCTTCAAAACAGGAAAAGAATGAATATGTTCAAAGCAACGCCAAATCCCCCGGTCACCGAACCGGCCAGCATCACCGACCCAACCTCCCCCTACGAATGCCCTGATTCGAAGAAATTCAACGAAGCCGCCAACCGCGCCGTCGACTACCACCTCGGCCCGATGACAGCCCACATGATGGCCGCGCCCTACTCCCCCAACCGCCTCTACCAGGCCAACCCGGCCAGCAACAACGAATCCCTGCTCGCCGACGCCGTCGAAACCCTCGGCTCCGCCAACGTCATGCTGCACAACTTCGCCGACCTCCTTCAGGGGCCTCATCGCAAGACCGCGCAGGGTATTGCGCAGGTTGTGATGCTGGCGGAACTGGCGGTGAATCGGGTGTTGGATAAAGTCGTTCCGACGGAGTAAGCCTTATCAACGAGGTTTAATACTCACCTCCACTTAGCATGAGAGGGGACGAATTGAGTCTGTCCCGAATGGCACTTACTTAACATGTTTAGCATGCCCGTTTTTCCTGACCTCAGCCCTTGCTGACCGACGTGACTTGGTCAGCAAGGGGTAGGCCTGAGGTCTTCGTTTTATGGCTCGCGGTTCGATACGACCAGGTCGATTTCCAACGCGTCTTTGCGCTATCAGCATCAGTAAGTTCGCCAGACCATCCTCGTCTTCAGGACTCCCATATTGTCGTAGCGCCAGCCATAGCTGAAGGCTGTGTTTGAAGCTCAGTTCGCGAGGCAAGCAGTCCGCTAACAGAGCCGATTGGGTCATGAGCATTCGGATCAGATTGTGGGCCAACAGATAGACCCATAACTCCTTGACCGCCATGCCCGGGGTTTTGCAGCTCAACCTTCCAAGGCCCAGTGTGGCCTTGAGATTTCGCAAGTCCAACTCGACATGCCATCGCCCCTTGTACAGCGATTTGAGAGCTGTTTTGGGTGTCTGCTTCGGGCAATGCAAGGTGGTCACCAACGTTTTTCCGCCAGTCTTCAACTCTCGCACTATCAGCCTTTCAGGGGCCTGTTCGTAATGTGTTTGACTCATCCAGGGCGGCCTTCTTTCGGGCTTTTTCAATTCGATCAAGTGGTCTTCCGAACCGAGACTTTGGCCCAGACGAAAGTCCGTGCTGCGCCGTCGAGCGCCATATTGTTCGAACACGCCATCGATACCTCGTCGCTGCAACTCGCACAGCAGAAAATAGGTCGCGTAGTAAGCGTCGCCCAACAAGATGTCGCCTGTTTTCAACGTGCCGAGCATTGATCTGAGCAGCGTCTGTTCGTCGCCGCCCTTACCTCGGAAACGTCCAAGTGCGGCATCTAAAACGGCGCCACTGGAGAGGCAAACGAGGCCCACCACTCGACACAACGGAAAACCAAGGCCAACTTTCTGCCCGCGAGATTGCGGATAGGCCCCCTGATTCGCAGCCGTATCGGGCATCGAGACGGTTGTCCCGTCGACAAGGCGTACAGGTCGCCCCATCCATCGCCACGAAGGCGGCGCCTGATCACTGATAGACGAACCGGAATGTCGAACCAACGTGGATACCATTTCTACCGGCAAGCGTTGTCGGGCTTTACAGAAGGCGCCCGTGCGAGCGCTATTGGGTTTCATGCCGCTACAGGATCGCTTGATGGAGAAATCGTTGACGGCATTCTGGCAGGAGCGATCGGCACTCATCGCTTGAGCCAGGAACATCGACAGAGTTTCCGTTGGCGGATACAAGCGCTCCCGATGCTCTGGCAGTGCTGACTCAACGCGCTGCAGCAACTCGGGAGCCGTGAGCAGGTTGAAAAAAGCATAGGCATCACAATTCGAAGCGTGGCGGCGAAAACGTTGCTGTTGATGCTGGAGAATTTGGCGTCTACGATCCATGTGGGCTGTGTCCTTGGTTTTCTGGTGTGTGTTCGCAACTATCACCGTAGACCAAGGCCAGCCCTTCTTCATTTTTTGCTTTCAGCTCAATCGGTTAGCTGTTAAGTAAGTGCCATTCAAATCTGTCCCCTTTTGATTGCCATTTCCAAGGCCTGCTTTAGTTTTTTTATCGAGGAACTACGGCACTCTTTTTCTGCGCAATAGCAAGAAGGCTCCTTTCTTCAGTACTGAGTTCACTACCAAGCTCTTTGACTTTTTTCATGGCTTCAGCCATATCTTCATAACGCTCAGCTTGCTCTGCCAATTTCGCTTTCTGCACAAGATACTCTCTATCATCCATCACCATCACACACCTCCAATCAAGACCATTAACAATCAAAGGGCAATCAAAGGGAACAGATTTATTTTCCAACCCCACGTACTAAAAGTATCAACGTAACCATCCGCGGCCGCACCTGACAGAAATGACAGTTTTTAATAATTATTCAGAACAACCAAAATTCTGAACAACTATAAAAACCACGAATGCAAACTCATTTAACTCATTCCCTCCCCGAACCAGCCAAAGCCTCTCCGTCACTGCCCCCCATCCACCGCCACCACTGGATATCCCCCCAATCCCAATTATGCTCAATGAAACCCCGCCCTCCCGCGCGGGGCGGTGATTCTGTGCACGCTCCACGAAACACCTGATACGGCATCCGCCACAGGCCTCGGGTACGCGACGTTGATGAAGTGCTCCGGCCTATAAAAACAAGCACGACGGAGAACACCCATGGCAGTACTCGACAGCACCTCCACCGGCAACGCGCCCAACCACAGCATCAGCCGCGAGGAGCGCAAGGTGATTTTTGCGTCGTCCCTCGGCACGGTGTTCGAGTGGTACGACTTTTACCTTTACGGCTCACTCGCCGCGATCATCGCCAAGCACTTCTTCGCCGGGGTGAACGAGACCACGGCGTTCATCTTCGCCCTGCTCGCCTTCGCCGCCGGTTTTGCGGTACGGCCGTTTGGGGCAGTGGTGTTCGGGCGGTTGGGTGACATGATCGGGCGCAAGCACACGTTTCTGATCACGATTGTGATCATGGGTGTGTCGACGGCGATTGTGGGGTTCCTGCCCGGTTACGCGACGATCGGGGTCGCGGCGCCGATCATTCTGATTACCCTGCGGCTGCTGCAAGGCCTGGCGCTGGGCGGTGAGTACGGCGGCGCGGCGACGTATGTGGCCGAGCATGCGCCGAAGGGCAAACGCGGGTTCTTCACCTCGTGGATTCAAACCACTGCAACCCTGGGGCTGTTTCTGTCGCTGCTGGTGATTCTGGCCTGCCGTACGGCGCTGGGCACCGAGGCGTTCGAGGCCTGGGGCTGGAGGATTCCGTTCCTGCTGTCGATCCTGCTGCTGATCGTGTCGGTGTACATCCGCCTGCAACTGAGCGAGTCGCCGGTGTTCATGAAGATGAAGGCCGAAGGCAAGGCGTCGAAAGCGCCGCTGACCGAATCCTTCGCCCGTTGGGACAACCTGAAAATCGTGATCATGGCCCTGCTCGGCGGTACCGCCGGGCAAGCGGTGGTCTGGTACACCGGGCAGTTCTACGCGCTGTTTTTCCTGCTGCAAACCCTGAAGATCGACCCGCAGACCGCCAACCTGCTGATCGCCGGTTCACTGCTGATCGGTACGCCGTTCTTCGTGATTTTCGGCAGCCTGTCCGACCGCATCGGGCGCAAGGGCATCATCATGGCCGGGTGCATTCTGGCGGCGGTCACCTACTTCCCGATCTTCCACGCGCTGACCCAGTACGGTAACCCCGACGTGTTCGTCGCCCAGGAGAAGAACCCGGTCAAGGTGATCGCCAACCCCGACCAGTGCTCGTTTCAGTTCGATCCGGTGGGCAAGGCCAAATTCACCAGTTCCTGCGACCTGGCGAAAACCATCCTGGCCAAACGGGCGATCCCTTACGAAAACGTGGTAGCGGAACCGGGCACCGTGGCTCAGGTGCGCATTGGCGACAAGGTCATCGAAAGCTTCGAAGGCACCGCCATGCCGGCCGCCGACTTCAAGACCCGCAACGACGCCTTCACCGCCAGCCTCGGCACCGCGCTGAAAGAAGCCGGGTATCCGGAAAAGGCTGATCCGGCCAAGACCAATTACCCGATGGTCTTGCTCCTGCTGACCGTGCTGGTGATCTACGTGACCATGGTCTACGGCCCGATTGCGGCATGGCTGGTCGAGCTGTTCCCGGCGCGCATCCGCTACACCTCGATGTCGCTGCCGTACCACATCGGTAACGGCTGGTTCGGCGGGTTCCTGCCGACCGTGGCGTTTGCGATGGTCGCGGCCACCGGGGATATCTACTACGGCTTGTGGTACCCGATTGTCATCGCGGTGATGACGGCGATTCTCGGCATTTTCTTCTTGCCGGAAACCAAGGACCGGGACATTCATCACAGTTGAAAGCACTTCGCTCGATGCTGTGCGTGGCATTCACGTACAGCATCGAGCGTTGTCACATCGGCGTCACTCTCCCTTGGTAACGTCCTCGCGCCCCTCTGCCCCGACCACCAAGGTGACCTTCCCGGTGTACTCAAGCCCGACGCGCCAGACCCTCATCCTGCGATCCGACAACATGGCCAGCGACGACTTCGGCGCCCTGTTCTCGCGAATGTTCGGCAACCGATATGGCGACACCCCGCCACCGCCCAAGGACATCATCATCGGTGGCGTTTACGGGCGGTACGAAGGCGTGAGTTTCCGGCGCATGCATTACCGGGGCGATTTCAGCGTCACGTTTCCCGAGCCGTTCGACGAAATCACCTTCGTCATTCCCACCGCCGGCAAGATCGTTTTCAACCATGAAGACGTGGGGCTGAGCGATGTGGGGCTGGCCATCGACAAGGCGGACTTGCGTTCGATGCGCTTTATCGACAATCACGCCCAGCACGGCATGTCGATCAGCCGCGCAGCGCTCACCGAACGCTTGTCGTCGCTGTTGGGCCGACCGATCGTGCACAAGCTGCATTTCGAGCCGAGGGTGGATCTGAAAAGCCCGGCGTTTCAGGGCATTCGCGCGCTGATCGATCTGGCCACCGGCGCGGAGTTCGGTCTGCTGTTGAACGCCGGCTCCCTGATGCCGTCGCGGCTGCGGGAGATGCTGGTGGACGCCGTGCTGGAGGCCTGGCCGCACAATTTCAGTCAGGCGCTGCGTCGACCCGAGGCGCTGATTGCGCCACGGCATGTGAAGCAGGCCATCGAGTACATTCAGGCGCACCCCGAGAGCGCGGTCAGCGGGACGGATCTGGCGCAGTTGGCGAATGTCAGCCTGCGTGCGTTGCAGGAGGGCTTTCGGCGATTTGCCGGGACGTCGATTGTCGGGTATCAGCGGCAGGTACGGCTGGAACGCGCCTACGAGACGTTGCGTCAGGGCACTTCGCCGTCGGTGACCGAAGTGGCGCTGCGATTGGGCTTCAGCAATGTCGGGCGCTTCAGCCAGTATTTCCAGAGTGCCTACGGCGTGAGCCCGGCCGAGGTACGAAAAGGACTGCGCTGAGGCAGTCCTTTATGTGTCTGAGGTGTTTCAGAACTGATAACTGGCCTTGAGCGCACCGCCGAAACCGTGGCTGTCGCCCCCGCCGCTGGCACCGACTTCGGCGCCCACACTCAGGGCGCCAAGGTTGGCCATGACATTCACCCCGCCACTGAACTGGTCACGATTGTCGAATGCCGCGCGCTGTTCGATATCCAGTCCCAGCAGATGCCCTTCGCTGTCGACCTGATGATCGCCCAGCACATGCTCGTAGCCGACCCGCACGCCCGGCACCAGTTGCCACGCGCCCATCGGCATCGGGGCGAACGAGACGCCGAGATTGGCCACCGCGCTACGCCGGGTGTCCTGAATGTCATCGACATTGAGGGCCAGTTCGCTGCCCTTTTCCTGGAAGCCCGACAGGTCCAGACGGCTGACGCGCACGCCGAGGCTCGGTTCCAGAATCACAGTGTTCAGCGGCATGCGATAACCGAGTGCCAACGTGGCACCACTGAGATTGCCATGAGTGCCGCCCTTCGCCGAACCGAGGCCGCCGCCGAGGTCGCGCTTGCTGTCGTAGTCGACGTAACCGGCGCTGAGGCTGGCATCGGCAAACAAACCACGTTCCAGACTGGTGAAGCCATAACGGGCACCCAGATTGAGGAAGGTGAAGTCGGTATCAGCCTCGCCGCCCGCCCCGCCGACGGTGCCTTTGCTGTAACCGATACCGCCGCGTGCGCTGAGTTGCTCGGAGAAACGCTGAGTGACGCCAACCATCAAGCCCTGGCTGTGTTCGTTGCTGCTTTGCGCATGGGCCGAGCCGTCGGTGCCGAGGTAACCGGCGAGCGCGGTGCTCCACAACCGGTACTGGCCAACCTTGAGGTCAGTGCCACTGGCGAATGGCGCGGCGGCCTGCTCGATCATCGCGTTCTGACGCAGCAGATAACTCGCCGCATCCGCATGCACCTGACCGCCGACCGTGGACTCGACACCGTCCAGGGTGCCGGCGTCGATGGCCGATTGCAGGTAGTAGTTGTAGGCGCTGTAGGTGCCCGAGAGTTTGCTGTTCTGCAGTTGCTGCAACAGCTGCGCCCCGGCCGCAGCGTTGCCGATCAGCCCGGCCTGACCAGGCAGGCTGTTGTACTCGACCATTTTGCCGCGCAGCACATAGATGGTTTCCTGGGACAGACCCAGCCCCTGCTTGAGGTAGTTGTCCATGCTGCCGTACTGCGCGGTCACCTGATCCAGACCCGCCTGCAGGTAACTGGCCTCGACGCCCAGCAGCGGCGCGTAGATCGCGGCCATGCTCGGCGGCATCATCGCCAGTGTCTTGGCGACCCGCGCGGCCGTGTAGTCGTTGGTCGCCAGGTAGTTGCTCATGATCGTCGCGTTGTCGACCCCGGCGATGCTCAGCAGCACGGCGGCGGTCCAGCCGGTGCGGTCTTTGCCGGCGGTGCAATGGAACAGCGCGGCACCGTCGACGCCTGCCAGTTCGTTGAACAGCACGTTGAACTGGCTGCGCATGCCGGCGTCGCTGACGAAGGCGCGGTTGGTCTCCTGCATCATCGCAATCGCATCGGCCGCGCTTTTGAACGACACGGTGGTGATGTTCGAGCCGGAAGTGGTACTGCCGATGATGTCGATGTTCTGGTAGGTCGCCCCGATCGGCATCGTATCTGGCGTGCCGGCGATTTCGCTGGGCGTGCGCAGGTCATAAACCGCCTTGATCCCCAGGCCATTGAGGGTCGCAAGATCCGCCGCCGTCGGCGTCAGCGCATTGGAACGGTAAAACACCCCGGCGCGCATCGTGCCGTCGTGGGTCGTGGAATAGGCGGTGGTGGTACCGGCGATATCCCGGAAATTGTCGATGCCCGCCAGACGCGGGGTATCAAGGTCGGCGGCCTGGGCGGCAGCAATGGACAGACTCAACACGGACAGCGAACACGCAAGACGTTGAAACACGGGGCAGCCTCACTGGAAACACATTGGGCTGCCCACTATCTGCATTGAAATGTGACGGAATATGACAATTGCGCGAAGGCCGGAAATAGCGGCGCGATCTGTCCATGGGCGGCGTTTTTTGTCCGTTAAACGTTCACTAACCGTTTAAATACTCAGCGTGCTTTGACGTTTTTTTTGCAAGCGGCAACGTAAACTGCCCTCTCCGGCCATCGTGGAAACCGTCAATGAACGACGCAGATGAAGAAATCCTGAACCAGGCAGCGCACTGGTGCCTGCGCCTGCAGGATGACACTTGCACATCCGACGAGCGCCTGGCGTTCCAGCAGTGGATTCAGCTCGACCCGCGCCATGCCTTCGAATACGCAAAAATGCTGGAAATCTGGGACATCAGCGAGCAATTGCCGAATCACTCGACGACCCGCAAAAAACTCCTGACCGATCCACCGCAGCACGAACACAAGGAGCAATCCTCACGGTGAGCATTCGGGGTTAGAATCCGTCCGGTTCGGCTTACTGATTAAGGATGACTCCGGCATGGCCTCCCCCGACACTTCCCTGCAAGACATTGCCGCCCCCGAGGGCATCTGCTTCGGCTGCGGCAGCAGTAACCCGCACGGGCTGCACATCAAGAGTTTCTGGCATGAAGACGGCGTGCACGTCATGGCCGAGCATGTGCCCGAGGCCAAATACAGCGGCTGGCCGGAACTGGTCTACGGCGGGCTGATCGCCATGCTGGTGGACTGCCATTCCAACTGGACCGCGATGGCGTATCACTACCGGGCCGAGCAGCGCGAACCCGAAAGCCTGCCGCGCATCAACTGCGTCACCGGCAACCTTGGTATCAAGTTCATCAAACCGACGCCAATGGGCGTGCCGCTGACGCTGAAGGCGAAAGTCGACGGTGAAGTCGGGCGCAAGACCCGGGTGATCTGCGAGGTGTACGCCGGGGAGGTGCTGACGGCGGTGGGCGATTCGGTGTTTGTTCGAGTGGATACCGAGCAGTTGGCGGCGGCCGCGCACGGTCGCTGAAACGCAGTACTCAAGGACATCACAATGCCCAACCGCGAAATCATCATCCCTGAATCCATGAAACCCATCGTCGAACGCGCCGGTTACGCCCCGGCGGTTCTGGTCGGCGACACGCTTTACTGCGCCGGTCAGGTGGGCCGGACGGCTGACTTGAAGGTCATCGAAGACCCCGAGCAGCAATTCATCCGCGCCTGGGAAAACCTCGACGAGGTGTTGAAGGCCGGTGGTTGCACCTTCAACGATGTGGTGGAGATGACCACTTATCACGTCGACATGAGCCATCACATGCCGGTGTTTCGTGACGTGAAGAACCGCGTGTTCCCCAAAGGTTTCTGCGCTTGGACCTGCATAGGTGTCAGCGAACTGGCCCATCCGGGGCTGCTGGTGGAAATCAAATGCGTGGCAGTGCGCAGGCGCTGAGCCTTATGCCGGCTGGTGACTGGTCACACAGTGAATCCCGCCACCGCCGGCCGCGATCGCGTCGATGTTGATCTGCACCACGTCGCGGTTCGGATAGAGCTTTTTCAGCAGGTCGAAGGCCTTCTTGTCCGCCTCCTTGTCGCCAAACTCCGGGGCGATCACCGCGCCGTTGATCACGAAATAGTTGATGTAACCGGCGGCGAAGTCGTCGTTGTCCTTGTTGAATTTGGTCTTGCGTGGCTTCAGCGGTGGCGAAACGGTGTGGATCTGCAACGGACGACCGTCGGCGTCGGTGGCCTTTTTCAGGATTTCCAGGTGCGCCAGGGTGACCTTGTTGTCGTAGGAGCGCGGGTCGGTGTCGAGGTTGGCGATCACCACGCCGGGTGTGACGAAGCGCGCATAGAAATCGACGTGGGCATCGGTGATGTCCATGCCCTTGATGCCCGGCAGCCAGATGATCTTGCGCAAACCGAGGCGTGCTTTCAGTTCCGCCTCGACGTCGGCCTTGCTCCAGCCGGGGTTGCGGTTTTCGTTGACCCAGCAGCTTTCGGTCATGATTGCGGTGCCGTGGCCGTCGACTTCGATGCCGCCGCCCTCGCCCACCAGTTCGCTGCGCTGATAGGTCGCCTGCGCATCAGCCGCCACGCGTTTGGCGATCTTCGCGTCTTTCGAATGCTGTTGCTTGTTGCCCCAGCCGCTGAAGTTGAAGTCCACCGCCCCGAGGCCATTCTTGTCGTCGATGACGAAGTTGGCGCTGATGTCACGCATCCAGATGTCGTCGAGGTTGGCGATCTGGTAGGTGATGTTGGAGGTGCCGCAAATCTCCTCGGCCAGGCTGCGTTCGCCGCTGCGGCAATAGATGGTCAGCGGTTCGTAGCGGGAAATGGCGCGGGCGATGCGACCGAGGGCTTCCTGGACGTCTTCGGTGAAGTCTTCCCAGATCGCGTCCTGCGCGCCGAAGGCCATGTAGGCGCGCTCGTGTTTGTCGCCCTCGTCGGGCATGAACCAGCGACCTTCGCTGGCCGCCAGCACCCGCGCCGGGGACAGGCCGAGGCCCATGACGGCAGCGCCTACGCCGGCGGCGACTGAAACCTGTTTGATGAACTCGCGACGAGTGGGCATGTGTACGTTCCTGATGTGTAAGGGGCCGCCGAGGCGGCCCGGAAAAATCACTTTGCAGTGGCGGTCTTGAACTTGGTCCAGGTGCGCATGCGGGCACGCATGTCGGCCTGGGGAATATCCTTGCCCGGTATCAGACGAGCATAGGTCGCTTCGTCGAGGTAGATGTCCGGGTTGTTGCGCATCGCCTCGTCCACGTTTGGCCGGGCCTTGGCGTTGGAGGTCGGGTAACCGGTGAAATTGCTGATCGCGGCCATGTTCTCCGGGCGCATCACGAAGTTGATGAATTCGTAGGCGTACTCCGGGTGTTTGGCATCGACCGGAATGGCCATGGTGTCCATCCACACCGTGGTGCCCTCGCGCGGCACGCGGTACTGGAAGCGGGTCTGCTTGCCGGCGCTGTCCGAGGTGCGTTGGGCCTGGGTCATGTCGCCGCTGTAGCCGAGGGACAGGCACAGGTTGCCGTTGACCAGATCGGTCACCGGTTGCGACTGGAACTTGCGGATGTACGGCCGCAGCTTCATCAGCAGATCACTGGCCGCTGCCAGGTCCGCAGGCTTGGCGCTGCGCGGGTCGCGGCCCAGATAGTTGAGCACCACGGCCAGCACTTCATCCGGCGAGTCGATCATCGAAATCCCGCAATCGGCGAATTTCGCGGCCAACTCCGGTTTGAACAGCATGTCCAGGCTGTTGACCGGCGCGTCGGCCATGCGCTGTTTGATCTGCTCGGCGTTGTAGGTCAGGCCGATGGTGCCCCAGGTGTACGGCACCGTGGCCTTGTTCGAATGCTCGTAATGGCTGCGCAGTTTTTGCAGGCCCGGTTCGATGTCGTTCATCGCCGTGATCTTCGAAAGGTCCAGCGGCAACAGGCTGCCGGCACGCATCAAGCGCTCGGCCACGGTGTCGCCGGGGAAGATCAGGTCGTAGCCGCTGCCGCCGGACAGCATCTTGGCTTCCAGGGTTTCGCTGCCGTCCATCACGTCGTAGATCACCTTGAGCCCGGTTTCAGCGGTGAATTTGCTCAACGTGTCTTCGGCGAAATAATCCGCCCAGTTGTACAGCCGCAACGTCTTGTCTTCAGCGTGCACGGCCGGCACCAGACCGGCCAGCGCCAGGCCCAGAGCGCCCAGCAACCACTTGTGTGAGGTGTGCATGTCAGACTCCTTGAGGATTCCAGCGGGCGTGAAGGTGACGGCCGTCCTGGCTCAACAGCGCGCCGTACATTTCCGGACGACGGTCGCGGTAGATGCCCCAGCTCAGGCGATCTTCGCGCATGGCTGCCAGATCCAGGCTTTGCACCAAGACACCGGTGCTGGCGCGGTCGGCTTCGGCGAGCATTTTTCCCTTGTGGTTGCAGATGAACGACGAGCCGTAGAAATTCATTTGCAGCGCCGCATCGGTGCCCGCCACTTCGCGGCCAACGCGGTTGGAGGCGATCACCGGCAGCAGATTGGCAGCGGCGTGGCCGCGCATGGTCATCTGCCAGTGGTCGCGCGAATCCAGATCCGCGCAGCCCGGTTCCGAACCGATAGCCGTCGGGAACAGCAGCACTTCAGCGCCCATCAAGGCCAGGCAGCGGGCGGTTTCCGGGAACCACTGATCCCAACAGATGCCCACGCCGAGGCGACCGAACGCGGTGTCCCAGACTTTGAAACCGGTGTCGCCGGGGCTGAAATATTCCTTCTCCTGATAGCCGATGGCGTTGGGGATGTGAGTCTTGCGGTACACGCCCAACAGGCGTCCGTCGGCATCGGCCACGCTCAGGGAGTTGAAGTAGGCATTGCCGGCCTTCTCGTACCAGCTCAGCGGCAACACAACGCCGAGTTCACGGGCCAGCGCGGCGAAACGCGACAGCACTTGGCTGTCGCGGTACTCCTCGGCCAGCGCCATGTGATGGTGGCTCTGTTCGATGCAGAAATACGGCGTGGCGAACAGTTCCTGCAACAGGATCACTTGCGCGCCCTGCGCGGCCGCTTCACGCACCAACTGCTCGGCGCGATCAAGATTGCTCCTCAGGTCCCAGGTGCACGGCATCTGAGTGGTGGCGACTTTGAGCAGCGTCATCGATCAACCCTCCACCGGCCAGGCTGGCTGTTGCTGGGTGATGCAGTGCACACCGCCGCCGCCATGGGCCAGGTGATTGATCTGCACCGGCACCACTTCACGTCCCGGGAACGCTTTGGCCAGCGTTTCTGCCGCGATATGGTCGGCCTCGATGCCATACGCCGGCATGATGATCGCGCCGTTGGCGATGTAGAAATTGGTGTACGAGGCGCAGAACACTTCGGCTTCTGTGTCCACCGCGTCGGTGGCTTCGTACAGCTCGATCAGCTCGAACTTGCGGCCCTGGGCGTCGGTGGCCAGTTCCAGTGCGCGGCGGTTTTCCCGCACGACTTCGGCGTACACCGAGCTGCGATCGTGAGTCGCGTCCACCAGCAACACGCCGGGACGGGCGAAGGCGCAGACGCCATCGACGTGGCCGTCGGTCATGTCGCCGGTGACGTAATCCGGATCGCCCGGCAGCCAGATGGTTTTCTTCACGCCGAGCAAACGACTGAAGATTTCTTCCATCTCGGCCTTGCTCTCGCCGGGGTTACGGTTGGGGTTGAGCAGCACCGATTCGGTTGTGATCAACGTGCCCTCGCCGTCCACATGGATCGCGCCGCCCTCGTTACTCAGCGCCGTGCCGAAGCACTCGCCGCCCAGGTGATTGAGTACGCGGCGGGCCAGGCTTTCGTCCAGGTCATGGGCCGACTTGCCGCCCCACGCGTTGAAGCGCCAGCTCACCCCGGCCAAACCTTGCTCCGGGTGCACCACGAAGCTCGGGCCGGAGTCGCGGCACCAGCTGTCGTTGACCGCCAGCGGGATCAGCTCGATGTTCGGCCCGCACAAGGCTTTGGCGCTGGCAATCGCCGACGGATCAACAACCATTTTCACCGGTTCGAACCGGGCGATGGCGTTGGCGACGCGGGCGAAATCTTCCTGCACCAACGGCAAGGTCACGCCCCAGCCCGACTCCCACAGGGCCTTGTTGTGTGGCCAGACCATCCAGGTCGCCGCGTGCGTCACCCACTCTGCCGGCATCATCCAACCGCTGTTGTTGTTTTTGTTCTGCTGCATGGTAAAAAGCCCTTTGAGTTAAGCCATTGTGTTCAATGAAAACAGCCTTGGCGGCGTTGACGTGCATGCTAATGGCGGCCCAATGGGCAAACAAACGATGAATTTAGCGGAAAACTGATTAGAGGAACTTATCGATCATGCTGAAACACTGGCCACCCCTCAGCTCGTTGCGCGGCTTTGAAGCCGCCGCCAGGCTGGGCAGTTTTCACAAGGCCGCCGAGGAACTGAGCCTCACGCAATCGGCCATCAGCCAGCAGATCCGCAGCCTTGAGGCGTACCTGGAGCAACCGCTGTTTTTCCGCAGCGGGCGCAGTGTCAGCCTGACCGACGCCGGCCATGATCTGCTCAGCACCACCCAGGCCATGCTGCAGCAATTGTCGGTGGGCATCCGGCGATTGGGGCAATATCAGAAACCCAATCAACTGGTGCTCAACACCACGCCGGCGTTCGCCCGGCATTGGTTGCTGCCACGGCTGGGGGATTTCCGCCGTCAGCATCCGAATGTGGATTTGTGGATTTTCAGCACCGATGAAGTGCCGGACATGGCGACCCAGACCATCGATCTGGCGGTGCGCGACGACATCAGTTCGCAGGCTGAATGCAGCTTCAAGGTGCTGCACGCCGACCGCCTCTATCCGGCGTGTCATCCGAGCTTGTTAAGCGTGCCAAGCGCGCAGCGGACAACGCTGCACGGCGAGCGGGAAATGGACTGGAGCCATTGGGCGGTGGAATCGGGAATCGATGTCGGCCAGCAGGATCAGGGCCTGAACTTCTCCGATCCGGGCCTGCTGCTGGACGCGGCATGCGGCGGCCTCGGCATCGCGCTGGTCAGCCAGTTGCTCAGCCGCAAGGCTCGGGCCGACGGGCTGTTGCAGCCCTTGGTGGACGAGACCATTCGCGGCCCGAACTGGGCGCTGCTGACCCACCGCGACAGCGAAAGCGATCCGATGGCCCGCAGTTTTACCGAGTGGTTGCTGGCGAACCTGAGCGATCCATGACCGGTGCGTGGCGGGTCATCACTTCGGCGATCCAGTCGATGAACACCCGCAGCTTGCGGCTGATGTGGCGGTTCGGTGGGTACGCCACGTAGAGCGGCATCGGATCGAGGCGCCAGTCTTCGAACAGCGGCACCAGATCACCGCTGGCCTCGTGTGCTTTGGACATGTACCTGGGCAGCCACAACACTCCCAGCCCCGCGAGGCCTGCCGACAGGTAAGCGTTGCCGTCATCGACCGCCAGCACGTGGCGACCCTTGATCTGCAGGTCTTCATGTTCGTTGTGCAAGGCGTAAGGCACGGGTTTGCCGGTACGCGCCCAGAGGAAACCGACCACCCGGTGATGGCTGTCCTCCAGCTCCCGGGGATGCACCGGGGTACCGGCGCGGGCCAGGTAACTCGGCGCGGCATATACGCCGAGCTCAAGATCGGCGACCCGCCGGGCCATCAGCGACTGATCCCGCAGCTCGCCCCCGCGCACCACGCAATCGACGTTTTCATCGATGATGTCGACGATCCGGTCGCTGACGCCCATGTCGATCTGGATCTCCGGATACCGCGCACAGAACTCGGGCAGCGCCGGCACCAGAATCAGGTTGGCCAAGGGGCTGGGCACGTCGACCCGCAAGCGTCCCTTGGGCTGGGCCGCGGCGCCGGGGAGACTGGTCTCGGCGTCGTCCATGTCCGCCAGCAGCTTGATCACCCGCTCGTAATAGGCCGCACCGTCCGCCGTGGCATTGACCTTGCGCGTGGTGCGGTTGAGCAGCTTGACCCGCAGCCGCGCCTCCAGTTGCTGAATGAGCTGGGTCACGGTGGTCTTGCTCATGTGCAGGGTTTCTGCAGCCTTGGTGAAACTGCCCGCCTCCACCACCCTGGCGAAGGCTTGCATCGCGTCAAAACGGTCCATACCCCACCTCTGATAGCAGCTCGATTGTTTGGGATTTGCAAACAGTGATCGCCAAGGTTGCGCGTTTATCGCGTCAAGGCAAGTCCCTACAGTTTCTCCATCACAGGTTTTCAACCCATTGAAGGAGACACCCCATGACCAATATCCAGCCAAAACGCGACGTGGTTTTTCCACCTGGACGCCATGCGCTTTATGAGCGCAATCGTTATTCCCCGGCGGTTCGCTCCAACGGTTTTCTGTTCGTCTCAGGCCAGGTCGGCAGCCTTGAGGACGGCTCGCCGGAACCGGATCTGAAACAACAGGTGCGACTGGCCTTCACCAATCTCAACGCCATCCTCGGCGCGGCCGGCGGCAGTTTCGACGATGTGGTGGACGTAACGGTGTTCATGGTCGATCCGCAATCGGCCTTCGAAACCATCTGGGAAGTAGTGCCCGAGTTCTGGGGCGAGGCGCCGCACCCGACGATTACGGCGGTCGGCGTGACCTGGCTGTATGGCTTTCAGTTCGAGATCAAGGTAATCGCCAAACTCCCGGAATGACCTGACATCGCGTCGATTTGCAGCGCGGGCCGACAGTCTTCAGACTGTCGGCCCGCATTCCTTTTGCGATCCATCGCCATGTCCGACACCTTGTTGAAGCCCAGTCTGCCAGGCATCGCCCTGCGCCGCTGGCGCGTGCTGCACCGCGTCAAGCAGAGCCATGCCGCCGAGTTGTTCAGGGTCACCCAGTCGACGATTTCCCGCTGGGAAAGCGGCGTGCAGGCAATGGATCCGGACGCGCATCTTCAGCTCGAACGGCTGCTCGCGGCACGACTCGACAGCGCCGCCGATCAGGCCCTCGCGCGACTGGTTACGGACAGCGCCCGTCCAGTTCATCTTGTCTGCGACCTGACCCATCGCCTGCTGGCCTGCTCCCCCGCCCGCGCGGCGCAATTCAGCAGTCCGCTGAGCGATCTGCTGGGGCAATCGCTGTGGCGCTTTGCGACGCCGGAAATCCAGCACAAGGAGTCCTTGCTGGATGACACCGGTTGGCGAGAAATCGCGGCGCCGCCGGCGCTGGAATTCGTCACCGGCCGCAATGACTCAACCCTCGTCCCCATTCGCGAAAGCCTGTGCCGCTGGACGCGAATCGCGCTGTCGGACGGCACCGCCGCACGGCTGGTGGAAACGCTGTAGGCCGCGCGCCGCATATTTTATGCGTGGACGATGATCAAGGCCGGGCCTAGGCTTTCAGCTCTGCTCTCTTAATCCCGGCCACTGTATGAACCTCGAAAAAATCAAGGGACGCCTCGACTTCCTGCGCGAAGCGGAACGGCTCAAGGACGTCCTCAGAAGCGCCCACACCTCCTCCGGACGCAGCGAAAGCACCGCCGAACACAGCTGGCGCCTGTGCCTGATGGCGATCGTGTTCGCCGACGACCTGGCCGGGCTCGATGTGCTGAAAGTCCTGAAGATGTGCGTCATCCACGACCTCGGCGAAGCCATCAACGGTGACATCCCGGCGGTCGATCAAGCCGGTTTTCCCGACAAGGGCGAACAGGAGCGCAACGACTTGCTGTTGCTCACCCGTTCCCTGGACGACGCGTTGAGAAACGAAATCCTCGCGCTCTGGGACGACTACGAAAACGCCCACTCCCCCGAAGCCAAAGCGGTGAAGGCCCTCGACAAGCTGGAAACGCTTTTACAACACACTCAAGGAAAGAATCCGCCAGACTTCGACTATGGCTTCAACCTGGCCTACGGCAAGCAATACACCAATGCCGATCCGCTGTTCGAAACCCTTCGAACCCTGATCGACCGGGACACCCGAGAACGCATGAACACAAACATCACAATCCGCAACGAACGCGCCGAAGACATCGACACCATCGCCCGAATCACCGAGGCCGCGTTCCAACACGAAGAACACTCCAGCCACACCGAACAATTCATCGTCAACGCCCTGCGCCGCGCCGGTCAGCTCAGCGTTTCACTGGTGGCGGTGGAGAACGACACGGTGGTCGGCCATGTGGCCATTTCCCCCGTGACGATCTCCTCCGGCGCTCAAGGCTGGTACGGCCTCGGCCCGATCTCCGTGTGCCCGACCCGACAGCAGCAAGGCATCGGCTCGGCGCTGATGAAAGCTTCGCTGGCGGAGTTGCAGCGCATTGGCGGGGTTGGTTGCGTGGTGCTTGGCGATCCGGGCTACTACGGCCGCTTCGGCTTCAAGGCCCATGCCGGTCTGGAGTTGCCGGGGATTCCGACGGAGTACTTCCAGGCGTTGGCGTTTGAAGGTGAGTTGCCGGTCGGTGTCGTCAGCTACCACGAGGCTTTTGACGCCACCGAGTAAGGCCCGAGACGCTTAACGCACCATCCACCGCGCCATCAACCGCGAACTCTGCGGCATAAGCCAATACACCATGTTGAACGAGATCAACCCGGCCACCAGCATCTTGAACAACCACCCCGGCAATTGCAGATCCGCCAGTTCCAGCAGCGCCGCCAGTGCCCACGGCATAGACACCGACAGCGGCCACACCACCAGCCATGACACCAGCCATTGCTTCCAGCGGGCGCCGGCCTCGGTGGTCATGGTTGCCGGCGCCGCAGCACGGCGCGCTGGTAGATGCGGTCGCGGGCCAGGGTCATCGGGTCGCGACTCAGGGCGATGCCGTCGAGCAACCGGCCGGGGCTGAAGTCGAGGCGTTGCTGGGCGGCTTGCTGATCTTCAGCAGGCACCAGCGAATCGAGGGTGAAGAGGCCCAGTTCGACTTCACGGCGGTTTCTTGGCCACGGGATCGAGCCGTCTTCAATCACGTCGCCCGGCGCTGCCAGTTGCGCGATCAAACGCATCTGCGCCGGGCCCTTCGCCAGTCGTGCCGCCAGTTCGTCCTGCAAGTAGTCGGCTGGCATGCGGGCGGCTTGTTGATCGCTGATAAGCGATTGGCCGGTTAGCGGTTCGATGCGATAGCGCACGATCTGCTCCTGGCTTTCCCGGTTACTGAAAACCAGCGAATTCACGCCGAAGTATTCGATGCTGGTGTAGCTGACGGGCGCCGGTTTCGGCGTTTCCAGAAAGTGCCTGGCCCTCGGATGCTCTGCCAGAAAAGCCTGCAACGGCTGCGGATCCGGCGGTGTTGCGACCGTTGCAGCGATGCCTTTCAGGAAGCCGAGAAATTCCAGTGGCGTGGCCACCGGAAAACCGTCGAACGAATGGCCGACAATGTCGGTGAACTCGCCGTTCGGCAGTTTGAAACGCACCGCGAGCCCGCGCGGGCTGGCCAGCGGATCGCCGTCCACCGTGGCCGGCACGCCACTGAAGTTGGAGAACCGCAGCACCACCGGCACCGGTTTCCCCTGCAAATGGGCCGCACGGCTGAGACTCGCCGCCGCCGGTGAGGCGGTGAAAGTCCCGTTCACCAACAGACCTTTGGCATGGGTCGCGCGAAAGCCGGGGTGCTTGCCGAACGTGGCGTACAGCGCATCCAGCAACGCATCGTAGAGTTTGTCCTGAAACACCGGATCAGTCCTTGTGAAAGTCAGAGGTTGTTCGCCTGCGGCATAGGCCGGGGACGCGCTCAGCGCCCCCGCCAGCAGCGCGACGATCCACGGTCGGGATAATCGCATCGCGGTCACTCCTGACGCCGACCGGGATTGAGCGCGATGTGTTTGTACTCGACAAAATCATCCATCGCCGCCACGCCGTTCAGGCGCCCCTGCCCCGACTGTTTGAAGCCGCCCTCCTCGAACTCGTCGTAGACCACCGCCCAGTCGTTGACCCACACCGTGCCGGCCTCCAGTTCACGGGCGACCCGCAGCGAGCGGTCGATGTCGCGGGTCCAGACGCTGGCGGCCAGGCCGAATTCGCTATTGTTGGCCAATTCAATGGCCTCGGCTTCGCTGTCGAACACCTGCAGGGTCAGCACCGGGCCGAAGGTTTCGCGCTGGACGATGGCCATCTCCGGATCACTGACCCGCAGCAACGTCGGCCGATAGAACGCGCCTTTGGCCAGCGGCCCGTCAGTCACCGGCCCACCGCGCACGATGACTTGCGCACCGGCAGCAATCGCCTCTTCCACCACCTGATTGACCCGTTGCACGTTCGGTTTGTCGATCAGTGGCCCCATGTCACTGGCCGGATCCGCCGCCGGTCCGACCCGCACCGCTTCAAGTCGAGCGGCAAGGCGTTCAGTCAACGTGTGGGCAACGTCGCGTTGCACCAGCAGGCGCGAACCGGTCATGCAGAACTGCCCCGAGAACACCGTGAGCGCCTTGACCAGCGTCGGCACCACGGCGTCGAGGTCAGCGTCGTTGAACACCAGCATCGGCGTTTTGCCGCCCAGTTCCAGGCCGAAGCGCTTGAGGTGTTGCGCCCCCGCTGCCGAGATCGCCCGACCGGTGCCGGTGCTGCCGGTGAAGCTGATGACCGGCACCTTCGGCGACTCCACCAGATGGATCGAACCGGCCGCGCCCTGCTCGCTGAACAGGTTGATCACGCCGCGCGGCAGCGACAGCGCTTCACTCATGATCCGCGCCACCAGTGCGTTAGTCTGCGCGGTCTGCCCAGGCATCTTGATTACCGTGGTGCAACCGGCGGCCAGGGCCGGCGCCAACGAACGGATCATCAGCACCACCGGCGAATTCCACGGCACGATGATGCCCGCGACACCGACGGCCTGACGGATCACCAGAGAGATCTTGCCGGGCCGGGGTTGCGCGGCGCGGCCATGTTCGGTGCGGGCCAGCGCGGCGTAATAGCGCAATTTGGACGGCACCATGCCGACTTCGAATGCGGCCTCGGGACGGATCTTGCCGTTCTCCAGCGCCAGGGTGTCGATCAGCTCGGCGGCGTTGAGCTCGAAGACGTCCGCCAGTTCCAGCAAGACCTGCGCGCGCAGCTGACTGTCGTCTTTCCATGGAGTGTGCGTGAAGGCCCGTTGCGCAGCGTCGATGCCTTGCTGCGCTTCGGCCAGTCCGCCCTCGGCGTAGCGACCGATCAGCTCATAAGTTGCGGGGTCGATGGAATCTTTGTAATCACCGGAATCCAGCCACAGGCCGTCGATCCAGTTCAAAACCTTGGTGTTGTTCATGGCGAAAACTTCCTTGGATTCAGGCGTAGAGACCGGCGATTTTTTCGGCGGTGGCGATCACGGTGAGGTTGGTGGCAACCGACGGCACGTCCGGGAAGATCGAGGCGTCAACCACTCGCAGGCCCTGCACGCCGATCACTCGGGCTTCGAGGTCAACCACCGCGTGCGCATCTCCTGGCCGGCCCATCGGTGCGGTCGACGTCGGGTGGTGATAGGTGTCGAGCGTGGCTTTGACGCTGGCCAGCAAGGCGTCGTCGGAATCGTTGCCCTGCCCCGGATTCAGTTCGGAATGGATCAAACCCTTGAGTGGCGCCGTTGCACCGATCCGCCGCGCCAGGCGAATACCGTCCAGCAGACGCTGGCGATCCATCGGTTCGGAGAGGAAGTTCAGATCGATGTTCGGCGCCACTAACGGATCGCGACTGGCCAGCGTGACCTTGCCCCGGGACAGCGGCCGGGTCAGCGCCACCGCGAGCACGAAGCCGACCTGGGTCGGGCTTTGGTCGTGGGGGAACAGGTGGGTCGCGGTGATGTGAATGTCCAGATCACCGTGCTCGGCGCTACGGCTGTGGGTCCAGAGTTTGGCGCCGATGGCCGGTGACTGGCGGCCGATCAGGTCGGGTTTGGCGGCGTAGGCGTTGTAATAGAACGGGTGATCCGCCAGGTTTTGCCCGACCGGCAATTCGGCGACCGGCTCAATGTCCAGTGCGCGCAGATCGTCGCCAGGGCCGATGCCGGAGCGCAGCAGGATCGCCGCGCTGCCGTAACTGCCCGCCGAAAGAATCACTTCGTTGGCGCGTAATTGCTCGCCATTGGCCAGTTGCACACCCACCGCGCGTTTGCCGTCGAACAGCACCTTGTCCACCAGACTGTCAGCGAGAATTTGCAAGTTATCGCGGGCGCGCACCTCGTCCGTGAGGTAAGCCATGCCGGTGTTGACCCGCACGCCATCGACGATGTTCATCGGGTACGGGCCGACGCCGTTGGCATTCGCGCCGTCGAAGTCGTCGATCATCCGGTAACCGTTGGCGACCGTGGCGTAGATGAAGGCTTTCTGCATCGGCGTGACGTCGGCGCTGCCGAGCTGATGCACCGGCAGCGGTCCGTCATGGCCATGCAATGCGCTGGCGCCACCGCTGTAGTTTTCCAGTTTCTTGAACGAGGGCAGCAACTCTTCGTAGCTCCAGCCCGGCAGATTCCAGCGCTGGAAGTCCGTGGCACGGGCGCGAATCGCCACCGCGCCGTTGATGGCCGAACTGCCGCCCAGCACTTTGCCGCGCAACGCACCGATCGGGTGTTCGACGTAGCCCGGCCGGGAGATGTAACCCCACTCGAACTGGGGATTGCCATTAGCACCGACCACGTCGCTGCTGGCGACGATTTCGGGGTACTTGCCCGGGGCAAAACTCTGGCCCGCCTCCAGCAACAGCACCTGGCGCCGGACGTTTTCACTCAAGCGACGGGCCAGCACTGCGCCGGCGGAACCGCCGCCCACCACGATCACATCGACCGGGGCACGCCGGGCAGAATTTACAAGGGTATCGTTCATCGGTTTCTTCCCTGTCAGGCGTCAAAGCGCGCCTGTTGAGGAAGAGCTTATTGAAGGGTACGAGGGCTCATAAGCCGGGGAAAAACGAATCGCGGTTTCGCTTTTCCCGAACGCCTCAACCGGCCGAATGGGCCGCGAGCAATTGCTCCCACAACGGCGGACTGCCGATCTGTTCGCAGAGAAAATCGGTCAACGCCTGCAACTTGGGCGAAGCCCGCTGGGAGCGCCGGTACACCGCCGAAATATTCCCGCCCCGGGGCGCGTAAGGCGCCAGCACTTCTTGAAGCTCACCGTCCACGATAGCTTGCGCCGCCAGAAATGTCGGCAGGATCGCCAGCCCCATGCCGGCCTTCGCCGCTTCCATCAACTGGTGGCCGTTGTTGGTGCGCATCCGGCAGCGCACGCGAAACGATTCCAGCCCATTGTTCACCGGCAACGTCCACATGCCATGGGGTTCGCGGTTCACGTAGAGCATGGCGGAATGCTCGGACAGTTCCTGCGGAGTTTGCGGCGTGCCATGGGCGGCCAGGTAATCGGGACTGGCGCAGATGATGTGGCGATTGGCGGTGATGGTTTTCGCCACCAGCGAGGAGTCCGGCAACTCGCCGATGCGGATCGCCGCGTCGTAGCGTTCTTCGTGCAGGTTGACGTGGCGATCGTCGAATTCGATGTCCAGGCGCAACTCGGGATAGCGCACCGCGAACGACGACAGGATCGGCGTCAGGTAACGAATGCTGAATGCCATCGGCGCCGCCAGTCGCAGGCTGCCGCGCAGGCTCGATTGAAAGGCCAGCACCGCGTCCTCGGCCTCCTCGACCTCCGACAGAATCCGCACGCAATAACGATAAAACACCTCCCCGGCCTCCGTCAGCCGCGCCTGCCGCCCACGTTCGAGGACGATGCTGCCGAGGCGTTTTTCCAGTTGCGCAATCCGCTGGCTGACCATGGATTTGGCGGTACCCAGTTGCCGGGCCGCCTCGGTGATACTGCCGGTGTCGACCACCATGACGAACGATTGCATCTCGCAAAGCTTGTTCAAGTTCTACATCCAGTGTGTGCAAGGCTCAGACGGCGCAATCTACGGTTCACCCGACATCGACCACCAGTACCGAAAACGGGCCGCTGCTTCCCACACAATGGACAATCGGGCTTGTATAGTTGGCGTCCCTTTTCCAGCGAATCTCGCCCCGTGCTAGACCTCAATGACCTGCAGTATTTCGTGATGGTGGTGGACCACGGTGGCTTTGCGCCGACGGCGCGGGCGCTGGGCATTCCCAAGTCCAACCTGAGCCGACGCATTGCCTTGCTTGAAGAGCGTCTGGGCGTGCGACTGATCATCCGCAACACCCGGCATTTCTCGGTGACGGAGCTGGGCCAGACCTACTACGTCCATTGCCGCGCGATGCTGAAACAGGCCGAGGCCGCCGAAGCCGCGATTGCCATGACCCGCGCCGAACCGGGCGGCGTGTTGCGCGTGACCTGCCCGACGACGCTGCTGGAAGAATGCGTCGGCGGGATCATCACGCGCTTCATGGCCATGCACCCGCGTGTCGAAGTGCATCTGGAGGCCAGCGACCGGCAGGTCGACGTGGTGGCCGAAGGCGTCGATCTGGCGTTGCGGGTGCGGCCGCCACCCTTGCAGGATTCCGAGCTGGTCAGCCGGGTGCTGTCGCAGCGGCCGCAATGCCTGGTCACCAGCCCTGCGCTCTTGAACCGGCTGGGCGAACCCCGCGAGCCGGAAGAATTGTCGCGATTCCCCAGCGCCCACCACGGCAGCCCGCAGCAGGTTTACAGCTGGACGCTGTTCCATCAGGACGGTTCCGAGTTCACCCTGCAACATCGCCCGCAATTGATCACCAAAGGCCTGCCGATGCTGCGCTGCGCGGCCATCGACAGCGTGGGTGTCGCGCAAATGCCGATGTCGCTGGTGCATGACTTCATCGAGCGCGGTCAACTGGCGGTGGTGCTGCCCGACTGGGCGCCGCGCACGGAGATGATCTACGCGGTGTTCGCCAGCCGTCAGGGCATGCTGCCGTCGCTTCGGATGCTGATCGACTTCATGGCCGAGCAGTTCGAGTTGCTGGACGATCCGCTGCGAGGAATGCGCACAAAGGCCTGAGGCCATTGCTCACGGTTCGTGTTTAACCGCTTCACCAAAGCGCTATTGATGCCATTTCTGCGTTCAATATCCTGTCCTCAAGTTGTTTTTGCACCGGACAGAAAAGAGCGCAAGCCATGCCCAGCCCGAGAACGCTGTACCAGAAGCATATCGACAGTCACACCGTCTGCACCCTCGACGATCAGGGCCACGTGCTGCTTTACATCGACCGCCAGGTCGCCAACGAATACACCAGCCCGCAAGCCTTCAGCGGCCTGCGCGATGCCCGGCGCACGGTGTGGCGGCCCGCAGCGACACTGGCGGTGGTCGATCATGTGAACCCCACCGCACCAAAACGCATCGCGACCATGCCTGACGCCGGGGGCGCGCGTCAGGTGTCGTACTTCGAAGAAAACTGCCGCGACTTCGGCATCGAGCTGTTCGATGTACTGGATAAACGCCAAGGCATAGAACATGTCGTGGCGCCGGAACAGGGCTTCATTTTGCCGGGTATGGTGGTCGCGGCCGGCGACAGCCACACCACCACTTACGGCGCGCTGGGCGCCTTCGGTTTCGGCATCGGCACTTCGGAAATCGAGCACCTGCTGGCGACACAGACGCTGGTCTACAAACGCCTGAAAACCCTGCGGGTGACGGTCAACGGCGAGCTGGCCGAGGGCGTCACGTCCAAGGACATCATCATGGCGCTGATTGAAAAAATCGGTGCTTCCGGCGCCACCGGTTACGCCATCGAGTTCACCGGCCCGGCCATCAGCGCTCTCAGCGTCGAGGCGCGCATGACCATCTGCAACATGGCCGTCGAGGCCGGCGCCCGGGGTGCGTTCATGGCGCCGGACGACAAGGTGTTCGCTTACCTGCAACTGAAGCCGCGAGCGCCCAAGGGCAAGATCTGGGAGCAGGCCGTCGAGCGCTGGAAAACCCTGCACAGCGACCATGGCGCGGTGTTCGATCGTGAAGTCAGCCTCGACGTCGCCGCGCTGGAGCCGATGGTGACCTGGGGCACCAGCCCCGATCAGGCCTCGCCGGTCAGCGGACACGTGCCGGACCCGGCCGCCCAGCCCGATCCGATCCTGCGTCAGGGCTTGCAGCGCGCCCTCGACTATATGGGCCTGACGCCCGGCATGCCGCTGAACGAAGTGACGATCAGCCATGCCTTCATCGGTTCCTGCACCAATGCGCGGATCGAAGATTTGCGCGATGTCGCCCGTGTGGTACGCGGCAAGCGTGTGGCGGCTCACGTGCGGGCGATGATCGTTCCCGGCTCGACGCTGGTGCGCAATCAGGCCGAGGACGAAGGCCTGGCGCAGATCTTTCTCGACGCCGGTTTCGAGTGGCGGCAATCGGGCTGCTCGATGTGCCTGGCGATGAACGACGACGTGCTCGCGCCGGGTGATCGCTGCGCGTCCAGCACCAATCGCAACTTCGAAGGCCGTCAGGGCGCCGGTGCGCGCACCCACCTGATGAGCCCGGCGATGGTCGCCGCCGCCGCCATCAGCGGCCATTTGACTGACGTGCGCACCGTCGCGCTGGAGGCTTGAACCATGCAACCTTTCGACACCGTCAGCGGCAGCGCCGCGCCGTTTCTTGCGTCCAACATCGACACCGACGTGATCATGCCCAAGCAGTTTCTCAAGGGCATCGATCGCCAGGGGCTGGATCGCGGGCTGTTCTTCGATCTGCGCTTTCTCGCCTCCGGCGAACCCAACCCTGAATTCGTGCTCAACCAGCCGGCCTGGCAGGACGCGACGTTTCTGGTGACCGGCCCCAACTTCGGCTGCGGTTCCAGCCGCGAACACGCGGTGTGGGGCTTGAAGCAAGTCGGCATCCGGGCCTTGATCGGCACCACGTTCGCCGGGATTTTCTATGACAACTGCCAGCGCAATGGCGTGTTGGCGATACAGCTGGACGACGCGCCGTTCAAGCGCGTGGCCGAGGCAATCAGCGTCCCGGAAACCGCGCAGATCAGCGTGAACCTGGCACAGCAGACCCTCGAGCTGGCAGACGGCACACTGATCGGCTTCGAGATCGATCAGTTGCGCAAACAGTCGCTGCTGCTCGGGCTGGATGCCATCGGCACCACGCTGCAACGCACCGAGCAGATCCGCGCCTTCGAAGCGCGGCATCTGGCGGACAATCCCTGGCTGGGTTGATGACAAAAAAAACGGGCGGTTCATTGAACCGCCCGTTTTCATTCCACGGATAAATCGCGGAAGTACTCTTCCAGAAACTCCACGCACACCCGCAATTTCGCCGACTCGCTGAGCCGGGTCGGGTAGACCGCCCAAACGTTGGCGCTCTGGGTGTAGCCGTCCAGCACCTGCACCAGCCTGCCCTGCTCGAGCATCGGTTTGACGTCCCACATCGAGCGCAACAGGATCCCGCCGCCGCTCAAGGCCCACTCCAGCACGATCTCGCCGCTGTTGGAGGACAACGGGCCATTCACCCGCACCGTCTCTTCTTGCCCGTCCTTGCTCAGGGTCCAGATGCCGAATGCGTTGTTGCGCTCCTTGAGCACCAGACAATCGTGATCTTTCAGGTCCTCAAGGGATTGCGGCGTGCCCCGGCGTTCAAGGTATTCCGGCGTGGCGCACAGCACGCGCCGGTTGCTCACCAGTTTGCGCGCCAGATGCTGGCCCGGCAGGTCATCGCCGACGAGGATTTCCAGGTCGAAGCCCTCGCCCACCAGATCGACCACCCGGTCGAACACGTCCAGCCGGATATCGAGTTTCGGGCACGTCCGAGACAACTGGCTGATCGCCGGCGCCACATGATTGCGGCCGAAACCGAAGCTGCTGCAAATGTGCAGCGACCCCGCCGGCTGGTGCCGGGCCTGAGAAATCTCGCCGAGAAACTGATCGAAATCCCCCAGCAGTTTCTCCGCCCAGATCCGCACCCGCTCACCGTCATCAGTCAGCGCGATGCGCCGGGTGGTGCGGTGCAGCAGCTTGCTCGCCAGCGTGGTTTCCAGGACCGCGATGCGCTTGCTGACGTAGGCCGGTGAGAAGCCCAACTCGTCGGCGGCGCTGGCAAAGCTGTTCTTGCGGATGACGGTGAGGAAAACCTTGAGGTCTTCGGGCAAGGGAAACGGGTTGAGGCTCATACGGTGTCGGGTCCGTCCGTGGCTCAGGCAATCTGCGTGAAGGCGAGATGGTAGCCGTTGCAGTCGCGTACGCCAAAGTCCCTTGAACCATAGGGCATGTCCTGCAACGGCCAGACGATGTCTGCCTTGTCCTTGATTGATGCGTAGTAGCGCTCGACATCCGCGATTGCAAAGTAAAACGTGCCGGAGCAGGCAACGGGTGCCGTCCAGAGGTCCTGCTCGGTGAAGATCAGGCGACTGCCGTCCAGCTCGGCAGTGAACGTGAGTTCAGCGGAATCCGCCACCGTGAACCCGAGCCTGTGACGGTAATGATCTCGGGTCGTTTCCAGATGACGGCAGCGAAGAAGCAGAGTGATGGGCATGTCGACCTCGGTGTTCCCGTAAGCAATTGGCGCATGATGACCTCACTGCCCCTCTGCCAGCAACGGTTGGCCAAAAGGAAAATCTGCCCTTGAAATGACCGTTCGGCGCTTTTTCTGGCAGCCCTGCAAAAACGGGTCTAGGGTTGCGTGGCTGGCGAAATGCTGGCCACTTGGCAAACGTCGCTCGACGAGCGCCATCAGCGGCACTGGAAGAAAAATCAGGGATGGTTTTTGTGCTTGCGCGGGTATTGCACTCTTGAAGAGTGAACGACCTATCCCTGTGTTTCGTTGCTTTCTATCAAGGACAGAAAGATGACCAACGTACAGGCGAGATTTCCCCGTTTGCCCCACCGGCAACCCCCTTCATTGACGCCCGAGGCCAGGCCCGACGGTTTTGGCTGACGACGCTTGCGCATGAGCCGGCGCTGCCGCGTCGCCCCTGCGCGAATCGAATTTGCGGATTGATCAGATCCCGACGGATCAGGCTGTCACGTCGCCAAGAATCCCGGTTGCCGGTAATTCTGGCCGATGTCGTTCGCCTGCCTGTCAGGAAAGGCGCCCCTTCTGCGCAAGGGGTCGAGCGGTAGACATTTACGAGGAAGGCCTCGATATGACCGGTTCAAATCACAACATCCCGCCCTACGGCGTCGCCATCCAGAGCGCGATCACCGGCGGCGATCTGCACCAGATGAAGACTTTGTTGAAGCAGCGCGATTCAACGAAGCCGGAAGCGAAGGAGCTACAAACCGCGTACGAAAAACTGGCCAAAGAAGTTTCTCGACTGGAAAAACCCTGAGGCCATTTCCCACATTGCAATGGAGGCAATCAACATGTCAGCAACTCAGCAAAATGTCGGCCTGTTCCCGGTGAGCTACCGGATCGGTACGGGCCAGCCAGGGGCGCAGAGTCTTGCGCTGAACCTGCTGGTGTCCACGCCACAGCAGCATGTCACCGGTAACGCCGCGGTGACTCAGACAACCAATCCGCCGCTCGACATCGACTCGGACGTCTGGGGCGAATACACCTACATGACGGTGATGAAGCCCGGTGTCAGCAAGATCCTGATCACCGCCCAGGGTAACCATGGCGGCCCCGGCTCCAACTCCATCATCAACTTCAAGATCCACCTGGTGGTCGGCACCGACTGGCGCGAAGGCGTGGCCAACTATGAGTACTTCGACGGCCAGCGCTGGCACGAACTGAACAACGTGCCGGCGCATCTGGTGGAGGTGCCTTCGAACGTTCTTCAGGCTTTCAATCCCGGCCCGGTGATCGAGCCACACAAACCGGTCCTGCCGTTGTATGCCGCGCCGATTCAGGGCGCCATCGCCAGCGGTGACCTGGCCCAGATGAAGAGCCTGTCCGCACAGGCCAGACAGCAACTGGAGCAACTGCCGCTGCTGCGCAAAGCCGTGGACGACGCCAACAAAGAAATCAGCCGCGTGCAAAGTCGCTGATCGGCAATTGGAACCATCACTTTCACAAGGGAGCAGCATCATGTCGATCGGACTTTTTCACACCCGCCTCATCGCCAGTAACTCACTGCTGGGCGCACCGGTTCTGACCCTCGATATCGTGGTCGATACCGTCCGCAAAAAAGTCAGCGGAACCGCCAGCGTGTTTCAAAGCACCTGGCCACCGGTGAATTTCCATGCCCGGGTCTGGGGCGATTATTCCGAGGCCAGGCTCACGCCATCCACCGAGACTTACCTCATTCTCACCCTCGACGGCAGCCCTAGCGGCCCGCTGAGCCAGATCGCCCAGACCTTCCACCTCAAGGGCATTCTGAACGACTGGACCAGCGGCTTTGTCGATTACCGCTACAACGAAGGCGGCCAGTGGCAGGACGTGCGGCACGTCGCCGTGCATCAGGCACCGAGCGTCGAGCCTCTACCTCCCGAGCATCATGTCCAGCCGCTGTATGCGGTGGCCGTGCAAACGGCGAAGGAAAGCGGTGATCTGGCTCAGTTGAAAGTCGCCGTGCAGCAAGGCGAACAACAGCTGGCCCACGAGGACGCCTTGCGCAGTGCCCTTGCGCAGCTGAACGCGGAAATCGCGCGACTGGAAGCGCGCTAAGCGGTACGGCCCGGTCGCGGTCATGGGTGACCGCGACCGGTCTTCCAGCCAATCGAGGTCAGTCCAATCGTGCCGCGCACAGGCCCGTGCGCAAGGATCTCCCATGACAGACAACCGCCCTGCCCGCTACCTCAGCGACACCGATCTCAAACGCTACGTGCCGGTGCACGTGGTCTGGGAAATCACGCTCGCCTGCGACCTCAAGTGCCTGCATTGCGGCTCCCGCGCGGGGCATCGGCGCCCTGATGAACTGAACACCCGCGAATGCCTCGACGTGATCGACTCCCTCGCCGCACTCGGCACCCGCGAGATCACCCTGATCGGCGGCGAAGCCTATTTGCGCAAGGACTGGACGCAACTGATCCGCGCCATCCACGACCACGGCATGTACTGCGCGATCCAGACCGGCGGGCGCAATCTGACCCCGGCGAAGATGCAGGCAGCGGTCGATGCCGGGCTGAACGGGGTCGGCATTTCCCTGGACGGACTCGCGCCGCTGCACGACAAGGTGCGCAACGTGCCCGGCTCGTTCGACAAGGCCGTCGACACCCTGCGCCGGGCCAAGGCGTCGGGGCTGGCGGTGAGCGTCAACACCCAGATCGGCGCGGCCACGTTGCCGGACTTGCCAGAGCTCATGGACACCATCATCGAGCTCGGTGCCACCCATTGGCAGATCCAGATCACAGTGGCCATGGGCAACGCCGTCGACCATCCTGAGTTGTTGCTCCAGCCTTATAAGCTGCTGGAAGTGATGCCGCTGCTCGCCCGGTTATACCGCGAAGGGCTGGATCGCGGATTGCTGATGAACGTCGGCAACAACATCGGTTATTACGGCCCTTACGAACATCTGTGGCGCGGCTTCGGTGACGAACGCGTGCACTGGAGCGGCTGCGCGGCTGGCCAGACCGTGCTGGCGCTGGAGGCAGACGGCACGGTGAAAGGCTGCCCGTCACTGGCAACCGTCGGTTTTTCCGGCGGCAACGTGCGCAACATGAGCCTGCACGACATCTGGCATTACAGCGAAGGCATGCACTTCGGCCGCCTGCGCTCGGTCGATGACCTGTGGGGCTACTGCCGAAGCTGCTATTACAACGACGTGTGCCGGGGCGGCTGCACTTGGACGTCGCACTCGCTGCTGGGCAAACCCGGCAACAATCCCTACTGCCACTACCGAACCCTGGAATTGCAAAAACAGGGTTTGCGCGAGCGCATCGTCAAAGTCGAAGACGCCGCCCAGCGCTCCTTTGCCGTCGGTCGTTTTGACCTGATCACCGAACGCATCGACACCGGCGAAAAAGTCAGCAGCGTCAGCGACAGCGGCCAAGTGATCAAACTGGCCTGGATCAATCAGGGCCAGTCCTCCCCCGAGGAAGGACGCCTGCCAACCCAACTGGCCCTGTGCCGCGACTGCCTGCAATACATCCAGCCGCACGAATCGATCTGCCCGCACTGCCACGCCGACGTCGCCGCCGCCGAGGCCCGGCACCTGACCGACCGGGCCCGGCAGCAGGCGATCATGAAGACGCTGACCGGTTTGCTGGCGGGAGTGCCGGGGTCGTTGAGCTGAAACGGTGACGGCTGCCGTTTGCCCGCTCGCCGCGAAAAATCTCGAACTCGCTCAGTGGCGCTGCATCCAACGTTTAAGCCAACGGAGGTCAGCGCCATGAACAACGACAGCAAAGCTCCACCCACTGATACGTCCGGCAAACCGGTCAATGTGGTGAAACGCGATCTTGAGGACCCGGACGACAACACCCGCGGCGTGGATGAGGTCATCACGCCCTCGTCGACCCGCACCAAGGAGCAGGACGCTGAAGAGTTGCAACGCAAGGTCGACGAAATCGAACGCAAGGTTGCGGACGGCAACTGATCGGTTCGCCGGGGCAGGTCTTTGCCAGGTTTTCGGGCTACAGCGGTCGCGGCAGTTTTCATGGCGATCGCTGAAAAGCCCGAAAAACCTGACCGGCGATACCGTCCGGGAAATAAGTAGCTGTTTTCCCTGAAATTTATTTGCTTCAGGGGTTCACAGATCGCAAGAGCGCTGGTAAAGTGCCGCCCACTGTTGCAGAGGTCCTCCCGGGACTGAAACCAATAGCTACAGGGGCGTCGCCAAGCGGTAAGGCAGCAGGTTTTGATCCTGCCATGCGTTGGTTCGAATCCAGCCGCCCCTGCCATTTTTTTCCTCGTTTCCCCCTCCTCCGCTTCACCTCCGCCTCAACGGCAAATCATTTCTTTTTTGAATTCAACTTGATCGCCGAACGCACCAGCGCTTTCAGAGCCTTGGCATCGATCTTGTCGTCTTCGTGAACATCAATCGCCCGCCGGGTGTTGCCTTCAAGGCTGGCATTGAACAGTCCTGACGGATCCTCCAGCGCCGCGCCTTTGGCAAAAGTCATTTTCACCACAGCCTTGTAGGTTTCCCCGGTGCAGATGATGCCGTTGTGTGACCAGACCGGAACGCCCCGCCACTTCCACTCCTCGACGACTTCCGGATCCGCCTCATGAATGATCGCGCGGATCTCGGCCAGCTTCTGGCCGCGCCAGTCGTTCAGTTCCTTGATTCTCGCGTCGATCAGCACAGAGGGATTCTCGGTCGCCGCGCCGCTGCTGTCCTTCTTCATATCCTTGTTCTCCCGAAAACCTTTTCCGCTATCCAGCGTAGCGCCGACTGAGCCAACGCCGGGCAAAAAAAAGCCCCGCAAGGTGCAGGGCAAAGGAATTGGTTGGTTGCGGCCAACCAAAGGAGCATCGTCAAAAGCGTTAACCGTCAGGCGTTACAGGCACTCTTGGGCAGCCCGTTCAAAACTCGACGGCAGGAAACTCGAAGCCAGCAAGTGGCGCTCATATAAAAAGACCTTGCCGCCGTCCTGTGCCTTGTAGGCTTCCAGGACGTTGTCCGCCGCCACCTTGCTCGGCACCACGATCCGGTAGCTGCGCTGGGTCTGCGAAACCGTCGGGTTCAGCGCACTGCCCTGAAGTTTCGGCACCACGCATTCGGCGTACTGGGCAGGCGTCTTGTGAGTCTGCAGGGTCAGCGTCGGGTCGTTCGGCGCAGAGGCGCAAGCGGTCAGCAGTAAAGTGGCAGAGGCCATGGCAGGGATAAAAAAGGCACGCATGGATAAAATCCTGAAAATAAACGGTTCGGTTCTTCGGCAACGTTCAGTGTCACGGGCACTGCCGTTGCCGTTTTTGATTAGGGTGTTCAGCCTGCACTCACCAGGGCTTTGAGCGAGTCATCGAACTGCTTCAAGGCACTCAGTTGCAGGTCGCGTTGCTGTTCGATCCCGGCAGCGATTTCGGGCGCTGCCTTGTTGTGTACCCACACCGACGGCAGTTGCTTCTCCACCGCGCCTTCGGCCTTGCCGATGTATTGCAGGTTGGCGTCGTAGAAGCGTGCGGCGAACCGCGCTTCGACCTGACTGTTGCGTTGAGTCAGCAGACGGTTGTGGGTGTCGAGCATCACCACCACGTCCGGATGGGCCTGCACCAGCGCATCGAGGCTGTCGTAGACGGTCACCGAGAGAAACTGTTGTTGCAGCGAACTCATCAGCCAGTCGATGGCCAGCTCCGGATCGGAGCTGTCGACGAAGGCGTCACGGATCCGCGCATCGAGCGCATCCTTGGCACCGTTCACCGCCACATCGTGGTAACGCTCGAGGTATTGCAGGTTGTCCAGAGTGTTTTCGCTGTACAGCACACCGACGGTTTGCGAGTGCTGCAGCGCGGCGCTGCTGGCGGCGACGGGCAGAAAATGGCACGACCTGGCGTCGTCTGCGTAAGCCGGGGCTACGGTGGCGGCCACCCCGCCCATCAGCAGGGCGACTACAGCCAGTCGGGTCAAAGTCTTCATCGCGCAATTCCTTCAGCGGCGTGTTCGATGGAGGCGATTTTCCGCCCATCGGCGCCAAAGCAGAACTTGCGTTTCTTGATGGTCACTATTACTTGAACCAATAGTTGCGCCGCGTGCAGACTGCTGCACACTCAATCACAACGAAAACAGATGAGGATTACCCGTGCGAACCTTTGACCTGATCCGCGATGCCGTCCTGCCCGAATTCCGCGACCGGGTGGCCGAATACCTGGTCGAATACGAAACCGTGCTGGGCCAGTCAGCGAACGATTCAGAGTCGGTGCGGGCCGTGGCCAATCAGCTGCGCGGTTATCTGCGCGGCCTCAATACCACGCGAGTGCTGGGTATGGCGGACTGGGAAGAACTCGACCGGCGCGTGCTGAACACCTGGCTAGCGCCCGCTCGATGACACGCTAGACTCTTCAGGCTGCGCCCGCAGCGCCAGACCTGGAGGTGTCCCATGACCAATAACACCGAACCCACGACATTCACCGGCTGGGCCGCCACCTCGGCCGGCGCGCCGCTGGAGCGCTTCAGTTACGACCCCGGCCCGCTGGGAGATGAAGAAGTTGAAGTCGCCGTGGAATATTGCGGCGTCTGCCACTCCGACCAGTCGCTGATCGACAACGACTGGGGCATCAGCCAGTACCCGTTCATTCCCGGCCATGAAGTGGTCGGCCGCATCGTGCGCACAGGCCCGCAGGTGCGTGGCCTGGAAGTCGGCCAGCGCGTGGGTATCGGCTGGTACAAGGGCAGCTGCATGCATTGCTCGTCCTGCATCGGCGGCTCGCATCACCTTTGCGCCACCGCCAAACCGACGATCATCGGCAGCCACGGCGGCTTCGCCGATCGGCTGCGCACCCATTGGGCGTGGGCACTGAAACTGCCGGACAACCTCGACCCGGCACTCGCCGGCCCGCTGTTCTGCGCCGGCTCCACAGTGTTCAATCCGCTGGTGGAATTCGACATCAAGCCCACCGACCGGGTCGGCGTAGTGGGCATCGGCGGCCTCGGACACCTGGCGCTGCGGTTTCTCAATGCCTGGGGATGCGACGTTACCGCGTTCACCTCTTCCCTGAGCAAACAGGACGAAGCCAAACGCCTCGGCGCCCACAAGGTCGTCGCCTCCACCGACAGCGAGGCGCTGAAAGCGATTGCCGGCACCCTCGACTTTCTACTGATCACCGCCAACGCCAACCTCGACTGGACGGCCATGCTCGCCACCCTGCGCGGCAAGGGCCGGTTGCACTTCGTCGGCATCGTGCCCGACGCAATTCCGGTTCACGTGTTCAACCTCATCCCGCAACAGAAATCCCTGTCCGCCTCCCCGGTCGGCTCGCCTGCCACGGCAGCGACCATGCTGGAATTCTGCGCGCGGCATCAGATCCTGCCGCAGGTGGAGGAATTTCCGATGAGCAAGGTCAATGAAGCCGTCGACCATCTGCGCAGCGGCAAGGCGCGGTACCGGATTGTGTTGAACGCCAGCAAATGAACCCGAAGGCGCGTGAGTCAAAAACTCACGCGCCTTTTTTTGCCTGAGAAAAATTTCAACTCCATACGGATTCGACCGTTTTCGCTTATTCCATAAGCGGAGCACTTGCCGATTTAGCATTACGTTTTTCAGAAGAGAGGGAGCCATAGGCTCCCTCTCCTGCCTTCAGGTGTCCTGTAATGCCCTCGGGCGCCGGCTGCGTTGTTCAGCCAGCGCATCCGGCGCCTGCTGCAATTGGAAGTCGAACTTCAATTCGGCGCGACGTCCCGCTGCATCCTCCAGAAACTCGACCTCCCCGACCAACCCTTCACGCGTCGCGTACGCAAAGTCATCCCACAGATATTTGTCGCCCGACAGATTGATCTGCGTCGTCAGGTGCCGATGCCCCGGTGCAGAAATGAAGAAGTGAATATGAGCCGGGCGCTGGCCATGGCGACCGAGCAGGTCGAGGCATTCCTGGGTCGGGCCTTGCGGGTCGCAGCCATAACCGGAGGGCACGATGCTGCGGGCGCGGTAGCGACCTTCGGCGTCGGTGATGATCCGCCGGCGCAGGTTGTATTCGGACTGGCTCTGGTCGAAGAACGAGTAAGTGCCTTTGGTGTTGGCGTGCCACAGGTCGACCGTGGCGCCGGCCAGCGGCTGGCCTTGCGGGTCGAATACCTGGCCTTCGAGCAACATCAGCGTGGCAACGCCCGCCTCGCTGCCGTCGTCCATCCGGCATTCACCTTCGTACAGCGGCGCGCCGGCCACGTACAACGGGCCTTCGATGGTGCGCGGCGTGCCGCCGGTCAAGCCGATCTGCGCATCCTTGGCGTCTTGCAGCAGGTCGAGGAAATGTTCGAGGCCGAGGCCGGCCACCAGCAGCCCCGCTTCCGAGCGGCCGCCCAGGCGGTTGAGGTAATCGACGGCTTTCCAGAATTCGTCTTCGCTGATCTCAAGGTCTTCGATGATCCGGGCGGTGTCCTGCAACACCCGCAGAACGATGGTTTTCAGACGCGAGCTGCCGCCATCGTTGGCAAAACCGGCGGCTTCTTCGAAGAATTTTTGCAGTTCGGCAGTGTGGGCAATCTTCACGGTCATGGTGTTCACCTCATCTTGTTGTTGTGGGGTCGAGTCCGGCTCAGCGGTCGTCGGTGTGGATCGACGAGGGATGGCGGCAGAGGCCGTCGATCTCGATTTCCATGTAGGGAAACAGCGGCAACAGCATCAGGGTGTCGTGCAGCGCTTCGACGCTCGGCACGTCGAACACGCTGTAATTGGCGTAGTGCCCGGCGATGCGCCAGAGGTGGCGCCACTGGCCTTCGCGTTGCAGGCGCTGGGCGAGTTCCTTCTCGTCGGCCTTGAGCCTTGTGGCAACGGCCGGGTCCATGTCGGCGGGCAATTTCACGGTCATTTTTACGTGGAACAGCATGGCGTTCTCCTTGGGGAATCAGTGCCGGCGAAAACGCGCCAGACGCTCTTCATCCAGCGTCAGGCCCAGGCCCGGGGTACGTGGAATGTGCAGGTGAAAGTCGCGGTACTGCGGGCGCTCGGTGACGATGTCTTCAGTCAGCAACAGCGGGCCGAACAGCTCGGTGTCCCAGGTCAGCTGCCTGAGCGTGAGGAACGCATGGGCCGAGGCCAGAGTGCCGATGGAGCCTTCGAGCATGGTGCCGCCGTACAGCGCGATGCCGGCGGCTTCGGCGATTTGCGCGGTGCGCAACACGGCGCGCGGGCCGCCGTTCTTGGCGATCTTCAGGGCGAAGACGCTGGCGGCGCCGTCGGCGGCGAGGTTGAACGCGTCCTCGACACTTTCGATCGATTCATCGGCCATGATCGGCGCCGGGCTGCGCTGGTTCAGGCGAATTTGCCCGGAGCGGTTGACCCGCGAGATCGGCTGCTCAATCAGGTCGATACCGTTGTCGCCGAGCACCTGACAGCCGCGAATCGCCTGGGATTCGTCCCAGTACTGGTTGATGTCGACCCGCACACTGGCGCGCTCGCCCAGGGCTTTCTTGATCGCCACCACGTGTTTGAGATCTTGCTCCAGCGGGTTGGCGCCGATCTTCAATTTGAAGATCCGGTGTCGCCGCGCTTCCAGCATTTGCTCGGCCTCGGCGATGTCGCGGGCGGTGTCGCCGCTGGCCAGGGTCCAGGCCACTTCGAGGCTGTCGCGGATCCGGCCACCGAGCAGTTCGCTCACCGGCAGGCCGAGGCGTTTGCCTTGGGCGTCGAGCAATGCGCTCTCGATGCCGGACTTGGCGAAGGTGTTGCCCTTGGCGATCTTGTCGAGTTTCTGCATCGCGGCGTTGATGTTGTCCGCGTCCATGCCGATCAGTGCCGGCGCCAGGTGCGCGTCGATGTTGGCCTTGATGCTTTCCGGGCTTTCATAGCCGTAGGCCAGGCCGCCAATGGTGGTGGCTTCGCCGAGGCCTTCGATACCGTCGCTGCAACGCAGGCGCAGGATCACCAGCGTCTGGTTCTGCATCGTGTGCATCGCCAGTTTGTGCGGGCGGATGGTCGGCAGGTCGACGATGATCGCCGACAGGTTTTCAATCAGGATCCGGTTCATTTCAGTGTCCATTCAAGCGTGATCAACCGAGGTCACCGCCACCGACCGGCAGGGTCACGCCGGTGATGTAGGAGGCGTCGTCCGAGGCGAGAAACAGGATCGCGCCGACCTGTTCGTCAATGGTTCCGTAGCGTTTCATCAGGCTGCTATCGAGGGTTTGCGCGACGATTTCCTGATACCAGGCCTGCTCCTGTGCAGACTGTTCGGCGGCGTTGCGCGGGATGCGCCGGGGTGGTGCCTCGGTGCCGCCGGGCGCGGTGGCGTTGACCCGGATCCCGCGTTCGGCATTTTCGAATGCCAGACAGGCAGTCAGCGCATTGATGCCGCCCTTGGCCGCACCATACGGAACGCGGTTAAGGCTGCGGGTCGCAATCGACGACACATTGACGATCGCGCCGCGCCCCTGCTTGAGCATGTACGGCAAGGCGGCGTGACAGCACCACAGCGTCGGGAACAGCGAACGGCGCACTTCGGCCTCGATCTGCTCGACTTCGTAGTGTTCGAACGGCTTGGCCCAAATGGTGCCGCCGACATTGTTGACCAGCACATCCAGGCGCCCGAACGCGTCGACGGCGGCGCTCATCACCCGGGCGCAATCGGCGTATTGCTCAAGGTCAGCGGTCAGTGACAGCACGCCCTCGCCTTGCAGCTCGTGAACCAGTTCGGAGCGGTCGACAGCGATCACCTGCGCACCCTCCTCCAGCAAGCGCTCGCACACCCGGCGACCGATGCCCTGCGCCGCACCGGTGACCAGCGCAACCTTGTTGGCGAATCTGTTGTTCATGACAACCTCGCAATTCAGAAAGAAGACTCAGGCCGCCGCGAACTTCTCGTAATAGAAGTTCGCCGGCGTGATGCCCTGCTCGCGGATGTACTGGCTGACCGCCTCGACCATCGGCGGCGGGCCGCACAGGTACACGTCGACATCGCCTTCATTGAGGTGGCGCGGCTCGATGTGCTGGGTGACGTAGCCCTTGAGCGGGTGCTGACTCTGCGGATTGGCCACGCAGGCACCGAAGCTGAAATTCGGGATACGGGCGGCGAAGGCTTCGAGGCGATCAAGCTCCACCAGATCGAAATCGTTGGTCACGCCGTAGATCAGGTGAACCGGATGCTCGCTGCCCTGCTCGGCGATCTTCTCCAGCATCGCCGTGAACGGCGCCAGCCCGGTGCCGCCGGCCAGCAGCAACAGCGGTCGCTTGATTTCCCGCAGGTAGAAACTGCCCAGCGGCCCGGCGAGATTCAGGCTGTCGCCGGCCTTGGCCAGCCCGGTGAGGAAGCTGCTCATCAAGCCACCGGGGACATTGCGGATCAGGAAACTGACCTCACCGTTCTTCTGCAACGAGCTGAAGGAATAAGCGCGGGATTGCTTGCTGCCCGGCACTTGCAGATTGACGTATTGCCCCGGCAGGAACGCCAGTTTGCTCAGGGATTCACCCTTGAGCGACAGCGCGATGGTGCTCTCGGAAAGCTGACGAACATCGCTGATCGACGCCTGATAACTCGCCTGCTCGGTCTTGCACACCTGCGAGCCCACCGGCACTCGCACCACGCAATCGCTTTCGGCGCGCATCTGACAGGTCAGGACGTAACCCTGGGCCAGTTCGTCTTCACTCAGGGCGTCTTCGATGAAGTTGTCGCCCATGTCGTAACGCCCGGCTTCGGCGAAACACTTGCAGGTACCGCAGGCGCCGTCGCGGCAGTCCAGCGGAATGTTGATGCCTTGGCGATACGCCGCGTCGGCAACGGTTTCGTGGCCCGAGGCCTCGATGAAACGGGTGACCCCGTCTTCGAAATTCAGTGCGATCTGGAAACTCATGGTGCACCTCGCTCACAGCGTCGAGCCCGGCTCGCCGCCGTCTCGATCAGATGTGATAGATGTCGATGACCTGACGGACGTAATCGTTCTTCAGCACGACTTTCTTGGCCTTGATCAACGGCTGGTCGCCGCGCAGGTCGAGGGTGTAGAAGCTGGTGCCGAAATAACTGTCGGTGACCTGATAGCGAAAGCTCAGGGTGTGCCAGTTGAAGCGCACCTGACATTGCCCTTCGCCCTGCTCGACGATCTCGATATTGCTGAGGTTGTGCGAGGTGCGGGTATCGGGAATGGTTGCGCTGGAGCGCTCGGTCTTGATCCGGAATACCCGGTCTTCGAGACCGCCACGGTTGCCGTACCAGATCAGCGAGATTTCGCTTTGCGGGTCTTCGGTCAGGGTGTCGTGGTCGTCCCAGGCCGGCATCCAGAAACTGGCGTCGGCGGCGTAGAGTTCCAGCCACTGATCCCACTGGCCGTCGTCGAGGTAGCGCGCTTCGCGGTAGAGGAAATCGCGCACGGTGTCGTAGAGGTTGCTCATCACACGGCCTCCACGGGGATCAGGTTTTTATCGCTAACGGCGGCCTTGAGCATGGTTTCCTGCCAGTACTTGTGTTGCAGCACGAACAGGCCTTCGTCTTCGGTGCGCATGCCGGACAACAAGGGTTTGAGGTCGATTTCCTCGGCCGCCGCGTCCGCGCCTTCGACCCAATGGGTCGCGCCACGGGACATGTCGTTCCAGCCGCGCCCGGCGCCGTAGCCGGTCTGGCATGAGCGGAATTCTTCGAGGTCATCCGGCGTGGCCATGCCGCTGACGTTGAAGAAGTCTTCGTATTGGCGAATACGTTTGGCCCGGGCCTCCGCGCTTTCGCCTTTGGGGGCGATGCAGTAGATGGTGATCTCGGTCTTGTCGACGGAGATCGGCCGGGCGATGCGGATCTGCGAGCTGAACTGATCCATCAGGTACACGTTGGGGTACAGGCACAGGTTGCGCGAGTTCTCGATCATCCAGTCGGCGCGGGCCTGGCCGAAGTCCCGGGCCAGTTCATCACGACGCTCGTAGGCCGGACGATCCTCGGGGTTGGCCCAGCGGGTCCAGAGCAGCAGATGGCCGTGGTCGAACGAGTAGAAACCGCCACCCTTCTTCGCCCAACTACCGGCGCTCATGGTCTTGATTTCTTCGCCGGCATCGCGCTGCTGACGCTGGTTCTGGGTGGCGGCGTAGTTCCAGTGCACGGAGCTGACGTGATAGCCGTCGGCGCCGTTTTCGGCGGTGAGTTTCCAGTTGCCTTCATAGATGTAGGAACTGGAACCGCGCAGCACTTCCAGGCCTTCAGGGGACTGATCGACGATCATGTCGATGATCTTGGCCGACTCGCCCAGGTGCTCGGCGAGGGATTTCACATCGGCGTTCAGGCTGCCGAACAGAAAGCCGCGATAGGACTCGAAACGCGCGACTTTGGTCAGGTCGTGGGAGCCTTCGCAGTTGAAACCTTCGGGATAGCCTGCTTCGCTCGGATCCTTGACCTTGAGCAGTTTGCCGCTGTTGTTGAACGTCCAGCCATGAAACGGGCAGGTATAGCTGGAACGGTTGCCGGACTTGTGCCGGCACAACATGGCGCCGCGATGGCTGCACGCATTGAGAAAGGCATTGAGTTCACCGGCCTTGTTGCGGGCGATGAACACGGGCTGGCGCCCCATGGTGAGGGTCAGAAAGTCGTTGGCGTTGGGGATCTGGCTTTCGTGGGCGAGGTAGATCCAGTTGCCTTCGAAGATGTGCGCCATCTCCAGTTCGAACAGCCGCGGATCGGTGAACATCTCCCGCTTGCAGCGGTAGGCCCCCTTCTCGGGGTCCTCTTCAAGCATGGCATTGAGGTAGTCGATTCCCAGGGACATGGCCGGGGCCTCCATTGTTATTGTTCAGGCCAGGTCAGATTAGGGAGGCAACACGGGAGGCAATATCCGAATCCTGCAGAGCGCTATCCGTTTTGTGCAGGACGGCGCGGCAGGTGCTTCAGATTGTTTCGGAGCGGGAATTCAGTGGCGGCGCTTGAAGGTCACGGACGGCAATTCGCCGAACTGCTGGCGATAGCTTTCGGAGAAACGCCCCAGGTGCAGGAAGCCGTAGTCGAGCGCCAGTTCGGTGAGGTTGCGCACCGGGCAGCTCGGATCATTGAGGCAGGCATGAACGCGCTCCAGCTTGCGCTGGCGGATGTATTGCATCGGGGTCACGCCGAGCTGGCGTTCGAACAGTGCGTACAGTGATCGCGGGCTCATGTTCGCCTGGGCTGCGAGGTGTTCGGCGGGCAGATCCAGCTTCAGGTTGCGCTCTATATAGTCGAGGATCCGCTCGAAACTGATGCTCGGCGAACTCAGGCATTCACGGCTGACGTTGGTGTTCATCAGCGAGATCAGTTTGCTGCCGACGATCTGCGCGTAATGCTCCTGCACCCGCAGCAATGGATCACTGGCTTCGGCTTCCTGGCAGATCATGCCCAGCAGGTTGGTAAACCCTTCCAGCTCGTCAAGCCGGTAATGATTGCGCAGAAACCGGATGCCACCGGCAGGATGCAGCCAGCGCTGCTCGTCGCACACCGACTCCAGCACGCTGACCGGCACCTTGAGGATGAATTTCTCGCAATCGTCGGAATAGGTCAGGTCGACCGGATCGTCCGGGTTGATCAACAGCAATTCGCCCGGCACCAGATGATGCTCGCGCTTGTGCCCGCGCCACAGGCAGTTGCCTTGCAGCAGGACTTGCAGGTGATACACGGTTTCCAGCGCCAGCGACGTGACGCGAACGCTGCCGCCATAGCTGATGCGGCACAGATCGAGGTCGGCGAGTTTGCGGTGGTTGAGGCTGGCTTGCGGATGGGTGGTTTTGGACAGGCCGATGAAATGCTGGCCGACGTGCTGGTTCACATAGTCGGAGACGGCATACGGGTCAGCGTGGCGAAACACGCTGCTGCGGTCGCTCAGCAGGCGGCTGTCCATGGGCAAGGCACTCGATCTTGTCGTTATGGTGATGGTCACGGTTTACGCCATCACCGGTCACAGTACGCCGGCGCACCGGATCGGGCAATTGGACGAAGGTTTGGCCGTGCGGTGATCGAACGCTTTCAATCACCGGTCTTGCGTCGGATCAAAGCAGACTCCACGACACCCCGACATACATCGCCATGCCCTCACCCGGCGTGGAGCGTGCGGCGTCCAGTCCTTTATCGTCATAGCCCGGCGTAACTGTAGCGGCGTAGTGTTTGTCGGTCAGGTTGCGCATGTCGAGCCAGGTCTGCCAGTCGCCTTTCGGTGCGTTGTAGCCCAGCGTGGCGCCGAAGGTGGCGTAAGGATCGGCGTAGTAGCTGTTGGCGTAATCCACTGCGGTTTTCGAGACCAGTTGCGTGTTGATGGCGGCAAAGAAACCCTGCGGGAAGTCGTAGCGCAGTTCGCCCTGGTAGTAATGCATCGGCAAGCCCGGCAGGCGGTTGTCGCCGAAGCGGTCGTCGTCGCGGTAATGGAAGTCGCTGAAGGTGTAGGCCTGGCGCAGGCTCAACTTGCCGCCATCGTTCGCTGACCACAGATTACTGTTCAGGCTGGCTTCGACACCTTGGTGCACGGTCGGGCTGGCATTGAGTTCGTAAGGCGTGGTGGCGTTGGCGTCCGGCAATACCGAAAGCAATTCGTGGCGCACCTGGGCGTAGTACCAGGCCAGACTCCATTCGCCGAGCGCACTGTCGCCACGCCCGCCGAGTTCCAGGGTGGTCGCGGTCTGGTTCTGCAGTTTGACCGGGTCGCGCTGGGTGCCGGTGGCCGCACCGCTGCCGGTTGGGAAGCGTACGTTGGAGCTGTAGATCAGCGACCACGGATGCGGCGCTTCGACCGAACGGCTGAGGTTGCCGAACAGTTGCAGGTCCGGCGTCACCTGATAGCGCAGGCCCAGACGTGGCGCGTAATCCCAGTCGCCGAGGCTGGTCTTGCCACCACCTTCCGGGTAGGTCACCGCGCTTTCGCGGCGGGTGTAGATCGCGGCGAGGCCGGTGGTCAGCCACAGGTCTTCGGCGATTTCCAGGTCGTTGCCCACATGCAGGACAGAATCCGAACCCTGATAAGTGAAGTTGCGCATGTGGGTGCCCGGCGCATAAGCAGCGGTGTTGCCGGTGGGAATCCGTACCCGTTCGCTGGCACCGTCGTTAGGCAGGTGCTTGGTGACTCGCAGGCCCACGGTGCTGTTGCTCTCCATCCCCCAGAGCGTGTCGCGGCGCTTGTAGTCGAACGTGCCGCTGACATCGGTGTAAGCGACCTTCAGGCGGTTGGGGCCTTCGCGCAGGTCCATCGGGTAATCGTGATAGACCAGACCGGTCTGGATGCTCGAATCGTCATCGATGTAGTACGTGGTCTTGTTACCGATGAAGGTGCTGCCAGGTTGGTCGCGGCTGTCGTTGCGCGTCACGTAGGCCGGGTTGGCCGCGCGCGGATCGTGTTCGATGGAATGTTTGGTCACCCGGCCGGCGAGGTCGTTGTCGGTCTCGCGGTGACGAATGTAGAAGCGGGTTTCCAGATTCGGATTGAAGCGATAACCGAAGTTGGCGATCACGCCCTGGCTCTTGCTGGCGGTGTGATCCTGATAACCGTCGGAATGCGCGTCGGTCATCGACAGGTAGTAATCGAAGTCGCCCAGCACCTGACCGGAGCTGACTTGTCGCTGGGCATAGCCGTGGCTGCCCATGACGTAACGCACATTCAACCGTGGCGCGTTGTAGCCGGTGTGGCTGACGTAATCGACGGCGCCGCCAAGGGCCAACGCACCGCGATCAAAACCGTTGGCGCCGCGCAGGACTTCCACATGGTCGAGCCACAGTGGCTCCAGCAATTCATAAGGCGTACCGCCGGGGCCGGTCAGCGGCAGACCGTCGAGCATCGTGTACAGCCCCGAAGCGTGGGCGCCGGGGGCACGGTTGATGCCCGAGCCACGGATCGAAATCTTCGTCCCTTCGTTGCCCGCCGACTGGGCATAGACACCCGGCTGATACGCCAATACGTCCTGATTGCCCGCGACCCGGCCCTGCAATGGCTGGCGCATATCCACCACGTTGCTGCCACCCGGCACCTCGGCCAGACGCGCCTTCGCCTCTTCCACCGACGCATCTTCACCGCTCTGATCCTCGGCCCCGATCAGCACTTGCCCCAGTTCCAGACCCTGGGATTGCGCCTTGACCGGACAGACAAGGGCCAGCCCCAGCAAGGCAGCGGGCAGGGTTTTGAGCGAAGGCATCGGGTGAACTCCAGACAGGCGGGAACGGACAGTGACAACTGCGACGTATGAAAGAACGAAGGAAACACATGGCGATTTTGTTTTTTGTCAGGTAAACAGGCGCCTGAAATTCGGGACATTGATTTGAACAAGGGAGATGCAGGGATGGCCGAAGCAGTATTGAAGTCGAAGATGGCCAATTTTCTGGTGACCGACGCTGAAGTGAACTACGACGATGTGGGCGAGTTCTACGAGGTCGTGGGGAGCGGCAACGTCGGCGTACTGGCCGGGGTGCTTGAGGGATTCAGAAATCACTATGGCGGATTGTGGGTGGGCGGCAGAGTCACCGTCACCGAAAACGCCGTTCACTTGAATGCCAATGCCATGAACCGCATGGTTCAGGACGGGACACTGGATGTCGAGATACCGATGCCGGCGATCCGCAAGGTCACCGTCGAAGGCGGTTTCGTGACGAAGATCGTCCGTCTCGACACAGACGCCTACAGTGTCAAATTCCGCTGCTACGGTGCCAAGGACGTTGCCTCACTGATCGCCAGACAGGCCCTTTCGCAATCACTGAAACGCGCGCGGTAGTTCTGCTCTGAAGACAACAGCGCCACCGACCTTTGAGGTGGCGCCTGGATCACACCGTCAATTCTTGCACTTGGCCAACACCACCTGACAGGTGTCCGGCGTTCCCCCGGAGCGTCCGGCGTAACGCATGCAGTTGGCCATGGATTTCTGCCGGGCCATGTTCAGGCTGGAGCCCCAGGCCAGGCCGCCCTCCCCAACCGTCGGCAACGCCTTGGCGTAACAGCTGTCGCCAACGCCTGATGCCGGGTAATGCGTTCTGTTCGAGCATCCCGAAGCCAGTATCACGCTGAAGCCGATCAAGAGCCACGACGAGCAGCGCAGCGCGATTGTTCTGCTCATCCCGTTTTCCCCCTCGAAAGACGACCGCGATCGTTTGAGTCTAGACGTTGCGGCCGGACATTCATTGGGCGGTCGCCTGCCGGTACTGACGCGGGGTGAAACCGGTCGACGCCTTGAACTGGCGAGTGAAAGCGCTGTGATCGGTGTAGCCGCATTGCAGCGCCACCTCGGTGATCGGCAGCTCGGTGTGCAACAAGCGATGGGCATGTTCCAGCCGCACTTTCTGAATCATCTGTCTCGGCGTCAGGTGAAACACCCGTTTGCAGTAACGCTCCAGCTGCGCCACCGAAATACCGGCGATCCGGGTCAATTCGCCCAGCGTCACCCGACGGTTGAAATGCGCGCGGATGTGTTCGTCGACCGCCGCCAGGCGCTGAAACGCCGGGTGGGTTTCGCTGGCCGATTGCAGGTCTACGGAAATCCCCGCGAGGCCGATGATCTCGCCGTCACGGTTGTACAGCGGACGCTTGTGCGTCAGGCACCAGCCCGGTTCGCGACTGCCGTACAGGTGCAGTTCCAGCTGATCTTCCAGCACGAAGCCTTCTTCCAGTACCCGCCGATCCTGCTCGGTGTAACCCGGCCCCAACTGCGCCGGAAACACCTGCGCACTGGTTTTCCCGAGTAGCGGTTTCAAGTGTTTCAGGCCACAGCGCTGCACCAGCGTGTGATTGGCCAGGACGTACCGCGCCTGCATGTCCTTGATGAAGATCGCCGCGTTCGGAATCACGTCGAGCATCGGCAACAGCGGTGCCACGCCGGCCAGCAGTGCGTCGAGAGTATGCGGCCGATGGCGCTCATCGCCCTGACAGAGGATCGCAAACGCGTTCTGCATGTGAAGGTCTTCCCCGGTAAGTGGATCGGCCTGAAAACGTGCCCGCCCTGAGGCGTTCGCGTGCAGATTGCAGCAACGTTTGCGGCGTGTCGAGCGCCGCTGTCTTTCTTCGCAACTGTGCCGATTTCGTCATCCGCAGCTGCGCAAAACATCAATCGCCCGACGCCTGATGAGTTCACTGTTTAGCCGTTCCAGTGACTCACACCTGCCTATCCAATAACTCACAAGAAGGCGATGCCATGTCAGGCCAAGGCAAGTTCAAAAAACAACTTTCATTGATCGACCTCACCTTTATCGGACTGGGGGCGATCTTCGGTTCCGGCTGGTTGTTCGCGGCGAGCCACGTGTCGGCGATTGCCGGGCCGGCGGGGATTTTTTCCTGGTTGCTGGGCGGGTTCGCCGTGCTGCTGCTGGGCATCGTCTATTGCGAACTGGGCGCGGCATTGCCCCGCGCTGGCGGTGTGGTGCGTTACCCGGTCTACAGCCACGGGCCGCTGCTCGGTTACCTGATGGGTTTCATCACGCTGATCGCGTTTTCCAGTCTGGTGGCGATCGAGGTGGTTGCATCGCGCCAATACGCGGCGGCCTGGTTTCCGAGCCTGACCAAGGCCGGTAGCGGTGACCCGACCCTGCTCGGCTGGCTGGTGCAGTTCGGCCTGCTCTGCGTGTTCTTCCTGCTCAACTACCGCAGCGTGAAAACCTTCGCCAAGGCCAACAATCTGGTCAGTGTGTTCAAGTTCATCGTGCCGCTGCTGGTGATCGGCGTACTGTTCACCTTCTTCAAACCGGAAAACTTTCAGGTTCAAGGCTTCGCCCCTTTCGGGCTCTCGGGCATCGAGATGGCCGTCTCTGCCGGCGGCGTGATCTTCGCCTACCTCGGCCTGACCCCGATCATCTCGGTGGCCAGCGAAGTGAAAAATCCCCAGCGCACGATTCCGATTGCGCTGATCCTGTCGGTGCTGCTCTCCACTGCGATTTACGTGTTGCTGCAAACGGCTTTCCTCGGCGGCATCCCGACCGAACTGCTCGCCAACGGTTGGGCCGGGGTCTCCAAGGAATTCGCCCTGCCGTACCGCGACATCGCCCTGGCGCTGGGCGTGGGCTGGCTGGCGTATCTGGTGGTGGCGGACGCGGTGATCTCCCCCAGCGGCTGCGGCAACATCTACATGAACGCCACGCCTCGGGTGATCTACGGCTGGGCGCAGACCGGCACGTTCTTCAAGGTCTTCACCCACATCGACGCGAAGTCCGGCATCCCGCGTCCGGCACTGTGGCTGACCTTCGCCCTGTCGGTGTTCTGGACCCTGCCGTTCCCGTCCTGGGAAGCGCTGATCAACGTGGTGTCCGCCGCGCTGGTGCTGAGCTATGCCGTCGCTCCGGTGACCGTCGCCGCGCTGCGTCGCAATGCGCCCGACATGCCGCGCCCGTTCCGGGTCAAGTGCATGGGCGTGCTGGGGCCGGTGTCGTTCATCATCGCTGCGCTGATCGTTTACTGGTCGGGCTGGAACACCGTGTCCTGGCTGCTCGGCCTGCAAATCCTGATGTTCGTCGTCTACCTGCTCTGCGGCCGTTTCGTGCCGACCGCCCACCTCAGCCTGTCCCGGCAGGTGCGCTCGTCCGCGTGGCTGATCGCGTTCTACGCCGTGACCATCGTCCTCTCGAAACTCGGCACCTTTGGCGGCCTGGGCATCCTCACCCATCCGTTCGACACCCTGGTCGTCGCAGCCTGTGCGATGGGCATCTATTACTGGGGCGCCGCCACCGGCGTACCGGCACATCTGCTGCGCCTGGAGTCCGAAGAGGATGAGAGCGAAGTCGCTTCGCCGTCCCCTGCCTCCGCTGCCAACCCGCGCGCTGCCGGCGCTTACTGAAATCACTCAAAGGGACCTGTCCATGAAACGAGTACACGTCATTGATTCCCACACCGGCGGCGAACCCACGCGTCTGGTGATGAAAGGTTTTCCCGACCTGCCCGGCCGCACCATGGCCGAGAAACGCGACGCCCTGGGCAACCAGCATGACCAGTGGCGCCGCGCCTGCCTGATGGAACCGCGCGGCAACGATGTGTTGGTGGGCGCGCTGTATTGCGAGCCGGTGTCGCCGGACGCCACCTGCGGCGTGATCTTCTTCAACAACGCCGGTTACCTCGGCATGTGCGGCCACGGCACCATCGGCCTGGTCGCATCGCTGCAACATCTGGGGCTGATCGCACCGGGCGTGCACAAGATCGACACGCCGGTCGGCCCGGTCAGCGCAACGCTGCATGAAGACGGCGCCGTGACGCTCGGCAACGTACCCGCCTATCGCTCACGCAAACAGGTGGCCGTGGAAGTGCCGGGATACGGCCGCTTCCTCGGTGACGTGGCCTATGGCGGCAACTGGTTTTTCCTGGTCTCCGAACACCGCCAGACACTGACGATGGACAACGTCGAAACCCTGACCGACCTCACCTGGAAAATGCTCAAGGCCCTCGAAGACCAAGGCATCCATGGCGAGGACGGCGCGGTCATCGACCACATCGAACTATTCGCCGATGACGCCGAGGCCGACAGCCGCAACTTCGTCATGTGCCCCGGCAAGGCCTACGACCGTTCCCCTTGCGGCACCGGCACCAGCGCCAAACTCGCCTGCCTGGCAGCCGACGAAAAACTCGCGCCCGGCGAGCGCTGGGTGCAGGCCAGCATCACCGGCAGCCAGTTCGAAGGTCGCTTCGAATGGGAAGGCGAGCGCATCCGCCCCTACATCACCGGCCGCGCCCACATGACCGCCGACAGCACGTTGCTGATCGACGAAACCGATCCGTTCGCGTGGGGCATCTGAGCCGCCGCGCTGTTTTTTCAAACCCCTCTGAATGACCGTTCCAAGGAGAACAATAATGAGCGACAACATCTTCACCGGCTGCATGCCCGCCCTAATGACCCCGTGCACCGCCGCGCGCAAACCGGACTTCGATGCGCTGGTGGCCAAGGGTCGCGAGCTGATCGACATCGGCATGAGTGCGGTCGTCTACTGCGGTTCCATGGGCGACTGGCCGTTGCTCACCGAAGCCGAGCGTCAGGAAGGCGTGGCGCGGCTGGTGGCGGCCGGTATTCCGACCATCGTCGGCACCGGCGCGGTCAACACCCGTGAAGCGGTGTCCCACGCTGCCCACGCGGCGAAAGTCGGCGCGCAGGGTTTGATGGTGATTCCTCGGGTGCTGTCCCGTGGCGCTTCGGCGGCGGCGCAAAAAGCCCACTTCGCGGCGATTCTGCAGGCCGCGCCGAACCTGCCGGCGGTGATCTACAACAGCCCTTACTACGGCTTCGCCACCCGCGCCGACCTGTTCTTCGAACTGCGCCGTGAATACCCGAACCTGATCGGCTTCAAGGAATTCGGCGGTGGCGCCGACCTGCGCTACGCCGCTGAAAACATCACCTCCAAGGACGATGACGTGACCCTGATGGTCGGTGTCGATACCCAAGTGGTGCATGGCTTCGTCAACTGCAACGCCACCGGCGCCATCACCGGCATCGGCAACGCCCTGCCTCGCGAAGTGCTGCAACTGGTGGCCCTGAGCAAGCAGGCGGCCAAGGGTGATGCCAAGGCCCGACGTCAGGCCCGAGAGCTGGAATCGGCGCTGGCGGTGCTGTCGTCCTTCGACGAAGGCACGGACCTGGTGCTGTATTACAAACACCTGATGGTGCTCAACGGCGACAAGGAATACACCCTGCATTTCAACGAAACCGATGCCTTGAACGACTCGCAACGTCGTTACGCAGAAGCCCAGTACACGCTGTTCCGTCACTGGTACGAAAACTGGTCGGCGGAACAGAACTTCGCCTGACCTGCCGCTGCGCTCAAGCCCGCCGCCACCCACGGCGGCGGGCCTTTTCGTGACCTGCTTTATTGATAAGGAATGCGCCATGACTCTGACGGGCCAACTGCTGATCGGTCAGCAAACCCTCACCGGCGACCGCGACGTCATCCACGGGATCAACCCCGCCACCAACTCGCCTTTGCAACCAGCCTACGCCGGCGGCTCTGCCGAACATGTCGAGCAAGCCTGCGCACTTGCCTGGGCGGCGCTCGACCGTTATCGCGAGACATCGCTCGAGGCACGGGCCGAATTCATTGAAACCATCGCGGGGGAAATCGAAGCCCTCGGCGACGAACTGATCGACCGCGCCCTGGCCGAAACCGGCCTGCCGCGTCCGCGCCTGCTGGGTGAACGGGGCCGCACGTGCCAACAACTGCGCTTGTTTGCCCGCACCGTGCGGGCCGGTGAATGGCTGGATGTGCGAGTCGACACCGCCCAACCACAGCGCCAGCCAATGCCGCGTTCGGATCTGCGTCAGCGGCAGATTCCACTGGGCCCGGTGGCGGTGTTTGGCGCGAGCAACTTTCCACTGGCGTTCTCGGTGGCGGGCGGCGATACCGCTTCGGCGCTGGCCGCTGGCTGCCCGGTGATCGTCAAGGCCCACGGCGCCCATCCCGGCACTAGCGAGTTGGTCGGACGTGCAGTGGCGCGGGCCGTGAAGGCCTGTGCTTTGCCGGACGGTGTGTTCTCGTTGTTGTACGGCTCCGGTCGCGAAGTGGGGGTTGCGCTGGTCAGCGATCCACGGATCAAGGCAGTCGGCTTCACCGGTTCGCGCAGTGGCGGGCTCGCGCTGATCAAAGCGGCACAAGCCCGGCCAGAGCCGATTCCGGTGTATGCGGAAATGAGTTCGATCAACCCGGTGTTGCTGTTTCCGGCAGCGCTGCAAAATCGCGCCGAGGCATTGGCCCAAGGTTTTGTGGCTTCGCTGACATTGGGCGCCGGTCAGTTCTGCACCAATCCCGGTCTGGTCATCGCCCACAAGGGACCAGCGCTGGACGCCTTCATTGGCGCCACCACCGAACTCATCCAGCGCAGCCCCGCGCAGACCATGCTGACGCCGGGGATTTTCAATGCCTACGAATCCAGCGTGAATGCCCTCGCGGAAAATGCCCGGGCACGTATCGCCGCCGTCGGCCAGCGCGCGACGGATCCGAATCAGGGCCAGGCCCATGTGTTCGTCACCGACGCCGCCGACTTTCTTGCCGATCACACCTTGCAGGCCGAAGCCTTCGGCGCCGCGTCCGTGATCGTGCAATGCGCCAGCGACGCTGAAATCCGTCAGGTGCTCGAACAGCTGGAAGGCCAACTGACCGCCACGCTGCATCTGGATGACGAGGATCTGCAACAGGCCCGCGCATTGCTGCCGACCCTGGAGCGCAAGGCCGGACGCCTGCTGGTCAACGGCTGGCCGACCGGCGTCGAAGTCTGCGATGCGATGGTGCATGGCGGGCCGTTCCCGGCGACTTCCGATTCGCGCACCACGTCGGTGGGCACCGCGGCAATCCTGCGTTTCCTGCGCCCGGTCTGCTATCAGGATTTCCCCGACAGCCTGCTGCCCACCGCGCTCAAACACGCCAATCCGCTGTCGCTGCGTCGCTTGCTCGATGGTCAAAGGGAAACCGCGAAAAATGCCGAATAACCCGCACGACATCGCCGTGGTCGGCGCCGGCATCATCGGCGTCGCCAGCGCCCTGCGCCTGGCCCGTCAGGGTTTGCGGGTGGTGGTGAGCGACCCGCAGGAACCCGGCCACGGCGCCTCGTTCGGCAACGCCGGGCACCTGGCGACCGAGCAGGTGTTTCCGATTGCCGACAGCTCGATCCTCAAACGCCTGCCGACCATGCTCATGGATCCGATGGGGCCGCTGCGCCTGGACTGGAAATACCTGCCCCGCGCCCTGCCCTGGTTTACGCGGCTGTTGCTGAACCTGCGCTCGGCGCCTTATCAGCGTACCGTCGCCGGGTTGCGGGCGCTGAATGAAAGCTCGCTGGACGCCTGGCACCGCTTGCTCAAAGACATTCAGCGACCCGACCTGCTGAAAATGGAAGGTTCGCTGCTGGTGTTCGAACGCCCCGACTCGCGCCCGGCCCTCGAAGCATTGCAGCAACGCATGCAACAGCAACAGGTGCCGGTCGATTGGTGGCAGGCCGGTGCGGTACGCGAGACCGCGCCGCAACTCAGCGAACAGATTCAGGGCGGACTGTTTTTCCCGAACACCGGGCACTTCATCGATCCCTACCGCGTCGTGCGTGAGTTGGTCGAGGCGGCGAAAGCCAGCGGCGTGCAGTTCGTGAAGCACGCGGTTCAGGGCGGACAACTGCATGAGCATGGCGTCAATCTGATAACCGGAACCGGCGCCCTGTCCGCTCGCCAGGTACTGATCGCCTGCGGCGCCCACTCGGCAAAACTCACCGCCGCACTGACCGGCAAAAAAATCCCGCTGGACACCGAGCGCGGCTATCACCTGATGCTGCCTAACGAACACAACCGACTGCCCTTCCCCATCACCTCGCTGGAACGCAAATTCATCATGACCCCGATGTCCGAAGGCCTGCGCCTGGCCGGCACCGTCGAATTCGCCGGCCTCGAAGCCCCGCCGACCATGGCCCGTGCGTGGCAGTTGCATCGGTTGAGCAAGGGGTTGTTTCGTGATGAGTTGAGTGTCGAGTCAGCTACACCCTGGATGGGGTTTCGGCCGTCGCTGCCGGATTCGTTGCCGGTGATTGATCGGGTGTGTGACGGTAGGGTGTTGCTTGCGTTTGGGCATCAGCATTTGGGGCTGACGCAGGCGGCGGTGACGGCGGAGATGGTTGGGAAAATGGTGTTGCCATCGCTACAGGACACGGCCCGTACGCTTCCGTTGAACGAGCCTTATAGGCTGGATCGTTTTTGAATGGCCGTCTATCTGGCGCCCTGCTGATATTCCCGGGGCGTACACCCGAACTCTCGGCGAAACACCGTGTGCAGGTATTGCGCGGATTTGAAACCGCACGTGCGGGCAACGTCCGCAATCGCCGTGTCGGTTTTTTCCAGCCCGCGAGTCGCCGCCGCCAGTTTGAAACGCAGGATCTCGTCATGCACGCTGCAACCACGCACCGTGCGAAAGTGCGACTCCAGCGATGAACGCGACACGCCGACATAAGCCGCCACTTGCGCGGTCTTGATGCCCTGGCAGGCATATTGGCGGATGAACAGCAGCGCCTGCATCACGTAAGGGTTGCCCAACGGTTGATGCAGGCTTGACACCTGCACGTTGATCGCTTCAGGCGGGATCAGGAAATGCTCGCCCGTGGACGGTTTGCCGTGCAGCATCTGGTGCAGCAGTTGCGCGGCGGTGCGGCCCATGGTTTCGGTGCCCTGGATCACCGAACTCAGGGGGACCCGCGTCAGGCTGCGGGTCAGCGGGTCGTTGTCGATGCCGATCAACGCCACTTGCTCCGGAACGGCGATTCCGGCGGTCAGGCAGGCTTGCAGCAACTGCCGGGCGCGGGCGTCACTGACGGCGATGATGCCAATGGGCTTGGGCAGGCTCTGCAGCCAGGCGATCAGCTGTTCGACGGCGCTGTCCCACAGCGGCGCGCTGGTGCCCATGCCGCGATAGACCTCGGCGTGCAAGCCGTCCCGTTGCATCAATCGCAGAAAAGCCTTTTCGCGCTCCTGGGCCCAACGATTGGCCTGCGCCTCAGGCAGGCTGAAGCAGGCGAACCGTTGCAGCCCGGCCTCGATCAAGTGCTCATAAGCCAATGTGATCAGCGCGTTATTGTCCGTTGCAACGTATGGAATTCCCTTGGGATAGGCCCGTTCATCCTGATAAGAGCCGCCCACCGCCACCACGGGCATCTTGATGTCGGCCAGCGCCTCGCCGATCAGCGGATCGTCGAAGTCGGCAATGATCCCGTCACCTTGCCAGCGCTCGATGCCTTTCAACCGGCAGAGAAAATCCTCTTCCAGAAACAGATCCCAGGATGCACGGGTGCTGCTCAGGTAGTTGCCGATGCCGCTGATGATGCCGCGGTCATAGATCTTGCTTCCGTTGAACAACAGGGCGATGCGATGAACAGGCGGTACGGTTTTCATTGTTTTCAGGCTTGTTCCGGGCCCCTTGCCGTAGAGGCGGTCTGCACAGACTAGGCGTGCAGAGGGCGAATCTCAATACGCAAAATCGCACTCCGCGTTGGTGATTTTCGTAATCGGCAGGCACGGGGCCGTTGCTAGTATCGGGACACGCCCAAGAACAACAACCAAGAACAACAAGGACATTGCCAATGCCGTACTTCCCCGATGTCGACCGGATTCGCTACGAAGGTCCTGCCAGCGATTCTCCCCTTGCCTTCCGTCACTACGACGCCGACAAGATCATCCTCGGCAAGCCCATGCGCGAACACCTGCGCATGGCCGCCTGTTATTGGCACACCTTCGTCTGGCCGGGCTCCGACGTGTTCGGTGCCGGGACGTTCAAGCGCCCGTGGCAACACGCCGGTGACCCGATGGAAATGGCCATTGGCAAGGCAGAGGCCGCGTTCGAGTTTTTCACCAAGCTGGGTATCGATAACTACTGCTTTCACGACACGGATGTCGCCCCCGAAGGCCACTCGCTGAAGGAGTACCGCAACCACTTCGCCCAAATGGTCGATCACCTGGAACGCCACCAGGAAGAAAGCGGAATCAAGTTGCTGTGGGGCACCGCCAACTGCTTCAGCAATCCGCGCTTTGCCGCCGGCGCCGCCAGCAACCCGGATCCTGAAGTGTTCGCCTGCGCCGCTGCCCAGGTCTTCAGCGCCATGAACGCGACTCAACGCCTTAAAGGCTCCAACTACGTGTTGTGGGGCGGTCGCGAAGGTTACGAAACCCTGCTCAACACCGACTTGAAGCGCGAGCGCGAACAACTGGGTCGCTTCATGCGCATGGTGGTCGAGCACAAGTACAAGATCGGTTTCAAAGGCGACCTGCTGATCGAACCCAAACCGCAGGAGCCAACCAAGCACCAATACGATTACGACAGCGCCACTGTGTTCGGTTTTCTCCAGCAGTTCGGTCTGGAAAAGGAAATCAAGGTCAACATCGAGGCCAACCACGCGACCCTGGCCGGTCATAGTTTTCATCACGAGGTGGCGACCGCCGTCTCGCTGGGAATATTCGGCAGCATCGACGCCAACCGGGGCGATCCGCAAAACGGCTGGGACACCGACCAGTTCCCCAACAGCGTCGAGGAAATGACCCTCGTCACTTATGAAATCCTCAAGGCCGGCGGGTTCGGCAATGGCGGGTTCAATTTCGACTCCAAGGTGCGCCGCCAGAGCCTCGACGAGGTCGATCTGTTTCACGGCCACGTCGGTGCCATGGACGTTCTCGCCCTGTCGCTCGAGCGGGCCGCCGCCATGGTCCAGAACGATCAGCTTCAGCGGCTCAAGGATCAACGCTATGCCGGCTGGCAGCAGCCGTTCGGCCAGGCGGTTCTCGAAGGTGAGTTCAATCTCCAGTCACTGGCCGAGCACGCCTTCGCCAACGAACTGAATCCGCAGGCCGTCAGCGGCCGGCAGGAAATGCTCGAAAACGTCGTCAACCGGTTTATCTATCGCTGATCGCCAACGGGGACTGCGGGCGCTGTGACATTTGCGCGACAAATCTGTAGTCCGTTGCGCCTGCTGATTCTCTACAGTTCCACCAGCCCGATATTCATCGTCAGGCCGTGTCTTTCAAACAAAAATAAAAGGACGCACCACCATGAAGAACGTAAAACGCACGCTGTTTGCCGGCGCCCTCGCGTTGCTTTCGCTGCCGGTTATGGCCGACGCTGCCCACCCGAAAATCGGCTTCTCCATTGATGACCTGCGGCTGGAGCGCTGGTCCCGTGACCGGGATTACTTCGTTGCAGCGGCGGAAAAAATGGACGCCAAGGTCTTCGTGCAGTCGGCCGATGCCAACGAGCAGAAGCAGATTTCGCAAATCGAAAACCTCATTTCCCGTGGCGTCGATGTCATCGTCATCGTGCCGTTCAACGCCACCGTACTGACCAATGCGGTGGCCGAAGCGAAGAAAGCCGGGATCAAGGTCGTGTCCTATGACCGCCTGATACTCAACGCCGATATCGACGCCTACATCTCCTTCGATAACGAAAAGGTCGGCGAAATGCAGGCCAGCGGTGTGCTGCACGCAGCGCCCAAGGGCAACTACTTCCTGCTGGGTGGTGCGCCCACCGACAACAACGCGAAAGTCCTGCGCGAAGGGCAGATGAAGGTGCTGCAACCGGCCATCGACAAGGGGGACATCAAGATCGTCGGCCAGCAATGGGTGAAGGAATGGAACCCGACCGAGGCGCTGAGCATTGTTGAAAACGCCTTGACCCGCAACGACAACAAAATCGACGGCATCGTCGCCTCCAACGACGCCACGGCCGGCGGCGCCATTCAGGCCCTGGCCGCTCAGCAACTGGCCGGCAAGGTGCCGATCTCCGGACAAGATGCGGACCTGGCAGCGGTCAAGCGGGTGATCTCCGGCACTCAAACCATGACGGTTTACAAACCGCTGAAACTGATTGCCTCCGAAGCCGCCAAGCTCTCGGTGCAACTGGCGCGCAACGAGAAACCCGCCTACAGCTCGCAGTACGACAACGGCAGCAAAAAAGTCGACACCATCCTGCTCACCCCGACTCCGTTGACCAAGGACAACATCGACCTGCTGGAACAGGACGGCTTCTATACCAAGGCGCAGATCGCCGGAAAGTGACACTCACTGAGTGATGCCCCCGCAGGCGTTCTGCGCCTGCGGGATCAGTCCAGTATCTGTCGCTTATGAGTCTCTGCCATGTCCGACTATCTGCTGCAAATGAACGGTATCGTCAAAACCTTCGGCGGTGTCAAAGCGCTCAATGGCATCGACCTCAAGGTCAGGCCGGGTGAGTGCGTCGGGCTGTGCGGCGAGAATGGTGCCGGCAAGTCCACGCTGATGAAAATTCTGTCTGCGGTCTATCCCCATGGCACCTGGGACGGTGAAATCCTGTGGGACGGCCAACCGCTCAAGGCGCAATCGATCAGCGAAACGGAAGCCGCCGGTATCGTCATCATTCACCAGGAACTGACGCTGGTTCCCGACCTTTCCGTGGCCGAAAACATTTTCATGGGCCATGAGCTGACGCTGCCGGGTGGACGAATGAATTACCCGGCAATGATCCACCGCGCCGAAGCCCTGATGCGCGAACTGAAAGTGCCGGACATGAACGTGTCGCTGCCGGTTTCGCAGTACGGCGGCGGTTATCAGCAGCTGGTGGAAATCGCCAAGGCCCTGAACAAGCAGGCCCGCCTGCTGATCCTCGACGAGCCTTCTTCGGCCCTGACCCGTTCGGAAATCGAGGTGTTGCTGGACATCATCCGCGACCTCAAGGCCAAGGGTGTCGCCTGCGTCTACATCTCCCACAAGCTCGATGAAGTGGCCGCCGTGTGTGACACCATTTCGGTGATCCGCGACGGTAAACACATCGCCACGACCGCCATGGAAAACATGGATATCCCGCAGATCATCACCCAGATGGTCGGTCGGGAAATGAGCAACCTCTACCCCACCGAACCACACGACATCGGCGAGGTGATTTTCGAGGCGCGTCACATCACCTGCTACGACGTCGACAACCCCAAACGCAAACGGGTCGACGACATTTCGTTCAGCCTCAGACGCGGAGAAATCCTCGGCATCGCCGGGCTGGTGGGAGCAGGTCGCACGGAGCTGGTGACCGCACTGTTCGGCGCCTACCCCGGTCGCCATGAGGGCGAAGTCTGGCTGGACGGTAAACCCATAGACACCCGCACGCCGCTCAAATCAATCCGTGCCGGCGTGTGCCTGGTACCCGAAGACCGCAAGCGTCAGGGGATCATCCCCGACCTGGGTGTCGGCCAGAACATCACCCTGGCCGTGCTGGACAGCTTCTCGAAACTGACCCGCATCGACGCCGAAGCCGAACTGGGCAGCATCGATCGGGAAATTTCGCGCCTGCACCTCAAGACCGCAAGCCCGCTCCTGCCGATCACCAGCCTTTCCGGTGGCAATCAACAAAAAGCCGTGTTGGCGAAGATGCTGCTGACCAGGCCCAGGGTGTTGATCCTTGATGAGCCGACCCGAGGGGTGGATGTCGGCGCCAAGTACGAGATCTACAAGTTGATGGGGATGCTGGCCGCCGAAGGCGTGTCGATCATCATGGTGTCTTCGGAGCTGGCCGAAGTGCTCGGCGTTTCCGACCGCGTACTGGTGATCGGCGAAGGCCGGTTGCAGGGCGATTTCATCAACCATGAACTCACTCAGGAACAGGTGCTCGCCGCGGCACTCAGCCAGCCTGACAGCCATAACAATAAAGATCGGAAATCCGCGTAAATGAATCAGGTCAAACAACTTTTCACCCGCTACAAGATGCTCGCACTGGTGTTTGCCGTGGCGCTGATCTGGCTGTTCTTCAGTTGGCAGACCGAGGGCGGATTCCTGACACCGCGCAACCTCTCCAACCTGCTGCGCCAGATGTCCATCACCGGGATTCTCGCCTGCGGCATGGTGCTGGTCATCATCAGCGGCGAGATTGATCTGTCGGTCGGCTCATTGCTGGGCCTGCTCGGTGGCGTGGCAGCCATTCTCGATGTTGTCTATCACGTCCCCCTACTGGCGAACCTGAGCCTTGTCGTGGTGTGCGGACTGCTGATCGGCCTCGCCAACGGTTACATGGCGGCCTACCTGCGGATTCCGTCGTTCATCGTCGGACTGGGGGGCATGCTGGCTTTCCGGGGGATTTTGCTGGGAATTACCGGCGGCACCACCATTGCGCCGGTGTCGCCGGAGCTCGTTTACATTGGCCAGGGTTATCTGCCACATACGGTCGGCGCCGGCCTGGGCGTTCTGCTGTTCGCACTGACGTTGTTCCTGACCTGGAAACAACGACGCAATCGCGCCCTTCACGGCCTCGCGGCACACTCACTGGTGCGTGACGTGGCACGCGTGGTGTTGATCGGCGCGGTGCTGGCCGGTTTTGTCCAGACCCTCAACAGCTATGACGGCATTCCCGTGCCGGTCCTGCTTTTGCTGATCCTGCTGGGCGGATTCAGCTACGTGACCAGCCAGACCGTGTTCGGCCGACGTGTCTATTCCGTGGGCAGCAACATGGAAGCGACGCGCCTGTCCGGTATCAATGTGCAGGCCGTGAAGCTGTGGATTTTCGGGATCATGGGCGTGATGTGCGCCCTCGCCGGCGTGGTCAACACCGCGCGCCTGGCCGCCGGCTCACCCTCGGCCGGCAGCATGGGCGAACTCGACGCCATCGCCGCCTGCTTCATCGGTGGCACCTCGATGCGCGGCGGTTCCGGCACGGTCTATGGCGCCCTCCTCGGCGCACTGGTCATCACCAGCCTGGACAACGGCATGTCGATGCTCGACGTCGACAGTTACTGGCAGATGATCGTCAAGGGCAGCATTCTGGTGTTGGCGGTTTGGGTGGATGTGAGTACGCGGACCGGGCGGCGTTGACAGGCTGGAGGTGACGGTTTCGTCGGCCCTCGAACTGCAAATGAAGTCATCTCTGAAAATGCGAAAAGCCTGCTTTTGAAGGCAAGCTTTTCGTTACGCCTGGAGCTTTCCGATATCTAGGAAGGCATCAGCCAGTGCCGTTCAGTGGTCCACCCGAGAAAAATCTTACAACCCTCCCGCTCTTGGTGAGCTGAAGTCAACCGACACCCAGATACCGCCATGCGCAACCCGATCATGGCGGGAAGAAATCGACCCTGAAATGCACCGGATTGAGCGGCGAAGTGCACTTCAATGTTTCCAAGCACGCTCTCCAATCGAGACTGATCCAGCATCGACAGGTAAAACATCATCTGGCGCCACGCATACGCTGTGTTTTTCAACATGACCAGACGTGCATGGTAGAACTTGATCTGCATCTGCTGCCGACTGCATATCCATTTGAAACATGCCTCGGCCATTGAGCCCAAACGATCATGTAACAGCGTCTTCAGGTCCAGATCATCAAACAGGATTGCCAGGTTTTGCGTGGTCAATATCTGTTGCTGTTCGATGATCGTGCCGTTGTTCGCTGGACTCCATCTACCGATATCGGCATTCGCCCGTCGCGCGCACAGAGCAGCCAGTACACCACTGTTGCTTCGAGAACTCCGCTGCTTGGGTAGTGCAGCCAACTGATCCATATCGATATCGTAATAGCGTGCGTAAAGAGATCCGGCTATCAAACGGACTGAACGCTTGGCAGCCTTCACGAACTTGCCGGAGAAAGCGCCCATGAAAATATCAGCCGCGATCTCCTCTACGAAGGGAAGATCCTGCTTTGCCGATTCGGCAAGCGAGGAAAATTCCTGAAGCAACTTGTTCGGCAGAATGGCCTGAGGAAATGCAACAAGGGTCAACGCGGACGCCTCGACCAAAGCCTGTCTGGCACCTTCGATCGCAAGAGCGCCAGCCTCGTACTCGGTCTCCAGGGCTTTCACCCAAGGCAAATCATCGACTCGCACCTGACGCTGCATGTTCAGCAGCAATAGAGAGCGTCGACGCCTGAACGCACGATAAGTAGCGACAGACAGTGCCCGCAGCGCTACGTCTCGATATCCGGCGCTACAGATTTGCGCCGTCAACGCTGGCAGCACTTTCGCCACTGTATCTGCGGATGTAATGACCCCATGTTCAATCAACTCTGCAACCGTTCCCTTTCGGCAGCGTTCGAGGCGTCGACGAATCGAAGGAGGAATGGTCTCCCCCTCCTTCAATGAATAGACCTTCGCCTCTTCGTTGGTGATGGGCGTCAGTAACGGCGCGAAATCAGAGATGCCTTCCGAGACTGGATATCTCGCCAGACGCGCGGAAGCAGCCTTGGCAATCAGGTGGTGTGCCGAGGCTGATACGTGATGACGCTGCTGTGCGCGCTTGCTGGAATGTTCTTCGGACTCCGGATGTCCATGCTTGCCTACAAAGTCATCGACAATTCTGCGAATGCGCCCAACCTGTCGCCCCGTTAGCGATGCAGGATCGATAGAGCACTGCTTGAGCAATGCCAGCAACTCCGCCACCCGATCACTGGAGTTACCTGCGCGGCGGGGATCAGCCTCAGTGGCGATATCAAATTCTTTACCGAGCACCGAAGCGCGCTCGAACCAGCCTTCAGGGTAATGCCTGCAAGGCCAACCATCGTTGTACGTCAGCAGGAACAGCGAGACCGCCGTGTCGTAGAGAGGCAACCTGTGTTCAACAACATGCTTTTGAACGGTAAGACGAGGCTGGGGTAAGAGGACGGACAGCCGCAGGCTGATTTGACCAGCATTGAAAACTTCAACTTCAGCCATCGAGAGCGGGCGCTCGTTGGCTGCCGCGGGAAAGAAACGCACTCGTTCGAAGAAAGGTGCGATCTGCTCGATCAACGTCCTGGCTTCTTCGACGCGTTGTTGCCCCAGAAACCAGGCCACTGTCAGCAACGCGGCCTCTTCCGGTACCTCGATCCGATAGTTTCCGTTCGTCAATCGCTCTTGCAGCGTTCTGACGCCTTCGTCTGAAAGATGCCACCTATTCAAATCGAGCCGTTCGTAACCCGCTCGAATGCCGGAAATCGATGACGCCAACAGGCGCTCATGAGCGGTCAACTCGCCACCGGCCACAAGGTTGCCCGTTGCAAAGCCGCCAGTGGCCACCTCCAGCGTGATCCATTCTGGCAGGTCGGCAAACGGCGTCCGCGAGCCATACAGTGCACGGCCATGCATCAGGTTTTCGAGAACCTTTTGCCAGCGTTCGATCCGGGCAAATGCTTGCGGACTGGCGTCGTTGTCGCGTGCAGTGAGCGCGCGAGACAGTTGAAAGTGCGCATGACCAGCGTTAATTCCGCCGAGCGCACCCGATTCACCCTCAGGCCTGGACATACTTCCTTGTGACCTACTATGTAGTGGGTCCGGGGGCTGGATTCGAACCAGCGCCCACCCGGTTAGGAGCCGAGTGTTCTACCGCTGAACTACCCCGGAACAGAGCGCGCATTGTCGATGAGTCGCGAAAGTATGTGAAGCTCGGATTCAGGGATTTTGTTGCGACAAATCTCTGATCGTTAAGCCTTCATCACTCAATGCAGCTCTTATCCAAACGCTACGCGCACAAAATCAATAAAACTCCTCAACTTCGGCGTCAGCCTCGGATCCGGCGCATACAACAGATTCATCGGCGAAACCGGCACCTTGTACTGCGGCAGCAGAGTCACCAACGTCCCGCTTCGCAGCGAATCCTTGACCAGTTCCAGCGGCAGCATCACCACCCCCAGCCCCGCCACTGCTCCGGACAGCAATGGATCGCCCTGATTAATCGTCAATCGGCTTTTAATCGGCACGTCGATGCAACCTTCCGGGCCTTCGAATCGCAGGTGTGAGCGGCCGTCCGAATAGGCGAATGCCAGGCATTCATGTTCCTGAAGATCCCAAGGTGTGGTGATGGGTGGGCGGCGGGCGAGGTAGGACGGTGCTGCGCACAGCACCATTTGATAGGGCATCAGTGGCAGTGCCTTCAGACCACAGTCGGCGAGTTCGCCGATGCGGAACACTGCGTCGTAACCGCCGTCCACCAGGTCAACCAGTTCGTTCGACAGCGTCAGGTCCACCGACACCTGCGGATAGCGAACCATGTACTCCAGCAGCTTCGGCGACAGCGAGCTGACGCCGAACGTGACGGGCGCATTGATCCGCAACCGGCCGCTGGGCACGCCCCGGGTCACGGCGGCCATTTCTTCGGCGGCGTCCATGTCGGCCAGAATCAGCTTGGCCCGCTGATAGAACGTGCGGCCGAAATCCGTGAGGCTCTGCTTGCGGGTGGTGCGGTTGAGCAGCGAAACGCCCAGATGCTGCTCGAGCATTTTCACTTGCTTGCCGACCATTTGCGGGGACAGATTGAGTTCGTCCGCCACGGCGCTGAAGGAGCCCAGCTCCACCGCTTTGACGAAGGTGGCCATGAGTGTGAGGCGATCCATTGGAAACTCGTTGTTTCTAGTGTTGCGCCATCCTAGGCCTTTATCCGGAGCAGGCCAAAGCCTAAATTGGCGTCCATGGCACCGGATCACGCCGGTGCAATTTCATCGATAAGCGAGGAAGTACAGATGGCACGCATTGTCAGGATTCATGAATACGGTGACGCGAGCGTCCTGAAACTGGAAAACGTCGACGTCCCGGCACCTGCGGCGGACGAAGTGCAGATCGAGGTCAAAGCCTTTGGCCTGAATCGCGCCGAAGTGATGTTCCGCAACCACGCCTATCTGCAGGAAGCGGAATTTCCCAGCCGTCTCGGCTACGAAGCTGCCGGTGTGGTGGTCGCGGTCGGCGCCAACGCCAGCGAGTTCAAGATCGGTGATGCCGTCAGCCTGATTCCGCCGCTGGACATCGCGCGCTGGGGCACTTACGGCGAGCTGGCCAACGTGCCCGCCCACCTCACCGTCAAACACCCGCAGAACCTGTCGTTTGAACAAGCGGCGGCGTCCTGGATGCAATACGTCACCGCGTGGGGTGCGCTGGTCGAACAGGCCAGATTGCAAAACGGCGACTTCGTAATCGTCACCGCCGCCTCCAGCAGCGTCGGCCTGGCAGCGTTCCAGATTGCCAAAATGGTCGGCGCCACCTCGATTGCCGTCACCCGGACCCGCGCCAAGAAACAGGCCTTGCTCGACGCCGGCGCCGCGCACGTGATCGTCAGTGACGAAGAAGACATGGTTGCAGCGGTCATGGCACTGACCGACGGCAAAGGCGCGCGAGTGGTGTTCGATCCGGTGGGCGGCCCGTCGTTCGAACCGCTGACCCAGAGCATGGCGCGCGGCGGCATCCTGCTGGAGTACGGCGCCCTGAGCCCCGAACCAACGCCCTTCCCGCTGTTCACCGTGCTCGGCAAATGCCTGACCCTCAAGGGTTACCTCTACACGGAGATCGTCTCCGACCCGGCCATCCTGGCACGCGCCAAGACTTTCATCGGCGACGGACTGGCATCGGGCGCGCTGCAACCGATCATTGCCAGGACATTTGCCCTGGATGACATTCAGGAAGCGCATCGCTTTCTTGAAGCCAATCAGCAGGTCGGGAAGATTGTCGTCACGGTTTGAGGTGACGAGTCCCCTGCTCTTTTGTTTGCGGTAGAAACGACGAAAGCCTGCTTTTTTCAAAGCAGGCTTTCGTCTGTCCAGCAGCCGGTTATTTCTGGTGCGCCGTCAGCGCTGCATAGCCGTTCATCAAGTTGCGGTAGTTCGGGATGCGCTGGGACAGCAGGTTGCCCAGGCCTTCAATGTCGTTGCGCCAGTCGCGGTGCAGTTCGCAGGCAACCGAGAACCAGTTCATCATCTGCGCGCCGGCCTGGGTCATGCGGTTCCATGCAGCTTGCTGCACCGTGGTGTTGAAGGTGCCGGAGGCGTCGGTCACCACGAACACGTCAAATCCTTCCGCCAGCGCCGACAGGGTCGGGAACGCTACGCACACATCGGTCACGACACCGGCAATGATGATCTGCTTGCGGCCGGTGGCCTTGATCGCCTTGACGAAGTCTTCGTTGTCCCAGGCGTTGATCTGGCCTGGGCGGGCAATGTACGGCGCGTCCGGGAACATTTCCTTGAGTTCCGGCACCAGCGGGCCGTTCGGGCCTTGTTCGAAACTGGTGGTGAGGATGGTCGGCAACTCGAAGAACTTGGCCAGATCGGCCAGCGCCAGCACGTTGTTCTTGAACTCGTTTGGCGAGAAGTCCTGAACCAGAGAAATCAGACCGGTCTGGTGGTCGACCAGCAGAACTACGGCGTCGTCTTTGTTCAGGCGGTTGTAGGTTGGAGTGCTCATGTGTGAATCCCTTTTTAGTTGTGGAAGTGCGTTTGCGTTCAAGATGGGCACAGATTACTGACTCGCCTGAAAGCGATAAATCGTCTGAAAAGCGTTTCACCGTCAACCCAAAACGGACAATCCACTCAAACTGCCGGCCAGTTCACACAGCCACCCCGACCTTCGCGCCTATCCTTGTCATAATGCTCACCCGCTCAGAACGACCTCCAGGGAAATGTTGATGCCCGGACGCAACACGCAAGCGCCCACTCCAGATCAAGCACCACACGCGCCCCGCAAAGGCGTGAGGGCCGGCTCGACCTTTCGGCTGACCGTCAGTTTCATGCTGATGGTGGTCGTGGCCTTTCTGGCGGTCGAGAGCTGGCGGACGTGGCGCGACTATCGTTCGGTCTTTGCCTCCGCGCGCGACTCAGTGACCAACCTCGCCCGCGCCACGGCGCAACATGCCGAGGACACCATCCGCCAGGTCGATGTGCTGACTGCGGGGCTGGCCGAGCGGGTCGAAGGCGACGGTCTGCAGAACCTGGATGTGGCACGGATTCACAAGCTGCTCATCCAGCAGTCGAAAATCATGCCGCAGTTGCACGGCCTGTTCATCTATGGCCCGGACGGCCACTGGATCGTGACCGACAAGGAGGTCACGCCCGAAACCGCCAACAACGCCGACCGCGATTATTTCCAGTACCACCGTACCCATGAAGACCGGCACGTGCGCATCGGTCAGGTGGTGGAAAGTCGTTCCACCCATGACCTGATCATTCCGATCTCGCGGCGTTTGAACAACCCCGACGGCTCGTTCGCCGGCGTGCTGCTGGGGACGGTCAAGGTCAGCTATTTCGTCGACTATTACGGTGACTTCCGCATCGATGACAAAGGCGCGCTGGTGCTGGCGATGCGCGACGGCACGATCCTCGTGCGCCGGCCGTTCATCGCCTCGGTGGTCGGCAAAAGCCTGGCGAACAGCGAGATCTTCAAGACCTACCTGCCCAATGCCAACCAGGGCATTGTCCAGATCAGGGCGGTGGTCGACGACACCGAACGCCTTTATGGCTATCGCGCGCTGACCACCTATCCGCTGGTGGTCGAGGCCGGTTTGTCCCGTGACTCCATCATCGCGCCGTGGCGCCAGGACCTTCTGAAAAACGGATTCGTGCTGGTGTTCCTGATTCTGGTCCTGGCCTGTTTCGGGCTCATCGTTCTGAGCCAGTTGCGTCAGCGGATGGCGATGGAACGGGAGATCCGTTCCGCGCACAAGACCATGCGCGACATGGCGCTGACCGACAGCCTCACAGGCCTCGGCAATCGCCGACGCCTGGACGCGGCGCTGACGGACGAGATTCGCCTGGCCCGGCGTCAGGGTTCGCCGCTGTCATTGATCATGCTCGATGTCGACTACTTCAAGCGCTACAACGACCAGTACGGTCATGCCGCCGGCGATGACTGCCTGATCGCGGTCGGCGAGGGTATCCGCAAAGCGGTCAAGCGCCCCTCGGATCTGGCCGTCCGGTACGGTGGCGAGGAGTTCACCATATTGCTGCCCAACACCGACAGCGCCGGAGCGATTCAGGTAGCTGAAGACATTCTGCAGACCATTCGTTCGCTGGAAATTGAACATGCCGGGCATCCGCTGGGGTATGTCACCGCGAGTGCCGGGATTACCACGCGCTATCCGGTTGACAATGCGGTGACCCCGGCCACTTTGCTCAAATCGGCCGACACTTGTCTGTATCAGGCCAAGCAGCAAGGGCGGAATCGCTGGTGCTCGGCGCAGGCCTCCCGGCAAATCCAGCCGATTGTGGCGATGCCGCGCACGGATCGCTGAGCGAGCCCGCGCTTCACGATTTATTTACCGGTTCAACCTTGGAATCGGCCCACACTCCCTCATATCAAGGAACATCTGCGACCCATTCGAGAGGAAGGACATGCCATGACCACTCAAACCGAAACTGCCATTCTCGCCGGCGGCTGCTTCTGGGGCATGCAGGATCTGTTGCGCCGCTACCCCGGCGTGCTGCAGACGCGGGTCGGATATTCCGGCGGCGATGTGCCGAACGCCACTTACCGCAACCATGGCAATCACGCCGAAGCCATCGAAATCGTCTTCGATCCCGCCGTGATCAGCTATCGGCAGATCCTCGAGTTTTTCTTTCAGATCCACGATCCAAGCACGCCCAACCGTCAGGGCAACGACCTCGGTCCGAGCTATCGTTCGGCGATCTATTACCTGAACGAGCAGCAACGCGATATCGCCGAAGACACTGCGGCTGATGTCGACGCGTCAGGCCTGTGGCCAGGCCGGGTGGTCACCGAAATCGAACCGGCGGGACCGTTCTGGGAAGCGGAGCCGGAGCATCAGGATTACCTTGAGCGCATTCCGAATGGCTACACCTGCCACTTCATTCGCCCGAACTGGAAGCTGCCGAAACGCGGTTGAAATCAACAGAGGCCATTGCGCAATGTGCGACGGCCTCTGTTTTTGGTCATAGCGCCTTGCGCATGAACACCCGGGCAAACCTGTCTTCCGTGGCGCGACGGGTTTCGAGATAACCAAGTTTTTTGTAGATCTCGATGTTTTCGGTCATGCGTTCGTGGGTGTACAACCGCACCGCCGCCAGCCCCTTGCCGAGCGCGTGTTCTTCACAGAACGCCATCAGCGCTTTTCCCAGGCCCTTGCCCTTGTGCCGAGCTGAAACGGCGACGTTGACCAGAAGCAGCTCGGTGTCTTCAGGGGTCATGACCAGCACGCCGACAACCTCGTCGTTTTCGGTCAGGACAAACGTCTCGTTGTCCAGCAGCACCTGCCGGTAGTCCTCCAACATCGGCGCAGGCTTTTGGCCAATTCTAGCGATGTACGGGGTGTAGGCCTCAGTGACGAGTGCGGTGATGCACTCGACATCCTGGGGTTGAGCGCGGCGGATGGCTTGCACGGTGGGGCTCCGGTCGAAAGTCAGGCATGCCGGCGATAGTCCCACAGTTCACGCCTGCGACACACCTAGGCCTTGCCCACCGAAACCACCGCCCTCGCCTGCCCATGCTGCCGCGTGGTCACCAGCCCGATAAAGGAAATCGCCAGCGCCAGGCCGATGGTCGAGGTCACTTCCAGACGATGCTCCGGGGTCACCATCATCACCGCGAGCGCGGCGCAGATGAACGCGATCACCAGCCACGTCAGCCATGGAAACAGCCACATGCGAAACGTCAGCTCGACGTTCTGCCGACGCAACATCCGGCGCATGCGCAACTGCGAAACCGCGATCACCAGATACACCAGCAACGCAATCGCACCGGAGCTGGCGAGCAGAAACTGGAACAGCCCCGCAGGCATGAAATAGCTGAACAGCGTCACCCCGGCACCGATCACGGTGCTGGCGATCACCGCCGCCCTCGGCACGCCCGCCGCAGAGGTCACCTTCAGCGGCTGCGGAGCATCGCCGCGTCGGCCCAGCGAGAACAGCATCCGCGAAGAAATGTAGATCGAGGAGTTCATGCAACTGGCCACCGCGATCAGCACGACTACATCGACCAGGAATTTGGCGTTGGGAACGTTCATCAGCTCCAGCGCGCGCTGGTAAGAGCCGACGGACGCCAGCAGCGGATCGTTCCAAGGCACCACCGAAATCACCACGAAAATCGACAGCAGATAAAACACGCCGATGCGCCAGATCACCGAGCGCGTCGCCTTGGCGATGTTTTGCGCCGGGTTGCTCGATTCGGCTGCCGCGATGGTCACCGCTTCCGTCCCGATAAAACTGAACATGATGGTGATGAAGGCCCCGACCACCGCCGACAAACCATTGGGTGCAAACCCGCCGTGCTCTTCCATCAACCGGCTCAAACCGCTGGCCTCACGTTCCGGAATCCAGCCCATCAACACCGCAAAACCCAGACCGATGAACCCGATGATCGCCACCACCTTGGCCATCGCAAACCAGAACTCGAACTCGCCGTACTTGGACACGCTGAACAGGTTGGTCACCACCAGCAAAATGATCGACAACAACGCGAACAACCACGCATCGACCTGAGGAAACCACTGATTCAAGACATGCCCGGCGGCCAGCGCTTCAATCGGAATGACCAGCACCCAAAACCACCAATACAACCAACCGATGGTGAACCCCGCCCAACGGCCGATGGCCTGATCGGCATAGGTGGAAAACGATCCTGTGTCCGGATGGGCCACGGCCATTTCGCCGAGCATGCGCATGACCAGCACGACCAGCAGACCGGAGAAGAGATAAGCGAGCAAGACTGCCGGGCCGGCGGCGGCAATGGCGTGGCCGGAGCCGACAAACAGCCCCGCACCGATGATCCCGGCAATGGAAAGCATGGTGACATGACGCGGTTTGAAACCCTGCGCCAACTGACCGTTCGAGTCCTTCGAGTTCAGGCTATTCATTGTTTTTGTTGTTCTCTGGTGATCGACGATTGGGCGTACTGACGACGTGTCAGGCGATCATCATTTCTTCCTGTTGCCCTGCTCCAGAGCGGCGCACCTCAAGCGCTGCAGCGTTACAAATCGGTCGGACGACGACGCAGGGCGATGAAATGATGCGTCACCTTACGTGCCCGGCGTTGATCGCAAATAGCCTGGGAGCGGCATGGGGGCGTCTGATTTCGACATGGCGAATGGCATTCGGGCCCGTTCGAGAGCGCCATCACAGAATAAAAAAGGGGGGACTGATTTATTCAGGAAAAATAAATCAGTCCCCCCTTTTTTGGCCGGTGTCACCCCTTGGTCAGATCAACCAACGGTGTCTGCCGCACCTCGGTCTCCCGCCCACCCTGAATGTCGCTCACCTGCTTCAAAGCCTTATCCACCGCCGCCTTATCCGCCAACAAGCTGTAGCTGATGCGGAACTGTTTGTGTTCCTTCGGCCCGATGGTGGGAACCAGGTTCAGTGGGCGCTGATAACGGCGGTTGTAGGAAAAACTCGTCCCAGGCTCCAGCCCGGTGACATAACCCTGGCCTTGGGTATCGGTGTTCTTCCACAGGGAAAACACCGGCAATGTCTGCGTATTGAAGCCAACCGAAACGCCCAGACTGCCGGCCTTGTTATGCAGCACGGTCAACGTATCGCCCTTGGCATCGGCATACGGCACGATGTTGTAAACCGTTTCGTCGTAGTCCTTGGTCGGTGCGCGGTAGGTTTGCCATTCAGCCAAATCGCCCTTGGCCTTGTCGTTGAACGGCGACACCTGTTTCACCGGCGCGGCGAAACGAGCGCCCTGCTCCAGGAACGGGGTGCTGAAGTTACTGTGGTACAGCGCCTGGTATTCCTTCGGATAGTCACCGTTGTTGGTCAGGGTGTCGTTAAGCGCGAACACTACGCTGCCGGGTTCGGTGACCAGTTCGGTGGCGACCGAGAAGTCGACTTTCTTGAACGCCTGCTCTTTCAGTTCACCGCGCAGGGTGATGGCGTACGGTGGCGTTTCATCGATGTGCAGGGTGACTTTGTTCGCAGGAATGTTGGCGGCCCGGCCGTGCAGGGTCAGCAGTTCGCCGTTGTCGACGCCGGGGTGGCCGACCCATTCGTATCCGCAGCGGGTCACCAGCTCATTGAAACCCTCCAGCCAGCCCAGACCACCACGACCATTGAGTTCGATGAAGGACGGATTGACCACTTCCTTGACCGGCGAATCCCAGCCCATACGCACATTGCCGACCGAGGCCTGCAAGACATTCATTCCCCGCGTCGGCACCACCGAGAGTTTCATCGTGCCGTTATCGATGTCGACAATGCTGACGCCCTCCTGCCGTCCGCCATGCAAGGTGCGCAGGCTGACGCTGAAGGGTTTGTCGGTTTTCAGGCCAAGTTGCTGGCTGGTGATCTGCCAGTTCTGAGCGGCTTTGTCGGTGTCGAGCAGAACGTAATCCCAAGCCATGGCGTGGGAGGCAGCGGACAGTGCGCAGAGGGCAACAACGAGTTTGAGCGGGGTCATGGGAGAAGCCTTTCTTGGAGTTGTGCCGTTTTTATAAACCTGCTGAAACGTTTCATCAAGCTTAAAAAGCGACGCGGCGCTGGTAGGTGCCGAGAAAGAATGGGTACGGACAGGAAAATTGAAATTGATGTGATCGCGTTATTCCGCAGGCGGGAGTCCGCTTTTATTCAGGACGGGTATGGGCGTCTGATTTCGACATGGCGAGGGCGGCGTGTTTAAGCGTTTTTTGAATGGTGTTTAGAAATGCCCGGCATTACTTCACCACGGCTACAGCGTCTTGCGTCATTGCCTACGACTACGCCAGAATCCGCCGGCTTGTGCGTCTGGGGTGCGGGTTTTATCGTTTCCGGGTCACTGAAAAACAGTGATCGGGTTTGGTAGCCCGGATTACCTGTCGCATCGCAACACCAGATTGCAGGGACTCTTTCGCCCTCTGTTTTATGGTGGCCATGCGTAGGGCGTCTTCGGACGCGCCGGGTATCCAGGTGACCGGTCTACCAACCTCCGTATGGCCACCACCCTCGTTTGGTAGCGAGGCTGATGGCTCCACTTTCTCACCCTGGAGTTACATCTATGTTCAAGCCAACACCGAACCCACCGGAAACAGATCCGGTATCGCCCTACAAATTCCCCGATTCTCGTACCCTGAACGAAGCGGCTGAACGCGCTATCGATCACTACCTCACTCCGCAGCAACGAATCATGGGCAGCCATCACAAACACGACCCTATGTACCTGGCAAATCCGGCCTACAACACCGAATCCCTGCTGGCCAACGCGAGCGAATCATTGGGATCGGTCAGTGAAATGCTCAATAACTTTGCTGCCACGCTGGAGCCGGCCCATCGCAAGACTGCGATCGGGATTGCGCAGTTGGTGATGTTGAGTGAGTTGGCGGTGAATCAGGCGTTGGATCATGTTGAAGTGAAGACCTAAACGTTTGCACTTCGCAACCAGATAGTTTGCAACGGCAAAGTGAATGAGTTTTGGCCGATAGCCGCCATGGTTAATGGCAGCTATCGGCTGTGGATTCAACCGGTCGATGCAACACAACTAAATTCTGTGTAAGCAGAAGGAGTGTTGCAGATGAAGCAGAGACCGCGGATCTATTACACCGAAAGCCAGAAAAAGCTGATGTGGGATCACTGGCAGAAAGGCGACTCTCTCCAGCACATCGCCCAACTTTTTGATCGAAACCATTCATCGATACAGCGCATCTTGGCGGAAACAGGCGGTATCAGACCCGCTGTACGCCGCAGATCCAGATTGGCGCTGACGTTGGCTGAGCGTGAAGAGATTTCGCGTGCAGTGGTGGCAGGTAACTCGATCCGTTCTATGGCTGCGTTGCTAGGGCGAGCAGCCTCTACGATCAGCCGTGAAATCAGACGCAACGGTGGCCAAGGATGCTACCGGGCTAATCAAGCTGATCAGGCTGCCTGGGATCGCGCGCATCGACCTAAGGTGTGCAAACTTGTTGAGAACCGAACGGTGGCGCAAATTGTTGCAGACAAGCTTCAATTGCAGTGGTCACCGGAACAAATTGCCGGTTGGTTGAAGCGTACCTACCCGGATGATACGAGCTACCAGGTGTCACACGAGACGATCTATCGCACGCTCTTCATACAGGCTCGCGGGGCTCTAAAGAAGGAGTTGCTTGAGCATTTACGGCGCACGCGGGCCATGCGTCGCTCGCGCCATCACACGCAGAAGAAAGAAAATCACGGTCGAATCACTGACGCGGTATCGATCCGCGAACGCCCAGCCGCGGCTAAGGATCGGGCGGTTCCAGGTCATTGGGAGGGTGACCTGCTGTGCGGTAGCAAGAACAGCCAAATTGCCACTCTTGTTGAGCGTCATACCCGCTACGTAATGCTGGTGAAATTGGACGGTAAGGATAGCGAGACGGTCATCAGCGCCCTGATCGAAAACGCCCGCAACTTACCCCAAGAACTCTACAAATCGCTGACGTGGGATCGTGGCAAAGAGATGGCTGACCATAAGCGCTTTACGGTGGCTACCGACATCAAGGTCTACTTCTGCGATCCTCATCGTCCTTGGCAACGGGGATCGAATGAGAACACCAACGGGTTGTTAAGGCAGTATTTCCCGAAAGGAACCGACCTTGCGGATCACTCGCAAGCCGCGCTCAATGAAGTCGCAAGGCAGCTAAATAGCCGCCCTCGGAAAACACTAGACTACGAAACACCGGCAGAACGATTTAGCCAATCTGTTGCATCGACCGGTTGAATCCACAGCCAAAACCGGACGCTCGTAACAGAATGCGGGAATTTCGATCATCGCTTCTGGACGGAATGATTCAAAATCTCCGGCCTGGATCATCCAGAGCCGACCCATGATAGTCCTGACCGTTTTGCTGTCTGCGATGAGTGCCCAAGTCGTTAATCTCACTACACCAGATAAGGATATCCCTTGCGAAGATTGCTCCTCAGTAACAAAAAACTCCGAAACATCCCCCGTCATCTACGCGCATTGGAGTACTGGGCCGCGAGCTTCAGCGGCGAGTTCCATCCTCGCATTGATGAGCACAAGCGTTACTCAAAGTGGAAAATCCCGGTAATCAATACCCTCGTTGAAGGTCCGCAGGCACGTATCGAAGTGCAGGCTTTCTGTGTTCAGCAGTTGCTCGAAGCAGCAGCCCACCTTTCCCGTGCGGCGGATCGCAGCCAAGGCTACTACCGCGTCGCCTGTTTATTGACTTGGCCTTGGTTACACCAAAGTGAAGTGACTGTGTTCTATGACCGTGAGTACTACTTGAGCTTTCTGGGGCAGCAGAACTCGCTTGCTCCGATACACTTGAGCGATAGGCTTGCCTTGGATTTGCCCGAACAGTTCATTGAGCATGGGCACGATGTAACCCAAGACGATGATGAGGTCGAAGTTCAATGGTGGTGTATTGGAGAGCGTGCTTGATCAATGGGTGGATCGGTGTCCTGAGACGCCCCTTTTCATGGACTCTACTTATGATCTTTCACTAAGGTCTGGGAGATAGCGAGATGCTGCGCGGCGCTGAGAACAGTGAGCTTTTTCGGGAATACTACGAGATCCTACGTACTCCAGAGGCTAAACACGCATTCTTTTACATGATTGGATGGGCATCAACGCTAAAAGGCTATGACTTCTTTCCAGGCTCGCACGGGCACATCAAGGATTTTCGTTTTTTGCGTGGCGATGAGTGGGATTTTGCATTCATCCCGAACCAAAGATGGATGTTGTTTTATTTCCGGAAGCCATGCCTCCGTCTCCCCAAATTCTCACGTGAGGAAATCATTCGTCGAATACCCGGAACCAAAGAAAACAACCAAGGAGAATTTACTGTCAGGCTCAAAAATGTAAGCGAAGTAATACATTTAGCTGGCTATATCGAATGCCAAATCCCAAAATCGCGCCAGACCCAGAAGACATGTGACAAAAATAGGGGCGAATTTATTATTCGAATAAATAAATCCGCCGCCATATTTCTTCCTTAAGTACGATGGTGCCCCAGTATTTTTAAGTAGATACCGTTGCCCTTAAGGTTTGAAGCAGACAAGTGACCTCGCCAAGCACTTCAAATAGCGAGTATTACAATGCCCTGCTCATGACGAGCCGCCACTGCCGTCAATCACCTACCGAATCTATATGCAATAAAAGGCACGTTCCATCTCCCTTAACGACAAGACTGATCGGCCTTGTTGTTTCGCCCTCATCAAAAGACATTTCCACCTTAAGGTGCTGATCGCCAAAAGTCTTAAGTTCAGCGATAAGCTCCGCCACTGTCTTGCCTCGATTTTCCCAGTCCACTCTGTTGCTCATTCAATCACCAACACGATTCAAATTTTTATCAAGAGTCCGGTCAAAAAAATGGGGACGAAAAAATGGGGACGCATCTATTTTCGAACAGACTGCCATTGAACAAATGCTCATTCCAACGAGGTCACCAAACAGGTTTCGATGCCCTCCAACCTCTTGGGCCATTCGTTAATCAGAACGACTGCATCGTCACCTTGATTCAGGTAGATCAGGTAGTCGCCTGTCTCGAAGGCAACTTGAAAGCCGACAAGCCAAACCTCTCCGTCCGCTACTTTATCAACAACACCTTGAACCGCTGTGATGATTTTTCCTTCGAGAAAGAGAGCAGACCTGTTGCGAAGCAGATTTTCCCTACGCCACGAGCAGAAGCTCGCGGCATCGAGCGCAAAGGACGTGGGAGGTTCCAGATCGGACTCATCAGCTCCAACACTTTCCCCATCGCTCAGCAGGTACATCGCAACTTTCTTATGTTCGCCACACCGCCAGAGCAATGACCCTACGTCAGACAGGCATTTTTCCTCGTTGAAGTAATATTGTTCATGCAATAACTCAGCAAGTCGCTGCCCCTGCAGCAGCTGCACATTTCTCAAGTCATTCGCCATCCTCTTTCGGGAGGCGGCATAGCGGTTGGACACTGGGCAGTTCCCTATTTATTCGCAATCCAGGCTCTCGGAATCGCCTGACGTCGCCGACAAGATCGCCTGATATCCACCCTCTTCAGGAACATATGAAACGAACTGGTTACCCGCGGCCTTTTGCACCCAAAGACGTCCACAATCCGCGCACTCATAAACATATGACGTCCGGAGGGCGTGGATGCCGTATAAACGTCTTTCCAATCCGCCCATCGCTTTGGCCAAAGGTGAAGACTCACCGAATGTATTGGCGATTTCGGCCTTTTCTCCCGACTCGACAGCCTCAATCAGAGCTTCGAATTCATCGTGTACTTCTTCCCAGAATGCATTCTCTACTTCGTTGCGAAGCAGGCACGCTTTAAAGGGCAAGTTGTCAGTAATATCGAAGATCACATTTCCGCATGTGCAACCAAATTTGCTCATTTTCGATTCGAAACCTTTGATTGACAGGTCATTCCCACCCCAACTCTCTGTAGGACATCTTGTCCTGATCGGGAAAGTCCGTCACATACTCACCCCATTGCATGTGCGCATAGTATTTTGTCATCGCTTCAAAATAACTTTCTGCCTCGACCTCCCACACCAGTGTCGCCCCCGGATCCATCAGTGCACGTGCACCATCTCCGCGAGCACCCGCCGGACAAAAAGTCTGACAGCCATCGGATTCCTGCCAAAGTTCATGATTCATAGAGATTGGCACTCTTGCTCAAACCGCCCCACCGAAAACAACGAAAGATCCAGCTCACTCTTCCCCCGCAAACACCACTGCGCAAACGCCTCCCCCAGCGCTGCCGAGTGTTTGAACCCGTGCCCGGAGCACGCCGACACCACCAACGTATGTTGCAACCGTGGATGCTCATCAATGATGAAATGCCGATCCGGCGTAACGGTGTAGGCGCAAACCGCTGACTTCACCACCCGATCCGTCAGCCCGGCAATGCGCCCCTGCACCCGCTGCTCGTACATCTCACGTTCTTCCTCGGCCGAGACTGTGCGATCCAGAGTTTCAGGCGTGGATGCGCTGTGATATTGCGCCGTAGCCACCTTCAAACTGCCCTCCCCCGGCAATGCGGGAAAGCCATAGAAGTCGTCGTCCGGGCCGTGAGTGAAGATGAACGTGGGCGAGTGGCCGACCAGTTCCGCGTCGGGCTCGGTTTCGAACCAGAACAGTTTTTGCCGATAGACGCTGAGCAGTCTGTCGAACGGCGCGCCCAGCAAGCCGCCCGCCCAGTTGCCGGCGGTGACCACCAGTTTGTCCGCGCGCACGGTGCGCTGGTCGGTGGTGACGGTGACGCCCTGTTCGTCCGAGCTGATGTGGGTCACGGTCTCGCCCTTGTACAGCGTGGCGCCGCGTTGTTCGGCCAGTCTGAGTTGCACGTCGATGCAGCGTTCGGGCCGTACAAAACCGCCTTCGGGTTCAAAGTAGCCAATGGCGTCGTCACGTACCTGAGCAAATTGCGGGAAGCGCTGGCGGATCTGGGCAGCGTCGAGGACTTCGTGCTCGATGCCGTAGGTCTGCGCCAGGGCGATGGTGCGCAGGGTGAAGTCAGTTTCGTCGGCGGGATCGAAGTCGGGGCTGGAGGTCAGCACCAGCAGGCCGGTCTGTTCGAACAGGGACTCGCCCGACAGCGCTTCCAGTTCGCGCCAGATGCGGTGGGAGTTGCGCACGATGGGCACGTATTGCGCGCCCTCGCCCACGGACAGCCGGGTGATGCGGGTGTCGCCATGGCTGGAGCCGAACGTGTGCGGCGGATGGTGGCGGTCGATGCCGACCACGTTGACCCCGGCTTTCGCCAGTTGATACACCGTGGCCGCGCCCATGGCGCCGAGGCCGATGACCAGTGCTTCGCATCGCTCCATGATTGATTTCCGCTCAGGCAAAAGAGCCACAGTGAAGCGGATCAGGCGATGGAAAACAATCCGCTGAAAGCCGCGCGCTGGCAAAAACGCGAAAAACCAAAAGCCGTGCGATTACCGGCCAGACTCGTTTGTTCCGTCTTGCATCGCGGCATACCCTCTGACGCCAATAAAAACCATAAGAGAGAGTCCCGCCTTGATCCGTTTCTGCAAAACCACACTCTGCCTCGCCGTTCTGTCCTCGTTCGTTGCCACTGCCAGCCATGCCGCCGATGCGCCCTGGGTCAATGCCGCCGTGAGTGCGGTCAATCAGGAAGTCATCGATCTGCGCCATACGATTCACCAGCATCCAGAGCTGGGCAATCTTGAATTCAAGACCGCCGCGCTGGTGGCCGAGCGACTGAAGGCGTCGAATATTGAAGTGCGCACCGGGGTCGGCAAGACGGGTGTTGTGGGGGTGCTGAAAGGCGGATTGCCGGGGCCGGTCGTGGCGTTGCGCGCCGACATGGACGCATTGCCGGTCAAGGAGATGACGAACCTGCCGTTCGCCAGCCAGGCCACCAGCACGCGGCTCGGCAAGAGCGTGCCGGTGATGCACGCCTGCGGGCATGACACCCACACCGCCATGTTGCTGGGGGCCGCGAAGGTGCTGGCCGAGCATCGGGATCAGGTGCGCGGGACGGTGGTGTTTCTGTTCCAGCCGGCTGAAGAAGGCGCGGCTGATGTCGACGAATTCCAGACCGACACTCTGATTGGCGCGCAAGCGATGATCCGCGATGGCGCGCTCGATTCGCCCAAGGTCGAGGCGGTGTTCGGGGTGCATGTGATGGCGGGTTATCCGACCGGGCATCTGTTCTACAAGTCCGGAACCGTGCTTAACAGCAGCGACTCGTTTCGCATCACGGTCAAGGGCCAGCAGACTCATGGCTCGGCGCCCTGGAGCGGGGTCGATCCAATTGTCGCCAGCCAAGGCATCATCAGCGGATTGCAGACGCTGGTCAGTCGGCGCGTCGATCTAACCCAGGGCATGGGCGTGATCAGTGTCGGTACGATCAATGGCGGTTCGGCGGCCAACATCATTCCCGAGACCGTGGAAATGACCGGGACCATCCGCACCAACAACGCCGACATCCGCGACACGATCCTGAAAAAGATGCCGCCGCTGGTGAACAGCATCGCCAGCGCCTACGAAACCCAGGCCAACCTGCTGCTGGTGAACAATGCGCCCGTGACCACCAACGATCCAGCCCTGACCGAAGCCATGATCCCGGCCCTTGAGCTGGCAGCACCGGGCAAGGTCGAGCGCCTGCCCGCCTCGCTGTCGCCGAGCGAAGACTTCTCGTACTACGCGCGCAAGGTGCCGGGCTTGTTCGTGTTCCTCGGCGCCACGCCGGAAGGTCAGGACATGAGCAAGGCGCCGAACAACCACAGCCCCTACTTCACCGCCGATGACGCGACACTGGCCACCGGGGTGAAGGCGCATGTGCAGTTTGTGCTCAATTATGCGGGGCGGGGTCAGCGGGGCTGATTCGCTTATGTGAAAAGGGGCGGATGTATTTTCGTGAATACATCCGCCCCCTTTGCTAGTGGTTGCTCACCACGTAGTTCTGTATCGAAAGGACACTTGGTAGTCGAATACCGCTGGCTCGATTGTGTGGTTAAACAATGGCTGTAATTTTGCTATCCAGTCATTCCGTACATCAAACCCGCCGTCATAAATCTCAGTTTCTTCCAGCAGGCCCAAAGACTCGATGATCGAACCGTCAACACCGAGATCGACCGAGTACTCCTTTCCCTCAGCGAGCTCTGTTTCTTTGTCATACCAATTCAATCTGACTTTTAGTCCCATTCCAGCCTCACAAATACTTTTTAATGCTGCGGTTTTTCTTGGGCGGGCTAATCTGCTCGCCTGTTAAATGATCAAAAGCCCCTAGATGGCTGCCATCACTTGCACGATAGGCTTCGAGTTCTCCGTGCTGTGAGTCCCATTCGTAGACGGTTCTGCCTTTAGCATCCGTCCAGCGTTCTCGAAGACCGCCACCGCCCTGCTTTGGTGTTTTCTTCTTCCCTTCCTTCAAACCCGGGAATCCGACAATTTCTTCCGTTTCAGGTGCCGAATGGTAATCGTGATCGGGGCTGGGAAGCTTCCTGCTGGAAACATTCAAGACAATGTACAGCGGCCGAACCCCGGAATTCGCCGGAAACACCAATATGAAATCCCGATACTCCGGCGGATAAACCGGATTCACCAGAATCCCGTCCGCCGCTTTCGTCGGCGGATACACCCAGATATGCGGCGCCTGCGGAGCAGCCTCCAGTGCCGGAATACCGAGGATATCGGAGCCGTCCACAGCCGGCGTCCAGATCAGCTCAACACCTTCACCGAGGTCTGCAACAAACCGGCTACCGCGTGCAGCGAACTGCACGACATCAACCATCTCCCAATCGCGGTTCTTGCCGGTGTAGAAGCCGTAACCCTTGAGGCTCCCGTCGGCCTGCTGTTCAACGCGCAGGCGCACGCGGGTTCGGGCCTGTTTGAGGGCGAGCAACTGGTCTTCGGTGTAGAGCGCGCTGTCGCCCAGGTTCGAGGGCACGAACATCGCCACCAGCCCGAGCAACGGACTGATGACAGCGGCGGAGGCCATCGCAGGCAATGCCTTGAACGCCTCACCGGCAAGGGCGAAAGTGCCCAGCCCCGCAGGAATTGCCGTGCCGCTGATTTTCTTGAGTTCAACCCCACCGCTGTCATCGGCCTCACGGCCACCGAGCAAAATCAGCTCGCCGTAATCCTTCAGGCTGTCAGTCGGCACCATCCCCGAAGGATTGGAGTAATCGATGATCGCGTCCGGCAACTTGCAGGTCTTGGCAAACACGCAGCCGGCGCGCACTGGGTCAGGCTTGTTCGCCGCCACCTCACGGCTGCGCTCGAAGGCGTCCTGTCTCGCCAGCATGGCGTCGTACTTGTCTTGTCGGTCTTGCTGATCGGCCAGTTCAGTGGCCGCCATGTAGCGGTAAGTGACGTGATGCCCGTCGCCTGCCGGTGGGTTGGGAACCCGGGGAATGTCCTTTTGACCAGCCACTGATTGTCCTTTCGTTCATGCATCGGCAGCCCCTCAAAAGAGGCTGCACGACGTTAACGAAGCAGGAAAATCGTGGCTGTAGGACGTCTCTCTAAAGACGTGGGGATTGTTCGACGTGAACGGATTGCATCTCGGCAACGACCGCATCAATCACACATAGAGCCGTCGGCGACAGGCTTCGGCCCTGCAAGCTCACCACACCAATTTCAGAATGAAATCCCGGCCTGTCGACAACATGAAGCTCAATCAAACGCCCCACCCGAATGTCTTCGGCCACGGCGCCATGGATGACGCCGAGGATGGTATCGGTTGAACCAGCAACGGTCTTGAGCAACGCCACGTCATCGCACTCCAACACGATGGGCAGCGTCTGGCGGGTGGAGATGCCGAGGGTTCGGGCGGTCTCGAGTTTCACCACTTCCGGCAGGCGCGTCGTGGCGATGCCGTAGCTTTCCAGCTCGCCCATCTGCACTTTGCGCCCGGCCAGCGGGTGCTCCGGTCGTACGAAGAAACCTGCCGAAACCTGGCCCAGCGAACGGATCAGCAGATCGGATTCCGCCGTGAAGTTACGGATGTCGGCCACAAAGAATTCGATCGCTTCAGCGCGCAATCGCGCTTCGAGAATCTGCCAGTTGTTCACCTCGACACGCAGCGTGACTGCCGGGTGATCCAGGCGCAGTCGCGGCACTACTTGATGCATCAACATGGCCGCCGGGAACGGGCCGACACCGAAAGCGAGGCTGCCCAGTTGGCAGTCGCTGTAAAGAGACATGTCCCGCTCCAGTGATCGGGCATCGAACAGCAGTCGCCGCGCCCGCTCGATCAGGAACTCCCCTGCCGGCGTCGGGCGGACGTCGCCGGTGTCGCGGTCGAACAGGCGCTGCCCGGTTTCGCTTTCCAGCGCCTGAATGCTGCGGCTCAGGGCCGGCTGGCTGAGGTGCACGCGCTCGGCGGCGCGACCGAAATGGCGTTCATCGGCCAGCGCAAGAAGGTGTGACAGTCGTTTGAGATCCATTCGCCCGATGCTAGCGACGCATTATCCGGATGTAAACAATGCATTGGATACATCGCCGCCCTGCCCCTAGGCTGGAGCGCATTCGACCCTCGGAGAACAACAAGAATGAAACCGACCCTCTACACGATCATCGCCCTGACGCTGGTGTCACTCGGCGGCTGTGACAACAAGCCGAGCGTCGCTGCGGGAGATGCCACGCCCGCCACGGCAGCGGTGATCCAGGCGTCGATCAAGGGCCTGGACCTCAGCGACAACCGCGACATGGAAGATGCCCAGCGCGGTTTCATCGCCCGACCCACCGGCAAGATCCTCGGCGCTGACGGCAATGTCCTGATTGATTTCGATGCGTACCGCTTCGTCGAAGGCCAGGCGCCGGCCACCGTCAATCCGAGCTTGTGGCGGCACGCGATGCTCAATGCGCAGATCGGTCTGTTCAAGGTCCGCGACGGGATTTACCAGTTGCGCGGTTTCGACATCGCCAACATGACGCTGATCGACGGGCAGACCGGCTGGATCGTGGTCGACCCGCTGACCTCCCGGGAATCAGCTGCCGCAGCGCTGGCATTCGCCCGCGAGCATCTGGGCAACAAGCCTGTGACCGCGATCATTTTCACCCACGACCATGCCGACCATTTCGGCGGTGTGCTGGGCATCACCTCGAGCAGCGAAGTCGCCCAGCGCAACATTCCCATCGTCGCGCCTGCCGGATTCATGGAGGAAGCCACCAGCGAAAACATCCTGGCGGGCCCGGCGATGGCGCGGCGGTCGATGTATCAGTTCGGCAAGAACCTGACGCCGGGCGCCACCGGCATCGTCGACACCGGCCTGGGCAAAAACGTTGCTTACGGCAGCATGGGCATCCTGCCGCCGACGCAGATCATCGACCAGCCGATCCAGCCGCTGGTGCTCGACGGCATCAGCTTCGTGTTCCACAACATGCCCGGCGCGGAAGCCCCGGCCGAGTTGACCTTTTCGATCCCCGCGCTCAAGGCCTACGGCGGCGCGGAGCTGCTGGCGCAGACCATGCACAACCTCTTGCCGATCCGTGGCGCCAAGGTGCGCGATGCGCTGCGCTGGTCCGACTACACGCAAATCGCCCTCGACGAGCTGGGCGACACCGAGGTCTATTTCGGTCAGCACAACTGGCCGATCTGGGGCAACGAGCGGATCCGCGAATTCATCACCAAGCACCGCGACGTCTACAAATACCTGCACGACCAGACCGTGCGCCTGATGAACGCCGGCTACACCCCCAACGAGATCGCCGACAAGATCCAGTTGCCGGATTCGCTCGCGTCGTACTTCGGCACCCGTGGCTATTACGGCGACCTGCGCCACAACGTCAAGGCGATCTACCAGATGTACCTGGGCGCCTACGATGGCAATCCCGCGCACTTGAATCCGCTGGTGCCCAAAGAGTCCGCCAAGCGCTACGTCGAATTGATGGGAGGCAACGCCAAAGTAGTCGAAGCCGCCCGCGTGGCCTATGACAAGGGCGAATACCGCTGGGTCGCCGAGCTGCTGGATCAGGCCGTGCTCGCCAAACCCGACGACATAGCCGCCAAGGAACTGCTGGCCCGCGCGTATGAACAAATGGGCTATCAGGCGGAGTCAGCGACCTGGCGCAACAGCTACCTGACGGCGGCCATGGAGCTACGCAACGGCCCGCCGGCCAAAGGCGTCAAACGCTCCGATCTGATCGAGCTGATGAGACAGACGCCCACCGAACGCTTCCTCGAAGCCATGGCCGCGAGCCTCGACGGGCCGGCGGCGGATGGCAAGAACTGGACCTTCAATCTGGTGCTGACCGATACGAATGAATCGTTCGTGCTGTGGATCGAGAACGCCGTGCTGCACTACCGAAAAGGCCCGACGGCGGCGAATGCCAACGCAACGCTGACCGTCACCAAGGACCTGTTCGTCCAGCTGCTGGGCGGCACCGCCGGGCTGAAGGAAACGCTCACCTCCGATGATCTGAAGGTGGATGGCAGCAAGGTCGATCTCGTGAGGTTTCTGGGCCTGCTGGAAAAGGCGCCGGGGAATTTCGCGATTGTCGCCCAGACGCGCGACTGAACCGGTACAGGTCGACGGTGGGTTGCTCGGTTCGAAAACAGGATCAGGCAAGCAATCCACAGAAATGCACAACAGGCTGTGCGAGCAATCCGGGAAGAATGGTCCTTCGACACATTCATCAAGGACTACTCCCATGCTCGTACATGCCTACGGTGCCCACGCCGGCGACCAACCCCTTGAGCCCATGCAGATCAATCGCCGCGCGCCGGCCGCCCATGATGTGCAGATCGACATCGCCTTCTGCGGCATCTGCCACTCCGACCTGCACCAGGTGCGCGCCGAATGGGCCGGGACGCAATTCCCCTGCGTGCCGGGGCACGAGATTGTCGGCCGCGTTTCGGCAGTCGGTGCGCACGTTTCCGACTACAAGGTCGGTGATCTGGTGGGTGTCGGCTGCATCGTCGACAGCTGCAAACACTGCGACGACTGCGAAACCGGCCTGGAAAACTACTGTGACGGCATGATCGGCACCTACAACTTCCCGACCCCGGACGCACCCGGCTGGACCCTTGGCGGCTACTCGCAAAACATCGTGGTGCATGAGCGCTACGTGCTGCGTATCCGTCATCCAGAAGCTCAACTGGCCGCCGTCGCGCCGCTGCTGTGTGCGGGCATCACCACGTACTCGCCACTGCGTCAGTGGAACGCCGGACCGGGCAAAAAGGTCGGCGTGGTCGGTATCGGTGGCCTTGGCCACATGGGGATCAAACTGGCCCATGCGATGGGCGCGCATGTCGTGGCGTTCACCACCTCCGAGTCCAAGCGCGAAGCCGCCAAGGCTCTGGGCGCCGATGAGGTCGTGGTGTCGCGCAACGCCGAGGAAATGGCCGCGCACACCAAGAGCTTTGACTTGATCCTCAACACCGTCGCCGCGCCTCACGATCTCGATGCGTTTCTGGTGCTGCTCAAGCGCGACGGTGCCCTGACGCTGGTCGGTGCCCCCGCCTCGCCGCATCCGTCACCGAACGTGTTCAACCTGATCATGAAGCGCCGGACCATCGCCGGTTCGATGATCGGCGGCATCCCGCAAACCCAGGAGATGCTGGATTTCTGTGCCGAGCACGGCATCGTTTCCGACATCGAGCTGATTCGCGCCGATCAGATCAACGCGTCCTACGAGCGGATGCTGCAGGGCGACGTGAAATATCGGTTCGTGATTGATAACGCGACGCTGGCCGGCTGAGTCGTCACTCCGGCAACCCTGCCAACCGCAAACCTTCGGCAAACCGGGCAACGTCTTCAGGCCGTTGAATGGGCAGCCACGCGCTCAGGCTGGATACCCGCAATGTTGGGTCCAGCTGGCGCACCCGTTCCAAGGTTTGCCCGGCTTTGTCGGTTCGCCCGCTGAGCGCCTGGCTTGCGGCGATCAACGCGGCCGCTACCAGCAGGCTGGGCAGGTTTCCCTGCGCTTTTTCGGCCCAGGAAGCCGAGAGTTCAAAACGACCGGCAAAGAAATGCGCCAGCGCCATCCCGACCTGCATGCGGAACATTTCCGGATCCAGCGGGCTCAGGCGCACGGCATGTTCGAGGTTGGCGATGGCGGCGTCGGTTTCGCCACGCAAGGCGCGCAGGATACCGCCGAGAAACCACGCCGGGGCCAGGTTGGGATTGAGCAAACGAGCCCTGTCGAGGAAGGCGATGCCACCGTCGACATCCCCGGTCAAATGGGCCAGAGCATGACCGCAACGGGTCAGCGCCACGGCGTCATCGCGCCCCAGTTCCACCCCCATTCGCGCCAGCCGCGCACCTTCGGCGATTTCCCGGGGCCGGTCGGTCATCCAGCCGTTGAGCTTGCGCCAGAAATGGCACCAAGCGGCCATGCCGTACGCCGAGGCGAATTCCGGATCCAGTTCGATCGCCCGGTAGAACAGCGCCAGTGACTGCTCGATCGCCTCACGGGTGCCGATGTGCAGCTTGGCGGTTCCCCGCAGGTAATAATCGTAGGCATCGAGGCTGTCGGTGGGCTTGCGTTTGGCCCGTTCGATTTCCGCGCGTTCGAGCTGCGGCGCGATGGCGCCCACAACGCTCTCGGCCACTTGGTCCTGGAGTTCGAAAATATCGTCGAGCAGGCCTTCGAAGCGCTCGGCCCACAAGTGCGTTCCGCTGCAGGTATCAATCAACTGGCCGGTGATGCGGATCTTGTTGCCGCACTTGCGCACGCTGCCTTCCAGCACATAACGCACACCCAGTTCCTGCCCCACGCCCCGCGCATCCACCGCCCTGCCCTTGTAGGTGAAGCTGGAATTGCGGGCGATGACGAACAGCCAGCGCAGGCGCGACAACGCGGTGATGATGTCTTCGACGATGCCGTCGGCGAAGTAGTCCTGCTCCGGGTCGCCGCTGAGGTTCTGGAATGGCAGGACGGTGATCGAAGGTTTTTCCGGCAGGACAAGTGTCGCGGCCACCTCGGGTTTCGCAGGTGCTTCAGGCGTATTGACGGGGCTGTCGCACGGGATGATTTCACCGACAAAGCGATAGCCCTTGCGCGGCACCGTGCGCACCAGGCGCTGCTGCTCGCCGGTGTCGCCGATGGCCTTGCGCACAGCGTTGATGTGGCTGGTGATGGTCGATTCGGAAACGATCCGGCCACTCCACACCGCGCTCAACAGTTCGTCCTTGCTCACCACCCGCTCGCGATTGCTGACCAGCAGCAACAGCAGATCGAAGACCTGCGGCCCGACAGTCACAACCTCCCCGCGCCAGGTCAGTTCCCGGCGCTGCTGGTCGAGCACGTAGTCTTCAAACACGAATTGCACGGTGGCTGTTTCCTGATCGAGCGCCCCCGACTCCGTGTCCGGGCAGGCGATGGTTTGGCGCTCAATCATACGGCAGACCCTGGGCCACCGCACCGGTCTGTACAGTGGTCTGCGCATCTGCCGACGGATTGGTCTGTCTGGACAAAAAACCAAGGCAAATCCAAGGTCACCACAAGGATTTGCCCGAGCCCCACAGGCATGCTCGACACACATCGACAGCAATGGTTGCCGTCGGCCAGTGGAGAGATGCCATGAAGATCGTCGTTATCGGAGGCACCGGCCTCATCGGATCGAAACTTGTGAACAATCTGCGCGAACGCGGCCACGACGCCCTCGCCGCCTCCCCCAACACCGGCGTCAACAGCATCACCCGCGAAGGCCTGGCCGAAGCGATGGACGGTGCCCAGGTGGTGGTTGATGTGTCCAACGCGCCGTCGTGGGAAGACCAGGCCGTACTCGACTTTTTCGAAACCTCCACCCGCAACCTGCTCGCCGCTGAAGCCGCCGCCGGGGTTCGCCATCACGTAGCGCTGTCGATCGTCGCCAGTGAGCGCTCGCCTGCCAACGGCTACTTCCGCGCCAAGGTCGCGCAGGAGAACCTGATCAAAGCGTCGAGCATTCCGTACACCCTGCTGCGGGCCACGCAGTTCTTCGAATTTGTCGGCGGCATTGCCCAGTCCGCCACCGTTGGCGAGGAAGTACGCCTGTCGCCGGCGTTGATCCAGCCCATGGCCTCAGACGACGTCGCCGCTGCACTCACTGACGTAGCACTGGCAGCGCCGCTCAACGGCACGCAGGAAATTGCCGGCCCCGAAGCCATGCCGCTCGACGAGTTGGTCAGACGCTATTTCCGCGCTACCCACGACACCCGCAAGGTGATCCCGGACGTCCACGCCCGCTACTTCGGCGACGTACTCGACGACCAGTCGCTTACCCCCGGCAGCAGCAACCCGCGCCTGGGCCCAACCCGCTTTGAAGACTGGCTGGCGAAATCGACCCAGCGCTGAAACACCCCACCTGATTTGAAGGAGTATCGCCATGTTCAGCCGAATCCTGCTCGCCGCCGCTTTTGCGGCCCTTTCGATTTCGTCCGCCTCGGCCGCCGAGCCGCAGGGGGGCAAGGTCACTGTGGTGTTCGACCGCGCCCTGCCCAACGTCCCCGGCAAATCCATGCGGGGCGTGCTGGTGGAATACGCGCCCGGTGGATCTTCTCCGGCGCACTTCCATCCGAAGTCCGCGTTCATCTACGCCACGGTGCTTGACGGCGCTGTGCGCAGCAAAGTCGGCGACGGGCCGGAGAAGGTCTACAAGGCCGGGGAAAACTTCGTCGAGCAACCGGGCGATTTCCACGCGGTGAGCGCCAATGCCAGCACCACCGAACCGTCCCGTCTGCTGGCGGTGTTCGTGCTCGACAGCAGCGAGACCGACCTGGTCAAGCCGGTCAAGCCGGTCAAGCCGTAACCGATTCATTCGCCGCCCCACCTTCGGCAGCCCGGCTGCCGAAGGTGTCGGCCTTGCGCAGGACCCCGATCATGAACGCGCCCCAGTCCACCGCCGCCAGCACGGCGCCATCCGAAACCGCGTCCGCCACACCGCGCCAAGGCAAGCGCAAGGCGGCAGGACTGCTGTCGTGCGCCGCCGCTCTGGCGATCGTGGCGGGCGGTTATACCGTGTTTTACGGCGGTAACAGCATCTCGACCGACAACGCCTATGTGCGGGGCGATGTGACGTCCCTGGCGGCGAAAGTCGCCGGCTACGTCACCAGCGTCGAGGTGCGCGACAACCAGTCAGTGCAGAGCGGCGACGTGCTGTTTCGCATCGACGATCAGGACTATCGCGCCCGCCTCGCCCAGGCCGAAGCCAACTTCAAATCGGCACAGGCGCGCCTCAGCGATGTCGATGCCCAGACGCAACTGCAACATGCGCAGATTCGCCAGGCCGAGGCCGAGCGCCGCTCCGCCGCCGCGCAGATGAACCTCGCCGGCAAGACCCACGACCGCAACCGCAAACTGATCGCCAGCAATGCCGTGAGCATGGCGCTGGTCGATGAGACGGCGGCGGCCCAGACGCGTGCATCCGCAGCAGTGGATGCGGCTTCGGCGTCGGTCGAGGCACAACGCCAACGCCTCGCTGTGTTGCTGGCCCAGCGCGGCGCCGCCCTCGCGGCCATGGCTCAGGCCGAGGCAGCGCAGGATCTGGCCCGGATAGACCTCGACAGCACCGTGGTGCGTGCGCCCGTGACCGGAGTGGTCGGCAACCGTCAGGTACGGGTCGGCCGTTACGTCACGCCGGGGGTGGCCTTGCTCGACATCGTCCCGGTGCAGGACGTGTGGGTCGTGGCCAACTTCAAGGAAACCCAGCTGGAGCATCTCCAGCCCGGTCAGCCGGTGCGCATCACCGTCGACGGCTACCCGGACGATGCGCTGGAGGGCGTGGTCGACAGCTTTGCTCCCGGCAGCGGCTCGGCCTTCAGCCTGTTGCCGACCGACAACGCCACGGGCAATTTCGTCCGGGTGGTGCAGCGGGTGCCGGTGAAAATCCGCCTGGCCAATAATCCCCTGCCGGGGCGCATCGTGCCGGGGCTTTCAGCGCGGGTCGACGTGGAGCGTGGAGACGGGTCATGAACCGGTCTGCCGCAGACCGGCCCGGCGTGCTGCTGATGATCGGCATTCTGCTGGCCAGCCTCACCGAAGCGATTGCGGGCACCGCGCTGGTACTGGGCCGCAGCGACATCATCGGTGACACCGCCGCCACACCCGATGAATTTGCCTGGCTGGACATCGGCTACACCGGGTTCAAGTTGATCGGTTTCATGACGGCGTCTTGGCTACTGGCGCGCTTCGCCCCGCGCAACGTCATCGTCGCTGCGACCCTGGCCATGGGGCTGGCCTGCGCCATCGCTGCCTGCAGCACACGGCTCGACCTGCTGATCGCGCTGCGCATCCTGCAGGGGTTTGCCGGCGGCACGCTGCTGGTGGCCGGCCAGGTGCTGATCTTTCGCAGCTACCGGCGCCAGCTGCAACCCGCGCTGCAAGCGCTGTTCGCCATCGGCGCGGTCGTCGCTTCCGCCACGTTGACGCCCGCCCTGCAAGGCTGGCTGGTCGACAGCCAGTCCTGGACGTGGATTTTCCTCAGCGTCGTGCCATTGGCATTGGTGGCCAGCGGACTGTTACTCATCACAGCCACCCCGACACCCGCCCCAGCCAGCCGACGTCCATTAGACGGTCTGGGGCTGTTGCTGAGCGCCACCGCCCTGCTCTGCTTCACCTACGTGCTCAGCCAGGGCGAGCGCTGGGACTGGTTCGAGGCGCCGCGCATCGTCTGGCTGACGCTGGTCGGTAGCGCAGCCTTGCTGGGGTTTCTGGGCCAGCAACTGTTGAGCAACGGCAAAGGCGTGCTCGACTTCAGTCTGTTCAGATCGAGCGATTTCTCGTTCGCCTTCATCGTCAGCTTCGTCGCGGGTGCAGCGCTGTTCGGCAGTGCGTACCTGATTCCAGCCTTTGCCGTGTCGGTGCTCGGTTTCACCTTCACCGAGGCCGGCCTGCTGCTGTTGCCCAGCGGCGTACTGTTTGTCGTAGCGCTGCTGATCGCGGCCTGGCTGATGCAGTCGCGCGGCGTGGCGCCGTTTGCCACGGTGCCGTTCGGCATTCTGATGATCATGATTGCCATGTGGCTGCTGTCCGGCTCGACCCGCGAAAGCGGCAGCGCAGACATGATGAGCGCCATCCTGCTGCGCGGGCTCGGGCTGGGCTTTCTGTTTCTGTCGATCACCCTGATCGCGTTCACTCACCTCAACAGCCGCAATCTGGCGGCCGGCATCGGCCTGTTCAATACAGGCCGCCAGTTGGGCGGGCTGATCGGCGTGGCCGGGCTGCAAACGCTGATCGAGCACGGCCACGCCGCCAACGCCGTGATCCTGGGCAGCAGCGTCACGCCGGGCAGCCCGGCACTCATCGAACGGCTGACGAACACTGGCTCATGGCTGATGGGCAAAGGCATGGAGCCTGCGGCGGCGGCCCGGGTCGCGACGAATCTGCTGGGACGGACAGTCTCGGAGCAGTCGCTGGTGATTGCCTTTGACAGTGCGTTCATGGCGGTGACGTTGCTGTTTGCGGTGGCGGCACCGCTGCTGGTGGCAATCAAGATCGGCTTTGCGAAACACGCCTGATCAAACCATTGATCTTTCGCCCCACACCCAGTAAAAAACCGTCTTCCCTTTCCGCCCTTGCAAGGAGCAGCGGATGCTCGAGCTCACCACGCAACGCCTGGACCTGCGCACGATGGTCGAATCCGACTGGCCGCTGTTCCTCAGGCTGCATTGCGAGCCGCAGACCATGCAGTACGTGTTCGGCGAAATTGCCGAGGACCAGGTGCGTAAAGGCTTCGAGCATCGTCTTCCGGCCTGGGGGCCGCAGTCGGATCACTGGTTGTGTCTGGTGGTAACCGACAGGGCCAGCGGTCAGGAACTGGGCGTGACCGGATTCCGTATCCTGTCGCCGGGGCATGCCGAGGTGGGTTGCCTGCTGTTGCCCGAACATCAGGGCAAAGGCTTTGGCACCGAGTCGCGGCAGGCGATCATCGACTATGCCGCCGCCATCGGCCTGGACTCGTTGGAGTCGACCGTGACCGACGGTAATATCGCGTCCTGCAAGGTGTTGGAGAAATGCGGTTTTGTATTCGAGCGCCGCGTGCCGCAGGCCTATCAGATTGGAGATCGGTGGTTTGACGACCTGATCTACCGCTATCAAATCAGCTGACCCCGTTTTATCAGCGACCGCCAAGGAGGCCCTCGTCGTGAATCCTTATCAATGCCTGCCACCCCGCGCTTTCTGGCGCACCGCCGTGGCTGACAAGCCCGCGCTGCACATCGATCAACTGTGGACGCCACAGTTCGAGATCGGCAACAAGGACGCCATCGTCACCGCCGGCTCGTGTTTCGCCCAGCACATCGGTCGTGCGCTGGTGGAGCGCGGCATGAACTGGCTGGACGCGGAACCGGCCCCGACCGAATTGCCCGCAGCCGACTGGAAAGCCCACAACTACGGGGTGTTCTCGTTCCGCACCGGCAATCTGTACACCCCGGCGATGCTGTGCCAGTGGCTCGAATGGGCGCTGGGCGTGAGCCTGCCGCCCGACGAAACCTGGGCCCATGACGGGCGTTTCTTCGACCCGTTCCGCCCGGCCGTGGAGCCAGACGGATTTGCCAGCGAGGACGCGCTGTTCGCATCGCGCGAAGCCACCCTCGACGCCATTCGCACCGCCCTGCGCCGGGCCAACGTGTTTGTGTTCACTCTCGGCCTGACCGAAGCCTGGCAAAACCGCCAGACGGGTCTGGTGTATCCCGTATGCCCCGGCACTGTGCGTGGCACCTTCGATCCGCGGCTTCACAAGTTCTGCAACTTCGGCTTCATGGACACCTATGGCGACATGGTCAGGGCGCTGGAATTGATGCGCTCGATCAACCCGCAACTGCGCCTGCTGCTCACCGTGTCACCGGTACCCCTGACGGCGACGGCCACGGGCGAGCATGTGCTGAGCGCCACCACCTATTCCAAATCGGTCCTGCGCGCCGTCGCCGGGCAGCTATGTGAAGACCTGCACGACGTCGACTATTTCCCTTCTTACGAAATCATCACGGGCACACCGTTCAAGGGCGCGTTCTATCAGCCCAACCAGCGCGAGGTCACGCCCGAAGGCGTGGCGTTCGTCATGCAGCAGTTTTTCGCCGGGCTGGATGCGGTTCAACCGGTGCAGACGCCGGTCAGCGTGCCCTCTACCAGCGTGTCCAGCGAGGAGCTTGTCTGTGAAGACGCCGTGCTCGATTACTACGCCTAGGTTTCTGCTGCTGGGCGACTCCCATGCCGGGGTCATCGGCAAGGCAGCGCAGGCCCGCGAGCTGCCTTTCAGCGGCGGCCCGCTGGGCACCGGGCGGGATTTTGCGGTGGATTTTTTCAGCCTGACCCGCCATGACGTGGTGTTTCGGGAGGCCGAGATGGAACGCCTGTATCGCCAGGCCCTTGAGCCGTTCGAAGTGCCGCAACTGGCGAAGGTCGGGGTGCCGCTGGTGAGTACCCTCGGCCTGAGCCTGCACTACCTCGCGACCGCGCCGAACTGGACGTGTTACCAGACCCCGGACGGCGAATTCGACGAAGGTTTTCTCGCAGGTCCCCTGTTCGAATCCATCGTCGACACCCTGTCCCGGCCTGCACTGGCGTTCTATGAACAGGCCCGGGCGATGAACCTCAAGGTGTTCGCCGTACTGCCGCCGCAGCGAGTGCCGGAGCTGTCCGATTCGCGAGTGTTCATGGCGGCGCAGGCGCTACTGATCGAGCGCCTGCAAGGACTCGGCATCGAGCTGATCGACGTGCGCGATGCGGCGAATGATGAGCAGGGTTTTCAGCTCCCGGCGTATTGCGAAGTGGATGACCCGTTGCACGGGAATCTGGCGTTTGGCGAGCTGATCGTCGAACAACTGCTCAAACAAGGTCTGTGAATGACCGGTGGGAACGGCAACGCTGCTCCCACCGGTTTATTTAGACTCAAGCCTTCGGCTGCGTCCCCAGAATCGTCACCCGCTCGCCATACCGCGAATGCGGGAAATAATCCCAGACCGCATGGTGCTGGGTGCAACGGTTGTCCCAGAACACCAGGGTATTCGGCGCCCAGCGCACGCGGCAGCTGAGGACCGGTTCGCGGGCGACCAGATCGAACAGCATGTTCAACAGCACCTGACTTTCGCCGCCGGACAACTGGACGATGTGCGACGTGAAGCCTGAATTGACGAACAGCGATTTGCGCCCGGTATCCGGGTGGCGAACCACCACCGGGTGTTCGGTTTTCGGCAGGTTGGCCGGCGCCTCATAGCCCTTCCACGGAATCGCGCCGTCGTGGATCGCCGTTAGTTCGCCAAGAAACTGCTGCATCGTCGGCGACAGCATTTCCAGCGCCAGGTGCATGTTGGCGAACAGCGTATCGCCGCCCGTGCCGATGGCCGGGGTTTCCTTGACGTACAGCATCGAGCCCATGGACGGCGCCAGATCGGCAGTGCCGTCGGTGTGCCAGGTTTCGCCGGCCACGTAGCGCGATTGCGCATTGGCGCGGATCACCACCAGCTCCGGGTCATCGCCGTCGATGTCTTCCACCGGCAGCGCCCGCAACTCACCGAACAGCCGGCCAAACGCCTTGTGCTCGTCCACCGTCAGGTGCTGATCGCGGAACACCACCACGTGGTTCTCCAGAAAGGCCCGGCGGATTTCCGTGAGCTGCTCGTCGCTCAGTGGTTGCGAGAGATCGACGCCGCCGATCTCGGCGCCGATGATCGGCGTGATCCGCTCGACCGTGATGTGCTGATACGGCGCGCGCCGTTCTGCGGCGATGCGCTCGATTGCCTTGAGTGCCAACTGATCCATGTTCCCTCACCCTTTTTATTGGAACGACGCTGATGACTGCTCGCGTAGCGAACGCGGGCGCATGTCGATCCAGTGTTCGTTGATGTAATCCAGACAGACCTGACGCTCGCCGCGCATCCCAGCCTCGCTCCAGCCGCTGGCCATCGGCTTGCCCGCCGGCCACAGGGAATACTGACCCTGGGCGTTGATCACCACATCGAATTGCAGTTGTGCGTCATTCATGTCGTTCTCCTGTTGAACGGGATTGCAGCGTGGCCAGGCTTCGCTCGAGCCCGGCGGCGAGTTGGTTGAATACGGCATTTCGTTGTTCATCGGTCTGCGCGCGAGCCCCGACGTAAACCCGCACGGATGCCCCGCAAATCTGCGCGCAGGTGTCTGCATCGTCGTCCGCAAAAGCCCGGGCCGACACCTCGGCGTTGGCGCTGGCATGGGCCAGGGCAAACGCTGTGGCAGCGGCCTCGGTATTCAGTTGCGCGTAATACTCGGCGAACGCATCGGCATCGCCGAAGTGCTCGGCAATCATGGCGCTGTTGGCTGGCGCGAGGCCGTAGGTCATCGCACTGGCGTGGGCCTTGGCGTACGCCGCGTCATAGGCATAGGCCTTGCGATACAGCGCCAGCAACACCGGTTTGAGCGCGGCCCGCCACTCGCCCTGACGCCCGATCACGCCGAGCGCCGCTCGCTGATGCAGGCTCTGCAACACGAGCAGCGCCTGCTGATGTTCCGGCAAGGCTTCGCCGAGCATCGGCATGACCACGTCGGCCTGCCAGAGATGAAACAGCTGAAATGGCACCTGCCCGTGGAATCGGCTCAAGCGCAGATGCAAGGCCTCATCCGGTTCGGCTTCGCATAAGACCTTGGTCAGGGCCAGCCACCATTGCGGCATCGAGATCGACTCATTCATGGCGAAGGCTCATCCGTACCGATGACCTCGGCCAGCAACCGCGCCCAGCGGCCCGCCACGATGCCGTAGTGATCGGTGTCCAGGGTTTGCCAGCTGCGCAACTGCGGCAGCAAGGCCTGCCAGTTGCGTTGCAGGTCGTCCGGATTCCATGCGTTGCCGAGCCCGTAAGGATTGACGTGCCCGGCGATGAACAGCCGCACCGCCGTGGTCGCCAGCGCAGGCGGCTGGAAGTCGACCATGCTGGTCATGTTGTTGCGACAGCACAGGGTCAGCCGTTGCAGATACGCCTGGCGTTCCTCGGCCATGCCCTGCCCTTCGGCTGCCGGCCAGCGTTGAGCAAACTCACGCTGGAACACCTGCTCGATGGTCTGCTCGTCGATGCCGGCCAGTTCCGCACCGGCATCCGGCGCGGGAGGGTCGATCAGGTACAACAACGGTTGCCTGAACCCGTCAGCCCGGGCCTGATGACACAGCGTTTGCGCCACCCATGCACCGAAGGACCAGCCTGCAAGGCGCCAAGTGCTGCCGTGCGGAAGATGGGTCTTGATCGCCTCCAGATACCAGCGTGCACGCTCCTCCACGCTGATGTTCGGCAACTGCGGCAGGCGCAGCGCCGGGTCGGCGATCACGCACACGCCCAGTTCCGCCGGCAGCGCCGACACCAGCTCCCGATAGGCCTGAACATCGCCGCCCACCGGGTGGATCAGGTACAGCCAGTCGCGGCCGGCACCGGCATGCCATTGATCGATCCGCACCGCGTCGTGCCAGCCGTGCAGTGTTACGGCGGCCGCCTCTTCAACCGTGGCGGTCGAGACCAGTCCCAGCACCTCGCTCAGGCTGACCTTGTGGCTGAACTGCGACAGCTGGAACACCTCGCCGGTGGCTGCTTGCAGTTCGTCGATCAGGTCGAGCAGCGTCAGCGAATCCGCGCCCAGGTCGTACAGCGAATCGTCGTCCTCCAGCTCGGCCACACCGAGCCACTTGCACAGGCACTCACGCAAACGCGTCGAAAGATCCACGCCCTTCGGCGCTTCGACCGATGCGGCCACAGCACCATGGCGAACCGGATAAAACCGCCGAGCCGTGTCGATGCCGGTGGTGGAGATCAGCAGCTGCGGCAACTGCGTCGCCATCGCCAGGTCGAACACCCGACAGCCCTCTTCGGCCGAGAGACCGACCGTCAGATGCTCCAGATGCGCGACGTCTCCACCGTTGCTGGTGGTGGCCATGCCGATATCGCACCAGATGTCCCAGTTGATCCCCAGACGCAGGCAAGCGTCGGCCGGGTTCGGGCGATAGTGGGTGAAGCCGTCGAGCACCCCGCTGGCTGCCGCGTAGTCCAGATGCCCCGCGCCGCCGAACAGCGCCGACATCGACGAGCAGTACAGGACAAAACCCGGCGTCAGGTGCTCGATCAAGGCTTCGACCGCCAGCATGCCGCGAGTTTTGGCGGCCATGGCCTCGGCCATTTGTCGGGCATCGCGATGGCGAATCAGACTGCCCGCACCGACGCCCGCCGCATGAATCACCCCGCTCAGGCGACCGTAACGAACGGCCAGTTGATCGAGGATCTGCGGCCAGTGCGGCAGGTCGGCGATGTCTGCTTTGATGCAGTCGATCCGCGACGCGTACGCCGCCAGTGACTCAGGCAATTGCCCTTGGCGCGAGATCAGCACCACACGGCGCGCGGGTGCCTGCAGCAGGTGTTCGCACAGGGTCCGACCGATACCGCCGCTGCCGCCCAGCACCAGAAACGTACCGTCTTCCGGCAGAAGGCCTGATGTGGTTGTTGGGCCGGTCAATGGCTGGGGCAGCAAGCGTGGCTGCCAGAGGTAACCGTCGCGCACCGCCATTCGCCGAGGCAATGAAGCCGGATCGGCAAGCAACGCTGCCAACTCGCCGGCCTGCGCTTCGAGGCGCAACGATGGCAAATCCAGCCAGTGGCAACGCACCGGGTATTCCTGCGGCACCACTTCGGTGATGCCGGCCAGCGCTGCCAGCTCGGGCCGCTGAACTTCGCCGTCCACCGGGCACGCCTGCCATGAAATCAACCACAGCCGCAGACGTGTCGTGCGCGGGGCTTGCCCCCAGGCCTGCATCAATGCGCTGACCGTGTCCAGACAGGCCCACTGCGCCAGATCCAGACTTTGCTCGTTGACCGCGCCCGACACCGCCAGCGGCAAGGCATGCAGCCAGTCGAGTTCATCGAGCGCAGGTTCTGCTACTTCGGCGAGCAACCGGTTCAGGGCTTCGGTGTCCAGCGGATCCAGCTCGAAACGGTCCGCGCTCAAGCGCTTGAAGCCATTGCCGGTGCGCACCTGAATCACGCGTCGATAGACAGTGTTCAGGCTCGCCAGCAATGCCGATTCCGGTGCCTCATGGCTGCACAGAATCAGCACCTCGCGGGATCCGGCCGTCGCTGTCGCGCTCAGGCGCCGGGTGCGCACCCACTGACGTTGGTGGAACCAGTCCGCCAGCGGTTGTCGCTCAAGGGCTGGCGCATCCGGTTGAACAGCTACAGGTGTCTGGAAACGATAGGTCTGAAGATCGAACGACGATGGCGGCAAATCCCAGGGCGGCGGTGCCGAGCGCTGCGACCATTGGATGTTCACGCCCTCGTACCAGGCATCCAGCAGTTCCTGCGGCGATTGATCACGCGAGATCAACTGCGCACTTGAGACCGTGACCTCCTTGATCGCTGTTGGCTGCAATGGAATGTCATCACCCGGCCGACAGACCATCGCGAAGCGCCAACGCAATTGCCGGCGACCTGACTGCAAGTGCCGCAACAACGCGGTGTGCTGCTCGGGATTGGTTTGCAGATATTCGCGAAGCGCCGCGATATCTCGCAGCAACTCCGCTCGGCTGTGAGCCGAAATCATCAGCACCGGCACCGTTTCCTCGACCCCTTCCTGAGCCTTGGGCGCAGCACCGACGATGACATGCGCATTGGTCCCGCCGATCCCGAAACTGCTCACACCGGCCAGTCGCCGCCGACCGTCCGGCCATGGCCGGGACGTGGTCGGCACATAGAACGGCGAATGCTCCAGATCGATCTGCGGGTTGATCCGGCCAAAACCGAGGTTCGGCGGCAGCACGCCATGGAACACCGCAAGGCTGGCGCGAATCAGCCCGACCACCCCCGCCGCTGCGCCCAGATGACCGATCTGGCTTTTCACCGAAGCCAATGCGCACTGACCGACCGGCGCATCGCCGAAAGCCTTGGTCAGCGCCGCGACTTCAATCGGATCGCCCAGCAAAGTGCCGGTGCCATGGGCCTCGATGTAGCCAATGTCGGCGCCGGTCAATCCGGCCCGGCTCAAGGCATCGCGGATAACCGCGCTCTGCCCGGCCACCGACGGCGCGGTGTAGCTCATCTTGGCTCGGCCATCGTTGTTCAGTGCAGAGCCTTCGAGCAGCGCATAGATCCGGTCGCCATCGGCCCGCGCCTTGGCCAGCGGTTTGAGCACCACTACGCCATAGCCGCTGGCGCCAAGGGTGCCGCTGGCGTCGTCGCTGAATGGACGACACAAACCATCGGCGGAAAAGATGTGCTGCGAGCGATGCCGATAGCCCTCGGTCAGGGTCGGATCGATCAGCACCCCGGCTGCGAGCATCACGTCACTGTCGCCCTGACGCAGCATCGAACTGGCCAGGTGCACGGCGATTAGCGAACTGCCGCATGCAGCTTGCACGCTCAGGGCCGGGCCGTTGAGGTCCAGGTGATACGCGGCTTTGGTCGCGAGAAAATCCTTGTCGTGCTGCAGCGCTAGCTGAAAACCGTCCGGCAGATCGCCTTCGGCGGTTTCGCGCAGCATCTGCTGGAAGTAGGTGGTTTCGCCGCAACTGGCGATCAGGCCGATACGCGGGCCGTCCGCCGATGGAACGATGGCCGCGTGTTGCAGGGCCTGCACACACGCCATCAGCAGATGCCGCTGTTGCGGGTCCATCAGCCGGGCTTCCTGGCGGCTGATGCCGAAGTACTCGGGATCGAAATCGAGCAGGCCCGCCAGTTGGCTGCGGGCGCCGACCAGGCCTTCTTCGGCAGCAAAGTGCTCGATGCCCAGCGCATTGCCTTGCACCATCGCCCAGAACTCGGACAGGTTCTGCGCCCCGGCCACATTGACCGACATACCGATAATCGCCATCGGCTGATGGCCTGTATCGGTCTGCCGTACACGCTCCGCCACGTCCACCGGCGCGGTCGACAAATGCGCCGCCAGACGTCGCACCGTGACGTGCTCGAACAGGTCGGCCATCGTCACCTTGTGCGGCAGCTCTGCGGCGTAACGCCCGTGCAAACGCATCAGACCGAGACTGGTGGCGCCCGCCTCGAAGAAGGTCTGCTCCGGCTCGATGTCACGGCCGATCACGGCCTGGAACAACTCGCTCAGCTGCCGCTCCAGCGCACTCAATTGAACAACCGGTTGTGGCGTGCTGCGCCGCTCCAACGCCTCGCCCAGATTCGGCAAGGCCTTGCGGTCGATCTTGCCGCTGGGGGTGCGTGGCCAAAGGTCAAGCCGTCGGTATTCATCGATCCGCACGTGGGCCGGCAGCAGTCGCGCCACCTGACGATCCAATTGTTGCGAGGTCGCAGGTTGGCCATCGAGCTGCAGCCAGGCGATCAACTGTGGTGGATCAGCCTGAACCGCGACCACCGCGTTGACCACTTCCGGCACCTGCATCAGCGCCGCCTCGATCTGCCCCAGCTCCAGACGATGGCCGCTGAGTTTGATCTGCTGATCGTCACGTCCCAGATAATGCAGGCAGCCTTGGGCGTCGGCCCACGCCAGATCGCCGGTGCGGTAGTACAGACAGCCGTCTGCCAGCTCGACAAATCGCGCGGCGTTCAGCGCAGGATCAGCCAGATAGCAGCGAGCAACCATCGGCCCGGCCACCAGCAAATAGCCGCGACTGCCGATCGGCACCGGGCGGTCATGTTCATCGACCAGCAGCAACCGCGCATTGCCGACGCCATGGCCGATCGGTGCGCGCAATGGCCAGTCCCGCGCCACGGGCGGCAGGCGCAAGGCGCTGACCACGTGGGTTTCAGTCGGGCCATAGTGGTTGAACAACGAGGCCTGCGGCATGCCGTCGAACCAGTTGCGCAGCGCCTCCGTGCAGAGCAGTTGCTCGCCGGCCGTGATCACCTCACGCAACGCCGACGGGTAAATGCCCCGGTTCACTGCGGTTTGCGCCAGATGCTGCAAGGCCACGTATGGCAGAAACAGGCGCTCGATCCGCGCCTCGACCATGTAATCCAGCAACGCCTCGGCATCCTGCCGCCAGCGCGGCGTGATCAGGTGATAACAACCACCGCCGCACAGGGTGCTGAAGATCTCCTGGAACGACACATCGAACGACAGCATCGAGAACTGCAGCGTTACCGCCTTCGCCGGCAACTGCCCTTCGGTGCGCTGCCATTGCAGCAGGTTGCACAGGGTTCGCTCCGACACTTGCACACCTTTGGGCGTGCCCGTCGATCCGGAGGTGAACAGCGTGTACAGCGGCCGTTCACCGGCGTGGCGTGGGCGTTCGAACGCTTTGACATCGGCGTGCAGATCGACCCGATGCGTGGCGAATCGTCCGGCGTTCAGGTCATCCAGCGCGGCCGCCGTTGTGTCGCTGAACAGCACACAATGCGGTTGCGCCTGCTCCAGCACCTGACGCTGGATCACCACCGGATAAGCAGGATCCAGCGGCACGGCGGTCAGGTTGAGTTTGGCCAGCGCCAGCAAGGCGACGATGTGTTCCACCGAGGCATCGAGGAACAGCACGACATGCAGCGGCGCGTTCCCGGCCGGCAGTGGATGACTCTCGATCAGGGTGGCAGCCAGAGCATCGGCCAGCGTATTCAAATCGCGATAAGTGAGATGACGCTGACCCTGAACCAGCGCAACCGCCTCCGGCGTGCAATGCACTTGATGCTCGAATCCGTCCGCCAATGTATTGAACGGCAGCGCAATCTGCGGACCTTCGCTGGCCGGTGGCAAACCAAGTCGATACGGACCGAGTAAATCGTCGAGCCTGGCCGCCGGGCTTTCCAGCAACAAGTCCAAGCCTCGGCGAAACAGCGCGTTCACCGCGCTCATCTGTTGAGCATCGAAATAGCTGCACTGATATTCCCACCAGCATTCCAGCTGCGAACCGCTCCCCACCATCAACAACGTCAGCGGGCACTTGGCATGCAACTGCTCGTTGAATTCCAGCGTGGCGCGCAGGCTGGAATCGGTCAGCGCCGCGTAATCGGTGTTTTCCAGCACAAACATGAAATCGAACAGCAACGGGCTCGACGACAGCCGCAGGTCTTCCACCAGATCCGCCAGCGCCACGTCCTGCAACGCCAGCACTTCGCGCACGGTGGCGGTCTGTTTGCGCAAGTGCTCGCTCAGGGACAATGCGTTTTCAACGGCAGTGGGGATCAGAACGGTGTTGGCAAACATGCCGACGGTGTCTTCGAACTCCGCCAGCGGCCGGTTGGACACCGGGCTGGCGATCCGTGGCCGCTCGCAGCCGGTCAGGGCGTACAGGCTCCAGGCGAAGGCACTGAACAGCACTTCGAAACGGGTCAGTCGTTGCTGGGTGCAAAAGCGTTCGAGGGCCGCGCTGCGCAGTGGGCCCAAGGGTTCCCGGTGCAACCGGGCGGCGGGGCTGATTTCGCGCATTGGCATCAACGCCGGCGACGGTTCCTCCTGCCGGCGATGCAACTCGGCCAGGGCGCGGCGCTGGTCGCGATAATGCGGATCGACGCTCCACTGGCGCTGCCACTGGCCAAACTCCAGCGTCGTCAGTCGTGCGGCTGGCTGCGGGCTGTCGCGGCCTTGCAGGACATCGGTGTAAAGCTGATTCAGGTCATCGAACAGCAGGTTCACCGACCAGCCATCAACGATGATGTGATGCAGGTTCAGCAACAACCGGCAGCTGCCATCGGCGAACGGCAACAGCCGGGCCTGAAACAGGTTAGGCGTGGTCAGGTCGAACGGCGCGGCGAACACCAACTCCGCGAAGGCCCGCCAGTTGTCCTCGGTAAAATGCCCGACCGCGAAGGTGCGACAGGTCGGACCCTGTTCGGCGATTACCTGATCGAGTCCATCGCTACCGGGCGCAAAAGCCGTGCGTAACCCCGGATGACGCTGCACGAGACGACCCACGGCCTCAGCCAGTGCCGCGACATCTACACCTGCCGCCAGATGCAGAATCAGCGGCACGCTATATGCGGTCGAGGTCGGTGAACGTTGTTGCAACAGCCACAAACGACGCTGTTCGGCGGTGGCCGGCAGGCGTTTGGCGCTGCTGATCAGAGGCGCAGGTGGGTAGATCGAATCGCAGTTGGTTTCACCGGTCAGTTGTTCGGCCAACGACGAGAAAGGCTCGTTGAGCAACATGTCGAGCGCGATCTCACGCTGCCAACGAACACGGATCGCCGAACGCAGGCGCATGGCCTTGAGAGAATCGCCGCCGCTACCCAGCCAGTCGTCCTGCGCACTCAGGGCCGGTTGGCCGAGCAGCAAACGGGCCTGACTCAACAACCATTCCAGCGCCGGTGAAACGCTTTCGTTATCCGTAACCGCCAGGACTGGATGCCACGGACTCAACCCTTGGGCCAACAACCCGTCGCGGTCGATCTTGCCATTGGCCGTCAGCGGCAAACGATCCAGCAGAAACAACTGATGCGGCCGCATATACGGCGCCAGTTGAGCCCGCAGATGGTCTTCGAAGGCGTGATAGTCCAGATCCCCGCGCGGCACGATGAACGCCAGCAACTGATGATCTTCAGCCGCCTGACGCCGGGTGCAGACATACACCTGCGCCACACCCGGATACTCCAGCATCCGCTGCTCCACCTCCCCCGGCTCAATCCGGAAACCACGAATTTTCACCTGACGGTCGACCCGCCCCAGGTACTCGATCAAGCCTTCGGCATTGCGCCGCACCAGGTCACCGGTGCGGTAATGCACCTGCGCACCACCGTCGAGATCGGGCAAATGAACGAACTGGCGGGCGGTTTCTTCGGGCCGGTTGCGATAGCCACGGGCGACACCGCTGCCACTCAGATACAACTCACCGACCTCGCCCGCCGGCACCGGACGCTGCTGCTCATCCAGCACCTGCACACCGGTATCCGGCAACGGTCGGCCAATGGGCGCCGAGTCACCGGCAAAGTCGCGGCTGATCGGCCAGCACAGGGCAAACGTGGTGCATTCGGTCGGACCGTAAACATTGAAAATCCGGCAGCGGCTCTCAGGATTGGCCCGATACCATCCGCGCACGGCGGCAGCGCTGATCTGCTCACCGCCGATCAGCACCTGACGCACGCTGGAAAAACACGACGGCCACTCTGCAATCAAGGTGTTGAACAGCGACACCGTCATGAACAGGTTGTCGACCTGCGTCCGCTCCAGCACCTCGGCCAGACGCCGCGCATCCAGCACGTCCTCGTCGGCGATCATCACGCAGCAACCGCCGTTGAGCAGCGGCGCCCACAGTTCGAAACTGCACGCATCGAATGCCGGGTTGGACAGGCAGGCGAAGCGGTCCGTCGGGCGAATCTCGATATAGCCGTCGGTGTGCGCCAGCCGCAGCAAGCCGCGCTCGCCCACCTCGACCGCTTTCGGCGTGCCGGTGGTGCCCGAGGTGTAGAACAGGAACATCACCTCGGCGAAGTCTGCGGCCAGCGATTGCGGCGGAGCGTCCGGCTGATCGAGCAAGGCCTCGACACTGGTTTGCCACAGTGAAGGCGACCACAGTGGTTCTTCATCCAGGGTAATCAGGCCGACACACGCCGCATCCGTCAGCATCAACTCCCGGCGTTTGAACGGGCTGGCTCGATCCAGCGGGACCACCACCGCGCCGACTTTCAGCGCGCCGAGAATCGCCGCCAGCCATTGCCAGCAACGCGGCATGCACAATGCCAGCGACTGACCGGGCTCGACGCCGCGCGCCTGCAACCCTCGGGCAATGCGTTCGCTGGCGCTGGCCAGTTCGGCGTAAGTCAGCGTGACCGACTGATCGATCACCGCCGGCGCTTGCGGATTACGCAGAACTTGCTCGGCAAAACGCGCAAGCAACGGCCTGTCTTTGGACGCACTCATCATTTCGCCTCCTGCGCGTCGAAGCGTTGCAGCTCACGACGGATGATTTGCGAGACCCGATGGATTTCCGCGCTTTCGAGCATGTCCCAGTGCCCGCCGCTGACCAGTTTCGCCAGATAACCGCTGCCTGCGCGGCGACGCCAGAAGCCCCGCAGTTCACGCAATTGATGGCGGCTGAAATCTTCCCGGGCCTGAATCAGCACCACACGACCGGCGCGCGGCGCGCATTCAAAGGCGGCCATGGCCAGGCGGTTGTGGTTGTAAATGTTGAAATAGCGTTCGACCTGGGCGTCTTCGATGCCGGGGTACATGCCGTTGAAACGCACCAGTTTGTCGCGGAACTCGGCCATGTCGACGGTGCCGATCTGCTCGCGGAAACCCGGATCGTCGCTGCCCTGGGTGTCGAGCAGCACCACCGTCACCTGACGATGCCCCGCCGCCGTCAACCGCCGCGCCATTTCATAGGCCACCAGACCGCCGAACGACAGCCCGGTGAGGATCAAAGGTTGCTGTGCCAGCGGTTCGATCAGGCGCAAGTAAGCCTCGGCCATCGCTTCGACCGTCGGCTCGGTGCGCTCCCCCGGATTCAACCCCGGCGATTGCACCCCATAGACGCCGGTTTCATCCGGCAGCCCCTTGGCTAGCGACAAATAACAGAACGCCGTGCCGCCCGCCGGGTGAATGCACACCACGTTGTGCTGGCCGCTGCCACGACGGAATTCGATCAGGTTGCTCTGGGCCAGCGCCGGGTTGGCCCCAACCCGCAGCCAGCCGCCCAGCGCTTCGATGGTCGGGTAGCTGAGCACCACGCGCACCGGCACTTCGACCGCGAACTGCTGGCTGATTTCATGGGCCATCTTGATCGCGGCGATGGAGGTGCCGCCGACATTGAAGAAGTTGTCGCGAATGCCGATCTGCGGCGCCAGCAACAGGCTTTTCCAGATCTGGTACAGCGCCAGTTCAATGTGGTCGCGCGGGCTGCTCAGATTGACCTGACGGTTGACCATTTCCTCATCCGCCAATGCCGTCAGCGCAGTGCGATCGACCTTGCCATTGGCAGTCAGCGGCAAGGCGTCGAGCCACAGATAGCTGCCGGGGATCACCGCTCTGGGCAGGGTTGTCGCCAGATGGGCGTGCACCGCTGCTTCGTCCACGGGTTCGGCCACCACACAGCAGGCCACCAGCCGCTGATCCTGCGCCGCTTCACCGACCATCAACACCACGGCGCTGCGGATACCGGGAAACGCTTCGAGCCGGGCTTCGATCTCGCCCAGTTCCAGACGCACGCCGCGCAACTTGACCTGAAAATCGTTGCGACCGAGAAATTCCAGCTGACCGTCCGGGCGATAACGCGCCAGATCGCCGCTGCGATAGAGCCGATCACCTGTCACAAACGGATTAGCGATAAAGCGCTCGGCACTCAGTTGCGCCAGCCCCAGATAACCCCGGGCCACGCCCACGCCGCCAATGTGCAGATGCCCGGTCACGCCCACCGGCACCGGCTCGTCGCGGTCATCGAGTACGTAAAAACGGTTGTTGGAAATCGGCCGACCGATCGGCAGTTGCCAGGCCGGCACTTCCGCGCCGGGCTCCAGGGTCCAGATGCTGTTGATCACCGTGGTTTCGGTCGGGCCGTAGACGTTGTGCAGCCGCGCATGGGGCAGACGCTCCTGAAAGCGCCGCGCCAGCGCTGGCGGCAGTTCGCCGCCGCCGCTGAACACATCGGTCAGCGACGCACACTGGCTGACCTCGTCGACTTCCAGAAACAGCTGCAACATCGCCGGCACGAACACCAGCGCCGTGACCTGCTGCTCGCGCACCTCGCGGGCCAGATACGCCGGTTCGTAATGCCCGCCTGGCCGCGCGATCACCAGCCGTCCGCCGGTTGCCAGCGGCCAGAACGTCTCCCAGGCCGACGCATCGAAACCGAACGGGATCTTGTGCAACATCGCCCCGGCTTCGCCGCAGACCTGCAAACACCACAGCAGCAAATTGCTCAAGCCACGGTGGGCGACCATCGCGCCCTTGGGCAACCCGGTGGTGCCCGAGGTGTAGATCACGTAGGCGAGATGGTCAGGGTTTACGCCGACATTGCGTGGATCGAGATTGTCCGCCGGCAGCGACGCCCAGCTCGCGGCGTCCTTTTCGAGGTCGAGGATCGGCGCTTCCCGGTTCGACCCTTGCACGGCCTGACGCAAGATTCCGTGCGCCGAACCGAGGGTCAGCAGCACCGCCGGCGTGCTGTCGCCGAGCATATGGCTCAGGCGACCCAGCGGATAATCCGGATCCAGCGGCACGTAGGCGCCGCCGGCCTTGAGCACCGCCAGCAGCGCCACCGGCAATTCCAGCGAACGCTCGATGCACACCGCCACGCGCACATCCGGGCCGACGCCCAAGGTGCGCAAATGCCGCGCCAGTCGGTTGGCCCGGGCATTGAGTTCGGTGTAGCTCAGCGATTCACCCTCGAATACCACTGCGCAGGCCTGAGGGTTGCTCGCGGCCTGCGCTTCGACCAGTTGATGCACGCAGGGCGCCGCTTGCATCAGTGGTGCGGTGCGGTTGAAGTCGACCAGCACCTGCTGACGCTCCGCCTCGTTCATCAACGGCAAGGCATTGATCGGTTGCTTGGCGTCAGCGGCGATCTGTTCGAGCAGATGACGGTAGTGCCCGCTCAAACGCTCGATGGTCGCAACGTCGTAGAGGTCGGTGTTGTATTCCACCAACAGGTCCAGCCGCCCTGCCCGCTCGACCCATTCGAATGCCAGATCGAACTTGGCTGTGGCACTGCTGGTGCCGTAGGGCGCCAGTTCCAGACCGGGCATCAGCACCGCGTTGCCCGGTGTGTTCTGCAACACCAGCATCACCTGGAACAACGGCGAACGAGCGGGATCGCGTTGCGGGTTGACGGCTTCGACCACGCGGTCAAACGGCACGTCCTGATGGGCGTGGACGTCGAGCATCTGGCCCCGCACTTCGCGCAGCAGTTCGGCGAAGGTCTGCTGCGGATTCAGGCGCTGACGCAGCACCAGCGTGTTGACGAAATGGCCGATCAGCGGCTCGACTTCCGGGCGATTGCGGTTGGCGAACGGTGTGCCGATGCACAGATCCTGCTGACCGCTGTGGCGCCACAGCAGCACCGCCAAAGCACCGAGCAGCACGTTAAACAGCGTGCCCTGAGTTTGCCGGCCCAGCGCCGTGAGTTCACGCAAGGTGCCGCCATCGACGGAGGAACTGAACGTGGCGCCGACATAACGCTGCACCAGCGGGCGCGGCCGGTCGGCGGGCAAGGTCGACAACAGCGGCGCGTCGTCCAGGGTACGACGCCAGTAGTCGAGCTGAGCGTCCAGCACCGCACCGCCGACGCGCTGTTGCTGCCAGCAGGCGTAGTCGGCGTATTGCACCGGCAACGGCGCAAGCGTCGGGGTTTCGCCACGCAGATAATCGCCGTACAACGTGGCGACTTCATGCAGGATCACGCCCATCGACCAGCCGTCGGCGATGATGTGGTGCACGCTGTACAGCCACAGGTATTCGTCGTCGGCCACGCGCAGTAGCGACGCCCGCAGCAATGGGCCGGTGGCCAGATCGAACGGCGCCCGGGCATCCTGCTCGACGGCGAATCGCACGTGTTGCTCACGCTCATCGGCAGGCAATTGGCGCAGGTCCGTCACCGGCAACGACAGCGGCATCGACGGGTGCACCACCTGACGCGGTTCACCGTCCACGCTGCAAAACGTCGTGCGCAGGACTTCGTGGCGGGCCACCAGTTGGTTCAGCACCCGCTCCAGTTGCGCGACGTCCAGTCGTCCCTTGAGCGTTACTGCCGTGGGCACGTTGTAGAACGGGTTGCCGGGTTCCAGTTGATCGAGAAACCACAACTGCCGCTGCGAGAACGACAACGGCCAGGACTCCTGCGCGCCAACACGGCGGGGAATCGCCGTGTCATCGTGCCCGCCGAGCAAGGCGAGCAGTTCCTGTTTGTGACGCTTGAGCGCCTGGGTCAGCTCTTCGGTGAGAAACCCGCGCGGCGCCTTGCAGCGCAGCCTGTAACCGTCCACTTCGAGCACCACGCCATGGCGAGCGAACAACGCCAGCAATTGATCGGCATTCATACTTCGAACTCCTCCATGTCTTCGTCGTCCAGGCTTGCGGTCACAGGCTCGTTGGTAAACGCCTCGACCGGCGCGCGGTGTTGTTCATCGGCCGTGCGCAGCCCGCCGATCATCGAGTAGATCAATTCATGGCTCGGCCCGAGGTCGAACAGCGCCGTCAGTTGTTGCTCCTCGACCGAGCCGATGCCGCACAGGCCCAGGCCGTGCTCGACAGCGGTCATGCTCAGCAACTGGGCCATGGCCCCGCTTTCGATGTGGCAGAAGTCGCGGCTGCGCTCGCCATACAACGGACGAATCGCGGCCATGTCGGCGATGAAGAACAGCGAGAACGCGGCGTTCTCGTACACCGGACGGTTGACGAAATAGTCGTAGGTGTCCGGGTCGAGCAATCCGCTCTGGAGCGCCAGCAAACGATGCTGGCGGGGATCGTAGTAATACGCGCCGCCGGGCACGCCGAGCACGCGATCCGCTTTGATGTAGAGATAGGCCTGAATCGGGTACAGACCGCCCGCCGACGGGAACTGGTATTTCACCTCGCCGTCGAGTTGCCCCTGAGCCAGCGCCGCCAGTACATGGGCGAAGGCCTGGGTGGTGATCGGTTGCAGATCGTATTGGCGCACCGAGCGGTAATCGCTCAAACGTCGGGTGAAGACCGGGTCTTGTGGCAGATCCAGTGCCACTGCCGGCAAGGCTTGAGCAAAGTCGCGGCGTCCGCGCTGTTCGGCCTTGAACTGCGCCCGCTGCTGGGGATCTTCGATCATGTCCTGCACGGGCTCCGAGGCCTGCTGCACGTTGCCGAGCAGATCCTGACGCGCCCGGTTCTGGCGGTACATGCCGAGCAGGTGCAGCAGCGTCGGCTGGGCCAGCAGTTGCGCCACGTGCGGGCGGAACTGCAAGGCGCCGGACAAGGCGTTGCTGATCCGCACGATATCGATCGAGGTCGCGCCGAGGTTCAGCAGATTGGCATTGGCGGCGATGGATTCGCGCTTGAGCACGCCCTGCACAATTTCCACCAGTCGCTGTTCCTGCGGGCCCTCGACTTCCAGCGCCGGACCTTGTTCTTCGATTTGCTCCGGTTCCGGCAGGCGCTTTTTGTCTACCTTGCCGTTGGATGACAACGGCCACGCTTCAACGAAGGTGAACGACGCCGGAATCATGTAGGCCGGCAGTTTGTCGCTCAGGTACGCGCTGAAATCGCTGGCCTGCAACGCCGGGTCGGCCTTGAGCACATAGCCCGCCAGACGCTTCTCGCCCAACGTGCTGCCAAGAATCCGCACCACCGCGCTCTGCACGCCGGGATGGCGATTGAGTGCGGCTTCGATCTCGCCCAGCTCGATGCGATAGCCCTGGACTTTGACCTGATTGTCTTCGCGACCGAGGAATTCGATGTTGCCGTCCGGCAGCAAACGGCCCAGGTCGCCGGTGCGATACAGCCGTTCGCCGGTCAGTGGATGGGCGAAGAAGCTGCCCGCGCTGAGTTTTTCATCGCGCCAGTAACCTTTCGCCAGACCGATGCCGCCGATGTACAGCTGGCCCGCGACCCAGGCCGGGCGCACTTGCAGCGCTTCATCCAGCACGTAGAAACGCTGATGATCGAGGGCCTTGCCGTAGGGAATGCTGCGCCAGGCCGGGTCGACGTCTTGCACCGGATAGCAGATCGACCAGATCGACGCTTCGGTTGCGCCACCGAGGCTGATCAACTGCAACTCCGGCTGCAAGGCCCAGGCCCGCTCGGGCAGAGTCAACGGAATCCAGTCGCCGGACAGCATCGCCACCCGCAGGCTGGCAGGCAACGCGCGGCCCTCGCCCTCCACGTATTCGACCAGCATGCCGAGCAGCGCCGGCACCGAGTTCCACAGGCTGACGTGATGACGCTTGATCAATTCGAGCCAGTGCTCCGGATCGAGGGTCAGTTGCGGGTCGAGGATGACCACCGCCGCGCCCACCGCCAACGTGCCGAAGAAGTCATAGACCGACAGGTCGAAACTCAGCGAGGAGATCGCCAACACCCGATCATTCGGGCCAACGGCAAAGCGCCGGTTGATGTCGAGCAAGGTGTTGACCGCGCCGCGATGGTCGATCACCACGCCTTTGGGCTGCCCGGTGGAACCGGAGGTGTAGATCACGTAAGCGAGGTCGCTTTCGTTCACCTGCACCGGTTGCAATGGCAGTTCATCGTTCGAGACTTCATCGGTCACGGCAATGGCCGTGACTTGCGTCGGCCATTCGATCCTGTCGAGCAGCGCCGGTTGGGTCAGGGCCAGACTCGCCTCGGCCCGCTCCAGAATATGCCGCAGACGTTCCGCCGGCTGGGTCGGTTCGATGGGCAGGTAAGCGCCGCCGGCATACAGAATCGCCAGCGTTGCGACCACTTGTTCCCAACCGCGCTCCATCACCACCGCGACCAATCGGTTCGGCAGCACGCCCTGCGTTTGCAATCGGGCGCCGAGTTGTCGGGCTTCGTTGCGCAGTTGCACGTAAGTCAACTGTCGCGTGCCGATCACCGCCAGTGCATCCGGTGTGGCCAGGGCCTGACATTCGAACAGTTCGTGCATCAACGGCAGCGGTTGCTGATTGTCGACCGGCGCCGGCAACCGCGCCTGCGGCAACAGCTGCGACGTGTTTGCGCCCCAGGCTGCCGGCTCGCACAGGCTGTCGAGCAACGTGTTATAGGCGACAAACATCTGCTCGATCATGCCTTGCGGGAACAGTTCGTCGATGCTGTCCCAGTTGAACAACAGGCGCCCCTCCAGCTCCAGCAAGGTGTGGTCGAGCCACACCTGCGGGGTCTGGGTGATGCTGTGCATGTGTTTGGCATTCAATGCGTCGGCCAGATTGAATTCGGCCAGTTCCGGCGCCGCTTCCGAGAGCGTGCTGTTGAACACGATCGGCATCGCCGTCTGCTGCACGCCCCGGGCCTGGGACAATTCCCGCAGCACCCGCACGCCGCTGACCACTGAATGGTCGATGTCGCGCCACAGCTGCGCCTGCACCGCGCGGGCCTTGTCGGTGAAGCTCTGCGAACCGTCGATACCGACTTCCAGCAGCACCAGCGAGGTGAAGTCGCCGATGATTTCGTCGACATCGGTGTGCAACGGCATACGGTTGAATAGCGGCAGGCTCAGGGTGAAACGCGGCGTGCGGCTCCACAGCGCCAGCACTTCGCTGAACGCAGTCAGGAGCATCACCGACGGCGTCACCGCAAACTGTTTGGCCACGGCTTTGAGTTGCGCCCACTGCGCGGCGGACATGTCGCGGTCGCGGCGGGTGAAGTGCGGGTTGGCGATGCTCTCGGGTTGGCGCACCAGCGGCAGGTCTGGCGCCGGGGCCAGAGTAGTCACTCGTTCGCGCCAGTAGCCCAGCGCCTGCTCGTAGCGGCGACCGTTGCGCAGTTGCTGTTCAGCCAATACGTAGTCGCGGAAAGTCAGGCCCGGTTCGGCCAGTTCCAGCGCGGGATCGACGTAGAACGCCATCAATTCCCGGGCGAGAATCTGCGTGCTCGCGGCGTCGACGATCAGCGCATCAAGGCTGATGTGCAAATGGGTGATGCCGTCATCGAGCAACGACAGACTGAACTCGAACAGCGGCCAGCGACTGGCGTCCAGCACCTGATGGGACTGGCGTTCGCGGGTTGCCTCAAGGGTGCGTTGTGCCACGTCGGCGGGTAAACCGCGCAGATCGCTGCGCGGCATGCGATAGGTCGGCACCTGTGCCAGCACCTGTTGCGTGCCGTCGCTGAGGAACACCACTCGCAGCATGTCGTGGCGCTGGATCATGCGATTCAACGCTAGCTCGAAACGTTCGGCGTCGAACTCGGGAATACGCAGTTCTTCGTAACCGTGGGCACTGACGCCGCCGAGGCTGACCGTGGCCTCGCGACCGAACCAGTAGGCCTGCTGGATATCGGTCAGGGGGAACGGCTCATGCCGATTGCCGCGATCCGGCTCGATCTGGATAAACGCCGGTTCGATGCTCTGCTCTTCACGCGAAACCTGCGCCGCCAGATCCAGCAACACCGGGGTCTGGAACAGACTGCTCAGGGACAGTTGCGCGCCCATGCGCTGGTTGATTGCGTAGATCATTCGCGTCGCCAGCAGCGAGTGGCCGCCGAGGTCGAAGAAGTTGTCGTGGATGCCGACCCGCTCGCACTTGAGCACTTCGGCCCAGATCTCGGCCATTTGCCGTTCAACGTCGTTGCGCGGCGCCTCGTAAGTTGCCCCGGCGCTGCGTTCCGGCGCCGGCAGCGCCTGTCGGTCGAGCTTGCCGTTGCGGGTCAGCGGCAATTGCGAGAGCCGGACCCAGGCACTCGGGATCATGTGTTCGGGCAACTGGCGTTGCAGTTCGGCGCGCAGGGACTCGCTGGTCACGGTGCCGACCACGTAGGCCACCAGACGCTTGTCCCCGGCCACGTCTTCACGCAGCAACACGGCGGCTTCCTGCACACCGGGTTGTTGATGCAACAGGCTGTCGATCTCGCCGAGTTCGATGCGGAACCCGCGCAGTTTCACCTGTTGGTCGATGCGTCCCAGGTATTGCACGTTGCCGTCGGACTGGAATTTCGCGAGGTCGCCGCTGCGATACATCCGCGCGCCCGGTTCGGCACTGAACGGATCCGGCAGGAAGCGTTCGGCGGTCAGGTCCGGGCGGTTCAGATAGCCACGGGCCAGGCAGGCGCCAGCGATGTACAACTCGCCCGCCACGCCGACCGGCACCGGATTCAGATGCTCGTCCAGCACGTAGAGCCGCACATTGGCGATGGGTCGGCCGATAGGCGGCGCGTCCGGCCAGGATTCGACGTCGTTGCAATCAAGGCTGAACTGACTGACCACATGGGTTTCGGTCGGCCCGTATTGGTTATGCAACTGCGCGCCACCGAGTCCACGGACAAAACCGCGCAGCTCGTCGTTGATTTGCAGGGCTTCCCCGGCGGTTATGATCTCGCAACCACCGGCCGGCATCGGTGCATCGGGCTCGGTCAGGCCGGCAAGTTGCTGCAACACGGCGAACGGCAGGAACGCCCGTTGCACGCCTTCGGCCACCAGAGTCGGGCGCAACGCGGCAAGGTCCTTGCGGCTGTCTTCGGTCATCAGCAACAGGCTGCCGCCCTGGCAGAGCGTGCTGCAGATTTCCTGGAACGAGACGTCGAAGTTCAGCGAGGCGAATTGCAGCACACGCTGCGGTGTTGTGGCTTGATCGAGCTGCCAGGCGATCAGGTTGTCCAGCGCGTGACGGCTGTGGGCCACGCCTTTCGGGCGTCCGGTGGAACCAGAGGTGTAGAGCACGTAGCCGAGGTTTTCCGGGTTCACCATGACTTGCGGATCATCCGTCGGGTGTAGCGCCCATTGCGATGCGTCGGTGTCCAGGCAGCAGATCTTCGCCTCGTTGGCCGGCAGCCCGGCCATCAGGCTCGATTGCGTCAGCAGCAAGGTCGGCGCGGCATCGCTGAACATGAACGCCAGACGTTCACTCGGATAAGCCGGGTCAAACGGCACATACGCCGCGCCGGCCTTGAGGATCGCCAGCAGGCCGATGACCATTTGCGGCGAGCGTTCCAGACACAAACCGACGCGATGTTCAGGGCCGACGCCTTGTTCGATCAGGTAATGCGCGAGGCGGTTGGCCGCGCGATTCAGCTCGCCGTAGCTCTGCTGCTCACGGTCGGCGAGCAGCGCCACGGCGTCGGGCGTTTGCCGGGCAACGGTTTCGAAGAGTGCCACGCAACCGGGCAACGACGAGGTATCCCGCGCAGTGGGGTTCCAGTCATGAACGATCTGCTGATATTGCTCGGCGCTCAGCAGCATGATCCTCGCCAGCGACTGCTGGCTGTCCTCGACCATCTGCGTCAGCACCCGGCGCAGGTACTCGCCGAACTGCTCGACAGTGCCGCGTTCGAACAGACCCGAGGCATATTCCAGACCGCCGACGATCTGCCCGTCGTGCTCATGGAGCGCCAGTTGCAGATCAAACTTGGCCACGTGATGGCTGCTCTCGACCGGCGTGACATCCAGCCCGGTCAGCAGCAGATCGGAATCCTGATCCTGCTCCCAGGCAAACAGCACCTGGAACAACGGGCTGTGAGCCAGGCTGCGCGGCGGGTTGAGCAACTCCACCACTTGCTCGAACGGCAGGTCTTGATGCTCCTGAGCGTCCAGTGCCACCCGCCGCGCCTGTTGCAGCCATTGCGCCACCGACGGCGTACCTGACTGAGTCATGCGCAGCGCCAGGGTGTTGACGAAGAAACCGATCAGCCCTTCCAGTTCCTGCTGCGGGCGGTTGGCCGATGGCACGCCGATCACCACATCGTTCTGTCCCGACAGGCGCGACAGCAACAGCGAAAAACCGGCCAGCAGATTCATGAACAGCGTGGTGCCTTGCTGCATGCCCAAGGCTTTCAGGCGTGCGGTCAGGGTGGCGTCGAAGACCAGCGGGACAAAACCGCCGAGGTAATCCTGCACGGGCGGACGCTTGTGATCGGTCGGCAATTCCAGCAGTACCGGTGCGCCGGTGAGGGTTTCGCGCCAGTAACGGCTTTGTTGCTCCAGCACGTCGCCGGACAGCCACTGTTTTTGCCACACGGCGTAATCCACGTATTGCACGGACAAGGGCGGCAGCGGATCGTCGCGGTCCAGCAACGCCGCCGCGTACAGCTGACCCAGCTCGCGGGTGAGCACGCCCATCGACCAACCATCGGAGATGATGTGATGCTGGGTCAGCAGCAACACATGGTCATCCGCCGCCAGTCGCAGCAGGCTGACGCGCATCAGCGGGCCTCGGCTCAGGTCGAACGGTCGGGCGCCCTCCTCGTCGATCAAACGGGTCAGGCGCTCTTGCGCATCGTGCCCCTGCACGTCAGTCACCGTCAGCCGGATGCTGTGCGCTGGCGGCGAAACCAGTTGACGCCCTTCCCCTTCAACGGCGATGAACGTGGTGCGCAGCGCAGCATGGCGCGCCACCAGTTGATTGAAGCTGCGTTCGAGTGCCGCCACGTCCAGCGAACCGCGCAAACGCAGGTTCAACGGCATGTGATACGCCGCGTTGCCACCCTCCATTTGTGCCAGAAACCACAGGCGCTGCTGGGCAGACGACAACGTTTGCGCGCCCGTGCATTCAAGGGCCGTGATGGCCGGGCGAGCCGCAGCCTGACTGGCTTGCAGCCGTTCGGCGAACTCCGCCAGAACCGGTGCGGCAAACAGCGTCGAAGGCGCGACTTCCAGCCCCAGCGTGTGACGAACCTGCGCCAGCACCCGCATCACCAGCAGCGAGTGACCACCGAGGGCGAAGAACTGATCCTGACGCCCCACCCGCTCAACGCCGAGCACGTCGGCCCAGATCGCGGCGAGCGCGGTTTCCAGCGAGCCTTGGGGTGCCAGGTATTCCTGCTGATCGAACGCCTCGACATTCGGTGCCGGTAAACCGGGACGATCGACCTTGCCGTTGGCGGTCAGCGGCAACGCGTCGAGCCGCACGAAAGCGGTCGGTACCATGTAGTCCGGCAGGCTGACTTGCAGCTGTTCACGCAGGGAACGCGGGCTCAAAGTGGTGTCTGGTTTTTCGCAGTAATAGGCAACCAGACGAGGCTCACCGGGACTGTCCTGGCGCAGCAGCACCACGCTTTCGCGCACGCCCGGGATGTCCGCCAGCCGGGTTTCGATTTCCCCCAGCTCCAGACGCAGGCCGCGCAACTTGGCCTGGGAATCGTTGCGGCCGAGGAATTCCAGTTGGCCGTCGGCCCGGTAACGCGCCAGATCTCCGGTGCGGTAAAGGCGCTCACCCACCTCGAACGGGCTGTCGAGGAAACGCTCGGCAGTCAGTTGTGGCAGATTCAGATAACCGCGCGCCACGCCGACGCCACCGATGTACAACTCGCCCGCGACACCCTCGGCAACCGGTGCGCCGTCAGCGTCGAGCAGGTAAATCCGGGTGTTGGGCAGTGCCCGGCCGATGGGCAGCACCGCGTCGATCGGGCTGTTTTCGGTGAATTCAAAACAGGTGCTGTCGATGCTCGCTTCAGTCACGCCGTAGGCCTGGACGATCTGCACGCGATCACCGCAAAGCCTGCGCAATTGCCGCGCGCTGTGGGCGGTCCAGATGTCGGAGCCGCAGACCACGGTGCGCAGGAACGACAGGTCGTGGTCGGTCTCTTCGACCCACGCCAACAGTGGATTGAGCAGCGCCGGCACGAAGTCGGCAAAGCCAATCTGCGCCTCGCGCATCAGACGATACAGGGCCGGCGGGTCCATCAGGGTGTCCCGTGGACACAGCACCAGCGTGCCGCCAAAACCCAGCGCACGGATCAGGTCGGCGCTGAACACGTCGAAGGAAAAACCGGCCATTTGCAGATGATTGATCGGCTCGCCCAGAGCATAGAGCTGCGCCCAGTCGGCGCTCACCGCAACCAGCCCGCGATGCTCGACCATCACGCCTTTCGGGGTGCCGGTGGAGCCGGAGGTGTAGATCACGTAAGCCAGGTGACGGGGTGTCAGGCCGATCGCGTGAGGATCGGGGTTGTCAGCCGACAGCGCAGCCCAATCCCGGGCGTCGGCCAGATCCAGCAGCGTCGGGGTGATCGCCGACTGTTCGAGTGCCGCCCGCAAAACACCGCGCGCCTGGCCGTGAGTCAGTACCACCGGCGGTGCACTGTCAGCCAGCATGTGCGCCAGCCGCGCCTGCGGGTAGGCCGGGTCCAGCGGCACATAGGCGCCGCCGGCCTTGAGCACCGCGAGTACGCCGACCAGCATTTCCAGCGAACGCTCCAGACACAGCCCGACCCGCACGTCCGGCCCGACCCCGAGCATGCGCAACTGATGGGCCAACCGGTTGGCGCGGGTGTTCAGTTCACGATAACTGAACGCCTCCTGCTGCCAGCGTGCGGCGATGGCCTCGGGATTGCGCCGCACCTGCGCTTCAAACAGGCCGTGCACGCACAGGTCTGCATCGAACGGTTTCAAGGAGCAAACGTCGGGCTGCGCGGGATTCGTCCCACGCAAGGAAGTGTTATCGAGCATCGGAGGCTACCGTCCATGACTACTTTATTTTTGTGATCAGGCCGGGACAGAAATGCCCCGCCAGTCAGGCCCCGGCATCAGATGCCGGCACGGTCATTCGAATTCAGGAGGATGGCGCGGCGCGCGCGTGCAGACTCGCGTTGAACGCGGGCACACGCAGAAATTCGGGGGGAGACAGGCTGGAGAAAAACGCCGCCGCGCGGTCGGCGCAGGCAACTGGAAAGTGGGCCGGATCATTGGCGACAGACGTCGCCCCGTTCATTGCATCGACGATTGCACACCGCGTGACCAATTGAAACCTCGACTTCCATTTGAGGGTCAACGACGAGGAACAACCTGCGCGGGGATGACAGCGCCAGGGTGGTCCCGATCGGCTGCGACTGCCGGGTCTGTAGACACACGGCAATCTTCTGGCGCCGGGTTTGTGACCCGAAGCGCCGGCGGATAATAACCACGTTTTTTGTTAGGGAGGCAAACAAAATGTAGGAAATTTGCTAAATAAATATCGGACGTTTCCTACATGGTTGTGACGATGGCAAAGGGACAGGGATGTCAAAAATGCTCGTACACCGTACCGCCGTTTCGTGCAGGCCACGGGCATCGAAAACCGCTGCAGAGTCTTGAGTGGCCAGCGAAAAAGTCACCACGCGACCTACCTCGATAGCCGGACGCTAACAAGCGCTAACAACGCATAACTGGCAGTCATTCGGCTGTGAAGGCAGGCTTGAATCTCACCGCTGAACGCCGGGCCACCTGCAAATCTTTCCGGCAGCCGCGCTCAGTCGAACGATGGTTTTGCGAGGGATTCGACCATGGCTGAAGGTTATCGCCACACTTGCCTGTGCGAGTCAGACCGGCTCGGCAACGACGAACTGTATGCCTTGGTCGCGGGCGCCGTCCGGCATGGCCGGGGTGAGGCGCAACAGCTGTTCGCGACGGTGACGCCGTTGCTCATCGCCTTCTACGAAGGTCAGGTGCAGGCCGGGCGGGTCCGTCGCGAAGACACCGGCAACCTCGTTCAGCAAGCCTTCAGGGCGCTCTATCAGAAACAGGCCGCCCATGACCCGAGCTTTCCGTTTCGCGCCTGGCTGATCGAGATCGCCCGCTCGACCCTGCTCGACAATCTTGGCCATCGCGGCGCTGAAGTCGTGGCCACGGCCGACGCGCTGGCGGGTGCATCTGCACGCGAATGTCATGAACCCACGCGGGCCACATGAACCGCCCTCCACGCTGTGAAATGCTTTTCAGGGAATGCCCATGATCGATATCGAAAAAACCCTCTACTCCGCGCATACCTGCACCACAGGCGGCCGCGAGGGCACAGGACGCAGTGACGATGGCCGACTGGATCTCAAGCTGTCGCCACCGGGTGCGCCCGGCTCCGGAACCAACCCCGAGCAATTGTTCGCCGTGTGCTGGTCAGCCTGTTTCCTCGGCTCGCTGCGCCACGCCTGCAATGCGCGCAAGATCGTTTTTCCGGCCATGGCCGGGGTGGATGCTCAAATCGACCTGGTCCACGGCGAGCACGGGTTCTTCCTGCAAGCGAAACTGGCGGTGTCACTGCCGGAGATCGAACCGCAAGTGGCGCAACAACTGATCGACGCGGCGCACCAGAACTGCCCCTACTCCAAGGCCACGCGCAACAACATCAAGGTCAGCATCACCCTCGCCTGATCCGCTTTCTGCCGACACCAAAACGCAATCCGTTCCAACCACACCTTGGTGCTATCCGACGACACCATGGTGCAATAGATCGCGCCCGGGGCTTTTGATGTGATGGCGGGAAACCGACAAAAGCCAGGAGTTGCGCATGAACAAGCTGACGACTGCCGCGGGCGCGCCCGTGGTTGATAACAACAACGTACAGACCGCCGGCCCCAGAGGCCCGATGCTGTTGCAGGACGTATGGTTGCTGGAAAAACTGGCGCACTTCGATCGGGAGGTCATTCCGGAACGGCGCATGCACGCCAAGGGTTCCGGTGCGTTCGGCACCTTCACCGTCACCCATGACATCAGCCGCTTCACCAAAGCCAGGCTGTTCTCCAGCGTAGGCAAGACCACCGATGTGTTCGTCCGTTTCTCGACCGTGGCCGGTGAGCGTGGCGCGGCGGATGCCGAGCGCGATATCCGTGGATTCGCCATCAAGTTCTACACCGAGCAAGGCAACTGGGATCTGGTGGGCAACAACACGCCGGTGTTCTTTCTGCGCGACCCGTTGAAATTCCCCGACCTCAACCATGCGGTCAAACGCGACCCGCGCACCAACATGCGCAGCGCCCGCAACAACTGGGATTTCTGGACCTTACTGCCGGAAGCGCTGCATCAGGTCACGATTGTCATGAGCGATCGTGGCCTGCCGCGCACCTACCGCCACATGCACGGTTTCGGCAGCCACACCTTCAGTTTCATCAGCCCGGCGAACGAACGTTTCTGGGTGAAGTTCACCTGGAAGACTCAACAAGGCATCGAGAACCTGACCGATCAACAAGCCGCGACACTGATCGGCGATGACCGCGAAAGCGCCCAGCGCGACCTGTACAACGCCATCGAGGAAGGCCACTTCCCGCAATGGAAGCTCTACGTGCAAGTGATGCCGGAACTGGACGCCGAGACCTACCCGATCAACCCGTTCGACCTGACCAAAGTCTGGCCCCACGCGGATTACCCGTTGATCGAAGTCGGCGTGCTCGAACTCAACCGCAACCCGGACAACTACTTCGCCGACGTCGAACAGGCGGCCTTCAACCCGGCCAACGTGGTGCCCGGCATCAGCTTCTCACCGGACAAAATGCTCCAGGCCCGCCTGTTCTCCTATGGCGATGCCCAGCGCTATCGCGTCGGCGTCAACCATCATCAGATCCCGGTGAACGCGCCTCGCTGCCCGGTCAACAGCTATCACCGGGACGGCCAGATGCGCACCGATGCGAACGCGGGCAGCACAATCGGCTACGAGCCCAACAGCTATGGCGAGTGGGCCGAGCAACCGGATTTCAGCGAACCACCGCTGGCCCTGAAAGGCAGCGCGGGGCACTGGAACCACCGCGAGGACGACGACTACTTCTCGCAACCAGGCGCGCTGTTCCGGGCCATGTCGCCCGCCCAGCAACAGGTTTTGTTCGAGAACACCGCGCGCTCGATCCATGGCGCCAGCGCTCAGACCCGGCAACGCCACATCGAAAACTGCACCCAGGCCGATCCGGCATACGGTGCGGGCGTTGCACGGGCCATCGAAGCACTGGGCTGATTCGCAATGACTTGAGCAGGGCAAGCAGGATTGATCCTGTTTGCCCTGCTGCCGTTGTCAGTCCTCTACGATGCTTTTCGCTTCAAGAAACGCTTCCAGCCCCGACAACCCGAATTCCCTGCCGATCCCCGACTGCTTGACCCCGCCAAACGGCGCGAGCAGCTCCGGTGCGATCCGGTTGATCAACACCGAACCGGCCTCCAGCCGCGCAGCGATGCGTCGGCCACGTTCGACCTCGCGGGTGAACACATACGCCTGCAAACCGTAGACGCTGGCATTGGCCAGGCGGATGGCGTCTTCCTCATCGTCAAAGGCGATGATCGACAGCACCGGACCAAAAATCTCTTCCCGGGCGATGTCCATGTCGTTGCTGACATCGGCAAACACCGTGGGCTTCACGAAATAGCCTTTGCTCAGTCCGTGAGGCCTGCCCTCCCCGCCGACGATCAATCGCGCGCCCTGCTCCAGCCCGCGCCGGATAAAACCCTGCACGCGATCAAACTGCGCCTGGTTGACCAACGGGCCGATGGCAGTCGCCGGATCATGGGGATTACCGACCACTATGGCGTCGACCAAGGCTCTTACCCGCTCGATCACCTGCGGCAGGAACGCGCGCGGCACCAACAGCCGTGTGCCGGCGACGCAGGCCTGGCCGTTGTTCATGAAGGCAGCATTCAGGGCCATGGGGATGGCCGTTTCGAGATCCGCGTCGTCGAGCACGATGGATGCCGACTTGCCGGTGAGCGAAAGGCTCACCCGCTTCATGGTCTCGATGCCGGCGCGGGCGATGAGTTTTCCGGTGGCAGTGGAGCCGGTAAACGAGACCTTCGCGATGTGCGGGCTGGTGCTGATCTCGTCGCCCACTTCGCCGCCACGGCCCGAGACAATATTGATCACCCCGTTTGGCAGTTCCGCACGGTGCAAGGCGAGCGCTAGCACCTGGGTCTGCAACGGGCTGAGTTCGCTCGGTTTGATGACCGAAGCGCAGCCGCCGGCAATCGCCGTCGCCAGTTTGCTGCACACCGTACCGGCGGTGCTGTTCCAGGGCGCGAACAACGCGGACACCCCGACCGGTTCCATCACGACGCTTGCACGGCCCACAGGTCGCACCAGTTCGTAGTTTTCGAGAATCTGCGCCGCGTTGGCGAAGGATTGCGAGGCGTACTGGCTGACCCATTGCGCGCGGGCCAACGGTGCGCCGTATTCGTCGATCGCGGTGTCGCGTATTTCTTCGGTGCTCTCCAGCACCGCCGCCTGCAGGCGCCTGAGCATGTCGATGCGCTCGGCTTTCGAGGTGCGGCCCATCGTGACTTGCGCACGCTGGGCGGCGGCGATGGCTTGCCTGGCATCGTCGCGATTGGCCAGGGTGACCGTCCCGATGACGGACTCCGTCGCCGGGTTGATGCATTCGATCGTTTCGCGGCCCTGAACGGGCACGAACGCACCATCGATGTAGCTGTGCTTGATAGTCCACATGGCGATTTTCCCAAGGGTTGAAACAGCAACGCCCGGAACATCCGGGCGTTGATCAGGGCGACGGTTCAGTCGAGCAATGATTCGCGGCTGAAAGCTTGGACCTCCTGGACCAGACCGCGAGCGGCCATTTCCACCAGTTGCCGACCCTTTTCCGGCGAAGCCTGGGCCGGGTCCGAGCCCATGCGGCCGTCTGGATGACGGGCGCGGAAATCCGCCGCTTCCCGGATCGGCCCCCAATTGGCGATCTGCGGCGAGTAGTCGGCCGACTTGATGGAATCGGGGTAGGCCCATTGGGTCACGGCGATTTCCGAAGGGGTAGCGTGAATGCCGTGGCCGGTCGGGAACTGCTCGCGCGCCAGCTCGTTGACCCCTTCCAGGTCCCACCAGTTGCACAGCTTCAGGGCGAACCCGGCCTTGCGTCGGGCGAAACTCGCTTCGGCGTACAGCTCCGAAAACGCGGCTTCGATTGACGCGATGTTGCCGCCGTGGCCATTGAGGAAAAAGATCTTTTCAAAGCCGTGGGCGGCCAGCGAACGGGTCCAGTCGGCGATGGCGGCGATGAACGTCGAGGGCCTGAGCGAGATGGTGCCGGGGAAGCCGAGGTGATGTTGCGCCATGCCGATGTTGAAGGTCGGGGCAATCAGGATGTCGGCGTTTTTCTGCGCTTCATGGGCGATGATTTCCGGGCACATCCAGTCGGTGCCCAGCAGGCCGGTCGGCCCGTGCTGTTCGTTGGAACCGATCGGGATGACGATGGTGCGGCTGCGTTCGAGGAATTGGGCGATTTCGGACCAGGTCGATAGGTATAAAAGCATCAGGATTCTCACTCTTCGAAGGTTCCTCGCGGAACGAGGGATGGTGTTCAGTGCACCTGCAACAGCAGCGTCATTGATACCACCCGCCTCCCTTCGACGACAGAATACGAAGGTATCGGAATCGCCAAAACGCCCTAATCGCGGACGAGAAATTCACGGGGCGATTCGCCCATCACCCGTCTGAACATGGCACTGAAGGCACTCTGGCTGGCGTAGCCCAGATCCCGGGCAATCACCCCGACGGATTGCCCCTTGTCGAGCCGGTCGATGGCGGTCGCCAGCCGCACCTGCTGCAGCCAGTGGCGGAAATTCAGGCCGGTTTCATTGACGAACAGGCGTATCAGCGTGCGCGAACTGGCACCGACCCGGTCTGCCCAATAGCCGATGGAATGGTCTTGTCCGGGATCCTGCAGAATCGCCTCGCACACCGTGACCAGTCGCCGGTCGACCGGCCACGGCACTTCGATCGGCAACGTCCGGGCTCCCTTCAATTCACTGAGTATCAACGCCACGATGTGCGCGTTGCGGCCTTCCTGCGGGTATTCGATCGGTTGCTCGGCCAGGGCCAGAATCAACTCGCGCAGCAGTCCGGGGATCTCCAGTACTTTGCAGTGATGGCCCAACTCTGCGCAGGCTTGCGGCTCGATGTAGATCGAGCGCATCTTGACCGCGCTCAGCATCAACTGGTCGTGGATCATTCCGGGCGGAATCCATAGCGCCCGCTTCGGCGGCAGGATCCACAAGCCGCGCTCGGTAGCCACCCGCATCACGCCGTTCGAGGCATACAGCAACTGCCCGTGCCGATGCACGTGCGGCTCGTTGTATTCGCCGGTGGCCTGATCACGCACCAGCACGGTCATTACCCGCGGCACATCCTGATAGTCGGGATAACGTTCGCTGCGCGGCGCGGACTCACGCTGGGCGATGACCTTGCGCACCTCTCGTTTCATCGGCTGGCGTCTCCTGAAAACAGACCTTGATCGTGTTAAAGCGGTGATTGTCACTTTGGCGACAAACCCTGGCATTTGCCATTACCGGCCCATTGTTAGCCTTGCGCTCATTGTTCATCAATGAGGCCTTTCCCATGGCAATCACCCGCAATCTCTCCGGCCACCAGCAGAGCATCACGGCGGTGACCGGCCTGCTGATCCTGTCCATCGCCCTGCGGCCGCCGATCATTTCGGTGGGGCCGATTCTGCTGTTGATCCAGCAGCACTTCCAGTTGAGCTACACCCAGGCCGCGCTGCTGACTTCGATTCCCGACGTGTGCATGGGTGTGTTTGCGCTGGTGGTTCCGAGCCTCGCCATGCGCTTCGGGATCGATCGCAGTGTGGTGGTCGCCCTGACGTTGTTGGGCGCCTCGACCTTGTTGCGGGCGATCTCGCCGAATGCAGTCGTCCTGCTCGGCAGTACGTTCTTTGCCAGCATCGGCATTGCGGTTGCCGGCGCGATGACCGGCGCGTGGATCAAGACCCACTTTGCGCAACGGCCGGCGCTGTTCATGGGCATCTATGCCGGCGGCCTGAGTCTGGGCGCAACCCTCGCGGCGGTGCTCAGCGCACCGATTGCCGAGCTGGCGCAGGACTGGCGAGTCAGCGCCGGAGTCTGGAGCGTGCTGTGCCTCACCGCCGTCGCCAGTTGGGTGTGGATGGCACGGCGTTTTGCGACACCGGCGCCCACCGTGAAATCGCCATCGAGCCCGAGCAAACGCCTGCCCTGGGGCAATCCGCAGGCCTGGCTGATCGCGTTGAATTTCGGTGCCGGGCAATTCGTGGTCTATGCCCTCTTCGCCTGGATGGCGCCAGCGTCGGTGGAAGCGGCCACATCCAGTGTTTCCCCGGGCATCCTGCTGGGCATTTTTACTGCAGTGTTCGCCGTGGCCAGCGTGGGTGCGGGACTGATTCCGGGCAAGGCCCACGACCGGCGCGGTCTGCTCGGGTTGTCGGCGTTGCTGGCTCTGCTGGGGGTGGGCGGCATGGCGTTCCTGCCGGCGTACTGGCCGATGCTGTACGTGGTGCTCGCGGCCATCGGGCTGGGTATGGGCTTCACCGTGGCCATGACCTTGCCGCTGGATCACGCCCGCACCAGCGAACAGGCCGGATTGTGGACGGTGTTCATGTTGTTCATCGGTTACCTGATCGCCGCGCTCGGGCCGTTGCTGTTCGGTGCCCTGCGCGAATACGCCGGACACTATGGCCCGGCGTACACCTTGCTGTTCGCAGTACTGCTGTTGATGCTCGGCATCACCCCTCTGCTCAGACTGGCACCGGCAACATCGCCGCAGGTGTCCGTTGCCTGAGCGGGAAGTGACAGACCTGCGACGCGCCTCGGCACGTCGCAGGTTTTCAGTTGGCCGCCGCGGCTTTTTCAATCAGCCGGGCCACCGGTGCCGGGTTCGACACCATCACCACGTGCGAGGCGCCCTTCACCACTGCAACGGCCTTGGCATCCGCACGCTTGGCCATGAACGCCATCGCCTGGGGCGGGATGTTCTTGTCCTTGTCGCCGTAGATGTACCACGACGGAATGTGCTTCCAGGCCGGCGTTCCGGCCTGCTCGTTCAGCGCCGCTTCGGTGATCGGACGTTGAGTAGCCGCCATCAGCGCCGCTTGTGCAGCCGGGACATCGGCGGCGAACTGGTCGTGGAACTTGCTTTGCTGGATGTACAGGTCCTTGCCGCCGTCGGCCAGCGCAACGGGTGGCGCCAGCGTTGGTCCGAGGGTGCTGCCGGGAAACTTGCCGGCCAGCCCGGCAACGGTTTCACCGGCTTCGGGGGCAAAGGCGCTGACGTAGACCAGCGCTTTGACATTGGCATGATCGTTGGCCGCATCACTGATGACGTTGCCGCCATAGGAGTGACCGACCAGCACCACCGGCGACTGGATGCTGCTGAGCAACGCCGATACCGCTGCGCCATCGCTCTTGACGCCGCGCAGCGGATTGGCGGCGGCGATCACCGTGTAGCCATCCTTCTCGAGAATCTTCGCCACGCCGTTCCAGCTCGACGCGTCGGCAAACGCGCCGTGCACCAGCACGACCGTGGGTTTGGCGGTTTGAGCGAAGGCATTGGCGCCCAGGCACAGGCCCGCAGCGATGCTCAGTGCAATCAGTGTTTTTTTCATCTGGATGTTCCTCGTATGACGGATTCAGGGGGCGTATCGGGTGAAGACAAAATCGTGGTTCTGCACCCGCGCCTGATGGCAGGCAAAGCAGGTCTGGTGCTGGGCTTCGTCGGCGGGTTTGCCGTTGATGAAACGGCCGAATCCCCAGCCACCGGTCGAGGCGTATTTGCGCGAGTCCTTGACCATCACCTGAACGGTGGTGGCCGCTCCCGGAATCGAGGCCGGCTCGAACTCCGGCGACTGCACGTGTTTCCATGCCAGCTTCACCAGCACCGTGCCATCGGGAAACGGCAGCGTTGCGCTCTGGTAAGCCTTGATCGCCCGGTCATTGCCCAGCACTGCGCGCAGTTCATCCAGCGGCGCGGCTTCCTGGGCCGGGGCAATCAGCGCCCACTGGCGATAGTTTTTCGGCAGTTTCACGCCGTAGATCGGCGAGGCATCGCCGTCATCGGCCTCGCCCAACGCGACACCGGTGGCCGCCAGTGCCGCGAGCGCAATGGCCGCTGGCAACACGGCCCAATGGTTGAATTTCATGGTCGGATCCCCTTCGGCCGGCAATCAGAGATGATCGGCATCGATCACCGCCTGGGCGAACGCTTGCGGCGCTTCCTGCGGCAGGTTGTGGCCGATACCGCCGCTGATCAGCCGGTACTCGTACTTGCCGGTAAAGCGTTTGGCGTAGGCCTCGGCCGGTGGGTGCGGCGCACCATTGGCGTCGCCCTCCAGAGTGATGGTCGGCACGCCGATCGAGGGAAATGCCGCGAGTTTTTTCTCCAGCGGATCGTATTGCGCTTCCCCTTTGATCAGCCCCAGGCGCCAGCGGTAGTTGAAGATCGACACCGCGACGTGATCCGGATTCTGCAACGCGGCGGCGCTGCGGTCGTAGGTCGCGTCGTCGAAGTTCCACTTCGGCGAGGCCAGCTGCCAGATCAGCTTGGCGAAGTCGTGGGTGTTCTTTTCGTAGCCCAGACGGCCACGCTCGGTCGCAAAGTAGAACTGATACCACCACTGCAACTCCGCCGCCGGCGGCAGCGGCGTCTTGCCGGCGTCCTGGCTGCCGATCAGGTAACCGCTCACCGCCACCAGCGCCTTCACCCGCTCGGGCCAGAGCGCTGCAACGATGTCGGCGGTACGCGCGCCCCAGTCATAGCCGCCAAGCACGGCCTGCTTGATCTTCAGGGCGTCCATGAAGTCGATCAGATCTTTGGCCAGCGCCGCCGGCTGGCCGTTGCGCACGGTTTTGGCAGACAGGAAACGCGTGTCGCCATAACCGCGCGCGTAGGGAATCAGCACCCGATAGCCCTTCTGCGCCAGCGCCGGGGCGACATCGGTGTAGCTGTGAATGTCGTAGGGCCAGCCGTGCAGCAGGATGACCACCGGGCCGTCGGCGGGACCGACTTCGGCGTAGGACACATCCAGCAGTCCGGCCTTGACGTGTTTCAGCGCGCCGAACGAAACGTGGGTGCCGGCGGTAATGGCGTCGATCTTGCCGGCGGGCACTTCGGCGGCGCTGGCGTATGCCGAAGCGATGCCCAGCGCAAGCGCCAGGATCGAACCGGCGAGCACGCGCCGGGATGGGGTTACAGCGTTAGAGTCAGTCATGCCGGGTCTCCCTCGTGAACCGCCGGGCGGCGGTTCCGGGCTTTATGGTCAAGGGCTTAGGGTTGAAGTGCTTGCGGATTGCAGGGTTAGCGGGCTGCCTGCGCAGCGGTTTTCTGCGCGGCCGCGCGCAGTGGCCGGAAGGCTTCGCGCAGTTCTTCGCTGAACAGTTGCGGTTGCTCCCATGCCGCGAAGTGACCGCCCTTGCTGACTTCGCTGAAGTAGGCCAGCGACGGATAGGCGCGCTGCGACCAGACTTTCGGCGCGCGGTAGATTTCGTGGGGGAACACGGTGATCGCCACCGGCACCTTGATGTCGGCAGTCTTCTGCGCGGCGGCGCTGAAGTTATTGTTGTTGTTCTCCCAGTAGAAACGGGAGGACGACGCCCCGCTGTCGGTCAGCCAATACAGGCTGATGTCATCGAGCATTTCATCGCGGCTCAGGACTTTCTCGGGCTGACCGTCGCTATCGGTCCACGCGGCGAATTTTTCATACATCCACGCTGCCGTGCCGGCAGGCGAATCGGCCAGCAGATAACCGATGGTCTGCGGCCGGGTCACCATCATTGCGCCGTAGGCGGCGTTGCGACCGAAGAACTGGCTGAGCGAATTGAAGGCCGTCACCTCCGGCGCGGTCAGCCCTGCCGGGGCCGGATCGCCGCTGTTGATCGGCTTGACCAGTTCCGGCGGCACGGTGGCGGGCATGTTCAGGTGGATACCCAGCAAACCGGGCGGCGCCAGGCGACCCAGCGCATCGGAAATCACCGAACCATGATCGCCACCCTGGGACACGTAATGGCTGTAGCCCAGGCGTTTCATCAACACATCCCAAGCCTTCGCCACCCGGTCAGGGCCCCAGCCGAGCTCGGTCGGTTTGCCGGAAAAACCATGGCCGGGAATCGACGGGATCACCACATCGAACGAGTCCTCGACCTTGCCGCCATAGGCCACGGGATCGGTCAGCGGGCCGATGGTCTTGAGGAATTCGAACTGCGAACCCGGCCAGCCGTGAGTGAGGATCAGCGGCATCGCATTGGGATTGCGCGAACGCACGTGGATGAACTGGATGTCGACGCCGTCGATGGTGGTCACGAACTCCGGCAAGGCGTTGAGCTTCGCTTCAGCCTTGCGCCAGTCATAGCCGTCGCCCCAATACTTAACCAACGCCTGGACCTGCGCCAGTTGCACACCTTGGGACACGTCGCCGACCGTTTCCTTGTCTGGCCAGCGGGTATCGGCGATGCGTTTGCGCAGGTCGCTCAGTTTCGCTTCGTCCACATGGATGGTGTACGGGCGAATGGCTTGCGCCGGATCCGCTGCCGGGGTCGCGGCCCAGACGCCGCTACTGCCCGCGAGTACGGCAAGGCCGAGCGCGCCTGCCCTGATGGATGACGCCAGGCAATGGCGCCAGGTAAGACCGGACGAAAGCGCAACCATGATGGATCTCCTTGTAGTCATTATTCGAAAGGCATCGCCAATCGGATCAGACCACTGCGCTGGCACCGGGGCGATTACACGATGGTGTCGGTCGATACCTTGGTATGAGGCGCAGGCCTGGCGCACAAAATCGCGCTCGAATTCAGCAGCGGTTAACGGGCAGAATGCGGCGGGGAAAAGACCCATTTGAATCACAGAGCGGAACAAGGATTGCGGATGCGTGGGGAAACAGCGCTCGAACGCCTGAGCGGCACGCCATCGACCACGTCGCAGTGGTGGGTGATCGGGCTGTGCATGCTGTTCAACGTGATCGACGGGCTGGACGTGATGGCCATGGCCTTCACCGCCAGCCGGGTTTCGGCCGAGTGGGCGTTGAGCGGCGCGCAACTGGGCCTGCTATTGAGCGCAAGTCTGGTCGGGATGGCGCTCGGTTCGCTGCTGGCCGCGCCCAGGGCCGACCGCTTCGGGCGCAGGCCTTTGTTGCTCGCCGGATTGCTGCTCAGCGGCCTGAGCATGTTGCTGTCGTTCTGGAGCCCGGATCATCACGTGTTGATGCTTTTGCGACTACTGACCGGCATCGGCACTGGGGCGGTGCTGGTGGGGGCGAACGTGCTGACGTTCGAACACGCCAGCCCGCAGCGGCGCAATCTGGCAATCGCGTTGCAATCTCTCGCCTTTGCGATGGGCGCCAGCCTCGGCGGGGTGCTGGCTCATTTACTGAATGATTTGATGGGCTGGCGGTATGTCTTTCTGGCCGGGGGTTGCATCACGCTGGTGGCAGCGCTGGTCGGCATTTTTTGGTTGCGAGAATCGCCGTCATTTCTGGCACTCGAACACCACACGCCCGTCGCTCCAACGTCAACTGACACCGCCAACCGACCGTTTGCGCCCGGTCAGTGGCAACAGACCACATCGCTGGCACTGGCACTCTTTCTGCTGATGTTCTGCTTTTACTTCGTGATGAGCTGGACGCCGGCCCTGTTGGTCGACAATGGCTTTACCGACCAACAAGGCGCCCGGATCGGGATGCTGTTGGCGCTGGGTGGCATGCTCGGCGCCCTGCTTCTGGGTCTGGCGGCCAATCGTTACGGCTGCCGACGTTTGTTGTCGGGCTTTCTGCTGCTCAACGCCGCCCTGCTGCCACTGATGCTGCCGGCCACGCGCGTCCCCGGTCTGGCGACACTCGTGGCGGTCACGCTGGGGCTGATGCTCAATGGTGCAGTCGCGGCTCTGTATGTGCTGGCCCCTCAAGCGTTCTGCACGTCGGTCCGTACGACCGGCGTCGGCGTGGTGCTGGCGACGGGGCGTCTGGGGGCGATCATTTCGCCGGTGGTCGCCGGGTTTCTGCTGGATGCCGGATGGACCGCACAACACCTGTTCACGTTTTTCGCCGTTAGCCAGGTGTTGGCGGCCCTGCTGATCTGGCGTGGCGTCAAGGGACGATGATCAGCTTGCCCGTCGTGTTGCGCGACTCGATATCGCGATGGGCCTGTTGCGCATCATCCAGTGAATAACGCTTGCCGATCACGGCTTTCAGTTTGCCGGCACTGACCCACGCGAACAGTTGCCGGGACTTTTCCAGCAGCACTTCGCGGTTGCGCACGTAGTGCATGACCGAGGGATACGTCAGCTTGATGCTGCGCGGCACGCTGAAGATATCGATCGGCGGGATCGGGTTCATGAACGGCCCGTACAAGGCCAGGGTGCCGAAATAATCCAGCATCTCCAGCGAGTCGGCGAAGCCTTCCGCGCCCGTGCCGTCGTACACGGCATTCACGCGCTGCCCCTCCGTCAGGCGCATGACCTGTCCGGCAATGTTTTGCGCTCGCCCGATCACCACATAGTCCGCCCCCGCCGCGAGCACCGCCTCGACCTTGTCGGCATGAGAAACCCGGCCTATGACCTTGCCGCCCAGCAGCTTGATCAACTGGGTCAGCATCAGCCCCACGCCCCCCGCCGCCGCATGCACCAAGGCTACGTCGCCCGGCTGGATCGCGTGCACCTTGTCCACCAGATTGCTGGCGGTCAGGCCCTGCATCATCAGGCTGGCGGCGGTGGCGAAGTCGATATCGTCCGGCAGCGGCACCAACTGGCTGACCGGGGCGATCACCTGTTCGGCGTAGCTGCCCGGCACGTAATGCCAGGCCACGCGGTCACCGACAGCGAACTCCGTCACCTGCGGGCCGCTGGCCAGGACGACGCCGGCGCCTTCTGCACCCAGCGTCAGCGGTAGCTCCCAGGCAGCGCCGAGCCCGCGTCGGGCACCGGTGTCCATGAAATTGATACCCGCCGCCATGACCTTGACCAGGACTTGCCCGGGCCCCGGTTCTGCCAGTTGAATGTCCTGCACCGTCAACACTTCGGGCCCGCCAAAGGCCTGGATAACCACTGCTTTCATAATGTTCTGCCCTGTCATCGGGACGACCGGTCCTGCTGCCTTTCGGGTGGCAGGAGCGCGGACGTCACGTTGCTTTCACTCAACGTCGAAGGACGTTGAAACCAGGGCCAAGGCTGCGCGGCGGATGTATCCCGGCGGTTTCGCCAACCGGGCGCTGTGCATGCTTGTATGGCTAGAGGGGCCGTAGATACAGTGGCTTACAAAAGCGCCACTGTGATGCCCATCGCAGTGTGCAATGTCGGCCGATATTCGCCACGGGCGACACCAAAGTATGATGGGCGAGTGCCATCCGAAGGCGCATCTTTGTTCAACGGTGACTGCACACAATGAGAATCGGTATGACGAACGAGCAAGAGCGCGTCATCGAGGACGGTCCAGGCCGCGCGGGTAACGCGGTCATGCCGGCGCCGGGGATCGACTCGATCATCGACAGCATCCCGGCCATGGTCGCTTTCATGACGCCGTCCGGTGAACTGGAACAGGTCAACCGGCAAATCATGGAGTACATCGGCGCCCCGCTCCATGAACTGAAAAACTGGCAGGCCAGCGAGACCGTGCACCCGGACGACCTGCCCTCGGTCATCGCTGCCTGGATGCACTCGGTCAGTACCGGCACGCCCTATGAGAACGAGCACCGGATTCGCCGCGCCGACGGTGTCTATCGCTGGTTCCATGTGCGCGGCCTGCCGATCAGAGACAGTGCAGGCACCATCACCCGCTGGTGCGTGCTGCAGGTCGATATCGATGAGCGCCGCCGGGACAAGGCCTTGATCGCCAGCGCCCTGGCCGAAGTCAGCGCGTCGGAAGAACGTCTGCGCGGGATCATCGACGCCGTCCCCGGTTTTGTCTGGAGCGCTTCGCCGGAAGGCAACGTCGGCTTCGTCAATCAGCGCTGGTGCGACTACACCGGCATGTCCGTCGAACAAGCCTGCGGTGACGGCTGGACGGCGTCCATCCACCCCGACGACGCACCGGGCCTGGCGGTTTATTGGCAAAGGATTCTGCAATCGGGCAACGCCGGTGAATACGAGGCCCGACTGAGACGCTTCGACGGCGTTTACCGCTGGTTCCTGATCCGCGCCGTGCCCCAGCGCGATGACACGGGGCGGGTCGTGCGCTGGTATGGCGAGAACACCGACATCGAAGACCGCAAACGGGCGGAAGTCTTTCTGGCCAAGGCCCAACGCCTGAGCGCCACCGGTACGTTTTCCTGGCGGGTGAGCACCGACGAGATCACCTGGTCGGACGAGGTCTACCGCATCCTTGAACTGGACCCGGACACCCCGCCCGGCTTCGAGGCGATCTATCGCCGCGTGCATCCGGACGACATCTCCAGCCATCGGGAAATGATCAAGCGCCAACGCCGCAAGGGACGTGACTTCGAACACGAACATCGGCTGCTGATGCCCGACGGCACGGTGAAATACGTGCGGCTGGTGGCGCACTCGATCGCCCATGCGCCGGACGGTTTCGAATACATCGCCGCCCTGCAGGACATCACCCAGCGCCGGCTCGCCGAAGAGGTCTTGAGCAAGGCGCGCTCGGAACTGACGCACCTGGCCAGAGTCGCCAGCCTTGGCGCGGTCACGGCGTCGATAGCCCACGAGGTCAATCAACCGCTGGCCGGCATCATCACCAACGCCAGCACCTGCCTGCGCATGCTCGGCGCCGACCCGCCGAATGTCGATGGCGCCAGGGAAACCGCACGCCGCACCATTCGCGACGGCAATCGCGCCGCCGACGTCATCAACCGATTGCGAGCGTTGTTCTCGAAAAAAAGCATCACCATTGAAGACGTCAATCTGAATGATGCGGCACGGGAAGTCATCGCCATGCTGCTGGGCGAACTGCAACGCAACGGCGTGGTGCTGCATCCACAATTTGCCGAAACCCTGCCGCTGGTCAGGGGCGACCGGGTTCAGCTTCAACAGGTGATCCTCAACCTGATCATGAATGCCGCCGAGGCCATGAGTGCAATCCATGGCCGGCCCCGGCAATTGATCGTCAGCACCGGTCTGGGCTCGGACGAGAGCGTTTACCTGGCGGTGAAGGACAGCGGCAACGGCGTCGATCCGCAGGACATCGAACGCATTTTCAATGCGTTCTACACCACCAAAAGTTCGGGCATGGGGGTCGGTCTGTCCATCAGTCGCTCGATCATCGAGCGCCACGATGGGAAGCTGTGGGCCAGCGCCAATGACGGCCCGGGTACGACGTTTACCTTTGCCATCCCGCATTCGACGGACTTGCCGCAAACCGATAACCGCGACCTCGCCGATCGCACCGTGGAGAATGATTGATGGGTACGCATTTGCTCGTATCGGTGGTCGATGACGACGAATCGGTTCGTGAATCACTGCCTGACCTGATCAAGGAGTTCGGCTTCGCCGTCCAGGCGTTTGCCTCGGCGCAGGCGTTTCTGGCATCGCCCTATCTGGACCTGACGCACTGCCTGATTCTCGACGTGGCCATGCCCGGCATGTCGGGACCTGATCTGCAACGCGAGCTGCTGCGGCGTGACTATCGCATTCCGGTGATTTTCATCACCGCGCACGGCGACGCCAGCGAACAGGCGAAGCTGCTGAACAGTGGCGCGGTCGAGTGCCTGTTCAAACCGTTCAGCGAAGCCCAATTGCTCAAGGCCCTGAGCGCCGCCCTGCCCCTCGACTGAGCGTGAAGCCGAACAGAACAAGGAATCGACATGTTGAACGCGAACAACGCAATCGCCCCTTCCCGTGGAGCATTACCGATGAGTGAGGTCACGCCCGTCGTATTCGTTGTCGATGACGACATTTCCGTGCGCGAGTCGCTCGAACTGATGATCCGCTTCGCCGGTTGGCAGCCACGGCTGTTCGAGTCCGCGCAGGATTTTCTCGACGCGCCCCGGGCGCTGGTGCCCAGCTGTCTGGTGCTGGACATCAACCTGCCCGACCTGAGCGGCCTGGATCTGCAGACCGCCCTGGCCGATGAACGCCACAACATGCCGATCATCTTCATCACCGGCTACGGCGATATTCCGCGCACGGTGCGGGCCCTGAAGGCCGGCGCGGTGGAGTTTCTGACCAAACCGTTCAACGACGAGGTGATCCTCAGCGCCATGGCCGATGCGCTGCAAAGCAGTCGCGTGGCGCTGGAGGGAGAAAAGAACCTGCGCTCACTGCTCGAGGCCTACAAGACCCTGACGCCGCGCGAGCAGGAAATCATGGCCTCGGTGGTCAGCGGGCGGTTAAACAAGCTGATTGCCGCCGACCTCAACATCAGCGAAATCACCGTGAAGGCCCATCGCGGCAAAGTGATGCGCAAGATGAAGGCCCGTTCGCTGGCGGACCTGGTGAAAATGGCCGCCCTGATTACGCCGGAGTAGCGGGCAAGCTCTGCCAGAAGCTTTCCAGCCGACGCAGGTCAAGGCTGTCGAAGCCTTCCGACGCCCGCTCGCGGCAGGCACCGAGCAACGCCCGGGCTTGATCCGGTTGACCCTGTTCAAGCCAGAACCGGGCCAGATCCATCGATGACCGCAACTCCCACGCCCACGCGCCCTGCTTGCGACTCAGCGCAATGGAATCCTCAAGAACCGCCAACATGGCCTGCTCATCATCGGCCTGGATAACCTTGAGAATACCGGCCTTGATTCGCAGTAGTTCCGGCAGCGCAAAGGCATCACCGCTTCGGCGGCAGTGATCGATGGTGCCGTCGACCAGGGTCAGTGCCTTTGGGTGTTGACCCGCCAGCATCAGGCCTTCGGCCAGTGCGATTTCGAATGAGGTCGTCAGCAGTTCGTAACGCATGCCCCGCAACCGCGCCAGACTTTCCTCCAGCATGGCAACTGCTTCGCCGAGTTCCTCGGCACGGATGGCGATCGCCGCGCGCAACCCGTGGCAAGCGGCAATGTAGGGGCCCAGTGCGTTGGTTTCGGCGATGGCGCTGAACCGCTCGAGGCTCGCGGTGGCCTTCGCCAGATCACCGGTCCAGATATAGATGCACAAGATCCAGACCATGGCGATGCAGTAAGTGACCGGATGCTGCAGCGCGAATGCTTCGGCCTCGATCTGCTCGGCCAAGCGCCGGGCCTGATCGGGATAGCCCTGCAGCCACAGCGAACGCGCCAGCGCCAGCCCCGTGCGATTGCGGTGATCGAAGCCGTAGTAAATCGTGTTGCTGGGATGGGACGGCAAACTGTTGCGCAACGAACTTTCCAGTTCCTGGCGAGCCAGACGCTGATTGCCGAGCAGATGATGGGAAATCCCGGTCAGCGATGAAGCAATCGCGATGGCGGCGGGCTCGTTGAGGATGTTGCCGACCACAGCGGCCTGCTCCGCCCAGGCCAGCGACGACGGGAAATCACCGATGCGCTCGTAGAAGATCTGCAAGCGGCCCAGCAACCTCAGCTGAGAGCCGTAGTCGTTCAGCGCGACGGCAATGTCCTGCGCCCGGAGCAAGGCCTTTTCAGCGGCTTCACTGTTGCCTCGGGTGAACATCAGCACCAGGCCGAGCGCGGCTTGCAGTTCCATTTCGGTGGGCGTGCCGTAGTACCCCAGTTCCAGCAGCTCCACCGCCCGGGAGCACCAGGTGCGGCACTCGACCAGCAAGGAAAAATGCAGGAACAACGGCGCACTCGCAGCCGCCAGCGGCAACGCCAGTCCCGGATCGCCGTGGGGGCCGAAGCTCCATTCCAGCGCACCACGCACATTGCCCAACTGACTGGCGAGACGCGCCGAGTGACGGAAAATCTCATCGGGGGAAGTCCCCAGATGGCCGAGCAGATCCATGTAAAACGCCGCGTGCCGGAACGCCAGCGCATTGACCTCGGTTTCTCCCCGCGCCGCCAGTTTTTCCCGGGCATAGGCACGCGTCATCTCGAGCAAGCGATAAGAATCCGTCGAGTCGCTGTGATCGACCGTGACCAGCCCCTTGCACACCAGATCGTCGAGAATCGCAGCCGCCTCAGCGCTTTCATGTTGTGATTCGGCCACCACCTGAGCGGCGGCTTCCTGGGAAAACGGCCCGACGAAGACCGAGAACCGCTCCAGCGCCAGACGCTCCTGCGGCGACAGCAGGTCATAGCTCCAGTCGAGCATGGCGCGCAGGGTCTGATGCCGTGGCACGGCCGTCCTGCGCCCCGACCAGCCCAGCGAGAAACGCTCGCCGAGCAGCGCGTGGGTGGCCTTCAATCCGTGGCTGGCGACTCGCATCGCCGCCAGTTCGATCGGCAACGCCATACCCTCCAGCCGCTGGCAAATGTCCGCAATCATTTGCCCTCCGCCCGCTTCCAGCAGCAGCGCGGCGTTGCTCGACGACGCGCGCTCGACAAACAGCTTGATGGCCGGAAATGCCAGCAACTCCGCAACCGAGAGGTGTTGCGGCTCACGGGGAAACTCCAGCGGATTGAGCCAGTGCACGTATTCGCCACGTACCCGCAGCGGCTCGCGACTGGTCGCCAGAACCCCGACATCCGGCGCGGTGTCGCTGATCTGCTCAAGGAGGGTGGACACCGCGTCGATCAGGTGTTCGCAGTTGTCGATCACCAACATCAGCCGCTGCTCGCGCAAATGCGCGAGCAGGACGAACAGCGGGTCTTCGGCCTGCACCGGGATGTCCAGCGATCGGGCCAGTGCCGATGGCACCAGCGCGCAGTCTTCCACTTGCGCCAGATCGACGAAACTGACGCGTTCATAGCCCTGGGCGGCGATGCGGTGCGCCACTTCGATGGCCAGGCTGGTCTTGCCGACACCGCCGGGGCCGACGATGGTGAACAGCCTCGGTTGCTGCATGTGGTCGATGACCAGTTGCAGATCGGTTTCTCGGCCGATCAGTTTTGCCCGGGGCGGCAGACTGCACACGCCCTCGATGGCCCGGGTCACGATGGGCGCCGGTTGAACAGCGGTCTGTTTTCTTTCCAGCGGCGCAACAAAGGCATATCCCACGCCCACCTGGGTCGCGATGTAACGGGCCTGTTCCTCGCCATCCCCGAGAATCCGCCGCAGGCCGGTCATGTGAAAACGCAGGCTGCCTTCGGCCACCACGCTGTCGGGCCATACCTTGTCGATCAGGTCGTACTTGGACAGCACCCGCCCCGGTTGCTCGAGCAAGGCGATCAACAGATCCAGCGCCCGCCCGCCGATCTCGACCGCCACCCCGTTGCGGGTCAGCAGCCGTTTGCCTGGAACGACGCAGAAAGGACCGAAAATGAATTGGGTCGTGAGGGATTCGTGCAATGCGTCCGGAAAAGACTCCACGAGGATCGTTCTCTCTAAAAAACGTAGGGGGCGGCGCCGGTTACAAGCCACCGACGCAGGCCCTTTGCATGATAGGAGTTTTGCACGGCCGTTCAAGCGCGGCACCGGCAGAGTGCGAACCTCACCCCTTTATTTCCCCCTTGCGAATGGCAATCTTGATGGCCTGAGCGGTAGTGGCCACGCCAAGATGCCGACGAGCCGAACGCAGGTGATTTTCCACCGTGCGCCCGGACAAGCCGAGCGTGACGGCAATGTCGGCCTGCCGCCGACCGGCAGCGACCCACGCCAGCACTTCGCGCTCACGGTTCGACATTTTGCCGGACGCCTCGTCCAGCGGCGCTTCGAGCAAGCGTCGGGCGGAGTAAAACGCCACCGAGGCGAGCATGCCCAGTGCCAGACGAACCCGCGCCGAGGCATCGATCTGTTCGCCGCCCAGACTCATGGCGCCTTCAAGCCCCTGCGGGCCGAAGACCGGAATCTGCAATCCATGCACGCCCGGGCCACTGGGCACGCGAACCAGCCGATAAAGTTCGCCGCTCTCCTCCTGCACCTTGCTCCAGAAGAACGATTCGCGGGCGTCCAACAGGTGGCGAGTTACTGGGCAGCGCTGAACGTAGGTCTCGGCGTCGACGCCAGTGCCATCACCAAACCAGTCGCCTTCCACCCAGTAAATGCGCTCGACCACATCCTCCGCCGTGGAGGTGGCAGAGAACAGGACGAATCGATCGTAACCATAGGCCCCCGCGAAACTGCGGACGGCCTTCTGGATTACCACCAGCGTGGGCGCCGCCTCGATGTCGAGGGCGGCGCGCAAGAGTGCTTCGGCAGGTCCGGGGCTCACCCCGACGTGACCTCTTTCAGGAGCGCGGCCGCCGCCAGTTTGCCCAGCGCGTTGCCCGCCAGCGGACTGTCACCGGTCAGCAGTTTGCGATCCTGAAGCGTGGCCCCGGAAATGCCCTGGTTGGTGATTTCCACACCAAGTGCCTGCAACTGCTCGCCGAACTTCCAGGTCAGGTGGCCGGGCATGTAACCGATGTCAGGGGTTGTCGCGTCCAGGGCATCGGGAAACGCGCAGATCCGGTAGCCGTTGAAGATGCACGAGTCTTTTGTTTCACCGAGACCAGCCGCCAGCAGCGCCGCCGGGCCGTGGCACAGGGTGATGACGAATTTGTCCTTGGCGACGGCCCATTGCAGGACCTTCTTCACGTCCTCGCTTTCCGGCAGGCCGATCAGCGCACCGTGGCCGCCGGGAATGAACACGCCGATGTAGTCCGAGTCCTCGCCCAGCGCGTCTTCGATCACCTGAGACAACTTGAGCGGACGCTTGAACTGATCGCGATAGTGCTCGTAGAAGCCCTTCACTTCGGCGTCTTCGGAGGGCATCGCCCAGAATTCAAACTTGACCGGATTGCCCGACAGCGTCGCGACGTCGAAGCCGAAACCGGCCTTGTCGAGGTGATACATCGGTAGCAGGGTTTCAACCGGGTGATTGCCCGTGGAAAACATGGTGCCGTTGTCGGTCAACAGATAGCGCTCATCCGCGCCGATCATCAGTACCTTCCAGCGCCCGCCCTTGTAGCGGTCGGGGTACTCGGCATCACTGAGATCGGATTTGGGCGAGGTGAACTGGCTGAGGGAATACGGCGAAGGGAAAAACGCGTTGTCCTCAGCCGGATCGGGGGTTGGGCGCTTGTCGTCAGTCTGCGTGGTAGCCATCTTGCTCTCCATCGAGTGGGTCAATGTCGGAGTTCATGCTAGTAAGGCGTCAGCGTTACAACAATGAGGGTTTTCCCTCAAAAGATCATGCACTGAACCTGCAGCCCCTCAATGTGATCGATAAGTGGCAGAATCCCCGCAACTGATGAATTCGGAGACCCCCAATGCTTCGCCTGTTTGAACAACGGCTCGACCCCTTCCCGCCCGACGAAGCGCCGCCACCGCCGGTCGGTCTGGCACGGTTCCTGTGGGCCTGCACCCGCGGCGCTCGCGGTTATATCCTCGCGCTGGCGCTGCTCAGTGCCGGTGTGTCGATCTACGAAGCCTGGTTGTTTTCCTTTCTGGGTCAGGTCGTGGACCTGCTTTCGGCCTGGCAGGCCGGCGGCGATGTGAACGGCCAAGAGAGCCGCGTGCTCTGGGGCATCGGCATCGTGTTGCTGACCAGCGTCGGTCTGGTGGCGCTGCGCACCATGGTTCAGCATCAGGTCTTGGCGATCAATTTGCCGTTGCGTCTGCGCTGGGATTTTCATCGGCTGATGCTGCGGCAGAGCCTTTCATTCTTTTCCGATGAGTTTTCCGGCCGGGTCACGACCAAGGTGATGCAGACCGCACTGGCCGTGCGCGAGGTGCTGTTCACCGTCATCGAGATCGCACCGGGCATCGGCGTCTACTTCATTGCGATCATCGCCCTGGCCGGCGGTTTCGCCCTGAAACTCATGCTGCCGTTTATTGCCTGGGTCGCGCTGTTCGGGCTGGCGATGTTGTATTTCGTGCCACGCCTGGGCCAGGTCGGACAGGAACAGGCCCACGCGCGATCATCAATGACGGGCCGGGTGTCGGACGCCTACACCAACATCACCACGGTGAAACTGTTCTCCCACTCCAAACGTGAAGCGCACTTTGCGCGGGCGGCAATGGAGGATTTCAAGCAGACGGGTTTCCGCCAGATGCGTCTGGTCAGTCAGTTCGAAATCGTCAATCAGGCGCTGGTGGTCGGGCTGATCATGGGCGCCGGCGGCTACGCATTGTGGCTGTGGCATCAGGGCGAAGTCGGCACCGGCGCCGTGGCGGCGATCACGGCCATGGCGTTGCGCATCAACGGTATGTCGCACTGGATCATGTGGCAGATGACGTCGCTGTTCGAAAACATCGGCACCGTGCAAGACGGCATGGGCACCCTGACCCGTGGCCCCAAGGTGCAGGATGCGCCGGACGCCGGCGTACTGGTGCCTTCCGGCGGCGCCGTGGAATTCGACAACGTGAGCTTCAACTACAACGGCGAACGCCAGGTGCTCGACGGCTTGAGCCTGAGCATCCGGCCCGGGGAAAAAATCGGTCTGGTGGGCCGCTCCGGTGCTGGTAAATCCACGCTGATCAACCTGCTGCTGCGCTTCTATGACGTCGATCGCGGCGAGATTCGCATCGACGGGCAAAACATCGCGCAGGTGACACAGGATAGTCTGCGCAGCGCGATCGGCATGGTCACTCAGGACACGTCCCTGCTGCACCGTTCCATTCGCGACAACATCGCCTACGGCCGACCGGACGCGGCCGACGCGCAGATTCAACGCGCTGCCGCCAATGCCCAGGCCGACGGTTTCATCAACCAGCTCAGCGACCGCCAGGGCCACACCGGCTACGACACGCTGGTGGGCGAACGCGGCATCAAGCTTTCCGGTGGCCAGCGCCAACGCATCGCCATCGCCCGGGTGATGCTCAAGAACGCGCCGATCCTGTTGCTCGACGAAGCCACCAGCGCCCTGGATTCCGAAGTCGAAGTCGCCATTCAGGAAAGCCTCGATGAAATGATGCAGGGCAAGACCGTGATCGCCATCGCCCATCGACTGTCGACGATTGCGGCGATGGATCGACTGATTGTCATGGATGAGGGACGGATCATCGAGCAAGGCACCCACACCGAACTGCTGGCGAAAAACGGCACCTATGCGCGGTTGTGGCAGCACCAGAGTGGCGGGTTTCTGGGTGAGGATCAGGGCGTGGCCGAGGCGATGGATCAGGCGTGAGTCCTTTGATCAGCCCCGCGATAACGATTGCGGAGCTGATTGCCGCTGAGAGGATTAGGCAAGGCTCAAAGACAAACCGGCATAGGTGAACGATTTCCCGCTGGCTACCATGACGTCACACCTGACTTGCGGAGTACGTCATGCACCACAGCAAAACCCTCTTCATCACCGGCGTCAGCAGCGGCTTCGGCCATGCGCTGGCCAAGGAAGCACTGGCCGCCGGTCACCGCGTCATCGGCACCGTGCGCAGCGAAGCCGACCTGCAAGCCTTTCAGGCGCTGTCCATCGACAACGCGTACGGTGTGCTGCTGGATGTCACGGACTTCGACCGCATCGATGGCGTCGTGGCGACCGTCGAAGCGACCCACGGCCCGGTCGATGTGCTGATCAACAACGCCGGCTACGGCCACGAAGGCATCTTCGAAGAATCGCCGCTGGAGGACATGCGCCGCCAGTTCGACGTGAATGTGTTCGGCGCGGTCGCGGTGACCAAGGCATTTGTGCCGTTCTTTCGTCAGCGGCGGGCCGGTCATATTCTCAATATCACGTCGATGGGCGGCACGATCACGATGCCGGGTATCGCGTACTACTGCGCCAGCAAGTTTGCGCTCGAAGGCATCTCCGATACCCTGAGCAAGGAACTGGCGCCGTTCAATATCTTCGTGACCGCCGTCGCACCGGGTTCGTTTCGGACCGACTGGGCCGGTCGCTCGATGCACCGCACGCCTCGGAGCATCGCCGACTATGACGCCAGTTTCGATCCGGTGCGCAAGGCGCGCGAAGACAAGAGCGGCAAGCAGCTCGGCGATCCGCGCAAAGCGGCGCAGGCGATGTTGCAGATCATCGCCAGCCCTGCTCCGCCAGCACATCTGTTGCTGGGCAGCGATGCATTGAGCCTGGTGCGCGACAAACTGAAACGTGCCGCCAGCGAGATCGACCAATGGGAAGCGCTGACCCGTTCCACCGATCATTGAACGGCCCACAGAGAGAACGCGATGAAACAGGCCGACCCATACACTTCGCGCATGGTGCAGCTCATGGAAACGCTGGCACCGGTCGAGGGCTACAACCTCAGCGCGCTGGAGGGCGTGCGCTTCCTGCGCTCGAACCGGCACCTGACCCGCACGCCGGTGCTGTACGACCCCGGCATCGTGATTCTCTGTCAGGGACAGAAGCGCGGGTATCTGGGCGATGACGTCTACGTCTATGACGCCCAGCATTACCTGGTGGTGTCGGTTCCGATCCCCTTCACCATGGAGACCGACGCCTCTGAAGACGAGCCAATGCTCGCGATCTATATGCAGCTCGATTTCCAGGTGGCCAGCGAGTTGATGCAGCAAGTGGATGAGGTTCACGGCCCGAGTGATGCGCCACCCAAGGGCATGTTCGCCTCGCCGATGGACGACCGCCTGCGCGCATCGACGCTGCGTTTTCTTGAAGCCATGAGCAATGCGGCTGAGGCGCAGATATTGGGGCCGTCGCTGTTGCGGGAAATCTATTACCGCATCCTGACCGGCGAGCAAGGCGGCTCGATGCGCGCCGCGCTCAATCGCCAGGGGCACTTCGGCAAGGTGACGCGGGCGATCCGCAAGATCCACAGCAGCTATCAGGAGCGCCTGGACGTCGAACAACTGGCCCGCGAAGCGAGCATGAGCGTGCCCAGTTTTCACCTGCACTTTCGCAGCGTGACGGACGCCTCGCCCATGCAATACCTGAAGTCGACACGCCTGCATCAGGCGCGACTTTTGATGTTGCGCCACGCCATGACGGCGTCAGCGGCGGCGTTCAGTGTCGGCTATGAAAGCGCTTCGCAGTTCAGCCGCGAGTTCAAACGCTTCTTTGGCAGGACACCGCAGGCGGAGATCGAGTGGATGAAGGCAACGTATGCGTTGCCTGCACCGACGTCGCCTTCGGTTTATGTTTCTTCGCATTGACGCGAGTCGACTAAACCGGCTCGGCCACCGCGATCTGATTACGTCCCAAAGCCTTGGCGCGATACAAGGCCTTGTCGGCATTGTTCATCAAACTGTGAAGATCCGAGTCTTCACTCTGCATCGAAGCAACGCCCAGGCTGGCGGTGATGCGATGAACCGGGCCGGTCATGATCCTGGGCATGGTTACGATCAGGTTTTCCAGCAGTTCCACCGCCACCTCGATCGAGGTGTCCGGAAGCAGGATCGCGAATTCTTCGCCACCCAATCGGCCATGTACATCAGTAGCCCGAAAATACGTGCAGATGATGCTCCCCATCTGCTGCAGAACACGATCCCCGACCTGGTGGCCGTAGGTGTCGTTGATGTGTTTGAAATGGTCCATATCCAGCATGACGGCACACAGGCTCGACTGGCGCCGCCTGCATTCTTCGAACAGTTGCTGCGCCCGCTCGAAAAATGCCCGCCGGTTGTTCAGGCCTGTCAGCTCATCGGTTTGCGCGGCAAGCCTTGAGATATTGTGCGCCCGCTCCATTTCCCGGGTCAGGCGAAAAGCGGCCTCAAGCGCTTCGGACATTTTGCGCGTGGCGCGGGCGACGAACGAGGCGAAGACCAGGACGGCCAGCGCCATGCCCACCTGAAGCGTGGACGGTTGAAACAGCAGCCAGAACGTACACGGAAACAACACCAGCGCCATGGAGACCAGCGTCATGTATCGATACGCCGAATAACAGGACACCGCGCTGACCGACATCCCGACCGTGAAGAGCATGACCAATGCCTGCGCCAGCAGATCGTCGGCCGGCATGATGATCAACGCACCTGCGCCCCAGATGCTGGCGGACAGCACCAGGGTCGCCCAGTATTTGCGCTCCCAACGCCTGGGTGTCCGCTCGCTTTCATCGCTGCGAAACCAGGCGACAAACATCGAAACGCGTAACAACGTAGACGCCGTCAGCAGGCCGAGCCACCAGAAAATACAGGCTTGCTCAAAACGATCCCAGCACAACCCGCAGAGCATGAGCGCTGCCAGATAGCTGCCGATGACCGCTGAAACGGATTGGCGGAACAACTGATGCAGTCGATCAGTGTTGACTTGCTCGTCGATCGAAGCGCCCTGCTCATGCCGAAGATCCGATAACTCCATTCGATCCACCCAAGCCTGACTGCAACACAAACCCGACAAAAGCCCCTATCGGCACCGCCCATGGCAACGCCGTCATTTGCGATGAAGCGACAGGATCCCGTCCTGTCGCCTGTTCTGCATCAAATCTCGTGCCTAAACGATTTTCAGCGCCTTGAGAATCACCAGCGATGTCTCGGCAAACACCTCGGCCTGTCCGGTCAGTTCAGCAAGGTTTTCTTCGGCGGTGGTCAACGCCTTGCCGTCCTTGAGGAGCCCTTCCCCCTGACCGCCGATGATGCCCCATGCCAGTTGCGCCCATTCAGCCGGGTGCTTTTTGCCTTGCTTGATCGATATCAGGAACAACTGCTGGAAGCGACTGACCGTCACTCCACCACCCGTCACCGGGCTCGCCAGTGTCTGAATCTTGTTGCCATACAACGAACGCTTGCACAGCTGCAGGTTGAGGGTATTGCAACGGGCCTGCACCAGCTTTTCGGCCGCCTCGCTCTGACAGGGCGCCACGACGCTCATGCCGATCAGCACGTTGAGGGCCTGTTCCACATCGCCATAGGCCAACGAGGGCACGAGATCCATCAAATGCCGCAAGGTCTTCGGCACATAGGCGTCATCCGCCAGCGCTGCGAGTACCGGGCCATAGATCTCTGCCTGCAACGTCGCTGCGCCTGCCGGACCGGTGACATTGGCCGGCACGTTCTCGGCCGCCTGCAACAGGATGAAGCGCGTGCCGAGCATGCGCTCGCGGTGTTCGGTGGCAGACAGTTTGTTGGCGCCACGCACGTAAAGATCCCGGCGGAAACTCTGATTCACGAAGTAGTCACGTGCCTGCTCGCGCATGACGGGATGCTCGATACCTTCCAGAAAGTCCATGCCTTCGGCGCTCAGGTTGAGCGGGTCGACAGAGTCCAGCGGCACGGCTGTCGTGGCGTAATCGAGCTTGGCGGGCGCCACGGCATCGACCACGTCGGTGAAATACATGCAGTTCCAGTCGCGGTTGAAATACTCATGGGCGACGTACTGGCGATCCTGACCTTTGATGCTCTGCAGCTTGGCGTCCAGGCCAGGCGCCGACCCGGCATATTTGGGGTTGGCCGCGAGCAGCGCTTCGGAAAACTGCAGCGCGGCATCGATACGCTGATCCGGGCGCGCAGAGGCCTGACTGGCGAAACGGTCGTGCAAGCTGAACAATTGGCGCAAGGGTGCCTGAGGCGACCAGCCCGGGAAGCAGTTGTAGCTGACGTACAGCAGACCGCCCGGCTTGAGATGACGACGAACGAACTCGACGATCAGCTTGTGGTTGTCACGGCTGACCCAGGTCCAGATGCCATGCAGGCTGATGCTGTCGAACGACGGCAGGTCATGGCGGGCCAGCAACTGCTCGAAACTGTCGTCATACAGCCGCGCGTCGCTGCCCCAGTCGCTCGCCAGCCCGATGGCATGGGCCGCCTGCCCCGGGTGAAAGTCGGTACCGACGTACGAGCCCGGATTGCCCGCCGCGTGGATATTGATCGAAACGCCCTGACCAAACCCCAGTTCGCAGTGATGGCCGTCGGTGCTTTCGAGCGTGGCAAAGCCGCGCAGCAACAAACAATAGCGCTGGAAAACCGGATTGATTTCCCGGCTGTACCCGTAGGTGTAGCCTTCGTCCGTGAAATACCCCTCATTCCAGGCATTGCTCATGCGTGCACCCTTTCATTTCGAATGTGAAAGCCGCTCTTATAAGGGGTAGACATGGCGGATCACAAGCAGAAAAACGGTCAGGCGAACGCCTCCTCGATGAACGCCTCCAGCGCCTTGTCCTCGAGGATCTCGATCGAGAAGTGTCCGAAGCGCCTGGGCAACCAGATGATGCGTGCCCCGGCCGGCGATTGCAGGTGCTCGCGGGCCAGCGGCTGGCCGTTCTCGTCTTCCGGCTGAACACCCTGGGCGAGCAGTTCGTCGTAGGCCTTTTCGATGTCCGGCGTCGAATAACAGTGGCGGTAGATCATGCCCTCACCGGCGCTGTCCAGCAGCTCCCGCAGGTTCCCGGCCAACGGCTGGACCAGCATGAAACGCTCCTGTCCGATCAACGCAATCGCATACCGCACATGCAGGCCGCCCCGCTCCCAGACCAGCGTCCGGGAAATCCTGGCTTGCAGAATCTGCGCATAGTAAGTGCAGGCCTCCTCAAGGTTGTTGACCAGTACATCGACATGACTGAACTTGAGCTCCATTGCCGGTCTCCTGCTTGAAGGACACTCATGGTAACGACCGCGCGTGAAGATGCCGAGCCTGAAAACGAACTCTGACAACACCCTCTTTACAGAACACCAGATAAAAGACATTGCCGACAGGATCCGCAAACAACTGAATCCATCCTCAACCAATCACCTGCGCGTACACCCTCTGGTCGACATTGCCCCCTGACAGGATCACCCCGACCTTTCTCCCCTGCATCTTGTCTCGCTCCTGCATCAACGCTGCCAGCGCTGCCGCCCCCGCCCCTTCGGCAAGGTTGTGGGTGTCGGTGTAATAAACGCGCATCGCCTCGGCGATTTCCTCCTCGTTGACCGCAATAATCCGTGCGGCGCCGGTCCCATAGATATCGAACGCTTCGGCAATCGGCTTGCGTACCGCCAGACCGTCGGCGAAGGTGTTGGCCGAGGCGGTTTCACAGATGGATTTCGCTTCAAAGGACAGCTTGGCGGCGGCCGCTTCCGTGGAGACTACGCCCACCACTTCGGTGTTCAGACCCAATGCGTTGCGCGCCGCGATCACACCGCAGATTCCCGAACCACAGCCAATCGGCACATACACCGTGTGCAGATCCGTTGCCGCACTGAACAGTTCCAGCGCATAAGTTGCCACGCCCTTGACCAGTTCGATATGAAACGGCGGCACCAGATAGAGACCGTGCTCCTGCGCCAGGCGAGCGGCCTCTTCCCGGGCCTCATCGAAGTCACGACCGAACTCGACCACTTCACCGCCGAAACCGCGCATGGCGTTGTTCTTTTCCTGTGAATTGCCCTGCGGCACGACAATCAGCGCCTTCAAGCCCACGGCCTGTGCTGCCAGCGCCAGACTCTGTCCGTGATTGCCGCGTGTCGCGGAGACGATACCTTTGACGTTCGGGTGCTCACGGCGCAGCCAGTGCATGAAGGTAATGCCACCGCGCACTTTGAAGGCGCCGGTCGGCGTATGGTTTTCGTGCTTGACCCAAACGGTGCAGCCCAGGCGCTCGGCCAGCAGCGGCCAGCGATATTGGGCGGTGGCCGGCATGACTTGATAGACCTGGCGGGCAGCGTTTTCGATGGCGTCGCGAGTGAGGGTGGACATGAGCGGCTCCTTGGGTTTTGCGTCAGTCTAGGCAAGGACACATCATGTCGGCTTTCAAAAAACCGACCTGACTTTTACCCACCCTCTTCATTACTATGGCGACCATGAACCCTCGAAATCGTCGACAACCTGCAGCCATTGCGGAACCGGTACGTCATATCGCAGCCGGCCCGTGGGCGATCGAATTGCTGCCCGGCGCCGCCTATTCAGCGCGGTACGTGGCGACTCAGTCCTCGATCGGCTTCGCCTTCGACAGCCAGCGCGGCCTGCATGCCATCGGCACGGACCGGATACGCCCGTTCGAAGCAATGCCCAATGGGCTGGCGTTTGTCCCGGCCGGTTGTGACGTGTTGTCCGAATCACCGGTGGGCGGCGAATACCTTCGGGTGATCCGCACCGATGGTGTCGGGCTGACGGGGGATCGGCCATTCAACAATCGCATCGACCCGCAGGCCATCTACCTGGCCCAGCGAATCCGCAGCGCACTGTTGCGGCCTCAATGGAACGACGACTGGGAAGCCTGGGCAATCGGTCTGGCTGAACGAGGCGCAGATCTTGATGTGGCATTGCCGCAAGGCTCGATCACCGGCAGCCGGATGCGCTTGCTGGATGAGTTCATTGACGCCGGCCTCGGCGGCCCGCTCGGGATACCGGCGATGGCGCAGTTGCTGGAACTGTCCGAGGGCTATTTCATGCGTGCCTTCAAACAGGCGACCGGCAAAAGTCCCCACAGTTACCTGATCGACCGGCGACTGGCCAGAGCCCGGGCGTTGATGCGCGATTCGACAGCGAGCCTGGCGCAGATTGCCCTCACCTGCGGTTTCAACTCTCAGGCGCATATGACTGCCGTCTTCCGGCAGCGTCTCGGCGTGAGCCCGGCGCAACTGCGCACAGCGTCTGCCAGCGGTAAAAAATACAATCGGTTGTGAATTTTTTCGTGTGCTCTTGCATCTGAACTGAAAGAAGCCGTGCCATTAAAAAGATAGCATCGGTCAAGGCAACCCGTCTGGCCCGAGTCATACCGGAACAGCGGATTGCATCAAGACAGATCAGCTGCAGAGTGACCCGCATGAAATCACACGAGAAAACCGTCAGCCCGATCGGACTGCAAGACATCACCATCGTCGACGATGCCAAGATGCGCAAAGCCATCACCGCCGCAGCGCTGGGCAACGCGATGGAGTGGTTTGACTTTGGCGTCTATGGCTTCGTCGCCTATGTGCTGGGCAAGGTGTTCTTCCCGGGGGCTGACCCCGGTGTGCAGATGATCGCCGCGCTGGCCACCTTCTCCGTGCCCTTTCTGATCCGGCCACTGGGCGGACTGTTCTTCGGTGCACTGGGCGATAGATACGGACGGCAGAAGGTTCTGGCGGCGACCATCGTAATCATGTCGCTCAGCACCTTTGCCATCGGCTTGATTCCTTCCTATGCATCGATCGGTATCTGGGCGCCGATCCTCCTGTTGCTGGCCAAAATGGCCCAGGGCTTTTCAGTGGGCGGCGAGTACACCGGCGCATCGATTTTCGTGGCTGAATACGCGCCAGACCGCAAGCGGGGTTTCCTTGGCAGCTGGCTGGACTTCGGTTCGATTGCCGGATTCGTCCTGGGCGCCGGTGTGGTGGTGCTGATTTCCACGATCATTGGCGAGGAAAAATTTCAGGAGTGGGGTTGGCGCCTGCCCTTCTTCCTTGCTCTGCCACTGGGCATGATCGGTCTCTACCTGCGTCATGCCCTCGAAGAAACACCGGCCTTTCAGCAGCATGTCGAAAAACTCGAACAAGGCGATCGCGAAGGCCTGGCCGCCGGCCCGAAAGTGTCGTTCAAGGAAGTGGCGACCAAACACTGGCGCAGCCTGATGACCTGCATCGGCGTGGTGGCAGCCACTAACGTGACCTACTACATGCTGCTCACCTACATGCCGAGTTACCTGTCCCACAACCTGCACTACAGCGAAAATCGCGGGGTGTTGATCATCATCGCGATCATGGTCGGCATGCTGTTCGTCCAGCCGGCGATCGGCTTCATCAGCGACAAGATTGGCCGCCGCCCCTTCATCATTTGTGGCAGCGTCGGCTTGTTCATCCTGGCCATTCCGGCATTCATGCTGATCAACAGCGGCAAGATCGGCCTGATCTTTTCGGGCCTGCTGATCCTGGCGGTGCTGCTCAATTTTTTCATCGGCGTCATGGCCTCGACACTGCCGGCGATGTTCCCCACCCATATCCGCTACAGCGCGCTGGCCAGCGCGTTCAACGTATCGGTGCTGATCGCCGGCCTGACGCCAACCGCTGTGGCCTGGCTGGTGGAAAGCACGCAGGACCTGTACATGCCGGCCTACTACCTGATGGTGATCGCCGTGGTCGGGTTGATCACTGGCGTGACAATGAAGGAAACCGCCAACAAGCCCCTGCGCGGTGCGGCACCGGCGGCTTCCGACATCGCCGAGGCGCGGGAGCTGCTGCAGGAGCATCACGACAACATCGAACAGAAGATCGAAGACATCGATGCCGAAATCGCCGAACTGCAAGCCCGGCGTGAGCATCTGGTGCAGCAACATCCACGAATCGAATAGTGAAGCAATGGGGCCTGCTCGCTCATCGTGATCGGCCATGCCGGTTGGGCTGCCTGTGGCACTCACCGGCCCTTTTGTGGTGTCCTGTCTTACACGAGCTCACACATCGACAAGGGGCTCACATCATTCAGGCAAGCAACCGACGAGGTCTTCATGAGCGACACATCGTACGTACCGCCCAAGGTCTGGAAACACATTGCTCCGTCCGGCGGCCAGTTCGCCAGCATCAATCGCCCGACCGCCGGTCCGACACACGAAAAAGCCCTTCCAGTCGGCAAGCACCCGTTGCAGCTGTATTCACTGGCCACACCCAACGGCGTGAAAGTGACCATTCTGCTGGAGGAGTTGCTGGCGCTCGGTCACATCGGCGCCGAGTACGATGCCTGGCTGATCCGCATCAACGAGGGTGACCAGTTCTCCAGCGGGTTTGTCGGGATCAATCCGAACTCCAAAATCCCGGCGCTGCTGGATCGCGGCGTAGAACCGGCCATTCGTGTCTTCGAGTCCGGCTCGATCCTGCTCTATCTGGCGGAAAAATTCGGCGCCTTCCTGCCCATCGATCTGGCGGGTCGCACAGAAACCCTGAACTGGCTGTTCTGGCAAATGGGCTCAGCACCTTACCTGGGCGGTGGCTTCGGGCATTTCTATGCCTATGCACCGGAAAAGCTCGAATACCCGATCAACCGATTCACCATGGAAACCAAACGGCAGCTGGATGTACTCGACCGCCGCCTGAGCGAAAGCCCTTACCTTGCCGGCAACGACTACACCATCGCCGACATCGCGGTCTGGCCGTGGTATGGGCAACTGGTGCGCAACAACGTGTACTCCGCTGCCGAGTTTCTATCCGCCCATGAATACATCCATGTGCAACGCTGGGCGCAAGAGATTGCCGAACGGCCTCCGGTCGTTCGCGGCCAGCGCGTCAACCGTACGTGGGGCGATGAAGCGAGCCAGGTTGCGGAGCGACATCAGGCGAGCGATCTGGGCTGAGGTTCGTTCGATACGACATAAGACCTGAGCTGCCATGATGTCAAACGGCACCGACCTCGAATAACGACAACGGAGGGTCGTCCACCGATCATGAACATTCTCTATGACGAGCAGGTCGACGGCGTTTTGCCCGACGTCGACAAAGCCGCACTGTTGCAGGCCCTGCATCGCCAGTGGCCGGATCTGGAAGTCCTGCATCAGCTTGAAGAGCTCAAGCCGTATGAGTGCGATGGCCTCTCCGCCTATCGCACCACGCCGTTGCTGGTGGTACTGCCACGGCACATCGATGAAGTTCAGGGAATATTGCGAATCTGCCACGAACGACGGGTACCGGTGGTGGCCCGGGGCGCCGGGACCGGTTTGTCCGGCGGTGCCCTGCCACTGGAGAAAGGCGTGTTGCTGGTGATGGCGCGCTTCAACAATATCCTGCAGATCGACCCCAAGGCCCGCACCGCACGCGTCCAACCCGGAGTGCGCAATCTGGCGATCTCCCAGGCCGCCGCGCCGTTCGGCCTGTATTACGCGCCCGATCCTTCCTCGCAAATCGCCTGCTCCATCGGCGGCAATGTGGCGGAAAACGCCGGCGGCGTGCATTGCCTCAAGTACGGGCTGACCGTGCACAATCTGCTCAAGGTCGAAATCCTTACCGTGGATGGCGAACGCTTGACACTGGGGTCGGACGCGCTGGATTCCCCCGGCTTCGACCTGTTGGCGCTGTTCACCGGTTCCGAAGGCCTGCTCGGCGTCATCACCGAAGTCACGGTCAAACTCTTGCCCAAACCGCAGACGGCCAAAGTGCTGCTGGCAGCATTCGATTCCGTGGAAAAGGCTGGCCGCGCAGTGGCCGACATCATCGCGGCCGGCATCATCCCCGGCGGCCTGGAGATGATGGACAACCTGGCGATCCGCGCTGCCGAAGACTTCATCCACGCCGGTTATCCGGTGGATGCCGAAGCGATTCTGCTCTGCGAACTCGATGGCGTTGAGGCCGATGTTCACGATGATTGCGCACGGGTCCGACAAGTGCTCGAACACGCCGGCGCCACCGAACTGCGCCAGGCCCGGGACGAGGCCGAGCGCGTGCGATTCTGGGCCGGACGCAAGAATGCCTTCCCCGCCGTGGGCCGGCTGTCGCCGGACTATTACTGCATGGACGGCACCATCCCACGCCGCGAGCTGCCTGGCGTACTGCACGCGATTGCGCAGCTTTCAGCCGAATATGGCTTGCGGGTCGCCAACGTATTCCACGCCGGCGACGGCAACATGCACCCGTTGATTCTGTTCGACGCCAATCAGCCCGGCGAGCTGGAGCGTGCCGAAACGCTGGGCGGCAAGATCCTCGAACTGTGCGTGAAGGTCGGCGGCAGTATCACCGGTGAACACGGCGTGGGCCGGGAAAAAATCAACCAGATGTGCGCGCAGTTCAACCGCGACGAGCTGACGCTGTTCCACGCTGTGAAAGCAGCCTTCGACCCCGGCGGCCTGCTCAATCCCGGCAAAAACATTCCAACCCTGCATCGCTGCGCCGAATTCGGCGCCCTGCACGTGCACCACGGGCAACTGCCCTTCCCCGAGCTGGAGCGGTTCTGATGGGTGACACCAAGGATTTCGATGACAGCGCCGCGCTGCTCGAGCAGGTCAACCGGGCGCTGGAAAACGCTACGCCGCTGCGCATCCAGGGAGCGAACAGCAAGGCGTTTCTCGGACGCATCGTCGGTGGGGAGATTCTCGACACCCGCGTCCATCGCGGCATCGTCAGCTACGACCCGACCGAACTGGTGATCACCGCACGCTGCGGCACTCCGCTAGCGGAATTGCTGGGCGTGCTGGACGCCTCGCAACAGATGCTCGCGTGCGAACCACCCGCCTTCGCCGACGACGCCACGGTCGGCGGCATGATCGCCACGGGCCTGTCCGGGCCGCGTCGGCCTTGGGCGGGATCGGTGCGCGATTTCGTGTTGGGCACGCGGATCATCACCGGTCATGGCAAACACCTGCGCTTCGGTGGCGAAGTCATGAAGAACGTCGCCGGCTATGACTTGTCACGTCTGATGGCAGGCAGTTACGGCTCGCTGGGGATTATCACGGAAGTCTCGCTCAAGGTGCTGCCCAAACCGCGCGCGTGCTTGAGCCTCAGCCTGGAAATGACCGGCGAACAAGCCTTGCAGCGTCTGGCCGAATGGGGCCAGCAGCCGTTGCCGATCAGTGGCGCGTGTCACGATGGCCGGCAATTGCACTTGCGTCTGGAAGGCGGCGAAGGTTCAGTGGCGGCCGCCCATGATCGCCTCGGCGGCGATCTGATCGACAGTTCGTTCTGGGCCGACCTCAACGAGCAACGCCTGGGCTTCTTCGATGAAGACCAACCGCTCTGGCGCCTGTCCGTGCCGCTGAACACGCCGCCGCTGAACCTGCCCGGCAAGCAATGGCTCGACTGGGGCGGCGCGCAACGCTGGCTCAAATTCACGGCCGAAGCGGCGATCATTCGCAAAGTAGTCGGCGACGTCGGCGGCCATGCGACCTGCTACAGCCACGGTCTGATCGATGAACCGTTCCATCCTCTGGCACCCGCCCTGCTGCACTATCACCGCCAACTCAAACGACAACTCGACCCCCGGGGCATTTTCAATCCCGGGCGTCTGTACGCGGAGCTTTGAGCCATGCAGACCACCCTCAGCCCGCAAGCCCGACAACTGCCCCGCGCCGAAGAGGCCGAAAGCATCCTGCGCACGTGCGTTCATTGCGGATTCTGCAACGCGACCTGCCCGACTTATCAATTGCTCGGCGATGAACTGGACGGCCCGCGCGGGCGCATCTATTTGATCAAGCAAGTGCTCGAAGGCAACGAAGTCACGGCGAAAACCCAGCAACACCTGGACCGTTGCCTGTCGTGCCGAAGCTGTGAAACCACCTGCCCTTCCGGCGTGGATTATCACAACTTGCTCGACATCGGTCGCGCGGTGGTCGACGCCGCGGTCCTGCGGCCACTCGGGCAGCGCCTGTTGCGTGAAGGGTTGCGAACCATCGTGCCCAATCCACGACTGTTCAAAAGGTTGGTCAATGGCGGTCAGATGTTCCGGGCGCTACTGCCCGAGACCCTGCAAGACAAACTGCCACGCAACGCAACGATTCCCGCAACACGCCCCGTCATCCGCCATGCACGGCAAGTGCTGATGCTGGAGGGTTGCGTGCAGCCGGGCTTGTCACCCAATACCAATGCAGCAGCGGCGCGAGTACTGGATCGTCTGGGCATCAGCGTGATCCCGGCCCGCGAGACTGGTTGTTGCGGCGCGGTGGATTATCACCTCGACGCTCAAGCCACCGGACTTGACCGCGCCCGCCACAACATTGATGCGTGGTGGCCGGCCATCGAACGGGGTGCCGAGGCGATCGTGCAGACCGCCAGCGGCTGCGGTGCGTTCATCAAGGATTACGGGCATTTGCTCGGCGCTGATCCGGTCTACGCCGAGAAGGCAAGGCGTGTCAGCACGCTGGCCCGGGATCTGGTGGAAGTGCTGCGCGAAGAACCGCTCGAATCCCTCGGCATCCACGCCGATCAGCGTCTGGCCTTTCACTGTCCCTGTACTTTGCAGCACGCGCAGAAACTGGGCGGTGCGGTGGAGTCGGTGCTGACCCGACTGGGCTTCAACCTCACGCCTGTGCCGGACGCACATCTGTGTTGTGGCTCGGCGGGCTCCTACTCGCTGACCCAGCCAACACTGGCCCGACAGTTGCGCGAGCAAAAACTCAACGCCCTGGAAAGCGGCCATCCAGACGTCATCGTCACCGCCAATATCGGCTGTCAGGCCCACCTCGACGGCGCAGGGCGCACACCGGTCAGGCACTGGATCGAGTTGGTGGATGCCGCGTTGCCTTCGCTGACCGAGGCGTAGGATCGCTGGCGAGGGCCAAACGATGGGCGAAAAAAAACCGCCTTTGCGGGGCGGTTTTTTCGACAAGCCTCAGTTTGCGGCTGGGGCTCGGTGTGTCTCACTGGCCACACTGACGTAAACGGATGGTATTTATCTTTATCGGTTCCTGCAACACCTTTTGCCTACTTGAAATGCCAGCCATGAAAATCCGAGAAATATTCTTCGACGCACGGCACCAAACATAAAAAATGGCAGAAATAACAATTAACAAAGTATGCAGCCTCACCTCATCCGAAACAGCAAAGTCAGTCATGGATAGGCTGTTTTCTGGGTTAGTATGCGGGCGCTCACATTGCAGCGAAGCAGCGAGGTCTGGTCGGCGATCCTACAGATTTACGCCCTCCGACACGGTTTTTGCACCCGTGCCGGAATGATGTTTCGGGGGGACATCAACCGGCCGCCTCACTGGTCACGCTGACGTGTAGACCCAAGGCACACATGATCCGGTAAGTGCGCTGGAGGTTTGGCCCCCGACCTGGAGGCCAAAACGTATGAAGCTGTTGCTGCGTACGCTGAGCCTCGTATGGAGATCGTTTCAAGCGTTCCGCTTCTACGAATTCCTGCGAGACCATTTCAACGACCTGAAGTAACGGGTCGTTGATGCGGGAAGAAGCCCGTTTCAGTTTCGGCTGAAACGGGCTTTTTTATACGCGTTAATAGCTGTCATAAGTAGGACTTATCAGAAAGTCTCTGTAGGACATTTCACCAATCACTTCGAACACCTTCAAACTTGTTACCGCAGCACGGGCGTCGACCCAGGTATCACGTCACTCACCCTGGTTATGAGCTAATAGCCCCTTCATTAAACCGTCGCTCAAACGTTGTACTAGGATAGGATCCAATTTCCCGATTTGTGGTCGCCGGCCAAGGACATCAGCCGGAGAGTCGGGAAAGCGCAATTCCCCCATTGCTACTCATGGATGAAACACATGAACTCACATCTGTTCCCTCACATCGGCAAAGTCATCGCCAGCACCGGCAGCCGGCATTTTCCGCGGATGCTGCATGACCTGATCCTCACCCAACTGGCCGTGGATGCCACCCATATCCGGCAGATGCGCGTGGAGCCGGTCGGACGTGCGCAACCGCGCACCGATCCTGAATGCCCCAAAGAGGCGGCACTGACGGCCGAGACGGTGTATTCCGAACTGAGCACCGATCCCGGCAACAGTGACGTGCCCGCCCCGGAACCCTCCACGGTCACCGATGCTTCGCAATTGCACCTGACCCGGCGCAAGGACGGTTACCGTTATGTGATTTCCGTGTATCGCTGCGGGCCGTCGAAGCGGTTTTCCGCCCGGGAGCGCAGCCTGTTGCAGGACATCTCCCCGGTGTTGCTGCCCATGGTGGAAAAGCACATCCACGCGCTGCAACCGGCGAATGCGGATCCCGAGGCGCAAGCCGCAGCGACCGAAGCATCGCTTCAAGGCCTGGAAACCCTGCGATTGCGCTTTTGCGAACGCGTGCAGCAACTGGGCCTGAGCCTGTCGAACCGTGAAATGGAAGTGTGCGTCGGCCTCCTCGCCGGCCGCACCGCGCCCGAACTGGCCGAGCAGTTGCGGTTGAAGGTCAACACCGTCGAGAGCTACCTCAAGCGCGCCGCCATCAAACTGGGGATCAGCGGCCGCCATTCGCTGATGCGCTGGATGTATTCACCTGAAGACTGCCCGGCCGCCTGCGACCCGTCCAACGCGGCCTGATCGTTCGCACGTCTGTAAAAAAACCGCTGTCCTGCAAGGGGCGGCGGTTTTTTCATATCGCCTTTCAGTCCCGCGCCAACGCCTCGATCGGGTCAAGCCGCGAAGCATTGCGCGCGGGCACGAAGCCGAACACGATGCCGATCAGCGTCGAGCAAATCACCGCCGTAAACACCGAAGTCAGCGAAAACACCATTTCCCATTCCTTGATGAACAGCGAAAACAGGTGGCCAATGGCATAACTCAGCGAAATACCGATGGCCCCGCCGAGCAGACAGACCATCACCGCCTCCACCAGAAACTGCTGACGAATGTCCGACTGCCGCGCCCCCACCGCCATGCGAATACCGATCTCGCGGGTACGCTCGGTGACCGACACCAGCATAATGTTCATCACCCCGATGCCGCCCACCACCAGCGAAATCACCGCAATCAGCGACAGCAACAAGGCCAGTGAACGGCTGGTTTTCTGCACGGTCTGCATCACGCTGTCGAGGTTGTTGGTAAAGAAGTCCTTGGTGCCGTGGCGCTGCAGCATCAGTTTGTTGACGTTGTCTTCCACCACCTTGCTCGGCTGGCCGTCCTTGATCCGCACGCTGATGCTGTCCAGGTAACGCTGACCCAACAGCCGCCCGGCTGCGGTTTCATAAGGCACCCAGACGTTGAGCGACTTGCTCGACGAGAAGATGTTCTTGTTCTCCGCCGCCACGCCAATCACGGTGCACGGCAGGTTGCCGATCAGGATCACCTGCCCCAGCGGATCGACACCCTCGCCGAACAACCGATGGCGGGTGTTGTGATCGATCACCACCACCTGCGCCTGGCGCCGGGCATCGCTTTCGCTGAATGCAATGCCCGACTCCATCTTGATTCCGCGCACCTGAAAGTACAGATCGCTGACGCCGTTGACCTGGGCATCGAGGTCAATATTGCGATAGCGCAGCAACAGATTGCGCCCGACCACCGGCGTGGCGCTGTCGACGTAGTAGAGCTGGTTGAGCGCCGTCACATCCGCCGGCACCAGGGTTTCGATGGCCGCCGAGCGGCTGTCGCCGAAACTGGTGCCGGAATAGATATCGATGGTGTTGCTGCCGATGGCCTGAATGTCCTTCAGCACATAGCGCTTGGCCCCTTCGCCGATGGCCGAGATCGACACCACCGAGGTGATGCCGATGACGATCCCGAGCATGGTCAGCAGGGTGCGCATCCGATGGGAAATCAGCGCGACCCAGGCCATGTTGAAGGCTTCCTTGAACAACCCGAGACTGGCCACCAGACGCCGCGCTGCCGTGGATTTGGGGACCGCGTCCTCATTGCTCAATGCCGTGGTGTCGCGTTCGTTGCGGCGGTCGCTGAGGATTTCGCCGTCGCTGACTTCGATGATGCGCTCGGCGTTGGCCGCGACCTTGGGGTCATGGGTCACCAGAATCACCGTGTGCCCGGCCGCGTGCAGCTCCAGCAGGATGCGCATCACTTCCTTGCCGCTGGTGGTGTCGAGGGCGCCGGTCGGCTCATCCGCGAGGATCACTTCGCCGCCATTCATCAAGGCCCGGGCGATACTCACCCGCTGCTGCTGACCACCCGATAGCTGGCTCGGGCGATGGGTCAGGTGCCCCTCCAGCCCAAGGCGCGCCAACAATTCACGGGCCCGGGCATGCCGTTGTGGTTCCGGCGTACCGGCGTAGATCGCCGGCATCTCGACGTTGTGCATCGCGCTCAAGTGCGGCAGCAAGTGGTAGCGCTGGAAGATGAAGCCGAAATAGTCACGACGCAGTTCGGCCAGCGTCTGATTGTCCAGATCCCGGGTTTCCCGGCCATTGATCTTGTAGCTGCCGGCCGTGGCGTAATCGAGGCAGCCGAGGATGTTCATCAAGGTCGATTTGCCGGACCCCGAGGCGCCGATGATCGCGACCATTTCCCCGGCATGGATCGTCAGGTCGATATTCTTCAGCGCCAGGAATTCACGGTCGCCCGCGGTGAAACTGCGGCTGATGCCGGTCAGTTGCAGCAGAGGTTCGGTCATGCTCATGCCCCTGCCACTTTCGTCACCGGATCACCGATCACCACCCGGTCGCCTTCGGCCAGACCGTCGTTGACCTGCACCTTGACGTTGTTGTTGATCCCGGTCTGCACATTGCGCGATTGCGCCTGGCCCTTGGCGTCCAGCACCCGCACCGGGAAACTGCCGTCGTTGTTGCGCGGGCCCAGCGCCGCGACCGGAATCGTCAGCACCGATTTGGCGGTGTCGAGCACCACTCGCACCTGAGCGGTCATGGAAATACGCAGGCGATGATCGGGGTTGGGCACCTCGAACAGCGCGTTGTAGAACACCGCCGTGTTCTGCTTCGGCGTGCCGGCGGGCGGGGTTTCGAGGAAGTTCTGCGGCGCCGGTTCAGTGCCTCGCAGCTTGCCGTAGTAACGCTTGTCCTCGCCGAGAATGGTGAAGTAGACCTCCTGCCCCGGCGCGATATGTATGACGTCGGCCTCTGACACCTGAGCCTTGACGGTCATGGTGTCCAGGTCCGCCAGTTTGAGCAGGATCGGCGCCAGCTGGTTGGCGATCACGGTCTGGCCTTCCTGAGTCACGATGCCCACCACGTCACCGTCGATGGGCGCGACGATCCGTGTGTAAGCCAGATTGACCTTGGCGGTGTCGATCTGGATATGCGCACTCTTGATCTGCGCGTCCAGCGACAACAGATTGGCCTGCTGCACTTCGTAGTTCGATTGCGCGGTCTCGAAATCCTGCCGCGAAATCGAGGCGTCCTCCTGCAGATTCTGATAGCGCTCGTAGATCGCCTTGGTCTGCCGTAACTGAGCCTGAGTCGCCCGACGCTGGGCTTGCAGATTCTCCTCATCAACCTGTGCCTGACGCAGGGTGTTCTGCAGCACCAGCGGATCGATTTCCGCCAGCCACTGCCCCTTCTTGACCTTGTCGCCAACCTTGACCTTCAGCGACTTCAACTGCCCCGAAACCTGGGCACCGACGTCCACCTGTTTGATGCCCTCCAGCAGACCGGTGGCGAGCACTGCGTTTTCAATATCACCGCGTTCGACCGTGGCGGTCAGGTATTGCGGTGCCTCGGCCGGCGCCTGCACCGTGTAGAACACCAACCCGGCCACCAGCGTCAACGCGATTCCCAGACCGACTTTGCGCAACTTCGACTGTTCCATAAATGACCACAATTCCGTTCAGGGTTGAGCCCGGCCAGCGGCCGGGTTCCAGGATAAAAACTTCAATCAGGACAACACTTGATCCGCCGCCACCGTCAGCCCGTCATGCCACCACGCCGCGAGACTGAAGACGTTGGGCGCCTTGAGAATCGTGAAGTGGTTGCCGGGGCCGTACCACACCGCCAGATCCCTGGCCTCGCGCTGCCAGCCTTCGAGCATCGCCGTCTGTTCGCGCTGGTTGCCTGATGCGTCAAGCGTTGGGTCGTCCACCAGCGCCAGACGCACCGGCCCGGTATAGGCCAGCGCCGGCTGATAGACCGTGCGCAGCGCAGTGGCGAAGGTGCGCACCGGGCCCTGCATCGCATCGACTGAAGCGCGTTCGGACAGCACACCCGCGTGCACCATCCCGTCATGCAGCAGGCGCATTTGCGTGGTGTCGTCGGCTTCGGCGAAAGCCAGCGCATCGATGCCCAGAGACTTGCCGCTGGACAGTTGCAGCGACTCGATCAGCCGCAACAACGCTGCCGTCGTGGTGTACGGCTTGCCCACGACGCTGTTGCCCCCCGGCGATTCGCTGTCGATCAGCGTCAGGGACGCCACTTCGCGCCCTGCCGCCTGCAACTGCGCCGCCATGGCGTAGGCCACCCAGCCACCGAACGAATGCCCGATCAGATGCACCAGTCCTTGCGGATACAACTGCTCAAGTGCCCGCAGATAGAACGTGGCTGCGCTTTCGACCCGGCTGTGTGGCACGCTCGTGCCGTCGAGGCCTCGGGGTTGCAAGCCGTAAATCGGCCACTCCGGCCCCAGCGCCTCGGTCAGATGGATGAAGCCGGTGACACTGTCGCCAGCCCCCGGCACACAGAAAATCGGCGCATGCCCGGCGTGACCGGTCTGGATCGTCAGCAGTGGCTGATAGGCTCGGAATTCGATGGCAGTCGAAGCCTGCAATGCCTGGCTGAGCGCCTGACCGAGCACGTGCACATGCGGCGCCTGCATCATGCTCTGGTGATCGCCCGGCACATCGATGCAGCGCAGCAGCGTGGCCGGCACCTCGTCCGACCAGCCCAGGGTCGGGTGCCGACGAGACAGCTCTGTCGGATGCTCCTGCGCGCGGAACAGATGCAGCGGCAAGCCCAATGGATTGATTCGATAGTGCGCCAGCGCATGCCCGTGGGCGACCTCGCGTGCGAGGTAATGCCACAGATCTTCCGGTGTAGCGGCCGCCATGTCCGGGTGCAGCAATTGTTCTTCCCGGCAACGGCTCAACAGCGGCTGGAAGTCGATCTGTTCCAGCTCGGCCTGCAACAGCGCCAGATGCGCCAGTGCGGCTTGCCCCGCCTCGCCGCGCGTGGCCCAGTACAGCGTGCAATGCTGCAGCAACTGGCGTTTGTGCGCATGCTCGTCGCTCCAGCGCGCCTTGCCCTGATCGGTCAGGCGCGGCACAAAACTGTCGATCAGACCGACGAAGGACACCGCCTCATCCATGCCGAGCAACTGCATCGCCACTTCATAGGCCAGCACCCCGCCGAACGACCATCCGGCCAGGCGATAAGGCCCTTGCGGCTGCACCGAACGGATGATCTCCACCATGCGTGCAGCGAGGCATTCCATGGTGCGCAGCGGTGCCTTGCCGAACGGAATGCCCGGCAGGCCGTAGATCGGAAAATCGCCATCGATGTGCAAACCCAGCGCCGGGAAGTAGGCGTCCAGTCCGCTGAACTCATGGACCAGGAACAACGGCGTGCCGGTGTCACCGGCACGCACCACAACCAGCCCGTCATCCTGCTGCTCGGCGCCCGTGCGCTGGCTGAGCAAGGTGCCAAGCGACTCGATGCTGGCATGCTGGAACAGCTCGGCCAGCGTCACTTCCAGTCCGTTCTGCTGCATCAGGTTGACCAGACGAATAGCCAGCAGCGAGTGCCCGCCCAGCTCGAAGAAGTTGTCGTGACGACCGACCTGTTCGACCTGCAGAACCTCAGCCCAAAGCTGTGCCAGTTTTTCCTCCAGCGGGTTGGCCGGGGCTTCGTAAATGCGGCTGAGCAGTGCGTCCTGTGCTGGTTCCGGCAAGGCTTTGCGGTCGACCTTGCCGTTGTTGTTCAGCGGCAAAGCGTCGAGTTGCACCCAGGCCGAGGGCACCATGTATTCCGGCAGGCGTGCTTGCAACTGACTGCGCAGGCTCGCGCTGTCGACGCCCTTCTCGGCCGTGAAATACGCCACCAGACGCAGCGGTTCCTGGCCGTCCTGACGGGCCAGCACAATGGCTTCCCTGACCCCTTCGCAGTTCAGCAGACGGTTTTCGATTTCCCCGAGTTCGATGCGGAAGCCGCGGATTTTCACCTGATCGTCGTTACGGCCGATGCACTCCAGTTGGCCCGGTGCGAGCCAGCGTGCGAGGTCGCCGGTGCGATACAGCAATGCGCCAGGTTGCTCGCTGAATGGGTCTTGCAGGAATTTCTCGGCAGTCAGATCCGGGCGATTGAGATAACCCAACGCCACGCCCTGGCCGCCGATGTACAGCTCGCCGGTGACGCCCATCGGTACGGGTTGCTGACGGGCGTCGAGCACGTAGACCTGGGTGTTGGAGATCGGGCCGCCGATCGGCACGCTGTCGGCAGTTTCTGCCACTTCGCGCACTTCAAAAGTCGTCGCGTAGGTGGTGGTTTCGGTCGGGCCGTAGCAGTGGACGATGCGCAGGTTTGGTGCCTCGGCAAGCAAACAGCGGAAAGCGGCCGGGTCGGCACGTTCACCGCCACAGAGCACAATGCGCAGGCCCTTCAGTGCCTCGGGGATCAGTTGCACGTACTGGTTGAACAGCGCGGTGGTGACAAACAGGATCGTCGCGCCGGTGTTGGCCAGTTCACGTCCGAAGGCCTGCGGATCAAGCAAGGTCGCATGGTCGATCACCACCACTCGCCCACCGTTGAGCAGTGGCCCCCAGACGTCCATGGTGCTGGCGTCGAACGCCGGGTTGGAAGCAAATGCCACGCGATCCTGCGCATTGAAATCGGCGTACCCGTTGTTGATCACGAGCCGACCGATCGCCCGGTGCGGCACCATCACCCCTTTCGGCGTGCCGGTGGAACCGGAGGTGTACATGATGTAGGCCAGCGATTCGGAGGACTGCGGCAGATCCGGGTTGTGGACCGGTTGCGCGCCCAGTTCGAGTAAATCCAGATCGACCCGGTGCTCGGTGTAATCAATCGCCTCAGTGCTCAAGGTCAGCAGCACTTTCGCCCTGCAATCCTCAACCATGAACGCCTGACGTTCAGCCGGCGCGTTGATGTCCAGCGGCACATAAGCCGCCGCACACTTGCCGATGGCCAGTTGCGCGACCAGCAGATCCAGCGAACGCGGCAGCAGAATCGCCACATGTTCGCCCGGCTGTACGCCCTGCCCGATCAGGTAATGGGCCAGACGGTTGGCCCGTTGATTCAGTTCGTCATAGGTCAACGTCGCTCGGCCATGCACCGCCGCCACATGTTGCGGATACAGTTTCACTTGCTGTTCGAACAGTCCATGAACCATCGATCCCGACGGATACTCCCGCTGAGTCGCATTGAACCCGACCAGCAACTCCCGACGTTCATGCGGCGGCAGAATCGACAATTGATCGACGCCCAATTGCGGCGTCTGCTCCAAAGCCTGCAACAGGCTGCCAACCGCAAGGTGCATGTAGTCGCAGATCCGCCCGGCATCAATCCCGGCCGTGGTCAACGCGGTCAGGCTGAAGTCTTCGCCCAGGTCATCGACGCTCAGACTCAGGCGGTAGTTGCTGCGCTCTTCGGCATCGAGCAACTGCATGCCCTGCCATGCCGCCAGGACCTCGGCGGTCGGCGTGCCTCCGCCGCCACTGTGGCGGTAATTGAACAACGCATTGAACAGCGACGCCCCCGGCGCCATGGCGCTGCAACGCTGCACCAGCGCCAGCGGCGCGTGTTCGTGATGCAGCAAGCGGTTCAAGCGCTGATGGGTCGCCAGCACGGCCTCCCTCACCGATTGCCCGCCCAGATCGATGCGCAGCGGCAAGGTATTGATGAACACCCCCAGCGCCCGTTCGGCCCCTTCACCGCCGTGCAACCGGCCGAGCAGCACCGTGCCGAACACCACGTTTTCACGCCCCGACAGTTGTCCCAGCACGTTGGCCCAGGCCAGGTGCATCAGACTCGCGGCGCTGATGCCCAGACGTCTGGCCTTGGCCCTGACCCGCTGGCTCAACGTGGTGTCCAGTAACCGCTGCACATGACCGTTGCCGCTGTCCGCGACAGAGCCCTGGCCATACGGCAGGGTCGGTTCGTCGATATCGCCGAGCATGTCGCGGAAGAACGTTTCATGTTCCTCTTCACTCAGCCCCGAGCGCGTGCGGGCGACGTAAGTGCGATATGGCACCGGTTCGGCCAGTTGCCGCACCTGGCCGAGCAGAACCGCCTGCATCTCGTGGCGCAGCACTTCCAGTGCAATGTGATCCATGACCAGGTGATGGAACAGCAACAGCGCCACCACGCGCCGATTGACCGCATCCCAGCCGTGCACCACGCGCATCAGCGGCGCCTGAGTGACGGCCATGCGGTAGTGCCGGGTATCGAACTGGCTGCGCAACTGGCTCAATGCATCCGTTTCACTCTCGTCCAGCTCCACCGTTTCACACACCAGCGACGCCTGGCGCCAGACCACTTGCACCGGTTCTTCCAGCCCGTCCCAGAACAGCGACGTGCGCAGGATGTCATGGCGTTCGATCACGGCCTGCAAGGCTTCGGCGAACACCCGCAAGCGTGACTCATCGGCGAACGCAAACTGAGCCTGCAACACATACGGATCGCCCTGAGGTGCCGACAAGTGATGGAACAGGATGCCGGCCTGCAACGGCGCCAGCGGGTAAATGTCCTGCACGTTCGCGGCGCCACCGGGAATGCTGGCGACGATGCGGTCGATGGCGGGCTGGTCCAGCGCAACCAGTGGCAGCATGTCCGGAGTGATGTGTTTGCAGTCCGGCGCAATGCGGTTGGCCGGGACTTCGGTCTCCGTCTCATCGCCGACCGCGGCAGCCAGTGCCGCAAGCGTCGGCTGGCTGAACAGCACGCGCACATCAGCGGCCAGACCGACATGGCGCATCCGCGCTACCAGATTGACTGCCATCAGCGAGTGTCCGCCCAGTTCGAAGAAGTTGTCGTGCCGCCCTACCCGTTCCACGTTGAGCAATTCGGCCCAGAGTCCGGCGAGGAGAATTTCCACCTCGCCGACCGGGGCTTCGTATTCGCGGGTGATGACCGAGGCCAGATCCGGTGCCGGCAGGGCCTTGCGGTCGAGTTTGCCGTTCGGACTGAGCGGCAGAGCATCGAGATGCACGAACACCGCCGGCACCATGTAATCCGGCAGGTGCTCCAGCAGGTGACCACGCAGCACGTCGATTTCCAGTCGTGCGCCGGTGTAATAGGCAACCAGGCGTTTGTCTCCCGGCACGTCTTCACGGGCCAGCACGGCGGCTTCCTGCACGCCGCTGATGTCGGTCAGGCGGGACTGGATTTCCCCGAGTTCGATGCGCAGGCCACGGATCTTCACCTGATCGTCGTTGCGGCCCAGGTATTCGATATTGCCGTCGGCCAGATAACGGGCGACGTCGCCGGTGCGGTACATGCGGCCGTCGGGCTGGAACGGATCTTTCAAGAACCTCTCAGCACTGAGCTCAGGACGATTCAGATAACCGCGTGCCACTTGTACGCCGCCGATGTACAGCTCGCCGACCACGCCCTGCGGCACCGGTTGTTGCTGGGCGTCGAGGATGTACATGCGGGTGTTGGCGATCGGTTTGCCGATCGGTGTGTTGTCCGGCGTGGTGTCGATTGGCCCGGCGCAATCCCAGGCCGTAACGTCCACTGCCGCTTCGGTCGGGCCGTACAAGTTATGCAATCCAGCGCCCGGCAATTGCTGTTTGAAGCGCCGCACCAGACTGCCCGGCAAGGCTTCACCGCTGCACATCACCTGCCGCAAACCATGGCAACGCGCGGTGTCGCCATGGGCGAGGAACACGTCGAGCATCGAGGGTACGAAGTGCAGCGTAGTGATCTGCTGCTGTTCGATTACGTCGCTGAGGTACAGCGGATCCTTGTGCCCGCCCGGACGCGCCATGACCAATCGTGCGCCGGTCATCAGTGGCCAGAAGAATTCCCACACCGACACGTCGAAGCTGAACGGCGTCTTTTGCAGCACCGCATCTTCGAAGCCGAGGCGATAGGCGTCCTGCATCCACAGCAAGCGGTTGACCACCCCGCTGTGCTCGTTGATCACGCCTTTCGGCTGACCGGTCGAACCTGAGGTGTAGATCACGTAAGCCGTATGCTGCGGAGTCAGTCCATCGACCGAAGGGTTATCAGCCGACAATGATTGCCAAGTGTCGTGATGCAGATCGACCACCGGCACCGCCACCTCACCCAACAACCCGCGAGTCGAACCCTGCACCAACACCGCCGATGGCGCGCTGTCCTCCAGCATGTAGGCCAGACGCTCCAACGGATACGCCGGATCCAGCGGCACATAACCGCCGCCGGCCTTCAGAATCGCCAGCAACCCGACCACCATTTCCAGCCCGCGCTCGACGCAGATCGCCACCCGCGCATCCGGGCCAACGCCCAAACCGCGCAAGTGATGCGCCAAACGGTTGGCCCGAACGTTCAGCTCGGCATAACTCAGTCGCTGTTCGCCTGAGAGCACCGCCACCGCCTGCGGCGACCGTAATACCTGCGCCTCGAACAGACCATGAATGCTTTGCTGAAGGTCGTAATCAACGTCAGTGGCATTGAAGCCATGCAACAAATGCCGACGCTCATCCTCCGCCAGCACATCCACCTGTTCCAGCAACGCCTGATCGTTGCCGACCATGGCCTGCAACAGCTGCTGCAAGTAACCGGCATAACGCTGAGCCGTCGACTCATCGAACAGCGCCGTGGCGTATTCCAGCGAACCCCGGATCACCCCTTGGGCCTCGCCCAAGGTCAGCGACAGATCAAACTTGGCAAAGTGACTCGGCTCGGCCACCCCCTCCAGCGTCAGATCACCGAGGGCCAGCGTCGCACCGCTGCCGCTGTCCCAGCTCAGCAGCGTCTGGAACAACGGGCTGTGAGACAGGCTGCGCACCGGCCGGGTGATTTCCACCACCTGCTCGAACGGCAGATCCTGATGGGCCTGCGCTTCCAGCGTGCACGCCTTGACCCGCGCCAGCAACGCCTCGACGCTCAGCGCGCCCGAGGTGTCGATGCGCACGGCCAGCGTGTTGACGAACAGCCCGATCAGCCCTTCGATTTCCGCCCGGTTACGGTTGGCGACCGGCGAGCCGATTACCACGTCCGACTGCCCGGACAAGCGACCAAGCAGCATCGCCCACGCACTCATGATCGCCATGTAAGGCGTCACGCCGTGGCGTTGGCACAGCGCCTTCAGGCCTGCGCTCAAACGTTCATCCAGCCGGATGTCGACACTGCTGCCGGCGTAATCCTGTTGGGCCGGGCGTGGCCGGTCGGTCGGCAGCATCAACAGCGCCGGCGCACCGGCCAGGGTCTGCTGCCAGTAATCGCTCTGACGCTGCAAGACTTCGCCGCTCAGCCAGCGGCGCTGCCACACGGCGTAGTCGGCGTACTGCAACGGCAGTGGCGGCAGCGGATCGGCCTCGCCATGGCTGAACGCCTGATACAGCGCCATCAGTTCGCGGGTCAGCACCCCCATCGACCAGCCATCGGAGACGATGTGGTGCAGGGTCAGCAACAGCACATGATGATCATCGGCGAGTCGCACCAGACGCCCGCGAATCAGCGGATCGTCCTGCAAATCGAACGGCCCCGAGGCTTCGCCCTGAATCAGCGCCTGCAAGGCTTCGTCGGCCTGCGGGTGCTGGCGCAAGTCTTCGACCCGCAACAGCACTCCGCTGTCGAGCGGCGCGATCAACACCTGGGCTTCCTCGTTGAACTGGGCAAAACGGCTGCGCAGGGTTTCGTGACGCTCGACGATCCGCGTCAGTGCCCGTTGCAGGGCCGTTTCGTCGAGGCGACCACGCAGGCGCAGGCCGAGCGGAATGTTGTAGGCGGTGTTGGCGCCTTCCAGCTGGGACATGAACCACAGGCGTTGCTGGGCGAACGACAACGGCAACGCGCCCTCGCGTGGCACCGGTCTGATCGCCGGTTGCGTGCAGCGTCCGGCCTCGGCCAGCACTGCGACCACAGCGGCGAGTTCGGCGTTGGCAAACAGCTCGGCGAGGGTCAGCTCCACCCCCAGTCGCTGACGGACCTGAGACAACATGCGCATCGCCAGCAACGAGTGACCACCCAGTTCGAAAAAGTGATCCTGACGCCCGACCTGTTCGACTTGCAGCACTTCGGCCCAGATCTGCGCCAGGGTGGTTTCCAGTTCACCTTGCGGCGCCTGATAGTCGCGGGTGAACAAGGCGCTGCGATCCGGCACTGGCAAGGCTTTGCGGTCGACCTTGCCGTTGGCGGTCAGCGGCAGCGCGTCGAGTCTGACGAAGGCCGCCGGCACCATGTATTCCGGCAACTGGCTCAGCAGATGCGCCCGCAGGTCCGCCACGGCCAACGGTTCGACTTGCGCCTGCTCGGTGAAATACGCCACCAGCCGCACCTGACCAGGTTCGTCTTCGCGGGCCACCAGCACCGATTCCTGAATACCGGGCAACTGGTTGAGGCGGGTTTCGATTTCGCCGAGCTCGACCCGCACGCCACGGATCTTCACCTGATCGTCGTTGCGCCCCAGGTACTCGATGGAACCGTCGGCGCGCCAGCGAGCGAGGTCGCCAGTGCGGTACATGCGCCCGTGGTTGAACGGGTCGTTTACAAAACGCTCTTCGGTCAGATCCGGACGATTCAGGTAACCCCGGGCCACACCGGCGCCGCCCACATAAAGCTCCCCGGCCACGCCGACCGGCACCGGACGCATCTGCTCATCGAGCAGGTACACCGTCGCGTTGGCGATCGGTTTGCCGATGTGCAGCGCCTGCCCCGCTTCGACGATACCCGAGGTGGCAACCACCGTGGCCTCGGTCGGGCCGTAATTGTTGACCACATCGAACGACTGCTGGCGGTTGAACTGACGCAGGCGGTCGCCGCCGATCAGCAGCGTGCGCAGGGTCGGGTGTTCGAGGTTCTGGCTGAAGGCGTATTCGGCCACCGGTGTCGGCAGGAAACTCACGTCCAGCGGCTGCGCGCGCCACCAGTCGAGCAGCGCGTCCACGTCTTCGCTGCCATCGCGGGCCGGCGCGAGGTGCAAGGTCGCGCCAGCACACAGGGCCGGCCAGACTTCCCAGGCCATGGCGTCGAAGCCGAAACCGGCAAGGCTTGAAGTGTGGCGACCGGCGCACAGGTCGAACGCCTGGCAGTGCCAGTCGACGAGGTTGCTCAGGGTGTGATGTTCGACCATCACACCCTTGGGCAACCCGGTGGAGCCCGAGGTGTAGATGACGTAGGCCAGGTGTTCGCTGGTCATGTCAGGCACCTGCGGATTGCCGGTTTCGGTGTCCGGCCAGCCCTGCAGATCGAGGTCGATCACCGGCACGTCCAGCGCCGGCAGGCGTTCGCGCAAGTCACTCAGGCACAGCACCGCCATCGGGGCGCTGTCGCTCAACAGGTAGTTCAAACGCTCCGCCGGGTGCGCCGGATCTACCGGTACATAACCGGCGCTGGCCTTGAGAATGGCCACCAGTCCGACCAGCGTTTCCAGACCGCGCCGGGCAACGATGGCCACCCGTTCATCGGGACGAACACCCAGCCCGATCAGATGATGGGCCAAGGTGTTGGCCTGCCGGTTCAGCTCGGCAAAGGTCAACACCTGCCCCTGGCAAATCGCCGCAACCGCTTCGGGCCGCTCGATCACTTGCGCCTCGAATCGCTGCGCAATCGTCAGCCCCGACACAAACTCAGCGTGCGTGTCGTTGAACGCAACCAGCAACTGTTCACGCTCGTGAGCCTGAACCATGTCGAGCTGTTCCAGCGCCGCCTGATCGTTGGCAACCATCCCGCGCAGCAATTGCTCGTAGTAGCCGGCGTAACGCTGGATCGTCGATTCATCGAACAGCGCCGTGGCGTATTCCAGCACGCCGCGAATGCCCTCGCGGGTTTCGCCCAGGGTCAGCGACAGGTCGAACTTGGCGAAACGGGTCGGGCCGGCCACGCTTTCCAGCGCCAGCTCACCCAGAGCCAGATCCGGCCCGACGCTGTTCTCCCAGCTCAAGGTGTTCTGGAACAAAGGACTGTGGGAAAGACTGCGCGCCGGCCGGGTGACTTCCACCACCTGCTCGAAGGGCAGATCCTGATGGGCCTGCGCCTCAAGCGTGCACGCCTTGACCCGTGCCAGCAGCGCTTCGACGCTGAGCTCGCCGGAGATCTCGATGCGCAGGGCCAGGGTATTGATGAACAACCCGATCAGCCCTTCGATTTCCGCCCGGCCACGGTTGGCAATCGGCGAGCCGATCACCACGTCCGACTGGCCAGACAAGCGACCGAGCAACAGCGCCCAGGCGCTCACCATCGTCATGTACATCGTCACGCCGTGCCGCTGGCTCAGCGCCTTGAGCCCGGCGCTCAGCGGCTCGTCCAGCCGGAACTCAACGCTGGCGCCGGCGTAATCCTGTTGCGCCGGACGCGGGCGATCGGTCGGCAGCACCAGCAAGGTCGGAGCGCCAGCCAAGGTCTGCTGCCAGTAATCGCTCTGCCGTTGCAGCACTTCGCCGCTCAACCAGCGGCGTTGCCAGATCGCGTAGTCGGCGTATTGCAGCGCCAGTGGCGGCAGCGGATCGGCTTCGCCCTGGCTGAACGCCTGATACAGCGCCATCAGTTCACGGGTCAGCACGCCCATCGACCAGCCATCGGAGATGATGTGGTGCAGGGTCAGCAGCAACACATGGTGATCGTCGGCCAACCGGACCAGACGTCCACGAATCAACGGATCGTGTTCTAGATCGAACGGGGTCGAGGCCTGTTCACGGATCAACGCCTGCAAGGCTTCGTCGGCATGTGGATGCTGACGCAAATCTTCTACCCGCAGCAGCACCGCGTCGTTGAGCGCCGCGATCGTCACCTGCACGTCGTCGTTGTGCGGGACAAAACGGCTGCGCAGGGTTTCGTGACGCTCGACGATCCGCGCCAATGCCTGTTGCAACGCCGACTCGTCGAGATGACCACGCAGGCGCAGGCCCAACGGAATGTTGTAGGCCGCGTTGACCCCTTCCATCCGCGCCAGAAACCACAGCCGTTGCTGGGCGAACGACAGTGGCAGCGCGCCGTCGCGAGGCACAGGCACCATCGCCGGTTGCGAGCTGCGCCCGGCCTGGGCCAGCACCTCGGAGACCGCCGCCAGTTCGGCATTGGCGAACAGCTCACTGAGGGCCAGCTCGACGCCCAGGCGTTGGCGAACCTGGGACACCATGCGCATCGCCAGCAGCGAATGCCCCCCCAGTTCGAAAAAGTGATCCCGGCGCCCGATCCGCTCGACCTGCAGTACTTCGCCCCAGATCCGCGCCAGCGTGGTTTCCAGTTCGCCTTGCGGGGCTTCGTACTCGCGAGTGAACAGCGCCGCACGATCCGGCGCCGGCAAGGCCTTGCGGTCGACCTTGCCGTTGGCGGTCAGCGGCAACGCGTCCAGTCGCACGAATGCCGCCGGCACCATGTACTCGGGCAATTGCGCCAGCAGGCAGGCGCGCAGCTCAGCCACCGGTTGCGGTTCGACCTGAGCCTGCTCGGTGTAATAGGCGACGAGGCGCGGCTGGCCGGGTTCGTCTTCACGGGCCAGCAATACCGCTTCCTGAATACCGGGGAGCTGGTTGAGCCGGGTTTCAATCTCGCCCAGCTCGATGCGCACGCCGCGAATCTTCACCTGATCGTCGTTGCGTCCCAGGTATTCGAGAGTGCCGTCGCTTTGCCAACGTGCGAGGTCACCGGTGCGGTACATGCGCCCGCTGTTGAACGGATCCTCGAGAAACCGTTCGGCCGTCAGCTCGGGACGGTTCAGATAACCCCGGGCAACCCCGGCGCCCCCGACATACAACTCCCCCGCCACGCCGATGGGCACCGGGCGTTGCTGCTCATCCAGCAAATAGACCGTGGCATTGCTCACCGGCCGACCGATGTGCAGCGCCCGCCCGGCGTCGACCTTGCCCGAGGTCGCCACCACCGTGGCTTCGGTCGGGCCGTAGTTGTTGATCACATCGAAAGTCTGGTGACGGCTGAAATGCCGCAGGCGGTCGCCGCCGATCAGCAGTGTGCGCAAGGTCGGGTGTTCGAGGTTCTGACTGAAAGCGTATTCGGCCACCGGAGTGGGCAGGAAGCTCACGTCCAGCGGCTGCGCGCGCCACCAGTCGAGCAAGGCGTCGATGTCTTCGTTGCCGTCGCGGGTCGGGGCCAGGTGCAGGGTCGCGCCGACGCACAGGGCCGGCCAGACTTCCCAGGCCATGGCGTCAAAGCCGAAACCGGCAAGGCTTGAAGTGTGACGGCCGGCACACAGGTCGAACGCGCCACAGTGCCAGTCGACCAGGTTGGACAGGGTGCGGTGTTCGACCATCACGCCCTTGGGCAGACCGGTCGAGCCCGAGGTGTAGATCACGTAAGCCAGATGCTCGGAGGCCAGACCCGGCACCTGCGGATCGAGGGCCAGGCTCAGTGGCCAGGTGCGGCGGTCGAGGTCGATGACCGGGACGTCCAGCGTCGGCAACCGATCACGCAGATCGCTCTGGGTCAGCACCACCACCGGGGCGCTGTCGCTGAGCAGATAGCTCAGGCGCTCGGCCGGATGCGCCGGGTCGACCGGCACGTAACCGGCGCCGGCCTTGAGAATCGCCAGCAGCCCCGCCAGCGTATCCAGCCCTCGGCGGGCGACGATGGCCACGCGATCATCGGGGCGAACGCCCAGGCTGATCAGATGATGGGCCAGGGCGTTGGCGTGCAGGTTCAGCTCGGCGTAGGTCACGTGTTCACCGAGGAACACCGCCGCCACCGCTTCCGGCCGTTCGATGACTTGCGCCTCGAAACGTTGGTGAATCGTCAGCCCTTGCGGATAGTCGGCCTGGGTCGCATTGAAGCCGCGCAGGATCTGCTCGCGCTCTGCGTCCGGCAGGATCGGCACCTGACTGATCGGTGAATCCGGCGCCTGTTCCAGCGCGGACACCAGACCGTTCAAGGCCCCGAGCATGTAATCGCACACCCGTTGCGGGTCGACCTCAGTGGTGGCGAGCAAGGTCAGGCTGAAGGCGTCGCCCAGGTCATCGATACTCAGGGTCAGCGGATAATTGGTGCGTTCTTCCGAATGCAGGGTGGTGATGCCTTCCCACGCCGACAGGGTTTGTGCGCTGGCCGACCCGGCGCCGTGGCTGTGGCGGTAATTGAGCAAAGCGCTGAACAGCGGCGTCGGCGCAGCCACACTGCTGCAACGCTGGGCCAGCGCCAGCGGCGCGTGTTCATGGCGCATCAAGGTGGTCAGGCGCGCGTGGGTCGCCTGCGCGGCGTTACGCACGCTCCGGGTGTCGACATCGACCCGCACCGGCAAGGTGTTGATGAAAATGCCCAGCGCCCGGTCGGTGGCTTCGGCGCCTTGCAGACGCCCCATCAGAACCGTGCCGAACACCACACGTTGCTTGCCGGCAAGCGTGGCTAGCACCTGCGCCCAGGCCAGGTGGAACAGACTGGCCGCGCTCACCCCGAGCTGCCGCGCCTGCCCCCGCAGGCGTTGGCCCAAGGCCGCTTCGACCGCCACGCTCAGCTCGGTGATGCCGTGCCCGTCGCCCTGCACATCCTGCAGGCCGAACGGCAAGGTCGGTTCGTCGATATCGCCGAGCATGTCGCGAAAGAACGCCTCGTGCTCACTCTCGCTGACACCCAGCCGCGCCTGCGCCACGTAGTCACGAAACGCGACCGGCCGCCCCAGCAGATTGCCCTGCCCTGTGAGGAACGCGCGCATCTCGTGCCGCACCACATCGAGCGCCGAGTGATCCAGCGCCATGTGATGGAACAGCAGCGTCGCGACCACCCGCTGCCCGGCTTCGTCCCACGCATGAGCCAGACGCATCATCGGCGCCCGGCCCACATCCATGCGGAATTCCCGGGCGTCGAAACGCTCGTGCAAATACGTCAGCGCATCGCCTTGGGCATCGATCTCTTCCACCGGCAGTTCGGCGTGACGCCAGACCACTTGCTGCGGCGTATCCAGCCCCTCCCAGACCACCGCTGTACGGAGGATGTCGTGGCGATCGATCACGGCCTGCAAAGCCTCAACGAACGCATTCAACCGATCACGATCAGCGAAAGCGAAATGCGCCTGCATCACGTACGGATCGCCCTGCGTGGCGCTGACGTGGTGGTAAAGAATGCCTTCCTGCAACGGTGCCAGCGGATAAATGTCCTGCACATTGGCCGCGCCGCCCGGCACGTCGGCAACCAGGCGGTCGATGGTTGTTTGATCAAGTTCGGCCAGGGTCAGCATCGCCGGGGTGATGCGCGTGGTGTCGGAGGCAATGCCATTGGCCGGCACCTCGACATGACCGCTCTTGGTCGCTGAATATTGCCCGGCCTTGATCAGCTCGATCAGCGCCGGTTTGTGCTCGCGCAACAGCGCAAGCACCGCCGGATCGCTCAGCGCCTGTTTGTTGCCCTGTACGCGCAACTGGTCGTCGGTGACCGCCAACTGGATGTCTTTAGCCTTGAGTGTTGCCAACAGTTCGATCACGTTCACAGGACGATCTCCATTCTTTCCGTAATTGCGGCGTAACCGGCCAGGGTCGGTTGTTCGAACAACGCCCTGACTTCGGCTTCCATGCCTTCCTGACGTAACCGGCTGATCAGACTGACCGCCAGCAATGAGTGCCCGCCCAGTTCAAAAAAGTTGTCGTGGCGTCCTACCCGTTCCACGTTGAGCAATTCGGCCCAGAGTCCGGCGAGGAGAATTTCCACCTCGCCGACCGGGGCTTCGTATTCGCGGGTGATGACCGAGGCCTGATCCGGTGCCGGCAGGGCCTTGCGGTCGAGCTTGCCGTTGGGGCTCAGTGGCAGCGCCTCCAGATGCACGAACACCGCCGGCACCATGTAATCCGGCAGGTGCTCCAGCAGGTGACCACGCAGCACGTCGATTTCCAGTCGTGCGCCGGTGTAATAGGCCACCAGGCGTTTGTCTCCCGGCACGTCTTCGCGGGCCAGCACGGCGGCTTCCTGCACGCCGCTGATGTCGGTCAGGCGGGACTGAATTTCCCCGAGTTCGATGCGCAGGCCACGGATCTTCACCTGATCGTCGTTGCGGCCCAGGTATTCGATATTGCCGTCGGCCAGATAGCGAGCGACGTCGCCGGTGCGGTACATGCGGCCATTGGGCTGGAACGGATCTTTCAAGAACCTCTCAGCACTGAGCTCAGGACGATTCAGATAACCGCGTGCCACTTGTACGCCGCCGATGTACAACTCGCCGACCACGCCCTGCGGCACCGGTTGCTGCTGGGCATCGAGGATGTACATGCGGGTGTTGGCGATCGGTTTGCCGATCGGTGTGTTGTCCGGCGTGGTGTCGATTGGCCCGGCGCAATCCCAGGCCGTAACGTCCACTGCCGCTTCGGTCGGGCCGTAGAGATTGTGCAAGCCACTGTTCGGCAATTGCTGCTTGAAGCGCCGCACCAGACTGCCCGGCAACGCTTCGCCGCTGCACATCACTTGGCGCAAACCGTTGCAACGCGCGGTGTCGCCATGGGCGAGGAACACATCGAGCATCGAGGGTACGAAGTGCAGCGTGGTGATGCGTTCGCGCTCGATCACTTCGCTGAGGTACAGCGGGTCCTTGTGGCCGCCCGGACGCGCCATGACCAATCGCGCGCCGGTCATCAGTGGCCAGAAGAATTCCCACACCGACACGTCGAAGCTGAACGGCGTCTTTTGCAGCACCGCATCTTCGAAGCCGAGGCGATAGGCGTCCTGCATCCACAGCAAGCGGTTAACCACCCCTGAATGCTCGTTGATCACGCCTTTCGGCTGACCGGTGGAGCCCGAGGTGTAGATCACGTAGGCCGTGTGCTGCGGAGTCAGTCCATCGACCGAAGGGTTATCAGCCGACAATGATTGCCAGGTGTCGTGATCCAGATCGACCACCGGCACCGCCACCTCACCCAACAACCCGCGAGTCGAACCCTGCACCAACACCGCCGATGGCGCGCTGTCCTCCAGCATGTAGGCCAGACGCTCCAGCGGATACGCCGGATCCAGCGGCACATAACCACCGCCGGCCTTCAGAATCGCCAGCAGTCCGACCACCATTTCCAGCCCGCGCTCGACGCAAATCGCCACCCGCGAATCCGGACCAACGCCCAGACCGCGCAGGTGATGCGCCAGACGGTTGGCTAGAGCGTTCAGCTCGACGTAGCTCAGTCGCTGTTCGCCTGAGAGCACCGCCACAGCTTGCGGCGACCGCAACACCTGCGCCTCGAACAAACCATGGATGCTCTGCTGAAGGTCATAACCAACGTCGGTAGCGTTGAAGTCGAACAACAACCGCTGCCGCTCAGCCCCCTCAAGAATCGGCAAACGATTCATCGCCTGCGTCGGCGCCTGCTCAAGCGCCTCCACCAACGCCATCAACGCAGTCTGCATGTAACCGCAAATCCGCTGCGCGCCGATGTCCGCCGGCACCATGGCAATCAACGAGAAACCGTTGCCCAGGTCATCGACGTTCAGGCTCAGCGGGTAGTTGGTGCGCTCTTCACTGCTCAGGGTCTCGATGCCTTGCCAGGCCTGAACCACGCTGTCCGAATGCTCGGCACCGTGGCTGTGTCGATAGTTGAGCATCGCGCTGAACAACGGCGACGGCGCCGCGATCCCGCTGCAACGCTGGGCCAGTGCCAGTGAAGCATGCTCATGCCCCAGCAACGCGGTGAGACGCTGATGCGTCGCCTTGACCGCTTCACGCACCGGGGTCTCGCCCAGATCGACCCGCAACGGCAAGGTGTTGATGAACATGCCCAGCGCACGGTCGGCGCCCTGGCCGCCCTGCATCCGGCCCATCAGCACTGTGCCGAACACCACATTGTCCTGCCCGGAGGTCGCCGCCAATACCTGGGCCCACGCAAGGTGGAACAGGCTGGCCACGCTGATGCCCAGCTGCCGCGCCTGACTGCGCAGACGCAGGTTCAGGCCGTTGTCGAGCGCCTGCTGCACTTCCTCGATGCCGCGTCCGTCGCCGCGCACATCGCGCAGGCTGAACGGCAGAGTCGGCTCGTCGATGTCGCCGAGCATGGCGCGGAAGAACGCTTCATGTTCCTGCTCCGTGACGCCCAGCCGCGCCTGCGCCACGTAATTGCGATACGGCACTGCCGCAGGCAACGGCTCGTCGGCCCTGCGCAGGTAGGCCTGCATTTCATGGCGCACCACTTCCAGCGCGGTGTGGTCGAGCACGATGTGATGGAACAGCAGCATCGCCACCACTCGGTCACGGGCCGGATCCCGGGCGTACACCAACCGCAGCAACGGCGCCTGAGCGATGTCGAGGCGGTAACGCCGCGCATCGAATCGGGCGTGCAGTTGTTCAAGAATGTCGCCGGCCGCAGCTTCGAGCATGACCTCCTGCACCACCAGTTCAGCCTGACGCCACACGACCTGCACCGGCACGCTCAAACCTTCCCAGACCACGCCGGTGCGCAGCACATCATGGCGGTCGATGACGTGTTGCAACGCCGCACTGAAACGCTGCAACCGTTCAAAGCTGTCAAACGCGATACGCGATTGCAGCAGGTAAGGATCGCCCTCTCCCGCGCTCAAGTGGTGGTAAAGAATGCCTTCCTGCAACGGCGCCAACGGATAAATATCCTGCACGTTCGCGGCGCCGCCCGGCACGCTGGCAACCACGCGCTCGATAGCGGCCTGATCCAGCGTGACCAGCGTCAGCATGTCCGGGGTGATGCGGGTGCAACCGTCCGCGATGCGATTGGCCGGCACCTCGATTTCCCGCCCGCTGCCCACGGCGGCGGCCAGTGCGGCCAGGGTCGGCTGACTGAAAAGCACGCGCACATCGGTGCTAAGGCCGATTTGGCGCATGCGTTCGATCAGGCTCACCGCCAGCAGCGAATGGCCACCCAGTTCGAAGAAGTGATCGTGACGCCCGACCCGCTCGACTTTCAGCACCTCGGCCCACAACCGGGCCAAAGCAATTTCAGTCTCGCCGACTGGCGGCTCGTACTCACGCACCAGCACCGATTCGGCACCGGGGGCCGGCAGCGCGTTGCGATCCACTTTGCCATTGGGGCTCAGCGGCAGGCTGACGAGCGCGACGAATGCCGACGGCACCATGTAATCGGGCAAGCGTGCGAGCAAGTGTTCGCGCAATACCGCGATCCCCGGTTGCCCGACTTCGGCGTGCCAGGTGAAGTACGCCACCAGACGTTCCTCACGCACCAGCACCACGGCTTCGCGCAGCGTCGGATGGCTCAGCAGTTGCGCTTCGATTTCGCCCGGCTCCAGGCGCAGGCCACGCAACTTGACCTGGAAGTCGTTGCGCCCGATGAATTCGAGCTGACCATCGGCGCGGTAGCGCACCCGGTCGCCCGTGGCGTACAGCCGATCGCCGGCCACGAACGGGCTCGGGATAAACCGTTCGGCCATCAATTGCGGTAACCCCAGATAGCCCCGTGCGACCCCGGCACCGCCGATGAACAACTGACCGATGACGCCCATCGGCACCGGCTGTTCGGCGGCATCGAGTACGTACAGACGGGTGTTGTTGATCGGCCGTCCGATCGGCAACGCACTGTCCGGCACCGGCATCGACGGTTCCAGCGTCCACACCGTACTGTCGACCGTGGCTTCGGTCGGGCCGTAAACGTTGTGCAAGCGCACTTGTGGCAAACGCTCGCGCACAAGGCGAGCCAGCGCTGGCGTCAGGTCGCCGCCGCCACAGAACACGTCGGTGAGACTGCTGCACTGGCTGACAGTGTCCTGCTCAAGGAACTGCTGCAGCAGCACCGGCACAAACTGGATCACGCTGATCCTTTGCTCGCGAATCACCTGCACCAGATACGCCGGTTCGCGGTGCCCGTCAGGACGCGCCAGCACCAGTCGCAGCCCAGCATTCAACGGCCAGAACAGCTCCCAGACCGAGGCATCGAAACTGAACGGGGTTTTCTGCAACAGGGCGCCGTCCGTCACGGCGGGACACAGCTGCGAACTCCAGTGCAGCAAATTGCCGACGCCGCGATGCTCGACCATCACGCCTTTCGGCGCACCGGTCGAACCGGAGGTGTAAATCACGTAGGCCAGGTTCGAAGCACTCAGGCCCGGCACTTGCGGGTTGTCGTCGGGATTGAATTTCCAATGATCCTGGTCAAGATCGATCACCAGCGCGGCGCTCTCGCCCAGCAACTCACGCGTCGCCCCATGAACCAGCACCGCCACCGGGTCGCTGTCCTTGAGCATGTAATCCAGACGTTCCGCCGGGTACGCCGGGTCCAGCGGCACATAGGCACCGCCGGCCTTGAGAATTCCGAGCAGACCGACCATCAGTTCCAGCCCGCGCTCGACACAGATTGCCACTCGCGCATCCGGCCCCACGCCCAGTTCGCGCAGGTGATGGGCCAGACGATTGGCCTGTGCGTTGAGTTCGGCGTAGGTCAGTCGCTGCTCACCGGCCTGCAACGCAACGGCTTGCGGCGTGCGTTGCACTTGCGCCTCGAACAGCCCGTGAACGGTTTGCTCCAGATCGTCTGCGGTGTCGGTGACGTTGAGGTCGTACAGCACCTGCTGACGTTCTGCGCCGTCAAGGATCGGCAAGCGGTTCAGCGGCTGATCCGGTGCCTGTTCCAGGGCGTCCGCGAGTTTCTCCAGCGCAGTCTGCATGTAGTCGCAAATCCGCTGCGAACCAATGTTCGCCGGAGTCATGGCGGTCAGCACAAAACCGCTGCCCAGATCATCGACGCCCAGGCTCAGCGGATAGTTGGTGCGTTCTTCGCTGCTCAGGGTCTCGATGCCTTGCCAGGCCTGACGCAGGTTTTGCTGTTGCGCCTCGTCGGCGCTGTGCCGGTAGTTGAGCATCGAACTGAACAGCGGCGACGGCGCGGCCACACCGCTGCAACGCTGGGCCAGCGCCAGTGATGCGTGTTCATGGCCAAGCAGCGCACTGAGCCGCGCATGGGTCGCCCGAGCCCCTTCGCGCACCGGGGTTGCCCCCAGATCGACCCGCAGCGGCAAGGTGTTGATAAACATCCCCAACGCCCGGTCGGCACCGTCGCCGCCCTGCATCCGGCCCATCAGCACCGTGCCGAACACCACGCGCTCCTGCCCGGACGTCGCCGCCAGCACCTGCGCCCACGCAAGGTGGAACAGACTGGCGACGCTGATGCCCAGTTGTCGGGCCAGACTGCGCAGACGCTGACCGGTCACTTGGGTCAGGGCCTGTCGCGTTTCCTCGATGTCGCTACCGTCACCTTGCACATCCTGCAAACCGAACGGCAGGGTCGGCTCGTCGATGTCGCCGAGCATGTCGCGGAAGAACGCTTCGTGCTCCTGCTCGCTGACACCCAGCCGCGCCTGCGCCACGTAGTGGCGGTAAGGCACGGCCGCGCCCAGCGAGGTTTCACGCCCTTGCAGGCAGGCGAGCATTTCGTACTGCACCACGTCCAGCGCGGTGTGATCCATCACGACATGGTGGAACAGCAACATCGCAACCACCCGATCGTGGGCCGGATCACGGGCATACACCAGACGCAGCAGCGGTGCCTGACTGATGTCGAGGCGGTAGTGACGCGCATCGAAACGCCCGTGCAACTGCTCGAGGATGTCGCCATCTGCCGGGTCGAGGACGATCTCCTGCACCGGCAGCTCGACGTGGCGCCAGACCACTTGCATCGGCTCGGCCAGTTCTTGCCAGATCACCGCCGTGCGCAGGATGTCGTGACGGGAAATGACCTGTCGCAGCGCTGCCGCGAAGGCTTCCACACGCTCGATGTTGTCGAAGGCCAGCCGCGATTGCAGCAGATACGGGTCGCCCTGCTCTGCACTCAAGTGGTGGTAAAGAATGCCTTCCTGCAACGGCGCCAGCGGATAAATGTCCTGCACGTTGGCGGCGCCGCCAGGCACCGTGGCAACGATCCGGTCGATGCTCGGCTGATCCAGTTCGATCAGGCTCAGCAGGTCCGGGGTGATGTGGGTGCAGTCGGCAGGAATGCGATTGGCCGGCACTTCGATTTCGCGACCGCTGCCCACCGCTGCGGCCAGTGCAGTCAGCGTTGGCTGGCTGAACAGCACACGCACATCGGTGTTCAGGCCGATCTGGCGCAGACGCTCGATCAGGCTCACGGCCAGCAGCGAATGGCCGCCCAGTTCGAAGAAATTGTCGTGGCGACCGACTTTTTCCAGCTTCAGGACATCGGCCCAGATCTGCGCCAGCGCAGTTTCCACCGGGCCTTGCGGGGCTGCGTATTCGCGGCTGAGCCAGGCGTTCTGATCCGGTTCCGGCAAGGCCTTGCGGTCGAGTTTGCCGTTGGCGGTCAGCGGCAAGGCGTCGAGTCGCACGTAAGCCGCCGGAATCAGCGCTTGCGGCAAACGGGTTTGCAGATGATTGCGCAGGGCTTCGATCTCGGTCGGCGCTCGCTCGGTGAACCACACCAGCAATTGCCCGTTGCGCACCAGCGCCACCGCGTCCTGCACCGCCGGATGGCTGGCCAGCGCCGCTTCGATTTCCCCCAGTTCAACCCGCACGCCACGCAGTTTCACCTGATCGTCGTTGCGGCCCAGGTATTCGATGTTGCCGTCCGCCAGCCAGCGTGCGAGGTCGCCGGTGCGGTACATCCGCGCCTGCGACTGGTCGCTGAACGGATCAGCAAGGAAGCGCTCGGCGGTCAGATCGGGACGGTTCAGATAACCCCGCGCCACGCCAGCGCCGGCGACGTACAACTCGCCCGTCACACCTACGGGCACCGGACGTTGCTGATCGTCGAGCAGATAGATACGAGCGTTGGCCATCGGCCGGCCAATGTGCAGCGTTTGCCCGACTTCAACCGGACCCGAGGTGGCGACCACCGTAGCCTCGGTCGGGCCGTAGTTGTTGATCACCGCGAAGGTCTGTTCGCGATTGAACTGACGCAGCTTGTCGCCACCGATCAGCAAGGTGCGCAAGGTCGGGTGTTGCAGCTCGCGGCTGAACGCATATTCGGCCACCGGAGTCGGCAAAAAGCTCACCTGCAACGGCTGCGCTCGCCACCAGTCGAGCAATTCATCCAGATGCTCGTTGCTCACCGACTCCGGTGGCAGGTGCAGGACCGCGCCGATGCACAGCGCCGGCCAGACTTCCCAGGCCATCGCATCGAAACCGAACCCGGCAACGCTGGCGGTGTGGCTGCCGGCGTGCAGGTCAAAGGCCTCGGCGTGCCAGTGCACAAGGTTTTCCAATGTCGCATGCTCGACCATCACGCCTTTCGGCTCGCCGGTGGAGCCCGAGGTGTAGATCACGTACGCCAGATGCGCCGGAGTCAGGTACGGCAGCTGTGGATTGCTGTCGGGCAGGTGCCGCCAGGCGTCACTGTCCAGATCGATCACCGGCATCATGCCCAGTAGATCCCGGGTCGAAGCCTGTGCGAGCACGGCCACCGGATCGCTGTCCTGCAACAGGTAGGCGATGCGTTCCGTCGGGTGCGCAGGATCGACCGGCACATAACCGGCGCCAGCCTTGAGAATCGCCAGCAGCCCGACCAGCATCTGCGGGCCACGACGCACGCAGAGCGCAACGCGGTCGTCCGGTTGCACGTCGAGGCCGATCAAATGATGGGCCAGTTGGTTGGCGCGCTGATTGAGCTGCCCGTAGGTCAGCTGTTGCGCACCTTGAATCACCGCGAGGGCATTCGGGTTGCGCTCGGCCTGCGCCTCGACCAGTGCGTGAATCGTCGCGCCACGGGGATAGGCCGTGACCGGTGGATTAAAGCCCTCGACCAGACGCTGCAGCTCCGCAGTCGAAAGGATCGGCAAGCGGTTTAATGGCTTTTGCGGCGTCTGTTCCAGCGCCTGCACCAGTTGCTCCAGGGCCGTGTGCATGTAACTGCAAATCCGCTGCGCGCCGATCTGGCTGACCGCCAGAACCGACAAGGCAAAGCCTTCGCCCAAATCGTCCACGCTCAGGGTCAGCGGGTAGTTGGTGCGCTCTTCACCGCCGAGTTTCTGCACGCCCTCCCAGATGCCCTGCCCGTTTTGCGACGGCTGCACAGGGGCGCTGTGACGGTAGTTGAACAAGGCGCTGAACAGCGGTGACGAAGCCGCGACACCACTGCAACGCTGGGCCAGTGCGAGCGAAGCATGTTCATGCCCGAGCAATGCCGTCAGCCGTGCGTGGGTCGCCTTGACCCCATCGCGCGCGCCGGCGCCGACATCGATGCGCAGCGGCAAGGTGTTGATGAACACCCCCAGCGCCCGGTCGGCACCATCACCACCCTGCATCCGCCCCATCATCACCGTGCCGAACACCACATCGCGGCGGTTCGACAGCACCCCCAGCACTTGCGCCCAGGCCAGGTGCATCAGGCTGGCCGCGCTCACACCCAGTTGCCGCGCCTGTTCACGCAGGCGCCCGTTAAGCTCCGCGGCCACCGGTTGCAGCGCTTCCTCGACGCCGTGTCCGTCACCCTGCACGTCCCGCAGACCGAGCGGCAGGGTCGGCTCATCAATGTCGCCGAGCATCTCGCGGAAGAACGTTTCGTGTTCCTGCTCGCTGAGCCCCAGGCGTGCCTGGGCCACGTAATTGCGATAGGGAATCGGCGGCGAAAGGTGGTCGACCTCACCGAACATCACACCGCGCATTTCCTCGACGATCACTTCCAGCGCCGTGTGATCGAGGATCAGGTGGTGGGACAGCAGGATTGCCACCACGCGCTGCTGCTTCGGATCTTCGGCGTAGACCATGCGCAACAGCGGTGCCTGGCTGATGTCGAGGCGGTAGTGCCGGGCGTCGAAACGCTCGTGCAACTGCTCGAGGATGTCGCCCTGCGCCGGGTCCAGCGTCACGTGCTGCACCACCAGTTCGGCGTGGCGCCACACCACTTGATGAGGCGTCGCCAGACCTTCGTGGACAACACTGGTGCGCAGGATGTCGTGGCGTGCGATGACCTGCTGCAAGGTGTCGGTGAAGGTCCGCAGTCGCTCGACGCTGTCGAAGGCAAGTCGTGATTGCAGCAGGTACGGATCGCCCTGCTCCGCGCTCAAGTGGTGATAAAGGATGCCTTCCTGCAACGGCGCCAGCGGATAGATTTCCTGCACGTTGACAGCGCCGCCGGGCACCGTGGCGACGATCCGGTCAATGCTGGCCTGATCCAGTTCGGTCAGGCTCAGCAGGTCCGGGGTGATGTAAGTGCAATCAGCAGGAATAAGGTTGGCGGGCACTTCGACTTCGCGACCGCTGCCCACCGCTGCTGCCAATGCTGCCAAGGTCGGCTGGCTGAACAGCACGCGCACGTCGGTGCTCAGGCCGATCCGGCGCAGGCGCTCGATCAGGCTCACCGCCAGCAATGAATGGCCGCCCAACTCGAAGAAGTTGTCGTGGCGACCGACTTTTTCCAGTTTCAGGACATCTGCCCAGATCTGCGCCAGCGCAGTTTCCACCGGGCCTTGCGGGGCTTCGAATTCGCGGCTGAGCCAGGCGCTCGGATCCGGTAGCGGCAAGGCTTTGCGGTCGACCTTGCCGTTGTTGTTCAGCGGCAAGACGTCGAGTTGAACCCAGGCCGAGGGCACCATGTATTCCGGCAGGCGTGCTTGCAACTGACTGCGCAGGCTCGCGCTGTCGACGCCCTCCTCCGCCGTGAAATACGCCACGAGACGCAGCGGTTCCTGGCCGTCCTGACGGGCCAGCACAATGGCTTCCCTGACCCCTTCGCAGTTCAGCAGACGGTTTTCGATTTCCCCGAGTTCGATGCGGAAGCCGCGGATTTTCACCTGATCGTCGTTACGGCCGATGCACTCCAGTTGGCCCGGTGCGAGCCAGCGTGCGAGGTCGCCGGTGCGATACAGCAATGCGCCAGGTTGATCGCCGAACGGGTCTTGCAGGAATTTTTCGGCAGTCAGATCCGGGCGATTGAGATAACCCAACGCCACGCCCTGGCCGCCGATGTACAGCTCGCCGGTGACGCCCATCGGTACGGGTTGCTGACGGGCGTCGAGCACATAGACCAGGGTGTTGGAGATCGGGCCGCCGATTGGCACGCTGTCGGCAGTTTCTGCCACTTCGCGCACTTCAAAAGTCGTCGCGTAGGTGGTGGTTTCGGTCGGGCCGTAGCAGTGGACGATGCGCAGGTTTGGCGCCTCCGCCAGCAGGCGGCGGAAAGCGGCCGGGTCGGCACGTTCACCGCCACAGAGCACGATGCGCAGGCCCTTCAGTGCCTCGGGGATCAACTGCACGTACTGGTTGAACAACGCAGTGGTGACGAACAGGATCGTGACGCCCGAAGCCGCCAATGCCTGCCCGAACACGTTTGGATCAAGCAAGGTGTCGTGATCGATCACAACTACGCGCCCGCCGTTGAGCAACGGCCCCCAGACGTCCATGGTGCTGGCGTCGAATGCCGGGTTGGAGGCAAACGCCACGCGGTCCTGCGGGTTGAAATCGGCGTAGCCATTGTTGATCACCAGTCTACCGATGGCCCGGTGCGGCACCATCACGCCCTTCGGTGTGCCGGTGGAACCGGAGGTGTACATGATGTAGGCCAGCGATTCGGAGGACTGCGGCAGATCCGGGTTGTGGACCGGTTGCGCGCCCAGTTCGAGTAAATCCAGATCGACCCGGTGCTCGGTGTAATCAATCGCCTCAGTGCTCAAGGTCAGCAGCGCTTTCGCCCTGCAATCCTCAACCATGAACGCCTGACGTTCAGCCGGCGCGTTGATGTCCAGCGGCACGTAAGCCGCCGCACACTTGCCGATGGCCAGTTGCGCGACCAGCAGATCCAGTGAACGCGGCAGCAGGATCGCCACGTGATCGCCCGGTTGCACACCCTGCCCGATCAGAAAATGGGCCAGTCGGTTGGCCCGTTGATTCAGCTCGTCATAGGTCAACGCCACGTCGCCATGCACCGCCGCCACGGCTTGCGGATGCAGTTTCACTTGCTGCTCAAACAGTCCATGAACCGTCGACCCCGACGGATAATCACGCTGGGTAGCATTGAACCCGACCAGCAACTCCCGACGCTCATCCGGCGGCAAAATCGACAACTGATCCACGCCCAGTTGCGGCACCTGCTCCAGCGCCTGCACCAGACTGTCGAAGGCAACGTTGATGTACTCGCAGACCCGCGCACCGTCGATGCCCGGCACCGCTTGCACACTCAGACGCAAGCCTTCGCCAAGGTCATCGACGCTGACCACCAGCGGATAGTTGCTGCGCTCGCGGGAGCTGAGCAGTTCAATGCCGTCCAGGGTCAGCCCCGCCGCCTGCGGTGCGCTGTGGCGATAGTTGAGCAACGTGCCGAACAAGGGCAGCGAGCCGCAAACCCCGCTGCAACGCTGGGCCAGCGCCAGTGACGCTTGCTCATGCGCGAGCAATTGCGCCAGCCGTTCATGGGTGGCAAGCACACTTTCGCGCACCGCTGTGGCGGTCATGCTGACCCGCAGCGGCAAGGTGTTGATGAACAGGCCCAACGCCCGGTCGGCGCCCTCGCCGCCCTGCATCCGCCCCAGCAGCACCGTGCCGAATACCACCTCGTCCCGGCCGCTGATCTGCGCCAGGACCTGCGCCCAGGCCTGGTGCGCCAGACTCGCAACGCTGATGCCGAGCCGCCGCGCCTGTTCGCGCAGACGCAAGGCCAGCGCGGTGTCCAGCGTGAGTTGGCTGTCGATCACTGCGCTGCCGTCGCCGTGTACGTCCTGCACGCCGAACGCCAGGGTCGGCTCGTCGATGTCGCCGAGCATGTCGCGGAAAAATTCTTCGTGCGCTTCGGCATCCGCGCCAAGCCGTGCCTGTGCGACGTAGTTGCGGTATTGCACCGGGGTCGCCAGTTCGGCGGCGTGGCCGTGCAGCACGCTGTTCATCTCGCGCACCAGCACTTCCAGCGCGGTGTGATCGAGCATCAGGTGGTGCATCAGCAGGATGCCGACCCAACGTTGTTGCTGCGGATCCTCGGTGTAGGCGAAACGCATCATCGGTGCACGGCCCAGATTCAGACGGTAGTGACGCGGGTCGAAACGCGCCTGCATCTGTTGCAGCACATCACCGTCCAGTGCCTCGTGATCTACGCGCTCAAGCGCCAGCGGCGCCGCACGCCAGACCACTTGCACCGGCTCTTCGAGGCCTTCCCAGACCACGCTGGAACGCAGGATGTCGTGCCGAGCGATCACCACGTTGACGGCGCGCACGAACGCCTTGATCGACTTGATCCCGTCAAACACGAACTGCGCCTGCAACACGTAAGGATCGCCCGCAGTTGCCGCCATGTGGTGATACAGAATCCCCGCCTGCAACGGCGCCAGCGCATAGATGTCCTGCACATTGGCGACGCCACCGGGGACGCTTTCCAGCACCTGGTCGATGCCGGCCTGATCCAGTGAGGCCAGGGGCAGCATGTCTGGTGTGATGTGTTGGCAGTCAGGGGTGATGCGATTGACCGGCACCTGAACGCTGGACGACGCGCCCAGGGTTGCCGCCAGTTCTGCCACGGTTGGCCGGCCGAACAGGACCCGCACATCGCAGCTCAATTCCTGCTGGCGCATGCGCTCGACCAGCTTCACGGCCAGCAAGGAATGACCGCCCAGTTCGAAGAAATTGTCGTGACGACCGACCTGCTCGACGTTCAGCAGGGTCTGCCAGATCCCGGCGAGGCGGCATTCCACATCACCGACCGGCGCCTCATACCCGCGCAGCAACTGACCGCTTTGATCCGGCGCCGGCAAGGCCTTGCGGTCGAGTTTGCCGTTGGGGCTCAGGGGCATGGCGTCGAGATGGACGAACGCCGTCGGCACCATGTAATCCGGCAACTGCTCCAGCAGATGGCTACGCAGCTCGCCGATCTCCAGCGGCTCACCGGTGTAGTACGCCACCAGCCGTGGATCGCCAGCCACGTCTTCGCGCACCAGCACTTCAGCCATGAGCACGGTGTCGAGTTGAATCAGCCGTGCCTGGATTTCCCCGAGTTCGATGCGCAAGCCGCGAATCTTTACCTGATCATCATTGCGACCCAGGTATTCAAGGTTGCCGTCGGCCCGATAGCGGCAAAGGTCGCCCGTGCGGTACAGCCGCGCGTTTGGCTGATCGCTGAACGGATCGTCGAGGAAGCGCTCGGCGGTGAGCGACGCAAGGTTCAAGTAACCCTGCGCCACCTGCACCCCACCGATGTACAACTCACCGGCCACGCCCAGCGGCAGCGGCTGCAACTGATCGTCGAGAATGTACAAGCGGGTGTTGCTGACGGGCCGGCCGATGGGCAACAGCGTCTCTGGCACCGGGACCGATGGCTCCAGTGTCCACACCGTGCTGTCGACGGTGGTTTCGGTCGGGCCGTAGACGTTGTGCAAGCGAACCTGCGGCAGACGCTCGCGCACCTGGCGGGCCAGCTCTGGCGTCAGTTCGCCGCCGCCACAGAAAACATCCGTGAGGCGGGTGCATTGGCTGACGTCTTCCACCTCGAGGAACTGTTGCAGCAACGCCGGGACAAACTGGATCACGCTGATGCGCTGCTCGCGTACCACTTGCGTCAGATACGCCGGTTCGAAATGCGCATCGGGGCGCGCCAGCACCAGGCGCAGGCCAGCCGTCAGCGGCCAGAACAGCTCCCAGACCGAGGCGTCGAAACTGTAAGGGGTTTTCTGCAACAGGGCGCCGTCCGCCATGGGCGGGCAAACCTGCGAGCTCCAATGAAGCAAATTGCACAGGCTACGGTGTTCGACCATCACCCCTTTCGGCGTGCCGGTGGAGCCCGAGGTGTAGATCACGTAAGCCAGGTTCGAAGCGTTCAGGCCCGGCACCTGAGGATTGTGCTCGGGATAGTCCGGCCAGTGATCCTGATCGAAATCGAGCAACGCCACGCCGCCCGCCTCGAACATCGCCCGGGTCGCGCCGTGCGCCAGCAGCGCCACCGGCGCGCTGTCCTTGAGCATGTAGTTCAGGCGTTCCGCCGGGTAGGCCGGGTCCAGCGGCACATAAGCGCCGCCAGCCTTGAGAATGCCCAGCAGGCCGATCACCAGTTCAGGCCCGCGCTCGACGCAGATCGCCACCGGCGTATCCGGCCCGACGCCCAGCTCACGCAACCGGTGAGCCAGGCGATTGGCCCGCACATTGAGTTCAACATACGTCAGTGACTGCGCGCCGGACTGCAACGCGATAGCT